>CAVPYZ010000004.1:0-934641 GCA_963710165.1 uncultured Alphaproteobacteria bacterium
ATCGCATATATTGCCAGAAGTTATATATTGCAGAATATAGACAACATATCCAGTTACAAAGGCAATGCCCATTTTACGATCAGATTTTTTTGAAGACCAGTAACCAGATTGAAAATAAAATGCGTGATAGCCAGTGTGATCCACATATCCAGACTAACAATCTGATCACCTGCGGTTGTGACATCAATCGGTTTGATGGCCGCGGCAATTCCCAAAATCATTAAAATATTAAACACGTTTGATCCGATAATGTTACCGACAATCAAATCTGTTTGTTTTTAAGGCTGCCGCAACACAGGTCGCCAGTTCAGGCAAGGACGTTCCCAGTGCAATCAGGCTGAGGGCAATAACGGCTTCGGGCACACCCAGAATAGTAGCAGACATCTGCGCCCCTCGTACCAGAAATTCCGCGCCGCCTGCTATTAATAACAATCCCAATATCAGAAAAATATAGGCCAGTTTGGGGTTGGCAAATTCGGGGTTTTCAATTTCCTCGACAATGTCTTTCTCGTCGTTTTTTGACGCGCTTTTATATTGGTACAAAACGTATAGGCCCAGCACACCAACCATGGCAACACCCGCCCATTGATCAATGTAGCCATATAAAAACAACAGAACCATCCCCATCGTGGTGACACCCATCATGATGGTGTCATTCATAATATCGCGCGGCTTCACCGACATGGTTGCCACAATCGCCGCCGACCCACAAACCAGCAAAATATTGGCAATATTCGATCCCAATACATTACCAATGGCAATACCCGCAGAGTCTTTTAAATTCGCATTGATGGAAACAATCAATTCGGGCAAAGACGTTCCGAAGGCAACAATTGTAAAGCCGATAATCAGGGGGGATAAACCAAATTTGCGGGCAATATCAGACCGCACCGTCAATCGTCCAGTCACCACCGCGTACCAACATTATGGCACCCAGCCCCATCGCCCCCAGGGCAAGTATGAAAAGATTAAATTCTGATAGATCCATTTAGATGCGCTTCTTTTATCTTCTCTGAAGGTACTATCATGTCTTTAACAAAATATAAAAGAAAAATGTTAAAGTGAAATACTCGTCCTATTCTTTTGATCCGTCTTCCCATTCCAGACCAAAACCATAGGCACGGTCCATTTCCGCATGTCCCGGAAAATATTCGGAGAAATTGGTCAGGCGCAAATCGCCGTTTTCATTTTTAACCATGCCCACCGCGCACATCACCAGTTCCGGTTTTTTCGCATGGGGTGACATTTTCAAATCCTGTTTTCCGGGAATATCAATCTCGATTTCCGGCAAAACCGTACGCCAGTCGGGCGCGCCCTGATAGATATACATGTAAAATAAAACGCGCTTTATCTGATCCCACTTGGCGCCGTTAATAACCATTTTCTCGTCAATACCCTCGGTGTCACCCGTACGTTCATCACCGGTGTGATAGATAAAAGGCGGCTCGTCTTTCGATCCGAACATGTCGCCAAATGCCTGTAAACAGCCA
The DNA here is from genome assembly GCA_963710165.1 of uncultured Alphaproteobacteria bacterium. Classification (GTDB taxonomy): domain Bacteria; phylum Pseudomonadota; class Alphaproteobacteria; order Micavibrionales; family Micavibrionaceae; genus JACKIP01. The sequence goes on from CAVPYZ010000004.1 coordinate 1,491, forward strand.
CGCGTGCCATCCTGCATTTCATACAGACAGCCCAGATCCAGATCGGCGGCTTGCTCTATAATCTCTGTTTTTTCTTGCCCAGTAATCGGCGAAAAAGCCCGTCTTTTCTTTTTCAATTTCAACACGATCCCAGGATAGCTTGATTGTTATGTCGGGGAAAACACCATTATCCGGCTTTTCGACAAATGCGCTTTCACCACTGGCATCCACCAAAACGTCATCATTATGCGCCTCTGCATCATCAATGTCATAATGACCTGCCGCGCCCAATGCGTCCCCATGACCGGAAAAATCCGCACGCCCCTTGGTTGCCTCTTCAATCGCTGATCCTGAATTCTTTGCCATATCTCTATAATCCTTTGTCTTCTTTCAAGTAACATAGCGCAGAAGAGTATCTTTGAAAAGAATATGAGCATATAAAAATCGAAGAGTTGATTTTACTTACAAATAGAAGAAAAACCTTCCTAAAAAAATTAACGCCATATATGGAACCACGTTTTTTGCAAAACGTTCGGTATTCACAATATAAATCAAAAAGGAACTTACGATGAAAAAATTTGCACTAACCGTTCTGGCTTTTGGAATGATCAGCATGCCCGCCATAGCAGGTGACCATGATAAAGATATGAAGCATAAACATGAAGATATGAAAGAAATGAAAATCGACTCTGCCAAAGAGTTGATTGGTGAATATGGCATCGCTTATCTTGCAACAGAAAGCATTGGTAAAGACGTACATAATAACGATTTGGAAAAAATCGGCATGATTAATGACATGGGTATCAGTGAAGAAGGCAAAGTGAAATACGTTGTCGTAGAAATGACTGATGGCACGATGATGGCTGTTCCACATTCGGGCCTAAAATGGAATGAAGAAAAAGACGCCCTCATCATGAAGAAATAAAAAGCTAATCATTTATTTAAAAGCCGGAGATTATATCTCCGGCTTTTTTGTGTAGAAAATTCTTTCTGCTTTCAATACAAAACGGCATTTGGTAAGAATTTTTATGGTTACATATATCTATTTATCAACTCGCTTACAGAATAATTTGCAAATATGAAATACTTGCAGAGCCATTTCCTCCCTAAATTTTTTACCCTGATTTTTGCAATTTTTATTGCTGACTTTCTGCTATACAAAGAAGAACTGGGATGGACACTTGGTCTATTTGGGCTTGTCTTGGTTCTTCTCCTTTGTCTTTTTAATTTTCGTAATCTTAGAAATGGTTTTGCAATTACAATTGTTTCCTTAACCATTGTACAATGCCTTGTTTTGATCGAGAAAAGTAACATGTTATCAATTCTCCTTATTTGTCTTGGCTTTATGACTTTAATTGTTTTCAAACATGATCATTGGAAATCCAGCGCACTTATTTGGTTTAAAGAAATTTTAAGAGCTACGCTCTTATTCGGCAGATCGTTCGATCAGGCATTTACGGCTCTCAAGAATGCAACAATGAGAAAACAAAAACTCTCTATTTATGAAACCTTTTTTCGTAGCTGGTTTTTATCTATTGCTCTATCGCTGATTTTTATTTTTTTATTTGCACAAGCCAACCCCCTCATTATGAGACATTTTCAAAACTATGACCTGTCTGTTTTCTTCAAAGCGATTTCTGTCTGGCGTTTATTATTTTGGCTCATTATGGCCTGCATTATTATGACGATCATACGCCCGCGCCTTAAAATAAATACATATAAAATAAGAAAAGATAAGAATAATTATATTTCTTATCTATTTACAGAATCATCCGTTATACGTTCTCTAATTATATTTAACGCAATATTTGCCGTTCAAACTTTGCTTGATGTCATTTATCTATGGGGCGGCACCAGTCTTCCGAAAGGCATAACATATGCAGAATATGCTCAAAAGGGCGCATACCCCTTAATTATAACCGCATTACTTTCTGCTGTTTTTGCTATTTTATCTAATAGAATTTCACTAACTGCCAAAAACAGCCAGCTTTTAAAAAAGCTTTTATATTTATCGATTCTACAAAACATCTTTTTAGTGATCTCAAGCATATTTAGAACACTTCTTTATATTGAAGCGTATTCTTTAACATATTGGCGCATCTCAGCCATTATTTGGATGGGTCTCGTCGCATTCGGTCTTGTTTTCATTATTATTCAAGTTTTACAAAAAAAGTCTGATACATGGCTTATCAATGTAAATGTCATTACACTATTAAGCGTTTTATTCTTATTTACATTTATCAATTGGCCATCATTCATTGCACGCTATAATATTATGCATAGCGGCCTCATGATAGAAGGAGGACGTTCTTTAGACTATCAATACATTATAGAACTTGGGCCCATGATTATTCCGGCACTTAGAGAAATCCAAAACAACAAAAATACAACTCTATCGTCAAAAAATCATTTAATTCAAATTGAGGATTATCTATATAACAAACTAGATCGCTCTTACAATTCATGGAGGGGATGGACATACCAAAACCATCGAATTTTGACCAAACATAAAGATCTTAAACATATAAAATAGACGACAAGACTTTTCATTCTGCGATAAATATGTTTTAAAGCCATATGACTGACTATATCTATGTAATGCACGAACTGACAAAATCCTATGTCAGCGGCAAAAAAGTTCTTGAAAATATCACCTTATCCTTTATTCCGGGCGCGAAAATCGGGGTTTTGGGACCGAACGGCGCGGGTAAATCGACGCTTCTTCGTATTATGGCGGGGCAGGATAAGGATTTCACCGGCGAAGCATGGGCGGCCGAGGGCGCAAAAATCGGCTATCTGGAGCAGGAACCGCAACTGGATGAGACAAAAACCGTTTTTGAAAACGTGATGCAAGGCAAAGCCGACATGCTGGAAAAGCTGGAACGTTTTAATGCGATCGGCATGGAAATGGCGGAGCCGGACGCCGATTTTGACAAACTAACCGAGGAAATGGGCGAATTGCAAGATCAGATCGACGCTGCCAATGGCTGGGAACTGGAACGTGAAGTTGAACAGGCGATGGACGCGCTCCGTTGTCCGCCCGCCGATTGGCCGATCAAAGACCTGTCCGGTGGTGAAAAACGCCGCGTGGCGCTTGCCAAACTTCTACTTGAAAAGCCCGATATTCTGTTGCTTGATGAACCGACCAACCATTTGGACGCTGAATCCGTGGGGTGGTTACAGCAACATCTGGTGCAATATAGCGGTATGGTCGTCATGGTCACGCATGATCGTTATTTCCTTGATAATGTTACCAGCTGGATTTTAGAAGTCGCCCACGGGCGCGGTATTCCGTATGAGGGCAACTACTCTTCCTATCTGGAAGCCAAGCAGAAACGCTTGCTACAAGAAGCGCGCGAAGATAAATCTCGCCAGAAAACGCTGGAGCGTGAAGCGAAATGGATGGGGCAATCCCCGAAAGCGCGTAAGGCAAAATCCAAGGCGCGTATCAATTCATACGAAGAATTACTCCAAGAGTCGCAAGGCGAGACCCAGCGTAATGCCCAGATTGTTATTCCAACACCGCCGCGCCTGGGGAATTTGGTTATTCAGGCGGAAAACGTCAATAAGGCCTTTGGCGAGAAATTATTGATTGATGATTTGTCTCTTCTCCCTCCCCCCCGGCGGAATTGTCGGTGTGATCGGGCCGAACGGCGCGGGTAAAACCACGCTCTTTAAAATGATTACAGGCAATGAAACCCCCGATGCGGGAACTTTCACCGTCGGTGACACTGTCAAGCTTGGGTATGTTGACCAGTCGCGTGACGCGCTTGATCCTGATAAAACTGTTTGGGAAGAAATTTCCGACGAGTTGGATCATTTGATGCTCGGCAAAATCGAAATGGCAAGTCGTGCGTACGTCTCCGCTTTTAACTTCCGCGGGCCCGACCAACAACAAAAGGTTGGTAACCTGTCTGGTGGTCAACGCAACCGCGTACACCTTGCCAAAATGTTGAAAACCGAAGCCAACGTTCTGCTACTCGATGAACCAACCAATGATCTGGATACCGAAACCCTCTCTGCTTTGGAAGAAGCGATTGAGCGTTTTCCGGGCTGTGTTGTGGTCATCTCCCACGATCGCGCCTTCCTTGACCGCCTGTGTACGCACATTCTAGCATTCGAAGGCAACAGCCATGTCGAATGGTTCGAAGGCAACTACGAAGCCTACGAAGCCGACTACAAAAGACGTACAGGTAAGGATGCCAGACCAACACGGATCAAATATAAGAAGCTGGCGGCTTAAAAATTTTTATGGAAGAAAAATTTAAAAAATGGCTTTTAAATCGTGGGTATGCTGAGAACGGTGCAGTTCAAAGTTACTCAAAAGCTATTCCGCTTATTTCTAACCACTATTCAAAAGAAACTGGTAGTCAAATTGACATTTATAAAATCTCTGATCAAACTAAAATTAGTGGGTTAGCTCATGATTACAGCCAAACAGGTAAATTTTCTTCTTTTGGTTATGAACATCATGGAAGATTTCGTGCCGCTATGTCTCGCTACTCAGAATTCTTTGCGCAATATTATGGCGGCTTAAATGATTCAGAAGTTTTAATTACGAAAGAAACTTTAGAAGAAACCGAGATATCTAACGTTAATTTTTCATATGAAAGAGATCTTCAAATAACATTATGTGCTCAAATTTCTGAATTGTTTCCCAATTATAAAATATATGGAGACTTCAAACTTAGGTATCGAATATGTCATAGGTAATAGAAGATTAGATGTTGTTCTTGAGCACATAAAAACAAGTGATTTGCTTATTATAGAACTCAAATCGGGTATGGCAGATTATAAAGTTTTTGGCCAAATATCTATGTATATAGGATTATTACAAAAAGAATTCCCAGATCGAAAAATTAATGGAGTTGTTATAGCTGGTTCTATAGATGAGAGTTTGAGAAATGCATGTGAAACTACAAATCGTATTAAGATTCAAGTCTACAGGATGAACCTAGAATTAGAAGATATTTAGTTTTTTATGTCTCATACTAAAGACTTCATCACTTGGCATGATTTAAAGTCAAAATTGACCAGCATTCAAACGTTCCGACATTTAAAGAACGCCAAATATGGTGGTGTTCCATTGGTATTAACGTTGGGCACGAAGAAGATGGCAAAAACGATGATTTTCATCGTCCTGTTTTAATAACACGCAAGTTTAATAAACGCTTATTTTGGGGTATTCCTTTAACAACAAAAATAAAAGATAACCCATTTTAATATTAAGGTAAATTATAAAGGTCGCGAGCAGTGTGCAATGGTGACACATTTACGAGTATATGATGCCAAACGCTTAACTGATCAGGAAGGAAAGTTTTCAAATATACAATTTCAAAAAGTTAAAGACGCTTTAAAAAATTTACTCTAGAAATTACTCACCCCGCTCGCGCGGGGTGCATGTGCCTAATGACAATTTGTAATAAAATTATACACATAATCCACAAAGTTGAAAGGCTTCATAAATCCGTTTTATGGAATCACCAAAACCCTTGCGGAACTCTTGCCTCTCTAATACGCTGATTACATAGAACAAAATTATTCAGGAATACATCATGGAACTTCTCGCACCGCTTTTTGAACAGCTTAATGATATGGGCGTGGGCTTTATGAAGTTATTGCCGATGTTGGGGATTGCGTTTGTCATCATGTTGGTGACGTGGATTGTTTCCAAGGCTGTACGTTTTATCCTGAACAAGGCGCTGGATAATGCGCACGTACATATGCGGCCGTCTCTGAAAAGTCTGTTTCTGACCCTTGCCAAAATCGGGGTGTGGACGTTTGGCTCCCTGATTGCATTAACAATCGTTATTCCGTCCCTGACCCCTGCGAAAATGTTGGCGGCGTTGGGGCTTGGGTCGATTGCGATTGGTTTTGCCTTTCAGGATATTTTTGAAAACTTCCTTGCCGGTATTATGATCATGCTGCGCAAGCCCATGCGTATTGGTGATTTTATTGTATGCGGCGATGTGAAAGGCAAGATCGAACAGATCAATATTCGTGATAGTTTTATTCGCCAGACCGACGGGCAATTAATTCTTGTTCCCAATTCCAAGCTGTTCAAAAATGAGGTTTTTGTTCTGACCGATCAAGACGTACGCCGCTTTGAAGTTGTGTGCGGTGTTGCGTATGATGTAGAGCTATCAAATGCCAAATCGGTTATTCAAAAGGCGGTTGAGGGATGCGATCTGGTGTTAACAGACAGACCCGTACAGGTTTTTGCCTGTGAATTTAATTCCTCCTCCGTTGATTTTAATATCCGCTGGTGGGCGAAATCAGCGCCGCTGGATAAACATGAAAGCCGTGATCAAGTGATTATGGCAGTGAAAGCCGCGTTGGATGACGCCAATATCGAAATTCCGTTCCCGTACAGAACCCTGACATTTAAAGAAGATTTGAACATCAATCAAAAGAGTGATGACAAAGAAAAAGCCGCGGCATAAACGCAACGGCTTTTCAAAAAATGTTATAGAACGACAGTTACGCCGCAAGTTCCTGTTGATTCAAGCTGGCATCCAAAGTGATATCAGCGTTGAGCAATTTGGAAATCGGGCAATTTTCCTTCGCTTTTTGTGCGCATTCCAGAAATTCATTCGCATCCGCACCCTCAATATCTGCGCTAAGTGTCAGGTGTACGTGTGTCACTGCAAAGCCGTCGTCTTTTTTCTCGAGCGTTACATCGGCTTTTGTATCAATAGAGTTCGCGGTCATGCCCGCTTCCCCTAAAATCATGGATAGCGCCATTGAAAAACACCCCGCATGTGCCGCGGCAATCAATTCTTCCGGGTTTGTACCTTTTTCCTCTTCAAAACGCGTATTGAAACCGTATGGTTGATCTGATAACACACCGCTCTCGGTTGAGATGTGGCCCGTGCCTTCTTTCAGACTACCTTGCCATTTGGCGTCGGCTGATTTTACTATTTTCATGTTCAGTCTCCTTTTGTGTTAGTGCTTGAGAACTTGAAGGCGATGTATTTATATTTCAAGATGATGTGATACGCTGCAAAATCCGCTAAAAATATATAAGTATACCCCCAATAAGCCAGCAGCAGTCCCAATAAAGCCATCGCCCACGGAATCCACCCGACTTTCCATGCTAGGGATTTATCGGTGCGCAGTTCCTGGTTGCTGACTTTACGCAGGGCGGGTTTCAGCATCAATATGCCGGCATAAAATCCTGCAAGAAAGCCAACGGCGCCGAATAGATAAAGCATAACAGTTTGTTTTCATTGATTTTGGTTGTGGTAACGTCTATAGGATATTTAATTACGCGACGATAATCAACCGCGAGATATAAAGAACTGTTATGCCGCTTTTTACACTTATTATTTTAGCCATTATTCAGGGGCTAACAGAATTCTTGCCGGTCAGCTCATCCGGGCATCTGGTTTTGGTGCATAATGTCTTGGGTGAGGGCGAAAATGCGTGGGAAGAAAACCTGATGATGGATGTGGCGGTGCATGTCGGTACACTCTTCGCCGTTCTGCTTTACTTCCATAAAGACATTACAGAAATGCTGTTTTTCCGCAATGTGTCGATGATTTTACGTCTGCTAATCGGCTCTATACCCGTTGTGATTATCGGCTTTGCCCTGCATCAGATTAAACCGGACTTTTTAAGATCATTAGAGGTGATGGCATGGGCAACCATTGTCTTTGGGATTATTTTATGGATCAGCGACCATTATTCAAAACGCACGAAAATGCTACAGGAAATGACCTTTCTTGAAGCCTTTTTAATTGGTTGCGCCCAGTGTCTTGCCCTTGTCCCAGGAACGTCGCGTTCGGGCATCACCATGACTGCTGGTCGGTTTTTGGGATTCACACGAACAGAAAGCGCCAAGTTTTCGCTTTTACTCTCCATCATTGCCTTGGGCGGGGCGGGATTATTATTGGGCAAAGACGTCCTTGAATCCGATAACGCTGCCATGACCCAATCGGTTTTGATCGCCGCCGGATTATCTTTCTTTGCCGCGCTTGCCTCTATCGCTGTGATGATGAAATTTCTGGAGCGTTTTAGCTTCGCGCCTTTTGCGATTTACCGCGTGGTATTGGGAATTATTTTACTGGGTTTGATCTATCAGGGATTGCTATAGCCTCCGTCATTACCGCGCCGCGCTCGCAATAACATGGTAAAAAAAAGACGCCCCCGAAAAATCTTGCGACTTCACGGGGGCAGTTGGACGACAAGGGACATAGGGATAGAGATAGGTCTTACTAATCTCCAGACTTGTATGGGTAATTCCTGATATTTATTTCTAGTTCTTAAGGGCGCGTTTCTTCACGCACGTTCTATAGGCTTTAATGGCTTGTACCTTTGTATCTGTCATATTATCAGATGGGTTGCTTGCATATCTGGCGCCGAATAATATACCCACCGCGGCGGCTTGACTGATACTACGATCACTTTCATGCGACGCTTTTTTAAGCGGTGTTTGATAAGAAGCCTGCGTTAACGCTGATTTGCAATTTTCCTTATGAACGGCAAATTTTACATCCTTTACAATATGACCGGACGCCGCAATATGCCCATAAGATGCCGACCCCGCACTCAGCGTGACGATGCAAAAGAAAATGAAAAATGTTGTACTGATCTTTTTTATATTTATCTGTTTCATGCTAACCCCCGCACCTGTTTTTATTTGGTGCCACAATCTTATAATAACGCCAATTATGTAATTATGACAACAACTATCGTTTCGAAATTAGGCAAACTACATTTTGTTTTTAGGGGATATTTTGTTCAAATTTGAGGCACTTTCGATTTAATATTACACACGATCATGATACAAAATACGTATGTCAAAAATGAACAGTCAAAAATCTCCACGCCATTTTTTAAACATCTCCGACTTTGATCAGGCAGAGATTATCTCTTTCCTTGATTCTGCGCAAAACTGGGCGGATCAGATGCAGGCGGGTGATTGGGACAATGCGTGTTTGAAGGGGAAAGTCATCCTGACGCTGTTTTTTGAAAATTCGACGCGTACACGTACGTCTTTTGAAATGGCGGCGGCGCGTCTGGGGGCAACAATTATTCACTGGGATGTGAAAACCAGCTCAATGACCAAAGATGAAAGCTTTCTTGATACTATCCAGACATTGGGCGCAATGAAGCCGGATGCGATTATTGTCCGCCACAGCGAATATAATGCGCCCTACTATATTTCAACCAAGGTCGATTGCCCCGTGATTAATGCGGGGGATTCCTACCGCGCACACCCGACACAGGCATTGCTGGACGCCCTGACCATTCGTCAACATAAAGGCACGATTGAAGGGTTAAACATTGCCATCTGCGGCGATGTGGCACATTCCCGCGTTGCCAGTTCCAATTTTGAATTACTAAATAAACTGGGGGCCAATTTACGCATTATCGCGCCCGACTTTTTAATGCCAGAGAAACTGCCCGTTCCCGCCATCAAGATGTTCACAGATATGGATGAGGGGCTAGAGGGCTGTGACGTTGTAATGATGCTGCGTATTCAAAAGGAGCGGATGCAGGCCTCTCAAATACCCGATGATCAAACGTACTTCAAGAATTACGGCTTAACAAAAGTGCGGCTAGAACATGCCGCTGCGGATGTGATTGTCATGCATCCCGGCCCCATGAACCGTAATGTAGAGATTGCCGAAGATGTGCCCGATGACACGCAATATAGCGTGATATTAGATCAGGTTGCCAACGGCGTCCCCGCCCGCATGGCGGTTCTAGATTGGTGTTTAAACAGCAAAGCCTGACCACGTCATTGCGAGCGACTAGCGGGCGTGCGGCAATCTATTATTATGATTTCTGGATTGCCGCGTTCCGCTCGCAATGACGATTTAAAACAAATGCTTCTGCTTGACAAATAAGACGTTACAACCTTAACTCCTTTGATGGAATTGATACTTTATCTTCTTTTTGGCTATGTCGTTGGCTCTATCCCCTTCGGACTTTTAATCACGAAAAAAGCGGGGCTAGGCGATATCCGCAGTATCGGCTCCGGCAATATCGGCGCGACGAATGTGTTACGAACGGGCAATAAAAAACTGGCCGCCGCGACACTCGCCGCTGATATGTTGAAGGCATTTATCCCTGTGCTGATAATACTATTCATTGCCGCGCGTGATTATACCTTCCCCGGTGAACAGACAAATATTATTTATGCCCATACTGAAGCGCTGATCGTGGGGCTGGGCGCGGTTATCGGTCATTGTTTTCCTGTCTGGCTGAAATTTAAAGGCGGTAAAGGCGTTGCCACCACACTCGGCGCTTTACTGGCGGCTGTCCCATATGTCGGGCTGATTGCGTGCCTGACGTGGATTATCACGGCGTATTTCAGCCGTATTTCATCCCTCTCCGCCCTTGTCGCTGTGGCCTTGGCACCGTTATTAACCTTGTTCTTTTATGGTATGGGCGCCGCGATCATCTGCGCCCTTATCACCGCCATTGTGTTTTTTAAGCACAAAGACAATATTAAGCGCCTGATAAAGGGGGAAGAACCAAAAATCGGACAAAAGAAATGACCGACCTGTTCGCCCGTCAAGAAAGGGCCGCCCCCTTTACAGATCATGAAAAACTCTCTTGGATCCGTCTGATACGTACGGAGGGCATCGGGCCGATTACCTTCTATAAATTACTGGAACGTTTTGGTTCCGCTTCTCAGGCAATTGAACATTTCCCCAGCCTGAATAAACGCAGTGCAAAATCCAAAACAAAAGACGTCGCGCCGCTGTCTCTGGCAGAAAAAGAGCTGGAACGTGCCACGCGCTATAAAGCACATATTATATGCGCCGCCGAAGATGCCTACCCCCTCGCGCTCAGCGCCATTGATGACGCGCCGCCCCTTATCACTGTACGCGGACGTACATATCTTTTAAATCAACAAAGCATCGGTATTGTCGGCGCGCGGAATGCCTCCCTTAATGCACGTAAATTTACAGAAAGCCTTGCCGCGGAACTGGGGCAGGCCTCCCAAATCATTGCTTCGGGACTTGCCAGGGGTATCGACACATCGGCCCATAAGGGTAGTCTGGCCACGGGAACCATCGCCGTCATCGCAGGGGGTATTGACGTGATCTATCCCGAAGAGAACACAAGATTATATGATGACATTTGCGAACAAGGATGCGTGGTTGCGGAATCCCCCTTTGGGCAAGTTCCTTTTGCGCAAAGCTTTCCAAAACGTAATCGTATTATCTCGGGATTATCTGCGGGCGTTCTTGTCGTCGAAGCGTCCCTGCGTTCCGGCTCACTCATCACTGCCCGTCTTGCCGCCGAACAGGGGCGCGACGTTTTTGCCGTTCCGGGATTTCCGATGGATCCGCGCGCGCAGGGGCCAAACAAGCTAATCACAGACGGCGCCATTCTGGTACAAAAGGCGGATGATATTTTAAATGCCATTAACTCCTTTACCCGCTCCTCTCCACGGTCGTTCAGCGACCTGCCGCAACCGGAATATCAGAATAATTATGAAGAAAATGAAACGCTTATTTTAAGAGCGCAAGACAATATTCTGCAAAAGCTATCGCATACACCGGTGCAGCAAGACACGCTCTTACGCGATCTTGATCTGGACAAAGCCGCCTTTTCCAGCGCCCTTCTCGAATTGGAAATTACCGGACAAATTCAACGTCATGCCGGCGGAAAAATCAGTCGCGCATCATAATCAAAACAGAGAATAAACTTGACAGGACTTGTAAAAACAGGCACTTGCCATAGGTAATTAAGGAATATATACGTCATGGCACAATCAAATCTCGTCATTGTTGAATCGCCCGCAAAGGCCAAAACCATCGAAAAATATCTCGGCGGTGATTATAAAGTCTTGGCCAGTTTTGGCCATATTCGCGACTTGCCACCTAAGGACGGATCGGTTCTTCCTGATGAAAATTTTGCGATGAGCTGGCAACTGGGTGACCGTGCCGGTAAACATGTAAGCGAGATTAAAAAAGCCCTGAAGGGCGCCTCCACGATATGGCTTGCCACTGACCCGGATAGAGAGGGCGAGGCCATTTCATGGCACGTTCAGGAATATCTGAATGAAAGTAATTTGTTAAAGGGTAAAGAAGTTCGACGCGTTACCTTTAACGAAATCACCAAAACAGCCGTACGTAAAGCGTTCGATAATGCGCGTGATCTGGATATTCCGCTGATTGATGCCTATCTGGCGCGTCGTGCGCTTGATTATCTGGTCGGCTTTAATTTGTCCCCTGTTCTATGGCGCAAATTGCCCGGATCAAAATCGGCAGGACGCGTACAGTCGGTGGCACTGCGTTTAATTTGTGAGCGCGAGTCTGAAATTGAAGCGTTCAAGGCGGATGAATACTGGACGATTGGTGCGACCCTTCACACGGCGGACGGCGCCCCCTACGAAGCGCGCCTGACTCATCTATCAGGAAACAAGCTGGCAAAGCTGGATATTCAAAATGAAGATCAGGCAAAGGCCGCAGAAGAGCGTATTCGCGGTAAAAACCTCTCTATTCAAAAAGTTGAGAAAAAGCAATCACGTCGTAACCCTTCCCCGCCGTTTATCACCTCCACCATGCAACAGGAAGCGGCGCGTAAATTATATTTTGGCGCACAGAAAACTATGCGCTGCGCCCAAAAGCTTTATGAAGGCGTCAATATTAAAGGCGAGCAAACCGGTCTGATTACTTATATGAGGACAGACGGCACAACCCTGTCACAAGACGCCGTTCAACAAGCGCGGAGTGTGATTGAAAAGACGTACGGCAAAAATTTTGTTCCCGCCGCGCCGCGTTTGTTCAAATCAAAAGCCAAAAACGCGCAAGAAGCGCATGAAGCGATCCGTCCAACCGATCTGTCGCGTACACCTGCCGAGGTAGCGAAGGTTGTCGATGAGGATATGGCAAAACTTTATCGCCTGATCTGGGCACGTACGATGGCATCACAGATGGAACAAGCCATTTTGGATCAGGTCGTGGTCGAGATTTCAGACGGAACAGATGACGTTATTTTACGCGCCAATGGTAGCGTTGTGAAATTTGAAGGTTTTCTGAAAGTTTATGAGGAGAGTTCAGATGATGACAAGTCCCCCATAAATGACCGCGATCGTTTGTTGCCGCCCATGAATGAGGGTGACAAATCCAAACTGATGGACGTTCTGCCCGAACAACATTTCACACAACCGCCGCCGCGTTATACCGAAGCCTCCCTCGTGAAAAAGATGGAAGAGCTTGGCATTGGTCGCCCCTCAACCTACGCCTCAATTATTCAGGTGTTGCAAGATCGCTCTTACGTTACGGTTGAACAACGCCGTTTCACACCCGAAGATCGCGGACGTGTTGTGACCGCGTTTTTGATGAAATATTTCAGTCGCTACGTTGATTACGACTTCACCGCCAATCTGGAAGAAGAGCTGGACGCGATTGCGGCAGGTCACGTGGCATGGAAAGAAGCTCTGCGCCTGTTCTGGAAAGACTTTTCGGCGGCTGTCGGTGATACAAAAGATTTAACCATTACCGAAGTTCTTGACCATATTGACGCAGAACTCGGCGCGCATTTTTTCCCGAATGAGGAAGACCGCAAATGTCAGGCATGCGGCGAAGGTCGTCTCTCCCTGAAACTGGGTAAATTCGGTGCTTTTATCGGGTGTTCGAATTATCCTGATTGTAAATTCACGCGCCCGCTGGCGGTTAATGAGGATGATGCAGAGGATCAGAAAAATAATGCCTCCCTCGCCAACGAGCCGAAAGTTCTTGGAAATGATCCGGAGACAGGACGTACAGTGTCCCTTCGCCTTGGCCCCTATGGTCCGTACGTACAGATTGATCCGCCAGAAGAGAATATAGAAGAGCAAAAAGCGTATGACGAAAAATTAAAAGAGTGGAATATCAAGAAAAAAGCGGCGCAAGCGGAGAAAAAACGCGCGCCCGCGAAACCGAAGAAACCAAAAAAACCCACCCCAAAACGTCAAGGACTTCCCAAGGGAACCAATGCCGACGAATTCACATTCGAACAGGCGATGAAGCTGCTACAATTTCCGCGCGATGTTGGCGAACACCCCGAGACAGGTAAAATGATTCAGGCAGGTATAGGCCGCTTTGGACCTTACCTGAAACATGATAATGCCTTCACTTCGATTAAAAATGATGATCCCGCCGAAGTCGGGCTAAACCGCGCCGTGGTCGTTATTGCCGAGGCTGCAGAGAAAAAGAAAAACCGTCCCCCGAAAAAGATCGCCGCCAAAAAAACTACAAAGAAAAAAACAGCCGCAAAGAAAAAGCCCGCTGCTAAAAAGTAATGTTTGATACGCGCTTTTACGAAGAAATTGATTCTACAAATGCCGAAGCAAAACGTCTTGTTCAATCAGGCACCATTACACGCCCCACAATCATCTATGCAGATCGCCAGACCAATGGGCAAGGTAGCCGCGGCCGTACGTGGTCATCAAATAAATCAGGGAATTTACTGGCAACGTACGTGTTGCCGATTGATGAGGGATGGCCCGATAAAAATTATTTGGCGTTATACCCTGTGTCTGTCGCAGTTTATGCCTTTATAAAACACACAATTAAAAATGACGCGGACATAAAAATAAAATGGCCAAATGATCTTTTGCTAGAGGGGCAAAAATTAGGCGGCATGTTGCATGAAATTGCTGACTATCATGGACAAAAATTCTTCATTGCCGGTATTGGTTTGAATGTCGCGTGGCATCCAGAGGTAACAGATAACTTTCCAGCAACATCACTTATAACGCACGAACAGAATTTACCCGACATTTTGGATATGGTTGAAACCCTTGGGATCTATATTTGGGATGAAATTATAAATTGGCAAGTATGTAGGTTCGAGGAATATAAAATTAATATCCTTCCTATACTTTATAAATTAGGTCAGGAAATATTGATACATCCCCGTCGCCAGAGAGATCATGCCATAAAAGGAATTTTTAAAGATATTGATGATAACGGGTGCTTGATTTTGGAAACAGCCACAAGCATACGGATAATATCAACGGGCGATATTTTTCCTGAGCTTAAAAGCGTTGGTAATGCGTCCTCATAATGTACTCTTTTTTTGGTCCTTTGACTGTATGTGTCACTATAATTTGCCTGCGTGATGGAATAATTAGCGTACTTTGATACAAATCATTTCCGCATTGATGCTGGGATACTTTTTCAGGTCTTTTCAAATTAAATGTTTGAAATAATTCATTTTTTTGCGGCCCTGTTCCATAAAATACGTGTACCTCATACCCCTGTCTGATGATAAGATAGTGTTGCAAACCCTCTATCATTTCCCCTGTTGTGGTTTTGGTCTGTATTCGCTCTTCGAATAAAAACGTGCGCGGTGATGTACGTGTTATCCTCATCTCTCCTGAAAGGGGCTGATGATTATTTATCGTACGTTTGACGTTCCATACTTTACCGCTGACCATGATGTCATGTATAAAGCAAAAAACACGAAAGCGAAATATGTCTGATACCTCCGACGCGCCTTTAATTGATACAATATACGCACTCGCCACGCCACAAGGCAGATCGGGCGTCGCTGTCATGCGTGTATCGGGGCCGGATGCGTTGAATAGTCTGCAGCAGCTTTCTAGGATGATAGAGACATCTTCTATCAAACCACGCTATGCTTACCTGACAAATTTGCATCATCCAGTGGACGGACGCGCTATTGACAAGGCGTTAGTCATCTACTTTAAAGCACCGCACAGCTTTACAGGCGAAGACGTGGTTGAATATCATTTACACGGCTCCCCTGCTGTTATTTCCGAATTATCGCACTATTTTTCGACTTTAGAAAATTACCGTCCTGCGGAACGCGGTGAATTTACACGACGCGGGTTTGAAAATAATCGTATGGATTTGACCGAAGCCGAAGCCATTGCCGATTTAATTGACGCCGAAACAGCCGCGCAGAAAGATCAGGCGCTTTCGCAAATGTCGGGAACGCTTAAAAACCTTTATGAAGAATGGGCGGAGGAGCTGACCCGCGCTCTTGCCTATCTGGAGGCTGATCTGGATTTTCCGGATGAGGATTTACCAGACGGGGTTGCCGCGCAAGTTGCGCCGAAACTTGAAAAAATCAAAGATGAAATCGAAGCGCATCTGAATGATAACAGACGCGGGGAACGGCTGCGTGACGGTATAAAAATTGCAGTCATAGGTGCGCCGAATGCCGGGAAGTCCTCTCTCGTCAATAATTTGGCGCAACGTGATGTTGCTATCATTTCAGACTTTGCAGGTACGACAAGAGACGTACTGGACGTACATCTGGATATTGCGGGATACCCCGTTATTCTTAGTGATACAGCAGGGCTAAAGCCTGAACTAATCTCACATCAGGCCTCAACTGGCCAGGACAAAATCGAGTCAGAGGGCATTCAACGCGCTCTGAATATCGCACGTACAGCCGACTTAAAAATTCTTGTTTTTGATAGCCAGCAAGAACCGGATGTGGCCACCCTTCAACTGGCAGATAATAATAGTATATTATTGATAAATAAATGCGATCTCCCGCATAAAAACAAGAAAGCACTCGAAGGAACAAATACGGCGATTAAGGTATCTATGAAAGATCAGGAAGGACTACAAGATTTACTGAAGGCCATAGAGAAGAATATAAAAAACCTGATCGGTCGCACATCGCAACCTACTCTGACCAGAGAGCGACATAGGCATCAGCTGACTCTATGTCTCGAATCTATCGACCGCGCTTTGAATGCAAATTTACCGGAATTACTTGCCGAAGATACACGCCTAGCTGTTCGCCATTTGGGGCGTATCACCGGTCGCGTCGGCGTTGAGGACTTGCTCGACCTTATCTTCAGCGAGTTTTGTATCGGGAAGTAAAACCGGAGACAAATTTTTGCCCTCTATATAATCATTCCAAGCTTCATATAAATCTTCTTTAGCGATAACTGTTGCCGATCTCTCTTCGCTCATACCCACTTTTTGCAAATTTTCTTTAAAATGACCATAAATTGTACGTCCATAATGAAGATCACCTGGCGTATTTGCATCCAGACTTTCAAGTAAAAATCTGGCTGCCGTAAGAATAAGAACACGATTAAGGCGCATACGCTCTTGAAGGTCACTCCGGGCAAATAAATCTAACTCTTCCGTTTTATCCATCAAATTATCGGCAATAACATTATCTTCTATTGCAGGGAATTTATGAATGAGCCGTCTATAACCGGAGAATGCCTCTCTATCCTCAACCGTTCTTTTTGGGAAAAGCTTCTGAACAACTTTAAATTGCTCCGTAATAGAAGGAAGCGGCAATAAATCTGGTTCAGAAGCAACCTCAGCAGCTTGTGGTTCTGAGTCTATGTCTCCTGCCAATCCAAAATCATCTGAGGATGTTTCCATTGATCTATTAAAGTCTTCCATATTACTCTCTATTTATTGAGTTATGTATACCTATTATATCATACATATCCAAGCTCAATTTTTTTCTGAAAACATGCACTTTATGCATACCTTGAGAGAAAGGTAGAATTTTTCGATAATTTCATGTATAAATTCGCCCCATGGACAATCATTATGACATCATCGTTATCGGGGGAGGGCACGCAGGCTGTGAAGCAGCGGCGGCGGCGGCGCGTATGGGTGCAAAAACGGCTCTTCTAACGCATAAAAAAGAGACAATTGGCGTCATGTCCTGCAACCCCGCGATTGGCGGACTTGGTAAAGGACATCTGGTACGAGAGATTGACGCATTAGACGGCTTGATGGGGAGGGTGATAGACAAAGCAGGAATACAATTTCGTATGCTTAATGCTTCAAAAGGACCAGCTGTAAGAGGGCCCCGCGCGCAGGCTGATCGCAAATTATATTTGGAGGCAATGCAGGAAATATTGTTTAATTACAATAATTTAGATATTATCGAAGGCGGCGCGGAAGATTTAATTATTAAAGATGGTACATGTGCAGGCGTTATTACCGGCAACGGGGAAGAATTGCATGCACACAGCGTTATTTTAACAACAGGAACGTTTTTACGTGGCCTCATACATCGTGGTCTAGAGAAAATTCCGGCTGGACGTGTTGGTGAAAAACCTGCCACAGCCCTTGCTGAAAAACTCGAAAAATTGAATTTTCCACTGGCACGTTTAAAAACAGGAACACCCGCAAGACTCGATGGCAGAACTATTAACTGGTCAGCATGTGACGTTCAACTAGGTGACGACCCGCAAGTTCCATTTTCATATTTGACAGATAAAATTACTGTCCCACAAATTAATTGTCACATTACCTATACGACAGCAAAAACACACGATATCATACGTGAAAATTTGCATCAGGCGCCATTATATTCAGGACAAATAAAAGGAACGGGCCCCAGATACTGCCCCTCCATAGAAGATAAAATTGTTCGTTTTGCTGATAAAGAAAAACATCAAATTTTCTTAGAGCCAGAAGGACTTGATGATCCAACTGTTTACCCGAATGGTATTTCAAATGCCCTGCCCAAAGACATTCAGATTGAATTTTTGAAGACTATTCCCGGATTGGAAAATGCTGAGGTTATGGAGTGGGCTTATGCAATTGAATATGATTATTGCGACCCGAGAGATCTAAAGCAAACGCTTGAAAGCAAACGCCTCGCTAATTTTTATTTAGCCGGACAAATCAACGGAACAACCGGTTATGAAGAAGCGGCTGCACAAGGATTAATGGCAGGTATTAATGCCGCGCTCTCATCACGCAAGAGCGATAATGTTTCACGTGAAACATTTAGCTTAGATCGCGCTGACGCTTATATCGGTGTATTGATAGATGATTTAATTACATGTGGTGCACCCGAACCCTATCGCATGTTTACCAGCCGCGCCGAATATCGTCTTAAACTTCGCGCTGATAATGCCGATCAAAGATTGACTGATAAAGGAATTGAAATTGGGTGCATTGGCACAGAACGTCAAAAACACTGGTTCGCCAAGAAAGAAGCCTTAATGACAGCAGACATTCTTGTTAAAGATTTGAGCGCTACACCTAATAACTTACTCAAACACGGCCTCAATATTAATCAGGACGGTAAGAAAAGGTCTCCTGCAGATTTGCTGCATTATGCCGAAATTGGCTGGAGTGATATTTTAAAAGTCTGGCCACAATTGAGCGTTATTCCAGCGGATATTCGCGAGCAGATTACAATTGACTCTTTATATGCAGGCTACATGAACCGACAAGATGCCGATATTCATGCATTCAGAAAAGATGAAGCTCTTATGCTTCCGGAAACACTAGACTATAATCATGTGGGTTCACTATCCAACGAAGTGCGAGAACGTCTTGAATTAAATCGCCCCAAAACCCTTGGCGCGGCAAGTCGTATACCAGGGGTCACACCAGCGGCAGTCATTGCTCTTTTGCGTCACGTAAAGAAAAAAGCAGCATAATGAATTTAACAGCCGAGCAAAATAATAAGTTAGAACAATATGTTGTTATTCTACAAAAATGGCAAAAAACAATTAATTTAGTATCAAAAAGCACAATAGACGATATCTGGGAACGGCATATAGAAGATTCTGCGCAGCTATCTCCTCTCATTAAAAAAAATCTAAACATACTTGACATGGGAAGTGGTGGCGGCTTCCCGGGAATGGTGTTAGCAATTATTAGGCCAGATTTAAATATAACACTCGTCGAATCAGATAGTAGAAAATGCGCTTTTCTTCAGAGTGTTTCACGTGAAACATCTACGGTGGTTTCTATCATAAATGAACGCATAGAAACCATTAATTTAACATCACCGCCAGATATTATTTCTGCACGTGCGCTATCTTCTATAGATAATCTTTTAAATTATAGCTGGCCACATATTAAAACAAACCCTGCATTAAAATGTATTTTTTTAAAAGGGGAGAAAGCTGACTTAGAAATTGAGGATGCACAAAAATCTTTTAATTTTAATTATAATACAATAAGAAGCGTAACAAATTCGCAGGCAAAGATCATAGAAATTACAAATGTTTCACGTGAAACATAAAATTGCCTTCTCAATATAAGCTTAAATGTGCTACGAAAGATTATGGCACTAAATAAAGACACCAACCCTCGCATTATTGCAATTGCTAACCAAAAAGGTGGTGTTGGCAAGACAACAACAGCTGTAAATCTAGCAACAGCCCTCGCTGCTTGTGATCAAAAGGTATTACTACTTGATCTTGATCCTCAAGGCAACGCCTCAACAGGGTTAGGCGTCCCTAGGACTACAGACTTAAAAACAGCCTATCATCTCCTCTTTAATGAGGCTGATGTATCGGAAGATGCGTTTAAAACCAGAATTCCAAATTTGTTTCTCATGCCATCTTCTATGCACTTGGCCGGCGCAGAGATTGAACTTTCAAGTGAAAAACAACGTGATAAACGCTTATATAATCAATTAAGAACCGCAAAAAAATATGATTATATTATTATAGATTGCCCGCCCTCCCTCAGCTTACTCACAATCAATGCTTTTGTTGCCGCACATGCCATTACTATTCCTTTGCAGTGTGAATTTTATGCGCTTGAGGGTCTAAGCCAGCTTATCAAAACGATGGAACGTGTTCAAAGCAGTTTGAATAAAGACCTGCATATTCATGGCATTCTTTTAACTATGTTTGACGCAAGGAATCGTCTGTCAATGCAGGTTGCGCGCGATGTGCGGGAGCATTTCGGAAAGAAAGTTTATAAGACAATCATACCTCGTAATGTCAGATTATCCGAAGCGCCATCATACGGGCTGCCCGCGATTATATATGATACAAAATGTGCAGGCTCTCAGGCGTATATACGCCTTGCCTCCGAAATTATACGCCGTGAAAAAGAGCAAGCAAAATTATTAAAGAACAAAAAGGAAGCTGCATAATGAGCGATAGCAATTTAAATCCTAAAAATCGCGGCTTAGGTCGTGGATTAGATGCCCTTTTCGAGAATGAAGAAAGCAATTATAATCAAGAAAATGATGTGGATCTACCGTCCTCAAACCAACGTAAAACACTTGGTATAGAACAGCTTGTCCCTAACCCCGATCAGCCACGGAAGTCGTTTAAAGAAGATGCGCTGAAAGAACTTGCATCGTCGCTTAGCGAATATGGTATCTTGCAACCGTTATTGGTCAGACCCTCCGCTAATCAACCCGATCATTTTGAAATTATAGCAGGTGAGCGGCGTTGGAGAGCGGCACAAATTGCACAAATACATGAAATTCCTGTTGTTATTAAAGAATTAGACAATTCAGAGGCTTTACAAATTGGCCTGGTTGAAAATCTTCAGCGTGAAGATCTAAATCCAATAGAAGAATCTCTTGGTTATCAGCAACTTATTGAAGAATTTGGACATACACAGAAAAAAGTTGCAGAATTGGTTGGGAAAAGTCGTAGCCAAATAACAAATATGATCCGCCTCCTCAGCCTACCTGCTTCTGTCCAGGATATGGTTCAAAACAACAAACTTTCTGTGGGGCATGCTCGCGCGCTTATCGGGAAAGACAATATTGAAGAATTAGCCAAAAAAATACAAAAAGAAGACTTTAGTGTTCGTGACATAGAAGCGTTAACAGCAAATACTTCCCCAACAAAAGCTAAAGTTAAAAAGACTTACAAAGATACGGATACGCGCGCGTTAGAAAGAGAAATTTCTGATAATCTAGGCATGAGCGTAAGTATTAATGTCAAAGCAAAAGGCCAAAAAGGTGATGTTAAAATATCGTTTAAATCACTGGATCAACTAGATTTTTTGTTGCAAAAACTGAGTAAGCATTAGACATCATAGGCTTTGAGAGAAACGACAAAACGGGCGCCCGTTACATCACCATCCGCGTTGATTATATTCTCCGCGTGTATTTTCCCACCATGCGAATCAATGATTTGTTTTGCGATTGATAAGCCTAGGCCTGAATTTTGGGTTATATCATGATCGTCAGGTCTGTCTGAATAAAAACGATGAAATATTTTAACGAGTTGACCGGTGGGTATTCCGGGACCGGAGTCCTCGACGCTTATAATAATATTATCATTTTCTTTTTTCACTTTTAAATATATGGGCGCTTCCACTTTGTGAAAAGAAAGAGCGTTGGAAATCAAATTTTGAAAAACCTGGCTAAGAGAATCTCCTTTAGCTAAAACCAGACATTCTTCATCTGGAAATGATGTTTCTATGATTTTATAATCGAAGTTATAGATACCCATATCTTTTTCATGGCGTTCTGTGGGTGTTTTCCAAAGATCTGTAACTTCCTTTAAAAGATCAATTAAATCAATTGTTTGATAACTATCACGTGCAAGTTCTGTATCTAGCCTTGAATGACGCGATATATCATTTATAAGGCGATCAAGGCGGTGGACATCTTGTTCCATGATTTTAAGAAGGCCATCTCTTTGCTCTTTTTCCTCTACGACCAGGGCTGTTTCAATTGCGCTTCTGATGGATGTGATCGGGTTTTTAATTTCATGGGCAACATCTGCCGCAAAGTTTTGAATGGCATCTATTCGATTATCCAGAGCAACTGTCATTTGGCGCAGAATAATAGATAACTCGCCAATCTCGTCTCTGCGCTTGCTCATATCCGGTAAGTCGGTCAGATTACGCTTACCACGTCGTATATCCTCTGCTGCGCGCCCTAGCTTCTTCAAAGGGATTGCAATAAAGCTGGAAAGGTAGACAGACAAGAAAAAAGTCAGAATAATCACAATTATAAAGGCCTGAATGATATCTTTACGTACTTCGTTAATGGCAAGCGTTATTTGCTCACCAGCGGCGAAAATAATGATTGAGGAGCTATCACCATTTGGCATAGTAACAGGCATACTAGATGTCATTATAAAAGAGTCATCATAAGACCATGCTGATATTTCAGGAACGCCACTCAAAGCAGATTTGACTTCGGGAAGTGTATCCAGATAACCCTTACGTATAATATTTGGGAATTGCGGTAAACTGCTACGTAAGGGATTTAAATTAACAAAAATTGTTGCAAATGTTTCTGTAAAATTTAAAACTTTATTTTGTTCTTCCTCTTGTACACGCTCCCAAAATGTTCCGACGCTATCTGTAACCTTTCCATCCATATCCGTTAAAAAAAGGCTTTTCCCTTTTGGCCAGTTACTCTCTAGTTCCCTGAAATCCTGTCTGTCTTCTTCAACAAGCATGGCAATCAGGCGTGTTTGTTCCTCAAGATGAAGAAAGGCTGACTCAATAAGATTTTGTTTATATTTATCAAGGTAGAAAATACCAAATCCCATGATCACCAATGGGATAATATTCACTGCCAATATCACAAGTGTCAGGCTAGATGCCCGACGTGACTTTACAGGAGCGGGAATATCAGGCGTCGTCATCGCGAAATTTATAACCTACACCGTAAAGGGTTTCAATTTTGTCGAACGTATCATCTGCATTTTTGAATTTTTTACGGATGCGTTTAATATGAGAATCAATCGTACGATCATCAACGTAAATGTTATCACCATATGCAGCGTCCATTAGTTGATCACGAGTTTTAACATGACCCGGATGAACAGCCAGTGTTTTCAATAATAAATATTCTGTTACTGTTAAATTAAGCGGTTTACCGCCCCATGCGCAAAGATGGCGAGAATCATCCAAAATTAAATTCCCCCGCTCTATCTTTTCCGGCAGTCCCGCTCCCTTACCATCATTTTGAAGGGATATAGCTTCATTACGTTTGATCAGGGCGCGAATTCTGGCAATTAACAGTTTTTGAGAGAACGGCTTAGTAATATAATCATCCGCCCCTAAACGAAACCCCATTAATTGATCAACCTCATCATCTTTTGATGTCAGCATAATGATTGGTGCAGCATAATCCTGAGTTCTTAATTTCTGAAGAAGCTCTAGCCCGTCCATACGCGGCATTTTAACATCCAGAACCGCAACATCGGGCGGATTTTCCGTTAAAGCTTCATAACCCGACTCACCGTCATGATAAACGGAAACATCAAACCCCTCCGCTTTTAAAGTCATCTTCAAAGAAGCCGTAATATTTTGATCATCATCAACGAGGGTGATTTGCGCGTTATTCATATAAGTAGTTTAGAACAATAATCTTAAGAAAAGAAGCGCGATTATTGCGCTGCGACAGTTGGCATATCTTGAAAAGTGCTTCCAAAACCAGAAGTAAATGATGCTAACTCTTTATGACTCCAAGCGCGCTCGTCAAAATCAAGCAAATAAGAAAAGTCTTCTACCAAGTAACTTTCTGCATTATTTACAATTTCAGTCGCGGCTCTTGTTAAGGCAAAAACAGTTTCAGGATGTCTAGATAATAAATCAGGCAAATTTCTTAATATTTTGACTGATTCTGAAGCACATGTTCTTGCTGTATCTTCAATAATTTTTACGGCTTCTTCTTCTGGTATTTTTAAACGATTTGATAAAGTTAGAAAATCATCCTCGTCAAGATCACTATATTTTCCGTTTAACGATAAAGACTGATCGGTATTATCCATGTAATCATATGTGACTTCGCCAGTTAAAACATCTCTGTTTCTGTGTTCTGTAGGATAAATCATACTTGGTACAGAATCGTAGGTTGGCGCAAGTCTGACAGATATGTCATCTGTTTCATTATTGCGGGTTTTCAAAACCGATATGTTTTTTAAATGCATATCATTATCACGGCTGAAATAAGCAAGAGCCACTCTTGTGAATAAAGCCCGTGCATCTTCTTCGGGGCTGGTTGATACTTCCATTAATGCGTCTGCAACTTCTTCTATAGTATGATCATATTTATTTTCAGTGCTTGTACGAAGGGTTGTGCAGAAGTCATTCATTAAGACAGCCTCCCGATCAGCATCTGTAGAATCTACAATGTCAAATCTCTCAACTATTAATGCGTAAGATGATCCTTTATTCACATCCATTAAAGCAAAGTCTTCTGTTTCTAATCCGCAAGCTTTTGATAATTGCAGGCTCATCCACTCCGTTGCGGGTGATGTTGATCTGATCGGGCCTTCATTACCATATTTTGCAATATGTGTGAAAGCACGTCCATAAGCAGGCGTTAAAACGACATCATCACCTACTTTTGATAAATTCATCGGAAGCTTGATTTCATATCCGGAAAAACGTGGCATAAGCGGATTATCCCAGTTATTTCCGACGCGCGTATTAAAGTGCGTTGTCATTCTTTCTTTCGGGCCGTCATAATAACCTTCAAAAACCAAATCATCTGATATGTGGTCACGTAGTCTGACAGAGTGATTATCACGGACAACTTCTGTAATGCACTCTTCACTATTTCCAATCACAATATTGGATAATAGTCGTATACTCTCTTCAATATATGTTTTATGACCACCCTTTTTCCAGTCCAACACATCTGCAAGCCAGCCTTCGGGTCTTAAATTTGTAATCATGAAAGGTAATTCACCCGGATTGCGCCCTTCTACGATTTCTGATGCAACCGTGCCGTAACTATCCCACTGCCATGTTGACTGGTCATCAGTCGGCATTGTTAATTTGCCAGCCACAATACCATTATGACCAACATACACACTCTGTTTCTCTTTTAGCATTACCATTTGTTGTAACTTACCATAAAGTTTTTAAAAAAAGAAGTTTTTTTAGCGTTCGTAATTATACAAACTGCCACAAATCAAAATTTTTGCTGGTTCTTTTTGTTTTGCGATTTGCTGTTTTATAAGCTGATCTAGATTTTGTCCCACTTTAAATTCTGTAAGTGACGTGGCGAGGGAGGTTAGAATGTCTTTAACGCCTGCTATATCCTTGTTTTCTTTCATTCCTAGTAATATATGAACAGGCATTGCGTTATCGTCGTGTGCCCACTTTTTTAGAATGCTGGCGATTGATCGCGCGCCAGCCAGATTGTGACCGCCGTCAAACCATAATTGCCAATTATCGGGGAGGAGGTCTGCATATTTTCCACGTGTGATACGCTCCATCCGCCCCGGCCAGATGATGTTTTGCAATCCTGTTTGTTTTGCACGATCAGAGACGGGGAATTTTTCCTCTATTACTTTAAGTGTCATGAGCGCGGCACCGGCATTTTGGATTTGATGGGCGCCAATCAAGTTTGGACGGGGATATATGGTTTCTAAATCCTGATATTTGAATATCATGTCATCGTTTTTTTGACGCGCCGACCAGTTATGTCTGCTGGCATAGAGAGGCGCGGATAACTGCTTTGTTTTATCCTGCAAAACTTCTAATGCATCATCACTTTGCGGTGCAATAATACACGGGACATCTTGTTTGATAATACCTGCTTTTTCCGCAGCAATTTTTGCGATTGTATCGCCCAAAAATTCCATATGATCAAAAGAAACCGGCGTGATAACCGTGGCAAGTGGTTTTGTAATGACGTTGGAACAATCAAGACGCCCGCCCATTCCCGTTTCCAGTAACACTATATCGGCGGGCGTGCGGCTGAATGCCAGAAAAGCAAGGGCGGTGGTAAATTCAAAAAATGTTGCGGGATTATCACCGTTGCGCTTAAACATTTCATCCAAAAGCGTTTCAAGAGCGTTATCTTCAATATGCTGCCCTGCAATATATATACGCTCATTAAATTTTAAAAGATGTGGTGAGGTATAGGCGTGAACTTTATATCCTTGCGCTTCCAAAATTGCGCGCAAGGTTGCAATGACAGACCCCTTACCATTTGTACCGGCAACGTGGATAACAGGAGGAAGTTTGGTTTCAGGACGGTCCAACGACGATAGTAATTTTTGATAGAAACTATTATCTTCGAAATTGATACATCCTGTATCGCTACGTCGCAATTCATAAATATGCTGCAGTTTTTGCTGCAGAGATTTATTTACGTGTAATGCGTCTTCATCATACATTTATGCCGCAGCCGGAACCTTGGTAATGGGTGACATGAGGAGGGAGAGAATGCGCGCCAGTGTTTCTTTTTGGTCGGCGCGTGGGGTGACCATATCGACCATGCCGTGCTCCAGCAAATATTCTGCTGTTTGAAAGCCGTCGGGTAAATCTTCACGGACGGTTTCTTTAATAACACGTGGTCCGGCAAAACCAATCATTGCGCCCGGCTCGGCAATATGAATGTCGCCCACCATGGCAAATGATGCGGAGACACCGCCTGTGGTCGGGTTGGTTAGCACAACGATATATGGCAGCCCCGCGTCCTTAACCATTTCAACGGCAATGATCGAGCGTGGCATTTGCATTAAGGAATACATCCCCTCCTGCATGCGCGCACCACCGGATGATGGAATGGCGATAAAGGCCGCTTTTTGTTTGACGGCTTCTTCGGCGGCTGTGACCAAGCCCTCACCGACGGCTGCGCCCATTGACCCGCCCATGAATGAGAAATCAAAAATGGCGATCACGGCTTTTTCACCGCCAATTGTTCCACTGGACACAATAATCGCGTCCTGACGTCCTGTTTTCGCGCGAGCATCCTTCAGGCGGGCGCTATAATATTTTTTATCTTTGAATTTTAACGGGTCTTCAGTAACTTTTGCCACCTTAATCTCTTTATACTTTCCGTCATCAAAATAAGCTTCTAGGCGATCTGTTGCCTCCCACTTCAAATGATGCTCACAGTGAGAACAGACATTATTATTTTCTTTAAATTCTGTATGGAACAGCATGCCCTCACAATTCGGGCATTTAATCCACAGATTGTCCGGCACGTCTTTCGGTGCGCCGACAATGGAGTTAATACGAGGTCTGATAAAATTTGTAAGCCAGTTCATGGGTCTGTTTTAACACAAAATTATTTCAAAAGGGAAGTTAGAAGTTTTAGCGTGATGGCGCTTTTCGCCCACATAAAATAATTCATGTCATTGCGTGCGCTCACGATGATGATTTCAGAGTTTACAAAACCGCTTTTAACGCACTGACTTTTTTTAAGATTTCATCTTTGGCAGTTTGCGGATTGGTTTCGATTTCTGCCACAAGGGCTGAACCAACGACGATTGCATCCGCCGCGCCCTTGAATGACTTTGCATCTTCGGGGGTTTTAATGCCAAAACCAACCGCAACAGGTAAATCGGTCATGGTTTTGATATGAGTAATATGTTTATTAACGGCATCTGTATCGGCGCTGGCGGTGCCGGTGACACCCGTAATTGACACGTAATACAGAAAGCCGGACGCGCTGGCAATGACAGTTTTTAGGCGATCATCTTCAGTCACCGGTGTGACCAGACGGATCAGGTCAATGCCCGCTTTTTTGGAATGGATTGAAAGCTCCGCATCTTCTTCAGGGGGCAGATCGACAATAATCAACCCGTCAATGCCCGCGGCCGATGCGTCAGAGATAAACTTTTCACAGCCATATTTATAGATAGGGTTGAAATATCCCATCAAAACAAGGGGGGTTGAGGTATTGTTGGTGCGAAATGTCCGCACCATTTCCAGTGTATTGATAACAGTTGTACCGGATTTTAACGCGCGCTGTGTTGCGGCCTGTATAGTGGGGCCATCCGCCATGGGGTCAGTGAAGGGCATACCCAGTTCAATAATGTCCGCCCCGGCCTCCGACAAACCGTCTAGAATATCTTGCGCGGTTGATAAATCAGGATCACCGGCAGCAATATAGGTTACAAGCGCTGTGCGGTTTTGATCTTTTAAAGATTGAAAGGTTATATCAAGTCTGTTCATGGTTTTTTATACGTTGGGTCGGGGGGAAACGCAAAGCAAAAGAGTGTTCTTGTGGAGTGCGTCGTCGCTTACAGCTCCTCGCAATGACGATAAACGTATTAAGACTTATGACACGTACGGTAGGATGAATTTTGTTGCGAAATAGCCAAGCGTGGCTGAACCACCCGTGACAACTGTTCCCCATGCCGCGTCCATTACGCTGATATGCCAGGGCCACCCCTTTAATGTGGCAAGATTTGTGGCGTCGTACGTTCCGTAAGCACACAGCCCGAGTAACGCACCATAACCTAGCGCGGTCAAATAACTATCCGCTTGTAAAGCGGGAACAACTGCAAAGACGACAACCCCCACCGCATAAAACAGATAGAATACAGCCGCAATGCCCAGCTTCGGGTTTTCCAACATCAGGTCGCCAAGCTCTTTTTTATAATAAGGGCCTGCGATAAATCCCAACCAGATAAAATCGATTAAAAGGAAAATAGCGGCGGTGGTGATATAGGCAATAATATATGTTGTCATATG
The DNA here is from genome assembly GCA_963710165.1 of uncultured Alphaproteobacteria bacterium. Classification (GTDB taxonomy): domain Bacteria; phylum Pseudomonadota; class Alphaproteobacteria; order Micavibrionales; family Micavibrionaceae; genus JACKIP01. The sequence goes on from CAVPYZ010000004.1 coordinate 30,554, forward strand.
TTATATACGAAAGCATCATGACATAAGTTCATATATTTTTATAGTTTACTCAAAATTGTGTGTAGCACCATCTGCTTGAGGATTAGAGATGTCATCACTACTTATATTTGTTATAGGCGTTATAATATCGAAAGTTTCATCAAATGCGCTTTTTTCATTAAGATAGACTTCTCCTGTTGTTACACTATATTGTAAGAAGCCCTCTGAAATTTCTTGTGACCCACCCCAAGGTGCTTCTATGACACCTCCTCGTAATAGCTCTAAAAACAATACTTCATTATTGCCACCTACTACTTTACCATATTCATTTTCATCACCTAAAGGACTATATAGTTTTTCCAATTTATCAGCATCTACAACCCATTGATCTAACTCTCCAGTTTCACCTATTTTTGGCGTACCATCAGAATTTAAACGCGTCATAATAGCATCTCCAGGTTGTGCTATCTTCTCAGATTGAATGGAGCCATCTTGAGTATTAATTGTCGTAATAGGTGTAACAATATCAACAACATTCATGGCGGCAACAGGTTTATCGCCTACTTTTACAGCAGAACCGGGATCAACACCTAATTTTTTTGCAAGGTTATCAAATTCACCTTTTGATAGTTTTTCTCCAGTTGCTTCTAGACGACCATTTTGAAATTCCATAGTTTTCTCCTCGTTATTAATTAAAGATCACTATATTACATAAAATTATGTATTTCAAGAAATTAGTTTTCAAAAACTAAAGCTAATATTCCTAAAAATATAACTGTGTTTACATCGTACCTTTAGAGAAATTCAACTTGCAACGCTTTAAATTCACGCATACAGCAATCGCCAAATTTTTCAGGGCAGAGGCATCCATCTGTATCCGGTGATATTTCCGGTTTTTCGGCCGTTTTCAGAATCATGTTTGCCAAGCCATTGATAAAGGCGGGGTGTGTGCCGACAGTTTGCGCGCGGTAATATCCGATAATACCATGCTCTTCGGCAACTTCCTTATACTCAACATCCAGCTCGACCAGTGTTTCAACATGTTCTTGTGTAAAGGCATGGGGATAGATTAAGACGGGAACTTTGTCTTTGACCGCTTTTTCCAGAGCATCTTCGGTAGACGGGCCGATCCATTTTTGCGGGCCAACGCGGCTTTGATAACAAATTTCCCAATCAAGGTTTTCAATATTCAGCGCGGTTGCAATTTTGGCGGCGGATTGTTCGCACTGCCATTGATAGGGGTCGCCGTCTTTAATTATTTTCTCGGGCAGGCCGTGGGCGGAAAAAAGAACACGTGGGGTGTGACCGTTTTCAAGCGCTTGCTCATATACCGTTCTGATATTTTCGGCGGAGGCCTGCACGTATCCCGCATTCCATGGGTAACAGCAAACCATTTTTGTCGGGCGGTTATAATCCGCCTCAAAACAGGCCTTTTGCCAAACTTGAAGGGATGATTTGGTGGTGGTGGTGGAATATTGCGGATAAAGCGGCATCAGGACAATATTATCCGCGCCCCAATCACGCACTTCACGCACGACTTGCGGGCTCATTGGGTGCCAATAGCGCATACAGGTGAATACCTTATATGTTGTGTCTTTATCTTGTGATTTCAAATGCTTTTCAAGGGCAGAGGCTTGCTCATTTGTATGTTTTAACAAGGGAGAAAAGCCGCCAATTTCATCATAGCTGTCTTTGGCTTCGCGTTTCGAGCGTTTGTTAGAGATAAAGGCCGCCAAAAAACAGCGAAACGGAACCGGCAGGCGGATAATATTTTTATCCATGAAAAAATTCATTAAAAACGGCTTTACCGCATTTTTGCTGTCCGGTCCGCCAAGGTTAAACAGAACAATCGCGGTTTTATGAGACGGTGCTTGTGAAGATTTTTTAGAGGTCATGGGTCTTATACGCTTCCGGTTATTATTCAGATGCTTTTAGCATGAGAAACGCTTAAGGGGAAGGGAGCGCAGGCGGATCGCGATAAAGCCATGGATCATCATAATGCCCCTCTAAAACAACGCATTTATAAACAGGTATGCCGTTGGCCTGTATGTGGCTTGGAATATATTGCATGGAAACAGCCTCGCAATTGACCAAAATATCTTCATATAGATCGCGTGCTTCGTCCTCTGCGAAAACAACTTTAACCAGATTATCGTGCGGGTCAGTCATATAACACTTATTACGGACGCTATCGAAAGTACGTATTTCGAATATATCGCAATTTTGCAGAGATGTGGTTTTTGACATTTTATAGGATCCTAAATATTAAAGACGCGTTCTAATTCACTTTTGGCCGGATCATCCATAAAGCTGTGAACCAACGCGCACGGCAATGTGGAGCGTGTTATTTGTCCCTCATGCTCATTTTCGACATTCATGTGAAAGGCAGCAAGAGAAAAAGAACAGCTGATTTTTTCGCCGAGAAGAGGAATATCAGCCGGTTTCCACGGGCGTATACCACCACGACTATCTATAAATTCGGCAATACCGGGTTGAAAGACCAAAACACCTCGCTGTGATATTTTCATACGATCATCGGCATAAACAGCTTCACGGCAAATCATATCCTGTGTCATTCCCCATTCGGGTGTGCATCGAAACGTACCGATTGTTACGTCAGTCGGGCTGATAGAAGATGTCGCAGATGGCATTAAGTGAGAGATATCGAAGCTCATAAGGTCATCTCCATATCTTGATGATCAATACTTGCCTCTTCGGAAAAATCTTCTTCATGTGTGTTGTCTGGTACATCGGGGTCGCCGTCATAATCATGTGCGACTTCGAATGCGTTAACTCTGAAATCGTCATATAAAGCATCGCTATCTCTGGAATCAAAAGCGCCAGAGCATCTGAGTTCATAGCCGTTTTGTTGAATATCTCTTATATCGCAATAAGCCCCACCAATGCGATCGGTCGATAAAGCAAATAGTAATTTTACAGGTTGAGGATGTAGGCGGCCCGCTTCTTCGGTGTTTATTTCACGGGCGATTGCATAAAGCTTGGGCGGGTCGTCATTTTTAACTGTAAGTTCTATATCATCTAATTGAAATATTGTTTCAATTTGTTCCATATTATATTCCTGTTTAACGTCTTTTTTATTAGGAATAGAGCAAAGATTTTAATAATGCAACTTTTTCGGGATCAGTTTCTTTAATAACGCCGTGGCCCAGATTGAAAATAAACGGCCCGTCTTTCAGATCAGACATAATTTTCTCCACCGCCATAACCAGATCATCGCCGCCGCATAAAAGACGCACAGGATCAAGATTACCCTGTACGGTACAATGCGGTTGTAAAATACGCGCCGCCCATTTGGTAGAGACGGACGGGTCTATGCCAACGCCGTCCACGCCCGTTTCCTGAACGTAGGGATGATACATGGTTCCAGCGCCGCGTGGAAAACCAATCACCGGAATATCAGGATATTCATTTTTTAGATTTTGGATTATTTTTTTATTCGGTTGAATAACAAATTTCCGAAATGCATCCTCATCCAACAATCCCGCCCATGAATTGAATAGCTGGATCACTTCTGCTCCTGCCTTGATTTGTCCCAGTAAATAAGCGGTGGTAGATTTAATCAGCAAATCGAGCAGTTTGTAAAATTCCTCTGTTTGTCCATAAGCAAAGGTTTTGGTTTTTTCAAAAGTTTTGGAACCGCCCCCCTCAATCATGTAACACGCAACTGTCCACGGCGCGCCGGCAAAACCGATCAGTGCGGTTTGGTCAAATCCTTCCGTGGTCAGGGCGCTGCGCACATTGCTGACGGTTTGATAAATCGGGGATAGGATTTCCTCAAATTTGGCATAGTTGAGGCGTTCGGTATTTAACGGCGCTAGCTTTGGCCCCTCTCCTGCCACGAAAGACACCTCTTGCCCCAAAGCATGCGGAATAACCAGGATATCTGAAAACAGAATGGCTGCGCTCATTCCGTAACGGCGAATCGGTTGCATCGTCACCTCGCACGCCTGTTCGGGATTATAAACCAGATCCAGAAAACCGCCTGCTTCTTTGCGTAGTTCGCGATATTCGGGAAGGTATCTGCCGGCTTGTCGCATCATCCACCACGGCGGTGAATCGTGATGGGGCTGCTTGGTTTTCAGGGTTCGTAAAATCGGTTTTGTGTCTGTCATGATCCCCATACGACCAGACAATAAATAAAAATAAAAGATATATTTTTAAAATGTATTTGTTGTTTGAGGCTGTGAGAATCGGGGATTAAATCTTATCCCGATGATTATGCACAGATCGACTCCATGTTTTGAAAGACGGGATGAAATATTGTGTCGTGAAAGCCTCTATCTCTTTGAAAGAAAGTCGCTAAAACAAGGATTAGTAAATTTTAAATTTTGACTGCAATGGCGTATATAAAGGAATGATTTATAAAATACAAAAGGAACACCCCTTCTAAAACCAGTTTCATAGAGTCCTTTTATATCTGTTTGAGATGACAGCCTTATATTTTTTAATTGACGGATATCTGGTCTTTTTTTGATGATTTATTATCAACAGTGCGATTTTTCACAAAATACGATTTATACAATTCGCATTCCCTCCCCAGAAAATCGTAAAATAAATTTGTGATAGTTATGCCTGTGTTCATAATGATTTCAAACACAGACTTGCCCCCATAGTTATCCGCGCTATTATGGAAGCTGATCGTTTTGAAAAGCGAATCACTTGTCTATTATATCTGACTCTTAAAAGCTGAAAGTTGACTGATGCCCGCCAAATTTTTCCCTGTGACCGATTCTGAAAAAAAACAACTTTTTGAAACGCTGTCCGCCCATCTACCTGCGGGCTATGCCGATCCGTCTTTCTGTAAAGTGTTACAGGCACGCCTGCCTTTTTATCCGGAATGGCAATGTTTCGATATTCAAAAAGAAGCTGACGCCACCGCCGGTTCAATCACGCTGTTCAAAAAGAATCAGGAGGTTGTGGTTTTGGACTGGCAATCAAAAACCATTTTGGAATTTAATAAAACTGCACCACTTATGCTATCGGTGGATGATATTGCCGCTTATGTGATGTTTTACTTTTCCCATGTTCGCGCGCGTGATGGGCGGATGCATATTATCTCCTCCTATGATGATCTGAACTGGCGGGAAGAACCGGCGCCGCACGTTAAAAAAGCCCTCGCCTCTCTGATCCGTGCGCCGCATCTGATGTCGTGGGATGAGCAAAACCATTCCTATGAAGTGGGCGCGCATATTTTGCTTCATAATCATCTGCTGGAATGCCGCCTGCATGTAAACCGTTTAGGTGAAATTGACGTGAGCGAGCGCACCCTTCAAGTCGAAGACATGCCACTTCTGGATGATATTGCGGAGTAATTTCTTTTTTTACTAAAAAATAAAAACGACATTTAATCATTTTGTTGAATTGCAAAAGAGAATATCTGCGCCTCCTTAAATCTTTATAAAATTATGACAATTAAAAACTTTGGTTTTTCTATTTTTTGGTAGGAAAGCATTAACGCTTTGCTGGGCATAATGAAACAAAGCGGGGATGTCCGGTATTTCGAAGTATCAGCTATTTTGAAATGTTAGGAGATCTTTAATATATCGGGGTCAATATGGGCCTGTCAGATCAGAGTTAAACGGAGAAGAAGATGAGCACCTCAGGCGATAATAATACAACGAACAGCGCACAAAATTTTGAAAATTACGTGCCGCATGTGGCTTATACGCTGGGGGATATTCAGCCCGTACGCTCCACCTATATCGCGCATGATCCATACTTTTTTATGGATGTTGACGAAGTTACGCTGGAAGAAGAATTATTAAGAGATCTGGAGCGTGATTTCGGCGCGAAGGACAGCACACGTTATGAAGATAACAGCGATAGTCGTTTTCTGGACATCCTGATCAATTTTGATGAAAATCTGGATTACATTATGGGGGAAGAGCCATCTTCCGAATTTAATCTTTTAAATACGATCGATATTTTGGAGAGCAGTCGCTATGCCGCCGCGCTTTTGGAATTTGCGGCCGCCAATAATATTGAATTTGTTGCCTGCCCTTCAATTTGTGCGGTGGAATATGACCGCAGTGAAAATGTGATTTTATATCAGCCGACCTTAAGCGAACTGGAAGCGGTCAAAGGAATGATCACCGCCCTTCGCACGGCATGGCAAAATTATCAGGGCGCTTTATTGCAACCCGTTGCGCTTTATCCCGATCATGCGGTTTTTATCAACCGCGCGCAAAAGGCAGATATTGCCGGGGCACTTATTCGTAGCGCGTGGGAGCTGGAGTTAGCAGGATATGGCGCATTATGGGCCAATCTGGTAAACAGTTCGATGCGTGATTTAACCCATGCCTATGGCCGTGAAGCCACATTAGATTTCCGTAGTTTGAATAGCGGACGCGCCGGATTTGCCGTCTTTGAAAGCTGGTTTTTGTCTGACCGCTCCAAAGCCGCCGATACAGGGTTAATCAGAAAATTACTTTCCGACTACAGCGGACACCAGTTTGAAGATGAAGATATGTCACAACTGGTTGTAATTGATCTGGTCAAGGCGATGGGGGAAATGCCATACGGCAAAAACTACCTGTCCGGTCACATACCAAACTTGCTGACCGACCCGATTTTTACCGAAGTGCGAGAGCGCGCAGCCTCCAACTTCCTATGGTTTATCAAGTTTGAAAAAACATTTACCGAGGTGGAACAGACTTTGCAAAACACATCATCACAGTCACGGGACATTCTGTCCTATTCAGGTGACGCCCACCAAATGCAAGACGGAACACTAGATGAGCAAAGCACGCCCACGCCGACAGGACTTCTTATTCCCTTCCCCACAGAAAAAGTGCGTGGAAATAGAACAAAACAGCAAAATAGTAATGCTGCGAATGAAAGCACAAACCAAAGCGGAGAAGTCATCCCCTTTGACATTGCAGTGCGTCCGTTCAACGGAAACTTTTTATCGTGAGGACGTGTATGATACCCATGACACAAAAACCGATGATCAGGGAGTTTGCACGGTGAGAGCTAACCACATCAATGCCCTTGGCAGGTCAAAACCGTTATTTCCAGTTGGTATAGCGCCGTGTTCCTACACAACAAAAAATAATTTTGATTTTACCGATCTGGATATGCTGGAAAACGAAACCTCGCTTTTTGATATTGCGGCGTGGATAGAAAACCGCAACAGCGATTCCTCCTCCTACGAATATAAAATGTATGATGATGTTCTGTCCCTATTATGGGACAGCCCGACGGCGCGTTCGCTGATCAATTTTGCCGCTGAAAAGCAATGGCGCATTAATATGGAACAGCTGGAAGATGCCGCTTATGATCTGGATCATGATTGGCAGATTTTAAGCTTGAATAATTTTAATCTGAAATTTTCCAGCTTTGAAAAGACCGGATATTTTCGACATACTCTTCTCCTCGCCCTCATAAAAGGCCTGCGCGACATTTGGCATATCGAATGTCGCCAGCCTTATGAGCACGGCTTGAGTATAGAATCTGTTTTATTACTGGAACGCGTACGCGCCGCCGATTGTGATGTGATCGCCCTTTTAACGGCGTGGGAGCTACGCAGTGAAGGCAATCCCGAGATTTGGCGGCATATTATCGGCGCGCCCGAAGGCGATATGGCGCTGAGTTTTTCACGCGCGTTGGAGCGGGAGCCGGGACGTTTTTTCGATGGTTCCGCCCCGGTGGAAGCGTTTCATCAATGGTTTGAAAACCGAGAGCGCGTGGCAGCGTGCGATCACCAGACATTGGACATGATTGATTATCATTTGTCGGACGCGCGTGAAAGCGGGCTCTATGCCAAAAAACGCCCGAAACCGCAATATGTGGAAAGCCTGTCCCGTCTGCCCGATAAAAGTCATTATTTGCGCACGTTCGGATTTGCCATTTTAAAAGACCCGCATTTTTCTGGTTTGGAGGATGAGGTTAATCAAGCTTATTACCTACAAATCAAGCGCGAAATGGACAGCACCACCATCGGCGCCGTCGCCTTCCGTGACGCAGAACTCGCTGCTAAAATTTTCCCACAGGATTAGTTAAGCTTCAAAAAACACAATCTGTACGTCTCCATATATTTTTGATGTGCCAAAATCCAAGATCAGGTCTTTTTCGCATTCCAGAACGTAGAGTGTTTTTTCGTGTGTCCAGGGGGAGGTACGGATATGATGGAGGGCAGGCATCAGTAAATTTCTGCGATAAGGCGGGTCGAGGAAGACCAGATCTGCGGGTGTTTGATGGGGGTCTTTGGGGAGGATGCGCGTGACATCGGCGCACATGACTTGCGCGGCAGTTTCCAGTTCCAGCGTACGTATATTATCCTTACAGATATCAATGCTTTTACGGCTTTTATCGATAAACGTACAGAAGCCCGCGCCGCGTGACAGCGCCTCCAACCCGTAACTACCTGTGCCGCAAAATCCGTCCAGAATATGAGTATTTTCAAGATCAATACGGCTGAGCAGGGAATTAAAAACCGCCTGCCGTACTTTGTCGGATGCAGGGCGCACGTCTTGCCCTTTTGGGGCGTTAATTTGTCGTCCGCGCAATGTGCCGCCGCTTATTCTCATAATTATATATATATCTTTTTCTTACTAATTGTCATTGCGAAGGAATAGCATGACTGAAGCAATCTGTTACTCATTCCGGATTGCTTCACGCGCGCTCTTCATGACGTTATTTGAACATATCTTTTGGCAAACTGCCCTTTAGCTGTTTTTGAGTGACTTCCTCAACCGCGCCTTTTTGAAGTTTGCCCAGACGAAAGGGGCCGTAAGAGGTGCGGATCAGGCGGTTTACTTTTACATCCACCGCGTCCATGACTTTGCGGATTTCACGGTTTTTGCCTTCCTTCAAAGAAACGGTAAGCCAGCGATTATCGCCGCTATCTGCGTCATATTCGACCTTGATCGGGCCGTATGAGACGCCCTCCACCTTTATGCCATTGGCAAGTTTTCTGGTTTTGGATTCGTCCCACGTACCGTACACACGTACACGGTATGACCGCACCCAGCCTGTTTTCGGCAGTTCCATATAGCGGGAAAGTTCACCGTCATTGGTGAGGAGAAGTAATCCCTCCGTCGTTAGATCAAGACGACCAACGCTGATCAGGCGGGGCAATTCGGGGTATTTTCGCTTTAGATAATCAAAGACTGTTTCGCGACCCTTTTCATCATTATGTGATGTGACCAGATCACCCATTTTATGAAACAGAAACAGGCGCGTTGGTTCTTTGCCGCCAACAGGTTTGCCATTGACGCGGATATCCTCGCTGCCATCAACCAGTGTGGCGGGGGTTTCCAAAACTTTTCCGTTCAGCTTGATTTTTCCCTCGGCAATCATCGCCTCCACACCACGGCGCGACGCGATGCCTGCGCGGGCAAGATATTTGGCAATGCGTTCTTTTGATTTTTCCTCTGTCATAAGGGCAAATTAGTCTTTTCAGACGTTAAGTACAAGCAGACTGTGTTTTTAATGAGAAAGCCGCTTTCAAAATATGACGGCTTCCTGTAAAACAAAACAGATATGTTTAAAAAATTCTTCTCCATTTTTGGCGTTCTCTCCCCTGTTCATATTCGTCTGGTTACGATGTTTTCGGGATCGAAAAAAGTGGGGGAGGATGAATTTGGTAATATTTATTACAAAGCCAAACCGCGTGAGGGGTATAAGTACGAGCGTCGCTGGGTTATTTATAACGGCCCGCCGGAGGCAACGATGATACCGCCGGAATGGCATGGCTGGATTCATCACCAGACCGATGTTGTGCCGCACCCCGATGCGCTGTCTTTCCGTCGTCCGTGGCAAAAGCCGCATATTCCGAACATGACCGGCACCAATCTGGCCTATCGCCCGCCGGGTCATTTATTGAAAGATGGCAAGCGACCCGATACAACAGGCGATTATGAGGCATGGGTTCCCGACCAGAAATAAGCCTGAAAACAGCTTTGTATATAAAGACCGCAGATAAAACGCTTAAGATATTGACGAAACAAAGATTTATAATTACTGATAGCATCTATGAAAAGAAATATTATTGAAACAGCCATTGGCGCTATTGTCCTGTTTATTGCAGCCTTCTTCCTGATTTTCAGCTATCAGACCGCCAATGTTGGCGCGGTTAGCGGTTACAGTGTTTCAGCGGATTTTACAGGGATCGGCGGTTTGAAGGTTGGTGATGATGTGCAAATTAGCGGCGTGAAAATCGGGTCTGTGTCCGCTGTAGATTTAAATCCGCAGACCTATCTGGCGAAAGTCACGATGAGTATTGCGCCCGAAATAGAGCTGCCCGGTGATACGGCCGCATTAATCAGTAGTGAGAGTTTGCTTGGCGGACGTTATCTGGCGCTGGAGCCCGGCGCGGATGAAGAGATGATTGAGAGCGGTGGACGTATTCAATATACGCAAGCGCCGCAAAATCTGGAACAGCTTTTGGGTCAGTTTATTTTCAGCGTTTCGAATGACAAGTCGGATAGCGAAGATGATGATAGTGCGTCCGAGTAATTTTTTTTTCAGTCTTGCTTTTCTATGTGCCTTCGTCGCGGGTACACCGGCATTGGCGGGGCCAAATATCGATCATGATAAAATCAGACTGCAATCCCTGAATAAATCAACGGCAGAAACCTCTACATTCGAAATTGATATCGGGGAGACGATTAAATTGGGTCCGCTTTACATACGGCCGCAGGCATGCCGCACAAATCCACCAACACAACAGCCCGAATCCGCAGGGTTTATCCAGATTTGGACAGTTAAAGAGTCCGAGGAAGAGCGTGAACCAGAATCGGAATGGGTGTTTTCGGGGTGGATGTTTGCCTCCTCTCCTGGCTTATCTTCTATGGATCATGCGGTTTATGATTTATGGGTGATTGATTGCGGTAAGGCCACAGGCGGCGGAAACGTGGTGGCGGCCGCGGCCGAAGAGAGCAATACGGATAGTGTCGAGGAAATGGATTCTGATATTATTATCGAGGATGATACGGGCGAGGATGCCCCGATTGTGAAACTGGACGGTGAAGAAATTTACGTTCCACAAAATAATCCTGAAACGGTGAGTAACGAAGACGGCGAAGTGGAAGAGGACAAGAATAATTTAGTAGCTCCTGCCGAAGCAGAGGATAGCAGCGTTTCAAATGATGCTAGATTTGATGCGTATGAGGAAGAAAGCGCCCCCACTGTACGTCTTGAATAACCGCATTTTGTAATAAAACCAGATAATCAATCTCTGCTACCTCCACCGCGCCCATACTTTTGGTATGGGGTGTTGTTTGTTGCGTATCCAGCAGGATAAAATTTTGTTGTTTCAAATGGGCAATCAGATGGAACAGCGCGACTTTGCTGGCATTGGATTCGATGGAAAACATACTTTCACCAAAAAATGCACCATTGATATGCAGCCCGTATAGACCGCCGACCAGTTCCCCGTTCTGCCAACATTCAACCGAATGGGCGCGACCCTGATAATGCAGATTTAAAAACAGATCTTTGATCGGTCTGGAAATCCATGTCGCAGATGCGGGGTCACCATCGCGCCCTACAGCGCAGGCTTCGAGGACATTTTCGAAGGCGCGGTCACAACTTACATCAAATTTATGTTTACGGATAACCTTACGCAGGGATTTTGAGACGTACAGATTATTCAGCGGTAATAGCCCGCGCGGCACATGGGTAAACCAGGCATAGTGATCTTCATCACGGCTTGCGCCCATGGGAAATAAACCGCGCGTATATCCTTCCAAAGCGATTTTGGGGTCTATAAAGCCGCGCTTGGCGGGGGTGATTTGTAAATAACCGTTACGGATCATGCAACATATTATAAATCATCACAGAAATTTTTGCGTTAAAATTTTGCGGCGTCTTGCTTTGCGGTTTGTTTGCAAACACGTTATAACTTTAAGAGATGAAAGAAGAAGACTCTTTAAAAGGTAAATTACTGGTTGCCATGCCGACAATGGGGGATGTGCGTTTCCACCATGCGGTTATTCTGATCTGTTCCCACGATAAAAACGGGGCGATGGGGCTAGTTCTTAACAACCCGCTGACGGGATTATCATTTGATCACATGATCGAACATTTAAAGATTAAAGCGGCGGATATTGAAAATCTGAAAAAGATTGAAGTTCTGGGCGGTGGGCCAGTCGAAACGGCGCGCGGTTTTGTGGTTCATAAAAATGATTATGCCTCCAAAGAAACAATAGAGATCAGCGATGATATGTCAATTACCGGCACACTGGATGTTTTGAAAGAAATTATCAATGGTGACGGACCCAAGCCGTTTTTGTTTGTGTTGGGATATGCCGGATGGACGGCAGGACAGATTGAATCGGAACTGTCCGAAAATTCGTGGCTGGTTGTCACGCCCGATCATGCCCTGATCTATGACGTAAAACCTGCGCAGAAATGGCGTATGGCCTTGGCAAAAATGGGTATCGAACCCGGATTTTTATCTGTCGATGTCGGGCACGGGTAACAGTTAACTCTGTATCTCGTCATTGCGAGGAAGCAACGCCGACGCGGCAATCCAAGACAGGTTCGGATGGCGTCACATATAATTGAAATGATTACTTCTCGAAGTCTCCAACATAGCCTTGCGCGTAAAGCGCGGCGGTCAGGTCACCGTGAAGAATGACATTCATCAGCTTTTCTTCCAATAATGCCTTGGGGTGATACCCGATCCCCAAACCTGCGGCTTCTAACATGGGTAGGTCATTGGCGCCGTCACCCATTGCCAGAATATTATCGGCGGCAATATCGAATTTTTGCGCATAGTCTTTCAAATAAGCCAATTTCGCATGTTTATCTAAAATGGGGGGGATGACCTTTCCTGTCAGCACATCAGCTTGTATATCAAAGCGATTGCCATGGACATGATCAAAGCCTGCGCGGGCGCGTATATCATTGGCAAAAAACATAAAGCCGCCTGTGACCAGAATGGTTTTTGCGCCGTTTTGCTTCATGGTTGTGACCAGGGATTTGGCGCCGGGCATTAATTGTACCGCTCGTGCCGTTTCTTCCAAAGCCGCAACAGGCAGGTTTTTAAGAAGTTCAACACGTTCCCTTACCGCTTCCTCAAAATCCAGTTCACCGTTCATGGCGCGGGTTGTGATGTCTTCAACGCGGTCTTTAACCCCTGCAAAACTGGCGAGTTCGTCCAGCGTTTCACCAACCACAATAGTGCTATCCATATCGGCGAGGAATAGCTGTTTTTTCCTGTTTTCGGCGCGGGTAAAAAACACATCGATATTTTTTAGACGCAAGCGGTTACGCAGGCTTTTTACATCATGTTTGTCGAGCGCGTTATCAAGCGGTATATCAAGTGCTTTTTTCGGGCAAAGCCATTTTGGGCGGCTGATATCAATCCCTTCATCGGCCAAAAAATCGATAAATGACGAGGTCAGCGGGTTTTGACTTGTATCTGCCGCAACAAATGTTAAATAATAGGACATAACCTGATCATAGCAAAAAAAGAGGCGCTTACCATGCAAAATATCACTCAAAAACCGGACCAAAAACCACTTAATCCCCGTTTTTCATCCGGCCCGTGTGCCAAGCGTCCGGGATGGAGTTTTGCAGCTTTGGCGGGTGCCGATCTGGGGCGTTCACACCGTGCAGGGCCATTAAAGCAGAAATTGCAGGATGTAATCGAAAAACACCGTGAAATTTTGAATATTCCGGCAGATTATAAAATCGGTATTGTTCCTGCCTCTGATACGGGCGCGGTGGAAATGGCGATGTGGTCAATGTTCGGGGAACGCGGCGTTGATGTTTTCGCGTGGGAGAGTTTTTCGAAAGACTGGCTCAAAGACATTACCAAGGAATTGAAGCTGGAGGACGTTTGTACGTTTGAGGCCGATTACGGCCAATTGCCTGATTTAAACCAATATAACGGCAAAAATGACTGTGTTTTTGTCTGGAACGGGACAACGTCGGGCGTTTGCGTGCCAAACGGTCACTGGATTCCCGATAACCGCGAAGGAATTACGCTGTGTGATGCGACCTCTGCGGTCTTTGCCTATGACATGCCGTGGGACAAGCTGGATGTGACGACATGGTCTTGGCAAAAAGTTTTGGGTAGTGAAGCCGCGCACGGCATGATTGTACTATCGCCGCGCGCTGTGGCACGTCTGGAAAGCTATACGCCCGACCGCCCTCTTCCCAAAATTTTCCGTATGACAAAAGGTAATATGCTAAATGAAGGTATATTCAAAGGTGCAACGATTAATACGCCGTCCATGTTGGCGGTCGAGGATTGTCTGGACGCGCTGAACTGGGTTGAATCGATTGGTGGTAAGGCAGAGACAATTGCCCGGTCCGATCGTAATCTGGACGTGATTGAGGATTGGGTTGCCAAAACAGACTGGGTCGATTTTCTGGCACAAAATCCGGAATGCCGGTCACAAACATCTATCTGTTTGAAGGTCGTTGATCCATGGTTTAATCAGACCATTCCAGTCGAAGATCAAGCCGATTTTATCAAAGCACATATTGTCAAACCGCTGGATAGTGAAGGCGTGGCATATGACATTGCGGCCTATCGCGACGCGCCTGCGGGACTTCGTCTGTGGGGCGGCGCCACGATTGAGGCAGATGATCTGCAAGCCTTAACAGCGTGGCTGGACTGGGCATATCAAAATGCAAAACAGGCACACGTACAGGAAAAAGCGGCTTAGTTTTTATTTTATAGTTCCGGTTCAAGCTGGCGTTGTGATGTGCGCGACAGTGCGTTGAAATAATTTATGCAAAGACCGTAAAATTTTCCAAGTTCTTTACCGTAAGGTAGGGTGTCTGTGATATGATCCATCATAAAGCTCATCTCGCTACCGCGACTGGCGGGGAATCTTGCTTCGAATAAAACAATGCGAGTCAGTTCGCTGTCTGTCAGAGGGCCATCATAATCAGCGTCTTTTTTCACACGTTTCAGGCCGCCAATGCGTTTTTCCTCATTATCGTTCATATTATCAATTGAAAAAAGATAGGCACCTTGCGCAGCATAAGCTCGCCATATTTTTTCGGGTGTGGCGGGTGTAAAACCATTATTCATCAGGTAGTAAAACGCATCTTCACCGCGCCCCCATGCTTCGGCTTCTTCGGGTGATCTGGGCTGTGTATCTTGTAAATCTATAATAGCAGTCTCTAAATCGCGTGCGGCGATTTCAACATTTGACGGTGATCTGACATCATAATATTTAGAGGCAGGTGATGCCCACTCACGAAAATCCCTCATAATATCAAAAGAGGCAAAAACCTCATAAAAACTGTCGGTGATACGGTTTTGCGGATTCATTTGCCAGTCTTGCAATTTGACAATAGCGCGCTCGATATCGTGCAGATAATGACGTGAGGCTGCGGCATCATTATTCTCCGGTATCTGGTGCGCTCTGGCGATACATTCCGTAACGCTAACCTCTTCATCTTCAAGACAGGGGGAGTGACTTCCGGCACATAATATTTCAACATCTTTTAAAAACGTCTCTATATCTTCGTTGCCGTATTTTTCCCCGATAAGATAGGGAGGGACAGATCGATCAAAATTTTCTGCTAATTTCATTATAAACACACGCACTATTTTGATGTAATTTACAGAAAAAATCCGATTTAGACAAGTTTTCAAATTGGTGAAAATAAACCTCGCATTTCAAATCCAGACCTGTATAAACTGAAATCCTGTTTTCCTAAACAAGACAAAAATAGGAGTTATATATGTCTAGAAAACCAAAAGTCCTGATCTCGGACAAAATGAACCCGCTGGCTGCGGAAATCTTCAAAGAAAAAGGCTGTGATGTCGATGTGAAAACGGGAATGACCCCGGAAGAACTGGCATCTGTTATCGGGGAATATGACGGCCTTGCCATTCGTTCTTCGACGAAAGTCACACCTGACATTCTTGCCAAAGCAAAAAATCTGAAAGTGATTGGTCGTGCCGGTATTGGCGTGGATAATATTGATGTGCCAAAGGCCACGGAACACGGCGTTGTTGTTATGAACACGCCGTTTGGTAATTCCATTACGACAGCGGAACATGCGGTGGCATTAATGTTCGCCCTTGCCAGACAATTACCGCAAGCATCGGAATCAACCCATGCCGGTAAGTGGGAAAAATCACGCTTTATGGGGACGGAATTGACGGGTAAGACTTTTGGTTTGATCGGGTGTGGAAATATCGGGGCGATTGTTGCCGATCGTGCGCTCGGTCTGCGGATGAAGGTTCTGGCATTTGACCCGTTCTTGACCCCTGAACGTGCCGAGGAAATTGGCGTCACCAAGGTCGAGCTTGACGAGCTATATCCGAAGGCGGATTTTATCACTCTGCATGTGCCTAAAAATGACAAAACGGTGGGCATGATTTATAAAGATGCGATCGCCAAGATGAAAAAAGGTGTTCGTATTATTAATGCGGCGCGCGGTGGTTTGATCGTTGAGGCTGACCTGAAAGAAGCGTTGGATAGCGGACAAGTCGGCGGCGCGGCGCTAGACGTGTTTGAAGTTGAACCAGCCAAAGATAATGCACTCTTCGGGCATGAAAATGTGATTTGTACGCCGCATTTGGGTGCGTCCACATCCGAGGCGCAGGTTAATGTTGCGTTGCAAGTCGCTGAGCAATTAGCGGATTATCTGGTCAATGGTGCGGTGGTCAATGCGCTGAACATGCCGTCAATTTCTGCCGAAGATGCCCCGAAACTGAAGCCTTATATGAAATTGGCGGAACAGCTGGGGTCTTTTGCGGGACAAATAACCGACAATGCGATCAAGTCGATTTCCGTTCAATATGACGGAACAGTTGGCGGCCTGAATACAAAACCGTTAACCGCCCTGATCGTGTGTAATGTATTACGTCCGCAAACGGATAGCGTCAATATGGTCAATGCGCCGATGGTGGCAGAGGCACGTGGTATCCAGATTTCAAATACGCATAACGAAGCGTATAACCAATGGCGTAGTTCGATTTCAGTAACAATTGAAACAGAAGAGCGTACGCGTAAAATTGTCGGATCTCTGTTCACAGGAAAAGAGCCGCGTCTGGTCGAAATCGAAGATGTACCGTGTGAAGCGGCGATGACGGAGCATATGCTGTTCATCCGCAATGATGATAAGCCCGGCTTGATTGGCGCAGTTGGTAATATCTTGGGTCAAGGTGGGCAAAATATCGCCGATTTCCGTCTGGGTCGGAAGGAAGGTAGCGGCTCGGCAGTGTGTTTGATCTCATTAGATGCCGCCCTGCCCGATACGATGTTTGATGAGATTGCGAATTTACCGCAAATACAAAACGCAAAACGTTTAAAGTTTTAAACATGAATGAATAAAACCCGCATAGATTCTAATCTTGCGGGTTTTTCTTTATGAGAGAGACAGTGACTCACAAGGATTACGAATTGGTTGCGGCAACAAGCTTTTCCCAAGTGGTGTTGATACCAAGTCGTTCATCACATCAAAATGATAATCGGTATTATCACTAATAAAGGTTGTGATTCCCTGCTCAACCAACTTTCCATCTTGCTTTTCATACCATATACCTTGCGTCGGGTTACCGTCATATTTCAAGAATCCCTCGGACGTATCAATGCCTTGACCGTATTTTGTTAGTTCGTCGGGTGCGCCATATTCCCCACCAACATCACGCCAGTCTTGGCCGCTGCCGATAACAGCGCGAATTCCGCTTTCGGGCCAAACGCTATAGTCAAAAAATACACCTAGAAATTCCTCATTAGGTAGTTGGTATAGATAGACTTTTTCAATAACTGCCGGCGGATTGTAAAGTGTCGCATCCCCACTATTTATTCTTTGCTGAATCGCATACAAATCTTGTTCGGTCAAAGGTTCTAATTCTTCTGTCGAATTACCATTATTAGTAAGCGGATTAAAATTACAGCTTAAAGTTAAGGATTCCGTTTCTTCTTCAGGCAATTTCGGACTGCCTTGTAAATCATATTCACCGCCCATACCATCACGTAATGTATTACCATAGTCTGGAATATATATTTCTTCTTCACCTACAGAGTTTATTTCTTTGGTTTGTGACATTCCTAAACCAAGAGAGCTTTGACGATAACCATTTGTAACTTGATCCGGTTCTTGTGCAGGAAAATAATAAAGACGCTCATAATTAAAGGAATCGCGAGAATTATCATTACCTTCTAATTGAATGATCAGTCCTTTTTCTGTGCGAAATCCGAATTCAACTACAACACCTTGATCAGGAATTTCAACAGGTTGATGCGCAATGCGATCATCAGATTGCGCCAATGATAATTTTGGCATAACCGCAATAGAAGCTGCGCTAGTTAAAAAAGATCGTCTATTCATATTACACACCTTATTTTTATTCTTTTATATCACATAATATATGTAAAACCTATCTCTTTAGAGATCGATAATTATAAATTGCATGGGCTATTTTAAAATTTACTTTTTTATAAGAGAAACTGGTTTAGAATAAGACTAACAAAAGGACAATATCTATGACGATCAAAATCGGCGATAAAATTCCTGCGGTGACACTAAAAGTTTTTGGTGCATCGGGGATTGAGGATGTGAATACTAAAGACCTGTTTACAGGTAAGAAAGTGATTATGTTCGGTGTCTTCGGCGCGTTTACGCCCACATGCGCGCAACAGCATTTGCCCGATTATATTCGCAATATCAATGATATACGCGAAAAAGGCATCGATGATGTGATTTGCGTTTCCGTCAATGATCCGTTTGTGATGAGCCATTGGCAAAATGTTTCGGGCGCAGGAGAGAAGGTACGAATGTTACCGGATGGCAATGGTGACTTTACCAAAAAAATGGGGCTGGATGTTGACGGGTCGCATTTGGGAATGGGCACGCGTAGCAAACGATATGCCATGATAATAGAGAACGGTAAAGTCACTGCATTAGACATAGAAGACAAACCCGGCGATTTGGACGTCAGTTCAGCCAGCGTATGCATGGCGAAACTCTAGTTCGGGTAAAATGCCGTTAATCCCTGTCTTTTACAATCAAGTTGTTGTAAGGGAGTTTCTTCATTCCACTGTTGCGGATTATAAAATGACGGGGTAACCAAAGTTCCCATGTTGCCCTGCGTGTGTTTTTCGAAAAGCGATCGTGCCATATCATTCATTGGAACATCAAAAATATCATGACCATCAATTTCAAGTAATATTGCCGGAGATGTCATCAATTTATGCATAAAAAGTGAATATGGCACAAAGTCACTGCCCATTGTGCCAATCATTTTAGATGCAATATCCGGATCTTTTAAAGCAGGAATAAGAGTATCAGGGGAGGTGATGGCAGAAACCGCGCCCATATTTATATCTGATAGAAGGCCCCGCGAATTTAACAGAGCGGAATTAACAAAAAATTGTGCGGGCTGGGCCGCTGTTCCACCAGCAGATATAGACAGCACAGTATCTTTTGCGCAAGTCAGATCATATTGGCTGTAAAATGCTGTCGTATCGAAGCCTGTTGTAATGGGACGGTTAATACAGCTAAAATATATTATGTCCTCGCCCTCATCATTTTTATCCGTTTTGAAAATGACAGCTGCATTCGTTCCGATGTCATCTTCATATATCAAAACTTTTCCGACCAGATCTTCTGCACTCGAAATGTCTATCAATGGAACGGCGTTATTTGCCGTATCAAAATCAGGACACATGATGCTTTTTTTCCCAGTTTGCGGTGACTCCATTATCTTTACTCTCTGTTTAATATAATCCGCCTGTTCCCGTATAGGTCGGGGCGACGGATTCGTTTTCGGTCATTGTGTTGCGTCCGCCATTATAAGCAGAATTATTCTGACCGTACGAATTTCGCATATAACTATCGGTCATTTTGATGTAACTATCGCGATAAAGTGATGCTGGCAGGCGTCTGATTTGACCATTACCGTCAAGCAGATAAACATTTTCATCTGGCTCTGTTCCGGGTAAAAACACTTCCCAGATGACTTTTGCATCACCGGCATCTGCGCGCGTACCATCTTCGGCGTCAACGCGTACTTGCTTAATTCCCTTAGGCGTACGGAAAGGCATTGGCGTTGTATTTTTAAGGGCTTGCTCCATAAATGTTTTGAAAACAGGTAGCGCAACTGACGAGCCTGTTTCTTTTTTACCAAGCGGTTTTGGATCGTCAAAGCCGATATAAACGCCAACAACCAGATCGGATGAAAACCCGACAAACCATGCATCTTTCGAATCGTTGGTCGTTCCTGTTTTGCCCGCCAAGGGATGCCCAAGCGCGTTGAGACTTACACCTGTGCCACGTTTCACGACGCCCTCCATGATTGAAACAATCTGATAAGTCGTAAGCGGGTTGGCGATTTGTTCACGCGTATCGGGAATATTGGGCGTTTCCTGATTTTCCCATTTAATCAGCTTGCCGCAGCCGATGCAGGGGCGATCATCATGTTTTAAAATTGTATTACCATAGCGGTCTTGAATACGGTCAATAAAAGTGGGCGTCAGTTTCTTGCCGCCATTGACCAGCATGGCATAGGCAGATGTCATGTTAAAAAGGGTTGTTTCAGCTGCGCCGAGCGAATTTGACAGATTTTCCGGCATATTATCAGAGATACCAAAACGTTTGGCGGTCTCAACAATGGCTTCCATACCGACATAATTAGCCAGACGTACGGTCATCAAATTACGTGATTTTTCAACGCCTTTACGCAGTGGGGTCGGGCCGTAATATTCTTCGGAATAGTTCTTCGGGCTCCAGAAATGTCCGGGGCGATCTTCGATTGTAAAGGGGGCGTCCAGAATAAGTGTGGCGGGTGTGAACCCCTTCTCTAATGCGGTTAGATAGACAAATGGTTTAAAGGCAGAACCTGGTTGACGCATTGCCTGGGTTGCGCGGTTAAATTGGTCCGCGCCATATTGCCAGCCGCCATTCATCGCCAGAACGCGTCCTGTATTTGGGTCAATGGCCATAATTGCGCCGCGCACTTTTGGCACTTGTTGCAATTTATAGGCGTCATCCTGATCTGCTATTTTCTCGACAGCGATGACATCGCCCACGTTTAGAAAATTGGAAATTGACTGTTTGCCTGTCCATTTTGCATTTTCCAAGGCGAGTGTGCCACGCGAGCCGCTTTTTAATCGCAAGGATGCAGAGGACGGTGATGTTTCGGTTACAACCGCCACGTCCCAGTCGGAGATAATATCGCCGGTCTGGTCAAAATCCTTAATCTTGTCCGCTAGATCGCCATTATCGTCAAATGATGCCATCGCGCCGCGCCAGCCGTGGCGTTTATCATATGCCATTAAACCGTCACGTAGCGCGTCCTCGGCATAGGATTGTAGTATTGGATTAACCGACGTATGCACAGCCAGACCGCCGCCATATAAAATGTCTGCGCCGTATTTATTTGCCAGTTCACGGCGAACTTCTTCAGCGAAATACGGGGCGGAAACGCTGTCCGAATTATCTTGTTCGACAGTTTTCAGGGGTTGAAGCACAGCGGTTTCGTAGGCTTCATTATCAATAAAACCTTCTTCTTCCATACGGGAAATCACATAATCACGACGGGCAATTGCCGCGGCCTTGTTATTTTCGGGATGATAATTATTTGGCGCCTTGGGCAAGGCGGCAAGATAGGCGGCTTCGGCAACGCTTAAGTCTTCAAGCGGTTTATCAAAGTAATGCAAACCCGCCGCGGTCACGCCGTACGCGCCGCCGCCAAGATAAATCTGGTTAAGGTACAACTCTAAAATCTGGTCTTTGGTCAGCGCGGTTTCCATACGGTGCGCCAGAATGGCCTCTTTAATTTTTCGTTCAAAAGAACGTTCATTGGTCAGGAGAAAGTTCTTCACAACCTGTTGTGTAATGGTCGATCCGCCCACAACGTCCACGTCCTTCCCCATTTTATATTGGGCATAGATAACGGCGGCGCGTAAAATGGCGGTCGGGTCAACGCCCTCATGCTCGTAAAAATTCTTGTCTTCTACGGCGATAAAAGCATTTTTGACCATTTCGGGAATTTGGGTAATGGGTGCAAAAATGCGTTTTTCGCGGGCATATTCTTCCATCAACCGACCGTCACCTGCATAAAGGCGCGTAATAATTGACGGTTTATATTCTTTCAGTTGTTCATGATCGGGCAGGTCTTGCGCATTATTGTGAATAATAACTGCGACAAAAGCGACAAGTGCGATAGAGGCAAGAAGCCCGAGAGACACACTCCATAAGAGGAAAGATTTTAATATACGCATCGCCTATACATGCCATATTGCACATAAAAAGTCATGTTTTATCTGCCGTTAAATTTTGAAAAACCGGTGTTACCCCAACAGGTTACGAAAGATCGCATAAATTTCAGGTGCTTCATTGGGATTGCTGTTATAGGCAAGCGTAGAAAATAACAGGAAGAACAGCACCGCCAGTGCCGGCCCCAAATAACCGAATGTGCCAAGATTGGGCAGGCGAATATCATTTTTCACGCCGTTACCAAGTGCGTAAATAAGGCTTTGTCGTGACATAATCTGGGCGCAAAAATAGGGTAGGAAGCAAGAGATCATCAGGAAGAGTACGTCAAAAACCAGCCTGAGCGGTTCCGCCGTATTGGTGCCACCGCCGTTTAAAACAAACACGTACAGAAGTGTCAGGATGAATGACGGAATAAGCCCCATCGCCAGTCCGACCATTTGTGGTGTACGCATCATTTTATTCAAGGCAATATGCGTGTATTTAATCAGGTTGTGAATAAATTCGGGTTCCAGCGCAATGCTGTAGTCATGTTTTAATTTACGTTCGGTCACGCTTGCGCCCTTTGTGGCAACGCCGATAATAGCTTCATTGGTCAGGCGTGTCTGATAAGCGGCGGTACGCATTTTCGCTTGCAAATCACCCTGCCCCATTGCGGCTTCACGAATTTCGTTAAAGGGTGTCAGCATATAGCGTTCCAAAAACGGCGGAACGTCCAGAAGGGCCGTTTTATAACCGAATAACAGAGCGGGTACGGTTTCCTCTCCTACACGGAAAATAGCATCCCCAAGCGGAAGTTTAACGTCATAATTCAGTGTCAAAAAATGATCGGCATGTTCTTTTTTCTTTTGTTTGATGTCATCAGATAAAACGTAGGTCGCATGTTCCTTGGTTAGAAGTTTTTCGCGCAACCGCTCAATCACGGGGCGGGCAACTTCCGGTATCTCTTCCTGATCATAGGAAAACGTCGTGTCGGCATAAAGTTTGACAAGGGTCAGGTGATTCACCCGCCCCACACCGCGGCATTTGTGACATTCACGTTTGCCTTTGGTGTTACATTTTATGCATTGCTTTTCGCCGTTCCCCTGACACGCATTGCATTGTTTGAGATTATTGCCATTACAGACGGCGCATCTTATATGTCCGCGACCGCCGCAATCCTTACATTCCTTAAATTTTTGGCCGCGACATTCCTGACAGGGTTCTTCACGTACATAGGTCAGCGGATCAAGTGGTAGGGGAATGCGCTGTTTTTCCCAGAAATATCCGTCATCTTCACGTTTCAGAATGTCTTCTTTTAAACTTGTCAGCGGCGCTTCGGATGTTGTAACACGCGCGATTTCTTTTTCGACTTTTGTATCCAAATCGGCGGAACTATTGACTTTTGTAATCCCCGGCGGTGTGGTGGCGCTGAATTTTTCACTACGTTCGGTGTGGATTTTTAAATGAAGCTGTGCACGAAATTCCAGAAAGACTTCTTCGTAAGATAGCAATTCGACATCTGCCAAGGGGTGAAAAATATTGCCCGTAACAACGTCGCGCACTTTCTGTAGAGCCACTTCGGAGCGATCAATAAAATCTTGCTGCGTTATATCGGGTTCTATCTGTGGGGTGTTATCTTCGCTCATTCTTTTGAAAGTTTAAATCAATTTTGCAAATTGACAAAGTTTTTGTTTTTAAATGTTTTTTCTTCTATGGTGGCGAAAGCATAAAGGACTTAAAAAATGAAATTCACAATCAATGTCGAAGCCACCCCCGAAGAAGCCAGACAGTTCGTCGGCCTGCCAGATGTAAAACCGATGCAGGATCGTTTTATGAAGGATATGGAAGACCGCATGTCGGACAGTATTCGAGATCTGGATCCCGAAACCTTTAGCAAGACATGGATGCCGATGATGGTTACCGGCTGGACAGAGCTGCAAAAATCATTCTGGGGGCAAATGGGTATGGGTATGCCCGGTATGGATATGGGCGGCTCGTCCGATACGGATAAGAAAAAGTAATTTTTTTCCGAGCTTCATTGCGGACGTATGTGAAGCAATCGATAGACAAGTTATCTGGATTGCCGCGCTTCACTCGCAATGACGGGTTACGTTTTTTAAAACGGTTTTGCCACCGCCATGATTACAATAATCACCATTAAAACCGCTGGGGCCTCGTTCCAGATACGATAGAATTTGCCGCTTTTTTCATTGCGGTCATTAGCAAAATTTTTCCGCCATTTGGCAAACATCATATGGAGGGCTGTCATCAGGATAACACCTGTAAATTTTATATGCATCCAGCCTTCTTTAAATAAATCCGGTTGGGCGTAAATCATCAAAACGGCGAATAGCCATGCCGCTATCATCGCGGGATTCATAATGAGGCGCAACAGCTTGGCTTCCATGATTTTGAATGTCTCGCTCATCTCCGATCCTGCTTTCGCCTCAACGTGATAGACGAAAAGGCGCGGCAGATAAAGCAACCCCGCCATCCATGCAATAACGGCGATTACATGAAGGGACTGGACATAGAAATAATATTCGAGAAGAAAATCCTGCATCCCTCCTACATACTACCCCTCAAAGATATGTGCAACCTGCGGAGGGATGGCGCCTTGGAAATGCATAGGATCAAAATTTCGGGCAGCACCCAAATTTAAGAGCCCATGCCCATGGAAGATGCGGATAAATTCGTGATTATCAGGATCAGACCCGAAAGCGGATTGGGCAAATTCCGTACGCAACGCATTTTGTGCGGGATTAATATCTCCCGCGATACCCCATGCGTGTGTCGATGCAGTGCTAGGTAAGACCGCACCTGTACTGCCACCACGTTTATTTCTGAAATTCCAAATTCCGCCAAAATGGTCAAAACTTCTTTGTCTGAATTCGTCCTCACCATAATGTTTTAAAGCATCGCTATATGCAGATTCAAAAACCTCTACCAGTTTTGGATGGCATAATGTTGTTGTTACATTTGTGCTTAATTTCCATGCTAGTTTCATGGGAATAGGAAAACGCATACGAACCATTTGTGTTTGACCTAACGGGCCATAATATTCCTGTATTTCCCCTGGCGTTTCCAAAGGAAAATTAAGCGGGTTTTTATATCCGAAAACCTGTGGACGGAACTGGTTGCTGGTTTCGCGCTCTTCGCGCCAGTTGGGGGGCAAAATTCCGGCAAAACGCTCATAAGCTGCATCTGTTCGCGTTCCCCACAAGCCGTCAACGCGTCCTGCATCAAACTCCAGATCATTTGAAAGAAGTTGAAAATAAGCAATTGCGCGACGTTTATCCGTCCAGTCTGTTTTAAAATTTTCAGTATCTCTTAAAAATAATTCGCTTGAACGACGCTCTAACGCGATCTCTACTGCTTGATCGGTTTGTGAACGTCCGTTTGTGACTGTTCTGTCACCGTCAATATTGCCTTTATACAGGCCGTCTTTACGAAGTTCGGTTTGCATATAGCGTATAACGCCCTTTGGTATGTAACTTCTCATGTGAAATCCTCTATTTGTAATTATATGTCGAAATACGATTTTTACTTTTCTGAAAAAAAGCATATATTGTTTCGATACGCAAAACAAAAATAACAGGAATACCCCATGCTGATTAAAGATCGTCCCGAATATAAAGCCAAGAAAAAGCTGTTAACCTTTTCAGAGGATGCCACGGTTTTAGAGGCAGTGCAGGCGATGACGGCAAATAATTTCGGGTCGGCTGTAATTGTGAATGATGATAATACAGTCAGAGGGATTGTGACCGAACGCGATGTGATGATGCGTCTGGTAAATGAAGGCAAGGACGCCAAAAAAACAAAACTGGCAGAGATTATGAGTACGGATATCCGCGTTGCCAAAGAAGATGACAACCTGTTGGAATGGTTGCGTATCATGTCGAATGAGCGGTTTCGTCGTTTGCCGATTGTCGATAATGACGGTAAAATCATGAATATCATGACACAGGGTGATTTCGTGTCCTATACATGGCCGGAATTATTTGACCGCTTAAAAGAAAATGCAAAGGCGTCTTTTGGTGCAGGATATCAGATTGTCTTTATCGTTGCCGCGCTTCTGCTTTACGCGATCATTATGCAGCTTTTAGTGTAAATGACGGACTTGGCTGAAACATATTGCACAAGTGAAGTGATCGAGTTGGCGTGGGATGATTTTTGTTCCTTTGACATGATCGAGAAACAAACAGGCTTAACCGAGCCCGAAGTCATCGAAATCATGAAGTCAAACATGAAACCCTCTAGCTTCCGTATGTGGCGTAAACGCGTTTCGGGTCGTAAAACAAAACACGATCATAAATTACAGAAATTTCATGGCGAGAAGCCCGAAGAGATATCGCAAAACGAAGTCCAAGACGAGACAAATTAATAAATAGCCTGTCATTGCGGTTGCAACGCGGCAATCTATTCGCTTTTATCTTAAATAGTAGTGTTTCCTATGGTCACTCGCAACGACGTAGATTATAATCAGAATATAGCGAGAGGCATTCATATTAATGATAGTCATGGTTCTGGATTTATTATAAAAACAGCTTATGACAGAGCGATCATCATCTGAAATCATTATCCTGTTGCATGGGATTGCCAATGCGAAAATTTATATGTTGCCTGTTGAAACATTATTGAAAAAGCAGGGGTATAAAACGCTTAACATCACCTATCCTTCTTTAGAAAAAGATATTGCCAGTTTGACGGACTGGCTGGCGGCGCGTTTGGATGAAAAGCGCGTTTGGAAAAAATATGATAAGGTGCATTTTGTCGCGCATTCATTGGGCGGATTGGTCAGTGGGTCCTATCTGGAAAATCATCAGGATCAAATTCCAAAAGAAAAAATGGGGCGCGCCGTAATGATCGGCACGCCGCATGGCGGGAGCGAGGTGGCGGATTTCTGGAAAGAAAATCCGTTTTTCAAGAAAATATTCGGTCCGGCGGGGCAGGAATTAACGACCAATACGCGCCATACGCAAAAAATAAAACCATGGTATGAGCTGGGTATTATCGCTGGCACAACCGGCAACGCGCCGGATATAGGAAACTTTTTTATTAAGGACGCGCATGACGGATGTGTCAGTGTGGAAAGCACGAAAGTTGACGGCATGAAAGACCACGTCATCGTGCCCGCCATTCATTATTTTATGGCATGGACACCCAAGGTACAAAAACAGGTACTGACATTTTTACAAGAAGGACAATTTAAAAAATGAGTAAAAATCAATTTGATCTTTTGAGGCAGACGAAGTTTTTGCCGTTATTTGTGACCCAGTTTCTGGGGGCGTTTCATGATAATTTGTTCAAAAACGCGCTGGTGGCTTTGTTGCTCTATACCATGACGTTTCAGACGGAAATCGATCCGAAAATTTTGGTCACGGCGGCGGCGGGCATTTTAATTTTGCCGTTTATTTTGTTTTCGGCTTTTGCGGGGCAACTGGCGGATAAGTACCCGAAAGACAGGGTCATTCGCAAAATTAAGCTGGCGGAAATCGGTATCGGGTTGGTTGGTATTATTGCGCTGTTTTCGGGGTCTGTATTTTTATCTTTTTTCACAATCTTTTTACTTGGCACGCAATCGGCATTTTTCGGGCCGTGTAAATATTCAATTCTACCCGATCATCTGGAGGATGATGAACTGATTGGCGGTAATGCCCTGATGAATACGGGGACGTTTCTGGCGATTTTGGTTGGTACGATTTTGGGGACATTGCTGATCACCCTGCCTGGTGGGTTTTATATTGTCGCGGCGATTATGTTGGCGGCGGCGGTGGCGGGATACGTGTCCAGTTGTAAAATTCCGACGACTATTCCGCGTGCGCCCGATTTAAAAATTGACTTGAACCCGGTCAAGGAAACGATTGCCATTTTGCGCAATGTCTTCCGTCAGAGGTTGATGGTGTTCCGTGCAATTATCGGCGCGTCCTGGTTCTATTTCATGGGTAGTATGTTCATGGCGCAGTTTCCGAATTACACAAAGGAAGCCATTGGCGCAGATGAAGGTGTTTTGGCGTTCTTCCTGATTATTTTCTCGGTCGGGATCGGGATTGGCGGTTTATTAAATAATCGCCTGCTACTTGGTCGGGTGGAGGCGGTGTACGCGCCGATTGCCATTCTGGGCATGATGTTTTTCTCTATCGCGCTTTATTTCTCTACACCGTCCGTGCCAAGCTCGGAATTATTGACGATTTCGGGCTTTTTAAGTAATCCGTGGCATTACCCGATTATTCTGAACATCTTTCTAATCGCGGTGTGCGGCGGGTTATATGTCGTGCCGCTGAACGCGATTATACAGCATTATACGGATGATAAAGACCGCGCGCGGGTGATTGCGGGCAGTGCGATTATCGACTCCCTGTTCATCATCACTGCCATGGGTATCAGCGCGCTGTTACTGACTTTGGGGTGGAGCGTGGAAGGATTATTCCTGACATTTGCTATTTTCAATCTGTTTGCCGCGTTGTATGTGTGTCGTTTACTGCCTGAATATCTGGCAAAAAGCCTGATGCAGGGAATATTTAAATTCCTTTATAAAGTCGAAGTGAAGGGTTTAGAGAATTACGAAAAGGCGGGAGCCCGTGCGGTGATTGTCAGTAATCACGTTGCCTTGCTTGACCCGCCCCTTCTGGCCGCATTTTTACCCGGAAAACCGATGTTTGCAGTGAATAGCTTCGTGGCGGAATGGTGGTTTTTGAAACCGTTTCTGCGTCTGGTTGATTATTTTCCGATTGATCCGACCAACCCGTATTCGATTAAATCATTGATCAAGGAAGTTGAAAAAGACAAGCATTGCGTGATCTTTCCAGAGGGACGTTTGACCGAAACAGGTGCACTCATGAAAGTCTATGAAGGACCCGGCATGATTGCGGATAAGGCGGATGCAATGATTTTGCCCGTACGTCTGGACGGCGTACAGCACACGCCCTTTGCACGGTTAAAGGGCAAAGTGCCGCTGATTACCTTTCCGAAGATTACCATTACCATCCTGCCGCCGCGTAAATTTGTGATTGATGAGGAGCTGAAAGGGCGCAAACGTCGCGCCGCCGCCGCGCGTCAACTTTATGACGTGATGGAGGAGATGATGTACCTGACCACCGATCGTGAGCAAACGCTTTATGAAGCGCTGTTAAAAGCAGGTCATGTGAATGGTCAAAATTCGATTATTGCAGAGGACGCGGAGTTCAAGCCCCTCAAATTTAAAAAACTGATGCAGGGATCGGTCGTTTTAGCGAAGAAGTTTGAAAAAATCAGTAAAAAGGGCGAGGCCGTTGGCGTGCTCTTACCTAATTCCGTTGGGGCGGTGGTCACGTTTTTTGCGCTGCAATTAATGGGGCGGGTACCGGCCATGTTGAATTTTTCCGCAGGGGAAAAAGCGGTGGGGTCGGCCTGTGAAACAGCCAAGGTCAAAACCGTTTTGACCTCTAAACGTTTTATCAAAATGGGACGTCTGGATGATCTGGCAGCGGCGTTAGAGACAACATATAAAGTAATATATCTGGAGGATATAAAAGAAAGCGTCACTTTCACAGATAAGCTTTATGCGCTGTTTGCCTCCCCGAAAAGTATTCATAAGGATTGCGGTGTTAAAACGGATGATCCGGCGGTGATTTTATTTACATCGGGATCGGAAGGCGCACCAAAAGGGGTTGTGTTGAGTCATAAGAATATCATGACAAATGTGGTGCAGCTTTCCTCGCGTGTGGATTTTAATAATCAGGATGTGGTGTTTAACTGTTTGCCGATGTTCCATTCTTTCGGATTGACGGGTGGCACATTACTGCCGATTTTATCGGGGGTGAAAACCTTCCTTTATCCGTCTCCCTTGCATTATCGCATTGTGCCGGAACTGGTGTACGCGTCAAATGCGACGATTATGTTCGGGACGGATACATTCCTGTCGGGCTATGCGCGTATGGCCAGCCCATATGACTTCTACCGTATGCGTTATATTTTTGCAGGTGCGGAAAAAGTGAAGGAAGAAACGCGCCAGACATATATGTCAAAATTCGGTGTACGTATTCTGGAAGGGTACGGCGCGACCGAAACCGCGCCCGTAATTGCGGTCAATTCACCCATGCATCAACAGGCAGGAAGCGTCGGCAGGTTGTTATCAGGTCTGGAACACCGTCTGGAAAACGTTCCGGGTGTGGAGGAAGGCGGACGCCTGTTTGTGCGCGGTGATAATGTGATGCTGGGGTATTATAAAAACGATCATCCGGGTGTACTGGAACCGCCCGAACAGGGTTGGCATGACACGGGCGATATTGTCGATATAGACGAAAACGGTTTTGTGAAAATTCTGGGGCGTGCCAAACGTTTTGCCAAAATCGCTGGCGAGATGGTCTCCCTCAGCGCGGTTGAAAGCATGGTGGATAGCGTTTATCCCGATAGCGCGCATGCCGTGGTTGCCATCCCCGACCCGAAGAAGGGTGAGCAACTGGTACTGGTCACAACATATGCAAAGGCGCAGAAGTCCGACCTGTCCGCATATGCCTCTGAAAACGGGATCAGCGAGCTGTCTGTACCGAAAAATATTAAGGTGATTGATGATATGCCTGTTCTGGGGACGGGTAAAATCGATTACACAAGCGTTGCAGAACTGGTCGAGGTTGAGGAGTAGGATTTATGAATGTGAGCCAGATCCCTCGTCTATGCTCGGGATTGCAGGATGGGTGATGTCATTCCGACGAGAATTAAAGCCTAAGTTTCATAAGGGGCTGTAGGCATATTAATTTTCTTCATATTCAAATTGAACTTCGTAAAGAGGATATGTATTGTTGTTGCAAATTAAATTCCCCTTTAATATATCTTCTGAACTATCAATATTTTTTTGTTTGTTCCTAGGCAGTTTTAACGCTTTGAATTTACAAAACCTTTTTAAAAATTTATCTTTAAAAAAATCTCCATTTTCTTTAGCCTTTTGAAATCCTATTTTTAAAGGATAATTATACAGCCCTTCGTGAATTATCTCAGCATCACCCTTGTCATAGATATAATCTCTATTATTATCGTAAATTTGTATTTCTAAAAACCCACCTGTTGAAAAAACGTTTTCTCTTTCTGAAACTGTTTGATATTTTTGGTCTTCTTTTCTTGTATATGTTAATAAGAATCCGTCGCGGTCTTTTATCCATGCGGTACGTTCTTTTTCCCCGTCGCCGTCTACGTCAAAATAGGCTTCAGATTCTTCCAAAGGGATGAAATCGACGCCATCTTTATCAAGGTCAATTATTATGAATGGCAAGCTGTAAAGCGTTTCTTCTTTCTTAACTTCTTCTGCCTGACATCCTGTTGTCAAAAAAAGCGCCATGCTTAATGCTAATAAAAATAATCTCATTTTTAAACGGCTTTTCTGTTTATTCTATTGAAGGGTATCATTCACGTAATTGAGCGAAAAGTATTAAGTTTAAATCTTTGCGGATCAGGCTGAATGGCCATAAACTCCGTTTTTTAGCGAGATAAATTTCAATTAAAAAAAAAGGCCTAACACCGAAGTGTTAGACCTTTAGGGGAGGGAGGGAGTCAAAAAACTTTTAAACTTGGTTTGTTATTCTATTTCTACGACTTTTGCGGCTTCGACGTCTGTTCCGACTTCGGACAAGCCTTCAATTTCCTGAATACGCTCACGTATTTCATCGTTTTCTTCTAAAACCATGGTCTCGGCATTTTCGTCGACTGTGCCTTCAATTAAGACATCTGCGCCGGCATCTGTTTCGGTTGTTACGTCATTTTCGACAACAATTTCGCCGTCAACGCCCGCTTCTGCCATTTGTTCTGCGCTTACACCTGTATCTGTGTTTGAAAAGATTTTAATATCTTCCGCAAATGCACCGCCAGCGGTCAGGGTTAAAACGGCAAGTGTTCCGAGTGTTAATATTGGTTTCATGTATCGTCTTTCTTTCAGTTTAATATTTATGTTAGAGAACGGCCTCACCTGCGGCGATTTTACGCGGCAAAAAGGCGTTTTGTTGTTCTTGTGTTGGTTGCGGTGACACGCTTTGTGTAGAGTTGTGAGTTTGACGCGTGCGATCAATATGTGCGCGCACCTTCTTCATATCGGCGATGCCGAGTAATATATTTCCTTCGATAACCGGTATAAAATCAACCTGATATGCCAGCATGGCGTTATATGTTTCGCGAAGGGTTAGATCTGGCGTGACATAAGGCGGTCTGATAATAATAGCTTCATATAATGATGTGTCACTGGGGTGCAAGTTCCAACGCAGGACTTTATTTTCAAAATCATGACGACTAAACAAACCAACAAAATCATTTTCGCATTCAACGCCGATTACATCAACATTGTACTGATCCATAACCTCAAGGGCGTGATCAACACTTGTACTACCCTGCAAACGCGGGGTGTAAAGATTATCAACGAATTGTCCTATACGGTTATATGTTTTATACATCTTTGAAACTCCTTCTGTTTCATTGTTCCATAATGTCACATCAATCTTTCATGAAACTTACAGATCAAAAAAATCATTCATTTTGACAAATTGATAAGTATTTTTGGTCGAATTAATGTGTGTTTATTTTTTATCCAATTTCTAACGCGTAAAAACATTTAAAGTTCATTTTGCTTGTGTAATTTTTTCAGTTGGACATATATTCGTGATTATGAGAGTTGCTTTAGTAGAAGATAATCCCGATTTAAGAAGCCTGATTTCCAAACATCTGGAGGCGGCAGGAATTCACGTGGACAGCGCAGAAAACGGCGATGCGGCGCTTAATTTGATTGATCCTGACGTGCATAATCTGGTGATTTTGGATCGGGGTTTGCCCGATATGGAGGGGCTGGAGCTTTTGCAGATTTTACGTGAAGAAAAAATCAAAACACCTGTTCTGATCCTGACGGCAAAAGACGGATTGGGGGATAAAGTGGACGGGTTGAATAGCGGCGCGGATGACTATCTGGTAAAGCCGTTTGAAATGGATGAGTTGATCGCGCGTATATATGCGCTGAATCGTCGTCCGAGCGAAGTGGTGAACCGTGTCCTGAAAATTGGTGATCTATCGTTTTTGCCAGCGGAAAATAAATTGATGATTGGTGATGAGACATATGAGGTGTCAACCAAGGAGCGTGACGCGCTGGAAACGTTAATGCGTCTGCCCGGCCGTGTGATCAGCAAGGAAAAGCTTCAAAACACCATTTACGGTCATTCAGAGGAAGGGTCGGCGAATTCCGTTGAAGTGATTTTACATCGCCTGCGTAAAAAGTTAAAATCAACAAATGCCACTGTGGAAATTCGTAATCTGCGTGGTATCGGATATTTAATGAAAGAAATTGGTAAAGACTAAGGATCATGATTCCAGGTTTGAATTCGCTTCTTCTTAAAATTATCGTCAACGTATTTTTTACGTCTATCATCATGTTATTGCTGTATGGCGGATTGGTTTTTTCCCAGATTTCATCCTTGACTGATGAAATGGCAAAAGAAAACCTGTTGGAGCAAGCACGCAAAATTGCATCTTTTCTGGAATATGACCGTAACGGCGATTTAACGATGGATTTTCCAAAGCGTGATCGTGATTATTTTGCCAATGAAGCGGGCGAACACCAATATGCGGTGATGAATACCAAATGGGAATATCTGTTTAGTTCAGATAATTTTATGAAGGATGAAATTCGCGAAACGCTGGAACAAGGCGGCGAATATTATTTCGAATTCACCACCGAAGAAGGCGATAATTTTATCGCGCTGAAATATGATTATCTGTTCGATGAAAAGATTTATCCTGTCTATATCGTTGAAAATGAAGCGTTATTTCGTGAGTTTCTTGAAACTATGCAGTCAAAATTCAATATAAATATTTTGATCTACGGTCTTCCTCTTCTCTTTTTACAGGGCATTTTGATCATTTTGTTATTTCGTAATGCGCTGTCGCCGATTATTCAGGTGGCAAAGGACGCGCGAAATATCAAATATGATAATTTATCATTTCGTTTGAATGATAAAAATGTTCCGGTTGAGGTGATGCCATTGATTAAAAGCGTGAATAACGGTTTGGCACGATTAGAGAATAGTGCGAATGCAGAGAAACTGTTTATTGCCAATGCGGCACATGAATTGCGGACACCAATTTCGATTTTAAAAGCGCGGATTGCCTCCCTGCAAAATGAAAAAGAGATTTATACGCTGAATCAGGATTTGCGCCATATCAATCGCCTGATCAGCCAGATGCTGGATATTTCCAGACTGGATGTGTCACAAGTTCCCGATATGGGAGAGGTCAATTTGAATGATGTGGCACATGCAGCATGCGAAGATATGGGCGCGCTATTTGTGGGACAGGACAAGCCGCTTTCTCTGGATGAAAAAAGCAAAAACCAGATTGTGACAGGGAATGAAGAAATGATTTTTCGTGCTATTCTAAATCTTCTGGAAAACGCTTTGAAATATACGCCTGCGGATAGCTCCGTAAAGGTGATGGTGGAGAATAAATCGATTATTATTCGCGATTTCGGACAGCCCATCGCCGCGGAATATCAGGATAAAATTTTCGAACGGTTTGAAAAATCCCCTGAAAATCTCAGTTCTAAAGGCTCCGGGCTTGGTCTTGCGATTGTTAAGAAAACAGCGGAAATTCACGGGGCGCGTATTCAGCTGATAACGCGTGAGAATGGTAATGATTTTATTCTGGCTTTTCCGACGGATTAACAGCCCTTACGGTATACTAGGTGTCTTAATCTAAGCTTTTAGCCCCAGATTATTTGCAATTTGGATGGAGATACCCGGGCGCGCATTGATTTCCAAAACCAACGGACCGCGATCTTTATCGAGTACAATATCAACGCCGATATATTTCAATTGCGACATTTCCTGCATTTTAACCGCAATTTTCAGCATGTCATCCCATTGTGGAATGGTGCGTCCCGAAAACAGCTCGCCTGTTTCGGGGTGGCGTTCGATATATTTATTGAATTGTACGGCGTGGTTTGTCACCCCGCGCTTCATATCTATTCCCACGCCAATGCCGCCCATGTGCAAATTCGCCTTACCATCAGAGCGTTCGGTCGGAAGACGCAACATGCCCATAATGGGGTCCCCGTCCATGACAATGATACGAATATCGGGAACGCCCTGAAAGGAAATATCGTCAAAGACGGGGTCGAATTTTACCAGACTTTCAATGATGACCGTATCGGTCTGGCCGCCCAGCGAATACATTCCGCTCATAATATTCTGGCAATGAAAGGACAGTTCCTGTTTTGATGCAATACTGCCGGAGCTTTTCTTGTACCCAATGGGCAAGGTATTGGTTATCACCAGAATACCGCCGCCGCCCGAACCGCGATCCGGCTTGATGACAAACTCTTTCTTCTCCCCCAGAATAGCAGATAGATTGCGTATTTCATGTTGCCAGTGCAATTCGGCGATCAGCTCGGGCGTGTTGACGCCCGCTTCCTTGGCCAGTTTTTTTGTGGCCAATTTGCTATCGGCATAGGGGTAGAATTTGCGGTCATTTTTCGCAAAAATATAATCCAGATTGCGGGAATTGATGCCCATAATGCCGCGCTGTTTCAGGTATGTGCGATGAAACAGCATTATTTCAACGCCTTTTTCATCTGGTAAAAACGCCAATATTCCAGAAGTTTATATCCGTTATACCGTCCCAGCAGCAAACAAAGCGCCGTGACGATTAAAAGCAATTCGGGGAAAATAAACATCAGGTGCATGGTGTACGTATTCAAAACGCACAGATAAATAATTGTGGCGACGGTCATGCTGCCGATCAAGCCATAGAAGGCGTCAACAGGGCCCTTTTCATCCAGAATTGTCGACATACGTTCGATAAACATTGTGATAATCACAACGGGAAATAGCGCCACCGAAATACCCAGAGAAATATCCTGATCTTTTGTTGCCAACATCATCATAATGATAAACATCACAACAACCGATAATACAACAGACAGGCGCGGCACCATCAGCAAATGAAGTTTAGTGATATAGCTACGCGCGATCAGTCCGCAACAAATGACAATAAAGAAAAAACCGATTCCATACAGCAAGCCTGTCTCTCGAAATGCCAGAGCGATCAAAACCGGCATAAATGTTCCAAAGGTCTGAAGCCCGATGATTTGTCTGAAAAAACAAACAAATAATGCGCCCAAGGGAAGCAAGATCAGGATTTGCACAACAAACTGTTGTTGAAGCGATAATGTTTGCAGCGAAAAGAAGCTGAGTAGCGAATCCGGATTTTCCGCCAACCATAAATCCCGCATAAGCGAGCCATCTGTATTAAGTTTAGAGGAAAGATTATAGGAGTATTTATTATTATCCAGTCCTTCAAAAATTTTGTTATTACCGACCCACCATAAAAAATAATTATTCAGGGCTTTGGATCTGCCTGTTTCCGCACTATAGCGTTTCCATTTATTTTTGTGATAAATCTCAACCCATTTAACGATATCAATATTATCGCCGCTTTTCTGCAGTTCAAATCCATTTGCAATGCGCGCTTGTATATTTGCCGCACCTAACAGATTAACGATAACTGCCTCACGGGATGGCGCGTCCATTTTATCTTGGATAAGTTTTGCGACTTTCTGATTATCATTCAGCCCCAGAATAATCTGTTCTGTGAATGAGAGGGGACCAGCGGAAAGTTCTTTCGCGGCGTCGATGATTTCATCTATATTTTGATAGAGAATGCGGGTGGTGTCATCCGGATTAGACAGGCGGTTACGTTTTTTATATTGATCGTATTTCTGCGGCGTTGACAAATCGCTGGTGACAGAATTATCTATTTTATAAACATTATAACGCAGGAATATTGTTTCATCTTTTTTGATAGAGCGTTTCGTCAGGTTATAAAATTGATCTCCGCGCTCGCTTTGTTCTTTTACTCCGAAATCCGGTGCAACGATTTGTGTATTTGTTACCACGTACGTTCCGTTATCATATGGACGTGGCAACATGAATTCTACGGACTTCGATTTATTCCGTCTGGCCGGCATGATTTGCGTTGAAAATTCAACGTACCAACTGCCCGTGTTTTCTTCAGGAGTGAGAGGATAAGACAAGACCACCGATTTATAATAGAGGACACCTGCCCCCACACCCATCAGTATGAGAGATATACAGAGCGTAATCCATGTTCTTGTCATATATTACTTTCGGGATGTTTCGTTATATTATAAATCGTCTTCATCTTCATCTTTAGGACAATTAGGGTTACTGGTAAATGTTTTTGAAACATCTACAATCAGCTGACCCTTTTCCAGCATATTCCGTCCGATCAACAGATCATAAATAAAGCTGTCCCGCTCGGCCAGATTGACTTCATCTTCCATAATGATACCGGCAATGCAAAATTCCATTTTAACAACGGGGCGACGAATAAAATCCTCGCTATGTTTTTTCTTTATTCTGACATAGCGTTCGATTTTCTTTTTCAGCTTTTTCTTGCTTCTGGTTTTATCGTCATTGGCGGTCTCCACCTCAAAAACAATATAGTCGTCCTTCTCCTCTATAATCTCTGCATTGATAGAGGATGTTTTTGCACCTGTATCTAGTTTTCCTTTAATTTTAAGGTTAACGTCGCGAATATTCACATTTTCCACATAGCCGACAATAATACGCTTCTGTGAATCGGCATATGCATATGACATGGTAAATAATATGGCAAAAACCAATATGGCAAAGCGGTTTATATTTGATAGACAGAGCATTATGATCCTTCCAGATATACGCTAATTTCTTAAGTCTAAACACATATACAGACTATTCCCCGAATTTCCACGATTTTTTTGATCGGTATAAAGCTTCACTTTAAGACCTAAGCCAAACAATCATAATGAGGTTGAATTTTTTAGAAAAAAGACAGAAAAAAAATGGCTGGGGTACCAGGATTCGAACCTGGGATGCCGATACCAAAAACCAGTGCCTTACCGCTTGGCTATACCCCAACAAAGAAAAAAACTATAGGCGTTTAAAACCTATATTTCAAGTGTGGTTCAATTAAATTTGGTGATTGAACCAACATATATCGAAAAAATGGTGCCGCAACACGGACTCGAACCGCGGACCTGATGATTACAAATCAACTGCTCTACCAACTGAGCTATTGCGGCGACACTCTTTTTTCAAAACTTGTAAAACCTATACAAATTTATCGTTGATTTTATAGAGATTTTAACAGGGTTGTGCAATCATTTATTTGTGAAATTTTCATCTTTCGCATAATTTATTTTCGAAAGTCGGAAATTTAAGGTATAACAAAGAAAATTATCTGTAAAAAGAACAGCGAAAGAATAAGGGTTTATGGCGGGACAACAAGGACCAGGTACAGGACATGATAATGCGATCGGGTGGGTTATCCTGATTGTGATCTTTCTGGTGATTTTATATCTGATCTGGTGGCAATTCGAATTTGAAATCAAACATGTTATCCGTTGGATCAGGTGGAGCGAAATGTGGGTGGTCTCTTGGTTTGTCAGTCCCGATTATACCGTTCCGTTTCAGGGACAAGATGTTGATTTTCAGCAGTTGGTCGATCGTGTGCCGAATATTCCCTATACCCGATTAAATGATAATGTGATGTCATTAATACATACGGGTGCGATGTATCCGTTGCGTTATGTGTATGCAGGCTTGATCGGTATTTTTGCATTTTGGGCATTATTTCGCGGGCCGGAGACACAATTCAGACGTCAGCTGAGTCTGGACGGGCTGATTAAAACGCAGGCGAAAAATTTCCCTGTTATTTCACCTTTTGTGAACTTTAATCCTGCCAAGCAACCAAACCGCCCGCCCGGATCACCTGTGCCGGCAGAGCTACCGCTATTTTCGGAAGGATTAGGGCCCGAGGAATGGTTGGCATATGAACAGATCCCCATTCCGGACGGAGAGATTGATGAAGACGTCGCGACCGAGGCCTTTGCGAAGCAATTGGGTCAGCCATGGCGCGGGGCGCAGAACCTTCCCGATTATAAGAAAGTATTATTGGCAGCGTTTTGTCTGAAAGCGGCGCGTAAAAGAGCCGAGTCCGATTTAATGTTATCCGATATGTCGGAATGTTGGGATGCCAAGTCGGGATTACGATTATCCGGATCGCTGGTATCGCAGGCAAATAAAATTCTTAAAAACCGTGATATTTCCCATGCAACATTATCGCAGTCCAATCGTCATGCATTTCAAACAACCGCGCTGATGCGGGCGCTGTATCATGCACGAAGCGAGGGCGGCGTTCTGGCGCCGGCTCAATTTGTCTGGTTACGCGGATATGATCGTGCGCTTTGGTATCCACTGAATAATCTGGGGCGGAATACATTTCACATGGAAGCCATTGGTGCAGTGGCGCATTATAAGCAGGAACGTGTGATTGATCGCCCGATTCCGAAGCCGAAAGTGGATTTTGCGATTAATACGATTGTAACGTATATGAGTAGTAATTCCGCGCGCCCAATCCCACAGTTGGATTATTCCAAAGCGAAAAAGCCACAAGGCAAAGCTGCGCCAAAATCTGCGGGTATCAAAAAACCAAAAACCACATCGACCTAAGGATTATATGCCCGATCGCGTTATCACCCGTAGTCAGGATTTAGACGACTTTTGTCGCGCCTGTAAGGGGACGCCTTATTTAACGGTCGATACGGAGTTCTTGCGCGAAAAGACCTACTATCCCGGTTTATGCCTGATCCAATTGGGTAAGCCGGAAACTGATCATAGCCCCGCAATGGCTGTGGCGGTTGACCCGCTTTCGGGCGATATTAATCTGTCTTGTCTGGAATCATTATTTTTTGACGAAGCCATTGTCAAAGTTTTCCATGCGGCGCGGCAGGATCTGGAAATTATGATGCAGCTGTTTGACGGGCGCATTCCTGCCCCGCTCTTTGACACGCAAATTGCGGCGATGGTGACGGGATATGGCGATCAAATCGGCTATCAGTCTCTGGTAAAGCAAATATGCAATGTGGAGCTGGATAAAACCAATCAATATACCAACTGGTCGAAACGTCCGCTAAGTTCTGATCAGGTTGATTATGCGCTGGCTGATGTTACGTATCTGCGTGATATTTATGAGACGCTTGTGCGGCAACTGGATCAATCAGGGCGTACGTTCTGGGTTCAGGAAGAGCTGAGCAATCTGTCCGACCCCGAAACAATTCAGACCAACCCGGATCATGCCTGGGAGCGGGTAAAAGTGCGCTCTGACAAGCCCAAAGTCATGGTGGTGTTAAAGGCGCTGGCCGCGTGGCGTGAGCGGGAAGCAATGGCACAGGATAAGCCGAAGCATTTTATTATCCGTGACGAGGTTCTGGCCGAGCTTGCCAAGCAATCCCCCAAAAATGATAAAGTTTTGGACAATATCCGTGGTCTGCCCGAAAAATATAAAAGGGGTGAGCGCGCAAAGGATCTGATCACACGTATTAAAACAGCATTGGCGAGTGATAAGGCAACATGGCCCAAACCAAAAAAACGCAGAATGTTTCCGCAGGAGCTGGTTCCCGCGCTGGAAATGCTGAAAATGCTTTTGAAGATTCAAGCGGCGGAGCATGGTCTGGTATCACGTATTATTGCCAATGCCGATGATCTGGAAACGTTTTTGTTAAATCCCGAGGAGGAAACAAAAATTATGCAAGGATGGCGTAAAGACATATTCGGTCGGCATGCAAAAGATATGTTTGATGGCAAACTGGCTCTAAAACTTCAAAAGAAGCGTATTATTTTACAGGCGGTGTAGGCTGAAGCTACTCTCTTGATTTTTTGTTTTGAAATTACATTTCAATTATTAACCCTCTTTCCTCACTCATATAAAGGAGACAATCATGTCACAAGAAAACATGAACAGCACCGCGCGTGGAACAATTAAAATACATGAGCGTGATATTCGCGGTCAAACCAATATGGGCTGGTTAAACAGCCATCATACATTCTCGTTTGGCGGTTTTTCAGACCCGACCCGCATGGGCTTTCGCAGCCTGCGCGTGATAAATGATGATGTTGTTGCCCCGGGATCGGGCTTTGGCAAACACCCGCATGCGAATATGGAGATTATATCATATGTTCTGGACGGCGCGTTGGAACATAAGGATTCCATGGGCACAGGCTCCGTTATTCAGGCTGGTGATATTCAGTATATGAGCGCGGGTCGTGGTGTGACCCATTCGGAGTTCAATCATTCCGAAGATCATCCGGTGCATTTTTATCAAATATGGATTCAACCGAACGTGCAAAATGCAGAGCCTGCTTATGCCCAGAAAACATTAACAGAAGGCAGTGTAAATGAAGACTTTACCCTGATTGCAGATGAAAACGGTACGGATAATGCCATTAAAATTCGTCAGGATGTGAAGCTGTTTTTTGCCCGCCCAACGGAAGGCACAGAGATTTCATATAGCTTTGATCAGGGTCGCGGTGGATTTGTGCAAGTAATGCGTGGGCAAATTACCCTTGACGGGGAAATTCTGAAAGAAGGTGATGGCGCGCAAATTGAGCATCTGGATCATATTGCGATCAGGGCGATGGTTGACAGCGAAGTGATGTTATTCGATCTGGCGTAACTTATAATTTGGCGGAAGCGATCAGGTCGGCCTGTAATCCCACGAATGCAATATGCGGATGGTCAATCAGGTAGACAGGAATTTCCGCCAGATAATTTTTGAAACGGCCTTTTGCCAGAAACTCTTCATAGAATGAGCTGTTGAAGAAAAAATCACCCAGTTTTGCGGGGATACCACCTGCAATATAAACGCCGCCAAACGCGCCAATAGAAATGGCCAGATTACCCGCGGCAGAGCCAAGAAAACGGCACATTTTATCAAGTGCTTCTTCGCATACTTTACATTTTTGCTGCAGAGCAAGCTCACTAATTTCCGGTGCTGTGCGCTCTGGTAGATCATCATGCCCGTCCAGAATGCGAATGGCATTATACAGATTGACGAGACCTTTGCCTGAGCATACACGTTCAGCGGAGACGTGGCTGTATTTATAACGCAGGGTACGGAACAGATCGAATTCACGCTGGGTCTTGGCAGGCATAGTAATATGACCGCCTTCTGCCGGCAGGGGCAGATAGGTTCCGTCGCCTTTATTCACCAAAGACGCAACACCCAGACCAGTTCCCGGCCCCAGAACAGCGCGTGGTCTATTATTGTCGCCCGCACCGCCGCCAATCTTTTTTAGATATTTTTCGTCGATATGGGGCAGGGAAAGCGCAATCGCTTCGAAATCATTCATCAGATGGAATGATCTTAAATCCAGTTCTTTACGGGTTTCCTCGATAGAAAATTTCCACAGGTTATTTGTCATTTCAAACCAGTCGCCTGTCACGGGTCCGGCGATTGCAAATGAGGCAACATGCGGCATTTTTTCCGGCTTGACCATCTCAAGATAATGACGCGCGGCATCGGCGATAGTGCCGTGATCTTCACATTGAAGAACCTTTGATTCAAAAACCCCTTCATCATTGGCAAGCGCAAAACGTGCATTGGTCGCGCCAATGTCTGCTATAAGTCCGAACATTTCGTCCCTGTCTATTGTTACCGAATAAGTCTTAGAGAAAGAATGATTTTAAATCAAGTAAACTGTATTATGTATTTTCAACATAGCAAAATTGATTTTAACGCATGTTACATACCGAATATTTTGTTGAGACTTTGTTAGATCGTGCTTATAGTGCATTCACATAATAAAATATATATAAGGTGTGTTATGACTGTTTTTACCGAAATAAGTCCCGAAATAGACAAAGTTATTATTGTTTCAACGCGGGTTCCATCAGAAGCACAGCCAATATCAGGTGGTATGGCACCAGCAGTTAAAGCGTCATGTGCTTACTTTGGTGAATCAGGTATGGTACGGGGTCTCTAATTCCGGCTGCAATATCAAAAGAAGGTTTAAATGGTCAGGCATGTGTCGAATTTGGTGATGCAACACAAACTGTTAACCATGTTGATAGATACCGTAAAGAGGGTATACAGATCGTCCGTGCCACCGCAGGTGATAATGAATTTGAAGGACATTATAATCATTTTAGTAACGAGTTTATATGGCCACTTTCACATGATAGGGCGGACATCACACGCACCCCCGATAATGTAGATATTGTTGCAAACGGAACTGTCAATAACAGATTGGCAAGACAGATTGCTGACCACTTAAAAAAAACAAATGATACAACAACGCCTGTTTGGATACATGATTATCATCATATGAATTTACCGTCATTATTACGCGGGCAAGGTGTGACTAATCCCGTTGTGTTTTTCAATCACATCCCGATGCCTGATGCAGATACGCTAGAAGCCATCGGCGAAGAGGCGCGCATTCAATTTCGTAGTTATATTCGTGAACTGAAACATGCGGATGTTGTTTTGTTTCAATCCGATATTACTGCAAATCGTTTTCTGAATGCATTGGGTCAAAAAGGATTAGGGCTTGATCCATATGAAACAGCGCAAGTTGATATTTCCGGTGAAAGTATTTTGATTGGTAATTTTCCAATCAGTATAAATGTTCCAGATATAACAAAAAAAGCAAATATGGGGACGCTTGTTTCGCAGGGTGGTATGAATTTACGCGATAGAATGGTTGCCGATAATATTTTTATAGATTTTGCCAGAGCAGATTATTCAAAAGGTTTGTTGGAAAGAGCGAATGCGTTCAAACAAATGATGAATGAGCGCGCAGATTTGAAAGGCAAAGCACAGCTTGTTATGGGGGCAGAGCCCTCGCGCACCGACATTCCTGCCTATATTGACTATGTACGTGAACTTAAAGCCATTACAGCAGAGATTAATGCCGATCAAACGCTTTGGGTTGATGGACAGCCCCCCATTGTTTTGCTGAATGAGCGAGTAGATCATGAAGATGTCGTACAATTGTTAAGAAATGACAGAGCCGGTCAGAGAAAGATTGGTGCCATTACCGCATGGCGTGACGGTATGAATTTGGTGTGTAAAGAATTTATGATGGCGCAAGACACAGATAATGCAGGTGTTTTGATCCTCTCTAACGGAACAGGGGCGGCACATGAAAAAGGTTTTAGACGCAACGCTGTGACGTATGATCCGCAACAAGATAAAAGCGATAATCTGGTAAATGCAATGACCAGAGCCATTGACATGTCACAAGAAGAGGCAAATCGTCGCGCAACTGCGGGACAAGCGTACTTAAAAGAGTTTGATTTGGGTCGTTGGGCATTGGAAACCGTCGGCGTTATGAAAGATCTGCAATCCGGTGGCGAAAGCCCAGAATTGAAAGCCGCGCAGCCATCAGTCTTAGAAATAAATAATTAAAGAAGAAAACGTATCATGTTCAATAACAATCAATTAAATCTTCAGACAAGAATAGCGCAAGCGATAGCTGACGGCCGAAGAGTTCGCCTTATTTCAGATTTTGACGGAACGCTATCTCCGTTTACGGATCAACCGGATCAGGCTTACTTTGATCCAGAAGCGGAAAAAGGATTCTTTGATCTTGTCGCTCGTGACGAAGTTGAAGGTGCAATTCTTACGGGGCGTGAGGTTGCTTTTATGACGGGCATTATAAACGACGAAGTTGATATAATTGGCAGCCACGGCGTAGAATATCTGGGAGCTAATGGTACACAACGCGCCCACCAATTTAGCGATGTCGAGAAAGAACTCATTCAAAGTGTGAAAGACCGTATCAGGTCACTGGCCGCGCATAATGAAGGAAAAATAGCAGTGGAGTTGGAAAAAAGCGGATGCGTTTCAGCGAAAACCGATGACATCAATTTGTTGCAAGCTGCACAAGATATTATTTCACAAGGCGTTGCAGCACAAGAAAACCATCTTCGGACATTTGTGATGGCACTTGAAAG
Organism: uncultured Alphaproteobacteria bacterium; assembly: GCA_963710165.1. GTDB lineage: Bacteria > Pseudomonadota > Alphaproteobacteria > Micavibrionales > Micavibrionaceae > JACKIP01. The sequence continues at coordinate 75,479 of CAVPYZ010000004.1, forward strand.
CGATCAGGAAGTCGAAATGCGCCCCAATGAAGATGTATTTGGGAAAGGATATGGTATAGATAATTTTATCCAGCCTGCGCCTGACGATCTGGTTATCTTTATAGGGGATAGCTTTAAAGCGGAAAGCGGTACAGATGTTTCGGCCGCCGCAAATGTTCGTGCACGAGGTGATAATGGCATAGTTATACGTGTTGATAACGGGCGGGTTACGGCAGAAGATATATCGAAGATGCCACGCCGCACGTTACATATGACAGCCCCGCGCATTTGGGCATGGCCTTACAACAAATTAACCATATTGTTTTATCAATGCAAAGAACGCCTTCTTACGATCTTATGTAAGAAATAGTGCTTTTATAAAAAGATATTTTATTGTAAGAAGCGTTAAATATTAATATCCAAAAGGACACCTCTTTCTATGACGAATAACAATGAATGGTGGCGCGGTTGCGTTATGTATCAGGTCTATCCACGAAGCTATTGCGATTCCAAAGGCGATGGTGTTGGTGACTTGCGTGGTATTATCGGGAAACTGTCATACATCAAGTCGATAGGAGCGGAGGCAATTTGGTTGTCACCTTTCTTTAAATCGCCGATGAAAGATTTTGGCTATGATATTTCCGATTATAGATCAGTTGATCCGATTTTTGGGAGTATTCAGGATTTTAAGGATTTGCTGGAAGAGGCACATCATATCGGTCTGAAAATCCTGATTGATCAGGTGTGGTCGCATACCTCGGACGAGCATAGATGGTTTAGGAACAGCCGTCAAAGTCGCGATACACATATGGCGGATTGGTATGTCTGGGCAGATGCAAACGCGGATGGTACGCCGCCGAATAACTGGCTGTCTTATTTTGGTGGTCCTGCCTGGACGTGGGATGCGCGTCGTGAACAATATTATTTGCATCACTTCCTTTCCACACAGCCGAATTTGAATTTGCATAATCCCGAAGTTGTACAGGAAATTAAGAATACTGCTGCCTATTGGCTGGATATGGGGGTTGACGGTTTCCGTCTGGATACGGCGCATACCTATATCTATGATAAAGACCTGCGTTCCAATCCGGCGCGTGGGCATAATGAACCATGGCCTGCGGATTTGCCCAAATCGAATCCGATGGCACGTCAAAAACGCGTCCACAGCATGAATACGCCAGACAATATCGGTTTTATTGAGGAATTACGCACACATATCAACCAATGGGATGAACGTTGCTTACTGGCCGAGGCGGGCGGTGATGATGCCGAGGCAGAAGCCGCAAGCTATGTTCAAACAGGCAAGCGATTTCACATGGCCTATTCTTTCGGACTGGTGGGGTCTACCATGAAGGAAGACGATATTGTTAAAACCGTTCAACGCGTTGAAGATTTGATTGAAGACGGTTGGCTGTGCTGGTCGACGGGTAATCATGATTTTCAAACGCGCGATCAGCCGCGTAAACCCGCATTATCATGATACGGCATCCCTTGCAAAATATCTGATGGCGTTGGGGCTGTCTTTGCGCGGTAGCTTTTGTATTTATCAAGGCGAGGAACTGGGATTGCCGCAAGCCGAACTTGCTTTTGAAGATCTGGTTGATCCGTATGATATTGCGCTTTACCCCGAACATGTCGGTCGTGACGGGTGCCGTACGCCGATGCCATGGATGAAGTCCGCACCGAATGCAGGTTTCAGCAGCACAAACGGTAAAATATGGTTGCCAATTCCAACAGAACATGTCGGCTTAGCGGTGGACCGACAGGAAAAAGATGAAAATTCCGTTTTGAATACCTATCGTCGATTTATTGCATGGCGCGCCGAGCATCCTGCGCTTAGATGGGGTGACTTTAAGTTTGTGACTATTGATACGGAAGGTGTGATCGGCTTTACCAGATCGTATGAAGGTGAAACCATATTATGTTTGTATAACACAACGGAAGATGCACGGTCATTGACGCATGATCAATCCGTTCAATCCTTTGAAGAGCATGTTAGCCATGGAATAGATGTGAAGGGTCAAAAAATTGATTTAGACGCATATGGCTACGGATTTTTCAAGCTGACTTAAAGTAGTTTGGATAAAATCGGAATGGTGACGCCCTGTTTTTTGGATAGGGCGGCGTGGTCTGCCTTCTCAACCAGATCGCGCGCGGCGCTGTAGCTGCGTTCTATACGCGGTATGATATAGCTGATCACTTCTACGGGAACAGATATCTGGCGGTCATGAAATAACTTCATCAACATCGCGGATAGCAACATATCATCCGGTGGCTCTATCCCGACGGAAGGGGCGGCTTTTAAACGTGATGCCAGATCGGGCAGGGTAAAGTCCTTATTTTGTATTGGCGCGGTGGCAGATAGCAGCAGAGAGGTATCATTTTCTTTCGCCATGTTATAGAGATGAAATAGCTCCTCTTCCCTATCACGCGTACCGATCCATTCGTCAATATCATCAATAAAGTGCTGTTCCGAACGGGTGTGCCAGACGGCGCCCAGATGGGTTTTTCCCGATGCGGGCGGGCCATACAGAATAAGGGCGGGCGCGGGCCAATCAGGCCAGCGATCAATCCAGTCAACTGCAACCTGATTGGACGGGGCGATCATAAAATCCTCACGCCCCATTGCATTACGATGACCAAGATCAAGCGGTATTTGCTGATGCATATTTTTGTGTGGGTTACTCTTCTGTACCATCGCCTTGATAATAGGCGGATTTCTTATATTGCTCAATGGCAAAACCAAGAATAACGCTGGCGACGGCGGCAACCGGTACCGCGATTAACATGCCCGTAATTCCCATAAGCGACGCCCCCGCAAGCAAGGCAAAAAACACCCAGAGCGGATGAAGTCCGACACTGTCACCGACAATTTTCGGGGTGAGGACATTGCCTTCAATCAATTGGCCAACTAAAAAGATTGAGGCGATAATTGCCGTGTAGGAAAGTGTGCCTTCCTGTGAAAATGCCACACCAATACTGACCAGTAAGCCAACGGTCGAGCCAACCATTGGAATGATGCACAAAACACCACTGACAAAACCAATCAACACACCGTAATTCAATCCGGCAACACTAAGCGCGACGGCGTAAGAAACACCTAAAATTAAAGCGACACTAAACTGGCCACGAATAAAACCGGAGATTTTAGTATTCATTTCCGCAGCCAGGCTTTTCACCGTATCTTGATAGGGGCGCGGGATCATATTCTCTGTCCATTTTGAGAGGCGCGGCCACTCATTCATCATGAAATAAGCGATGATAATGGTAAAAAGAGGTATTGTTATAACACTGATCAGGCTTTGCCCAATGCCGGCAATGGCCATTGCCACAGGGCCGCTGACTTTTACGGCTTCTTTTACATTATCGCCAATGGCTTCCTTGATTTCTTGTTCGCCGCCCAGACCAAGACGTTTTTGGATGTAATCGACCCATGGCAGCGCCATATCACGGATTGTCTCTATAATACCCGGAAGGGCGTCAATAAATTGTAATAATTCTTCAATTAAAAGCGGCAGAAGTATCGCCAAAACAACACTGAGGAATATTAGAAATGAACCAAGGATAAGCAGGATTGATGCCTTACGCTTCACACGGTTATGTTGCTGCACTTGTAAAACCAGCGGATTCAGAAGGTAGGCGATAATCGCACCCAGTATAAAGGGCAACAGAATATCGTTAAATAGCCATAAGAACAGAAGGGTAAAAATCAGGAAATCCGACCAGCCCGATGAACGGGGCGGATAGTTCCAGAAGGGGGCGGCGTTTGTTTTTGTTTGCTGTACTCATTATGATCCTGAAAAGCTGACTGTGTAATCGCCGTCCGTTTCCTGAAGCGTCACATTGCGGTTATTAAGGCTTCTTTGAACCTGCGGCAGGGATTGCGACAAGATGCAGTTCCACCATGGCTGATTTCGGGGTTAGCGAAATAACGCGTACCTGATGAATGCCGTTTTCCGCGCTCATGCTGTCTTTCAGACGTAGCCATTCCTGCGGTGTTTGAAAACGGCTTTTGGCACGTATGACTTGTTGTGTCGGGCTAGGTGCGGCTTGGAAAAACGGCACATCATCGTCACGGTCAATGTTGGGAATTTGTCCGCCCTCTGCCCCGGGGATTTGTACCGCACTTTGGTTGGTGCGTGAGGTCACGGCCGGATTGGAATTTCCGCGAATCTCCGCCATGATTTGTCCGGCGGCGACGCTGTAGGGATCAGCTTGTGGCCCGATCGGGCTATCAATAACTTTCCAGAGTTTTATGCCCTGATCATCCGATTTATAAAGCGTGGTGGTGATGCTGCCCGATGCCATTTCGCCAACGGCAACGACCATGTGATCAACCTGATAGCGGGATAATAACTGTTCCACGGCTTGTCTGTTTTGCGGCAAGCTGTCGGAGGTATAACGCATATCGCTTAAATCGCCAATCGGCAGGATAAACCCGCGTCCGGCTGCGGTTGCATTTTCCAGTCGGCGCCATGTTTCCTGCCATTTATTACCTTGTCCCCATAACGCCACCATGCCGTTGCTCTTTCCAATAGGGAAGCAGAAGCGGTGGTTTTAGTACATTGGCTGTTTTGCGTACGTTATTATTTCCCTGCGCATAGAGCTGACTATATTGCGGGCCGGTATATCCCTGTTGCGGGTTACTGGGGTTGTAAGGCGCGTCGGGATCATTATTTGTTTCATTTGCAACTGTGATGCCTTGTTCATATTGGGTTTCCCGTGCGAACTCCTCGGAAGCCAGACGGCGAAAGCGGAAGGTGTATGTCGCGGCGTAGCGGTCGGGCGCAATCTGTTCATCAATCAGCTCAAAATCTTCGATCAGGGCGGGAATGCGGGCCTCATCAAATTCCAGAACCTCGCCTTTGTTCAAGCTGCGAAACAGGGCTTTAAAGGCTTTTAATTGTGCGGCGTTAAAGGCTTTGTCACGAGCCTCAACAGGGTTCACATTTTTCAGATTTATTTTGACATTTTCAACCTCATACGCCTTTTGCGCATAGGCCGGAAGTGCGATCAAAACGAGCGCGAATAATATTAAAAATCTGGACATCATGTGGCTTTTCCTAAAACTTTCCCATTTTTAGCCTATTTAAGGGCAGGAATACAGTAAAAATTTAGAAGGTGCAGAGAGCAGAACGCTATGCTAAAGAAAAAGAATGACAGAACAGAATAAAACAGAAGATTCCTATAGTGCCTATAAAGAAGCCGGTGTTGATATTGATGCAGGTGAGGAAGTGGTTCGCCGTATTAAACCCATGGTCAAGGCAACAAATCGCAGCGGCGTTATGTCCGGTCTTGGCGGGTTTGGCGCAATGTTTGACCCGAAAGCGGCAGGATATGATGACCCGGTTTTGGTGTCTGCAACCGATGGTGTCGGCACAAAGTTAAAAGTGGCGATCGATACCAAAACCTTTGATACTGTGGGGATTGATCTGGTTGCAATGTGCGTAAATGACCTGATTGTACAGGGGGCGGAGCCGCTGTTTTTTCTGGATTATTTTGCCACAGGAAAGCTGGACGTACAGCATGCAACCGACACAATTTCAGGCATTGCCAAAGGATGCGAGATGGCAGGATGCGCGCTGATTGGCGGGGAAACAGCAGAGATGCCGGGAATGTACGCGGCAGAAGATTATGATCTTGCGGGCTTTACAGTCGGCGCGGTGGAGCGTGACGGCATTATCACAGGTGAGAACGTACAGGACGGTGATGTTATACTGGGCCTGGCATCGGACGGGCTGCATTCAAACGGATTCTCGCTCATCCGTAAATTAGTTGGTGCGACGCAGGGGTGTACGTATGACGCGCAGGTGCCATTTGACTCCGCCAAGCAAACACTGGGTGATGAATTACTAACCCCGACACGTATCTATGTGAAGCCGGTTCTGGAGGTTTTAAAAACTTACAAGGGCGTCGTTCACGGTATGGCGCATATTACAGGCGGGGGCCTGCGTGAGAATATTCCGCGTAGCGTACCGGATGGATTAATGGCAGAGATTGACTGCAACGCATGGGATTTTCCACCGCTTTATAAATGGTTGAAAAATATTGGCAATCTTTCAAATCTTGATTTATCGCGGACATTAAATACGGGGATCGGATATGTTCTGATTGTTGATCAGGCACAGGCAAAAGACATTCAAAAAACGCTAGAAGCGTCGGGAGAAAGCGTTTTTGAAATCGGGAAAATCAAATCATCAAAAGAAGATGAGGTGATTACATTCCTGAATCAGGATGCTGCCTGGGGATAATTGTAATTTTGCGGCTATGGTCGCCTGTCTCTTCGAATGTTATTTTGATGGTTTCAGGCGGTAATAGCGGCTCTATTCTCTCTGGCCATTCGATAAGGGACACGCCATCTGCTAAAGCTTCCTCCCAGCCAATTTCATAGATTTCTTCAGAATTTTCAACACGATACAAATCAAAATGCCAGATATCAAAATCGGGTGTTTCATAGGTTTGTAGGAGAGAGAATGTCGGGCTGGGGACGTGCAAATCGGGGGTATGGGTTAATGCGCGGATCAGGGCGCGGCAAAAAACGCTTTTCCCGACGCCAAGATCACCGTAGAGCGCAATCATATTGCCGTTTTTTAGATCTGTTGCAAAATCCTTGGCGACCGCAATTGTGTCTTGTTCGCTGTGAGACAGATATTCCATGACAGATTTTTAGCATAAAGCCCGTGCGTATATATAGATAAATCATTCGCGCTTTAGCGTTTTCATGGTAAAAATTTTTTATGAGCACAGATGTTTTGATTATCGGCGCGGGGCCGGTTGGGTTATTTGCCATTCACCAATGTGGTATGTTGGGATTAAGTGTGGCGGTGGTTGACAGTTTGCCGGATATTGGCGGGCAATGTACTGCGCTTTATCCCGAAAAACCGATCTATGACATTCCTGCCTATCCTGTGATTGATGCAGGCGATCTTATTCACCAATTAGAGGCACAGGCCGCACCGTTTCAGCCGAAATATTATCTGGAGCAATCGGTCATATCACTACGGGAAGAGGAAGGTCTGTGGCATGTTGAGACGTCAGATAGTGTCACAATACAGGCGAAAACGATTATTATCGCGGCGGGTGCGGGGGCATTTGGCCCGAACCGTCCCCCTTTAGACAATCTGGAGTTATATGAGGGGCAATCCGTATTTTATATGGTGCGCCGCCGTGATGATTTTGCCGATAAAAAAATTGTGATCGCAGGCGGCGGGGATAGTGCGGTGGACTGGGCTATTTCCCTGTGTGATCTGGCGAAAAGTGTCACATTGGTACATCGCCGCGCCAAGTTCCGCGCCGCGCCGGAAAGCGTACGTCAGCTGGATACATTGGTTGAAAGCGGAAAAATAGAGCTGTGTACGCCCTATCAATTAAAGAGTTTGACAGGGGAGGCAGGGCAATTATCGACCGTACGTGTCGCTACTCTGGACGGTGAAGAAAAAGTTTTGGAGGCAGATACCTTACTGGCTTTTTTCGGGCTAGCGACAGATTTGGGGCCGATTGCGACGTGGGATTTACAACTGGAAGATGGTCATATCAATGTTTCACAAAATACGTGTCAGACCAGCCGCGCAGGGATTTATGCGATTGGCGATGTGGCGCATTACGAAGGTAAGCTGAAGCTGATTTTAACAGGATTTGCCGAAGGGGCGCAGGCGGCGCATGCGATCCGCACATATTTGAACCCCGATCGCGATTTTCATTTTGAATATTCCACGACAAAAGGTGTGCCCGCATCTTCGTAACATGTTAAAATGATGTATGAAATTTTTGGTGTTATTTGTGGCTCTGTTCTTTCCAACACTTGCGGCGGCGCAGGAATATCTGGATGACCCCATTTGTTTTACACTGGTTAATCAGGCGCCCTATATGGTGATTGGTGATGTCTCCACCGATGAGGATACGTATAAGGGTGATATCGCCACCTATGGCGGGGAACAAAAAATCCATCACACAGCGACGTTTCGGATGAAACAGGATGAAACATTCGATATCTGCACGACTGGCCCCCTTTATGAAGGCAATAAAGTACGTCTAGTTTTACGGACGTTTGTACCGGTTTTTGAGTGCATGACCAGTATTTATCCCGGCGCACTCATCAATATTCGCGGTGATTATATTGAAGACGAATTCCGCACCGAAACATGGGCGGAATGTCTTTAATCCTGATTATCTTTAATGTTATTAAGAATTTTTCTTAACTGTATGAAATGATCATTCTCATGGAGTATTTTTAAAACATCGCAAATTTCTTTTATAAAAATATTCTTTTGATCAAAAAAATTGTTTTTGTCTTTAAATACGGTTTCCATAGATTTGTTGATACAAAGAGGATGCCATTTATTACCTTTTAATTCTTTAAAAGTGTCGCTGACACTCCATTCTGGAAGTTCGTTTTCCAAAGTATTGAATAGTTGAATGTATTCGCTCGATTTTTCACAAATTTCTTGGGCTTCTCTATCTAGGGATAAGACAATAGATAAATAAGGAGGTCCACGTTTTGTAGGGGGTATTTGATGATCCGATGCATCTATAATAAAACCAACAAAAATACCTGGGCGCCAATGATTATAGAGCTCGAAACCAATGCATCCCTCGCGATTCTTTTCTATTAAACTGCCGCCAGTTTCTGTTAAAGCATCAGGATTAAATGCCGATAGACGTTGCAAAAAATCAGTGTCGTTTTTTATATAAGAACGCAATGATTTTATCTGATCGATTAAAGCTATTCCATCATTGTACGCTTTAATCGATTTTTCTTGTATAGCTTTTTTTGGACCCAAGCCTTCCTCCTCTAATAATATATTGAAATCATTTAACAGAAATAATTCTTTTTCATCTTTACATAAGTTATTATCTAAGAATTTTTCTATCAAATAATAGATATTGTACCAACACAACGTCAAATTTGCGCCTTCTTCGTTATTTTGGCTATCAGCTTTTATTAAAATGATATAGCTGTTAGATTCTTTATAATTTTTAAGTTGATTATGACTTAAACCAGACCAGATTTTATGTTCGAAAATAAACCTTGGTCTTTCGGTGTTTTCGCCTAGTCTGTATGTCATATCTAGAAAATATTTATTTTTCCGCACTTGTGTTTCGAAATCGTTATTCGCTGCATAAGGCTCTGGAGGGTAGTAACCATTTTTTTTCAATTCTTGATATAAATAATCAAGAAAAGTTGCCTTAAAAGATGTGTTATTTAATATCCATGCAAAAGCCTCAGTGATAAAATTTTCCACTGAATCTGTCAGAATAGTGGTTTTATATTTCCTTACGGATGACAACAGCCCTGACTTACTTTCTCGCATTTAATTTCCTTTAGGTTTTCAATCCTTTAACGGCAAGGCGAGGGTGATTTCAGTGCCCAAATGCGGTTCGCTCTCTATGCGGATGGTGCCGCCGTGAAGTTCGGTAATGTTTTTGACGATGGAGAGGCCAAGCCCCGCGCCACGTGTGGCGGCAGAGTTCACGTCCATATTTGCCTCGGTACGTTCGAAGGGTTCGAAAATACGATCCTGATCTTCTATAGGAATGCCGATGCCGTTATCTTTGACAGTAATGCTGAGGCTGTGTTGGTCTTTTTCAACGATAAGCGAGATGACACCAGTGCCATCATCGGGGGTAAAGGCAATGGCATTGCGCAGTAGGTTCAAAATCATTTGTTTCAGGCGTTTTTCGTCCGCTCTTAGGACACCGATAGTCTTAGAACAATCTAGATGAATATCAATGCGACGATGGCGCGCCCATTCATTCACCAGTTTCGAGAGGCCGCGTAACATGTCGTAAACCTGAATCGATGATTTTTCCAGCTCCATAAATCCGGCCTCAATAGTCGACAGATCAAGAATGTCGTTAATAAGGGAAAGCAGGCGGTCACTGGCCTCGGAAATATTGGCAGTATATTCTTTTTGCTGACGATTTCAGCGTTCCGAAAAACTCGCCCGACAACATTTCGGTAAAGCCCATAATGCTGTTAAGGGGCGTACGCAGCTGGTAAGAGACATTGGCAAGAAAGTCGAGCTTCAAGCGCTCTGCGGTTTCCAGCGCCGTGTTACGTTCACGCAGGGCTTTTTCAACCTGTACCGTATCGGTCATATCGGTAAATGTGACAAGTACACCGCCATCAACCAGTGGCAATGTGGCGTAATCAATCACGTGATCATCCGCGCGGCTGAGGCGGCCGGCGCGTTCCTGTTGTTCCAGACCAAGGGCGAGCAACTGGTCGTAATATTCCGGCCAGAATCCCGCATCAAAAAACGGCTTCATCTTTTCGACCAATTTTGTGATATGTGGCTGGCCATTAAGATCTTCCGGATGAAGCCCCCATAGCGTTGCAAAAGCCGGATTCCACAGTTTCAAGCGCCCGTCTTCGCCAAACACGGACACGCCCTCCGCCAGATTATCAAGCGTTTCACGTTGTACCGCGATAAGTGTGTTATAGGAGGATTCCAGCTCCAAACCGCTGGTCACATCTTCGAATGTCATCATTAATCCGCCCAGCGGATGCGCAACCACCAACATGCGTACGACCGTATCATCGGGCAGGTACAGCATATCTTCGTAGGGTTGAAGCAGGCCTGTGAACATATCCAGCCAAGTTTTCTTAAAACCGCGGAAATCAGCTTGCTCAGGCAAGCTGCGTTGTTCGCGCAGTTTTTCCATCATATCGCCCAGTTTGGGCTTGGAATTTAAATATTGATCTTCCAGTTTCCACAACGCCGCAAAGGCAGAGTTATAGAATTCCAGTTGTTGTTCTTTATTAAATACACCAATGGCGGAATGGAGTTGTTCCAACAGGGCGTGATTGGCTTTTATATTATGCGTGATAGCGGTGCTTAGCTCTTCTTCGCGGGTAATGTCCTGCGCTATTCCTAAAAAGCCGCGCCTGCTTTTTTGTGGAATCTCGGCAAAGCGAAACAGGCGGCGTTGGCCTTCCACCACGATGTGCCCTGTACGTGTGCTGGGTGATTTTTGTTTATGCGCCTCTTCCGCCAAACGTTTCATCTCGATTTTTTCTTTTTTCCCGTTATTTGTCACGGTACCCAGAAGTTCTTGCTGTCGCGCGATAATATGCCCCGGGGGGGTGTTTAGAATTTTGGCATACGCCTTGTTACACCAGACCAGTTCCAGATTTTCATTGCGTAACCACACAGGAAACGGCGTCGAGTCACAGGCATTTTGCGTTGCTTTTAATTCTTTTGATAAAGACTGTATGCGCTCATCCGCCTTTAAATTTTCTAGATAATGCGCGGTGATATCTTCTAGCCAGACCACGTCATAAAAATGACTTTTATCCAGATTAAAGCCACGCCGCCCTGTTAAACGGTAGAATTTCTGCCCGCCGCGCAGGGCGTACGTTTCCTGAAACTCGATTCCGTTTTCGCGTAGATTATGAAAGTCCGCCTCTAACCTTGGGGCTTCTTCCGGTTCGAAACAGTTTTGGATAACGGTAAAATTCTCAACGGATTCTATATTCAGATGGTCTGTAAATGCGGTGTTCCACGCCAGCTCATCGCCGTCTTTATCCTGTTTTACCCACCCACAATAAGCCCCCGGTACGCTGTCAAGGAATGCCTCGAGCCGGTCTTTTTCCCGTTCGATAGATTTTGAGCTGAAAAGCCCGTCCAGAAAGGTTTTTTGCTTTTTGACAGGATGTGCCATAGTAATTAAAATTTAGCATACTTATTATATTAGAAAAATGGGAAACATAGACACATCCGACTTTTGCGCATTTATTCTGGCCGCGGGCGAGGGAAAACGGCTGCGTCCCTATACCGACCAAGTGCCAAAACCGTTAGTGCCGGTCAATGGTCGGCCGATTTTGGATCATACGCTTGAGCATCTGGAACGTGACGGTGTTGAAAAAGTTGTTATCAATACATTTTATAAAGGCGACATTATAAAGGCTTTTGTAAAAAGTCGCGATCATCAGACAGAAGTTATACTGTCAGAGGAAGATGCATTATTGAATACGGGGTTGGGCGTGAAACAGGCCTTGTCCCACATGAATAATAAGCCGTTTTTCCTGATTAACGGGGACGCTTTCTGGACAAATGGCGCAACGCAGAGCGTGTTTGAACGTCTGGTGGCGGCGTGGAATCCAGATGAAATGGATATTTTGCTATTATTACAGCCAGTCGAAGATATGGTCTTGACCACGGGCGTTGGCGATTATGTGATTGACGCGCAGGGACGCGCCATTCGAAAAAAAGATCAATCCGGTGGCTATATGTTTGCGGGGGTCAGGATTTGTAAGCCTGGAATATTTGAAAATACGCCCGATACACCGTTTGGGTTCCTCGATTTAATGGATAAAAGCGAGGGAGAAGGTCGCCTGTACGCGCTTATTCATGACGGAGACTGGCATCATATTTCAACGCCTGTTGATCTGGACCGCGTCAATGACGCTTTGGCACATGCGCAGGAAGATAAAAAAGAAGCGCTTGCATGAGCGTCTTTACCATCCCCTCTGACCATAATTTTTTGGATATTCTGGCGAAAACTGTTTTGGAACAGGCAGAAGCGGGCGCCTTTTCATTGCCCGAGTATAAAATTTTATTACCAAACAGACGGTCTTGTCAGAATTTGCGTGATGTTTTTTTGGATTTGAGTGATGGTCAAATGCTGCTTTTGCCACAGATCAGACCGCTTGGTGACGTAGAAGAAGAACAACTCTATTTTTCGGAAGCGCCTGAAATTGCGCAAGAATTGGCGGCATTACCTGCCGTTATGTCGCCTTTAAAACGTCAATTTTTGCTTGTACGTCTTATTAAGCAATTGGAGGAACACACGCGGTTGCAGACACGTACGTTTGATCAAACCCTGCATCTGGCAAAGGCTTTAGGGACTCTACTGGATCAGATTATTATTGAAGAATTATCGTTTGAAGGGCTTGAGCAGATTGTGCCCGAGGAATTTTCAAGCCATTGGCAGGTCACGCTGGATTTTCTGGATATTCTAAAAACCGCATGGCCGAATATTCTTAAAGAATATGGTGTAATTGAGGCGGCGGAACGACGGAACAGATTATTGAATATACAAGCGACTTATTGGCAAACGCACCCGCCGCAAACACCTATAATCGCAGCAGGATCGACAGGAACCATGCCGGCAACTGCGCAGTTAATGAAGGTGATTGCGGATTTGCCGAACGGTCAAGTGATCTTACCCGGATTTGATTTATCTTTAGACGCGGATAGTTGGGATTCTTTGGAGCCGTCGCATCCGCAAAGTCTATTCCGTGATTTACTGAATAAAATGGAGCGTCCTTTTGAAGACGTATGCCCCTATCAAAATGTACGTTCTGCATTTTCGCCGCGTAAGCACTTAACAACAGAAATTATGCGCCCCGCATCTATGGTGCATTTATGGCGAGAGGTCGGCGCAGAGAATAAGGACGCTATCAAACAAGACCTGAACCACATTCGTTTATATGAATGTGAAACATTGCGGCAGGAAGCAATGATTATTGCCCTAAAATTGCGAGAAGTTTTAGAAGATAAAACGAAAACAGCCGCGCTGGTAACGCCTGATCGTGCCCTGGCGGAGCAGGTTAAATATATTTGCAATCGTTGGGGTATTACGCTGGATGATACGGCGGGTACGCGTCTTCTGGATAGTAAGCTTGGGAGTTTTATCACTCAACCCCTAAAATTATTATCGGAGGAGTTAAAGCCGTCATTGCTGTTGGGCTTATTGAAACATCCGCTTTGCGCCATGGGTTTGGACAGGGCGGACGTATTGAAAGACATTATTGATATAGATATCAAATTACGTGGCCCGCACCCGCGCGATGTTTTTGGCGCGTTAGAAGAATTTGAGACAGCACAGCATTTAAAAAACATTCTGGAGGCGCAAGGGGATATTTTTACAGGCCATATGGAACAACCGCTATCGGCCTATATTGACGCGCATCTGGATATGATTGAAGCGCTGGCCGCGACACAGGAACAAAGCGGTGATCGTCGTTTGTGGGTCGGGGATGAAGGGGAGGCGGCAGTTCGTCTGTTTCACGATTTACAGGAAGAAGGCGGGCAGTTAATTTCCCTGACCCCGCGTGATTATCTGGATTTGATTGAGACGTTGATGGCGTCGGTTCTGGTACGACCAAAATACGGTACGCATCCGCGGTTATTGATTATGGGACAGATCGAAGCCAGATTAATGCGGGCGGATGTAATGATTTTATCCGGCTTAAATGAAGGAACGTGGCCCGCCCTGCCAGATGCTGATCCGTGGATGTCGCGTCCAATGCGTAGCAGTTTCGGCTTGCCCGATACGGAACGTAATATCGCCCTTGGCGCGCATGATTTTGTTCAGGCATTTTCCGCGAGCGAGATTATCTTGACACGTACACTTCGTCTGGACGGCACCACGACTGTTCCTGCGCGTTGGCTTCAACGGTTGGATATTATATTACAAGCATGTGACATTGATCCGTCTGTTTTACGGCAGGGGTATTTAAAAGAGTGGGCGATGATGATTGATAAAAGCGCGCTTGATACCTTGCCGGTCGGGCGACCGCAACCCTGTCCTGCACTATCGCGTCGGCCGCAATCTTTACCTGTAACGGCGATTGAAAGCTGGATGCGCGACCCTTATAGCCTCTATGCCAAATATATTCTGGGCTTACGCAGTCTTGATGATGTGGAACAAAACGCGGATGCGGCGTTGCGTGGAAATTGGTTGCATAATGTATTTGCAATGGTTTATCAAAACCCATCCGAAAGATATCCCACAAAATGCGGCGGATATGATGTACGCGTACGCATTACAAAGCCCTGATTTACCGCAATCTTATGAATTGTTTGTACCCCGCTTGCGACGTATTCTGGACTGGTTCGTGACACAGGAAAGAAAGTGGCGGGAAGCGACGGAGATTATTCCAAATGCGACAGAAATTAAGGGCACAATAGACTTAGACGGGTTTGAGCTTAGTGCCAAAGCAGATCGTATTGACCGAGTCATGGAAAGCGGAAAAGGGGCGATTATTGATTACAAAACGGGACGTACACCGTCAAATACCGAGATTGTAAACGGCCTATCACCGCAAATGCCGCTTGAGGGCGCTATATTAAATGGCGGTGGTTTTGGCGGCCTGCCTGTGAATCAAGCAGAGTCACTTCATTTCTGGAAAGTATCGGGCGGGCAGGTTGCCGGGGAGGTACGTACAGTCCCCGATACGGATACACTCATCAGCGACGCGCTAATGGGACTTGAACGCTTAATTGCTGAATTTGGCAAGGAAGAGACACCCTATATCAGTTTGCCAGATGCAAGCAAAGCGCCGCCCGAGGAATGGCAGACTTACGCGCATTTGGCACGCGTACAGGAATGGGCAACGCTGGGTGAGGGGGAGGGCGATTAATGGTCGTTAGTACGCTTAAAACTACGCAGGTAAATGAAGACGTTCGTAAAATTGACCCGAATGTCAAACAATGGGCCGCATCAAACCCGATGCAACATGTCTGGGTGTCTGCTTCCGCGGGGACAGGTAAAACCAAAGTTCTGACAGATCGTGTGTTGCGACTGCTGTTACCGCGATCAAATGGCCAGCCAAGCACGCCGCCGCATAAAATTTTGTGCCTGACCTATACCAAGGCCGCGGCCAGTGAAATGACGCTGCGGATTAATAAGCGGTTGGGCGCGTGGGTGGTGATGAGTGATGAGGATTTGCGCGAGTCGCTTAAAAAAACAATCGGGGATCAGCCGACGCAGGAGATGATGATAGCGGCGCGTCAGTTATTTGCCAAAGTGGTTGATACGCCTGGCGGCTTAAAAATAATGACTATTCACGCATTCTGCCAATCGATTTTGGGGCGTTTTCCATTAGAAGCGAAAATATTGCCGCAAATGGAGGTTCTGGATGAGGGGCGTGCCAATGATATGCTGTTGGACGCGCTGACATCTGTTATTCAAAGAGGTGATATTTACGATATTTATGCACATCTAAGCGCTGAAGTCGCCGAATCGACATTGATTGACCGTATCAAAGACGCGCTGCGTGATAGTGACCAGTTATCTGACTTTTTTGACCGTCATACAAATAAAGGCGCGCAGAAGCAGGCATTACGATTGGTTTTTAAAGCGCCAGACCTAAGCCCGACAGAATTGATACAGCGCTTTATAGAGCGATGTGGGCAATTTGACTTAAAACAATTCGCAAGCGCGCTGGCGAGTGGGGCAAAAACCGATGCGGCGCGGGGGGGGCTGCTTTATGACTGGTTGTCGAAAGAGCCGGAAGATAAGGCCGCATTTTATTTTCAATTCAAAAACGTTTTTCTGACGCAGAGCGGCACGCCGTTTAAAAAGTTATCGGTTCATACCAAAAAATCGTGGGAGGATGCAGAAGACTTCCACTTTATGATCAGCGACCTAATATTGGCATTGGAAGACCAGATTAAGGCCGCGCATCTGGTTGAATTAACCCACGCCATATTAACATTATCCGTTGCGGTGCAGGACCATTACAAACATCAAAAAGATGCGCGCGGGCTTTTGGATTATAATGACCTGATCTTAAAAACCTATGATTTGCTGCAATATGCAAAGGACGCTGTGCCGTGGATTTTGTATAAACTGGATGGTGGGCTGGATCATATTCTGGTCGATGAAGCGCAAGATACAAACCCGCTACAATGGAAGATTATATCATTACTGGTAGAAGAATTTTTTGTGCAGCAAAATGAAGATGCACCACGAACGTTATTTGTTGTGGGCGATGAAAAGCAATCGATTTATAGATTTCAGGGCGCAGCATTAGAAGAGTTTCAAGATATGCGTATCTCACTCTCCAAAAAGGCGCAGGCAGGGCAAACGGCGTGGCATAATGAAAGCCTGATGACGTCGTTCCGTTCGACCCGTTCGGTTCTGGAATTTGTTGATGCGGCGTTTCATAATGATACGATGCGGCGCGATATTGGCGTTCCCGAGACAGAGGATTTGGAGCACATATCATGGCGACGTAAACAAGCGGGGCAGGTCAGTTTGTGGCCGTTAATCGAGCCGGATAAGAAAGAAAAGCAAGAACCGTGGGAATTGCCGGTAGTGATCAAAGAATCCCAAACACCGAAAGCGGTACTGGCCGAAAAAATTGCTGACCAGATCGGGGAATGGATTGTGAATAAGCGTCTGTTACCATCAAAAAATCGTGCCATTGAGCCGGGCGATATTATGGTGCTGATGCGTAGCCGTGACGCATTTGTTGAGCATCTTATACGTGCCTTGAAAACGCGCTTTATTGCGGTGAGTGGTGCGGATCGTCTGGTATTGAATAATCATATTGCGGTGCAGGATTTATTATCCCTTGCAAAGTTTGCGTTACAGCCAAAAGATGATTTGTCGCTGGCAGAAATTCTGAAATCCCCGTTTGTGGGAATGAATGATCAACAGCTTGAAGATATTGCCTATGGCCGCGGTAAAAAAACCTTATGGCATAAAGTACGTCAACTTGGGGAAGAACCTGTTATAAAATGGTTGGAAGGCGTGCAGCAAAAAGTTAATCATCCACCGTTCCAGTTTTTCTTCGAAGTGTTGAATCAGCCCTGTCCGACAGATAAGATTAGCGGACTGCGCGCCCTGCAATCGCGTTTAGGGGAAGATTGTCTGGATGTGATTGACGAGTTTTTGAGCGCGGTGCAATCCTATCAATATGATCAATCAAAAATATTGCAATCCTTTATGGTGTGGCAGGCCAAAAACCCGATTGAAATCAAGCGTCAATTTGACGGTCAGGAGAACGCAGTCAAGATTATGACTGTTCACGGCGCAAAAGGATTACAAGCGCCCATTGTGTTTTTGCCTGATACGCTCCGCACCTCTAGCGCGGCACAAACCAGAGTACCGCGTTTTTTAATGCCGCGACGCAGTGGTGCGGATGTGCCGATCTGGTCACCACGCAAGACAGCGGATTGTCAGGGCTATATATCCTACTTCGATAAAATTGCTGCACAAGAAAGCGCGGAATACAAGCGGCTTTTTTATGTTGCGGCAACACGCGCTGAAGATGAACTGATTATTTGCGGCGCCGCGCCGCGCACCTCCGCCGATGAGAATTCATGGTATTACTACGCGCAAAACGGCTTTGAATATTTAAAAGACAAAGGCGTGGAGGAAGAAGACGGCGCCTTGATTTACGCACATCCGCAAAGCGGTGATGCGGAGGAAGATGATCGCAAAGAAGAGCAACAGCGCGATGTAATTGACATACCGCAATGGGTTTACAAAACCGCGCCGGAAGAGCCTCAACCGCCGCGCCCCCTTCGTCCTTCTCGTCCGTCCGAGGAGGAGCCTGCGTTTTTATCGCCGCGTCAGGATCAAGGACAAAAGCGCTTTCGCCGTGGGTTACTCACCCATACGCTTTTACAATTCTTGCCCAGTCTTGAGCCAGAGCAAAGGGAAGAGGCAGGGCAAACGTACTTACATGTGCAGGCAACCGATTTCTCATCTGACCTGCAGCAAGATATTTTGAATGAAGTTTTACGTGTTATGAATGAGAGTGATTTTGCGGCTATCTTCAGCGCGCAAGCCCAAGCGGAGGTTTCAGTGAGTGGATATTTACCCTCCGGTCGTCTTATCAGCGGACAGATTGACCGCTTGTTAGTGGGGGAGGACGAGGTTTTGGTTATTGATTATAAAACCAATCGTCCGCAACCTGTCGACCCCAAAGATGTGCCGCAAATCTATTTAAACCAGATGGGCGCATATAAAGAAGCGTTACAGAAAATTTATCCGCAAAAACGCATTCGTTGTGCATTGCTCTGGACGTATGGGCCCCTTTTGATGGAGCTTGAGGGATTGTAACCAAACACGGGTGGCAATCGAATATTTATGTGTAAGAAAAGGTGAGGGCGCTTGACGAAGTATGGGTCTGCGCCCTAGGTTTATTAAGAATATAATTTTAAGAAAGGTAAGGTCGCTATGTCCGCACATCAGGTTACAGATAATAATTTTGAAGCAGAGGTTCTAAAAGCCGAAGGTCCGGTCATTGTTGATTTCTGGGCAGAATGGTGCGGCCCGTGTAAAGCGCTGTCCCCCTTTATTGATGAACTGGCGAATGAGAAAGACCAGATTAAGGTTGTTAAAGTCAACATCGATGAAGCACCGGAAGCACCGACCAAATATGGTGTGCGCGGCATTCCAACCGTGATGGTATTCAAAGACGGCGAAGTCGTGGACACGCGCGTTGGCGGCATGTCAAAGCAACAGCTGAATGAATGGGTGGAGAGTGTTGTGTAATTAAGATGAAAAAGTCCGCTATCGACCCAAAGCGGACGGCCATAAAATTAACAAGTCGTTTACGTGCGTTTTAAAGTAATTGATTACTAATGCGTAAATAGCAATCTTTAATCGTACCTAGGTTGGCTGTCCCATATTCGGTGTGTAGGTTATCATCTTTATGTATGTTGCCTATATTTGAATCGTTAAGTTTTAGATATTTATATGTATAATTTTCACTCCAAAAACGGCCTTGTTTTGGATAACGCTTTAGATATTCTTTAATGATTTTTAGCGATAATATTTTTTTAAATACTTCTATATTTTCGGAATTCTTAATTGAATTGATAAGTTTACCAGCTAAAATATTTTGTGATGTAAGCATTAAATCCAAAGTAAGCCCTATAGCAACGCAAATTGAGTGGGGTATTTTACCGTCCCAATATTCCTCAATTACATGAGCATGTAAGTGTCCATAGGACAGTAAGAATTCAACATCTTCTGACCAAAGTTGATTATAACGCATTAAATCTGCTTTTAAGGATAAACCTAATATAGATGCTGCAAAGCACTCCTCTGGTTTTACATCATGAATATAATTATTTAAAATAGCCTCAAATTTATCGGTCTTTTGCAAAATACAATGTTTTAAAGTTTCAATGAGTCCCTCTTTTTGAAGGTTTAGATTTTCCTGTGTTATAAAGTTAGAATATAAAACTATAGAGTCCGCATCCCGTTTCGCTCTGTGTACGTTTTTAATACCGCTCACATCATTAATCATTCCAAGTCCACCAATACTCACATCAGCTATCGCCATAGTGTTAGTGGGTACAATTATATATTTAATATTTGTTGATTTTTCTTTTTCAAACAAAGCTACAACATAAGTTACTAGATTAATTAACGCCCCAGAACCAATACATATACAATTTTTAGGGTTTATTTCTAAAAATCTTTTTAAGGTTTTTTCTGCAACGGCAATTGTTTTAAGGTGTTCGCCACCGTTCAGTTTAATTAAAGAAAAGTCATTTTCTAAGTTTTCTAAAATAGCCTTATATGGCTCATAAGAAGTTATGTGTTCATCTGCTATAATTAGGGTCTCGCCTACGGATAAAATATTAGTAATATTCATATCCACACTTAATGAAGTAATATTACTTCCATTGCTGGTGACTCCAGGCAATTTTGTAGGTAAATTTTTAAAATAATAGTTATTCATAATTTTTTATAGCACAAAATTAGGAGGGGGCAGAGGATTTTAAAAAATAGCGATAAATAGCAAGCGCTGCGATTCCTTGAAATGCTATATGACTTAAGCAAACTCCTAAGCTCTTTTAGAATGTAACCTAGTGAAGTGTGAACGTCCGCTATTGGCCGAGAGTTGCCACATTTGACCCTGAACAGATTTTTTTATTTCTTAATTAATGCCGGATTATGATTCTGGCGATAAATCCATTGCATCATGTTTGGACTCTTGTGACTTCGGCGCGGGCGGGGCACTGTCAAAGCCGATGAAAACCCATCTGCCGGGCTCGCCCTTATGATCTGTTATTTGTTCAAAACCTTCTCTGCCGCCGTTTTCAAAATAATCTTTTAAGAAATCAACAGCTTTCAGGTCTGTTTCTTCCGTGCCTTCTGTCCCCTTCATGCGGGCAATAATATTTGCGGATGTGTTTTTCGGTAAGGGAATGTAGGGGACATCTATTAGAGACATATCCGGATCGAGTGCAGGATCAACATTCTTTATCTGCTCAGGTTGAGGAGTGCTTGCTTTGCAAAACCGATTACTTGTTTTTATATAGGGTGTATGTGTATATGTCGCAAATCCTTCCGGAATTTCAGGCGCTTCGGATTTTGCACTTGCTATATGATAGTGAGGTCTTGTTGCTCGCTTTTCTGGTAAGTATGCACAATACCGATATCGCGTAATGAGTTTATGAGTGTTGCAATATTAGTGAAGCCAGTTTCATCCTGAATTTGCTGTGATGTAAGAGGTGTGTCGGTTTCTAAAAGTAGTTTGGCAACAGCGGTTTGAGCCTGTGTAATGCGAAATGAACCGCTGTCGATTTCTAATGTAGCGGCGCCCCATCCGCTCCCATCTATCGGTGTGATTTTGTAATCAGGTGTTGTCGCTTGGTTTAAAGCTTCTGTTAGCATTTTGTAATCTCCCTCTATATTTTTATGTTCTATAGCAGGAAGGACATCAAGATGCAAAAAAAGCCCGAGATAAATCGGGCTTTTGAAATTTCTTTATAGACGTGCAGCTTTATTTAAAAGCCTTTTGTAAGGCTGAAGTATAAGCGGGCATCGTCGTCACCTTGGGTATCCACATCACGGTTGAGGGGGAAAGCCACGGCAAAGTCGGCATTAACGTCATCCATGAATTCGGTTCGAATACCAAATCCAGTGGAGGTTGCGCTTTCTCTCTTCTGATCGTTTGTAGTTGCATCTTCGTTCCAGACGCGCCCGGCATCAAAGAAAGTGAAAAGCTGGTATCCATCAACGGCAGACCATTCAACAGGGTCATTCCATTGCAGTTCGACTTTACCCGCAATCCCTTTATCACCGATAATTTCAGAGGGGTCATAGGCACGGCCGATATTGATACCGCCAACGCCGAATTCCTCGGAAGAGAGTAATTTATCATCAGACCATTGTCCTTGACCGGCAAGAAGAAGATTAACACCATTTGTCACTCTTTGCAGGCGTTGAATTTCTGCATTTACTTTAAAGAAGTCAGGCTCGCCGTCTGCACGTGTTAGATCGTTATCGCCGCGATCACTTGCACCAAAAACATCAAGGCCATGGGCAAATTCAACGTCAAGCGCGTTTACACCAACACCCAGTAAAGTATCGATAAAGTCATATCTGGCACCAAGACGCAGAGCGCGGATATTATCTTCGCGCGTAGCTTCAGGTAGGTTATTGGTGGTTTTCGCATCACGCCAGTCGAATAAAACACGACCATATAAATTTTGTGCGCGCGAACGTATGAACGGATGCTCCAAAGATACGGATGCAAAGACTGATTGGCCTTCCACGTCGAATTGAGCCAAATCAAAACCGGGGTCTGTATCTGTGTGGCTGCCAAAAACATTCAGGCGCGTGCCGTATTTGTTGATAGGAAGCATGTAGGATAATGCATAGTAACCCAGTTCATAATCGTCGGGGGCGACAACAACCTGCGCTGTCAGGCTGTCATTCATGTCAAAGACGTTATTGATTGTTCCGGCGGCGCTGGCCTGGACTTGACCTAAATAACGGCTTCCATAATTATTGATCCCTACTAACGCGTCATATGGGTCGCGTTCAACGATAATACGCAGATCCGCCGCACCAGTCAGGTTAGGAGACGGGCTAAGTACGCTTCTGGCAGTCACGCCGGGAAGGTCATTGATTAGTAGAAGTTGTCTTTCAAGTTGTTCTGAATTCAACGGGCCGCCAAGTGACATTTCATTTGCATACTGACGGATAAGATCAGTTGCAGGAGTCTCTTCGCCTTGTATGACAATACTATCAACTGTGCCTTCAACAACTTGAAGATCGACCAGACCATTATCAATTGTTTGTGGTGGTACAACGACCTGTGTCAATAAATATCCGTCATTGCGGTATTTCAATTTAATACGATTGGCAATGGCATAAACATCGGCAAGTGTAATTGTCTGACCAATGGAGGAACGATATATGGAAGACAGTTCTGTCTCATCATATGCAGTGACGCCGCGGATATTTAAACCATTCAGATTCAGGTTAATATTTTCAGCGCCGCGCGGGGCTGCCTGTATGTCGGCTTCGTTCACAGTAATTTCTGGCGAGATACGTGGTGCAACACTTTCACGTTGCAATTGTTCACTGATACGTCCGGGTGACGCGGTGGAAAGCGCGCTGTCTGGAAGCGCCTGTGCCATAGCTGTGGACGTGCTTAAAACCGCCAATCCTGTCAGTAATGTAAGATTTGATTTTTTCATTTTTGATGCCCTATACCTAATGTTTTAAGATAAATAATAAGAATATTATCTTACTTTGTTAAGTGATTTAAACGTCCATGACAAGTCTATTCATTTATTCGTTATGGCAACTTGTTGCTAAAAAATCACACTATATCTGGAAAGGCGCGGAATCTGCGGTACGTAAGAAGAAACTGAAATAACATCATGAAAGAATGTAAAGATTTCGTTAATTATGTCTTGTAATTTTCTTTAAAATCTGTTTTATAAAGGCATATTCACAAAATACGTTTTATGTGAACTAGCCAGATGGGAGGGAGAAACCTCATCTAGCGCACCAAAAAATTAAATATTGATGAGGCAAATTATGACTAACAAATCCAATGGCACACTAGCATCTTTTTCTAGAAAAGTTCTTTTAGCATCGACCGCACTGGTCGCAGCAGGGGCGATGAATTTAACATCCACAACAGCGCTTGCGGATGATCCGTGGGATTTGACAGGAACAGGTTTTACAAAAGATACCTCGCTTACAAACCATACAAAACTGACACAAAGTGGTTCGCGTGCATATGGTGAAGGCGATCTGGATATTGAAGCTTATGAGTGTGTAGATCATTTATTTCAAGGGAATAAAGGTGATTTATTGTATCGCCAAAGATTACGAAAAAATGACCCGACGAAAATTCTTGGTGCCTTGAACGCGGACGGGCGTGTCATGGTTCTTGATAAGAACGGTGTATTTTTTGGTGCAGATTCACGTATTGATGTCGGCAGTATTATTGCCTCAACGGGCGACATTAATAAAGACGCCGTTATGGCGGGTGCAGATGTTATCGAATTTACAAATCTGGGTGATGCCAGCATTGTTAATGATGGTCAAATTACAGTGGGTGAAGCAGGTATTGCCGCTTTTGTTGCACCGACAGTTATTAATAATGGTGTGATCAATGCGAAAATGGGACGCGTGGCTTTTGCGGCCGGTGATCAGGTAACGCTGGATTTCTACGGCGATAGTCTGGTTGAAGTTGCGGCGAGTGAAGGTCTTGAAAACGCCTTGTTGGAAAATGCAGGGACAATTAATGCCGAAGGTGGCGTTGTTCAAATGACAGCGCGCGCGGCGAATGAAGCAGTTGATAGTATCATTAACATGGACGGCGTGATCAATGCCTCCTCTGCCACTGTGCAGGGCGGTAAGATTATTCTGGATGGTGGTGAAAGCGGTCTTGTCACTGTATCGCAAGATATAAGAGCAAAAGGTGCCGGCAATGTTGGTGGCAGCGTTGAAATTATTGCAGAGGTTGCAGAACTGGACGCCGCAATTGAAGCGGATGATGTCTCTGGCGATGTTGAAACTGTTAACATCCTAAGCGCGGATGCAAAAATTAATGACGGTATTAAAATCGGTTCAGAGGGCGCAACAATCAATGTTGCGGCGGGTACATATAATGAATCTGTTAATGCCAATAAAGCGGGTCAAACATTAAATGGCGCGAATGCGGGTTCAGATGGTTATAATTTCGTTTTCGGACGTGATCCTGAAACAATAGTTTCTCCTAATTCTCCTGGATTTTACGTTACTGCTGATAATGTTACCATTGATGGTTTTGAAGTTAATGGAGGTAATATTGGGGTACATATTGATGGTGCGAAGAATGCAGTTGTTAAAAATAACTATATTCATGGACAACGTCATCCACAAGCAACAGGAACACAAAAAGGATTCCGCGGCTCCGGTGATGGTATTTTGATAACAGCATCTAACGGTGTTGAAATCTCTAACAATTTTGTCGAGGATACAGATGATGAATCTGTTGAAGCAGCAGGTTCACTAAATATAAATATAATAAACAACACATTAGATAATTGGGATGCGAACATATTTGACGGCGGCATCGGCAATGGAGATTTTACAGTTAGCTTCAGAAACGTAAAAAATGGTTTGATTCTTAATAATACATTAGCAGCAGGCTCTTTTGGAGGCGTTGAAATATTTGAAGGTAGTAATAATCTAGTTGTTGAAAACGGTATTATCGGTCAAGGCAAAAATTATATTGCAGACGGAGTTTTATTAAATGAGACTGAACAAGCCTCATTATTTGATAATTTTGTTTTTAATCTAGGTGGCGATGGTATTAAAGATATCAATTCAGTAAACTTTGGTAATTTTATATCGGGTAATGAAATTGCAATTGTAAGAGGAACGGGAATCTTTGCTGATAATGCTGACAACTTGGGTGTAGCTTCAAATACTATTAATAGTACAGGGAGCAATGGCATGACTATTTTAAATAGTAATGACATTGATGTGGTCTTTAATAATATTGGATTGTCAGAAGGCAATAATAATATTCAAGGCGATGGTATTTATCTTGATAATATTGATGGCGCAGATATTTGGGCGAACACTATTACAAATACGACATCTACCGCGACGGATATTGGTTCAGGTATTAACCTAAAAAATAGTGATAATATATCTATAGGAAGTGAAGATTTTAGAGGCTTATTTCCAGTAGGAGTGGGAAATGTTGTTTATAATACTGCTTTAGATGGTGTTCGTCTAGAGAATGTTAACAATGTGAGCGTCTATGACACGGATATTGATGATGTGCAAAATGCTGGTATTTCAGTTATTAAAAGTCTAGATACACTCATTTCAAGCGGTTCAATAGATGGTACAGGGTCACATGGTATAACAGTTTCAAATAGCAGAAATACAACTGTGGAGTCTGTTGATATAGGTATTAATAGTGGTGCCAATAATATTAACGGTGATGGTATTTACACAATCGCGAGTAACAACGCGATGATAAGTGGCAATACAATCACGAACACAACATCTACTGATGCAGATATTGGTAGTGGTGTTCAAATTTTAAACAGCCGTGGGTCTATGGTGCGAAATAACACGATCTATAATACAGAATGGGACGGCGTTCGTCTTGAAAACGTATCGGATACAATTGTTGCAAGAAACGATATTGATGATGTTCAGCGCTCCGGTATTTTTGTTGGTGGTCTGAATAAAAATATTGCGATCAACGAAAACCAGATTGACGGTGTTGCACTGGGCAATGGTATTCGCGCGCTTTATACAAACAACCTGAATATTATCGGTAACAGAATTAACGATACCGCAATGAACGGCGTTTTGGTCGAGAATAGCGGCCCAAGCTTAAGAGTGAATTTGAATAACATTGGTATTCATGGCGGCGATATTGGCGAGAACGGCATTGAGATCAGAAATTCGGGTAGCGGTAATGTGATTTCGAATAACATCGCAAATGCTGCGGATAATGGTATCTATGTCAATAATTCAAATGGCACACAAGTTAAAGAGAATGACATCTTTAGCGTTGGTGCAAACGGTATACTGGTCAACCCGTCCAATGATGTTGATGTCATAGGCAATGACATTGATAGTACCGGACTTCACGGTGTTAAGGTTATAGATAGCAACAATGCAACAGTATCAGGCAATGATATTGGACTGGATGGGGGCGATAATAACATTAACGGCGACGGTATTCTTGCCGTTAATAGTGATGATTTTACCGCGCAAGGTAACGAAATTTCCAATACCACATCAACAGAAGACAATATCGGTTCCGGTATTCAGGTTCTGGATAGTAACGATATTCAAATCGGTGGTCTGGGTGATGGTGAAGGCAACACAATTTACAATACGGAATGGGACGGTATCCGTCTTGAGCGTGTCAGCAACGTTATTGCAGAAGGTAATGATATTGATGATGTTCAACGCTCCGGTATTTTTGTTGGCGGATCAAGCAAGAACATTGCGCTGAATATAAATGATATTAACGGTGTTGCGCTGGGGAATGGTATTCGTGCCATATACAGCCAAAATCTGAATATTACGGGTAACACAATTGATAACACATTCCTGAACGGGATTATTGTCGAGAATAACGCCCCCAGTCTGAATGTTGATTTGAATGTAATCGGTAGCGCAGATGGTAATATTGGTCAAAACGGGATTAAAATCCAAACATCTTCCGGTGGAAGTATCTCAGCCAACACAATCCAAAACACAACACTAAGCGGTATTCATATCGAAGAGTCAAATCGTAGTCTTGTAAATAGAAATACGATCAACACAGTTGGTAAAGACGGTGTGCGTATTGAAGGCGGCACGGATAATATTCCTGAATTTTCTGCGATTATCACGAATAATACTGTGGATAATGCAGGGGATAACGGTATCGTTGTTGAAAATCTTAATGAGTTCACGATTGATGGCAATATCATCAATAATGTTGGATCAGATTCAAGTGATGACGATTCCTCTGAAGGAAACGGTATTGAGGCAACATTCTATGGCAATGGCCAGATTACCAATAACGTTATCAATAATGTTGGCAATGACGGAATTTTCGTTGACGGTCATAATGACTCAGATGTTGGCTTCTCCATCCTGATTGATAATAATGATATTGATAATGCAGGCGGCGACGGTATTGATGCCAGCTACACAAATCAGGATACAATCACCAATAACGACGTATCTAATGCGGATGAGGTTGGTATTTTGGTTGGTGACGATAATGGAAATGTGACCTTTACAGGGAACACGATGAGCAATAATCCTGTCGGTGCCCGTTTCAATAGCGGAATTGTGAATATGATTGGCGCGTCCAATACCTTCAATGGCGGCGAAGTTGGCTTGCAGTTTGACGGTGAGGAAGTCAGCCTAAGTGATAATGATCCGACAGACATTTATGACGGTTCAATCGGGACGTCTGTTTTCAACGGTCAAAGCGGTTTCTTTGTTGAACTGACAGACGGCGCATTGTTCCAGCCTGGCCAGCCTGGTTTCTATAATGGTCTTGATGCGACATATTCCTTTGACGGTGGATCATTCTCTCCATCATCGACAGGTGGTCTTGTTAGTCAGGCTCAGTTCGATTTCCTTGAAAGCAAGTTCCAGCATTTCCCTGATTTGAATGATCTTGGTTTATTCTTCTTCGGTGCAGTACCGTTGGCGGTGATTGATCAGGAAGATATCTTCAATACGTTCGGTGCGTTTGACGGTGATGTAACAGGTGCCAGTGTAACCATTACAGGTTTGCCAACCACGACACCGACTCAAACAGCAGCCTTACTGAATAACCTGACCCCCGCAGCGGGTGGTGAAGGCGGTGAGTTAACACCGGAAGAGCTGGCAAACATTGATCCGGCAGCGGGCGGTGACAGTGTTGGTTGTTGGAATGATGCCATGAACGGCATTGACGGCGGCGCAACAGTTACCTACAGCTTTGATAGCTCACTGGAAGCTGGACTGGACGATACAGCTGGTTGTGGTGCAAGCCAAGATCAGTAGAAAACAGAAATAACTAATTTTAAACCCCCGCCGTTTATGTTGCGGGGGTTTTTTATATGAGATTGAATTTAAAACTGGAATGAACAAACTTTATCAATTACAAACAAAGACATGACGCAGAGCCAGAAAGACCCTGAAATCAAAGACACAAGTAAAGAGGACATTCCGCCCTTGACCGCAAAAGAGGAGTGGTCGGAATTTGCAAAGACGGCATTTGTTGCAATTATTCTGGCGCTGATTATCCGCACCTTTTTCTTTGAACCGTTTAATATTCCTTCCGGCTCTATGAAACCAACATTGCAAGTTGGCGATTATCTGTTTGTCAGCAAACCCGCATATGGGTATAGCCGCCATTCCTTTCCCTTCAGCATCGGCCCGATTGATGGACGTGTCTGGGATGAAGAGCCACAGCGCGGCGATGTCGTGGTTTTTAAACTGCCAACCAATCCGTCGATTGATTATATCAAGCGCGTTATAGGACTGCCGGGTGATAAAATTCAGGTGATTGGCGGGCAACTTTATATTAACGGTGAAGCCACAAAGCGCGAAGCGCTACCTTTGGTGCGTTTGATTGAAGATGGTCAGCCGATTACGCGTTACGAATATATTGAAACCCTTCCCGGTGGGGCGACCTTTCATATTTATGAAGATGGTAATGATCAACCATTGGATAACACGCCTGTCTTTACAGTGCCCAGCAGGCATTATTTCGTGATGGGTGATAACCGCGATAATTCAATGGATAGCCGTGTTGAAAGTCTGGTTGGATTTGTTCCTTACGAAAATTTGGTCGGGCGCGCGGACTTCCTGTTCTTCTCAGTTGAGGAGGGCAATTCGATTTTCGAATTCTGGAAGTGGCCATGGACGATACGCACAGAGCGCCTGTTCGGTGATATTGATCCCGTTCGCCTCGACAGTCCTGCAGAAGAAAGTAAAGGGCAGACGGAGGAGTAAATATGTCTGAGGCTTTGGCTATATTTCAGGAACGCATCGGGTATTCCTTTCGTAATGACCGGTTATTAAAGACCGCTATGACACATTCCAGTGCGTCGGTGATGAATGAAGATGACCATAATTATGAGCGTCTGGAGTTTTTGGGGGATCGGGTTTTGGGGCTGGTGATGGCAGATTTGCTATACCGCAAGTATCCTGATGAAAGCGAGGGAGATCTGGCAAAACGTCATGCCGCGCTGGTGCAGGGGAAAACACTTGCAAGGGTCGCCAAAAGGCTTGATCTAGGCGAGGTGATGATTTTATCGGACAATGAGCGCGCCGCAGGGGGCGGAGAAAACGAGCATATGCTTGCCGATGGGATGGAAGCTTTATTGGGGGCAATCTATCTGGATAGTGATAAGGGGTTAGCTGAATGTCAAAAGCTGATTTCTGCTTTATGGGACAGTCTACTGGATATTATGACCGAGCCACCACAAGACCCGAAAACGGCATTGCAGGAATGGGCGCAAGCTCAAAACTTGCCGCTTCCAAAATATGAAATAGTGGAGCGTGAAGGCCCCGACCATGCGCCGGAGTTTACCATCGAAGTTGTGGTAGAGGGACACGAAGCCGCACAGGCAAAAGGGCCGTCACGACGCGCAACAGAAAAAAAGGCCGCTGCCTTGTTGCTACATTATCTGGAAACAGTTGATTAAATATTAAATAAGACTCGCCAGAAAATAGTTAATATTGTAATAATATTACAACTTTTAACATGTGTCATAGGAGGCATATTGTGAAACATATTACAGAATTTTTCGGACGTGCCTTGGGGATCGTTTCGCCGCAGATTGAGATTGATACCTTAAGACCGCAAGCGGCAACCTATTCGGATGCGCTTGCCTTTATAAAAGAAGCTCACGCCCATCAGGTGGATAGCGCAACAGGAACGCTTTATTATACGCATCCTGTGCGTGTATCCGGAATTTATATGGAATTGAAGCCGGATTATACATCTGATGAGGTTATTGCCGCTTTATTACATGATACGCTAGAAGACGGCCTTATTAAAGATGATCAAGGGGCAGAAAAAAGACGCGTCACAGCACATGATTTACACGACATGGGCTATAGCGAAAAGTCGATCAATATGGTTGAGGCCGTATCGAAGCCCCCTAAATTTACCGAAGATAAGAGAACGCCTGATCAAAAACTGGAAGATAATATTGCCTTTGTCGAAGATCTGGTTGAAACAGGCACGTTTGAAGATAAGCTATTAAAATTTTGTGACGCGCTTGCCAATCGCGGTCGTCAGACATTAGAGATGTCGGGGCAGCATGATGCGAATAAAATGGCATATCGTGTGCAGAAAACCGATGATACGCTTCATATTTTGTACGCTGATCTTAAAGACTATCTGGCAGAGCAGGGATATGAGGATTTACACAGTGTTGTGCACAAAATTGTAAGTGCTGATACACATTCCGCAGATATTCCGGGCTTTCCGGATGAGCCACCAGTTGCAGAGCCGGATCTCTAGCCCTATATTCCTTATATGTTTTCAACAGGCCAAAAGTCGGATGATGTTTTACAATATTTAAAGGCGCGACGCAGTTGTTCCCTGAAACTAATGGGAACACAAGCGCCGACATCCGCAGAAATAAAAGATATTCTTAGCGTTGCAAGTCGTGTCCCCGATCATGGAAAACTTCATCCGTGGCATTTTATTGTTTTTGACGGAGAGCGCCGCAGAGATGTGGGGGAGGTCTTGCGAGACGCCTATCTGGTTGAAGAGCCCGAGGCGGCGCCTGCAAAGCTGGATTTGGAAGCAGGACGGTTTTTACGGGCGCCGCTGGTTATTCTGGTGGTTTCCAGATTGCGTCCTGCGAAAAAACCCCAGTGGGAACAGATATTATCAAGTGGGGCGGCGTGCTTTAATTTGTGTCTGGCGGCCAATGCGCTGGGTTACGGTACAAACTGGCTCAGCGAGTGGTACAGCTATAATGATGTATTCAAGCAAAAGATTGGACTGGATGCGCGTGATCATATTGCAGGAGCCATTTATATTGGCAATGTCAAAGAAATGCCCGAGGAGCGGAAGCGCCCCGATCTTGATACTATTGTAACCTATTGGCAAAAAGATGTGCCTTTGAATAAGGGTGATCAATATGACCCTGAAAAGACATATGTGCCGATAAAAGGTTTTACTTTTCCCGATGAGCTTGGATAAGATATTTGTATGAATTTCGCCTCTGACGAGCATTTTGACCCTGTTTTACCGGATTTCGAGATTAAGGGATCGCGTATTTTATTACGCCCGCCACAAGTGCATGATGAGGGGGAGTGGCTCGCCCTTCGCAAAAGCAATAAGAATTATTTACAACCATTTGAGCCCGGCTGGTCGCGTGACGCGCTCAGTTCCGCATTCTTTCAAAGGCGGATTGTACGCCAACGCCGTGATTGGGCGAATGACCGTGCCTATTCTTTTCTGATTTTCCGTCACGCATCCCACCCCGATGAGCGTCCGAAAATGATCGGCGGAATTAATATCAACAATGTGTGCCGCGGTGCGGCGCAGTTTGCATCGCTGGGTTATTGGCTGGATGAATGGCATCAAGGGCAGGGGTATATGCGCGCAGCATTGCGGATGATTACGTATTTCTCCCACAATGAATTAAAGCTGAACAGATTGAATGCGTCCGTTTTGCCGCATAATAAAAAGAGCCAGAATTTATTAACCCATGTCGGTTTCGAAGAAGAGGGCTTTGCCAAATCCTATATCGAGATTAATGATAAATGGGAAGACCACGTATTATATGGTCTTGTCCTTCAAGACTTTATGGAGAAAGAAAACGCCCCTTAATTGCCGCGCCTTATATTATTATTATCTTTATTGTTCGAAATCCAAAGACTCAAGGGCATGGCTGATGGCTTTTGCATAGCGATTTGTTTGCGATGATACTTCTGATTTTATGTCATCTATCGTATTTTCAACCTTTTCGCCCTGTTCTGAAGTTCTGAGGCGTCCGACATTGACTTCCTTCAAAGGCATGGCAAGAAAAGAGCGCGGGTCCTGCATATCTCTTTTAGAGGCATGTTGAATGCTGGAGATCAGACTGCGAGCAGCACTCTCATTTTCCCAGCCCCTTTCGCTTGTAATTGTTTCAACAGCGTCTTTAAATGCTTGCCCCGCTTTGTTTTGATCAGAGGTACTTCTGGCTGAGGTGACGAAGCTTTGCGCCAAATCTTGAATAGGGGTCATTTTTGGGGTATCGGCTGTTATATCGGCGTTGGTCATGATCTCTCCTGTTATTTTTTATATTCTGTTATTATTCATAACGCGAAAAACGTTTCTTAACAAGCAGATGCTAAATCAATTCTTGATCTGGGTTGGGTTTTTATGCATTGCTAGAGAAGATTTTAAAACCAGAAAAGAGATAAAAGGATAAGACATGAAAGTTTATTACGATAATGACTGTGATGTAAATTTGATCAAAGGCAAGAAAGTTGCCGTGATCGGGTACGGGTCACAAGGTCACGCACATATTGCCAATTTAAGAGATAGCGGTTGTAAGGAACTGAAGGTTGGTCTTCGTCCCGAAAGTGCGACAAATAAAAAAGCAAAGTCAGCGGGCTTTGAAACCGCGTCACCGTCCGAATGTGCGAAATGGGCAGATGTGATCATGATGGCTACGCCGGATGAGCTTCAAGCCGATATTTATAAAGATGAGCTGCACGAGAATATGAGAGAGGGCGCGGCGCTTGCATTTGCGCATGGTCTGAATATTCATTTTAATTTGATCGAACCGCGTAGTGATATTGATATTTTCATGGTTGCGCCAAAGGGGCCGGGTCATACCGTGCGCGGCGAATACGAAAAAGGCGGCGGTGTGCCGTGTTTGATCGCGGTGCATCACGATGCCAGCGGATCGGCGCATGATGTTGGTCTGTCCTATGCTTCTGCCATTGGTGGTGGTCGTTCGGGCATTATTGAAACAACATTCAAAGAAGAGTGCGAGACAGACTTATTCGGGGAGCAGGTTGTTTTGTGCGGTGGATTATGCGAGTTGATTAAAAACGGCTTTGAAACATTGACCGAAGCGGGATATGCACCGGAAATGGCGTATTTCGAATGTATGCATGAAGTGAAGCTGATTGTTGATCTGCTGTATGAAGGCGGTATGGCGAATATGCGTTATTCCATCTCTAACACTGCGGAATACGGTGATTATGTGACAGGACCGCGTATTGTGACCAATGAAACAAAGGCCGAAATGAAACGCGTTTTGGAGGATATTCAATCAGGTCGATTTACACGTGACTGGATGTTGGAATGTAAAGCGGGTCAGCCGTCATTCAAGGCAACCCGTCGTTTGAATGCCGAACACCCGATTGAAGATGTCGGTGAAAAACTGCGCGGTATGATGCCGTGGATCGGTAAGAACCAACTGGTTGATAAAGAGAAGAATTAAATTTCTTCATGACATAGAATGCAAAAAACCCCGCAGCTTGCGGGGTTTCTTACTTTGGGGAATAACGTAAAATTATTCTGGCATAATGACTGTATCAATCACGTGGATAATACCGTTTGAGCCTTTGATATCTGCTGCTGTAACATTTGCGCCATCGACTGTGACACCATTTTCTGATTTTTCAATCATGATGGTTGTACCTTGCAGTGTGTTTACTTCGGTCGTACCGTTTAACAGGTATTTACCTTTAATTTTTTGATCCGCTACATGATATTTTAGAACACTTTGTAGTTTTTCTTTATTTTCCGGCTTCAACAAATCTGCGACTGCGCCTGCTGGTAGTTTTGCAAATGCGGCATTTGTCGGTGCAAAAATTGTAATGTTTTCTGCATTTGTTAGGGCGTCTGCTAGACCTGCGGCTTTAACGGCTGCGACTAGTGTTGAAAAGTCTTCGTTTTCTGCGGCAATAGTGACAAGATTTTTCTTATCTTCCATTTTCTTATGATCGCCGTCATGCTTCATTTCTTTATGGTCCATTTTCTTACCATCTTCACCTTCGTGATGACCTGCGATTGCAGGTGTTGCGCCTAGCGCGACGATCAGTGCTGTTGTGCATAAAAATTTCTTAAACATTAAAAATGTCTCCTTTGTTTTGAATTGTTACCTCTTATACGCATCAGTATTGAATTGGTTCACTAAAAGTTCTTTATATATTTGTGATCCAAACCCTATCCTTGTGCGAAGTCCTTGGTGCGTTCTTGCAAATCTTCCATCTTCATTTCCAAATAACCGGGCAGGTCGCCAAGATTTGAAAATAGGAAAACGCAATAAATTGTGAACAGACTGATGCCGATGGCAGTTGCACGCTGGCGGCGGGACGGTTTTTTCTTTAAAACACTTTCCATTAGATAGGTCAGAACAAAATCACCATCCAATCGCGGGAAGGGCAGCAAGTTGATAAAACCAATGAGAATAGAGAGTAGCGCGGTTTGAAAGGCGGCGCGATAGATCAGGCTTTCATAATAATATTTACTATCCGGGAAAAAAGGAACACGCTCCGCATAGAGTTTCGGATCAATCGGAAAAATTTGAAACGGAACTTTCACAACATGCCATAGAAGCGTGCCGGCTTCGTTCACGCCGCGCGTAATTGACTTTGTAACCGACAGGGCGCTGAACTTATTTCCTTTCATTGGGCCAAGAAAAACAGATTTGTAATAACGGCTGTCTTCATCATTTAGATGCGTATTCAGATCAACAGGAATAGTGACGTCGTAATAGTGGGTTTTATCATCCATACCCTTTATGCCGATTTCAATCGGTTGACCGAGAAGGCGTTTCATTTGTTCCCTGAACAGATCGGGGTTCATGTCCTCAACGTTCTGGCCATTAAGTTCACGTATAAATTTAAAGGGAAGCGGGGTGACGGCATTGAAGACACCCGCATGATAGCGTTGTCTTTCTATACCGACCACATCGGTGTATTTTTTAAATTCGGGAATGAGGGAAATAGAAAGTCGTTCTGTATCCCTCACAATACTTAGATCAAGGGGGGTGCCATCGGAGTTTTCAATCTCATCCCCCAGATCATCATAAGTTAGAATGGCTTTGCCATTGACGTGGGTAACAATGTCATATGCCTGTATGCCGGCTTCATAGGCAGGTGTTTCCTTTTCAACAGCGCTGATAACAGGCGGGCGTACAGGTAGCCCGATCAATATAAAGCAAAGCGGCAAGATAATAAACGGCAGTAAAATATTCGATAGGGGTCCCGCCAGAACCACAAAAAGACGCGCCCGACGGATCGGCGCGATTTGGTATTTTCATCAAGTGTTAAATCGGTAATCTGGACGTGTCCGCCAAGGGGGAAATAGCGAAACACCCATTCCGTGCCGTGACGGTCTTTCACGCTGTAAAATCGTTTCCCGATCCCGACGGAAAATGTTTCAATCTTCATATTACGAAGACGCGCCGCCCAGTAGTGCCCCAGTTCATGCACCATGAAGATCAGGAAAAATGCAAAAATGATACCGGGAATAAAGGCGATTTTGTCTATCGCGCCATCAATAAAGTCATTCATAGATAAAATATAGGGACTTTATCAGGCAGGGGGAAATTTTTTATGAAGCTTTGAAAAAAGCTATATTGATCATTGCTGAGGGAGAAAGACGAGCGGGAGAGGCTGTCGCGTGTTTGTTTCAAAACCAGATCAAGTTCGCCGTCGCTGTTTATTTCAGCGCTTAATGATGATGTTTCCTGAATAGATTCGATTTGCGTAAGACTAAGCGCAGTGCGGCTTTCTATACCGGCAATAAAGCCGTTACTTTCGGCGTCCAGTTCCGCGATTACTTCATCTGCCGGACGCGTGCCCTTTAACACATCAAGAAAGCGTGTTAGTTGAACATCAAGATTTTTTAGCGTTTCGAGGGCTTGTTGGCTTTCCTCGCTCAGCGAGACTTGGTCGGCCAGTTGTTGTTGAAGTTTATTCAATCCCCCTGCGGTCGGCGCGGCCTTTTGAACATCGCGCGTTTTGGCAACGTCCTGAATACTGGCTGGTAATCCTTTACCTGATAATGACTCAATCATGGTTCTGTCCTGTCTTTACCTTTTACGCTGGTATCCTTCCAACAAATTAGAGTATACCATATGAAATCTTATGAAGATCTTACTTTCACATAAAATCACCCCAGAAGTAAAAGGAATTTTTCTTTATAGCATCGCGATATTTTTTATTGCTGTGATGAATCTGTGTGCCAAGGCGCTGCAACCCGAATATCACGCGGTCGAAATTACATTCTGGCGTAAC
This sequence comes from uncultured Alphaproteobacteria bacterium, assembly GCA_963710165.1. Classification (GTDB taxonomy): domain Bacteria; phylum Pseudomonadota; class Alphaproteobacteria; order Micavibrionales; family Micavibrionaceae; genus JACKIP01. The sequence goes on from CAVPYZ010000004.1 coordinate 112,181, forward strand.
ATTATCGCGCTGATCTTTGTGGCGGGCTTTATCGTCTATTCGGGGCGACAGGCGGGTTTAAAAACCAAACGCGTGAAGGCGCATCTTTTACGCGGATTTATCGGAACGGCGGGTATTACAGCCGCTTTTCTAACCTATGGATTGTTACCGGCGGCCGAAGCCACGGTTTTGCTTTTTACCTCCCCTCTATTTGTTGCCGCACTATCTTATCCGATGTTAAGAGAAAAAGTCGGTGTCATGCGCAGTTTGGCGATTTTGGTGGGGTTTGCAGGCGTTCTGATTATTGCACAACCGCAAAATATCAGCTCATTTGAAGGGATTGCCGCGGGGTTACTAGCGGGGCTTTCCTCCGCTTTGGTCTCTATTTTCTTAAGGGATTTGGGCAAGACAGAGGATCCGTGGATAACGGTCTTTTACTTTTTGCTGATTGGATCGATTGTAACGGGTCTGGCTGTGCCCTTTATTGGCTCGGTGCCGCAAGGTTACGCCATTGCGCTTTTTATATTGGCGGGATTCTTGGGGGTTGTTAATCAATCAACCAAAACCATGGCTTTTTTATATGCCCCTGCGGCGACCATTGCGCCGTTAATGTTTAGTATGCTGATCTGGACAACGTTATTCGGCTGGTTGATTTGGGATGAAATTCCCGGGATTCATACATTTCTTGGTGCGGGCATTATAATTTTTGCCAATTTGTTTATCCTCTGGCGGGAACAAAGTAAAAAACGTCTGAGTGAAAGTCAGCATTCATGACAAGTAAAACAAAACCCGGCGCGCCGTTGATTACAGGTGCCAGCTTGCCGATAGAGCATCGGGATAATCCGCTTTATGGTATGGGCTTTGCGGTGCTTGCCTATTTCTTGCTGGCGGTTATGCAGGTGTTTGGTAAATTGCTGAGTGACTATCACCACGTTGTTGAAATTGCATTCTGGCGTAATGTGATTGCGCTGCTCCCGTTTCTACTCTTCTTATTATATAAGCAAAATATAGATATGCTGCGTATTCGAAAGGGGGCATTTAAAGCCATTTTGGCGCGCTCGGTCTTTGGAACACTAAGTTTGATTGTCACATTCGCCGCCTTTGCCGCGATGCCAATGGCGGATACAACTGCGTTTTTGTTTACGTCCTCGCTCCTCCTCCCCGTTTTCTGTATTTTTGTTTTGAATGAGACGGTCGGAAAATATCGATGGACCGCGATTTTGATCGGGTTTTTCGGAGCATTGGTAATGGCGGCGCCAACAGGCGAGGTGAATAGCTGGGGAATTATATTGGCGCTGAGCGCCGCATTTCTGCATGCGATTTTAGGGACGTTATTAAGATTACTCGGTAAATCGGAAAGTCCCGAAACCATTACATTTTATTTTTTGTTTACAGGTATGTGTCTGACAATAATTCCGATGCCGTGGTTGGGAAGCTGGCCACAGGCTGATCATATCCCGTGGTTAATCGGACTGGGGTTATCGGGCGCCGCGGCGCAGTTTTGTTTATCGCTGGCATTTAAATATGCCCCTGCGGCGTTGGTCACAATTTTTAATTACACAGGCATTATCTGGGCCACATTATTCGGTTGGTTCATCTGGAATGACTGGCCCGCCTGGCCAATATGGGTCGGCGGCGGCGTTGTCATTATCTCCAACCTGTTCATCATCTGGCGGGAGCAGAGGAGGAGCTTAGGTTGAGGGCGCGGGATCATTACTATTAAACTTCATATGTGCATCGGTAACTTTTTGGGCAAATGGGGTCATTTCTTTCCCTATTCCAAAAAAGGGTACAACCTCCGCCAGATAATGATGATTAAATGCAAATTGTAAATCTCTATCAAACGGGCGCACTTGTGAAGTTTCATATTCTGGCTCAGCAAGGATGCGGCAAAAATCAGAATGCGCGCCGGCGATTTCTGCAATGTTTACACCAGAATCTCTGGACGCTATAATTTTTGCGCCTGATTGAATACCCAAGGCTAGTACCCATTCTTCAGCAGACGCTTTCTCGCTACTTGCTCTGGAAAACGATTCTGTTGATCCTGAATTTTGATTTCTATCAAATTCCTCGGCGGATAAACCTAAAAGGATATTAAGATCGCTTTGTTCCGGTTGCTGCAGAAAATCTTTTCTAAATTGTAATCTGACAGTTTTATCTCCTACAGTTATTTCTTGATCTTCTTCAATAAGATCTAAATCATACATTGTAAATTCAAGTTGATCTGCAAAGGTAAAACCTGCGTCTCTCAATTCTGTTAAAGCATGGGTAATTGTTACAGAGTCACCCGTAGAAATCGAAGAATTGTTACCTATAGGTAAGCCAATCAAATTTATTTTCTTAATTTCGGGAACCGATATAGATTGTGGTAGTGGACTAGGATTTCTGCCTGAAAAATTTTCAACAATATGAGTAATCAATTCCGCTAAGCTTTCAGGAATTTTTTCCATCTTCTACACCCTTTATATTATTTTATGGATAATACTACTTTTTCTTTAATGTTTCAAATAAATTGAAACCATAATGGTCAAGCCAGCGGACATCGGACTCGAACATGGAACGCAGGTCGGGGATGCCGTATTTTAGCATGGCGAGGCGGTCAATGCCCGTACCGAAGGCAAAGCCTTGATATTCTTCGGGGTCGATGCCGCAGTTTTTAAGGACATTAGGGTGAACCATACCGCAGCCTAAAACTTCCAGCCATTCTTGTTCCAGCTCGTTTTCGGCGCGGGCAATCTTCAATTCACCGCCTTTACGTGAACAACCAATATCGACTTCGGCACCTGGTTCAACGAAAGGGAAAAAGCTGGGGCGCAAACGAATGGGTAGGTCTTCAATTTCAAAGTAAGCGCTGAGGAAATCTATCAGACAGCCTTTCAGGTGACCCATATTGACGTCTTTATCAATATAAAGCCCCTCAACCTGATGAAACATCGGGGTGTGAGTCATATCATAATCAGAGCGGTAAACACGCCCCATACAAATAATCTTCAGCGGCGCACCGTTCTTTTCCATCTCACGAATCTGGACGGAGGAAGTATGTGTGCGCAGGACTTTCGTCGCAAAATCGGGATTGTCTTCATTGGGGTCGGAGGGCAAGAAAAACGTATCCTGCATTTCACGCGCAGGATGCCCGGGGGGGAAATTCAGCGCGGTAAAATTATGCCAGTCATCTTCGATATTCGGCCCCTCCGCCACGGAAAAACCTAGGTCGGCAAAAATGGTTTGTAATTCTTCCATGGTTTGTGTGATCGGGTGTACGTGCCCCTGTTTTTCAGGAAGGGGGGGAAGTGTTACATCCAGCGTTTCTGTTGCCAGACGACGATCCATCTCTTCTTTTTTGAGCTTGCTTTCGCGTGCCTTGATAAAATCGGCGATTTCATCTTTCAGGGCGTTCAGCTCTTGCCCCATTTGCTTGCGCTCATCGCCTTGTAATTTACCCAATCCCTTCATCAGATCGGTAATCGCGCCCTTTTTACCCAGTGCCGTTACGCGCACATCATCAAGGGATTTCAGGTCATTTGCGGCTTCAATTTTCGCGGTCAGGTCTTTTTTCAGAATTAATGCATCACTCATACAGATGTTTTAGCGGGAAAGGGGCATCAAGCCAAGAAAATATTACTTAATCGCCCGCCAACCGATATCTGTACGATAAAACCCTTCGGGCCAGTCGATTTTGGCGCAAGCGTCATAGGCTTTTTCTTGTGCGGATCCGATATCTTGCGCAATGGCAGTGATATTTAAAACACGCCCACCGGAATTTACCAATTGGTCGCCGTTTTGTTCTTGTTCCGGCATGGAAAATTTTGATATCGCCGGGTAATTCCGCCAGTTCCAGATTTTTAATCTCCGTACCTTTTTCGTATGAATTCGGGTAGCCTTCTGCCGCCATCACGACTGTTAGTGCGGCCAGATTATGCCAGTCAATTTTATTTTCGAAAGATGCCAGATTATCGGTTGCGGCCGCGTAAAGCAGTTTGACCAGATCGGTTTTCAAACGCATCATCAAAACCTGACATTCCGGATCGCCGAAGCGGGCGTTATATTCGATCAGTTTCGGCGATCCGTCTTTAATCATAAGCCCCGCATAGAGAACACCTGCGAAGGGGCAACCTTCTGCAATCATACCCTGTATCGTAGGGGTAATGATGCGTGACAAGATTTTTTCCTCTAATTCAGGGGTGAGAAGGGGCGGGGGGGAATAAGCGCCCATACCGCCCGTATTGGGGCCTTGATCGCCGTCAAAGGCGCGTTTGTGATCTTGTGCGGCGGAAAATGGTACGGCCATTTGACCATCGGCGATGGCAAAATAGCTTAGCTCCTCGCCTTCCAGAAATTCTTCGATGACGACTTCGTGTCCTGCCGATCCGAATTTATTGCCGGACAGCATATCTTCGATCGCGGCGAAGGCGTCATTTTCGTTTTCGCATATTAATACGCCCTTTCCTGCGGCAAGACCATCGGCCTTTACCACAATGGGAGTGCCGTTTTTCTGAACAAACTCCTTGGCGGCGGCAGGATCGGTAAAGCGGCCATAGGCGGCGGTGGGAATATTATATTTGGCGCATAGATCTTTCATAAAACCTTTTGAGCCCTCCAATTGCGCGGCGGCTTTTGACGGGCCAAAGCAGGGCGTTCCTGCGGCGGCGATATAATCTGCCAGACCCGCGACAAGGGGCTGTTCGGGGCCGATGACAACGAAATTGATCTGGTAATCCTTTATAAATGTAAGAACGTCTGCGGTGCTTGTGATATCAAGCAAAACGCATGTGGCATTTTGGGCAATGCCTGCATTTCCGGGGGCGCAGTAAAGTTTATCGCAGTCGGGGGAAGAGGATAATTTCCAAGCCAGCGCATGTTCGCGACCGCCAGAGCCAATTAGTAGAATATTCATGGCGAAAAGATAGCGTTATTCTTCCAGAGATACGAGAGAGGCATTGCCGCCGCTGGCGGTGGTGTCGATGGAGATGACTTTTTCGGTTGTGAAGGCCTTGAGGTAATTCGGACCGCCGGCTTTGGGGCCTGTTCCTGACAGGCCGCGCCCGCCAAAGGGTTGTGAGCCGACAATTGCGCCTGTCATGCCGCGATTGATATAAAGATTTCCTGCTTTGATTTTTGCCGCAACGTTTCGCCAAGATGAGGCAATGCGTGTGTGCATACCAAATGTCAGGCCGTAACCGCTGTTATTAATTTCGTCAATAATATGATCAAGGCTGGCGCCGTTATAGCGGATAATATGGAGGACTGGCCCAAAAACCTCCCCTTCTTCCAGAATATCTAATGATTTAATTTCAAAAGCGCACGGGGCAAAATAGAAATCATCGCTTGATCTGTTTTCCATGGGCGTTTCTGCGATAAATTTGGCGTTGGCTTCCAGAAATTTTCTGTGATGGACGAGACGGTTATGCGCGTCACCGTCAATGACAGGGCCAATATCGGTTGTGATATCTTGCGGTTCACCAATATGCAGTTCTTTCATCGCGCCTTGCAACATAGAGATAACGGTGTCGGCTATATCATTTTGTAATCGGAACACGAAGCGCTGAACACCTTGCCCCGCGGCACCAAAAGCGCTGTACAGGACATCATCAATGACTTGTTCGGGCAGAGCAGAGCTATCCACGATCATTGCGTTTTGCCCGCCGGTTTCCGCAATTAAAGGAACAATAGGACCTTCATTCGCCGCAAGGGTCATATTAATTTTTTGTGCGACGTCGGTTGAACCTGTAAAGGCAACGCCCGCAACATTATCATGATAAATAAGCTCCGCGCCCAGTTGCCCATCGCCATAAACCAGCTGAAGTGTATTTACAGGCAGTCCGCTTTTTTCAGAAATTTCCAGCACTTTTGCTGCGATTCTCGGGGTTTGTTCGGCGGGTTTGGCAATGACGCTGTTTCCCGCCATAATTGCCGCAATGACTTGTCCTGTAAAAATTGCCAGAGGGAAATTCCACGGGCTGATACAGACAAAAATACCACGCGGTTCGTCAGATACGAATGTTATCCTCACCTGTCGGGCCGGAAAGTTGGACGCCTTCTTCTGTCAAAATGTGGCGCCCCTGTGCGGCGTAATAGCGGCAAAAGTCAATGGCTTCACGTACCTCGGCTTCGGCATCGGCAATGGTTTTGCGGGCTTCGATGACAAGATAGGCAATCAGTCCACTTTTTGCGCTTCAAACGCAGCGGCGATTTTTTCCAATATGTTGGCGCGTTGTTCTACAGGTATGATCGACCATTTTTCAAAAGCGGTTTTTGATTTCTGGAAGACGTGTTCAATGTCACCCAGATTTGTGTCTTTGATTTCTTCCTGCTTTATGTGTGGTTTCAGGCTATCGATAGAAATGGATATTTGTTCAAGCTGGGTTAAATCGGACAGGTCTGTTCCCGACGAATTGCTGCGCCGTTTAAATATTTGGGAGGGTCAGCGGGATTTTAGGGTGACGGTGCGACGCCGCATTTTTAACCTCCCTGATTGGATCTTCAACCAGATGGGAGGGCAATGTTAATTCGTCGTACAGCTTATTGATAAAGGAAGAATTTGCGCCATTTTCAAGCAATCTGCGCACCAGATAAGGCAGCAAATCCTTATGCGGCCCGACAGGGGCATAGACGGTGACGGTGCATTTTTGTTCGGATTGGACGGCGTTATACAGCCCCTCTGCCATCCCGTGTAGACGTTGGAATTCAAAGTCTTTCTCGTCTTTTGCCATTTCAATGATGGCGGCGATTGTATGGGCATTATGCGTGCCGAACATCGGATAAATGTGGGATGATTTCTCAAACAGCTTCTGCGCGCATGCCAGATAGGACAGGTCGGTATTGGCTTTGCGGGTAAAAACCGGAAAATCGCTTAAACCCGCAACTTGCGCAATTTTGATTTCTGTATCCCAATAAGCGCCTTTGACAAGACGCACACGGATGCGCTTTCCTGCTTGTTCGGCAAGCAATGCGATGTGGTCAATCAACGGATAGGCACGTTTTTGATAGGCTTGTACCGCCAGCCCCAGTTTATTATATTCCTTCGGAATGGCGCGCATGACACGGTCAAAAATCTCGATTGACATGTCAAGGCGATCAGCCTCCTCCGCATCTACCGTCAGGGCAATATTATATTCGGCGGCAAGGGTGCATAGATGGCGCAGTTTTTCGGCCAAAGCCGGAACGCAGATATCATGCTGCGCCACTTCATAACGCGGATGAAGGGCGGAGAGTTTGACCGAAATTCCTGCGGGTTTATTCAGTTTGGTTTTACCGATGGTCTCTATCGCCGCGGCGTAGGTTTCGAAATAGCGTGTTGCATCTTCATCGGTGCGCGCGCCCTCACCCAACATATCGAAGGAATAATCCTCCGTTTTGTTTTTTGCAGCGATATTGAGTGCTTTCTGAATGGTTTCGCCCAGAACAAACTGATGCCCCATTTTCTTCATGGCGCCTTCGACGCCTTTGCGGATAAAGGGCTCCCCCAATTTGCTGAAATAGCTATTTAGTGTGCTTTTCGAGGCAAGCAGACCGACGCCTGCAAATTTTGTGAACCAGTCGGCTGTACCGTTGGATTTTCCCCAGTCCGCAGCGCTGATACGATCACGGATCAGGGCGTTGCGCGTGGCGCTGTCCGGAACACGCAAGTAAGCCTCTGCCAATGTCATCAGCGTGCGGCCCTCCTCAGAATTCAAGGGGTATTTTTGCAGAAAATTTTCAAGCGTGCCAAGCTTTTTGGTGCGCTCCCGTGTTTGTTCGATCAGGTTGACCGCACGGTGAAATGTGCGATCCGCAATGCCGGCTTGCCAGTCAATGTGCTGTAACAGATGTTCAATGCAGGCATCTTCATCCTTTAGCTTATAATCCTGATATTTGGTGTGATGGTCAATTTGATACTTCATTCCCTTTCATTTTACCTGTAGTTCGCTAAAATACAAACATGCAAAATGATCTTCCCTTAAATAATGTACCGGAATTTTCTGTTTCGGAGTTGGCATTTTCCCTGAAACGCACCATTGAAGATACGTATTCGCGTGTGCGATTGCGCGGGGAGTTGGGGCGGTTGACGTTCCATTCATCGGGGCATTTATACGGTAATATCAAGGATGATAAATCAACAATTGATATTGTATGTTGGCGCGGCAATCTGTCAAAATTATCGATTCGCCCCGAGGAGGGGTTAGAGGTTATTTGCACGGGCAAAATGTCGTCCTTTCCGGCGCGGTCAAACTATCAATTCCAGATTGAAAGTATGGAACTGGCGGGGGAAGGTGCACTTCTCAAAATGCTGGAACAGCGTAAGAAGAAGTTGGCGGGGGAAGGTCTATTTGCGGCAGAGCGCAAAAAACCGATTCCATTCCTGCCACGTAAAATCGGGGTGATTACATCGCCGACGGGAGCGGTGATTAATGATATTTTGCACCGTTTGCGTGATCGTTTTCCGGTGCATGTTCAACTTTATCCTGTACGTGTGCAGGGCGAAACTGCGGCGCAAGAGGTGTTAAGCGCACTGCAAGCGTTTGAGCGAATGCAGGACAAACCCGATACGTTAATTCTGGCACGGGGCGGCGGATCATTAGAAGATTTAATGCCGTTCAATGAAGAGGCGGTAGTGCGCGCCGTGGCGGATTGTTCGATTCCGATTATCACGGCGATCGGGCATGAAACGGATACAACATTGGTTGATTATGCATCAGATTTGCGCGCGCCAACACCGACAGGTGCGGCAGAGATGGCGGTGCCTGTCCGCGCCAATTTATATGCACAAGTGATGGATGATGCACAGCGTCTGGTCGGGTCAATGCAGCGACGCGTTGAACAGGCGGGGCAACGTCTGAGCGCGGCACGATTAAAAGACCCGAAGACGCTTCTGGAATTAAAAACACAGGGGCTTGATCATATCAGTACGCGTCTTGAAAACGGTTTTGATAAATATCTGGGTATGAAGAAGGAGCGACTGACAAAATTGGGTGCGTCACTACGTCATCCTAAAGCGATGATTGCAGAGAAGGCCAGAACCTTAACGCTTTATGACGGGCAATTACAACGATTACAGCCGGTATTATTCGAGAAGAAGAAACAAGAGTTAAAAAGTTTGGATCGTATGCTGGAAAGCCTGTCTTTCAAATCAGTTTTGGAGCGAGGATATGTTGTGGTGCGGGACAGTGCGTCCGGTCAACCTCTCTCCTCGGCGGAAAATGTGTCATCCCATCAAAAGCTGGAATTGCAGTTCAAGGGTGATAAATCGGTCAGGGTGATCGCAGAGTCCTAAAGACCAAGGCTTTAATCTTTGCGTCTTTCAGGCGGATAGGTTATATAATTTCATAAGTTTCGAATAAAAAACCAAGGATATAAAATGAAAAAAATAAATGTTATCGCTCTGTCACTTATTTGCGTTCTGATCAGTGCCTGTACAACAGCGCCGGAGCCAACCAGAGGCGATCTGATCAAGGCGCAAGGCGCGGAATTTTCCAGAATTGGTGAAAAGTGGAATAAAGGCGAAACAATGATCGCCGACGGGAATGCCATGATCAAAGCCGGGAAGAAAGAAGTTTCAAGAGGTGAAGATTTAGTTGAAAGCGGTGAAACCAAAATTGAAAAAGGTCAAAGCATGATCAAAAAAGGTAAAACCATGAAGACTGAAGCAGATCAGGCCTTAGAATTAAGAAATAACGGATAGGAATTTATAGAATGACAGTATTCAGAGTTTCAGTTTTGACAATCGGCGTTATCAGTATGGTGGCACTTTCCGCTTGCGGCACATTAAATGGTGCAGGACGCGATTTAGAGGCGGCGGGACAAGCCGTCCAGAAAGCTGTTAAATAATTTATGCAACTTCCGCTTGGTGAATTACTCAGCCATCTTGGCGTTCCAGAAGATATGCTTGGCTATGAAACCGATAGCTGGCAACTGCATGATGACGTGAAGGATCGCACCTGCAGCGCCGAAGTGCGTATGGCGGGGGAGCAAACCGAGTTTGAAGTTGAAATTCTAACGTTTTTGGATGAACCGGATGAAGAAGGCCCACCCGTTGTGCAAGTTCTTGCCATGATGGGGAAACCGCGCGCCAATGGTAAATGGTCGCTTGGTTCGCTGGTTATTAAACAGGAACCTGTTGCTTTTGCAGATTGGGAAGCGGGGGTTTGTGCATTTTATAATGATGTCTCCGCGCATTTGAAACGTGGTGATTATCCCGATATTGACGCGCTGATTGACGAGCATTTACAAGGTGAAGGCGGTCAGGCAGGAAGTCGTCGTAAAGGCGGCGGTCGTAAAAATCCGAAATTCAAACCGCCCGGAAATACGATGAAAAAAGGTATGGGAATGTAGCAGGCGTATATACGCGGTTACAAATAACGGCGTTCAATATGGCGCACCAATGTTTCGTGAGAAAGCGGTTTTCCGGTTACATCCTTTATCAGGTCATCCGCGCTCATCAAACGTCCTTTGATATGGATTTTTTCATTGAGCCAGTTTTTGATCGGCTCCATATCCCCTGCTAGAATAAATTTATCGAGAGAGCCGAAATCATCGACCATTTTCTCCGCAATTTGCGCCGCCATCATGTGTCCAAGTGTATAAGCGGCAAAATAGCCGAATTTTCCGGCAAACCAATGTACGTCTTGCAAAACGCCCTCTATATTATTTTCAGGCTTAATACCAACCAGACTTTGCATTTTATTGTTCCATACATCAGGTAGATCAGATACTTTCAGATTTCCGTCAAACAGTTCTTTTTCTATCTGGAATCGTAAATATACATGAAAGAAATATGTGACCTCATCCGCGCCGCGCCGCAAGGCTGTTCTATTGATATTTGTACGCAAACGATAAAGATTTTCAGCAGATAATTCTGGATTACCAAGATCGTGGAATAATCCCTCTACACGCGGCGAGAGAAAATCAAAAAACGTTTTTGATCGTCCGATAATCATATCAATTAATAACGCTTGCGATTCTTGCACAGCTGCGCCCAAATCCTGGCCTACGGGTTGATAGCGCCATGTATTGCGCGGTAATCCCTGAATATACAAACCATGTCCGCCTTCATGTAAGGCAGATTTCATCATTTTGAGAAAGTTTGTTTCATCGGCAGAGTTAATGACCAGACGTGTATCATCTGGCGTACCGCCTTCGACAGGGTTATGTCCTGTTTGATAGAGACCGCCGCGTTGAAAATCAAAATGGAAAAATTTCAACAGGGATGTATTCAGCCACATTTGCGCAACGGCGTCGTATTTACCTGTTAAGGGCAGTGGATCAGAACGTGTTTTTTGTTTGGCCTCAATCTTTGGCAAAAGCCTTTTTAGGGCGGCGTAATAATCGGCAAATAACGTTTCGGTGGTTGCCAAGGATACGCCCGGCATATAATTCTGCATCAATGTTTCATAGGCCGAGCTTTGTTTCGTAGCGTGCATTTGCGCGGCGGCTATCTTTTTGTTTAACTCAACTTGATCGGCCAAGAAAATCTGTGCTTCTTTCCAACTACCATTTTGTAGAATCTCTTTATGGTGATTGCGCCCAACATGTTCCAGTTTGGCTTTCTGCTCCATCAATTCCCCGCCGATATGACAATGGCGGCTGTAAAGATTTTCCATTTCTTCCAGATTGGCAATATCCCATTTATCCCAGTCATTGGGGTGCACATATTCGTGGGCGCGTGCTTCATCCAAAAGTTGCTGGATTTTCTCATGCGTTAAATCTTCATGCATGCGACGAAATAGAAAAGCCAATTGACCTAGTCGCGATAGATAAGCGCCGTCCGGCATAGCAGTTAGAAAATCACGTCCCAATGTCTCCCCAATTGCCGCCAAGCGCCCGATATCACGAAAACGGGATTTAAGTTCCATATAAGCTTCACATGAATGAGCTTCTTCTTGACGGGCTGGGAGTTCAGTTTTTTGAGGTGGAGCAGGTAGAGCCAGCCGCAACCCTTTTTGAACAGGTTTCAACATGTTTATTATTTTCAGATTGCTTTTTAAATGCTCAAAAACCCGCCACATATTCAAACTATATCTTTTTTAGATTTGAGAAGATAGACAAAGAGCAGCAGATTTTGTTTCTTCATTCTAATGTTAAGAAAGATGCGGAAGGTGTACGCGCGCAAACCAGAAATCCTCGATGGATTTTACAAAGCCGAGCATTTCAGTGAAACCAAGCGATTTAGGCATATAGGCACTAGCATAATTGGTGTAGCTTTCACGAATATCATCCGCAGAATTAGAGCCGGAAAACATAATAACTGGAATATGTTTGAATTTTTCATCGGCCTTGATCTCTTTCAGGGTCTCCTGACCATTTTTGCGGGGCATGTTAATATCAAGCAGAATAAGATGCGGGGTAGGGCAATCTCTATAAGGATCTTCGCAGCGTAGATAATTCATAAGTTCCTGACCATCATCAACGATGGTTAAGTTGGTCTTGAATTTTGTATGCTTGAAGGCTTGCTCTGCAAACAACTTATCTGTCTTTTCATCTTCTGCCATTAAAATATGTATAGGCTCAAGATTTCTTTGTGATGTCATTTTATATCCCCAAACTTTTATATCTATTATACTGTAGAATTTGTTAATTAATCGGAAATGAAATTATGAACCCTGCACCTTTTTTATAAGTTTCATCTAAAGTAATGTATCCCTTGTGTGCGCGAATAATTTTTTGGCAGATGGCGAGCCCTATTCCCATCCCCTCATATTCAGAATCCTGACCGTGGAGGCGTTGAAACATCAGGAAAATTTTATCGGCGTAAGCGGGTTCAATTCCAATGCCGTTATCTTCGATATGGATATTGTGAAAATTACCCGAGCTTTCGCTGTAAATTTTTATTTTCGGGGACTGCCCCGCAGGCGTATATTTTAGGGAATTTTCGATCATATTTTGAAATAGCTGATTTAGAAAGCCGTCATTGCCGTTAACACTGGGCATTTTTCCAAGGTTGATTTCCGCACCGCGTTCATCAATTTCATAGCTGAGGGTGCCCAAAACATTATTCACGACCATATTCAAATCTGTGTCCGATAGATCCAGATCGGCGCGCCCGATACGGGAATATTCCAGCAAATTATCAATCATGAACTGGGCTTTTTCTGCGCCGTCCAGCATGATTGTCAAAAATTCCTGTTCGCTTTCATCCAGCTTTTCTTTTAAAGCGTCTTCAATAAAACTTGCGCTCATTGAAATGTGACGTAAAGGCGCTTTTAAATCGTGGGAGACGGTAAAGGCAAAATCCTGTAAATCCTTATTCGAGCGTTCCAGTTCAATCTGTGCTTTTTTAATATCCGAAACATCACGTGAAATGCCGATCAGGTTTTTCTCACCGCTTGCGCGTGTCAAACCGACTTTCTTTGTAAACAAAGTTCTGCGCAGGCCGTCCGGAAAATCGAGTGTTTCTAGTGCTTCGCTATATCCTTTTTCAATCGCTTTGCGGTCTTCCTGCAAAAACGCCTCTGCTTCTTCGGGGTTGTAATCTTCAACTGTTGTTGTGCCGATAATATCGTCCCGCATATATTCGGGATATAGATTGATAAAGGATTGATTACCAAGAAGTATGCGTGACTCGCTGTCTTTAACAAAGATGGGGTCGGGTATATTCTCCAATATCAGTTCCATAAATTTTTTGGTATCGGCTGTGTCCTGTTCCTTTAAAGTTTGTTCGGTGATGTCACGGAACATACCGAAGATTGATACAACCTGCCCGTCTTTTACATCAGGCTCGCCGAAAGATTCAACGTACCTTATTTCCCCGTCGGGACGTATTAAGCGTAAATGAAAGAAGAATTCCTGTTGTTTTTCAATGGCGGTTTCAAGATGTTTGTTAATCTTCTCACGGTCATCCTCATGGAAAAAGTCGATGGCGGTATCCAAGTGGGGCGTATAGTCCTCTGGTGTCACACCGTGTATTTTGTATATTGAGTCCGACCACGTAACAGAATTATCAGACAGATTAATCTGCCAATGACCTATATTGGCCAAGGTTTCAATGCGGCCTAATAAACGCTGCTGTTTTTGTAATTCATTTTTTAAGTGATCTATCATGGGCATATTATGGAACGATGTTATGGCTGAGGCGTTTTTTTAATAATAGTAGTAGGTAATAATCTTGAATAAAATAAGAAAGTTATAGTTGTGTCCATTCAAAGTATAAATCCAGTTAATGAAGAAACCCTAAAAGAATTCGATTCTTTTACCGATGAACAGATAGAAACAGCCTTGAGCCAATCCGTGTCCGGATTTAAGGATTTGAACGATTATCGTTTACAACAAAGAGCTGATTTTCTGATGGAGGCGGCGCGTATTTTGAAAGACGAAAAAGAAGACTTTGCCAGATTAATGACATTGGAAATGGGCAAAACGTTAAAGTCCGCTATATCGGAAGCAGAAAAATGTGCATGGGTGTGTGAATATTATGCCCAGTACGCCCAAGAACTAATCGCAAATAAACCGCTGAAAACTGATGATAAAGAGGCCTATGTCCGTTATTTGCCAATTGGCGCCGTTTTGGCGGTTATGCCGTGGAATTTTCCGTTTTGGCAAGTGTTTCGCTTTGCCGCCCCCGCCATGATGGCTGGGAATACAGGATTACTAAAACATGCCTCAAACGTGCCGCAATGCGCGTTGGCGATTGAAGATATTTTCAAACGTGCGGGTTTTCCGACAGGTGCGTTCCAAACATTATTAATCGGCTCGGAGAAAGTTGAAAATATTCTTAAAGATAGCCGTGTAAAGGCGGCAACCGTGACAGGGTCGGAGAAAGCCGGATCATCGGTTGCCTCCATCTGTGGGTCGAAAATCAAGAAAACCGTGTTGGAGTTGGGCGGAAGTGATCCGTTTATTATTATGCCCTCTGCCGATCTGGACGCGGCAGTTGACGCCGCGGTGACGGGGCGCACCATGAATAACGGTCAATCCTGTATCGCCGCCAAACGCTTTATTATTCATAGCGATGTGTATGATCAGGTGAGAGACCGTATGGTTGACAAATATGAAGAAATGGCTATCGGCGATCCTTTGGAAGATACAACAGATATGGGTCCGCTGGCGATGTCACAAATTCGCGAAGATTTGAACGGTCAGGTACAGGCCAGTATATCCCAAGGGGCAAAATGCCTGACAGGGGCAAAGGTCATAGAGGGGGACGGGTATTTCTATCAACCTGGCATATTGGAAAATATCCCGAACGGTAGTCCTGCCGCAGATGAAGAGCTGTTTGGCCCTGTTGCAAGCTTGTTTAAAGTCGATAATTTTGATGAAGCAATTGAGCGCGCCAACAAAACGCGCTTTGGTTTGGCCTCTGCTATTTTTACCAATGATAAGACAGAGATAGACCGCGCTGCGAATGAGATTCAGGCCGGCGGAACAGCTGTAAATAAAATTTACGGCTCTGACCCGCGTGTTCCGTTTGGAGGGTTGGGTGTGTCTGGCTATGGCCGTGAATTATCGCAGGAGGGGATTCAGGAATTTATGAATGCCAAGACAATTATGGTTGCCTGATATTATAAGCTTTAATAATCCCATTCCCAGAAAACACCCACATCGGAATCACCGTTTTGTGAGGTTTTACTTTCCAGTGTTATACGCGGGGTGACTTCAATCTCGACGGATGCCGCGCCGCTGTTTTCTCCTGCGCCCTGTTCGACTTCGACATAGACCTTATCGGTAATATATTTTCCTGCGCCGACGGTAGCATTTTCTGTGCCGACACCTTCGACGCGAATATCATCAAGCCCTGTCACATCACGAACTTTGCCCAGTAAATCAATGCCGCCGCCGCCTTTGCCCGAAAAACGACGCAGGGTTTGGGCAAGTTGTACGGCCTGAAAGGCGGAAATGTTGGTGGGGTCTTGTCCGAATAAAATGCGGGATAGCACTTCATCTTCGGGTAAAGACGGTGTCGCGGCAAATTCCAGTTTTGGATCGGTGGCGCGGCCTGTAATCAGGATATGCGCCGTAATATCATCTTCCAGCTCTGTCGAGGTCTTCACATCCAGATAGGGGGAGGGCGGCATTTTCCCTTGGAAACGGACAATCGCACGATCAATGGTAAAGCGTTTCCCGAGTTCCTCATATCGGCCGCGAATGGTGCGCAGTTGTCCATTGACCAGCGGTGTTTTGGCGGTGCCTGTGATATCCATTTTCCCTGCCAGTTCCGCATCCAATCCCCAACCGCGGACAAAAATCTGGTTATCGGCATTGAACACCAAATCCATTTTCAGTTTTTCCATGAAGGAGCGTTTTTTCACCGCGCCCGCCTCTTCACGCTCCACCACGTTCAGGGTTGGAATAGGATTATTAAAGCGCTCCGGAATATTAATCATGATTTCCTGCGGTGTGATTGTTCCGGTCAGAAAGTAATTACTGGCACGTGTTTCAATACCCAGATCGGCGTTCAGCCGCACATCGAATTCGTTGCTTTGAACCACATGCATATTTTTCATGGTCACATCGGCGGTAATATCGGGTTCGGCAGGCGTTTCCAGATTGATCATGCCGGAGGCTGTTAGGGAGCCATTACCGCTTTTATCATTGGCGGTCAGGGATTGAAGCGTTATTTTCTGTCCCGCAAATGCGGCGTCGGCACGCAAATCTCTCAAAACCAAATCATTTACTTCATCAATAAATTCAGCGTTGCGCAGGGTCAGGTCACCGTTAATTGCGGGTTTTGAAAGATCGCCAGACAGATCAGCATCCAGATTAATATCACCGCTAAGGTCATAAGTATCAGGAAGAAATAATGTGCCAAGTGCGCCAAGGTCCAGATCGCCCGAAACCTGCCCCGTTAACGCAGCAGTTTTATCAAAGTCGAGTTTGAACGGCTGTAATGATAATCCAAGCGGAAAAGAAGCGTTGCCTTGTAATGTCTTAATGCCTTGCCCCTCACCGCTGAATGTCAGTGCGGTTTTTTGATCTTTGTAAGAGGCTTGACCGCTCAGCGATATTTCAGGTGCTTTGGGCAGTGCCGATGTCACACCGTAATTCAAATCAAAAAGCGGCGCGTCCAGCGTTCCGCTTAGGCGGGCATCCAAGGTTTTGATCTTTAATGGCAATGACGATAGCTCTGCGTAGGGTAGGGCGGCAAGATCAAGATTATTTGTCTCCAGTTTGAAATCCGGTTGGTTGTTTTGTAACGCCCCGCTTAGGTTCAGGCTGCCTTTTCCGGCTGTCAGTTTGAAGGAGGGAATGGCGATGTGAAGTTGTTCAAGAGAATGTAGCGCCGCTTCGCCGTTAATTGTAAACGGCTTTAAGGCGCGCGCATCGGCGCTGACTTTAACATGGATAGCGTCCGGTTTGGAGTCGATATCTATGCGTGCGGAATTTATAGTCGTTTTCGGAACTTGCGCTTTTCGAACAGAAATCGTGCCGCGTGATTGTTTCCAGTTTTTGACCGATGGCACCGTAATATCTGCTGTGATAGAGGCGGCGGTCATGTCTTTGTACCGCAGATTATTAAATGCCATATCAATCGCGGCGGATTGTGATGTTTGGTTGCCATTGGCGCGAAGCGTGAAAGTGCCGTTCCCGCCAATGTCTTGACTGGTCAGGGTATTGACGATTTCCAGACTGTCAATACGGCCTTTAATATTCGCGTCTGCCACTTTTGATGACAGGTCATAACTCGCTTGTCCGTCGATTACCAAGTCCTTTGCAGTGGCGTTGAACGTCTCAAGCTTTAGTAAATCATTTTGACGCGATACAATGGTGGTAATATTAGCGGGAATATTTTTATAAGCTGTTGTAATAAGCGCATTGCCATCAAACGCTGTGACATCGCCGTTTATATCTGCGTCAAATTTAATGGGCGCGCTGAGGTCGGCAGACAAAGCTTTAACATCTTGCCAGACACCATTTGCGGCAAGATCGAAAGTTTTATTATTGAGCGCATAAAAACCGGTTGCCGTTATATTATTCTCACGATTTTGTAAGGTGATGTCTTGCACATCAAGAATGTTTGTTTCGGTATCAAAAGCCAGCTTATTGGTTAATTCAAGCGGTAAATAGAGGGGAATACCTTGCGTATTATCAAGTGGTTGAACAGATAATTTACCGACATTTTGCGCGGTATTTTCCTCGATTGATACCAGTTGCTCAAATTCTATAACGGCATCTAGCCCGTTCTTCATGATTTGATCGGAGATTATTAGATGGTCGATATAAATGCCAAGCGCGAATTCATTAAAATAAATATCGGGCAATGTCACATTCAGTTCTTTTTCTGCTTGCTGTTCTTTCTTTTCTGTTTGTGGTGGCTTGTTCAGTACGCTGATTTGATCAGCCGTTATTTTTAATGATAAACGCCGAATGGCCAGTGGAAACGGGTCAATGCGTATACGTGCATTTTGTACGCTCAGCAGGTCATTTTCCGTGTCCCTGACAATGACTTGCCCCGCACGTACACCCAATAAACCGGAGAGTGAAAAGTTCTTGAGATCAAGGCGATAGGGTTGTTCCGCCAGAATTGTTTCAATATGAGAAGAAAGCCAGTTCCCGCCGCTATTCGTATTTAGCCAGACAATAAAGCCCTGGGCTGTGATGATTAATAAAACACTCAATAAAATCAGAATCGAGCAAATGGCCAGAGCAAATCGGGTAAGTTTTTTAAGAATACGTTTGAGTATTTCAATCATTAGAATGCCTGTCCGATACTGATATAAAACTGGTATCCCTGATCCAGATTTTCGGTTTTATTAACGGGGACAGCAATGTCAAAACGAATTGGTCCGAAGTCGGTATAATACCGTGCGCCGACACCCGCGCCGATATATGCGCCGCCCTCCAGATCGGGAAAAGCGCTGTCATACACACCGCCCGCATCCACAAACGCTACGCCGCCGATTTTTTCGCTGAATTTCAAACGTAATTCGGTGCTGGTTTCAACCAGAGAGCGTCCGCCTTCGGGGTCATCATCTTCATCAACGGCTCCGGCTTCCTGATATCCGAAGCCGCGAATGGAGCCGCCGCCGCCAGCATAAAAACGCACCGATGCAGGAATATCTTGGGTTTCCGTTCCCCAGATACTGCCCACCGACGCGCGTAGGGCGATAATACTATCCAGCATGTGTTCGCCGAGCCCGATATAGGTCGTGCCTGTCACGCGTGTTTTCAAAAATGGGGAAGTGTTGCCGAATGTGTCCATATAAGGCGTTGCTGCCAAACGCAGGGTATGGCCATCTGTCGGGTTTAAAACATTGTTACGGCTGTCGTAATTCATGCGCGCGGGGGCGGAAACAAGTGCAAAATTTTCGGTTTGTTCACCTTCTTCTCTCACCTGTAACAAGTCCAGCCCGACGCCGAGGCTACCCGTCCAGTATCTTGAAATTTCGCGGTCAATATCTGCGGAAACGTTCAAACCGAATTCTTCATAAGCATCAGTGTCTTCACGGCGTAATTCAGATGAGAAATTCAGGTTTTGCTTATCGCTCAGAAAAAACGGTTTTTTGAAGTCCATGCCCAGTCGTTGTAAAACGCTTGATAATCTGGTGGAGACAGACAGTTGTTCACCTGCGCCGAAATAATTGCGGTGTAGCCATTCGGCGCTGATCCCCGGTCCTTCGGAGGTGTTGAAATTTGCACCAAGGCGCACTTTGCGCGGGGCGCGTTCTTGTAATTCCATGATAATAGGAATGGTTTTATCCGCCGGAACATCATCGGGGAGTTCCACATCAATCGTGCTGATCAGACCGGTTTTCAATAATGCTTCTTTGGTATTTTCCAGCTCGATCGATTTCCAGCAGGTATCGGGTTCGTAGGTTATAAAATTTTCCAGATAGCTGCGTTTGATGTTTTCTGCGCCTATAAACGCGGTCGTTCCGAACAGGGCATTATCAGATGCGTCCACGTCAAATTCCAGATCGGCCAATTGCGCTTGGGGATCAAGATAAATACGGTGTTTGACCGCTAGCTCGTAAAAACAGTTTTTATCCGAGATAGTATTGAGTAGATTTCTTTGCGCCTTTATAACATCTTGCGCCACCAACGGATTGCCGCTTTTCAGTTTTATCTGTGGTGGATCGTCATAGCCGAGAACTTTATAGGATGAAATGACGTAACGTCCACCCGGCATGACGTTGTAAATGTCGTCTTTATTGGCTTCCTCGTCTTCTTCATTATCACTCGGCACATCAGCCGAAGTGTGAATGATGCGACCGCTATAATAGCCATTTGCTTTTAATGCCTTTTGGATTTGTCCTTTTACGGCGGCGGGATAGATCTGTTTCTCTTCATTTTCAAGTGGTGTGATCACGCGCTCTTCTATATATGCTTTCAAGTCCGGCAGGTCGTCTAGTCCTGTGACCTCTATTGCGGAAAGCGGGGTACAGACACATATCATGCCCGCCATCAGAAGGCAGGAAAGCTGTTTTCTTTTAATATCTGTCCGCGGTTGTGGCATGTGTTCTTCTGTCATACACATATTTGGACGCGATGTCGAAGAACAAACGCACCTTAACGGCTTATCAACATGATTTTATTCACCTTCCAAAAGTCCCAGATTTGATGCATTTAAAAGCCCCAGATTGGCGGCAAGGGCAACGTTGGCAAATGCCTGATTATAACGCGCCGTGGCAAGAGAGACTTTGGCGGTGATTAGTTCGCGATCGGCGTCTAAAACATCCAGTATCGTTCTTTGCCCTAAACGTTCCTCTTCACGTACGCCGATCAAGGCATTTTCGGAAGAAGTTATTTCATCTTGGCGAACACGTAATTCCTCTTGCGCGCTTAAATATGATCTGTAATTGCGAATAACGTCTTGGCGAATGCGTCTGGCAGTTACTTCACTTTCATAAATAAGGCGCTGTGCGCTATATTTTGCGGCGCGCATTTGGGATCGCTTCAGTCCCGCCTGATAGAGGGGAATAACGGCGCGAACACCGATGGTCTGGGCTTGGCTATCGGGGATAATACCCGGTTGGGGGTCGTATTGTTTATTATAGGATGCAAAAGCGGAAATGCGGGGCAACAGGTCGCGAAACGCAGATACGGCATTATGACCTGCCGCATTTTCTTCATATCTGGCAATCCATAGAGAGGGGTTTTGCTGTTCGGCTGTATCTAGCATATCTTCGATTGCTGCGGGAAATTGAAAGTCCATCGCGGGAAGTGTTTGGATATTATCCGGATTTAATCCTGTGACCTCAGCGAATTCGGCGCGGCTGATATCCAGCGCGCGCGCGGCATTGATAGTATTTGCCTGTGTACGTTGTAATCTGGCGGTGGCTTGTTCAACATCCGTGCGGGTTAAAACGCCGTTCTCAAAACGCGCCTTGGTCGCTTTGAAATCCTGCGACAGGCTTTGTTCGTTTTTCAGACGCAGATTATAAAGCTCTGTATCACGCGAAACAGACAGGATCGCTCCAATAGTGTCCAGAAAAACATTTTGTTCTGCCTCATGTAAAAGCGCCTCCCCCGCATTAATCAGGTCTTTGGCCTCTCGCACGTCAGAGAAAGTTTTACCGCCACGCCACAGGGGTTGGTCAAAGGTCAGGGTCAGGTCTTTGGTTGTTGCACCGTCCCCGCCGCCGAAATTACTGTTATCTATATCGGTTGCAAATAAGCTGGCCTCAGCTTCTATTGACGGGCGCCATCCGGATACAGCTTGCGGGTAAAGTTCTTTTGTTTCTTTCAGCCGTTCCCGTGTTGCATTCAATCCGGGATTGGTCAGGTAAACGTGTTTTAAAACACCCATAACATCCTGCGGTTCGCTTGCGGCATATGTGGGGAGGGTCGTGGTAAGCAGCCCGAAAGATAAACAAATTGCGATTAATATTTTCATAGATTACTCAATTTTTGATTGTGATAAAGAGGTAATCAAATTTATTTTAAATACACAACTATAAATTTAAATAAATACACTTGTATGCATGTAATATAACTATGTATGTTCTATGAACATATATCCGATGCCGCGCACAGTTTGGATGGTGTCTTGGTCGGCCTCTTTTCCCCTTATCTTCTTACGCAGGCGGGTGATTTTTATATCGATGGAGCGCGGACTGGGGACGTATCTTTCTTCGCGAAGTGCGTCGCATAATGCTTCTCGCGGCATGGCAGTGCCTTTATTTTTAATCAGCGTTTCCAGTAATATGAACTCACGCGGTGTTAAATCGCGGGACTGGTTATTACCGTCGAACAACTGATATTTTGCCGGATCAAGCGTTAAGCCGTTAAAATAATAAACATCATTTTCGGCATGGGATGCAGGTCGTTCTAAGCTCGTTTTATATCGCCTGATATTGGCGTATATTCGGGCACTTATTTCCTGTAGGTCGAAGGGTTTTTTAATGTAATCGTCTGCACCATCTTTCAGGCATCTGATCTTTTTTGACGCTGTATTGTCACCGCTAACAATAATAAGCGGCGCATTGGTATGTGAGCGTAGCGGTTTAATCAGCTCGGTTCCCAACTCATCACGAAGGTGCAGATCAAGAAGGATAAGATCGATTGTATGATGATCAATGATATCCATCATACGCGCACCGTTCGCGGCTTCGATTACCAGATATCCTTCTCCTTCCAGATTTTCTTTTAAAGAGTGCCTGATTATTTTGTCATCATCCACGACCAATACAGTGTCCATATACTTACTTTCTCAAAATAATGTTTCGGCAATTTAAGGTTGAAACACAATTGAAATAATTTCGATGTAAATTGAAACATAATATTTATAAATAAACAACCTTGAATTGATAAATTAGGGTAGGATAAATTAATTGGAAGTGAAATAATATGGCTGCAGAGAAAGATGTCTTAACACAAAATAATCAATATGAGCTGGATTTTATGGGCGCGACACCTGTTTACATGACAACATCGAAACTGGATGCCGATCAATATATGGCGGAAGACCTTGATGGTGTGACCGAAAGCGTTTTTGGTGCGGGGAATATGGGGTATGCCAGCCTACAGGCGGCACAATCGGATATTCTGATGACACAGGACGGTTTTTTAAAAGAAGACGGAGCGCAGCTTGATACCGCTATAACCGCCGCGCCCTCAACACAAGCGTATGTTATAGGGCAGGCGGTTGACGTGTTCGAGCCGAAGATAACAGCCGAAGAAACCATTACCAATTATGATGAGTCACAATCATCTATAGAAGGTACGAATGCCGCAGATACAGGTGAGGTTGGCGGTTTGACTGCGGCAACTATCGGCTCTATCAAAGCGTCGGAGCTTTCATCGAATGAAGGCGTTTTTGCGCCGTCAGGTTCCGGATTAAGTCTGGCTGATACGGTTCAGAGCAGCGCCGCTGAAGAGGGTCAAAACGGTGAGAATGGTCATTCGGGTCATAACGGTATGAATGGTAGTGACGGGAAAGAGGCTGATTGTGAGAATACGTGCGATCAATTCATTACTATTAATAATATTGATATCAATATCGCCGATGTTACCGTACTGATTGAGCAAACGTTTATTGGTCTGAATGACGTGCTTGAAAATCTGAATATAACTATTACAGAAGTTACTGACGTATTGGGTGACATTGTCAGCAATGTTCTAAATCAAACAACCAATCTAACGTCTGACAGCCTGACCACGGCTTCGGAATTATTAGAGGTGGTCACGGGTGATTTGATTTCTGTTTTGAAAGTCACGCTGAATAATATCGGCGAGATATCACAAGAAGTGATTGGTGTGGTGGAGCAATCATTGGAAAATATTTCTACTGATATTTTACAGCCCGCTGGTGACGCAAGTTTGTCTGTTGTGAATAATGTTTTGGATCAACTGGACGGCGCGGACTTGCTTGGTGATAAACTGGGCGATATCGGCGGCGCGGTTCATAATTTAAAAACGATTTTGGGCGATGTGAAAGAAAGTCTGATTAAGGCAGATATCCAAGACGGCTTACAAGATATTATAACAAAAGTGACTGGCACGCTGGAGATACTGGAAACGGTTACAGATAAAACAGTCGACATCGTTGACGGGGCAGTGGGCACGGTTTTGGCCGATCTTGGTGTGGATAATATTTTAGGCGATGACAATGCGAATGCTGATGGTGATCTGAATCTGGATATTGATCTTGATATACTTGCAACCGATCTTGCATATCTTGAACTTGGTCCAGTATTAGATCCTGTTGAAGATGTTGTGGGAGACGTTGACTTAGGTATCGATTTAGAAACCGATTTTTTAAATCCCGGCGGGTCTGAAACCGATAATACACAAGGTGATAGCGATATCAATCTGGCCGGTGACGTTGATGTATTGGATAGCGATATTCTCGATCTGGCGAATGAGTTGGAGCTTGACCCTGTTGAAGATATTATCGGCGACATCGATCTTGACGTCGGTGCAGCAATCGATATTTTAGGCGACGCTGCCGACCCGTTATTGGATAGTGCAGAGGGAGGCAGCGCAGAAGATACATTGCTAGGCGATGTTGGCGAGGCGATTGCAGATGTTGCGGATGCTATTCTACCCGAGCTGAATACAGATGATGAGAGTGATGATGACATTGTCATTGAGGTTGACGTTGATTTATTAGGGATAAGTGACGAGCTGGATACGGAAGTCACCATTGATCCGGTTGAAGATTTAACCAACGATATTGATATTACATTACATGTAGATATTGACGATGTTGTTGACCTGAGCGGCACAACAGACATGACCGAAAACATAACTGATTCTAATAATTCGGGCGGGTGGACGGAAAGTACAATCTCCGACTCTGTCTCTTTGTTTGACCAGTTTTCTGACCCGACGCATGAAGCCGATATTCTGCCCGATCCAAGCGGTAGTCTGGCGGAAGGTTTAGGCGTTCTTGATATTACCCCCGATCTGGATACGGGGAGTTTAGGGGGGCTGTTTGGATAACGCACTCCCCCCCAGGGCACGCGAAGACATGATAAATCATACTGAAAAACCATCTGATATCCTTCGTCCTGAAGGATATTTAAACAATATTTCTTCTCTTCTGCTCTCTACTTTTACCATTAATATTCTATCGCTTGCTTTGCCGATTATGACATTACAGGTTTATGACCGTATTTTGCCAAATCAGGGAACATCGACGTTATCGATTTTGATCATTGGCGTTTGTCTGGCGATTTTTCTGGAGATGGTTTTACGCTTGTGTCGCGCTTATGTGATTGGACGTTCGGGTGCGACGTATGAACATCTGATCGCGTGTCAGGCCATGAATAAAGTGTTGCATTCCGATTTATCGAAAGCCGGACATCACGGCATTGGCGAACATCTCCACCGGATGAGCGCGGTGGGAAGGTTGAAAGATTTTTATAATGGTCATGCCATGACTGTGTGGATGGAACTGGCATTTATTCCGGTCTTTTTGGGGTTAGTATTTTATATCGCGACGCCGTTAATCATTGTACCGCTGGTCATTTTGGCAGTCTTCAGCATTTTATCTCTTCGGCAGGGTTATCGCCTACGCCAAGCACTTAAGGAACGCGAGAGCGCGGATGATGTGCGTTTTAACTTCCTGATTGAATCGCTGGAAGGGGTTCATACGATCAAAGCCTTTGCACTGGAGAAATTTTTTGAGCGCCGTTACGAGGCTTTGGAAGAGGAATCAACCTTTAAAAATTATTGTGTGACAGAAGAAACCTCCAAAATTTTTAATAACGGCGCAATATTCTCCCACATTATGGTGGCAAGCGTAATCAGCTTTGGCGCGTGGTGTGTGCTGCAGGGTATGGTTACAACGGGCGGATTGATTGCCACATTATTATTATCGGGGCGTATGATGCAACCTGTACAAAAGGCATTGGGGCTGTGGGCGCGGTATCAGGATTATATTCTGGCGCGTCAGCATCTGGAAGATTTGATGCAAACGCCGCAGCAAAATGTTCTGCAACGCCAAGATGACACTCCTTTATTTCCTGAAGGCAGCGTAAAAATCAGGGATCTTGATTTTTGTTTCAGCCACACCGATGAAAATATTTTATCAGGAATCAATTTAAATGTTGTACGCGGTGAAGCGGTGTTAATATCTGGCGGGCATGGGTCAGGAAAAAGCACACTACTTGATATTCTGGCGGGAATTTATCCGCCGCGACGTGGTCATATTGATATTGACGGGGTAGATGTTGAAAGCTATGCGCCTGAGGAATTGGTGAGGCATATCGGATTTATTCGCACGCGTCCGCTAATCTTTCGCGGCACAATTCGCGATAACATGACATCTTTTGGTCAAATACCTGAATCGCAAGCGCGCGAAGTTGCAACATATCTGGGTGTTGATCAGGACATCGCCAAATTACCGAGCGGGCTGGATACGTTTTTAAACGGTAATCACACAGATTTTATTCCCCCCGGTTTGAAACAGCGCATTGCCATGGTGCGCGCATTGGCGCCGAAACCAAAACTTATCTTGTTTGATAATGCCGATCGTTCTTTGGACAAGGAAGGATATGCAATGATTTACAGCTTTTTGGCACGGATAAAAGGGAAGGCAACGCTTATTCTGGTATCAGATGACAAAAATATCTGTGACTTGGCAAACACCCATTACACCTTGGAAAACGGACAATTATTGCCGCAAACAAAGCAGACTAAGCAAGGTAATATAACCCCCTATCGGGAGCTGAGATTATGAGTGAACTACATAAAGTCCCACTTATTGATAGCGCAACCCATGACAAGTTTGTGGATAGCCAGCCGATTTTAAACATGTTGTCTTTATTATCGAAAGCGGGGCGCATCAATTTTCGTGAAGACGGCGCATGGGAGGTTTGTTTATGTGCGCTTATCCTTAATCTGGAACCGCAGTGCAAGGTGCAAAGAATACTGGAATCCTTGCCGTATGATGCGCGACGAATGGACGCGCCGGATTTTTTGAATATAATGGCGCATCTGGGATATTTTTGTCGTAAAGCCTCTGCTCATCTTGAAAATATTGATACGCGCCTGTTACCGGGTGTGTTTATTCCCGAACGTGGTGATCCGTCAATTGTTTTGGGGCGTGATGAAAACGGACAGATTTTATTCTATGACCCGCTGTCTAAACTGGTCAGTCATGTGCCGCCAAGCTTTGATGAAAACGGACGCGTCTGGTTTTTTCAAAAGTATGAAGAGCAGAAAACGCGCCTCTCCAAATTTATGCGACAAGGCAGCGGACATAGCTGGTTTCGGGCGTTATTAGGGCGGTTTCGCGGGACATTTACGCAGGTTATGATGGCCGGCTTGATCCTGAATATCATCGCTTTGGCTACGCCCTTATTCATTATGCTGGTTTATGATCGTGTGATTGCAAC
Source organism: uncultured Alphaproteobacteria bacterium (assembly GCA_963710165.1). Lineage (GTDB taxonomy): Bacteria > Pseudomonadota > Alphaproteobacteria > Micavibrionales > Micavibrionaceae > JACKIP01. The sequence goes on from CAVPYZ010000004.1 coordinate 139,351, forward strand.
GGGCAGTTTAACAACCATGCCGATGTTGGCGTTGGGGGCATTTATTGCAATCGGGTTTGAATGGAAACTGCGACGTATTCGTTCCACGGGTTTGTCATGGTTGGCGGGGCGTCTGGATAACATTGTCGGGAACAAGATTTTTGCCCATCTGATCGGGTTGTCCCCCAATTTGATTGAAAAGGCATCGGTCGCGTCGCAGGTGGCGCGGATAAAAACGTTTGAATCTGTGCGTGATTTTTTTAGCGGGTCCGTGTTTTTGTCCCTGTTGGAAGCGCCCTTTGTCGTGATTGCCATTACCGCCGTGGCACTAATTTCGGGGCCGCTGGTCTTTGTGCCGCTGACCATATCTCTTGGCTACATCGCGCTGTTTTATTTTATCAGGCAAAAGGTCAAGGTTCATATACGGCTTGCGGCAAAGAACAGCTCTGCCCGACAACAATTTACCATTGAAACATTCGAAAAACTTTACGGTATTCGTGGTCACGGACTGGCGCGTAAATGGCAGGAAAAATTTCGCCATTTATCGGGGCGGGAAATGATGTCGCATTTTGTATTGGGATGGTACGGCGTGATTGCGGAAACCTGCGCGCATACCCTGACCATTCTGGCGGCGGTGGCAACAGTCGGGTTCGGGGTGCAAATGATCTGGGACGGCGCGATGAGCGCGGGCGCGCTGGTTGCGACCATGATACTGGTATGGCGTATATTAACGCCGTTTTATTCGCTTTGCACCATGATCCCGCGTTTGGAACAATTGCGTAACAGTATTGATCAGGTGAATAAACTGATGGATATAGAAACCGAGCGTGAAACAGCACAGAGCTTTTCCAGATTGCCTACGCTGAGCGGGGCGTTATCTTTCCATCATGTCGGATTTAAATATAGTGACGAGGCGGATTATATTTTTACCGACCTGTCATTCGAGGCGCGTGCAGGCGATTTGATCGCGATTACAGGCAGTAACGGCAGCGGCAAGGCGACGATTTTGAAATTATTGAAATCGCTGCACATTCCGACGGACGGTGTGGTGCGTCTGGACGGATTTGATATTCGACAACTGGACGCGCCGCATCTGCGGCAACAAATTGCTTATGTGCCGAAAACACCGCATTTCTTTCAAGGAACAGTTGAAGAAAATCTACGCTATGCCAACCCCCTTGCCAGTATAGAAGAGATAGACAAAGCCCTGACCCTTGCCAATATAAAGGGCAATATTGACGCATTGCCACAGGGTACGAAAACCTTAATCGGGCAGGATTCCAACGTGAAATTGTCATCAAGTGTTGCGGCCGGATTATCTCTCGCTCGTGCGTATTTGCATCCTGCACCGATCCTGTTGATCGACGAGCTTCCCAATACATTGTTATCGGGTGTGGCAGGGCAAAATTTAAAAGACTATCTGGCGCGTGCCAAGGGCAAGCGCACTGTTTTACTCTGCACCTATCGCGAAGATTTTATGAAACTGGCTGATACGATTGTCTGGCTTCGTGGTTTTGATCAGCCTGTTGTCTGTGCCAGAGACGACTTTTTCGACACACTTAAAAATCACTCAGGGGGTACATAATGTTGCAGTTATTTATCAAGAAAGATGAACAGAAAAGAGAAAAGCAAACGCGCTATTTGTCGCAGGCTATACAGTTGGAGGAAGCGGTTAATCCGCATATTATTCGCGCCACCATGGGTATGATCTCAATTGCCATACTCTGTTTTATTATCTGGTCGGCCTTTACAAAAATCGATGAAGTGGCGCGCACCCCCGGCGAAGTTGTACCGAGCGGATATCAGAAAACGGTGCAACATCTGGACGGCGGTATGGTCAAGACCATTCATGTGCATGAAGGGCAAATTGTTGCAAAAGACGAGTTGTTATTAACACTGAGCGGAGACGGGTTGAATCAAGATTATGAAAGAGTGCGAAGTAGACAGGTTAATCTGGAAGTTCAAATCGAACGTTTGCGCGCCTATATCGAGGGGCGGGATGCGGATTTTTCTGCATTTGAAACTTCTTCAATAGACTTTCTAACTGATCAGCAACAATTTTTTGACTCCATGTTAAAAGCGCGTCAGAGCGAGGCAGATATTATAGAGAAACAGATTACCGAAAAGGAGCAGTCTTTATCTTCTCTTCAGGCAGAATTAAAGACCGCACAAACCAATTTGAAGATTTCAAATGAAATGTATGCGCGTCGTAAAAAGTTGAATAGTAAAGGCTATGCCTCGGATATGCAGCTTTTGACAGATCGTCAGAAAGTGAATGATATACTTGGTACCATTTCGCGGTTAGAGCGTCAAACCGATGTTGCCAGAACGCAAATACAGGAATACGAACAGCGGCTTGCATCGCTTTCTGCCGGACAGATTGATGACGCGCAGCAAAAGCTGGATAAGGCACAATCCGAAGCCACGGAAAATCAGAATATAATTGATAAGCTGCAACAACAACGCGCCCGTCTTGATGTGCGCGCCCCGATTAACGGCTTGGTGAAGGGGTTTGCCATTAATACGGTCGGTGCGGTGATACAACCCGGACAATCCCTGATGGATATTATTCCCACAGAAAAATCGCTGGAGGTAGAAGTCAAAATTTCGCCGCAAGATATCGGTCATGTCAAAATTGGGCAAAGCGTCCAGACAAAATTCAGCACGTATGATTTTTCACGCTATGGATTTGTGATGGGCAAGCTGACCTATATTTCTGCCACAACCTTTTCAACGCCGGATGGCGGGCGTTTTTATAAGGGAAAAATCCTTCTCAATCGACCCTATGTCGGGGCGGATAAAACGAATATTATTTTGCCAGGTATGACCGTGATGGCGGATGTCATTACAGGCGAAAAAACAGTTTTACAATATTTACTCAAACCCATTCATCTTTCCCTCACATCATCATTTACAGAAAGGTAAATTATGAACACACAATCCGAGACTCAAGCTATCGCAACACAAGATAATATCGACTATACGTTGCTTAACCAGAAACAGGCGATTACCGTTCTGGCGGTTGAGGATGATATGTTATCTATGAAATTTCTGGAAGCGCAAATCGGGCAATTGGGGCATAAAATGTTGTGTGCGGAAAACGGGCAAATTGCGCTGGAAATTCTGCAAAAACATAATTATAAAATAGATGTCGTCTTGATGGATCGTGAAATGCCGGTTATGGACGGGTTGAGCGCGGTACGCCAAATCAAGAGTCATCCCGCATTGCGAAATATTCCCGTTATTATGGTGACCGGCGCCGATGGTCGTGACGAGTTGAAAGAGGGGCTGGATGCGGGTGTTTTTTACTATCTGACCAAGCCTGTGGATGAAATATTGCTGCAATCCGTTCTGTCTGCCGCTGTGCGAGAATCGGAGCAAAAAAGAATATTGGCAGAAGAGCTTGGTAAACATCGCACAAGTTTTCATCTGATCGAAACGTGCAAATTCAAATTTAAAACATTAAGCGAGGCAGAAAGTCTGGCGGCCTTTATGGCGAATTGTTTTCCCGACTCCGCGCGTGTGTTGACGGGGTTGGGGGAGTTGTTAATCAATGCAGTCGAGCACGGTAATCTGGGGGTCACCTATGATCAAAAAACTGAGATGATTTCCGCAGGGACATGGCGGGCAGAGATTAATCGCCTTCAAAAATTACCGCAGCACGAACCAAAAACTGCCAGCGCAACAATTGCGCATAAGGAAGACGGTATCTATGCCGTGATTGAAGATCAGGGTACAGGATTTAGTTGGCAGGATTTTATTAACATTGATCCCGCGCGTGCGGGTGACAATCATGGGCGCGGTATTGCACAGGCGCGGGCGGTCAGTTTTGACAGGCTGTCTTTTAACGAAAAAGGCAATAAGGCGGTGGCATTTGTCAGCCACAAACAACAACTTAACTGGTAAAGGAGATATCATATGATTGTAATAGCCAAAAACGCAGAAAACAAATTTTTAGATGAGCTGGAAAGGCAAAAACAGGATTTATCTCAGATTAAATGCCTGCATATCGAGTTTTCGAAAAGCGAGGTTGATAAGACAATATTATTTGATCATTTTTTGAGTTTATTGGAGCAGATACCCGAATCTTATATGGCGGAGGTTTATATTTGTCATGATCATGATGTCTTTATTTTGATGCATGCCTTTATGGTCGGAGAATTCGAAAAAGCCATGGAGGAGCTGTCGGTCATTATGAATACATCATTCGCGCCGGCGCTGTGTCATTATTATTCAATTGATGAACATCGCCATGGTCTGGAGGCACTGTGCCGTGAAAAGGTCACAGATATTGATCTGCAGGATATCATGGAAAAAAGTGGTGGCGGAAAGTTAAAAACAGTAACTGATATTTTATCTGTTTTAGAAGTCAATTTGGCGGAAACCCTGTCACGCAGGCGTAGTGCACGACGCGAGTCAAGTGTGTTAATCATTGAAGATGACCAGTTATCCAGAACGCTTGTCGCCAATACTATTCGTGGTGAATATCAATCCATCTCTGCGGCAACGGGAACGGAAGGGCTGAATTTATATCTGGAAAACGCACCGGATGCGGTATTTTTAGATATCGGCTTGCCGGATATAAACGGGCATGACGTGCTGCGATGTATTTTCAAACTGGACCCCAATGCCTATGTCATTATGTTCAGCGGGCGTAAAGATAAAGAAAATATCATGCGCGCCTTAAGAGCAGGGGCGCAAGGCTTTGTCGGCAAACCGTTCACACGGGAAAAGTTGTTTGAATATGTTGGTAAAAGTCCCTTTATAGCCGAGAAAACAGCGCGTTTGAAGGTTGCAGGATAGACCTAAATGGCCCTGTTTTTGTGTTCTATTACTATACTATTTTGTGCGGTATTACTCTTTTTTTATCGCTGGCGATCACTGAAGCATGCGCAAAAATTGCTGCGCGTGGCAAAGCAGGAAGCGCGCGATATTGCGGAACTATCACTTGGCAATCCGCATCCTGTTCTGCAAATAACGGAAGATACGAATATTCTCTATACCAATCTTTCCGCGTTGGACACATTCCCGACGCTGAAAGAGGAGGGGCGAACGCATATTATTTTGCAGGGATTAGAAGATCATGTTAATGCGTCGCATGAAGTCATGCGAGAGGTTTGTGTTCAGAATAAAATATACCATCAGATTATCAGACCCGGACAATTAAAGGACAGGATGTCATATATTATTTATCTAAGTGATATTACTGGTCTGAAAGATAAGGAAAAAGCGTTATCTGATGCCAATAGCCAAGCGCAAGAATTACGTCAGCAGGCGGAGCAAGCGAATAAAGCGCGGGGCGATTTCCTGGCAAATATGTCGCACGAATTACGCACGCCAATGAACGGTATTATCGGCCTGTCAGAGATATTAAGCGAAGGTGGCTTACCGGACGAAAAACAGGAAATGGCACAGGCGGTTCACAGCTCCGCGAAGGGGCTATTAATCTTGCTGAATGATATTCTGGATTTTTCCAAGATTGAAGCGGGGCAATTAACAATCGAGCATATTGCATTCGATTTAAGTCATGTTCTGGAACAGATGAAGGGGCTGCACGCGCCTGTCGCTGAAAGTAAGGGTCTGGATTTTAAAATAAATATGTCTGGCGATGTACCAACACATATTATGAGCGACCCAATGCGGTTGCAGCAAATTCTGAATAATCTGGTGAATAATGCGATTAAGTTTACTGAACAGGGACGTGTTCATATCACCGTCTCTGCTATGAACAAAACCGAGGAGGATGTCGATATTCGGATCAGCGTCGAAGATAGCGGTATTGGCATTCCCAAAGAAAAGCAAGCGCAGATATTCGAGAAGTTTCAACAAGCAGAGGGCGCAACGTCGCGCAAATATGGTGGTACAGGACTAGGTTTGGCAATTACGCGCCATTTGGTTGGCATTATGGAGGGTCAGCTGAGCATTGAAAGCGAAGAGGGGCACGGAACGACATTTACTGTCCTTTTGCCGTGCAAAATTGGCGCTGATTTAAAAGACGATATAGCGCAGCAAAAGCAGGAGGGTGTCAGTGTACATACGAAGGCGTCTTTGCCATCCAAAACGTCAATTCTTATTGTTGATGATCACCCCGTTAATTTGCTTTTCATGCGCCAAACTCTGAAAAAAATAGGGTTTGAGAATTTTGAAGAGGCACAAAGCGGGGCGGAAGCCGTGAAGATGTCTCAGAACAAATCATATCAACTGATTTTAATGGATTGTCATATGCCCGATATGGACGGCTTCACCGCAACAAAGCAGATAAGAGAGTTTAACATGCCACAAGATAAGCCCGTCATTATTGCAGTCACGGCGGATGCCATGGAGGGCGCGGCGCAAAAATGCCATGCGGCAGGCATGGATGATTATATTAGCAAGCCTGTGGATCGTCAGGCACTTGCCTCCCTTTTAAAGAAGTGGTTGCCTGCGGAGGTAGATGTTTCTGATACCGATCAACAAAGCGTGCCGGATAGCGCGTCAAAACACGTTATCGATTGGCATCATTTTGAAGAGTTTACCGAAGGCGACGCCGAAATGGAACGTGAACTTCTGAAGATATTTATAGAAAATCTGCAACAGGATTTAACAACTCTTCATCAATGTTATACCAAACAAGATTTTGCAGGATGGGAGGAAGCGGCGCATAAATTATACGGCGCGTCATCACATGTGGGTGCGTACGCCTTGGCAGATATCTGCGGTCAAGCCGAAGGTCTTGATTTGTCAGATATTCCGCCGATCAAGGATATGCATCTTGCTATTTTACAAGAAAGCCGCCGCGTCAAAGAGGCGTTACTGGCAAGGGCATAAACGCTTTGACAGAAGCCGGATGTAAATTTTTTCCCACAATTGCATAAAAAGGTTATATAGTGCCCGCATTATAAGGGTATTATAACAAATTAAGGGCATATAAGAGGGAAGATGGCTCATATAATCTTGGAAAATACAATTTGCGGAAATGCGGGGGACGGCGCCGTGATGTTGGCGGCGGAGAGAATTCTGCACGAAGCTTGCGGGGATGATGTGGAAATTATGATCTTTGATCATGATGCCAAAACATCGCAAGAGCTTTATCCGGAACAAAAATTTCATCAAATGTATACGAAAAAGCTTTATCGCTATGCTCCTGTCAAGCAGAAGCAGGGTTTCAAGCGTAATCTGCTAAATTTTATGTCGCGTCTGGGGCTCTCTTGTGCGAAGCGTAATTTGTGGGGATTTTCCGCGTTGTTTCTGGGACGTCAGACAGCAAAAGGACTAAAGGCATATAAAACAGCGGACATGGTGGTCACCACCGGCGGGTTTTACTTGAACGAAAATTTTAATTTGAGAGAGCGTATCAAGGGGTTCCAAACCAGTGTCTATCTGAAAAACCCGCCGATATTTTTCACGCAATCATTGGGGCCGTTTAAAAAGCTGGATAATCGTAAGGGGTTGAAGCCCGTTTTTGATGCTTCTCCGTTGATCCTACTACGCGATGAACAATCGCAACGTCATTTGAATAATGTCATGGATGAGCCACAAAAATGCGCAATTGTCGCCGATAGCGTTTTTGCTCTGGCAGAAATTCCGCTTATAGAAAAACGTATTCGCGATACAGGACCGTTAAAGATGGAGCGCGTGGCAATTTCAGTGCGTCAGTGGCCTTATTTTAAAGAACGCCCGAACCGGGAGGGGATGGAAATCTATATGCAGGCCATGTCCGCCCTGACGCAGAAACTTATCCGCGATTACGAGGTTGATGTGGTGTTTATCTCTTCGTGTCAGGGACTATCACACTTTAAGTATGATGATTCCCGCGTGGCGACGCAGATCTATAATCTGCTGCCTGAGGCTATGAAACCGCATGTTACGGTGGAAAAGGGCTTTCATCATCCGGCAGAGATTATGGACATATTGCGTGAGGTTGATCTGGTGATTGCGACGCGGCTTTATATGATGATCTTCGGCTTGTGCGTGGGTACGCCTGTCCTGCCTATTTCCTATGAATTTAAAACAGAAGAGCTGTGCGGCATATTAGATATTAAGGAGATTATGTCGAATATCGAAAGTATTACGGCGGGGGATTTAATGGGTAAAGCGGATGTTTTGCTTAATAATTATGATGAATATCGTGACAAGATGCTGCATGCCGCAATTGATCGTCATAACTCCGCAATGAAGGCTGTGTCATATCTACAGCGTGTCCATCAACATGGCGGGAACGCCCGCTTTGATCCGTCAATCAATATGGATGATGTGTTTGATGATAAACTTTATGATGAGGCAGACTAAATATTTACCCTTACATAACGTCTTGACGCTATAGTTTGTCTATGTCCAAAGATTTTTATCGTAATTTACCTGCCTTTGAAGACTTTTCCGAAGCGTGTAATCACCAACATTATTCCGCCGCGCCGGATGATTTCTACCTTGTTGTAACCGATGTGGGGGGGTCCACAAAAGCCATTCAAAATGGCCGTTATAAGGATGTGAATATGGTGGGTGCGGCCTGCATCACGGCGGCGATTAATGCTTGCCCCGATATACAGCTATCATATGTGTTCGGAGGGGACGGCGCGACCATGCTCATTCCGCCGGACTATGTCGAAAATATTAAAAGGCAGATGTTGGCGGTAAAAAAACTCGCCACCTCTTGCTATGATCTGGATTTGCGGGTCGGTATCGTGCCTATATCGGAATTAGTGAAGCGTGGTGCATCGCTGAGCGTGGCAAAATATAAAACCTCAAGCGGTGCCTATGTCAGTATGTATCGCGGCGGCGGCGCCAGTCTGGCGGATGATCTGATAAAAAATCATGGCTATTCCATCACTGATGATAAAGGTGTGACCGAGGACGCAGACTTGAGTGGGCTTTCCTGTCGCTGGAAACCTCTTAATAGTCGTAAAAGCCACATCCTCACTCTATTGGTCAGTGCAAAAGATGAAAAAAACAGTGATGAGACATATAAGCGCATCAACCAGAAAATCGTTCAAATTCTAAAGGGCGATATGTCGCCGGTTCATGCGGATAATATGGCCTATCATCTGCCCGGAAAAAAGGTTATGCGTGATTCCAAAATTGCCTGGAAACATGGCAATAAGGCTAAAAACATATTCGAACATTTGTTTATGATCAGCTTGTTCAACATATTGTACTTTTTCAATATTAAAATCGGTGAATTTGATACAGCGCAATATTGTGACGATATGATTGCCAATTCAGATTATCGCAAATTTGACGACATGCTGCGCATGGTGGTGGATTGCTCCCAAGAACAAGGCGATGCCATCGAGTTCTTATTTAAATCAAGAGAAAGATAACGGATTGATTACCTTTGGCACGCATCATTCATCCTCCGCGCTGATTACCTGCTTTGTCGCAAACACAAAGGCGGAAAATCACATCCATTTTGTTGATGGAAATAACGGCGGATACGCTCTGGCCGCTAAAAACTTAAAATCACAGGGGGGAGGGTAGGAAGGGTTATGGCGCGCACTGTGGGGGTCAAACCTGCAACTGCCCAATTCGCAGGAAAATTTTTTTGATTTTAAAGGCATACGTGCAAACTTTATAATCCATACAAATTTTCCTTAAGAAAATTAATTGTTAAAATGAAACTTAGAATTGTTGCAATTTACAGAGAGCGTCATTGGCTTGCCAAACTGTGCTCATTTTTTATTATCTTTCCAATATTGTTTGTTACGATCTAAGGCATTGTTATAATCTGTTATAGAAATATCAATAGAACGATGGCCACCTCCAACCTGATAACCGCATGAGTTCAATGCTGATATATTAATAAGAAACGGTTCTCTAGTAGTATTCTCTAATCTTCTTGTTTCTGGCATCAAATATCTAATTTCATATAAATATTGTCCGACTAGTGTTATATCCCAAAATCTAAAAGGATTATTTTTTAGAAAAACGGTTTCGGACTTAATCCGACAACAATCTGGATAAACTGCCCCATTCCATCTTTTTTCTACAAAAGCTTTCTTTTCTTCTTCATTCATTTTGTTGGCTTTGTCACCAAATATAAAACGGTCTAAAAGCTCTTTATTGCTTAAATATTTAAACTGACTGTAGCAAAAACCTGTATGATTTAAAAACTGTATAGCTATCAAAAATAAGATAAAAATTATTAACCATAACCATTTTTTTGAAATTTTATTCATTTTTAAGCTGCTTCTTTATGAGCCTGCCGAATGTTACAATTTGTAGAAAGCGTCATTCGCTTTTTCCTTTGGTCTCATATTTGTAATTAAATTTGGAATAATTAAAAAGACAGCCTTGTTTCTGACCGTATGGAATGCGGCGTTCAATATCTTTGACGGTGATTGAAGACCATATTAATGCCTTGCTTTGCATTGCCTCTTTAATTGGCTGATTTGTTGAGGCTTTTAACGTAAATATTTTTTTTGGATATTTTTTATGTTTTATCAAGGCAGAAGTTGATAATGTTTCGTATCTTAAAGACGTCTTGTTAAGTGATAGACCGCCTGTTTGAAGAGCTTGATACTCTTCGCATTTTTTAAAATTTCCTGAAAACCACTCGGCACCCTCTTCAAATACGAAACTTCTTTCATATTTTTTTGATTCCGCAGCATATAACTGACTGTAGAGAGCGAAGGTTTCATCAGAAAGCCCATACTGAGATAAATCGTATAATTCGATATTTCCGAGCGATTTTGATCCTTCCCACTTTTCATTGCAGGAGAGTGCTTGCTGTGATGGAATGGGTCCGCGCTGATGGCCTCGGCGATATTCACCAATACATAAGTAAGGACATAGGCTGCGAAGTTCAGTGATTTTTGGGTGTACGTAGCTTAACGGACGTATATCTGGCTCTAAAATTTGAATAGCATCACGATTTATGTTCTTCAAATCTTCGAAAACTACATTACAATCTAACGCTTCGCTTCCGTCCGTTATTTCCCATTCAGGAACACGATCAAATATAGCGTTAAGACGATCCCATCTTATCTTTGTTGTCAAAGGTTGAATGTTCCAATCATTCCATGCTTTCTGCGCATCAAGATACCAGTTAGGCAATACTTCGATGGGATCAGCATTTACAGCTATACCTTGATTTGATTTGTATCCATAGAAGAACAACGCACATATTAGAAACAATAGAATTGTGCCGATGATCCTGAGTAAGCTTTTAATCATTCTCACTATTTTGACATACAATTTCTTTGATACAAGCCTTGTAATAATCTTATTTCAATTTGTGATTTATGAGTTGAGATAATTTTTATCGAAAACATAGAGTGAAATCTGATCTTCGATAATTGGAAATTATTTTTCATTATTTATATAAATTGCATCATATTTGCACCAAAAACATAGGGGCAAATAAAGCAAAAGAAAATATTATTTAATATCAGAGAGTTATGGCGCGCTCGGCAGGAGTCGAACCTGCAACCGCCTGATTCGTAGTCAGGTACTCTATCCAATTGAGCTACGAGCGCTTAAGAAATTCGACCATAATTATATTATATTTAAAAATCAAGCCTTTCTTTTGCCGCTGTGGCATGTGTGCTCGCATGAAAAACTTGCGAAATACGTCAAAAGAGCGTTAACTATTTCTATGCGTACATACTTATTATCTGCCTGTCTTGTTGCTTCTGCCTTTCTAACGCACACTGCGTTTGCCAAGGATTATCGTTTTACCAACACAATTGAGTCCCCTATACAGCGTACCATTCCTTTGGTTGCCAAGGTTTCACCGCGTCAGGCGAGTGAGGTACAGGCACCGCGCGATGGCAAGATTAAAGAGATTTATGCCTGGCCGGGTGATGTTGTGGGGGATGGTACGCCGCTTCTGCGGATGGATGACAGTGAACTACAGGAAAAACGCAAGCGTCTGGATGCACAGCGCAGCGAATATACAGGGCATTTGCGCCGTATTGAACGTTTGGTTGAGAAGGATCTGGTCAAGGATGATGTCTGGGATAAAAACCTTCAAAAACTGGCGCAAGTACGTGCGGAACTTGCCGTTGTGGAAGAACAGATTGAGCGGAGTGTTATCCGTGCACCGGAACGTGGAACCGTGATCTGGTCAGATTTAAAAGCCGGACAGGAAATTCAAGGGGCAGAGCCGCTTTACTGGATTGGTGACGGGGAGCAATTATGGCTCAGCACTTATATCGAAGAAGAATTGACCACTGGTCTGGCGGAAAAAGATATTGTGGCGATTTTTCTTGATGAAACGTCTTCGCCCGTTTTAGGGGAAATCGACTTTATTAGTTTTGGCGGTCCGAAGGGTGGCAATGTTAATTTATATATCAATGCGCCGCGTGTTGGTGAGATTGCCTTAAAAGCGCAGCATAACATTCTGGTTCCCATTCCATCGGAAGAGCCGCATGTGATTATACCGGAAACGGCTTTGACCGAAGACGGCTATATTTATCTACTCGCACCGATTAGTCAGGCCGAGCCGGATAAATATATGACGTCACGCTTTCGCCCTGTCATCAAAAAACGTGAAAACGGCGTGGCATATATCTCCAATTTGGGCGCAAATGCGGTTGTATTATTGGAACCGTCTGCAGATGTTAGTCACCGTCAATTATTAACGGCATTCAAAGCAGAAGAAGGCTGGAGTGATCTTTACGCTACGGCAATTTTAAAGATAGAGAATACACAAGTTCCCTGTGGTCAGGACGCGGATGGTCAAAGCACAGGTGGATGTGGCGGCGGTTGCGGCGGCGGTGCAGGCGTTGCGGCGTCAACAGATACTGATGATCCCGAAGCAAAGGTTTGCCTTGTTCCTTCGGATATTTTTGAAATACCCGAGTTGGCATTGACCGAAGAGCAGAAAGTGAAGCTGCCACCGATTGAATCAGCGATGCCTGATGCCGTTGGCACTGATCTGCAAAATCTGCCGATGACGAACCCGTCAGTAAATTAATTTTTTATCCTAACTACGTGATGCGGCCGTGACTGTATTTTTCAGTAGACAGGCAATGGTCATGGGACCAACGCCGCCGGGAACGGGCGTGATGGCCTTCGCCTTGTTTTGAACTGCGTCAAAATCAACATCGCCTTTTAATTTATTATTCTCCTGACGATTAATACCGACATCAATTACAATAGCGCCGTCTTTAACCCAGCTTTCCTTGACCATTTCCGTACGACCAACGGCGGCGACCAGAATATCAGCCGTGGCGCAGAGTTGTTCGAGGTTTTTTGTCTTGGAATGTGCCTGCGTGACTGTGCAATTTTCAGAAAGCAGTAATTGCCCCATGGGTTTGCCGAACAGCAGAGAGCGTCCGATAATCACAGCATTCAATCCTGTTAAATCATCTTGAACAGATTTGATAAGCATCAGGCTGCCTTGCGGTGTGCACGGAACAAAACCGTCCAGCCCCGCAACCAGATGACCGATATTCATCGGGTGCAACCCATCAACATCCTTTTTCGGGTCAATGGAGCGGATACAGGTATTGGCATCAAGGTGATCGGGCAGGGGCAATTGCAACAAAATGCCATGGACGGCGGAGTCATTATTCAGAAGGTCAATTTCCTTCATCAAATCATCTTGCGATGTGTCTGCGGGCAGGCGACGTTCAAAGCTGTTGATTCCAACCTTTTCACAGGCGCGAACTTTACTACCAACATACACTTCGGAAGCTGGATTATTTCCAACCAGAATAACGGCAAGACCCGGTTTGGTGTCCATTTCTGCCACTTGTTCTTTAATTCTTTTTCTTAAACCCGCGGCAATGGCTTTGCCATCAATAATTTGTGCGCCCATCTTACACCCCTGTTCTTATCCCGTTTAATAATCCCGTTAATAATAGAGGGTGTAGAATAAATGTCGGATCATTATTTGCAAGACATAAATACCAAACAGAACAATCAGCGGCGCCAGATCAATGCCGGCAATGGGGGGAACGTATTTGCGAATGCGGGAATAGACAGGATGGGTCAGCTTATTCAAAAGTTTGATCAGGTTTTGTGCCTTGTCATTGCGGACGTTGATCACATCAAACACAATCAGCCATCCTATTATAACCTCCAGAATAATGATGAAGCTATAGATTTGCAGGGCGAAAATAAGCAGGGACCCGATGAAAGCCATAATAATTTTTCCAATTTTTACGTTTCTTTTCTGTTTTGTTTATACAATGATATAAAGAAAATGGAAAGCATACATGGTTCTTGAAGCACTTCTGATTCCCTATACTGCAGGTATTTTAACTTTGGCGGCCGATCCGGTGAAATGTAATTTACCTGATGCGCCGCAAATTTTTGTGAAACCGCGTGCTTTACCCACAAAGTACAATCATCAAAAAAGCATCGAGGTATTGAGCAGCCGACAGGCGGACACCATCTCCCCTTATCCAAAGCATGCCACCACGCAGACAGGGGGAATCACGGCGAGTAAGATTGAGCTGAAAACCAGTCTACAATTTGAACATCAAAGCTGGAAGCATCTGGGCGTGGGGTGTGTCTATTTTGATCGCATAGATGTGACTGTCCAGCTTGACCCGACCATCTATGTTGCCAAGGATTTTAAAAAAAGAACCTGTAAATACCGTGAAGTTTTAAAACATGAAAAACAGCATGTGCGGGTGGATAAAGAAGTTTTGAACAAATACGCCCGTAAAATCGGCGAAGCATTGAGGCTGTCCATCAATAATGCACCCGGGCGGGGGCCCTATCCGCTTGAACGGCTGGAGAGTATTCAGGTGAGTATGCAGGAATATGTGGCGAGCGTAATTAAAACGCAACAAAGCCTGATGGAAGAAGAACGTTTTAGACGCCAGCAAAATGTTGATACATTCGAAGAGTATGAGCGTATTCGTCTGGCATGTGAGTAATCTTAAAAATAAATCTTTATAAATGATGTTTCTCTAATAAGAAACCGCCACTCATTTCTGAGTAGCGGTCAATGAAGAGGAGAACAAAACTTTAATCTATAATCAGTATCTCAAAAAAATATGGCTGAAATAGGGCGGAATGTTCCAGTTTGTCATTTTAACAAAATAAGAACTATTTCAGCCCTTTCTTCTGCCTTTACTTTGCATTAAACTCTAAGTGCTAGATTGATATTCCATTCACTCGCACCACTTTATTTTAAAAGGATTTTCACCAATGACACAAACCGGACATGACACACTGAATGTAAGAAAAACGCTGAATGTTGGCGGGAAAAGCTATGACTATTTTTCATTGCCAGAGGCGTCAAAGCAGTTGGGTGATATTGAAACATTACCCTTTACATTAAAGATATTGCTCGAAAATCTGCTACGTTTCGAAGACGGGCGCAGTGTAACGACAGATGATGTACAGGCGGTTGTGGACTGGCAAAAAAATAAAAAGTCGGATCGTGAAATTGCATACCGTCCAGCGCGGGTGCTGTTACAGGATTTCACAGGTGTTCCCGCGGTGGTCGATTTGGCAGCAATGCGTGAGGCGATTTTACAATTGGGCGGTGATGCGGAAAAGATTAATCCACTTTCAGCTGTCGATCTGGTGATTGACCATTCGGTGATGGTGGATGAATTCGGAACACCGCAAGCCTTTAAGACAAACGTAGAGCGCGAGTTTGAACGGAATAAAGAGCGTTATGAATTTCTAAGATGGGGACAGGACGCCTTTAAAAACTTTCGTGTTGTGCCCCCCGGAACAGGTATTTGCCACCAAGTAAATCTGGAATATCTGGGAAAAACAGTTTGGAATGAAGAAGACCAGAACGGCAAAAATGTGGCGTATCCTGATACGTTGGTTGGGACAGATTCGCATACCACTATGATTAACGGCTTGGCTGTTCTTGGTTGGGGTGTTGGCGGGATTGAGGCCGAAGCGGCGATGTTGGGTCAGCCGATTTCCATGCTTATTCCCGAAGTTGTCGGCTTTAAACTGACAGGCGCAATGAAGGAAGGTGCAACAGCGACCGATCTTGTTTTGACTGTCACACAAATGCTGCGTGCAAAAGGTGTGGTTGGTAAGTTTGTTGAATTCTATGGCCCTGGTTTGGATAATATGTCTCTCGCGGACCGTGCCACGATATCGAATATGGCACCGGAATACGGCGCAACATGCGGGTTCTTCCCTGTTGATAAAGAAACGCTGCGTTATTTGGAATTTACAGGCCGTGAAAAAGAGACGGTTGATCTTGTCGAAGCATATGCCAAAGAACAAGGCATGTGGCGTGATGCAAACTCCGTTGATCCTGAATTTACAGACACAATGGAATTGGACATGGCAAGTGTTGAGCCGTCGATTGCGGGACCAAAACGTCCGCAGGATAAAATCCTTCTTTCCAAAGCAGCGGAAGAATTTCATATTTTGATGGGTGATACCTTGGAACTTCAGCCTATAGGTGAAGAAGGCAAATTATTAAGTGAAGGCGGTCAAATGCCCGCGCATAAATTGCAAGAAATTCGCGAAGTTATTGATGGTAAATCAGCCAAAGTCAAAGATGCGGATTATGAACTGAATCACGGTGATGTTGTCATTGCGGCGATTACGTCTTGTACCAATACATCTAATCCATCTGTGATGGTGGCGGCTGGTTTACTCGCACGTAACGCTTTGGCAAAAGGGTTGAAGACAAAGCCGTGGGTGAAGACATCACTTGCACCTGGATCGCAAGTTGTGACCGATTATCTGGAAAAAGCGAATTTACAGGATGATCTGGACGCGCTTGGTTTTGATCTGGTCGGGTATGGTTGCACAACCTGTATCGGTAATTCCGGCCCGCTCCCCGATCCGATCCGTGAAGCGATTGAGGCAGATGATCTGACCGTTTGTGGTGTTTTGTCTGGAAATAGGAATTTTGAGGGGCGGATTTCCCCGCATGTTCCCGCTAATTACCTCGCATCACCGCCATTGGTCGTGGCATATGCTTTGGCAGGGTCATTGAAAGTCGATCTTTATAATGATCCGATTGGTCAGGATCAGGACGGCAATGACGTCTTTATGAAAGATATCTGGCCCAGCAATGCGGAAATCAAAAAAACGGTCGAGGCGTGCCTGACTCCGCAAATGTTCCGTGATCGCTATAGCGATGTCTTTAAAGGCACGAAAGAATGGCAAGAAATTGCAGGTAACAAATCCGGCAAAACCTATAGCTGGGTAGATAGTTCGACCTATGTTAAAAACCCGCCGTTTTTTGAGGGCATGAAACAAGAGCCTAAAAATTTAAATGATATTAAAGGCGCGAATTGTTTGGCATTATTAGGGGATTCTGTGACGACAGATCATATTTCCCCCGCCGGTGCGATCAAATCGGACAGCCCCGCCGGTGAATATTTGAAAAGCAATGACATATCTGCGCGTGATTTTAATTCCTATGGCTCACGCCGCGGAAATCATGAAGTGATGATGCGCGGAACATTTGCCAATATCCGTATTAAAAATGAAATGCTGGAAAATATCGAAGGCGGCTATACCAAACATATCCCAAGTGGTCAGCAGATGAGTATTTATGACGCCGCGATGAAATATATCGATGATGGCCAGCAACTGGTTGTGATTGCAGGTAAGGAATATGGCACAGGATCATCGCGTGACTGGGCGGCGAAAGGAACACGCCTTTTGGGTGTTGAAGCTGTTGTCGCAGAAAGTTTTGAGCGTATTCATAGATCAAATCTGATCGGTATGGGTGTGTTGCCACTGCAATTCAAAGACGGCGTAACGCGCCAAACTTTGAAGCTGGACGGATCTGAAACATTTGATATTTCCGGCGTGTCTGACCTGACACCGCGCGGAACATTAAAAATGACAGTCACGTACAAAGACGGCTCAAGCGAAGTGGTTGATCTTTTAACCAGAATTGATACAGAAGACGAGCTGGATTATTATCGTAACGGCGGTATTCTGCATTATGTGTTGAGACGTTTGGCGGCTTAAGTAAGTCTTCTATTTATTATTCACCGGGAACAGGTTGCGGCGGCGTCACCTGTTCTTCTTGGTCATTTGCGGCTGGTTGCGGCTGTTCTAGCAAGCTACGTATATCTTTCAACTGACGTCTGACATTTGATTGCGAGTGGAGGACATCCTCCGCATTTTCCTGATAACGCGTACTTTGGCGAATAAGTCCGTGACCAATGCTGAGCATAGGGGGAATGTTCATAAATGCGTTGGTGTAGGAAAGCGCGCTATTTGCAAATAAACCGATGGTAGCAGCCGCAGTCGCATTTGTATCCTGTCCGGCATTATAAAGCGCGAGCGAGCCAAAAACGCCGTTAATCGCCATAAAAGAATTGGCATAAACGAAGCCTTTTGCTGTTTCAAATTGTTGTCTTACATTACGACGAATATCGCGAATACGTTCACCTTGTACTTTTCTTTCGTCAAAATAGGACGGCGTGTAGCTGTCCGACAGGGCGGGAACCGTAATTTCATCAGCGCGTTTTTTGCCATTATCCTGATCATCCAAATGCGTTGTATAGGCGACGCATACCGAAAACTCTCGGCGATCCATGGTTTGTTCTTCCCATGTTTTCCCTGCTTTTATTTTTCTGAAATATTTGCGGTGTTTCCAAAGCTTCAAACTTGTTTCAAGCCCTTGAGCCGTTGTTTCAATCGTTTGAACGAAGTTACTTTTTCCCAGTGCTTTGCCAGCGGCGTTAAAATCATCTTGAAGGCATCTCTTGACGCGCTTTATGTGCGCTAATACACCATTTTCAGGCCAACTTAAAAGGGTCGTGGCGGCCGTACCAGCCAAAACTTTCTTTGAAGCTGTAATGATGGATGGATTTAGACTTTGTGCGGCTTGCGCTGTACCTTTGGTTAGATTGTGCCCAACCTTCTTGGCAAGTTTGACAGGTGTTTTGAGGGTTGTGCCGTATATACCTTGCTCAATATCTTCTGCTCTTATTCTTTCTTTGGCTGTTTCTATCGCCTCAATATAAGCGGGTTTAATGGGCAAAATATTCACGCTGGGACGGTAATATTCGATTTTGTTTTTCCAGTTTTCAACCGAGGTATCGGGGCGTATATCAAAATCCATGATAAAACGTGAAAGCAATTCTGCGGCGTCAATGCCGTTATCTTCTATCGCAACATCTTCAATAGCTCTGGCGGTTACAAATTCTTCATAGGCGAATTCTTTTTCCTGTTCCGTTGCTTCCCATGTTTTTTTTGCCAGAAATAACAATCCGACTGATAGGGCGGCGAGGCTGGTTTGGGGTAGGGAGGGAAAAGAATCCGAGAGTGTTAAAAACGGATTTTCATTTTCGACTGTCAGAACATCTCGCCCAAATTGAACGGAGGCCAGAGCAAGATCGTCAAATGTTGTATATAATACGCCAATAGCTTGCACTGCGGCGACAAGATCGAGAACCCTTTCCACGTCGAAAGCCGCGTTTGATTCCTCATAAGCACAACGTTTCAAACGTACACTTAACCTTAGGAAATGTTCCGGAGATTCTTTTAAAAAGCGTTTTCCAGCATCCTGAGACTTATATCCGCCGATTGCCTCATCTACTGAAATTGCACCATCACCCGCTGGTGTCATATTATTATCCTCTATTACATATTTGTTTTATATATGATAGGTATGCATAAAATGCAAATCATATTTATATTTTAATGGCTTTTTCTTATCAAAAACATCAGTTTTGAAAGATATCGCTTTTTTGATGATTATCTCTATATAATAATGACAATATAAAAAAAGATTTTTGATGCGCTATATCCATTTTACTTTTATGCTGCTTTTGTGTCTGTCTGTTTCCTATACAGTGCGTGCACAAACGATCATTCGTGATACTGAAATCGAAACCACGCTCCGCACGTGGGCAACCCCCATTTTCAATGCGGCGGGGTTGGTGCCCGATAATGTAAATATTATTTTGATCAGGGATAATAGCCTGAACGCGTTTGTTGCGGGGGGCGCCAATATTTTTATCTATACAGGTTTGTTGGAAACGGCAGAAAATCCGAGTGAGATTATCGGTGTTATCGCACATGAAACAGGGCATATCAGCGGCGGACATCTGGTTCGCTTACGTAGCTCCGTCGAGCAAGCATCTTATGAAACGATTATAGGCACAATTTTAGGAATTGGCGCGGCCGTTTTAACGGGCGAAGGCGCGGCGGCGGGTGCGATTATCAGTGGTACGCAAAATGTTGCAACATCGCGGTTTTTATCAAATTCACGTTTAAATGAATCCAGCGCGGATCAGGCGGGCGTAAAGTATATGAACAGGGCAGGGTTTAACCCCAGTGGTTCCGTCAGTTTTTTGGAGAAGCTGGAAGGACAAGATCTTTTACCGCAAAGCCAGCAAGTCGAATATGTGCGCACCCATCCGCTGACCGGAAATCGTATATCCGCGCTGAAAACCAAAGTCGAAGAATCGCCCTATAAAAATAAAGAGTTTCCCGCCGCGTGGAATGAGGAATTTGCGCGTATGAAAGCCAAGTTAAAGGGTTTTATCTCTCCCGAGCAAGTGCAATGGCAATATAATACGAATGATACCTCTATCGCGGCGATGTATGCGCGCACGATTGCGGCGTATCGCACAAATAATATAGATGAAGCATTGAATTTGAATGATCAATTGATCGCCAAAGAGCCGCAGAACCCCTATTTTCTAGAATTGAAAGGACAAATGTTGGTTGATTTTAGTCGTGTTGATGAAGCGCTGCCCTATTATAAGCAGGCCGTTGCGCTACGTCCCGACGCGCCATTGATCAGAACGGCTTATGCCCATGCCTTGGTAGAGAGTAGTAATAGAGACGGACAATCAACAAAGCTGTCGCAAGCGCTGGAGCAGTTGAATATTGCCCTGCGCAGTGAAAAGAAATCACCGCGTATTTATCGTCTGTTAGCAACGGCGCATGGACGTCTGGGGGACGAGGTTCAGGCACGCCTTAATCTGGCAGAGGAAGCGGTGTTACAGAGAAGATTGCCCGACGCAAAACGGCTGGCTAAATTCGTGAGAGATAACAGCGCGGCAGGTAGTCGGGAAGCCTTGCGCGCTAGCGATATAGCCAGATATGTGCAAGAAAATGAAAAAGACAGCTAAAAGATAGGTTTTCAGGCATAAAGAAGTTTGCGCTTTTGCGTCATGTTACCTATATTATTTATTATCTAATCTAAACAGGAGTTATTATCAGTGATCCGTTCCCTTCCTTTCTTTGCCGTATTGGCAACACTTATGCTTTTTGCAGGTATGACTACCGCGCAAGACACCCCCGCCGCGCTTAGCAAAGCAGATATTCAAAATATTGTTAAAGAGTATATTGCAGAAAATCCGCAGGAAATTATTGAAGCGCTTCAAAATTTTGAAGTCAGCCAGCGTGAGCAGGAAGAACAAGAAGCGAGTGCCAGACTTGAAAATCATCAAGAATTTCTAAAAACAGGTGATTTACCGCGTGTTGGTAACCCGGACGGCGATATTAAAATTGTCGAATTTTTTGACTATAATTGCGGATATTGTAAGCAGGCTTTTAATGATCTGCAGATTTTATTGCAAGATGATAAAAACGTTGAAGTGACCTTTGTAGAAATGCCGATTTTGGGCGAAGCGTCTCTTGAAGCGGCGAAATGGTCCATGGCGGCAGAGCCACAGGATAAATACTTTAATTACCACGGCGCCATTATGAATTTCAGCGGGCCAAAAACTGAAGCGAATATGAGAACGCTGGCACAATCTTCCGGTTTGGATGTTGAGGCATTGGTTACAAAAGCAAAAGACCCGAGCATTCTGGACGCGATCGAAAAAAATGTGCAGGTTGCACGTGATATCGGTATTCGCGGAACGCCCGGTTTTGTGATTAATGGTGAAATTTACCGTGGGTATTTGGGCTATGAAGGTTTGAAAGCAGTCATTGACGAGATCCGTATGTCAGATGCCGAAGAGACAACAGGTGAGACAGCGGAAGAGGCACCAGCTAGCTAATGATTGATTTCAAGAAAATCAGTTTTTCGAAAATTGTAACGCCGTTTAATGTTGTCATTCTCGGCATTGCTATCGTCATGCTTTATGCGGGGTATACTGTTCTGCAAAATCGCTCGACCATCAGCAAGATCAAAGATGTTGCCCCCGGTCACGCGGTGAAAGTAGCAGAAGCGCCCGCAAATTTAAAAGTAACGCTTTTTTACGATTATCAATGTCCCTTTTGTGCGCAAATTGACCCGATCGTAAGAGACGCAGCAGAGCAAGACGGCGAGGTTGAGCTGTTATTCAAATTCCTGCCTTATTTCGGGGAGCGTTCGGAACAGATGGCGCTTATGGCATATGCCGCAGGACAACAGGACAAGTTTCTGGATGTGCATGATTATTTTATTCGCGGCGGAAACCGGAATTATGACGAGGCGGAAATCAAAATCATGACAGATCAACTGGGTCTGGACGCGGATAGGTTTGCGCAAGATATGCAAAGCACGGCTGCAAAGCGTAAGATAGAAGATAATAAAAATCTGGCTTTCCGTTTAAATGTGCTTTCAACGCCGACGCTTTATGTTGGTGATCAGTTCTACATCCCCGAGGGGTCGATGCCAGATGCGGCGGAGTTACAACAGCTGTTTAATGATGCACGTCAAGGATCATAGGAATAATAGAGACACGTTATGGACATAGCACAAATTATTTTCCCCGGTACGAACAGAGAGCATGACATGGCAATGGCGCTACGCCAAGCAGGTGCCGGTAATGTTAGAATGGTCTGGCATAAGGAAACCGACATTGGTAGTCCTGACCTGATCGTTTTGCCTGGCGGGTTTTCCTATGGTGATTATTTACGTTGCGGTGCCATGGGCGCCCATTCGCCCGTCATGAAAGATGTTATTCAAAAAGCAAAAAGCGGAACGAAAGTATTCGGTGTCTGTAACGGATTTCAGATTTTGGTTGAAACAGGGTTGCTACCCGGCGCGCTGTTACAAAATCGCTCTCTCAAATTTATTTGTAAGAATGTTCATTTGAAATATGAGGCGCAGAGCGGGTATCTGAATAAAGGCGATGTCATTACCGTTCCCGTGGCACATGGCGAAGGCAACTACTTTGCAAATGACGATATTTTAAAAGAGTTGGAAGATAGCGATTCCATTGCGTTTAAATATTGTAACGATAATGGCACGTATGATGAAGCCGCCAATCCGAACGGATCAATCCACAATATTGCAGGAATTTATAATAAAGAAAAAAATATTCTTGGTATGATGCCACATCCTGAAAATGCCACGCTGGATCATCAAGGTAGCCAGTCAGCACGAACTTTTTTCAAGACTATGCTGGACAGTATCGCATAAAAAATAACAGCTTTTTAAAAAAAAAGTTGTAACCATCTGATGGTCGTGTCGAACACAGTATAATCATGACCAACATGAGACACTTTAACAAAACTTACTTTAGGAGACCTAAACATGACAACGTTAACAAACAGAACAATTAACACGCTTATTGCCGGTGCATTTGCAACAACAATGGGCATTGCCGCAACATCTGCCGAAGCGGGCGAGCACGCAACAAAGGCAGATAAAGAAAAATGTTACGGCGTCGTTGAAGCCGGTAAAAATGATTGCGGAAATGCCGCAGGAACACATTCATGTGCAGGTATGGCAGCAACAGACGCCGATGGCGGTGAGTGGCTGTCGCTTCCAAAAGGAATTTGTGAGCGTTTGGCCGGCGGATCATTAGAGCCAATCATGGAAGAAGACAAAATGATGGAAGAGGAGCAAGGTTAAACTTTTCTGTTAGTAGAATATGACGAAAAACAGTCACATCAATCGAAATTATCAACAGGGTTCGGCAGGTTTGCCGGACCCTGTTGGCATTGGTCTACGCGGCCCGCATTACCGTGATATAGATGACCAGAAACCAGATATTGGCTGGTTAGAGGTTCATCCCGAAAATTATTTTGGCGGCGGTATACATCGTCATTTTCTAGAAAAATTGCGCAAAGATTATGAAGTGAGTTTTCACTCCGTCGGCATTTCTTTGGGCTCCGCGCATGGGGTGGATACAACGCATCTCAGCAGAATTAAAGAGCTGGCAGATATTTTCGAACCGTTTCAAATGTCGGATCATGCCTCATGGAGCGCAAGTGGGAATGCCCATTTAAATGATTTATTACCGCTGCCCTATACCAAAGAAACGTTGGAGACGCTTTGCCGCAACATTGATACAGTTCAGGATTATTTCGGGCGTCGTATTCTGGTTGAAAACCCTTCTACTTATATGGCATACGCCGAAAATGATATGGAGGAATACGAGCTGATGAATGAAATTGCGGCGCGGACAGGGTGCGGTATTTTGCTGGATTGTAATAACATTTTTGTGCAAGCACATAATCATAATTTTGACCCGTTTCATTATATTTCACAGATTCATAAAGATTACGTCGGCGAAATGCATCTTGCGGGGCATACCAAGCGCGATTTGGGTGAAGAGACTATTCTGATCGATACGCATTCCAAGCCGGTCAAAAAAGATGTTTGGGATTTATATAAACATGCGGTGACCCATTTGGGGGAAACATTGACCCTGATCGAGTGGGACGTCGACCTGCCGCCCCTACAGGTATTATTGGATGAAGCCAAGAAGGCACGTCAGATTTTGAGAGATCAAACGAGTATTGTTGATGAAGCAACCTTGGATGAAGCCAAGCAGATGAAATCGCAGCCAGATATTCAAACGCGTCATATAGAAGGGATTAGAACCTGAGTTATGAAGCTGAAAGAGACACAAAACCTGTTTCAAGATCATATGGTGCGTACCAATGATCAGATAGATGAGAGATTTGCGGCATTATATGAAACAGGAAAAATTCCTTTAGATGAGAGAGTACGGGTCTATCGTGATAATATTGTCAGCGGTTTGGCGGCCACGATGGCACAGACATTTCCAACCGTGCGCGCCCTTTGTGGTGAAGAATTTACCCGTGGATTGCTGCGGCATTACATTCGTCAAAACCTGCCGCAAAGTGGCTGGCTGGAAGAATACGGCGCCGATATTCCCGAATTTATTGCAACATTTCCGCCCGCGAAGCAACTGCCCTATCTGGCAGATAGTGCCAAACTGGATTGGTGTTTGAGCGCGTGTGAACATGCACAGGATGATTATGCCTTATCCCCCAAAAATTTGCAGGGATTGGAAAGGGTTGGTGACGTTACGTTGCATTTAAGAACGTCGGCCTATCTTTTATATTCACCTTTTCCAATTTTGAAAATTCGCGACTTTTCTCTCAATCCCGATCATGAGGAGATGTCACCGCCAGATTTAAAAGGCGGGGAAACATATGTCATGATTTATCGCCCTTATTTAAAAGGGGAATATATCGAGCTGTCGAAAGACGAATATGCATTTTTAAAACATATTCACGGCGGCGAGAGTGTGGCATCCGCGCTTGAACAGACCATAGAGGTTTTTCAAGACTTTGATTTCAATACATTTTTTCAGAAATTTTTTAATTATGAAACTTTTCGGGATGTGAAGGCGAATGCATAGGCAGAACAAAACTTAAACAGAAAGCTTCACTATGCAACGCACCTTTCAATCTATTGATCGTATGATCAACCCCCTCAGAAATTTTGCAACTATCATTGCGCAACCGATCCTGCTTCTCTCTATTCGCGTGTTTATGGCATGGATATTTTTCAAATCGGGTATGCTGAAATTTGGTACATGGCAGAACGGTAATTTTGATTCAACGATTTACTTATTTGATGAAATCCATCCTGTTCCCGGTCTTGATCCTACTCTTGCTGCTTATGCTGCAACGGGTGCGGAAGTAATTCTGCCCGTGTTATTAGCGCTCGGTTTATTCAGCCGTTTTACGGCGGCAGGTTTAATCACCATGACCATGACGATACAATATCTTATTGCAGGTGATTTTTATTTGAATGAGCATAATTACTGGATGTTATTACTGGCCGTTCCCTTTATAGTCGGTCCTGGACGTCTTTCCGCCGATGCCCTCTTGCGCTATGTTATCTGGAGCGGTAAGAAAGAAACCTATGGAAGCAGAACACATCAAACAATCAATCACGCCCAGCTCGCGTAAGCTGGCACTGGCGGGCTTGGGGCTTGCCCTTATACTATTTATTGCGGATCAGGTATCAAAAACCTTGATCCGCAATTACGTTCTGGATCAGGGCGGCGCGGTGGAAGTGCTACCTTTTTTCAATCTGGTGTATGTTTGGAATGAAGGGGTTAGCTTTGGCATGATGCAGGCAGGATCGCCCGCAGGTGTATATCTGCTGATCGGAATTGCCGCCGCTATTACTGCGCTGTTCCTAGTCTTACTGATCAAGTCGGATCATTATGTGACCGCCATTGGATGCGGTACAATTATTGGCGGGTCATGCGGTAATATTGTGGACCGCGTTCAATATGGCGCCGTATATGATTTTGCAGATGTGCACGCCCTTGGATATCATTGGCCGGCTTTCAATGTGGCAGATGCGTGCGTGATGATCGGTATTGCTATTATCGCCTATGATAGTTTATTCTTATCGTCTAAATCGAAAGAAACAACATCATGATGCTGCGTATAATTCCTTTTTTAATTCTTACTATATTCATGGTCGGTGCCTGTTCAAATCCGCGTAAATCGTTGGGTTTGTCGAAGAATGCGCCTGACGAATTCAAGGTGACAAAAAATGCGCCGCTGGAAATCCCCCCCAGTATGACATTGCCAACGCCAAGACCAGGCGCACCGCGTCCGCAAGAAATAGAAGTTACAAAACAGGCCAAAGCTGCTTTATTCGGCGGACGCTCCGCACCCGCGCGCCCGTCACAGGCCGAGGCATTATTATTGGAGCAAGCCGGAACGGCCAATGCCGCAAGTAATATTCGCACCACGATTGACAGTGAAGTCGGGGTGATTGATGAAAGTAATCAATCCGTTGCAAAACGCCTGCTTGGAATTGGTAAAGACGGAAGCGAAGCCAAGGTTTTAAATGCCACGGAAGAGGCAGAAAGATTAAAACAGACGAGCAATAAAGAATGATGAATTATAATATGTCATCGCAGTGTTTTTTTTGTTCACTTGCTTTTGCAATTCTTATCATTTGTCTTCATTCAAATATTGCGACCGCGCAGGATAAGTTATTCAATGCCAAAACGGCGATTTTAGAAAACGGTTTAGAAATTGTTCTGATCGAAAACCATCGCGCCCCGATTGTAACCCATATGGTGTGGCATAAAGTGGGCGGCGCGGATGAGCCGGACGGTAAATCAGGGCTGGCACATATGTTTGAACATTTAATGTTCAAAGGATCCGAAAATGTTCCGTCAGGTGAATTTTCAAAACGGGTACGTGCCCTTGGCGGACGTGATAATGCCTTTACATCTTATGATTACACAGCTTACTTCCAATCAATTGCTGTGGAGCATCTGGAGGAAATGATGCGTATGGAGGCGGATCGTCTACAGAGTTTGACTCTGCCACCGAATGATTTTGAGTCCGAGAAAAACGTTGTGATGGAGGAGCGCCGACAACGCACAGATAATGACCCGACAGGGCGGTTTTATGAACAGCTCGGCTATAACCTGTTTCCGAAACACCCCTATGGTGTGCCTTTGATTGGCTGGATGGAAGAGATTGCCGCGCTAAGCAAAGAAGATGCGACCGCTTTTTACAAAAAATGGTATGCGCCGAATAATGCGATTTTGATTGTATCCGGTGATATTACGATGGAGGAATTATTACCTCTGGCACGGAAATATTATGGACCGTTTAAGCCCTATGCTGCTTTGGATACTCCGCGTGAGCGACCGAATATTGCTCCTTTCACGGGTGAAAATACGGTTGTGTTTCATCATCCGCGCATTCAACAGCCGCAAGTGGTACAAATGCAACGCATACCGTCGGTGCGTGAGAATAAAACCGATGCCTATGCACTACAAATTCTGGAAGATATTATGAGCGGCGGCCCGACAACACGCCTTTATAAATCGCTTGTTGTTGAACAGAAACTGGCAAGTAGTGCGGGGCTGGGCGTCAGTAATACGACCTATGATGACGGGCGTTTCTATCTGTATGCTACGCCGTTGGAGGGTATCAAGTTAGAAACATTGAAAAACGCTTTGGAAGATGAAATACGTCATGTAATTACCGAAGGTATAACAGACGCGGAATTGCAGGAAGCCAAAGACCGTATTCAGGCAGAGGCCATTTTTGCGCTGGATAGTGTGACAGGCCCCGCCATGGTTTTCGGACGGTCCCTGACCAGCGGGCTGGACGTTAACGATGTTGAATACTGGGCGCGTGATATGGCAGCAATCACAAAAGAAGATGTTCAACGTGCGGCGCAAACATATCTGAACCCCGATGATAAAAATAAGCTGGTTGTTACAGGGCATTTACTGCCCGAAAAACAAATAAAAAAAGTTGTAGAAGAAAATCCGACGCTAACAGAAGGTGAAGAATGAGGAACAAATTTTTATGAATTCGTTATTCCAATCTAACGCCATTTTTCCACGCGGCTTTCAGTTGTTTGCAGTAATAGTTGCTTTCCTTTTTGCCTTTGTGCCGTTATCTCATGCACGCGAGAAATTTCTGGATATTCAGGAACTGACAACACAAAGCGGATTGACATTCTGGTTAGTAGAAGACCATTCTATTCCTGTTATTGCGCTTAATTTTGCCTTTGAAAATGCGGGGTCAAAATATGACGCCCTTGAAAAACAAGGTCTGACGCGACTGGCATCAAATACCATGGACGAGGGTGCAGGAGACATACTGTCTGAAGAATTTCAAGGACTTTTGAGGACGCAGTCAATTTCCCTCGGCTTTTCGGCGGGTCGTGACACCTTCGGCGGATCGATTTATTCACGAACCTCAACGATGGATAAAGCCGCCGCATTAATGAAAGAGGCGTTAACACAGCCACGATTTGACGAAGCGCCGTTACAGCGTATGAAAGACTCCAATCTGGCGCGTATTCGTTCATCACAATCCGATCCACAGTGGATTGCAGCGCGTTTTGCCAATGATATTATGTTTGAAGGGCATCCTTATGCATTGAATAGCGGCGGGACTCTCTCAACCCTGCCAGCAATTACACCCGATGATTTAAGGAAATTTGTGCAGACACGTTTGGCGAAAGATGTGTTGGAAATTGCAATCGTCGGTGATGTGACGCCGGAGCAGGCAAAAACATATGTTGAAAATATTTTCGGATCATTGCCGCCGGTTCAAACAATGTCGCAACAGGCGCGAGACTTTACCTTACAAAACCTGGGGCAGGCATATGTCTATGATCTGGATATTCCCCAGTCAATCGTGATGGGATTTTTGCCCGCCCTGTCACGGACTGACCCGGATTATTATGCGTTTCAGGTTATGAACCAGATTTTGGGGGCGGGCGGTTTCGGATCGCGCCTGACCGAGGAAGTGCGAGAGAAGCGCGGTTTGACGTATGGCATCGGAACATACCTGACCCAAATGGAGCATATTGATTATCTAACATTGAGCAGTTCGACCGCCAATGAAAATGCGGGGGAGATGATCGCCTTGGCAAAGGCCGAGATGCAAAAAATGGCGGATACGCTTGTATCAGAAGATGAGCGGAAAAAAGCGATTGATTATATAAATGGTTCATTGCCACTTACCCTGTCTTCGACGTCGAATATATCTTCCTTATTAATGGGGATGCAATCCGATGATCTTCCGATTGATTATCTTGATAAACGCGCCGCGGGGTTTAATGCCGTCACGGTTGAAGATATTCAGCGAGTCGCCAAAAAGTATTTGAAACCGGACGAAATGGGCCTGATAATCATCGGAAAACCAGAAAATATAGAAATAGAAAATGTCACAAACCTCAGCACCCTCCCCAATGTCGAATAATCCAGTTGATACATCCGCGTGGGAAAATTTGGAACGCCTTGCCGCTTCGATCAGCAAAACAAACATACGATCTTTATTTGAAGAAAATGCGGATCGTTACGAGCACTTTCACGTAGCGCATAATGACCTGCTTTTTGATTATAGTCGTCAGCATGTGACGGAAGAAGTTATGAAGGAGCTGTTAACTCTTGCCAAAGAAAAAGATGTTGAAGGATGGCGTCACGGTCTGTTTTCCGGGGCGAAAATTAACACAACAGAACAGCGTGCGGTTTTACATACGGCATTACGCCGTCCGGTTGATCAAGAATTGATATTTGAAGATGCTAACATTATGGAAGGCATTGCCACCGTTCAAAAACAAATGAAAGATTTTTGCGCACGCGTACATGGCGGCGATTTTACCGGTTTTACAGGTAAGAAAATTAAATCAGTTGTGAATATCGGTATCGGTGGCTCCGATCTGGGGCCTTATATGGTGTGTGAAGCGTTGACGCCGTGGCATCAGGAAAATATTGAAAGCCATTTCGTATCCAATGTTGACGGATCACATATTTCGGAAGTTCTGAAAAAAGTTGATCCTGAAACCACATTATTTTTAGTGGCATCAAAGACATTCACAACGCAGGAAACCATGACCAATGCTCAAACCGCAAAGGATTGGTTGTTAAAACATTTCAACGATAGCAAAGCTGTTGCCAATCATTTTGCGGCCATGTCGACCAATCAGGGCGCTGTGACCGCATTCGGCATTAATCCTGATTTGATGTTTCCGTTTGAAAACTGGGTTGGAGGGCGGTTTAGTTTGTGGTCGGCAATTGGGCTTTCAATCGCACTGACAGTAGGGTATGAGAACTTTGAACAGCTTCTGGCGGGCGCACATGATATGGATTGCCATTTTCAAGACGCACCTTTAGAGGAGAATATTCCTGTATTATCAGCGATGCTTGGAATCTGGAATCGTAATTTCTTGAAATATCCGGCATGTGCAATATTGCCTTATGATCATTATTTACATCGTTTTCCCGCATTTTTGCAGCAACTGGATATGGAATCCAACGGCAAATATGTGACGCGTGAAGGCGACGCCGTGGATTATGATACCGGCCCGATTATATTCGGTGAGCCGGGAACAAATGGACAGCACGCTTTTTTCCAGCATTTGCATCAGGGTACAACAATCACGCCCTGTGATTTTATTGCCCCGATCACATCACAAAACAAAACGGGCAATCATCATCAACTGTTATTAACCAACATGATCGCGCAAGCAGAGGCGATGATGAGGGGGCGCACTTTAGAAGAAGCCAACGGACAATCACAGCGTGTTTTTGAAGGAAACCGTCCATCGAATATTTTGTTATTTGACGAGATAAATCCGTTTCATTTGGGGCAACTTATCGCGCTGTATGAGCATAAGATTTTTGTTCAGGGTGTGATTTGGGGTATTAACAGTTTTGACCAGTTTGGTGTGGAACTGGGCAAAGAAATGGCACATCATATTCTGAGCGGCCAAAATAAAGATACAGAAAACATCGGAATTTTGAATTACATCAAGAAACATTCATAAAGTTTTATCTTTCTTTCTGGTATAATCATCAATTGAAATACTGTTCTTGCAGAATGGCAAGACACACGGCGGAGAAAGATGCCTAAAGATGCCTAGAGAAGAATTCCTCGAGGTTCCTGATGATACAGAGCTACCTGCGCTCTCTCAAAGTGACCTCACTAAAGCGGTGCGTATGCACGTTGATTACCTGAGGGGTAAAAACGGCGGTGCGCGCGCTGTATTAAAATTCAAGGACATTTCTGGACTGGACTTAAGCGATAGTGATTTATCGCATGCCGATTTTACAGGCTCGCGCATGGCGGGAACGAATATGTCTTATTGCCAGATGGAAGGGTCGATTTTCTTTGCCTGTGATATGCGCAATGCCGATTTAACCAGCGCGAATTTAACGCGTGCCGACCTGCGTGGTGCGTATTTAAGCGGCGCGAATATGATTGGTGCTATTTTGGACGGCGCGGATATGCGTGAAGGCAAAATCATGAAACGCAATAAACAGGGCGTGTTGACAGATCGTGATCGCGGCATGTTATCAGGCACAAAAACGGTTCTATCAGGGGCGCGTTTAACAAATGCCAGTTTAAAAGATATTGATGCGCGCGGTGCAGATTTTTCGGATGTGGATTTATCCGGCGCGATGGTTCAGCAAGCCGATTGCGAAGGCGCAAACTTCTCCAACGCCAATTTGACTGATAGTGATTTAAGTAATGCCAAGATGAGCCGAACAAACCTGCGCGGCGCACTTACAGCCAATAGTTTGATGAAAAATACGGAGCTGTATGGGGCGGAACAAGAAGATGTTCTGGGTGACCATGATATGGGTCATAAGCTGGAAAGCTTAGGGAAGTCGTTGGAAGAATTACTGGAAGATCATCATAAGTGGGTGTCCAGCGCCGGTAAGGATGGCAGTCAACTTGATTTAAGCGGATATGACCTGCGTGATATTTTACAGCTGAATAAATATGAACTGACCGCTGTGAAGGCGATAGGAGCGACGTTTTTGAACCAGAATTTACAAGGGGCGCATTTGCAACATGCCGATCTGGATAAATCGGACTTTCGCGATAGTCGTTTATTACAGGCTGATTTGCGTGCTTCCTCTCTCAAATATGGTCTTTTTGCGCGTGCCGATGCCAGAGAAGCCAATTTTAGTCCGCTTTATTTCACCAATTCTGACGGGACGAAGCGGATGAAAACAACCAATCTGACAGGTGCAGACTTTCGTTATGCCGACCTGCGCGGTGCAAATTTCTTACAGGCAATTCTGACGGGTGCGGATTTCTCCCACGCTATTTTGGAACGCGCCAATTTTGATGAAGCAGATTTATCAGGCGCTCTATTAAAAGGGACTGTTTTAGAGTAAGTCACTTATTCAGAACAAACCAAAAACATTTGCCTTTTTGGCTATTCCTCTCCATATATAACAGATGCTTAAAACAATCTCTGTGCGCGGGGCGCGCGAACATAATCTGAAAAATGTAGATGTCGATATTCCGCGTGATGAATTAACGGTGATTACAGGTCTATCTGGTTCGGGCAAGTCATCGCTTGCTTTTGATACGATTTATGCGGAGGGGCAACGCCGTTATGTGGAAAGTCTGTCCGCCTATGCCCGCCAGTTTTTGGAGATGATGCAAAAGCCGGATATGGACTCAATTGAGGGGTTATCGCCCGCCATTTCAATCGAGCAGAAAACAACATCGAAAAATCCGCGCTCAACTGTGGGAACGGTGACAGAAATTTATGATTATATGCGCCTGTTATGGGCGCGGGTAGGAACGCCGTATTCTCCCGCCACAGGAAAGCCGATTGAAAGCCAGACAGTCAGCGATATTGTGGACCGTATCAAAGCGATGGGTGACGGTACAAAGCTTTACCTGCTGGCACCGATTATTCGCGGACGTAAAGGAATTTACCAAAAAGAGTTTGTTGAGTTACGCGCGCAAGGATTTCAACGTGTGAAAGTTGACGGCACACTTTACGAGATTGACGAAGTCCCCGTTCTGGATAAAAAGCTGAAACATGATATCGAAGTAGTTGTTGATCGCCTCGTTATTCGTGATGATATGGGCAACCGTTTGGCGGATTCTGTTGAAATGGCGCTTAAGCTGGCGGACGGTCTTTGTATTGTCGAAGACGCTGATAACGGTGAGCAAACGCTTTATAGCGAAAAATTTGCGTGTCCTGTTTCCGGCTTTACCATTCCGGAGATTGAGCCACGTCTCTTCTCATTCAACTCGCCGCATGGGGCGTGTCCGGCTTGTGACGGGTTGGGTGTAAAGCAGCATTTTGACCCGCTGATGATTGTTCCTGATACGTCCCTATCAATCGCAAAGGGTGCGGTGGAGCCATGGTCAAAGAACTTTGCCCCTTATTACATGCAAGCGTTGGAGGCGGTTTGTGCGCATTATAAGATTAATATCCGCACGCCGTGGCAAAAGCTGACGGATACGCAAAAAGACAAAATCCTGTATGGGTCCGGTAAAGATAAAATCACCACGACATATGAGTCCGAGCGCAATACATGGAAAAACACCAAGCCGTTTGAAGGGGTGATTCCCAATCTACAACGTCGTTTACTTGAAACTGACAGTGACAGCGTGCGTGAAGATTTGTCGCGTTATCAATCATCAGCCGATTGTGAAACATGCGAAGGGCAGCGTTTGAAACCCGAGGCTTTGGCAGTCAAAATCGATATGAAAACCATTTCCGATGTGACGGAATATAGTATCAGCAATGCGCTGGAATGGTTTGAAGGGGCGGAAAAGAAGCTTTCGAAGCAAAAGGTTCAGATTGCGGAAAAAATTCTGAAGGAAATTATTGAACGGCTGACATTTTTAAATAATGTCGGTCTAAACTACCTTTCTTTATCGCGTTCTTCGGGAACATTATCAGGCGGCGAGTCACAACGTATTCGTCTGGCATCACAAATCGGCTCTGGCTTGACGGGGGTTTTATATGTGTTGGATGAACCGTCGATTGGCCTGCACCAGCGTGATAATCATCGTCTGTTGGTTACATTAAAACGTTTACGCGATTTGGGAAATACGGTTTTGGTGGTGGAGCATGATGAAGACGCCATCCGCTCCGCTGATTATCTGATTGATATTGGCCCGGGGGCGGGTGTTCACGGCGGAGAAGTTCAGGCCGCGGGAACACCAGAGGAGGTCTTCAAAAGTAAAGACAGCTTAACGGCGCAATATATGCGCGGGGAGCGGGAAATCGCAATCCCCGAGAAACGACGCAAAGGCAAAGCCAAAAAACAGATTTCTATTAAGGGATGTACGGGACATAATCTTAAAAATATCAATGTGAATTTACCGCTGGGTGTTTTTACGTGTGTAACAGGCGTGTCGGGGTCGGGAAAATCGACTTTTACGATTGAAACGCTGTATAAAGCGGCGGCGAAAAATTTGATGAAGTCGCGTATTCAGCCCGCGCCTTATAAGGATATTAAGGGTCTGGAATTTCTGGATAAGATTATTGATATTGATCAATCCCCCATCGGGCGCACGCCGCGCTCTAACCCCGCCACATATACAGGCGCATTTACACCGATCCGTGACTGGTTTGCGGGGCTTCCCGAATCCAAAGCGCGCGGCTACAAACCGGGACGTTTTTCCTTTAATGTGAAAGGCGGTCGCTGTGAAGCGTGTCAGGGGGACGGGGTCATTAAAATCGAAATGCATTTCCTACCCGATGTGTATGTGGAATGTGAAACCTGTAAAGGCAAACGCTATAACCGCGAAACGCTGGAAATCAAATATCGCGGTAAATCAATTGCTGATGTTCTGGATATGACGATTGAGGATGCGGCAGAGTTTTTCAAAGCGGTCCCAACGATCCGTGACAAAATGACCACCCTGATTGCTGTGGGGCTGAGTTATATTAAGGTCGGGCAACCCGCCAACACGCTTTCAGGCGGGGAGGCGCAACGTGTGAAGTTGTCAAAAGAACTGTCAAAACGCGCCACGGGCAAAACGCTTTATATTCTGGATGAACCAACCACGGGCTTGCATTTTGAAGATGTCCGTAAATTGCTAGAAGTTCTACATGCACTGGTCGAACAGGGCAATACCGTTATTGTGATCGAGCATAATCTGGATGTGATTAAAACCGCGGACTATATTGTTGATATCGGACCGGAGGGTGGTAATGGCGGCGGCGAAGTTGTGGCAACCGGTACGCCCGAAAATGTTGCAAAAGTCAAAGAAAGCTACACCGGACAGTTTCTTGCGCCAATACTGGATAAAACCAAATCACATTCCGCTATGAAAGAGGCGGCGGAATAAATATTCGTCATTGCTTCGCGTAAGCTCGCATTGACGGTTGATTGAAAAATAAATTCGCTTGAACTTATAGCCTACTCACAGGTACGCTTCATGCATGGAAGTTATTTTACAGTGGATTGATCTGATCTGGGCGCCAGTTGTGTTTTTTATCGTGGCGAAAAAACATCGTTGGTACGCTGTCGGGTTTGTGCTCAGCTGTTTGATGGTGATGCGTATGCAGTATGAGTTGATCGCAGTATCCGGCTTTGGTACGGAGGGTATTCCCAATTTTGCAATGGATTCGCACCCCTATATACGCGGGTTGGTTTGCTACAGCGCTATTTTTGCGCTTTTTATTGTTTTATCGCTTTATTCCAAAAAAACTGACCCGATCATTTATATGGCGGCGAGTATTTCGATTTTCTTTATGGCGCTGATTTCGACCTCGGTTATTATGAGTCTGTAATTTATATTTTGTAATTCTGACCAGAACGCTCTAAATAAGTAATATGAGATATTTTTTATTTACACTGATATTATGCTTAAGTTTTCCCGCAATAGCGCAAGATGCAGAGGTCGTAACACAAAATGATCTAGAACGCCGTTTGGAGCTCTCCAAGGAATTACATGTGATCAAACCCATAAAACCGCGCATTGATAATTCGATCAATACCATTGCCAAGCAATTGAAAGCGGGGGATCAGCGTACATTTGCCGCGACGGTCAAGCGCATTATCAATTATAAAACAATCGAAACAACATCCATCAATGCCATGGCGGAGGTTTACACAACCGAAGAACTGGCAGCAATGGTTGAATATTACAGCAAGCCCGAAGCCGTTAGCGCAGCTGAGAAGCAAGCAGCTTATCAAGATAAGGTCGGGCCGGAAATTACCAAGATGCTAGATCGCGCCCTGATGGAAATGCGTACCGGGCGATAGAGTTTTAACTGACCTCTGGGGGACAAATGACATCTGCATTGCCAAAACCCTGAACGAATTGGTTAAGATTGTAAAAAGCGCGAGCATTTTCGAATTGTTGTCTAAACTCTTGAGTGTGAGGATCTTGGTTTTCAATGATTACATCAGGGTACACATTATCATATGCCTCTTCCATGTTTCTTGAATAAGTCGATTTGGTATCAGCGTGATAACCATTTCCCTGATCGTAAGTACCAGGCTCCATGAACTCGCCGTTTTCTCTTTTCTGTTTTGAAATGGAAAAAACGGCTCTAAATTCTGTTTCCTCTGGATTGTCTGGTACGGCAACTTGCTCTACGCAGATAAAATGATCGACTTGATCTTCTACTGAAATTAGTGTTCCAAGTTGACCAACATCATCAAGAGATATAGCAGGATTGTCGTCAGATGATTGAACAAACTGTAAATTTGATTCAGATTCCGCTTGAGCCGGCAGGATAAGTGTTGCACCTAATAAAAAAGCTTTTGCTAACATAAAACTACTTAAGTTGTTTAATTTATGAAAATTATCATATGTATGATTTTTATACAAAATTTTTTTCAATAATATAAATAAAGTGTCGCTGAACTTAGCTGCTTTGCCTTGCTCATATACAGGTTTCCTGCTAAAAATTATGTATGAGTGATATTGAAAATTCCGACGACCAAATTCCCCCTGCAGGAGAGCAATTTCCGACTATTTCTTTAGAACAAGAAATGCGTACATCTTATCTGGATTATGCGATGAGTGTTATTGTCTCGCGGGCGCTTCCGGATGTGCGTGATGGCATGAAACCGGTTCACCGTCGTATTCTTTATGCAATGAAACAGGGCGGGTACACCAATGATAAGGCATATCGTAAATCGGCGCGTATTGTTGGTGATGTGATGGGTCAAATATCACCCGCATGGTGATAGTGCGATTTATGACTCTCTTGTACGTATGGCGCAGGATTTCTCTCTTAGCGTGCCGCTGATTGACGGGCAGGGTAACTTTGGTTCTATGGATGGTGACCCCGCTGCGGCGATGCGTTATACCGAATCCCGCATGTCAAAATCGGCAGAAGCTTTACTGGAGGATATCGAAAAGGAAACAGTTGATTTCACACCAAACTATGACGAATCCATTATGGAGCCGGATGTGCTGCCCGCCGGATGGCCGAACCTGCTGGTTAATGGTATGACGGGTATTGCTGTTGGTATGGCAACAAATATTCCGCCGCATAATCTGGGCGAAGTCATTGATGGTTGTTTGGCAACGCTCGATAATCCGGATATTACGACAGAAGATTTAATTCAACATATTCCGGGTCCTGACTTCCCGACAGGTGGTCAGATTTTGGGTCGTATGGGTATTATCAGCGCCTATACAACGGGTAATGGCTCCATCAAAATGCGCTGCACACATGAAATTGAAGAAGGCATGAACGGCAAGGAGTCGATTATTGTTACCGCAATCCCTTATCAGGTGAATAAAGGCAGATTGTTGGAACGTCTGGGTGAAGTCGGTCGTGACAAGATTGTTGAAGATATTTCAGATGTTCAGGACGAGTCCGACCGCGATGGTGTGCGTATTGTGATTGAAATCAAAAGCGGCGCGAGTGACATTGTTCTAAATCAGCTTTATAAACATACGCCTGCAATCATCGTTCCCTGTAACATGGTCGCGCTATATCATGGTAAGCCGGAGACATGGTTATTACGGATATGATCCACGCTTTTGTCGATTTCCGTGAGGAAGTAGTTACACGCCGTACAATTTATGAGCTGGGCAAGGCCCGTGGAAGGCACACATATTGGCGGTCTGGCTGTGGCTGTCGCCAATATTGACGAAATGATTGCGTTGATCCGGAATGCGCCCGATCCCAAGACGCGCGTGAGAAGTGATTGCGCTGCGTGGCCTGCCCATGATGTGGCACCGTTAATTGCATTGATTGACGATCCTGAGCATCCAGTGGCTGATGATAACACCTATCAATTATCTGAGGTGCAGGCAAGAGCGATCCTTGATTTACGCTTGCATCGTTTGACAGGGCTTGAGCGTGATAAGATCGGTGATGAGCTGAAAGATATTACAGATCGTATTGCCGAGTATCTTGCTATTCTTGCTAGCCGTGAGAAAATGGTTGGTGGTGCGTGAAGAGCTGGAAGAAATTAAAGATAAATTTGCTATCCCCGCCGTACAGCGTTGGTTGAAGCCGAATTTGAAGTAGATATTGAGGACCTGATCCAGCGTGAAGACATGGTTGTGACCGTCACCCATGGTGGTTATGTCAAGCGCGTACCGTTGGACACTTATCGAGCGCAACGTCGGGGCGGTAAGGGACGCGCAGGAACAAATCTGAAGGATGAGGATTTTGTCTCTGATCTGTTCGTGGCATCAACACATACGCCGATCTTGTTCTTTACCTCAAGGGTATTGTTCACAAGATGAAGGTTTGGCAGTTGCCGCTCGCCGCGCCACACTCGCGTGGGAAGGCTCTTGTGAATTTGTTGCCGCTTGAAGAGGATGAGAATGTTTCTGTTTATCTACGTCTGCCGGAAGATGAGGAGGTCTGGGACAAGCTGGATATTATGTTTGCGACAAGTCACGGTACAGTACGCCGTAATAAACTGACCGACTTCCAGAATATTCGTTCCAATGGTTTGATTGCGATGAAGCTGGGTGAGGACGAGAAACTTGTGTCTGTAAAAATTGCGGCGGAGGATGAAGACGTTATGCTGGCAACAAAACGGGCAAAGCCATTCGTTTCCCAGTCACGGATATTCGTGTCTTCGCGGGGCGGACGTCGACAGGTGTGCGCGGGATTAAATTGGGAAAGATGATGAAGTGATTTCCATGTCTGTGATCAAACATGTTGATGCAACACCGGATGAACGTACGGCTTATCTGAAAGTGGCAAACCAGATGCGCGGCGCCGATGAAGATGGCGTGGATTTCGAAGGCGGTGATATTCAGCTTTCCGAAGAACGTTTCAAAGAGCTGCAGGAGAGAGAGCAATTCCTTCTAACGGTAACAAATGGCGGCTTTGGTAAGCGGACATCTGCTTATGAATACCGTGTTTCGGGGCGCGGCGGAATGGGCGTGACAAACATGACCCTGACCAAGAAAAATGGCGGGGAGATTTCTTCCTGTTTCCCTGTAACAGATGATCATCAGGTTATGTTAGTGACCGATCAGGGACAAATGATCCGCATGCCGGTTGACGGCGTTCGCTTTACAAGTCGCGCCGCGCAAGGTGTGACCCTGTTCAAAGTCGCAAAAAGCGAGAATGTTGTTTCTGTTGCCTGGTTGATTGCGGATGACGAAGAGGAGGCGCAAGGTGCGCAAGAGGACATTGCCGAAAATTCTAGTGATTTGGAAGTGAGCCAAGATTAAAACTAAATAAGACTATGGATTCAATAACGACATCTTACGCACCTCAATCAATAAATTGGCCAGGGCTTATATCTCTAGGATGCTATCTTTTTGCTTTCACCTTACTTGCTAGTCTAATTTTTAATTGTCTTAAATTAAGAATGAATAAAAGTAACGAGGGCTTATTAAGGAACGCACTTTTTATACATCAACGCTTTTTTATTCCGTGGGCGTTATTATTTTTTCTATCAATATCAAATAATTATCCAAATTTAACTCTAAACATTATAGAGTCAAAAACAGCAGTATTTTTTGTCTTTTTAAGCTTAAGTTTCTTTTGTTTTATGATCTATCACTTCAAAAATAATTATCCTAAGAGAAAAGCAATTTTGCACGCTTTTGTATTTGAACCGTTGTATTTTTTAAGTATCTCAATACTTGTTATATTTTTATTTATTATATTTGGGTATGCTTCATACACCTTAGACTATCAAAATATAAGTGCTGAAATTTTTATGCTATTCATAATGTCTTATTCAGGTACTATTTTTAGTCTGATGTATTTTTTCTCTTATAAAAAGATGCCATCTAAAGATCGGCAATACTTCTATTCCATGAGCTTATTAGCTACAAT
The DNA here is from genome assembly GCA_963710165.1 of uncultured Alphaproteobacteria bacterium. Lineage (GTDB taxonomy): Bacteria > Pseudomonadota > Alphaproteobacteria > Micavibrionales > Micavibrionaceae > JACKIP01. Next base: position 179,852 of record CAVPYZ010000004.1, read on the forward strand.
TTTTTTGAGCGCACCTTTTATATGGGAATATTACACAACTTAGGATTTCACACGCAGGTTAGAGTTAATAATAGGGATGTGAAAACCGAAAGCTTAGAAATTTCATACTTTGCAATTATCATGAAAATTTGTAAATGTACGTTAAAACAAGAATAATGTTTATTAATTAGATAAGGGTATAACATGTTTCGTAAAATTTTAGGTGCAATGGGGCTAGGTGGTGTTTTTGAGAAAAGTGCTGAAGAGCCTATAGATGCTCGAGAATCAGATTACAGCTATGGGGACATGAAAGCCGCTTATTTACCCGAGATAAAGCAATATAAAGCTCCTTTACTTCATGTGATAAGTAGCAGGTCTTCTGGTGTAATGTTAATAAGTGGTCAAACAGATGATGTAACATTCCAAGATGAGAAAAGCGGAGAGGCTATTACGATTCCAAAAGATGAAGGTTCTTTCGAATTCCCTGAAAACAAGGCTAATCTCGTCATAAGCCTGTTGCAATATAGTGATTTCAATTCTGTCCGTAAAGAAATTGAAATGTGGAGTTTAGATGATGCTATACCTCGCATCGGTCAGCAAAAAGTTCAAAATGATGATGCCTCACACATTATTACTATAGTTCCTGCAAATTATACCAGTGATACTTTATGTGAAAGAATAAAATTAGATGATACCACCGGTGAAGATGGATGGAGTTATCTTGAGCAAAAATTCAATGAGTTGAAAGATAATTCACCAGGACCTACACTTGAATAATGAAAAACATCCTCATTCTTAATGGTCCGAATTTGAACATGTTGGGGCTTCGTGAGCCGGAAATCTATGGAATAGATACGTTAAAAGATATTGAAAAAAGTTGTTGCGATATTGCTAGCGAGCAAAATTTCAAGATCGATTTTCGTCAATCCAATCATGAAGGCGAGCTTGTGACGTGGATACAGGATGAGCGAGACAATATTGACGGGCTTATTATCAATGCCGCCGCATATACACATACATCGGTTGCCATACATGACGCTTTGAAGCTATTAAATGTACCAATTATAGAGGTTCATTTATCTGATCCTGAGACGCGGGAAGACTTTCGCCATGTATCATATATTCAGCCAGTCGCAACCAAGGTTATCAAAGGGTTAGGTGTAAAATCATACACAGAAGCCTTATCTTATTTACACGAGATTCTTTGACATCAGATATATTTTTAAGTAGGTTTGCACCTTACGTTAACAGCCATGGAAAAAATGAATGAAAATCAATGCTGAAGCTATTCGGGAACTTGCAGAATTGCTTGACGAAACAGGGTTAACAGAAATTGAAGTTGCCGATGGTGACAAATCAATCCGTGTTAATAAAGGCGCCATGGTCATGGCAAATGGCGGCGGTGCGCCTGTTCAAATGTCATCTGACCCGACTGTGCCACAAGCGGCCAATGCTGATGCACCTGCAACAACGGCGATTGATGATCATCCGGGTGCGGTCACTGCGCCGATGGTTGGTACAGCTTATATGGCGGCGGAGCCGGACGCGCCCGCCTTTATTTCAAAAGGGGCTTCCGTGAATGAAGGTGATACAATCCTGATTATTGAAGCGATGAAAGTCATGAACCCGATTAAGGCACCCCGTAGTGGGACAGTAACACAAATAGTTGTTGAAAACGGCACACCGGTTGAATTTGGTGATGTGCTGGTTGTGATTGAGTAAGTATGTTTAAAAAAATTCTGATCGCCAATCGCGGCGAAATTGCCCTTCGTATTATTCGTGCCTGTCGAGAGATGGGAATTGAAACGGTCGCCGTTCACTCTACTGCGGATGCTAATTCAATGGCTGTTCGTTTGGCGGATGAGTCTGTTTGTATTGGTCCACCTGCGGCAAAAGATAGTTATCTTTACATGCCCGCAATTATTTCAGCGGCAGAGGTCACGGGTGCAGAAGCCATCCATCCGGGTTATGGTTTTTTATCAGAGAATTCGACATTTGCACGCATGATTGAAGAACACGGCTTTACTTTTATCGGCCCGAAGCCCGAGCATATCGATATGATGGGTGACAAGGTTATGGCGAAGAAAACCGTTATGGCGCTCGATATTCCCTGCGTTCCCGGCTCTGATGGTGCGCTTGAAAGTCTGGAAGACGCGCAACGTATTGGGGATGAGGGTGGTTACCCCATGCTGATCAAAGCGGCAAGCGGCGGCGGAGGTAAGGGTATGAAGGTCGTACGCAGTTCCGAAGAAATGGCAGAAGCTTACCGCACCGCGCGGTCTGAGGCCAAAGCCAATTTCGGGGATGATACGGTCTATATGGAGAAATATCTGGAGAAGCCGCGCCATATTGAAATTCAGGTTTTTGGTGATACGCATGGCAATGCCATTCATCTGGGGGAGCGTGATTGCTCTATTCAACGTCGTCATCAAAAACTGGTCGAAGAAGCACCATCACCGATTTTGTCAGAAGAAGAACGTGACGATATTGGTCGTAAATCGGCGAAAATGGTGCGGGAGCTAGGGTATCGTGGTGCGGGAACGATTGAATATCTATATGAAAATGGTAATTTCTATTTCATGGAAATGAACACACGTATTCAGGTTGAGCATCCTGTAACAGAGATGATTACAGATGTCGATCTGATCGCAGAACAGATCAAGGTCGCGGCAGGTGAGCCGTTAAGCATTCAAAAAGAAAAGTTACATCTGCGTGGTCACGCCATTGAAATCCGTATAAATGCGGAAGATCCGCAAAATAACTTTGCGCCATCCCCCGGTAAAATTACGCAGTTTCATGCGCCGGGTGGATTAAACGTGCGGTTGGATAGTGCGATATATCAAGGGTATTCTATTCCGCCCTATTATGATTCAATGATTGGCAAATTGATCGTGAAGGGGCGTAACCGCGCGGAATGTATTGCCAGATTGCGTCGTGCCATCCGAGAAACAGTGATTGAAGGGGTGAAAACAACACTTCCTTTGCATGACTGGATTTTATCACAGCCGGAATTTATATCTGGTGATTATACAATTCACTGGCTTGAAAAAAGACTGGCCGAGCTCGAAAATTAATTCTCATGTGGCAAATATTATATAAAAACCGCTTTTTGTTATTGCTGTTCAGTCTTGTGACAATTCTCCTTTCTGGTATCTTTTTTACGAACCATTTTTTTGATGTTTCTTTTCAATATATGACGGCTGATGTGACGGCGATTGGGGGACTGAAACCGCTTGCTGGAATTCTATCAAGTATAGGCATATTAATGTGGATCGTAGCGGCCGTTATATGTCTGTTTGTAAGTCAGCATATACCAAACGATAGGAAGTGTTTCTTTTTAGTCTCATGGGGCTTTTTTACAGCTTACCTGGGGTTTGATGACCTTTTTCTTTTGCATGAATGGATATTGCCTAGCCTCACAAATTTGGATGAAAATGTTATTATTACGTTTTATATAATGATAGCCGCTGGTCTTTTTTATAAATTCAAAAGTGATATCAAACAGAGTGACTGGACGTTCTTCATCGCCGCGATATTCTTCTTTGCTCTATCAATTTTGATTGATTTGGTGGGTAATGAAACGCCGAGCCAGTTTTTCTATGAAGATGGTGCGAAATTTATCGGTATTACTTGTTGGATGGTGTATTTTGTAAAGGTAAGTTCTAAATATTTGAGTGATAAAGATGAAAAAGAATCTCGGTGCATTTTATGATGAGACAAGTGATTTTCAACAGGCGCAATTTAATTATCTAAGAAAGCTGATCGAAGATCATATTGATGTGAATTCAATAGATACCATCCTGGATATTGGTTCAGGAACGGGGCAAAGAACCGAGCAATGTTTTGATATTTTTCCGCAATTACAACATATAACGGGATTAGAGCCCGATCCGGATATGTTCTTACAGGCGGTTGAAAATCATAAAAATGATCGTATTCAGTATTTAAAAAAACCGGCATCACACGTTCGTAACATGGAAGTGGGAACAGGGCATTTTGATTTATTATTATCACATTGGACTCTGCATTGGGTGAAAGATAAGAGTGATTTATTCTCCAGCATGGAGCGTGTGATTGATAAAGAAAGCAAACTTGTGTTTTCCACGTGTGAAAGATTACCACAAATTTTGCTTGATCTGGATGAATATATACGTGTTGAGTTAGGAATTTCTCCCTATGGCGAATCGCCGTTTCATTATTATGAGCGTACGCAATGGGAAGGATTACTCAAAGAAAACGGCTGGAATATTAAGCATATTGAAAATTTTACCGTTGATCATGAAGTTGACGACGCTGAAACCTATTTAGAACATTGGTTCACAGCTAGTACAGGAAAATTTACCTATAATCGTCATTTGGTTGAAATTAGTGAATTATCACGCAATGATCTGGTTTGGTTTATGGAGAATAAATACGGTACAGGTGAAAAGGCCAGAGGATTGAAATTTACTGAAGATGTTTTATTTGCTATAGCCGAGAAGTAATATCTTCCTCAGCTTTTTTTATACCGTAAATTGTTCTGGCATTCGCACCTAGATAAAATATTTCCAACAGAGCCGGCCCGATTGACCCTTGCAAAACATTATGGATGAGCCAAAGCGATGATGTCATAAACAGCCCATAACGCATGGGAATTGCCTTTAAATAAAACATGGAATATGTTCCTATCAATCCAGCGATAATCGGTAAGATATCAATCCAGTCATAAATACAAAAGTACCCTAAAGGAATGTAGGCAAGAAAGAAAACGGGTGCGTATGGTTTGGCGGATTGGAATATAGATATAAAAGAGCGCGTTCCTCCCAGAGCAGCTGCGCCCGCGCCGACATATGCGCCTATTAAGAGAAAATGCGTGGCTACGATAAAACAGGCCGTGGCGATGAGAAATTTAAGCTGACGATCGTCTTTGGAAAGAAAGGCGGATACGCCGATAATAAAAGCCAGTATTCCCAATCCTTGAATGAATACATCATAGAGCATAATGCCTGTTTAAAGCGTTATGCTTTGAATGTCAAAAAGATCGTTATTGGTTCATCGACTGGAAAAATTCTTGATTGCTCTTCGTATCTTTCAATTTGGTAATCAGGAATTCAACGGCGTCAACTGTGCCCATCGGGTTAAGAATACGACGTAAAACCCACATTTTTTGAAGGTCAGGGCCAACCAGAAGCTCTTCTTTACGTGTACCTGATTTCTGGATGTCAATTGCAGGGAAGACGCGTTTATCGGCAATTTTACGGTCCAGAACGATTTCCGCGTTACCGGTTCCTTTAAATTCTTCAAAAATAACCTCATCCATACGCGATCCCGTATCGATCAATGCCGTGGCAATAATTGTTAAAGAACCGCCCTGTTCGATATTACGCGCCGCACCAAAGAAGCGTTTAGGACGTTGCAGGGCGTTTGCATCAACACCACCTGTTAGAACCTTACCGGATGAGGGGACAACAGTGTTATAGGCACGTGCTAAACGGGTAATTGAATCGAGCAAGATGACAACGTCACGCTTTTGTTCGACCAAACGCTTGGCTTTTTCCATGACCATTTCGGCGACCTGTACGTGACGCGCGGCAGGTTCATCGAAGGTTGAGGAAATAACTTCCCCCTTAACGCTTCGTGCCATGTCTGTCACTTCTTCCGGGCGTTCATCAATCAATAAAACGATTAAATAGGCATCAGGATGGTTTTTCGCAACGGATTCAGCCACATTTTGCAGCATAACGGTTTTACCCGTACGCGGCGGTGCAACGATCAAGGCGCGTTGACCGAACCCGAGTGGAGAGACCATTTCAATAATGCGCTGCGTAAAGTTTTGTTGTTTTTTCTTGGTTGGATCATGTTCCAGTTCAAGATTGATTTTACGTTCCGGATAAAGCGGTGTCAGGTTATCAAAATTTATACGATGGCGGAGTTTATCTGGCGCTTCACCATTAACCGTTTCAACATTTATCAGCGCAAAATAACGCTCGGATTCTTTCGGTGAGCGAATGCCCCCCATAATGATATCGCCTGTGCGCAGACCAAATTTTCTGATCTGTCCGGGGGCAACATAAATATCGTCGGGCCCGGGTAAATAATTTTCTTCGGGGGAACGTAAAAAACCAAAGCCGTCTTGTAACACTTCCAAAACACCTGTTCCGGCGATGGGTACATTATTTTCGGCAAGCTGTTTAAGGATGGCAAACATAATATCCTGTTTGCGAAGGTTACCGACATTTTCAATACCTAGTTCTTCTGCAAAAGCGAGGAGTTCAGCGGGGCTGCGGTGTTTAAGTTCCTGAAGATTCATGATGTTTTATATTTTTTTGAGATGGGTTATTAGGTTGAATACCTTGATAGACGTAAATCTACCGTTGTTTAATTATCTTGTTTTTATGAAGATTTATTTGAAGTTAATTCAAATAATCTTACATTCCTATTCGTTAAATTTTGTTAAAGCCCGAGGAATTATTTTTTTGTTTTCCTGAATTGATCGCACTGGCAATCTTTAAAACAACATTGTTAGAAAATATTCAGGAATTTGATAATTTTATAGTCCCACAAAAATAAAGAGTCAACAAGTTTTTAAATGCATGGTTTTGTTTGGATTTTTCATTCAGGGTCATAGCGAGTTTTTAAAAAGGAAAGTCCAGCCCCATCATATTCTATGACAAAGGCTGGACTTCCTGTGGGGATCTCGTTCGCGACCTCGTAAGTGGGTTAGGTCAGGGTTCACGGTCAGAGATGATGCGAACGAAAACTTTTAAACTTTAACTTTTTCTATTAATTACCTTTGCGAGAAACGTGCCAAACCAAAAGAGAGGAAATACCTAGGTTTGTTCTATTAAAGGCAGGTAAATTTTGCCGATCATATAGATACAATTTTCCTTGCGGGTGCGCTCTATTGCTCTATTATGTGGAAGATGAATAAAAAACTCGGTTTTGGTGTTGCGCTTTTCTTTATTGCCTGTCTATTTGGCAGTGCCTTTTTGTTGGCTGATGCGGATAAAGTGCCGTCCATTCAAACAGTTGCGGCCAAGGTCGGTATCGTCAAGCCGCTTGATGGAAAGATGCAACCACATAAAGCGCTGTATGATATTTCCATGATTTCCTCTAGTAACGGATCACAAATTATCAATATCAGCGGCAGTATGTATTTTGAATGGAAGCCAACCTGTGAGGCATGGTTGACAGATCACAGATTTAATTTGACTTATGAATATGCAGATTCCCCCGCCATGCGTATTACGTCGGACTTCTCAACGTGGGAAGCACGAGATGGCAGTTTGTTTAATTTTTCATCACGTCGCAGCCGTGACGGACAGCTCTATGAAGAGATTAGAGGGCAGGCAACGCGCAATGAAGATGGGAGCGGTTTCGCAGCTTACAAGATGCCTGCGGATTTGGAATTCGACCTACCGCAAGGTTTTGTGTTTCCGATGCAACATACAGTTAGTGTCGTAGACGCGATGGCAGATGATAAACCGAATTTTGTGAATAAAGTCCTGTTTGATGGCAGTGATATTGAAGGCCCGATCGAGGTAAATGCATTTTTAGGTCAAAAGGCCAATGCCATGGCACGCGTTTCAATGACACCGAAAATAGATAGTGCGTTGCTGAATGGGAAGGCGCGTGATGTTCAAATGGCTTTTTTCCCCTTGGCGGATGAAGAGTTATTTGCCGCTGATTATGAAATGAACGCTCTATTCCATGAAAATAGCGTGATAAGCGATATGAACATCGACTATAACGAATTCGCCATTCGGCAACAGCTGGTGGCGCTAGAGCAAATCGATACAAATCTGAGCTGCGACAAAAATTGAGGATATGGTAAGGTTTGATCTGTAAGATGAAACCTTATATTTCCGGGACACACATTATATGACGCGAAAGAAAGTATTAATTGTTGAAGATAACGAGCTGAACATGAAATTGTTCCGTGATTTGTTGGAGGCGCATGATATTCACGCCATTGAAACGCGCGATGGATTGAAAGTTATGGATCTGGCGCGTGAGCATAAGCCTGATCTGATCTTAATGGATATTCAATTGCCGCAGATTTCGGGGCTAGATGTTACCAAAATGTTGAAACAGGATGATGAATTAAAGACAATTCCTGTCATTGCCGTCACCGCCTTTGCGATGAAAGGTGATGAAGAAAAAATCAGAAGTGGCGGATGCGAAGATTATCTTTCCAAGCCGATTACCGTGAATAAACTTATCGAAACCATACAAAAGTATATATAAGTAAAATATAATAAATGTAAAAACAGAAGTCGAGGTTCCATGTCTGCCAGAGTTTTAGTTGTCGATGACATCCTGCCAAACGTAAAATTATTAGAGGCGCGTTTGAATAGTGAATATTACGATGTTCTGACCGCGACCAGTGGACAGGAAGCTTTGGATAAAGCAGAGGCGGAAAGTCCCGATATTATTTTGCTTGATATTATGATGCCTGGTATGGACGGTTTCGAAGTCTGTCGCCGCATCAAAGAAAACCCGAAAACAACGCACATTCCTGTCGTTATGGTCACAGCCCTGACCGAAAATGAAGATCGTGTTCGCGGTCTGGAGGCAGGGGCAGATGATTTTCTGAGCAAGCCGATAAATGACACGGCGCTGATGGCACGCGTGCGTTCACTCGTGCGACTTAAAATTACGGTTGATGAATGGCGCGTGCGTGAAAATACAGCCAATCAGCTGGGTGTGGCCAATGATGATAATGTTTCACCCATGAAAGAGCCTGTCGAAAATGCCAAAATACTGGTGATTGAAGATCAAGATTTTGAAATAGAGAAATTTACAAATGTCTTAGCTGTCGATCAGGATGAGGTTTATGCCGTCCATAGCGGTGCGGAGGCGATGAAAAAAATTAAAGAACAGCCGTTCGAGTTGATTATCGTAAGCCTGAATATTCAGGATGAGGACGGCTTACGACTATGTTCGCACTTACGATCAAACGAAAGTACGCGTGCCACTCCGATTATTATGATCAGCGTAGATGACGATATGGAGCGTATTGCGCGTGGGCTTGAAATGGGTGTGAATGATTACATTATGCGTCCCGTTGACAGGAACGAATTTCTGGCGCGTGTTCGCACGCAAATTCGTCGTAAGCGTTTTCAAGACAGGTTGCGTTCAAATTATGAGAATAGTTTATCCATGGCAGTTACAGACCCGCTGACGGGATTATATAATCGTCGTTACATGGAAACGCATTTAAGTAAGTTATTGGAGCGTCAGGAAGCCAACAAAAAGCCCTTGGGTGTTTTGCTGTTGGATATTGACCATTTTAAAGCTGTGAATGATACGCATGGTCATAATGTCGGGGATGAAGTTTTAAAAGAATTTTCCCGCCGTATATCAGAATCCTTAAGAAGTTTTGACTTGGTGGCGCGACATGGTGGCGAGGAATTCGTTGTGATTCTGCCTGATGTCACGGAAGAAAAAGCCCATTATATTGCAGAACGTTTGCGTCGTTCAATTGCAGATGAACCAATTTCCTGTGACACGCCGGAGGGCAAGCTGAGTATTGCCACATCTGTGGGTGGTATTATTGTGCGCAACGGCGGTCATAACGTGAAGGCCGTATTAGAGCGCGCAGATAAGTGTTTATACCAAGCAAAAGAACAAGGTCGAAACCGCACAATTTTTGAGAAAGCAGGATATATAGATCCAGAGCAATATAAGGAAGAACAACGCGAAATGATGGAATAAAAAAAAGCGCCAAATCGGCGCTTTTTTTGAATAATATTCTTAGTTCTTCTTATGAGGAGGCATTTTCTTCTGTGTGAAGATAACATGCGCGCCCTTTTTACCTGTTTCAGGATGAACAGCCCACGGATCAAACTTTTTCATTTCTAGTTTATTTTCCGCACGTGGGTTATGACGTGTGTAATAACGGTATCCTGTACCAGCAGAGCTCTCTAAACGAACTTTTTGTGCGACGCCTTTTTTAGCCATGTTTTATTTCCTAATTCTTACAAAATTCTTATATAGACCGTGTTTATGTCCGATTTTGATGATCATGTCAAATAATTTATCCGACGAGGGCCGGGATTTCATACTGCTGATCTGTATCTTCTTGAGGAGCCGTGATTTCTTTATGGACGGGAATGGCACTAAAGAGTAACTCACCTGCGGTCGGATCAACCTTGTCAATATAAACGCAAATGTCATCGCCAACTTTCATGCGCTTATGTGTAAACTGTGCCGCAATCGTATTCTCGCTGGTTTGCGTACGATGTTTACAGAGTGAGTCAACGGGGAGAAACCCACGGGCCGGTGGATCGTTCAGTTCAATAACAACGCCGTTTTCTTTCACTTCATGTACAACACCGCCGCGTCTTTGCCCGACATGATGACGCAGTAAATGCATTGCTACCAGATTCGATGTATCACGCTGTGTTTTCTCGGCTTCGCGCGATTGGCTGCTTAAATGGTTTTCTATTTCTAGAGTACTTGTTGCTGATGGCAAAACATGATGCTTGTCTCGTGCAATATGGAATTCTCTTTTTAAGGCGCGGTGAACGATTAAATCGGAATAACGCCTTATAGGGGATGTAAAGAAGGTATAATCCTGGAATGCGTTGCCGGATGTCATGCCTAAGGAAAAATGCCCCTCAGACTCTATTCCAAAGCGTGCTTTGGGAAGGCTTCTGATCATTAGAGAGCGCACTTGGTTTTGGTCATCTTGAAACCGCGAAGCGTCTAACAACTCTTGAAGCCAGACCACGGCCCCTTCATATCCATAACGATCCCAAAGTGGATAGGCTTGCTTGCCCCTGTCACTGCGTCGTACATTGATGTCTTCTATATGTTGCGACAAGATGGCTAGCTGGTCGTCATCGGGATGGGATAGGTTGCGATATATGCCACAATCATGGCTTGCCGCAACTGTATTTGCCAAAATCATCATGTTTGAAATAATATTATTACTGGCTTCTGTTCTTGCGTGGAATTCAACGCCATCATCGGCAACAATGGTTTGTTTTTAAATCAGCCCCATCTCAAGGCGGTCTCTAAATATGGGAGAGTCCGGTAAAATGCGATCCGCCAGAAGCATGTTTTCTGCAAAATCCTCAGGCAGTCCGGGTACATCCCAACCATGGGCAATAACATCATCCAGTTGTGCATATGTCATTCTGGCGTGACTTCTGATCAATCCGCTGCGAAATGTGTGGCTGATGACGCGCGCATCCTCAGCCAACTTGATTTCACATACCATGGCCATTCTGTCTTCATTGGGCATCAGGGAAAAACGATTGCTTGATAAATCAAAAGGAAACATGGGAACAACACCATCAGGGAAATAAATAGAAGATCCGCGATTATAAGCTTCGCCGTCCAGATATGAAAATGCTCCGTCAACCTCTGGATGCACATCTGCCGTGACATCGGCAATGGCAACAAATAATTTTGATCCGCCTTTATTATCGGGGTCATCATCGGGGAGTAAGGGCGAGACGGCATCGTCGTAATCTTTAGCATAGGGGCCATCAACTGTGACCAAGGGTAGGTCACGATAATCCACCCGATGTGACGGGTCGATTCGTTCATCAATTTCCGCAAAGGGCAGATCGCGATAATCTATCTTTGCGCTTTCTATAGGGCGTCTGAAAATTTCTGCAGCTTCTGCATTGGCTCTCTGATTAAAGTGAGGATTAAGCCCGCGAGAGGCAACAACCATTTTGGAATATTTTTGTAATGGCAGGGCATCAAGATCATAGTCGATAATCTGTACACTGCCATGCATGGGATCAAGATTTGCAATAACAATATCGCCGTCTTCGACCAGAGGTTTTTCGCTACCTGCAACGTCAAAGTCTGTGTGATAACGATGAAATAGCGGAACAAGCTTACGCCCAAGTTCAGTATCAACGACACGCCCATGTATACGCGCCGGATGTTGGGGTGTTATTTCGGCAATACTTTTGGCGAGTAGATGTGGCCCGCTGCGACGCACGTGAATTAAATGCGGCCATGATTTTGGCAGCCCTTTTTTAATTTTTATCAAGGGCTCCGGCATATTATCTAGCGGCCAGTGCAAGGGTTTTGCAATATCGTAACTATTACTCTCACTATCGGGTATAACGTCTACGATTAATAAATCTTGTAAGGAGTTAACTGCTTTATATCTTTTCTTTTCAGGATAGTATGTGACCAGTCCGTCTTCTATTAATTCTTCCAGGGCGGGTCGTAATGACGTCTCCGATGTTTCTGTATTCAGTCCAAATATTTGCATCAGCAAATTGAAATGCATGTCCTGATAGTTTTTCCATAGCTCAAAGTAAACATTTTGAGCTGTTACTTCTTTATGAGTTTTATGCATGCATCCCTGCAATTTTTTTATAGTTAGTTAATTCATAGCTATAAAAATTTATTTATTCAAATTCTTTTTTCCAGAATGCGAGGATTTTCCACCTTTTTTGTGTTTAGGGGTGGTTTTTTTCTTTTTGGGTTTGAATTTGGTGTTTTTGGATTTTTCGTCGCGTTTTTTGAATTTGGACTGTTCCTGAAATCCTTCGATATCTGCGCCGTTTTTATCATTAATAATTTTGAAAACAGTTGAGCCGGTTAGGCCGTCTGCCTCCATAAGCTCTACGGTCACATTTGCGCCCAGACGATAAATTTTGCGTTTGCGACGACCAATTAGGGCGTGGCGTTCCTCATCATGGACATAGAAATCATCATTAAGGGAGCGCATGGGCACGATGCCATCCGCGCCCGTCTCATCCAGCGCGATAAATAAGCCAAAGCGCGTAACACCCGATATGCGCCCGCTAAATGTCGCGCCGATTTGTTCGGATAGATACGCGGCGGTAAAGCGATCAATAGAATTACGCTCGGCCTCAATAGATTTACGCTCGGTCGCCGAAATCTGGTCGGCGATTACTTCCATCCGTACTTTTTCACTCTCGCTTAAACCGCCTTCACCCAGTCCATACGCATCTACGAGGGAGCGATGAACAATCAGATCGGCGTAACGACGAATAGGGGATGTAAAATGCCCGTATTTTTTAAGGGCAAGACCATAATGCCCCTGATTATTCGGGCTGTAGCGCGCTTGTGATTGTGTGCGAAGGATAACTTCGTGGATTAAATGTGAATAATCTAGAGTTGAGGCCTGATGTAATAACTTATTTAATTGTCCGGGGGCAATATTTTGTCCTTTTGGTAAGGACATTCCAAAACCTTCTATAAATTCTCCCGCGCTATGAAGGCGGTCTGCTTTGGGGGGTTCATGCACGCGGTACATACAAGGTGCTTTTTTCGCTTCCAGCGCTTCGGCGGCGGCAACATTGGCCAGCACCATGAACTCTTCGATCAGTTTATGTGCGTCTAGTCGGGTGCGTGGTTTTACGCCCGTCATATCGCCTTGTTCATTAATCAGAATCTGGCGTTCGGGCAGATCAAGATCAAGGGCGCCGCGTTTCTCACGCGCTTTTAATAAAACATCAAATACGGTATAGAGCGGTACAATGACATCATCATAAATCGGTTCTGTAATCGCGTCTTTCTGTCCGTCATGGGCGGCTTGCACTTGTTCGTATGTGCAGCGGGCATGTGAACAGATCAAGGCGCGGACGAATTTATGGCGCAGTAATTCTCCGCTGTTGTTAATCCACATATGAACGGCAAGGCTGGCGCGGTCTTCTTTTGGACGCAGAGAGCACAAATCATTGGACAGTGCTTCGGGTAGCATCGGCAAGACCCGATCCGGAAAATAGGTTGAATTCCCGCGCAGGTAAGCTTCCTGATCCAAGGGGCTATCAGGGCGTACATAGTAGGAGACATCGGCAATTGCCACAATCAGATGATAACCGTCTTCCGTCTTCTCGGCAAAAACCGCATCGTCAAAATCACGTGCATCAGCGCCGTCAATCGTGATTAGCGGTGTTTTTCGAAGGTCTTCGCGCTTATCAAGAGGGGGGACTTTCATACCTTCGGTAGATTTCAAAACCTCTTCAGGGAACTTGGTACGCAAACCAACTTCATGAAGGCTTAACAAGCTGATTGCTTTCGGGTCGCTGGCGCTACCTATTACCTCGGTAATACGCGCTTTTTTCTGTTTGACGCCATGAGACGGGAGGATTTCAGCAACTGCCATATCGCCTTCTTCTGCGCCGTTCAAATCTTCGTGTGCAATATCAAAAGCGTGCTTTTGTTTTTTATTGGCGGGTTCCAGAATAAAGTTTTTACCATGCTGCGATACCAACCCCATAACAGTATCTAATTCGTCATCCAGTTGCTTGATAACTTTGGCTTCATAGACACCGTCAGGACGTTTTTTGAGCGATGCCAGAACGCGGTCTTTTTCCTTTAAGGCAAAATGACCTTTTTTGTCGGGCTTAACCTCTATACGTACATCTTCAGCAGGGGCATCAACAGGTTTGGCGAAGAGATCACCATCAATGTCGCTATGTGTAATTTCAATCATTGAAATAGAGGGCAGACCATCAGGCAGGGTATAAGTTCCGCCAATCAGCTTTGTAATGCGTCCTTCTTTCTCTAGTGATTTCAGTGTTTTTTTCAAATCCACACGATCAGGCCCGCCTTTAATTCCAAAGCTGCGGGCGATGTCCCTTTTGGATTGCGGTTGTGAGGTGTCGGCCAGAAATGCCAGAAGTGTGTCTGTGCTAAATTGCATATTAATAATACATACGCGTTTCTTGATGAGAGTGGAAGATAAAACTAAATGCTAGGTTTTTCTGCTGTAGCTATAAGACCAGAAGGCTGGGTTGTTACAGAAATATCATCGACTGTTCTTTGATCCAAGGCCTGTATGACTATATTTCTTCTAACGTCTTGTTCGCTATCAACAGCTTTTTCATACATTTTACCAGCATTTGTGAATTGAGCCGCTCTCTCCCAACTCATTCTTATCGGGTTTTCTTTAAGATCATCGTCTTTCAGATCCGGTTCTCTAAATTTAGAACGTACATGTTGTGATACTATTTTTTGTATAAAATATGCTTGCTCTTCCATTTCACTCTGCGAGAAATCTCTGAAAGTATGACCATTATCTTGATGAACACCATCAGCAATTGCGTGCCCTAATTCATGTCCTAACCATACAATTGATCTTGGTGTACCGTCATATTCAAAATCTATAATGGCGGAGTCTGTTAAATTTTCTTGTTCTGTAAAGTGTGGGCCAAATCTTTCAGCGTAGTCAGGTATATACATATCCGATGCTTTTAAGTCAGGTATAGTGACACCGGCCGGTCGGCAGGCCATAACTCTATTTGTATGTTCTTCTACTTCTACAATGTTAAGTTGATCTTCATTGCCGAAAATATTTCGCGCTCTTTGACCTAAATCAAAATCAAATTCGCTTAAGGCTGAAACAATTTCATCTTTTGCTGTAGAGAGTGGGATTTTGCTATCCATATGTTATCCTTAGATTCAAATTTACTTATGTTATCAAAAAGTAATGTATTTATACAAAAATATGCTTGCTGGAAGACATTAAAAAAATGGCCGTCCCACGTGGAGACGGCCTTTAGTTTTACCAGATCGGACGAAACTTCAACTTAACTTAAACTTTTAAAACTTGATTTGTGCTGTTTACCCCTCAACCACTTTTCAACTTAACCTTATATATAAAATATACATAAAATTTTATGTAAATACAAGTAATTTTATTTTATATAATTATTTCAATAGGTTAATTATTTCCATCATATCATCCGGCAATTCGCTAACTAATTTTACAATTTTTTCTGTGCGGGGATGGACGAAAGAAATCTCGTGTGCGTGGAGGGCTTGCCGCGGAAAATTAATAACTTGTTCGATCAGATCGGGGTCATACTTGTCTTTTTTCATCAGACTACGCGTTTTGGTTGGTTGTTCGCCATAGAGCGGATCACCGATAAGGGGGGTATTCATGGCCTGCATATGCACACGTATTTGGTGGGTGCGCCCGGTTTCAAGTTTGCATTCAACCAAGCTGAGTGCTTCACCGAAATATTTAATGAGCTTATAGTGCGTGACTGCGTTCTTACCACCTTCTTGGCGAATGGCTATACGGATACGGTCACGCGGGTGTCGTCCCATAGGCAGGTCGATCTTTCCCATCAGAGGTTGAATATGACCGGAAAGCAGAGCTGTATATTTTCGTGACAAGCTGCGATCCGCCAGTTGGGCGGATAGGTGTTTGTGCGCATGATCATTTTTTGCCACCATCATCAGGCCGCTGGTTTCCTTATCAAGGCGATGAACAATACCGGGGCGCATTACGCCGTTAATACCGGATAAGGTATCACCGCAATGATAGAGCAGGGCATGAACCAGCGTGCCATCCCAGTTTCCCGCAGCGGGGTGAACAACCATTTTTGCAGATTTGTTTATGACAAGTAAGTCTTCATCCTCATAAATCACATCAAGCGGTATGTTTTGAGCCTCCAGTTTGTATTCCTCCGCCGGCGGAATAATGACCTCGATTGTTTGACCATTTTTGATTTTGACGGACGGGGTAATGGCATCAGCGTCATCTATGGTTACTTGCCCTTCAAGAACAAGGTTTTTAAGACGCGAGCGGGAGACTTCAACACAGCGCATGGATAGAAATTTATCCAGCCTTTGTCCGCTTTCGTGATCTTCCACATCGAAAGAGAATGTTTGTTCTTCGGTCATTAAAAAGCCTGTTCCTTGATGATGCAGGGGTCGGTATATCCCCCGATTTTTTCGCCGACCAAAAACCATCCCTGATCAGATAATTTTGTTTTATTTGACGGATCTTCGGGATCGGGGATTTCAATCGTGGTCATGCCAGATAGTAATAATGCGCCGTCATCGTCTGTTTTTATACGTTCTGGGATCGTCCCTTTGCCGGCTGTATAGCTAATGTCGTTCATAATTTCTCCACGCGGGCTAAGGGTTATGATGCGCGCATGGCTTTGTAGCACACTATCCGTGACATCCATACCATTCAGTAATACATGCGCCCGTCCGTCAGGTGATGTGAAAATACTTTTCCCTTTATATGCCATATCTTCACGACTGTAATATCGCTGCCATAACTCTGTTCCGTTAGAGGATGATAGTTTCATAACATTACCCGCTATCGGGGCTTCGGGGGTCAGGGGTTTGGCCTCCCCTGTGACCAAAACATCACCGTTTTTAGACAGTGCAACGTCTTTCAGGCGCAAACCATCGCCGCGCGGATATGTTCTTTGCCACGTGATATTGGCGTTATTATCCAGACGGATTACCAGTCCGGCTTTACGCGCGGCGCCGTCATCAATCTCACCAACGGCAATATAAAAATCTTCTGATAAAGGGCCTTTATATGTATCAACAGCGTGTACCCTATTTTCAGGACCGGGGAGAAACGCACGGCTATTCATCAGGTTAAAGGCGGAATTGAGCAAGATAAAACGACTATTTGAAAGGGCCGTATTTGACGTTTGTTTTTCGTTTAAAACCAGAAGCCAGTTTTTACCGCCAAGGCCCGCCTGCATATCCGCGAATGTGTAATTTTGACCGTTACGCGAAATGATTTTCTCGCTTAGTTTTTTGCCGTTTTTATCAAATTTTGCCAGCCAGATCGCGTGAGGCGTTTTACCTTTATAGAGTTGACCCGCGGCGATGAATTTGTCGCCCTGATCAATCAGTTTTTTTATTGTAATGGGTCGTGACAGCCCCATTCCTGTTTTATCCATCCATGTCCAAATCACTTGTCCGCGCCGGTTCATTTTACGGATAATTGGTCGCTTGATTTTATTATTTTCCTGATACCCTGCCAGAATAACATCTGTATCACTGACCATGATAAAATCTGTGAAAGATTGGCGCATATCGGGTACGCCGTTAATAAGGTCCCATAAGCTGTAAGTTCCGAGGTGCGGGGCGAATAGTTTTTCGATTGTCTCTACCGGTGCATTGCAACTTTCGGCTTGCCCTGATTTCGGATAAATCAATATGCACGTGAAGCCACCAATAATCAGCGTAATCAACAATCTTTTTAAATTTAACAGGTTTCGAATTGCCATAGGGCGTGTCCTCACTTAATCTTGAAACTATATCATAGCAAAAAGCATGCAAGACCAGTTGAAAAGTTAATGAAAATTCTGATTATTTCCGATGCGTGGCATCCGCAAGTGAATGGTGTGGTGCGAACCTATGAGTATCTGTGTCATGAACTGCAGGCCATGGGGCATGAGATCAAGGTCATTTCACCTGCTGATTTCAGGTACAAAATTCCCATGCCCGGTTATTTCGAGATTAAACTTTGTTTACTGCCGCATAAAAAACTCTCACGTCTGATTCGTGGTTTTAAGCCCGATATGATTCATATCCCTGTCGAAGGTCCTTTGGGGTGGGCGGCAAAAAAATACTGTCAAAAAAACAATCTGGAATTTTCAACCTCCTATCACACACACTTTCCACATTATGTCGAAGAACGTATTCCTTCTTTCTTACCTTTTCTAAGAAAATACGGACGCGCCCTTGGCAGGTGGTATGTACGTAAGTTTCATAAAGGCTCTTCTGCCCTGATGGTTGCTAGCCCCAGTCTGGAGCATGTTTTAAGAAGTTGGGGATTTGAAAATAATATTCAACGACTAACCAGGGGGGTTAATACAGAAACCTTTTATCTGGATCAATCTGTAAATACACTTAAAGACATCAACCGCCCAATTGCGCTTTATGTTGGGCGCATTGCGGTTGAAAAAAACCTAGAAGCTTTTTTGAAGATGCCCTGGAAGGGTACGAAAATAATCGTCGGAAGCGGCCCATCTAAATTCTATCTTAAAACCAAATATCCTCATGTATTATTTTTAGGAAAGAAAAGCGGTAAAGAACTGGGTGATATATATCGCAGTGCAGATGTGTTTGTGTTTCCATCACGTACCGACACGTTCGGGATAGTTGTTATTGAAGCGCTTGCGTGCGGTGTGCCTGTTGCAGCTTATGATGTGACCGGACCAAAAGATATTATCACCGAAGATTATCTGGGATGTTTGAATGCGGATTTAAGTGTGGCGGCAACACGGGCGATGGCCAATGCAAATGCACAGAAATGCGCAGATCACGTAGAGACATACTTTAATTGGCGACTGGCAGCGCAACAGTTTATTGATTATGTAGAGTAAACGTGTTGATTATAAATTCTTTCTACCGTCGAAAAATTGTATAGAATAAATCATGGCATCTATTTTATTGGTTGATGATGATAGCTCTATGCGACATTTTTTGTCTGTTGCTTTATCGCGCGCAGGGCATGAGATTATGACGGCACAAAACGGTGTGGAAGCCATTAATGAAATCAAAGGTCATCCCGAAAATTACTTCGACCTCGTATTAACAGATATAGTCATGCCAGAAATGGATGGTATTCAGCTTTCCAAAGTTATTACCGATCAATATCCCGAAGTCAAAATTATGTTTATGACGGGATTTTCTGTTGTTGGTATGAATAAAAAAGACATTGAGCAACAATCACATGTGGTGTCAAAGCCATTTCATCTGAATGATTTGATATCCCAGATAGATAAAACCCTGTCCGGGTGATTTACCAGAAATCGCTAATGATATTCTTAGGCTCGTCACCTTGCGGATTTTTAGCACGGAGTTCCTGCTCGTACCTACGTTTAATCACAACCCTAGCGGTATCACGTAAGAATCCGAAGTGTCTGTAATCTCCATCGCGAATATTTTCTAAAACAGGATTGCTGGTATTATCGTAAGCAATATTCAGCCATTGGTCTATTTTTGTGAAGGGATCGTTATTAATACTAATCAGTTCGTTAATATACTCGCTTCGTCCCAATTCTTTGTCGTGATGGGGATATTTTGTTAAAATAGTTTGGGTCTCCTCTACATCCTTGATTAAATCCAGGAATTTCAGGAAAGGTTTCTTGTCTTTAGAAAAATACATTATTAACATCGAAACAAATTGCAATCTGTCTTCAGAGTCGTAAATTTCTGTGATCTTCCACTCTTTTTCCAAAAAGCTCGCAAGTTCATAAAAAATCGCAGCTAGTAAAAGGTCTTTATCTGGAACTGCATCTGCACCCATCATTAATTCGCTGCAAACGGTGATTGTTCTCTCCTGCGTAGATGAAGGGATGAAATTCTTCTGGCATGGAATAACCGCGTAATTATAGGCATCGAGACCGAAAAAATAATCCAGCTTCGTATTCATTTCTTTGAGATTTTCTTTTAAACTGTCCCTGATTACTGGGTTTAAAGATGTATAAATATAGGGAACAATTGTTATTTTTCTGTCTGTTCGTAATGGCTGAGATCTATTGACCACGAACAGATAATACGTTTTTGAGCCTTCAAATTTATATTTAAGAACATCGCTTTTTAGATCTATTTCCTTTCGAAAACAAGACGCGCTTTTACGTTTTTCGTATAGACGGGCATTTTTTTCGTCGCATATTAAAACAGAAAATCCAAAAAAATCGCGGCCTTCTTCGAATGTCATGGCCAGCATGCCGCCATTATTTAAATTATTACCAGGAAGAATCTTTATCTTCTCGTGAGCACCAGGCTCCATTAAAAGATTAATCGTCGGCAAGTATCGCCCAATTATGTCACCAATATAAACATTTGCATATGAAGGCGCTGTATAGATTAAAGACAAAATAAAACAAACGCTTAAGCGTATAGTGTATCTGATAAATGCGTGATTGGTTTTAAACATTTTTTTATTATCCGGCGTGTTTCTTTAAATTGTAAAATTAACTTGTATGTCATTATACACTCATTCAATTAACATTCGCTTGATTTTTTTTTAAGAAGCGGCTAATCGTATATTTCCTTATATTTAAGGGCGGTTAGCTCAGCGGTAGAGCACTTGCTCGACACGCAAGGGGTCACTGGTTCAATCCCAGTACCGCCCACCATTTTAAACTTCATTAACGTTCGTTGACATTCTCTAAAGACCTTATATTATAAGGCTTATTAATGATTTTATTTCATCAGCCACCGTCAAAAGTCGTAGAAAATTTTCTACATTATGCCCCTTTTTGGGGCATAAAGAGGGGCATGTGTTAAAACCACAAAAAAGAGATGCCCCCCTTATGAAACTCAAGGACATACAATGCAAGAATGCCAAGCCGAAAGACAAAGCTTATAAATTAAGCGACGGTGCAAGCATGTATTTGGAAATTGCGCCTACGGGAAGTAAATATTGGCGTTTAAAATATAAAATTTACGGCAAAGAAAAAAGATTCGCTTTGGGTGTTTATCCTCAAGTGTCTCTTTTAGAAGCACGTGAAAAAAGGGAAGAGGCAAAAAAGCTAATTCGTGATGGTATTGATCCAGTCCTTGCAAAAAGAGAAGCAAAGAAAGCTGCAGAAGATAATGCGGCGAATACTTTTAAAGCCATTGCTATGGAGTGGCATAGTCAAAATGTAGAGCGTTGGAGTAAAAATTACGCTTACAAAGTAATGAAGGGATTGGAATTAAATGTTTTTCCCTTTATTGGAAATCGCCCCATTGCTGATATAACACCGCCCGAACTTCTAAACGATTGCCTAAGAAGAATTGAAAAGCGTGGGTCACTTGACATTGCAAGCCGAACAAAACAAATATGCGCACAAGTTTTTAGATATGGAATTCAGACAGGCCGATGCGAATGGAACGCCGCCGATAATCTACAAGGCGCACTTAAAACCAAAAAGACCGAGCACTTCCGCACGATAGATTTTAAGCAAGTCCCCGACTTTTTAAAGGCCTTGGAACGCAACGAAGCCCGATTATTTGAGAGAACCCGCCGCGCTGTATGGTTGTCACTCTATACATTTTGCCGCCCTGTCGAAATTAGAAAAGCCAGATGGCAAGATATAGATTTTGATGAAAAGCTTTGGATGATTCCGTCCGATTTCATGAAAATGGATCGAGATCACATAGTCCCTATAAGCAAACAAGCGATTGAAGTTTTCCAAAACCAAAAGAAGGAAGTCGAAGTTCTTAACAGCCCGTGGGTTTTCCCCTCGCAAGTACGCCCAATAAACCCGATGAGTGACGGAACGGTGAACAAAGCGATCAAGCGCCTTGGCTATGGTAATGATATGGTTGCCCATGGCTTTCGAGCACTTGCTCGCACAACCATCCGCGAAAAACTAAGATATGATAGTGAGATCATCGAACGCCAACTTGCGCATAAAGCCTCTGGTGCATTAGGCGAAGCCTATGACCGCGCACAATTTCTGGATGATCGTATAAAAATGATGCAGCATTGGGCAGACTACGTAGATGGCGTGTCATGATAAATTACAAAGACATTTATTCTGAAGAGTTATTAGAAGAAATACTCCATGATTTAGAAATAAGCTCTCATGATGGCCGCCGAGACATGCGCGTTGCAATTTTAAATGCTGCTATGGTGTACCTTCAAAAAAAAGAAGAATTTGAAACTAACTACCAAGCGCCTAAAACTGCAAAAAGAAACTTAGATGCAGTTATTAAACCCACTGAATTATTAATTAGCAAACTTCAATCGATCAATAACGCTGGATATTATCGTATTTCACAAGAACTAAATAAAATATGTGAGAAGAAAGAAAACCCTTTTTACAAGATTTTTGTCTGGCGTGATTTTAACAAACTAAAAATATATAGCGACGAATTAATAGAGTTTCTTGACGACTTAAGTCTTGCATGTGGCCAAATCTCAGAAACAGAACTTGTTCATTCTACCAAAAAGGACATGCCTATAATAGGTTGGTTTGAACAAATATTTTCAGTTTGGAAGAAACATAGTGATGTTTATCTTACTAGAGGAATGCACAAGGAAGAAAAAGAATACGATACTAAGGCTATATGTATTTTAGAAAAAATTATGCAACCTCTTGATCCTACAGTTACTAGAGGACGCTTGGGTAACAAATTGCAAGAATATAGAAAAAATTTTCAAAATAAATAAAATTATTTTCCATTGAGAAATGACCATGTTCACACGAAACTGTTCTTGTAATCTTTAATAATCAGGAGCAGGAACATGAAATTATCACTATCAATTAGAGAGGTCTGTAACTTTACTGGAATAGGCCAAACAAAAATTTATGAAGCCATAAACAAGGGTCTTTTGCCCGCAAAAAAGTATGGGCGCAGAACCATTATTTTAAAGCCGGATTTAGATAATTTTCTAGAAAATCTAGAAAACTATTCAGAAGAAACTATTCCAACATAACCAGTTTTGCCTCTGGCGAGTTGACAGCACGTTAGAGGATTTTGGGAGCAATCCTTAAAGGCAGCCAGTTTAAACGCTGGCTGCCAATAGGAGAGCTTTATCTAGATTGTACCCAAAACAATTTCGCTGTCTCTGCGCGAAGCGCGCTAACGAACTTAAACAATAGACATGAAAGGAAAATACAATGTCAAAAATAGGTTATTTAAATCAGCCAAATGCTCATGGTGAGCTTGAAGGCGAAATCAAAACTCTGCAACTACAAATAAAGGTAAAATTCATTTTGAACCCTCAAAAAATTTCAAGTGCTGCGCCTGATTATTTAATTGTTGCAAACGCAGATATTGAGATCGGTTCAGCATGGAAGAAAACTAAGCAAAAAATTGGCGATATTATTATCGAATTTCTTTCAATTACAATCGACGATCCCAGCATGCTACATGCCCTAAATGTTGCGGCATTTAAGAAGGATGATGGAAGCTTCGATATTACATGGCGCCGCCGTCAAGTAAACACGCAAGATCAAGTCGATGCAGCTTAAAACCTTGGGGGGCAATTTATATAACAAGCCCCCCTACAAATTCAAAGATAATAGAATGGAATTGATATACAACAACTTTGATAAACTCGAAATCACTTTTCAGGGAAATCTGCCTGAAAAAATACTTCATCAGCTAGCTAAAGCCAGAGAGCAAGCCCAAAACGAAAAACGGGAAATTCCTATAGACATAGGCAAAAAATATAAAACTGTCATGGTCGCCGAAACGGGCGCAAGAGGTGGATATCGTTACCGATTTGATACAGGACCAGATGGAGAAACTTGGCTTATAGCTCATTCTAAAAACTCTCAAACATGGGGTATTCGGGCAACTGTTAAAAGTTTGTCTTTAGCTTTATATGGATATGAGAAGTGTAAAATCCGCATTTTAAATCATCTGGAAGATTGGGGCGCAACCGGTCTATCCCGTCATGATGAAAACTGTAACGTTATAAATACACCTCTTGAGCGTACCAGCCGCTTTGATTACTGCTTTGATTTTATCATGCCAAATAACTTTAATCCTATTCCAGATAATTTTGTCGCGCACAGAAGAACTAAAATTCAAGTTTTTGGAAAAGAGGAAGGTACAATCTCAAAATCACAAATTCTTTGCGGCGGAAAAAACGAAACCATAACTCTAGGTAAATCGCCAGGTAGACAGGCAACGCTTTACAATAAAAGCCAAGAAATTATTGCTTCCTCAAAAAATGAATGGTGGAAAATTTGGGATGTTAATCAAAATGAATTTAAAGATAAAAGCAGAGTTATCTGGCGTGTGGAAGTGCGCGCCGGAAAAAACGAGCTTGATAAATGGGGCTTTAAACGTTTTAAGGATTTTGAGCACAAAGCGGGTGATATCGTAGCAAGCATACTTAAAGCCATGCGCTATACAATTCCTTTAAAGGATGATTTAAATCGTTCGCGCTGGCCAATGCATCCTATATGGACAGAGTCTTTAAAAGCTTCCTTTAAAGCACTCGAGCCTTATAGTTCAAATGCTATAAGGGAAAATGTTATAGAGGGCTTTAAAGAAGAAAAGCTGCAAATCTATAGAGATCAGATTATAGGATGCCTTATAGGAATGACCGCTTTAAAAGGATTGAATATATCAGAAGTCCCTATAAGCATATCTTCTATAGAAAAATCTATAGAAGATATGGCGGAAGATAGCCTAAAGACGCTTATAGAAAAATTCCAAAAAGCAGAGGAAAAATTTAAATTTCTGATTTAATTTTGGTCGCTAATAAAACGAGGTATGTTTAACAGAAAATATAATTATAATAAACTTCATATGAACGCCGTAGAAATAGAAGAAGCCATATCATTACTTGCCGATCAGCCTTTTGATCCGGCTGAATTTCCGTATGCGTTTTTGGAAGCGTTTGGAAATAAGCCCACAACCATTAAACAGCTTAGAAAAGGCACGAGTAATAAATCGGATGTTGAGAGCGGCATTCTTCAACGCAACAATATTCACCTACTGGTATGTGAAGAGGGCACGGTCGCAGACTCCTTAAACGCCCTAAAAGAAAGCCCCGCCACAACAAAACAAAAAGCCAAGTTCATTCTCGCCACGGATGGCAAGGAATTTCAGACCGAAGATATAAATAGCGGCGAAACGGTCGCATGTAATTATCCCGATTTTCATGACCATTTTGGATTTTTCTTACCTTTGGCCGGTATAAGCACGGTCAAACAAATCCGTGAAAACGCCTTCGATATTAAGGCCACAAGCCGCCTGAACAAGCTATACATTGAATTACTGCGCCATAATCCGGAATGGGCGACAGAAGAACGCCGCCATGACATGAACCATTTCTTGGCGCGGCTGATCTTCTGTTTCTTTGCCGAAGATACTGATATTTTTATCGGCGATAATCTATTCACCGCAATCGTGCAGCAAATGTCTGCCGGTGATGCGTCCGATACGCATGAGGTGATAAGCGAGTTATTCCGTGCAATGGACACGAAGCTGGATGAACGCGCCGAAAAGAAAATCAAGAATTGGGCGAATAACTTCCCGTATGTGAACGGGGAACTCTTCTCTGGATCAACGGAAACGCCAAAATTTACGAAAATCGCGCGGTCGTATTTGCTCCATGTCGGAAATCTGGACTGGAAACAAATCAATCCGGATATTTTCGGCTCTATGATTCAGGCCGTGGCCGATGAAGATGAACGCGGCGCATTGGGGATGCACTATACGTCTGTGCCGAATATCCTGAAAGTCTTAAACCCGCTATTCCTTGATGACCTTCGGACACAACTGGACGAAGCCGGTGATAACGCCAGAAAGCTTTTGAACCTGCGCAAACGCATATCGCGCATCCGCGTGTTTGATCCGGCCTGTGGCTCTGGGAACTTTCTTGTGATCGCCTATAAGCAAATGCGTGAGATCGAGGCCGAAATCAATAAACGGCGCGATGAAAGTGATTTATCGACCGAAATCCCTCTAACCAATTTCAGGGGCATTGAATTACGGGATTTTTCCGCAGAAGTCGCACGACTTGCCCTCATTATTGCTGAATATCAATGTGATGTTCTGTGTCGCGGGCAGAAATTGGCATTAGCTGAATTTCTGCCTCTTAATGCTGAAAACTGGATTACCAGTGGTAATGCTCTTCGATTAGATTGGCTCTCAATATGTCCTCCGACCGGCACAGGCGTAAAAATGCACGGTGATGATTTATTCAACACGCCTTTAGATCAATCTGAAATCGATTTTGAGAATGAGGGCGGCGAAACTTATATATGTGGTAACCCTCCATATCTAGGCAGAAAATATCAATCCGATGAACAAAAATTAGAGCTAAAAAAAGTTTTTATGGGGAGAACCAAAGACACTCTTTCATTAGATTATGTTTCAGGATGGTTTATCAAAGCTGCCGACTTTATGCGACATACAGAAGCTGCTGCTGCTTTTGTAAGCACAAACTCTATTTGCCAAGGAGTACAGGTTTCCGCGATGTGGCCTGCAATTTTTAAAGAGGGAGTGTTCATTTCCTTTGCCTTCCAATCTTTCAAATGGTCAAACCTCGCAAGTCACAATGCAGGCGTAACCGTTTCCATTATTGGTCTTTCTAAAGAAAATGCTCCAAGAAAAATTTACAATATAGACAGTGCCGGAAATACTGTTGTCAAAGAGGTGGCTAACATTAACGCCTATTTGGTTGCCGCTCCTAATGTATTCGTATCTCAAAAAAATAAAGTTCCCGACGACAGAACGCCAATGCAATTTGGTAACCATCCATATTATGCCAATGACCTAATGTTAAAACCTGCTGAAGCACGTCATTTGTTAGCACATGATCATACAGCTGAAAAATTTTTGCGACCATTATATGGCTCTAAAGAATTCATATCAGACACACCTAGAATGTGTATATGGATTACGGAAGAAACACGAAAGGAAGCAGAAAATAATCCTGAAATTTTGAAAAGGATAAATGCTGTTGAATGTGCGAGAAAACAAAAGAAAAAGGACGTTCAAGCACAGAAGCTAGTATCAACCCCTTATGGATTTCGTGACCAATACGAAGCGAAAAATCAATTACTTGTCGTCCCTATTGTCAGTTCTGAAAACAGATTATATTTGCCAGTTGGTGCTAAAAGTTCTCATGCTGTAGTTCACAATAAGGCATTTGCTTTATATGATGCGCCAATGTGGAACATGGCTATTATAGCCTCACGTATGCACATAGCTTGGATAGGAACTGTTTGCGGACGGTTAGAGATGCGTTTTTCCTACTCTAACACATTGGGCTGGAATACATTTCCAATTCCAAATCTCACTGAAAAAAACAAAGAAGATTTAACCGCTTGTGCCAAAGACATTATGATGACACGGGAGCGGCATTTTCCGGCAACGATTGCCGATTTGTATGATCCAGACAACATGCCAGAGGATTTACGCCGCGCCCACGACCGCAATGACGAAGTGTTGGAACGCATTTACATTGGCCGCCGATTCAAAAATGACACCGAACGCCTCGAAAAGCTGTTCGATCTCTATACCCAAATGACAACCAAGGGGAAAGCCGCATGAGTGAAGCAATTTTTGGCTTTATTGGGGTTCTTGTAGGATCGCTTATTCCTTGGTTCAGAGAGTGGCTGAATGAAAATAGACTGCGTAAAAAACATGCGACATATCTTGCCGTCCAGATAATATGCATTCTTGATGAATATATCGGGAGGTGTAGTGCGGTGGTAGGGGATGACGGTACTAGCATGGGACAACCTGCCGGAAGAACTGAGGATGGCCAAGCGTACTATGAGGCACAAGTTTTGCCACCAAAGCCGCCTTGTTATCCTGATGATGTCGATTGGAAAAGCATAGATAACAACCTTATGTACCGAATTTTGGCTTTGCCTAATAATGCCCGAAAAACAGATTTGTATATTGATGCTTCTTCGGAGGATGCCTTTCCACCTGACTATGAGGGATTTTTTGTAGCAAGATGGGAGGGATATGCAAATCTTGGCCTAGAAGCTATAAAACTTACAAAAGAGTTGCGAACAAAATATGATTTACCAGATGAAAAATTTGAGATAAATCCAAATTGGAACGCGAAGAAGTTTTTGGAAGAAAAAATAGCTGAACTAAAAGAGATGCGGGCGAGAAGAGTCGCTTTTTTTGAAGAAATGACAAAAGATATAGGAATATAATGACCCGACTTTTTAATATAAATAATAATGAACTTATCGAATCCAAAAGAAAATCTTTGGACTTTGAAAATAAAATACAGAAATGGGTTATGAATGATTTAAGTCTTGTTGGTGTAGACGGGATAGTCATAGGGGAGCAAGTTACCACCGATCATGGCCCGCGCATGGACATTTTGGCGATGGATCGTGAGGGTAACCTCATTATTATCGAGCTAAAACGTGACAAAACCTCACGTAATTTAGTGGCGCAGGCTTTAGATTATGCCTCATGGGTTTGTCATTTAAGTACGAATGAAGTATATGAGCTTGCACTCACGAAAACGGGGCGCCCTTTAACCGAACTGTATAGAGAAAAATTTGGCACAAGCTTACCTGAAACTTTAAATATTACCCATCAGATGATTGTCGTTGCCAGTGAAGTTGATGAAGCATCAAAACGTATTATCGAGTACCTTTCAGAGCAGCATAATGTTGGTATTAATGCTTCATTCTTTAATGTTTTTGAAAAGGATGGAGCCGAATGGCTTACAACAGAACTCTCTTCTAGAGCAGCAAGAAGTTAAAGAACGAGCAACGAAAAAAACTCGTGGGCCGTGGACAGGCTATTATTACACCACAGGTGGTTCTCAAGAATCTCGTCCATGGGAAGACATGCGAAAATATGGCTTTATTACAGCAAGTGGCGGCAAATGGTATGCGGATGGATTAGCCCGCCTATCTCAAGGCGATAAGGTTTTCTATTACCAAGTTAATAATGGCTATCTAGGCTATGGCATCGTTACCTCTGAAAGGCAAAAAGCTAGTGAATTTGTATTAGAAGATGGCCGGAAACTTACAGATGCATTACCCAAATCTTATTTAATTGATGATGCTAACGATCCTGACCTATGCGCGTATGTTGTAGGAGTAAACTGGCAAAAAACCTTTGATCGAAATGATGCTAAATCTTTTCAAGGCATCTTTGCAAATCAAAACACTGCTTGTAAGTTGTACAGTCAGGAAACAGCCGATTTTTTAATAAATACTTTCGATATTTCTGATGAGGTTAAACATGCATAGCAATAAGGCAATACCATCTGTTACCGTTAATTATAAAAGCACTGGCAATTCGACCACATCGAACGAGTTGGGTATGCGCCCTATGCAAGAACGCGCTTATGAAAAGCGCGGTGAGCAGTATTTACTTATTAAATCGCCTCCAGCCTCTGGTAAAAGCCGCGCGCTTATGTTTATTGCCCTTGATAAGCTAGAAAACCAAGGCGTTAAACAAGCCATTATCGCCGTGCCGGAAAAGTCTATCGGCTCTAGTTTTGCCAATGAGCCGCTTACAAAATTTGGTTTTTATTATGATTGGCATGTAGAGCCAAAGTGGAATCTTTGCAACGCGCCCAGCGAGGATGGCAGTAAGGTCAACTCGGTCAGATCATTCCTTGAGAGCGAAGACAAAGTGCTGGTTTGCACACACTCTACATTCCGCTTTGCTATCGAGCGTTTCGGGGTAGAGGCTTTTGACGACCGGCTTATTGCTATTGATGAATTCCATCATGTTAGTGCGGAAGAAGATAACGTGTTGGGATCGCATCTCAAGCAACTGGTTGCACGGGATAAGGTGCATGTCGTAGCCATGACCGGCTCTTATTTTCGCGGGGATGCAAACCCTGTTTTGTTACCGGAAGATGAGGCGAAATTCGATACGGTTACTTATACTTATTACGAGCAGCTCAACGGCTACGAATATTTGAAAACCCTGAATATAGGATATTACTTTTATAGCGATGCATATGCCGATGAAATTTTAAGCGTTTTGAATCGGAACGAAAAAACCATCATTCATATTCCTAACGTCAATTCCCGTGAAAGTATGGGCGATAAAATTAAAGAGGTGCAACACATCATTGATGAACTCGGTGACTGGCAGGGTGTGGATCCGGACACCGGCTTTCACTTGGTCAAAACGCAGGATGGCAAAACCTTGCGTATTGCCGATCTGGTCGAGGATGATGCTGGCAAACGAAATAAGGTTTCCACAGCTTTAAAGATGCTGGAAGCTAAAAAGAATCGTGACCATGTTGATATTATTATCGCGCTTGGCATGGCCAAAGAAGGTTTTGACTGGATTTGGTGTGAACATGCTTTGACTGTGGGTTATCGTTCCAGCCTAACAGAAATTGTGCAGATTATTGGCCGCGCCACACGGGATGCGCCGCAAAAAACTCACGCACGATTTACAAACCTGATAGCAGAACCCGATGCTTCGGAAGATATTGTTACTGATGCCGTTAATGATACGCTCAAAGCCATTTCGGCTAGTTTGCTCATGGAGCAAGTGCTGGCGCCCAAATTTAACTTTGTACCTAAAAACCCCCAAAGTGAAGCCGATCCAAATTTCAATTATGGAGAAGACGGCTATGACTCGGATAAGTGCAATATCGGCTTTAACGATGATACCGGCCAGTTTCAGATTGAGATCAAAGGTCTGATCGAACCTAAAAGTGAAAATGCACAGCGTATTTGTCAAGAAGATCTAAACGAGGTGATTGCCGCCTTTGCACAGGACAAACAATCAATCGAGCGTGGCTTGTTCGACGAGGAAATGGTGCCAGAAGAACTAACGCAAATCCGGATGGGTAAGATCATTAAAGACAAATATCCGGAGCTGGATGAGGTCGATCAAGAATCCGTACGCCAGCACGCGATTGCTGCGCTTAACCTTACGCAAAAGGCAAAAGAAACTCTGAATAATGATGATGAACTAGGCGGTCGGGGCAATACTGCTCTTATCGATGGGATTCGGAAATTCACATTAAAAGTAAAAGACCTTGATGTTGACTGGATTGATAGCATTAACCCCTTTAGCGAAGCTTATGCGATTCTGGCCAAAGCCATGACCGAACAGAGCCTGAAAGCTATGGCAGAAGTCATATCTGCTAGAAAACCAAATATTTCCGCAGAAGAAGCGCGAGAACTTTCCAAACGGGCTTTAAAATTCAAACAAGAACGCGGCCGGTTGCCGGATATTAAGTCTGCCGATCCTTGGGAACAACGCATGGCACAAGGCATTGCGTTTCTTGCCCGTATGAAAGCAGAGGCGGCAAATGGCTAAAAAACAGGTATTCACAGAAGCAGACGATGCACTATTGGCAGACCTTGGTATCGAGGTCGAAGCCAAAAAGGTCGTTACGCATACGCCGCGCGAGGAACGTATCATTGCCGGTTTTGAAGAAATTCAAAAATTTGTCGAGGAAAATGGCCGGTTGCCGGAACATGGTGAAGATAAAGATATTTTTGAACGGCTCTATGCCGTTAGGCTCGATCGAATCCGCAAGCAGGAAGAATGCAGAACCTTGCTTTCAAATATGTATAGCCAAAGCCTTCTGGATGGAAGTTACGAGCCAGATACAGACATTCTGGATGATATTGATGATGATGAATTACTGGCGCAGCTCGGCGTGGATATAGACTCTGATAATTCCATCACCACGTTAAAGCATGTAAAACCCCGCGCCGAAATCAGAGCGGCAGAACAAATCGCTAACCGCTCAAGATGCGAGGATTTTGAAAAATTCAAGCCGGTGTTTGTGGCCGTGCAAAAAGATTTGGAAAACGGGATTAGAGATACAAGGCCGTTCAAAGACGATGCTAGTGTTGCTGAGGGAGATTTATTTATTCTATCTGGCCAGATTGTTTTCATTGCTCAAAAAGGGGAAGAGTTCTTAAACCAAAATGAAAAGAAAGATAGTCGTTTGCGCGCAATTTATAACAATGGGACAGAAAGCAACATTCTTATGCGCTCTTTGCAGCGGGCTTTGAATAAGGACAAAACAGGCCGCCGGATTACAAATCCCACGGCTGGCCCGCTTTTTTCCGGTGATAATAGCGAAGGTGATTTGGAAAGCGGCACAATTTATGTGCTTCGTAGCTTATCTAATCATCCGATAGTAAAAGAAAACGGAGATGTCGTTCACAAAATTGGTGTGACCAGTGGTGAGGTAAAAAAACGTATTGCAAACGCAAAAAATGATCCAACCTTCCTTATGGCCGATGTGAGAATTATTGCCACATATAAGCTTGCCAATATCAGCCGATCAAAACTTGAAAAGATCATTCATAAGTTTTTCAATACAGCAAAGCTGGATATTAAAATTAAAGATCGCTTTGGAAAGCCTGTTACAGCCAGAGAATGGTTTTTAGTACCGATATTTGTAATTGATGAAATGGTCGAAAAAATCAAAGATGGCACGATTAGCGATTATTATTACGATAACACTTCGGCCAAAATTAAAAGGTATAAATAAATATAAGGGGGCATAAAAAAGGGCATATTTATAAATCGAATTGAGCTTTTTAAATTAAAACAATACATTACTACTCAAACCCTATCCCAGTACCGCACCATTTTAAACTTTTATTTATAATGTCTGCTTGAAAGTATCTTCATCATATGTGCCTTTTGGCCAGATGAAGAAGGCGATAATGAGAGCGTGATAGGTGGGGGGGAAGATGTTTTCCCCTAATATCCAGAAGGTGATCATCATTGTTGAGATCAGGAAAATATCTCTTCTGGACATTAGGATGCTGTAGAAAAGAAAGCCAACATAGGCGAGCGTGCCGAGGAGACCATATTCAAAGAATATTTTTGACCATGTGGAGTTTGCTACTTCATATTCATTATGTTTATAAAAATCAGATGTGCCAGCACCCAGTCCGACCATTATTTTATCTGCTCCTGCAGGGATTTGATGATCACGAATTGTTTCATAAGGGCCGACAAATCGTGCGTAGCCGCTGGAACCGGGTTTGAAAACTTCGTCTGCGCGGCTGACTGTTTTTTCCAAACCGACCAGTCCTGCCCATAAAGGCGCTGTAAAAACACTGAAGAAAAACAAACTAAAAAGGAATATTTTCCTTTGATAGATTAGTAAAAGCGGAACGATTATTAACAGGGGGATGATGCCTGTTCCCGAGAATGTCATGGCGAGTGACACCAGATAAATACCTAGATACTTAATATTCTTAAAGTAGACCATCTCTATAATGATGGCGAGGGCGAGTAGCTGGGAGAGATGTGACGGCTCTTGCAAAAAGAAGGCTGTAGGTTTGTATATGGAAGAGCCATATCCCATTGGGCGTAAACCAAAATAATTTTGCATAAGGATGTTATCCGGCAAAACGAAATCAAGCCAAAATGCCCAATAAGTACCCACAGCAAATTGCAAAAAGAATTGAATGATGCCCAAAACGGCAAAAAGAATACATATTTTTCTAAAGAAAATGAATTCTATACCTTTTGTGACGCGCGCCGCATTCAATTCAAAAACGTAAGGCGCCATAACAAGGGCAACCATGATAAGAGACAGCAGTGAAAAACTGTAGATATTAAAAATCTGGGTAAAGGCCAATATTCCCATCAATATTAAGAATAGCGAGAGTCGTAATAAATTGATGTTGAGAGTGCGCGTTAGAAAGCCATATCCTGTAACAAGCAGTATAAGAAAAAACGCAAGAAATATCTGTGACCCGCCAAAGGGAATGGCAAGTTTGATTAAAAATGTGACGCTGACGATTATGGTTATCAATAACCAGTCACCAGCTTTTAGAGAGTTAAAAAATGTAGTCATCAGCGTTAAAACCTATTTTTTATCAATCCATCTGGATTTAACGTAGGATGTGAATTTTTTTTCAATATACAGCCAGTTCAAATAAGAGATGATCGTGGAAAGTATAAGCGATAAAATAATATAAGCAAAGATGGTCGGCCATATTCCGATAAATGGTAAAAGTGTGGCCTCAACAGCGAAGCGGGCAACCAGCATCGCCACAGGACTCCATAAATAGAAAGCGTAACTGATATTGCCGTAAAATTGCATAATGGGATGGCATAGCAGTCGGCATATCGCGCCCTTGCTGTAAACGATACAGGCAAAGGAATAGAATCCTGCTAATAATGCTATAATGGCGTAAACTATTCTTCCGTCAAAAAGCCAGTTTATGACTTGTTCGCCTGCAACAGCGCGCTCTGCATATTCTATATCTGTGGCGCCCCATGCAATAAGGAAGGCGATCATGGAGATAACAGGAAACTTGAAATAATCTTCGTAATTATCGAAGAAGGGTTTATAGAGGGCGAGTACAACACCCGGCAGGAAAAAGAGGGCGCGTGGGAAATAATTCAGCAGTAGTAAGATCAATATAAGAAACAAAACACAGGCAATAATTTTAAAGGCCTTTTTATGTTGCATCATTATGAAGACGAATAATCCCGACGTAAAATAAAACACCCATTCATAGCATAGTGACCATGTTGGCGGATGCACAGTAGGGTAAGGTAGTACCGGAGTGAGGAAGAACAGATTTGTAAAGAAGCTGAACGTCCAAAGCGTCGGATCATAAGTTTCGAAAATACCGCGTGCTAATAAAGGGCCGCCAATGAAAGAGAGAATGTGCAGGGGAATCCATGTCGGATAAATACGAATGACGCGATCTCTAAAAAAACCAAGGAGGGTTTTATGGCGACGCAGACTGGCAATAATCACATAGCCGCTGATCATAAAGAAAATTTCCACACCATACTTTAGTGTTTGGACAAAATAGCGTAAGAGGTCAGCAACATAGTCCCATTCTTCACCGCTAGGCATCAGTCGCGAGTTTTCAACATGAAAGATCAATATCATCAAGATGCAAATACCGCGAAGGCCGTTCAGGGCATAATTGTACTTCTTGAAATTCAAACCTGATCCTTTTTTCTATTGAGAATAAAGTGCTTTTATAGCAACTTTCTGACAAGGCAAAGCAAATATTTCAAATATGGTTGTTTGAGATTGTTTTTTATAGACAATTTCTGCTGACTGCCTTAAAAATTGGCAATGACAAAAATACACCTTTATAAGCACGATCTTCCTGATGATATAGATTTCGGACCCGCTGTTGCGGTAGATTCCGAAACAATGGGATTAAAACCCTATCGCGATCGTTTATGCCTTATTCAATTATCTAGCGGAGATGGTGAGGCGCATTTGGTACAATTTGAAAAGGGAAAATACGACGCGCCGAACCTGAAAGCGCTTTTTTCCAACCCGGATGTTGAAAAAATATTTCATTATGCGCGTTTTGATTTGCAAGTTATCAAATATTATCTGGGCGTAAACTGTCAGCCTGTCTATTGCACAAAAATCGCGTCAAAGTTATGCCGTACATTTACCGACCGTCATGGTCTGCGTAATTTGGTGAGTGAATTGTTGAATGTAGAGCTGAATAAAGAAAAGCAATCATCGGATTGGGGTGCACCGGAATTAACGCAAGAGCAACTGGCCTATGCCGCCAATGATGTTTTATACCTGCATCAGATTAAAGATATTCTGGATCAGAAAGTTGAAAGGGAGGGGCGCACCGATATGTTGAAAGAGATTAACCGATTTCTACAGACACGCGCCGATCTTGACCGTATTGGTTTTCCCGACGTCGATATTTTTGCGCATCATTAATTTCGTGACCTGTATGCGTTATTTATGCTTTAAACATATGTAATGAAACCGATATTATTTTTTGCATTGATCATATTTAACGTCTTCGGCGTAACATCTGCCTCTGCAGAGAAAATACAAGGCATCCGCGCGTCTGTAGAGCCCAAAGTTGCCAAACAAATGAAGCGTGCGGGGTTCAAATTAGGCAGCCCCGTTTTCATACGTGTTTTCAAACAGGAAAAAATTGTCGAAGTCTGGGTGCAAAAACCCGGTCGTAAAAAGTTCGATATTTTCAAAAAATATCCCATTTGTGTCTTTTCAGGAAAGCTGGGTCCCAAGTTACGTGAAGGTGACTTGCAAGCGCCGGAGGGATTTTATGATGTAACGGCGGGGCGGTTACATCCCGAAAGTAATTATCATCTGGCATTTAATTTAGGGTACCCAAACGAATTTGACCGTGCGCGTGATCGCACAGGGGATTTCCTTATGATACATGGCGGGTGTGAGTCAAAAGGTTGTTACGCCATGACAGATGATGGTATGGAAGAATTATATATTATGTCAGAGGCGGCGTTATATAATGGCCAGCCAAAGATCGATATTCATATTTTTCCGTTCTATATGACCAAGAAAAATTTTAGGTTTCACGCACAATCGACGTGGCTGCCTTTTTGGTATTCTCTTAAACCCGCCTATGATATGTTTCAGGCCAATCGTATTCCGCCGCAGGTCGACACGATCGGTGGACATTACAAAGTGAAGATAAATTATAATGAGTGAAAAAATAAAGACTGCTAAAGACGCACTGCAAACGGAAATCAATGGACTGGAAGCTCTAAAAGAGAGTCTGGATAGTGCCTTTGAAACGGCGGTGAGCGTTATCAATGACATGAAGCAAAGCCGTCAAGGGCGTTTGATTATTGCAGGGATTGGTAAAAGCGGTCATGTATGCCGTAAATTGGCTGCGACATTTGCGTCAACCGGTACACCTGCCTATTTCGTGCATCCGGGGGAGGCAAGTCACGGTGATCTAGGTATGATTACCGAGCATGATGTTGTGTTGATGCTGTCCAATTCAGGGGAAAATTCAGAACTGTCGGATTTAATCGGTTTTACCCGCCGTTTTGATATTCATCTGATAGCCATGACCAGCAACCCGCAAAGCTCGCTCGCGACGCATGCCGATACAGTTCTGTTATTGCCGAAAATGCCGGAAGCCTGTCCTAATGGTATGGCACCGACCACATCGACAACTATGATGATGGCATTGGGGGATGCGCTGGCGGTGACATTATTGCGTGATATGGGTCTAACCAAAGAAGATTTTGGGGTTTGGCATCCTGGGGGCAAATTGGGGCAACGCTTGATGAAAGTCAGCGAGTTGATGCATGGCTATGAAAAGCTGCCGATTGTTTCAAAAGATCAGAAAATGCAAGATGCCGTTTTAGAGCTTTCTGACAAAAATTTGGGGTGTGTTCTTGTCACAGCGCAGGATCATAGTCTTCTTGGTATTATTACAGATGGTGATTTAAAACGTCATATGTCCCCCAATCTGCTTGCCAAAAATGTTACAGATATTATGTCGGTTAATCCCAAATCTATCGAGCCGGGTGCTCTGGGTGTTGAAGCGATGAATATTATGACGCGCACGCCGGCGCAATATCTGACGTCTCTTGTTGTGATGGAAGGGAATAAAGTATTGGGGCTGATCCGGTTGCAAGATTGTTTACAAGCCGGACTGTCTTAACCATACTTGTCTTAATTCAAAGAAGTATTAATATACATACATGAGCGATCAAGATCATACAGATAGCAGGCGAGAACGTCTGGGAGCCACATATCAGGAAAATACTCCTAAAAATGTGAGTGGTGGTTATACAAAATTTGTAAAGATATTGCGTGTTGTTTTCCCCTTAATCGCGTTGGTTATTATTGGTGTTTTGATTTTCTCTTCGGATAAAGAACCGCCCGCCTTACCTGTCGAAGAAATTGAGGCGCCTGTTCTACCCGGTGGCAAACCGGTTATTGATAAAAACGAACTGGTGAAACCCGAATTCGAAAGCCAGACCAAGGACGGAAAAACCTATCGTATTACTGCGGATAACGCGACACAGGAACTGCGCCAACCCGATTTGATCTTGCTTGACCAACCACGCGGCACATTGGAAGCAGATCCTTATCCCGTAAAAATCAGCGCAAATGATGGAACATACGATCAAAAAACCCAGTTTATGACATTGAACCAAAACGTTGTGATTTCGCAGGAAGAAACCGGGCGCATCGAACTTATAACACTGGAGGCCGATATGGAGCGCGGAGAGATGTTTTCTCCTCATACAGTGAAAGCGCAAGGAACATACGGCACGTTGGAAGCGGCGAGCATGAAAATTACTGAAAACGGGAACAAGATTGTGCTGAATGGTCCTGCGACCCTTATTATGACAGAAGGTTTTGACACATGGATAAAATAATATTCGGGCTGGTTTTTGGGTGCTTCCTTTTTGGGACGCTTCCTTCCTTTGCCAAAGAACCATTAAAGATTACAGCAGATGACACGCTGGAATGGCACCGTGACCGGCAAGAGATTATTGCACGTGGCAATGTGATTGCCAGTCAAGGTGGTGCCAGTATCGAAAGCGCGACTATGACCGCGACATACAAGGAAGGTCAAAAAGAAAACAAGTTCCTGCCGCAAACATTGCGCGCTGACAAAAATGTGCGGGTTAAAACTCCCGATGGCACAGCCTATGGTGATCAAGCGCTTTACGATATTTCCACAGAAACCGCCACCATGACGGGCGCAACGTTACGTTTAGAATCTGACAATTTTGAATTAACCGCTACGGAAGAATTCAAATATTTTGTGAATGACGGAAAATTGCTAGCGACAGGGCGTGCTAAATTAGTTCAATCAACAGATGACGGCGAAAATAGCATTGAAGCGGATCAGCTAATCGCAAATTTTATAGAGAACAGCGAAGATCAGGATAGACAATTAGAGAAAATGGAAGCTGTTGGAAATGTCATTATTACAACACCCACAGAAGTTATTTCAGGAGATAAAGGGTTCTATAATAAAATGACCAATAAAGCAGAGTTGAGCGGCAATGTGAAAATTATTCGTGGTCAAAACGCTTTAGAAGGCGCGCTTGCTAGTGTTGATCTGACGTCCAACATATCCACATTAAGCGGGGGAGACGGAAATGGTGGTCGTGTGAGCGGCGTGTTTTATCCTGAATAATTCGAGATAGTATTTTCCCATAAGACAAGTTATGCTAAAAGCGATATAAATTAAGACACTATGAAAAAAACAAAAACACCATCAAATCATTTAAAATCTGTGCCTACAGGGGACGGGCGTGATGGTCTGCGTATTGAGCATATTTCGAAAAGATATAAAGAGCGCCCTGTTTTGCGCGATGTGTCATTAAATGTAAAACGCGGGGAAGCCGTAGCTTTACTAGGGCCGAATGGGGCAGGTAAAACGACCTGTTTTTACATGGTGACGGGCATGATCGGTGCAGATAGCGGCGCAATTCTGATCGATGGTCAGGACATTACCCATTTACCGATGTATCGTCGTGCGCGGCTGGGAATAGGGTACTTACCACAAGAAAGCTCGATTTTTCGCGGTTTGAGTGTGGAAGATAATTTAAAAGCCATACTCGAAGCGCAACCGCTAAAGAAAAAAGACCAGAGACAGTTATTGGAAGACTTGCTGGGGGAGTTTTCCCTCACGCATTTGCGTAAAACGCCGTCTCCCGCTTTATCGGGGGGTGAGCGTCGCCGTGTTGAGATTGCGCGCGCCCTTGCCAGCCGTCCAGATTTTATTTTATTGGATGAACCGCTTGCGGGGATCGACCCGATTGCTGTGGGTGAAATCCGTGATCTAATTGCGCACTTAAAAGAGCGTGGGATCGGAGTGTTAATTACAGACCATAATGTGCGTGATACGCTGGGCATTGTTGACCGCGCTTATATTTTGCATGATGGGAAAGTCCTGATGGAGGGCGCACCGAAAGAGATTGTCGGTAATGAAGACGTCCGCCGTGTTTATCTAGGCGAAGGGTTTAGTCTGTAACAGCAAGCGCCATCACTTCTTCACTACCTTGTTCGCATAATTCCTGATCCAGCCGATTATGATATAAAGAGTATAGTTGATAATGTTGATCGGATTTTTGAGAAAGCCTGTGACGTGTTAAAAAGTCTTTTCCTTCCGATTGTGACAAACCATCATAAACCATATGTAATCCGACATGTACCATTTGGTTATAGTGATCATTGATAAATTGACGAGGGCCACATTGGCCCTCTCTCATAAAATCGTCGAAATATCGTGTTTCTTTTACATCATCTTCTAATCGTTCGTATTTCGTACGTGGGAATTGATAGGTCATTGGTGCATAGCCCATGGCGACGTCAACTGCCAATTTATCATCAAGCGAGACAGATAGTCGACTATCTTCTGTAAAAATAGCGGTCTGCTCGTCTGCTGTATATACGTTATATCCTATGGCAGCCATAGAGAAGGCGGTGATAAAAAGACTGGTTTTTGACATCTCGGAACGAAGTTTATCTTTTCTTCACAGGCAATACCAATTTCATGTAAAATAAAAAGATGAACAGCCCGACCCAGTCGCTCGATCTTCGCCAGACCCAGAGTTTAATTATGACGCCGCAGCTGCGTCAGGCGATTGAGATGTTACAGCTGAATAATATGGAACTGGCTGAGCTAGTTGAAAAAGAGCTAGAACAAAATCCTTTTCTGGAAAAAGACGAAAAGCCAGCAGAAAACGAGACTACGCCCGAAACGTCAGAGACGCTTGATCTGCCCGATAATATTGAACAGAATTTTCAGGAAAATAACGACTTTGATGCAGGTGCTTCCGCCATGGGAAGCGGCGGCGGGATGCAGTTTGAGCATCCGGACTACTCAATGGAAAACCGCATGAGCGACGAAAAATCATTGCGGGATCATTTGACTGATCAGGTTCATATCGCATTTGATGACCCGCGTGACCGCATGATTGGGGCGTTATTGATTGATCGTCTGGATGAAAGTGGCTATTTGCGCGATCAGCCGTATGAATTGCATAAAATACTGGGGTGCGCGCCGGAACGTATTGAGCAGATTTTGCCTCTTCTCAAAACTTTTGATCCGACCGGTATTTTTGCACAGGATTTGAATGAATGCTTTACTCTTCAATTAGAAGAGCAAGGTAAACTCGATCCGCCCATGCAGGCATTTGTTAAGAATCTTGATCTTCTAGGTAGTTATGATCACGAAAAGCTGGCCGATATCTGTCAGGTAAATAGTGAATATTTGAAAGATATGATTGCGGAAATCAAAACGCTGAATCCGCGTCCTGCCGGACTGTTTGATCACTTTATCAGCCAGACAGTGGTGCCAGATGTTTTAATGAAAAAAATTCCAAAACATGAAGGCGGTGGCTGGCGGGTCGAGCTGAATAGCGAAACATTACCGCGTGTTCTGGTGAATCAGGAATATTTTACGACAGTATTGAATAGCGCCGTTAAAAAAGATGATAAGGCCTATGTCAATAACCAGATGACCGCGGCAAACTGGTTAATACGTGCGCTTGATCAGCGCGCGCAAACAATTTTGAAAACTGCCAGTAAGATGATTGAGGAACAAGACGCCTTTTTCATGTTTGGTGTGGAGTTCCTCAAGCCTATGACATTGAAAGACATTGCCGACAAAATCGAAATGCATGAAAGCACGGTTAGTCGTGTAACGACCAATAAATATATCGGAACACCGCGTGGCCTGTTCGAATTAAAATATTTCTTTACCACGGGATTGGTCGGATCAGACGGGCTGAACCATTCCGCTGAATCGATTAAAGCACGTATTAAAGACCTGACCGAGAAAGAAAACCCGAAAAAGATTTTGTCAGATGACAAGCTGGTTGATTTGTTAAAAAGCGAAGGAATTGATGTTGCACGCCGTACCGTTGCTAAATACCGCGAAGCCCTACACATTCCGTCCTCTGTTCAGCGGCGAAAAATGAAAAAATCATTGGGGTAAACCCGTGGTGCGTGCTACATCCCTGATATGCAGAACATAAAAAGTGCACAAGATTTACACCACGTAAATTTAATAGATGAGTTTTCGGTGCAGGCAGTTGATAAATTGTCTGAAACATATTCCATTGGCATTACCTCCAATGTGCTGAAAACAATAAAAACGACGAGCAATGAAGATGCTGTTTTTAAGCAATATGTTCCTGATATGCGTGAGATGGATATTGGAAGCAAAGAAGATGCAGACCCGATAGGGGATGATGCACATGAAGTAACGAGGGGGCTGGTGCATAGGTATAAAGACCGTGTTCTTTTCAAAATCACGCCCAATTGCGCTGTTTATTGCCGTTTTTGTTTTCGGCGTGATATGGTTGGCCGTGGAAAAGATATTTTGACGGAAGATGATACGTCTAAAATTTATCAATATATCGAAGCAAATACAGATATTCGTGAGGTCATTTTGAGTGGTGGTGACCCGTTGATTTTATCGCCGCGCCGTTTAAGGGAAGCTATAAAGAAATTAGAGCAGATAGATCATGTTAAAATTATTCGTATTCATACACGCGCTCCAATTGCAAAGCCGTCTTTAGTAACGCAAGAATTGATCAAGGCGCTTCACACACATAAAAAAATGACAATCGTTTTGCATGTAAATCACGCGCAAGAGATAAATGATGATGTGACCCATGCGCTTGATGCGTTAAAGAACAGTGGTACCTTGTTATCGCAAAGTGTTTTATTAAAGAATATAAATGATACGTCACAAGATCTGGCTGCTTTGTACCGAAAGCTATCTGAATGCGGTGTTACGCCTTATTATTTACATCATTCTGATAAAGCAAGAGGGACGAAGCATTTTAGAGTGAGTATCCAAAAAGGAATGGATATTTATGCCGCCTTAAGAGGTCAAATTTCTGGTTACCTCTTACCAGATTATGTTTTGGACATTCCCGGCGGATTTGGAAAGGTTCCCGTGAATTCCGATTGGATTGCGCCGCATGCTGACGGCGGGTATAGTGTCAAAGACATTCATGGAGCAATGCACAGATATTATGACTGAAATCCGTTTTTACCATTTGCAGACCCAAACGTTGGAACAGGCGTTGCCTAAGTTATTAATGAAGGCCTATGGAACAGGAAAGAAAATTGTTGTTCGCGCCGCCGATGCGACGCAGGTGGAGGCACTCAATATGCATCTTTGGACGTTTCACCCAAATATGTTTTTACCGCATGGATCAAAAAAAGACGGTTACGGCGATCAACAGCCTATATGGCTGACAGATAAAGACGATAACCCGAATGACGCCAAAATTTTGATTCTCACTGCGCCTAGTGAAGAAACTGATTTGACCACGTTTGATTTATGCTGTGACATATTTAATGGTTTTGACGAGGAACAGGTAAAAGCAGCGCGCATGCGTTGGAAAGCCCATAAGGAGCAAGGATTTGATCTAACGTATTGGCAGCAAGATGACAAAGGCGGGTGGGCGCAGAAAGCTTAGTCTTTGTCTTTTCTTTGCATGACGGCCGCGAAAAAGCCATCTGTTTCATGTTGAAGAGGGGTGAGGCGCATCACATCATTTGCAAAGTCTGTATTGATTGGCAAAAGCGCATAATCGGGATGATTTTTTAAGAAGGCATTGACCTGATCTTCGTTTTCTTCACGCAAGAGAGAGCAGGTGGCATAAACCAGCTTACCGCCAGGTTTAACGGTATGTGCGACGCGCTCCAGAATATCGGCTTGGATAATTGTTAACTCTTGATCTCCGGCCCATAGGTTGTCCAGCGCATATCGGGGTTGCGACGCCATGTACCTGTCCCGCTGCAGGGAACATCGACGAGGGTAATATCAAATGTTCCTTTTTGACGACGAAGCCATTTTTTATTTTTTTCATCTTCTAAAGGACGCACTTCGACAATGTCGGCGATAGATGCTTTTTTTATACGATCTCTCGATTTTTTTAGGCGACGGGCATCTATATCCATGGCGACGATGCGCCCTTTATTCTGCATAGCCCCGCCAAGAGCGAGTGTTTTACCACCTGCACCGGCGCAATAATCAAGCACTTGCATGCCGGGTTCTGCGCCCGCAACATAAGCTATGAGCTGAGAGCCCTCATCCTGTATTTCAATCCATCCTTTGGCAAATGCCTTTGTACGCGATAAATAAGCTTTATTGGCGCACCGCAATCCCCATGGTGAATATTTTGTTTCTGTTGTTTTGACTCCGTCTGCTTCCAGATAATTCTTGGCTTTTTCCTGTGTACATTTAAACAAATTTACACGTAGATCAAGTGTCGCAGGTTCCAGCATGGCCTTCATTTCGGCGACAAAGTCATCTTTGAATATGTCACGCAGACGCGTTTCAAAATCGGGTGGGCATTCAACTTCGACAGCTTCGGGGTATTTCGGCTCTTTAAAGTCGGTTACAAATTTTTCTTCCAGAACGTCTAGTGGTTCGGGCGCATATTTTGCGCCGTCAAAGCAATCTTTGATCCGCTGCGGGTTTCCTTCCAGACACATATGTGCAATCACGCGGGCGCGGGGGGTGTCGGGAACGGCATGTTCTTTCAAGATATAGCTGATCCGTGCATATTTACGCATCATGTCATAAACACGCTCCACTACGGCGGCGCGGTCTTTACTGCCGATATAGCGGCGGACACGAAAGTAATCACCGCAGATGGTGTCCATGGGAACGCGCCCTTCATTTATACGTGTGTTCAGGTCAATGGCGGCTTGTATTCTTGCGGAAGGTTTCATGGAATTAGTCTTTTCATACTAAAGCAATTGCATCAATCCCTAATTTCCTTTATTTAACTCTTATGTGCGCTGCTGA
The DNA here is from genome assembly GCA_963710165.1 of uncultured Alphaproteobacteria bacterium. Classification (GTDB taxonomy): domain Bacteria; phylum Pseudomonadota; class Alphaproteobacteria; order Micavibrionales; family Micavibrionaceae; genus JACKIP01. The sequence goes on from CAVPYZ010000004.1 coordinate 224,506, forward strand.
TGTGAAATTGCAAAATAACCCTGCCAACAAAAAGATTGAGATGATTAATGTTAAAAAATCATTCGGTTCTAATCATGTTTTGAACGGTGTCGACTTAAGTGTGGAGCAAGGAAAGTCGCTCGTCATTATTGGCGGGTCCGGAACTGGTAAATCGGTTACACTTAAATGTGTCTTGGGTCTCATTCATCCTGATGAAGGGTCTATTCTGATTGACGGAAAAGAAGCGGTTGGCGCAGACTCCAAGCAACGGGACGCCTTAATCAGTAAATTTGGAATGTTATTCCAAGGTGCAGCCTTGTTTGATTCTCTGCCTGTATGGGAAAATGTCGGTTTTGGGTTGATACATGGAAAAGGGAAAAGCCGTGATGAAGCGCGTGAGATTGCCCTTGAAAAGTTAAAATCTGTCGGTTTAAAAGCAAGTGTTGCGGATTTATTTCCTGCGGAGCTTTCGGGTGGTATGCAAAAACGTGTTGGTTTAGCGCGCGCCGTTGCCACAAATCCTGAAATTATTTTCTTTGACGAGCCAACGACGGGTCTTGATCCCATTATGGCGGATGTGATCAATGATTTGATTGTTGATAGTGTGAAAGAACTAGGTGCGACAACTCTGTCGATCACCCATGACATGGCATCTGCGCGTAAAATTGCCGATAATGTTGCGATGATTTACAAGGGTAAAATCGTCTGGCACGGCGCTGTAGATGAGCTGGATCATTCAGGGAACGACTATGTTGAGCAATTTATTCATGGTCGCGCCGATGGCCCGATTACCGATGAATCAGACCACGTTTAGATTATTCATTTCAAGCTGTTAGATAGTGAGCAGTAGGCAACGCGATTCTTCTCTGATATTCTCTATTTATGGCTGATAAGAAATCAGAAAAAGAAAAGGATGAGCAAAATACCGGACCCGTAGAAAAAGGGACGGGAACTAAAGTCAAATTCAATAAAAATATTGATGTCCTTTTAAATAAGCCACTATCCATTTATGACAGAGGGCCAGTCAAAGCCTATAAAGCCGAAGGGCGAGGTAAAGTCCCGAAAAATCTTATCGCTTTTGTCTGCGATCGCAGTGCCGTACCGCGTTGGTACAGGGCGGGAACCTACGCTAAAATTATCCATCCCAATATTGCAACGTTGGTTGCCACGGGCGCGGGATATGTCCCATCCGAAAAAAGCGAGCGCTTTATGATGATCTATGAGAGTAACTGGGGCCAGCCCCTGTTATCTCAAGGTAAAAAGCTGGCATTCGGCTTGAAACAAGACCAGATTATGGAGCAGTTCTTGCCCGCATTTGTGGGGGTTTTAAAAGATTTCAGTGACATGGGATTTATTCACGGCGGCATTCGCGTTGATAATATTTATAATGCCGGTAGTAACAGTTTGCGTAATTTTATGCTGGGCGAGAGCCTGACAACGCCGTCTTCTTTTTTACAACCATCCCTTTACGAGCCGATCGAGCGTGCGATGACAGATCCGATTGCGCGAGGTATGGGGCATTTTGTCGATGATATCTATTCCATGGGTGTTTTATTGACAATCATGTTGCGAACGAATGACCCCTTAAGCGGGTTAAGCACGCGTGAGATTATCGAACAGAAAATCGAAGTCGGCAGTTACGCCGCACTGACCGGGAAAGACAGGTTTACGGGCGCTATTCTGGAGCTCCTCCGCGGCGCTCTTCATGATGACAAATCGCAAAGATGGACGATTGAGGAGGTTATGCAATGGATGGACGGGCAACGTCTTAGCCCCAAACAGACGCTCAAACGTAAAAAATCGCCGCGTGTTTTTCACATGGACGGTGTTCGCTATACCAGACCAGAAATTCTGGCGATGGATTTATGGGATCATAAAGATGTGGTGTTGCAATCCATTGAAGATGAAAAGCTAGAGCTATGGGTGCGGCGATCATTGGAGGATAAAGAAGTTCTTGAACGTATGGGGCTAGCGATCTCTAGTTCCAGCGACGGGGGTTCCAATGATGGTTATAGTGCGCGATTGACGGGACGGCTATCCATTTCATTCGATCCGCCCGCGCCTATTCGTTATAAAGGGCTTTCGTTTTTGCCGGACGGTTTTTCAACAGCTCTTGCCGAAGCATTTGTGGAGCAGAAAGACCTTAATATTTTTGCCGAGATTATAGATCAGGGATTGATTATGTTCTGGCTGAATGCGCAGAGCGATAAAACCATTGATTATGGTTCGATTGCGACGCGTTTTGAAACGTGTCGATCATTTCTACGTAATAAAAGTTTGGGTTTCGGACTGGAGCGCTGTCTATATTTTTTAAATAAAGAAGCCCCCTGTTTAAGTTCGAAGCTGGATAAATTTTATATCAAGTCGCCTGAAGAAATGGTTTTTGCGTTTGAAGCCCTGTGTAAAAACGGACAGATTAGCGAATTAATGTTAGATCGTCATAGTACCGCTTTTTTATCGGTGAAAGATTCCCGCCTTCTTGACTCATATCTGATCGAATTGAATTCAGATGAGAAATATAAAAATATTTTGGGCAATATCTGGGCGATTGCCAATATTCAAAAACGCTATGAAATGCCGGCATTACAACATCTGGCGGAACATTTTGTTAAAATTCTGGGCCCTGTATTGGAACGTTTTCATGATCGTCACTTGCGCGAACGGATGCAAAAAGAATTTGAAAAGCTGAAAAAAACCGGTGATTTATCATTGGTGAAAGCGGTGCTGGAAAATCCCGAAATTATCGAAAAAGACACAAAGATGTTTTTCAAGGCAATGAAACGTTTCAAAAGTCTTGAGCGCGAGAAGCTACAGCTTGAAGACAAACTTGATCGTAAAGACGGCGGGATCGGCAATAATATGGGGCGCACAACCGCGGCGATTATATCTATTGTAATCGGTGGAATTGCAATGGTGACATTGACTTTACTGGAAATAACGGGGACAGGCATCTTCTGATGGCGAAAAAATCAATCAAAAAAAAGAAAAAATCGTTAGGCTGGCAAGGTCAGCTGATATTGGTCGTTCTGGTTATGTGCGGTGTTATTTTCCACCCGACGACTGTTTTATTACTCGTGGGAATGGTGCCGACATTTGTTGCGGCCTATGCTGATCGTACGAAAGAGAAAATGCGTGGAATCACGGTCGGTGCCATGAACTTGGCGGGATGTACGCCATTTGTTTTAAAGCTATGGATGACAGAACACACATTGGATAATGCGCTCGTTATTCTTTCTGATCCCCTGGCGCTTGTTATTATGTATACAGCTGCCGGTATTGGCTATTGCATGGAATGGGCAATTGTTGGGGCGGTATCTGTTTTCATGGTTGAGCGCGCACAAATTCGTGTGAAGACAATTAACAAAAGGCAAGAAGACCTGATCCAGCGGTGGGGGTTGGAGGTTAATGGCATTATCCCGCTTGATGAATACGGCTTTCCAGTGCAGGAAGATAATCCAAAAAGTACGCCACCGCCCGAGCCGGATACATAAAATACAATATATATTCTAGATAAATCCTTTTTTAATCTTACGTAATCTTAAAAAGATATTCACTCCCTTCTCGTATCATAGAAGTTAGGTATTTGTAGGTATGCCCGACAAAATACTTAAATAATTTAAGGCTATGAAACGATAAATGTGATGAACATATTCAAAAAACATATTCGCCGTTGGAAAACGCAGGAAGAGGGATCAACCGCCATTGAATTCGGCTTTATTGCCGTTCCCTTTATTATGATGGCGGTCGGAATATTAGAGGTTTCTTTAATGTTTGCGGGGGGTAATTTATTAGAAGGTGCCACGGCGGATGCAGCCCGTCTTGTAAAAACAGGGCAAATCCAGCAATCAGGCGGAACAGAGACAATGTTTCGTGACGCGCTATGTGCCAGTGCGCCGGTCTTAATAAAATGTAGTGATGTGGAATTCGAAGTTATGCCCGTTGGAAGCGGTAGTTTTTTTGATACGGGCACGCTTGCCGCTGAATATGACACAGACGGTAATTTCCAAAGTCGCGGGTTTGATGCGGGTGGTGTTAATGACGTGATGTTGATCCGCGCCGTTTATAATTATCCGATTATTACGCCGTTTGTCGGACAAATCATTACAGGCGGCAAAGGCACAATGCCGATGATGTCGACCATTATTTTCCAGACAGAGCCATATGAGTTTACGGGAAGCTAGAATGAAAAAGAATATAGAAAATTTTGTAAAGAAATGCAGATCATGGTGGAGCGAAACCGAAGGCATCGCCGCGGTTGAGGCCGCGTTCATTCTGCCCGTGATGATTGTCATGCTGGTTGGTGCTTTCGACGTGGGGCGCGCCATATTGGTTAATCAGAAAGTTATCTCTTCTTCACAAATTGGTGCGGATTTGATCGCGCGAAATATGGCGGTCGATTCTGCGATCATTAACGAAACGGTTGAAGCATCACGCCTTAGTCTTGAGCCGTATAACACATCATCTTACGGGATTGATATTGTCAGTCTTGAGTTTGATGAAAATCAGGAACCGGAAATCCTGTGGCGTGAAACACGAAATATGTTACCGAACAACGCTTCGGTAATGAGCACAACCGGTATGTTTCCGGAAGGTGAGGGCGTTATTATCGTGACAGTCAATTACGGATACGAGCCGACATTCGGTGAATCAGTTATCGGTGACATTACAATGCAGGAAATAGCATTTGCACGGGGTCGTCGCTCACCGACAGTTCCAATGAATTAGAAAAGTTAGCAGGGTGGTAAATATGAAACAGCAATTGAAAAAAGCATTAAGTTATTTTTATAAACGAACAGGCGCCGTGGCGCCCATGTTCGGTTTAATGGCGCCGCTTTTATTCGCGGCGGTTGGCGGGGCCATTGACGTGTCCCATGGCTATCTTGTCAAACAACGTCTGACACATGCGCTGGATGCGGCAACGCTTGCCGCTGCGGCGTCTGCGGATGATAAAAATGTGGTTGCCAAAGTGGAACAGTTTCTGGATTTGAATTATCCGATTAATAAAATCGGTGATGTTTACGATATTCAGGTTTATGTTGACGGCGACGAGATTTCAGCCAGTGCGCGCGCTAATTTCAATACATATTTTATTCATTTGATCGGCATTGACGAATTTGATGTTTTTGTTGATACAACGGTTGAGCGTGAGGTACAGGGTATTGAAGTTGTTTTGGTTCTGGATGTTACCGGATCAATGTCGCAAGAGATTCAGGAACTGGAAGATTCTGTCAGCATGTTTGTTAATCGCATGTGCGATGGCAGCGATTGTAAAGAGAATGTCAAAATCGGTTATGTGCCCTTTAGTACGTCTGTCAATGTCGGGCCGTATGGATTGGGAGAAGATGATGAAGGTAATTATTACGGTGCGTCTTTTGTAAGAAACCCTAGCGGCCGTGTATTTGATCAGATAATTTTGACCAATGGCACGGGTGTATTTTAGTTAATGAAAGCGAAGATACAGACGGAACTTTTGAAGGTGATTGGGATATGTATCGTAATTCGAAAAGCTATGCGACGTCGTCTTATTATTACAATCTAGATTCCTACAGCCACTATAACTACAGTAATAATAAATATTATTATCGTAACTATAATTCTAATTGTAACAAAAACTATATCGTGCCTTTAACCAATGATAAGGAACGCCTTTTGGATAAAGTTGATTTCTATGCATCCGGTAATACGCTTGGTAACGTTGGTATGGTCTGGGGACTGCGTGTTTTACTGCCAGAGTTTCCGTTCGAAGAAGGTGCGCCTTATGATGATACGGTTACAAAGCGGGTTATTGTCATGATGACAGATGGTCAAAATACCATGCCAGGCGGTAGTAACGGGTACTCGGCTTACGGTGAAACCAGTGACCACAGCGTTAGAAAAGCACAATTAGATAGTAAGTTTCTGGAAGTTTGTGAAAGTGCCAAAGATGATCACGATGTTAATGTCTATACGATTACATTCTCAAGTGGTGTGGATTCTTACACAGAAGAGCTATTCGAAGAATGCGCCTCATCCGTTAGTAACTATTATGATGTGGATGAAGCATCTGATCTGGCGGAGGTCTATGACAAAATTGCTAAAGAGCTCGCCAATCTACACATTAAAAACTAGCGTTATTTAATATAAAGGTAATGGTTCCGATTGAATGTCGGGACCATTATTTATGGCAACACCAGCAGGTGCCGTACTGACCATCGGGTCCTCATCATAAATAGGTGTCATGGCTGATGGTGGTTGAGATCTTACAGCAGGTTCAGTGATTGAAGAAACCGTTGCAGGCACATCTTCCCCGATAATTTTCACATAAGAAACTACACGGTCAACACCATTTGTCGTACGGGCGCGTTCAACAACGCGGTGCAGTTCCTCGCGGCTTTGCGCCGATCCCATCAAATAAACAACGCCGTCAACCGTATCAATTGTATAATTTAGATTCTGCACATTTTTATCAATGGTAATCCCTGTACGAATACGCGCCGAAATCCACGCATCACTCAAGAAGCCGGTCACACCGGTTGAATCGGCGACTTTAATCTCATTAATAACCTGTTTGACGCCTTTGACTTTCCAGGCAAGACGTACAGCATCAACGCGGTGTTCAGGGTTCTGAACAATTCCTGTAATTAAAACGCGTCCCTGATTGACAGTCAGATCCAGTTTTGTGAATATTTTGATATCTTGACGAAGCCAGAGGTCATTAATTTCCGTCTGGATACGCAGATCAGATGCAGACCCCCTTAATCCGCCTTCTTTAACGGAGGCAACCCCGACAGCGGCGGCGCCACCCGCAACTAATCCGACACAACCGGATAGTAAGAAAAGGCTTGAAATTACAAAGGAAAGTAAAAAGATGCGATTCGTCATTTTGAATCATACCATGCATTTTTATGATGTCGAATGCCAAAATACGGCGTGACCGTGACAACATCAAAGCGTATATCGGCTTGATGGTACTTTTGGTGTCGCACCAGAAAAAACTGCGCGGCGGAGATAATACGTTTTTGAGATTTGTAGGAAACCGCTTCTATTGCCTGATCTGCGGTTGGACGATATTTTACTTCTACACATACGACACTTTTTGATTTTACAGCGATCAAATCAATTTCGCCAAATGGAGTTTTGTAACGCGGCTGAAGAATCTTATAGCCCTTTAAGCGCAAAAACCATGACGCATATAATTCGGATAACAGCCCTTTTTTATAGGAATTTATTCTGCTCATTGGTTTTTGAGTTTAAGGGATAAATTATAAATCTCTTTCTTTGACCAAAGGGACTTTTCACTCAGATTTTCCGCAATTGTTTTGACTGAGATATTTTTACTGAGCGCCTCTGTGATCTCCTTTTCTAACATCTTCTGTGTTATTTTTTGCGCTGTGAATGGTGCGATTACAATCACAAATTCACCTTTCAGATTTTCCCTACTGCTAAGTGTATTAAGAACATCATCGACGGGCCCTTGTATAATTTCTTCAAACTTTTTAGTCAGTTCCCGAATAACGGCAACTTGTCGCGTGCCCATGATATCTTTGATCTGGGTGAGTGTTTTTAATACGCGCTGTTTGGCTTCATAACAGACAAGAGTTGCCGGAATCTCTTTCCATTTTGCGAGTTCGGTTTGCAGGGCTTGTTTTTTATTGGGAAGAAATCCCAAAAATACAAACGGTTCGCTTGGCAAGCCGGATAATTGTATCGCGGTCAAAACGGCATTTGCTCCGGGCAGGCTGGTGACATAAACGTCTTTTTCTTTCGCATCTTGAATCAATTTATAGCCGGGGTCGGAAATAAGTGGCATACCGGCATCACTGACCAAGGCGATGACTTTTCCATTATCTTTAATATCTTCGAGGATTTTATTCCTGATTTTTTCAGTGCTATGATCATGATAAACAGCTGTTTTATTCTTGATAGAATAAGCATTTAAAAGTTTCAATGTCTGGCGGGTATCCTCGCAATAAATAACATCGGCGTTTTGCAAAATTTCCAATGCGCGCAGCGTTATATCGCCCAGATTACCGATTGGAGTTGCCACTAGGTATAAGCCGGGCTGAAACACTCTGCGTTCAATATCAATCTTCATCCTTCCACTTCTAGCATATCTGTGCTATGCGAAGAACCATATAAATATCCAGGATTATGATTATGAAGAAATTTCTTCCCTTTGTTTTGTGCGCTGTGCTTTTTTTATCTGCTTGTGCGGGTGGTCAGTCGCCGACTTATAACGGTCAACGCGGAACGGGACAAGCGCCGAAAGATTTGGCATCGCCGAAAGATTATAATCAGAATGACGGGCAAGGCCCTTTTGCTGATGGCGGGGCGGCCTATGCACAAGGTCAAGATGCAAACATTCCTCCTGTAAAAGTGGCTATTCTGCTTCCTCTAAGCGGTGCGCATGAGGCGATTGGGCAGACGCTTTTGAAATCGGCACAACTGGCACTTTTTGATTTGGGCGCAGAGACATTTGAGCTGATGCCGATTGATACACAAGGAAATGCCGCCCTTGCCGCGCAAGCAGCGCAAGAGGCGGTTAACGGCGGTGCACAACTTATTCTAGGTCCGCTATTCTCCCACTCTGTCGAGGCAGTTCAACCTGTTGCACGTCGCGCCAATTTGAATGTGATTGCATTTTCCACCGATTGGTCAAAAGCGGGTGATAATGTATTTTTAATGGGCTTCATGCCATTTGTTCAGGTTGATCGCGTTGTTGATTATGCCGCACGCCAAGGATTATCACGCATTGCGCTTATCTCCAGAACAGATGCTTATGGCAGTGCTGTCGAACGCACATTTGTAAATAGTGCCAATCGCAAAGGTATTCAGGTTCCAAAAGTTGTGAGGCTAGGAAGCGGTAATATTAGCCCGACTGATCTTCAGGCACTTAAGTCATCCAATCTGGATGCTGTCTTTATTGCGATGGGCGGGGAAGATGCGGCCAGTATTTCCAAAAGTCTAAGCGGTTATGCCATGACGCCAAATGTTGTTAAAAGACTGGGAACGGGGCTGTGGGATGACCGCGCCTTGGCACGTGTTGCTGATTTGAACGGGGCATGGTTTGCCGCCCCTGCGCCGATGCAACGTCGTAGTTTTGAACGTAACTTTGAAAATTTATACGGTGTTGCGCCGCCGCGATTGGCGACGCTTGCCTATGATGCAACCGCGCTCTCTGCTGTTCTTGCGAAAATGGGACGCATAGATCGTAATGGCAATTATGTTCCTGCATATGATCAGGCGTCACTGCGTAATCAAAACGGTTTTTCCGGTATCGACGGCGTGTTTCGCTTTAATAATAATGGTTTAATAGAGCGCCAGCTTTCTGTTCTTGAATTTCGTGGCGGGTCTATCGTAGAAATCAATGCGGCCGGTACAAGATTTTAATTAGGCTATAATCTCATTATTTTGATCCCAACCAAAAAACTATTCCTTTTTAAATGATCTTTGACTAGGATTATACCGTATTAAATTTATATTAGATGAACATGAAACACATTTGCTTTACAACCTGTCTTCTTTCCCTGATGTCCACGATGGCATCTGCTTCCGAGCGTACAAATTGGGGACTTAGCTTTCCAGAGGCGGCCTCGCCCGTAAAAGAGCGTATGGCAGACTTTCACGATGATTTATTAATGCCGATTATAGTCGGCATTACAATTTTCGTTCTGATTTTGCTTATCATTGTTGTATTTCGTTTTAATCGTAAGAAAAACCCAGACCCTTCTAAAACAACACACAATTTGCCTTTAGAAGTTATGTGGACGGCTGTGCCGGTGATTATTTTAATTGTGATCGCAGTTCCATCATTTAAGCTTCTTTATTATACAGAGCGTGTCGCGGAAACCGAAATGACATTAAAAGTTAACGGTTATCAATGGGCATGGGGATATTCATATCCGGATTACGAGATTGAGCGTTTTAAGTCGTATATGATAGACGAGGAAACAGCCAAAGCAAATCCAGATAAGTATGAGCGCTTACTTTCAACTGATAATATCGTCGTTTTGCCAATCAATACCAATATCGAGATTATCGTCACGGCAGATGATGTCTTACACAGCTTTGCTATGCCGTCTTTTGGTATTAAGACAGATGCGGTTCCAGGGCGCTTGAATGCGACATGGGTTAATATTACGAAACCTGGAACATACTTTGGCCAGTGCTCAGAGATTTGCGGTAAAAACCATGCTTACATGCCAATTGAAGTGCGCGCCGTAGAAAAAGACCTGTTTGAAGAATGGGCGGCAATTGCCAAAGAAGATTTGGAAGGAAGTTATGCTTTCCTGAATGAACGATTGAATGCCCCAAGTGACCCACAAAATATATTAGAGATAAGCGAAGTTTCGGAGAATAAAGAATGAGCGACCCAATGACAAACGTTGTCGATGACGGCCACAGCGATCATCACGATCATAAGCCTAACTTTTTTAGCCGTTGGTTTTGTTCGACAAACCATAAGGATATTGGAACGCTTTATATTATTTTCTCGATTATTGCGGGATTAATTGGCGGTGCATTTTCCATGATTATGCGTGCCGAACTTGAACAGCCCGGTGTGCAGTTTCTTTTGGATGGTGACGGCAACCCCGATGGACAGGTCTGGAACGTCTTCATTACGGCGCACGGACTTATCATGGTGTTCTTCGTTGTTATGCCCGGTTTGATCGGCGGCTTTGGTAACTGGTTTGTGCCACTTATGATCGGCGCGCCCGATATGGCCTTTCCACGTTTGAATAATATTTCTTTCTGGTTAATTGTTCCTGCATTTTTGTTGCTTTTGGCGTCCGCATTTGTTGACGTTGGCGCAGGAACAGGCTGGACAATCTACCCGCCATTGTCTGATATGGGGCATCCCGGTATGTCGGTGGACATGGCAATTTTTGCGCTCCATCTGGCGGGGGCAAGCTCAATTTTGGGTGCTGCTAACTTTATTGCGACGATCTTTAATATGCGTGCACCGGGCATGACCCTTCATAAAATGCCGCTATTTGTCTGGGCGATGTTGGTCACTGCCTTCTTGCTTGTGCTTGCTGTTCCGGTCTTGGGCGGCGCGATTACTATGCTTTTGACCGATCGTAATTTTGGAACTGATTTCTTCCGTCCGGAAGGTGGTGGGGATCCGATCCTGTTCCAGCATTTATTCTGGTTCTTTGGTCATCCAGAGGTTTACATTATGATTTTGCCTGCCTTTGGTATTGTCTCGCATATTGTGTCCACATTTTCGCGCAAACCTATTTTTGGATATTTGGGAATGGCTTACGCAATGGTTGCCATTGGCTTCGTCGGCTTTGTGGTTTGGGCGCATCATATGTACACAACAGGTATCAATGTGAATGCGCGGGCGTACTTTACGGCCGCAACGTTGATCATTGCGGTTCCGACGGGGATTAAGATATTTTCGTGGATTGCGACAATGTGGGGGGGGTCTATTCGTTTTACTACGCCGATGCTGTGGGCGATTGGTTTTATCTTCTTATTCACAGTAGGCGGCGTAACGGGTGTTGTTCTTGCCAATGGCGGTATGGATATTGTATTGCATGACACATATTATGTCGTAGCGCATTTCCATTACGTGCTTTCACTTGGTGCTGTTTTTGCTTTGTTTGCTGGTTTTTATTATTGGATTGGCAAGATGAGCGGCCGTCAATATCCTGAATGGATGGGGCAAGTTCATTTTTGGCTGACCTTTATCGGCGTAAACGTTATTTTCTTCCCGCAACATTTTCTTGGGCTACAAGGTATGCCGCGACGCTACATTGATTATCCTGATGCATATGCCGGATGGAATATGGTCTCCTCCTATGGCGCTTATATGACAGGGGCGGCGACAGTGTTCTTTGTGTTTATCGTTTTTTACACACTGTTTTTCGGCAAGCGTGTTGGCGGAAATTATTGGGGCGTCGAGCCACAGGTCATGACATTAGAGTGGACGGTCTCTTCACCACCACCATTCCACCAATTTGACAAGCAGCCAGTTGTTAAATAATCAAAAATCCGCACTTATTTCAATTATAGGCCCGCCCAATGCGGGGAAGTCTACTCTGTTGAACAGCATTCTTGGGGAGAAGGTTTCGATTGTTTCGCATAAGGTGCAAACCACGCGTACACGTATTCGTGGTATTTTGACCGAGGGCGACACGCAAATTGTCTTCACGGATACACCGGGATTGTTCCAGCCAAAAAAGAAGCTTGAGAAAGCAATTGTACAGGCAGCTGTGGATGGTATGGGCGACGCAGATTCCTTTTGTATTATACTGGATAGCTCTTATAGAACGCTTTCTGATTGGGAAAATGTAAAGAAATTTTTACCTGAAAAACTCCCGCATCCTGTTTATCTGGTTTTGAATAAAATCGATAAAATTGATACAAAAGAGCTTCTTGCTTTAAGTCAGAAACTGAACAACGATTACGATTTTACCGGCACATATATGATCTCTGCTACGAAGGGGAATGGTGTGAATGATCTGGTGAAAGAGCTTCTTGACGGTGCGAAGCCGGGGCCATGGTTCTATCCGGAAGATCAACTAACGGATTTGCCAAACCGTTTGATGGCAGCGGAAATTACACGCGAGCATTTATTTCATAATCTTCATCAGGAACTGCCTTATTATTTAACAGTTGAAACGGAAGATTGGGAAAATTTCAAAAACGGTGATGTGAAATTGTCTCAGGTCATTTATGTTACGCGTTCCGGTCATAAGGGCATTATTCTTGGTAAGCAGGGCGAGACGATGAAGCGTATCAGCACAGCGGCACGTAAAGAGCTGGAACAGCTTCTTGATCGACGTGTTCATTTAAAAGTATTTGTGAAGGTACGTGAAAACTGGATGGATGATCCGGAGCGTTTTTCAATCTGGGGGCTGGGCACGGAATAACCCAACTTATACTTCATAAAAAACGAATCAGGCGAATCGCTAAAAAGAAAAAAACGAAAAAATGTGGATAAACTATTATTTTTTTGTCCAGACTCTCGACGAGTGATTCGTCTCCCTGCTACAGTCTTTATATACACATCACAAATCATCTTTTTGAATCAGTCACTTAAGGCTTTTTCGAGCGGATAAGCATATGGGGACTTTTTTATGAGCTGGACGGAAGAACGCGTAACCTTACTCAAAAAATTATGGGGTGAAGGCAAAACTGCCTCTGAAATCGCTAAAGTAATTGGCGACGTTACAAGAAATGCTGTGATCGGCAAGGCGCATCGATTAAAGCTATCCGGACGTAGTTCACCAATACAAAACGCAGCCAAAAAGACGGCGGCTAAGGTGCAAAAAGAAGCATCTAACGTCAACGTACAACCAGCCAAACGTGGACGTCCCAAGAAGCAATTGATTGAGCCATCAGCCAATATTCCTGTAAAGCGTGTCAAGCTTGCCGATCTGAAAGATCGTCAGTGTCGTTGGCCGTTAGGTGATCCGCGTGATGAAGATTTCTCATTTTGTGGATGTAATTCTATGCCTGGTATTCCTTATTGCACAGACCACGCGCAGGTTGCGTATCAAATGGCAACACGTAAGAAGCTTATGACATTAGAAACAGTTTCCAATACGCCAAAAAAAACAAAAGAAGAGGCGGCGGATAAGTTAAGAAATGCTGGCTAAGTAGCTTTTTGCCAAGTTGAATATTCTAGAACGCTGTTATTTATGATAGCGTTCTTTTTATTACATACCTTTTTTGAACTTTCCCCTGTGTTTTTTTGTTAGAGAAGTTAAGGTGTATTTATGATTATATTTTTATCAATAACAACGGGCATCCTTTTATTTTTGACTGTCTGCGGTACGCTTCAAAAAATATGGTGGTTTTCCATACTGGAATTTTTTCGGTTGCAGTATTTGATTATTGCAACTTTATTTTTCGTTATAGCTATTATTACAGGGCACTATTTTATTGCAGCGATTTTGGTATTTTTGGTTGGTTATAATTTATATCGCATCAGGCATTTTCTTCCCCGCTTACAAAGTTCTGATAAAGAAACGACATTACATCGCAAAATTTTGTCAATTAATGCACATAACAAGAATACAGCCCCTGAGAAATTAAAATTACTGATAAAGCAAACGACACCCGACTTACTATTAATCATGGAAATGACAGATAGTTTAGAGGATGCGTTACAAGATGTGCTTTCTGCTTATCCTTCAAGGCTAGAGTGTGATGTTCGTGATGGTTTTAGGATCACATTACTTGGCAAAAATGAGTTCAGAGAAGGCAAAATAACGTATCATGGCCCTGGTGACACGCCTCTCCTGCATGCAAAAACTGATATAGACGATAAAGAATATCAAATTTACTCAGCTCATCCTAAGCCGGCTCTGAATAAAGGATGGTCACAGGAACGCACAATTTACTTTTCAGAAATTAAAGATGTTATTTCAAGAGAGCATGACCGAACCATAATGATGGGAGATTTTAATACAGTCCCTTGGGAGCCATGGTTTTTAGATTTTCTCCAGCATACAAAATTGAAAAGCACATTGAAAGATCATGGTTATAGAATAACATGGCCAACTAAAATTTCTTACGTTGGTATACCTATGGATCATATATTGGTATCGAAAGGTGTTGAGTACAGGCAATTAAAAATCGGACCCTATGTAGGGTCCGATCATTTTCCGATTTCTATTAATTTGTAGAGTTAGTTGCCAGTTGCATCATCTATATCATCACCAACTTCTTCCATGCTTTCTTCTACAGGGCCTTCTTGCTCGCACGCTGTAATGATAAATGGTGTTGTTGCCAAAAATAGAGCCGCCAAAAGTATTTTTAATGATTTCATAATATTCTCCTATAAGTTGTCCGATTACATACAAACAAAGTGCATAAAAGTTCCTTGAGTATATTTTTGCATGACCGTATGTCATAATGACATGAGATATCAAGACAGCCTTGCATTATTTGCATATAGATATGTTTGCATATCTTACTAAAATCTTGCAGGATAAAAGAAAAATTTATCTTGAATGGGAGTCCTCGATGGGAAATTCAGAAAACGTATCACCCCTTATGGTTGCATATTTGATGTGTAGCACATCAGGCTTTGTATTTGGTTCTTTCTTTGGTTGGTTAGCCCTCTAATTTATTAAGAACGTTTATATTTTAAAAAACGACCATGATTTTTATAGTCGTTAGAATTTATATTGTAAGAATATTTTGAATTTGAAAAAGAATTTCAAATTCCTCTTTCCTTTTTAGGTAATATTAACGATCATACATAATAATGTTTATGTTGTAATCATAGAGGATTTTACGCAATGAAAGTTCTAATCATCGATCGCGATGAAATAAATAATCAAATGTTATCGTCTAAAATTTCAGATGTCGGGCATAAAGTACAAGTGGAAAGCGTTAAAAATAACGCAATCGACCATTTATCCAGAGAGCCTTTTGATGTTGTGTTTGTCGATCCAAGCCCCCTTACAAATGCCAGACCGCTTATCTTAAATATTCGGCGCACTTTGGGCACTTACGTTTATGTGGTTGTTGTAACGGCGAATGATTCCGATATTGATCACAGTCAATCGGGTGCAAATATGATCATTTCAAAACCGTATGATCTTGAAATGGTGGAGAAAATCTTATCCTCTGCCGGGCGGATTACGACATATATTAAGCAACTGGGTGATGATGCAACAGATTACCCCAGCGCGGGCGGTGTTATTGCGAAATCCGCCTTTAACCAGCTTTTTCTTTCGGCGATAGATCGTGCTGATCGTTATAATGAAAGCAGTTATGCCGTCTTTATTGATGTATCGAATTATCTGGATATGTTAGAGAATGACGGTCCTTATTATGCTGATTTTGCTGTCGCTAAAATGTCTCAACACCTTTCACACATAAGGCGTCAGTCTGATATTATCGGTCAAACGGGCAAAAACGAATATGCTTTGCTATTGCAACGCCCGCAGTATAACACCGAACCTGTTGATGCGGCTAATCGTTTTGCAGAAGAACTTTCCAAGTTGAAAAGTATTAAAGAATCTGTCGAATCAGATCCTGAAATAAAAGTCAGATTAATTGAGCTTCCCTCTGGAAAAAAAGTTGTAGATCACCATATTACATTACAAGTCTAGGTCTAAAGGCTTTAGGTACGGCTTTAAAATTTTAAAAACAAAAAATAGGACAGCACAAATGCAAGTTAATGTTCAAGGAAAGCAATTAGATGTTGGTGATGCACTTCGCAGCCACGTCAGTGACAAAATGGAAACGATTAACAGTAAATACTTTGGTCGTGCAATCGGCGCAGATGTGACGTTAGCACCGGAAGGTCAATCATCATATAAAACGCATATCACCATGCGTGTTGGTAAAAATATTCAGGTAATCGGTACGGCCATCGAACATGAAATTTATGCTAGTTTTGATAGCGCCGCAGAACGCGTTGCTAAGCAGCTTCGTCGTTATAAGAGCCGTTTGCGTGATAATCATGAACGTGAAAATGTAACACCTCTGGCAGAAATCCAAAAGGCACGTGATCTGGTCATTGCGATTAACCAGAATGAGGAAGAAGAAGTTCATCATGAGGACGCGCCGGCCATCATTGCAGAAAATACCAAAGATATTGAAACATTGAGCGTTTCCGATGCTGTTATGCGTCTTGATTTATCTGAAGCTAATTTCTATATGTTCAAGAATCCGAAAACAGAGGCCTTAAATATCGTCTATAGACGTGATGACGGGAATATCGGTTGGGTTGACGCTTAAATAACAGGAAGAAAACATATATGTCATTTGAGACGATCAAAACGCGTATTGAAAAAAAAATGAATAGCGCGACAGGATTATCAGGAAAATTCAAATTTGATTTTGGTGATGAAGGACTGATTTTTGTAGATACCACTGAAACACCGGCAGTTTTGTTAGAAGAAGACAAGGACGCCGACGTAACATTTGTCACAACTACATCGACTTTTGAAGGTATTTTGGATGGTACGCAAGATCCGACAATGGCTTTTATGATGGGTAAGCTGAAAGTCCGTGGTTCAATGGGGCTGGCGATGAAACTGAATTCTTTTCTAGAAGACTAAATTTTATTTCAAACAGAAAAAGCTTTATCTGATGAAGTTTTTGCGTCATAAGATTTCATAAATAAATTGATAAAGAGTGTGTAGAAAGTAATGTTCAAACGACGGCAGCCACTGACGAAATTACAGTTGTTGCGTGAACTATTTTGGCCCTCTATGGGGTGGCGTCGCACGGTCAAGTTTGTAAAATACCGCATTCTCAGGCTTTCTGATCCCTCTTATAAAATAGCGCGGGGGCTTGCATGTGGCGCATCTATGTCATTTTCGCCGCTTGTCGGGTCGCATTTTATTCAGGCGGGTATTGTTGCCTATGCTATTAAAGGTAATCTTCTTGCATCATTGATAGGGACGTTCGTTGGTAATCCGTGGACGTTTCCATTGATGTGGTACGCTTCCTATGCTTTGGGTGTTTGGCTTTTCGGACTTTTCGGATTTGAAAATCTGGGGGAAATGCCAGATGAAATGGGGTTTGCGGTCATGTGGGACATGATTGTCACAGATCCCTTACGATTATTTGTGCCGTGGCTTTTGGGCGGATATATTCTGGTTATTTTATCTTGGCCATTTTATTTCCTGATATTCTTTTATCTAGTCAGAGCCGGTAAGAGGGCGCGGCGTTTGGCAAAAGAAAGACAATTAAAACGGAAATTCAAAAAAGAATTTCGTGAGGCAGATCAGGAATGATTATCGGACTTGGAAATGATTTAATAGATATCCGTCGTATAGAAAAAACCCTGTCCAAGTTTGGTCAAAGGTTTATTGATCGGTGTTTTACCATAGAAGAAATTAAAAAGGCGGAACGCCGCAGAAATGCGGGAACACATATTGCCACCTATGCTAAACGATTTGCTGCAAAAGAAGCTTGTTCGAAGGCGTTGGGGACAGGTTTTTCAAACGGTGTTTTCATGAAAGATATTGGAGTCGAGAACGATAAATTTGGTAAACCGACACTTATCTTGACGGGTGGCGCGCTCAAAAGATTGAAGAAATTAATCCCTAATAATAAAGCCGCACATATCAATCTGACGCTTACAGATGAACCGCCAATTGCCGAGGCTATTGTTATCATAGAAGCTGTTTAGATATTAAAATTATTCAAGATATATAGCATATAGACCGCAGGTGCCAATATAGGCAGGATTATAAAAACATATCTAAATCCGTTTTTTACGAATAAAAATGCGACGCTGAGAATACTGCCGATGATCCAGGCAATCATTGTTCCGGGATTGACGAGTGACCAAACTTCGGTTCTTAACTCAACAGGCAGTTCCGTAATCTGTGTATTATGTAGAGCATAGAAAACCAGCGCTCCCGTGGTTAAGAAGCCAATAACGTTGAATAATAAAAATAAAATCAGTTTCATATCGCTATTATGCACATAAAAAAACTGTCTGAGAAGTTATTCTGCAGACAGTTTTTAAATTAAGAATAAATTCTTTTTTTACTTACGCATTGCATCCTTGAAAACAGGCTGTGCTGAGCGTGTTTGTACGACAGGTGCTGGCGCTTGCTGTGTGTTTTGTTGTGCAACAATAACACCTGAGCCCGCTGTGCGACCTTGGTAAGGTGTTTGTTCATATGTTGAATAGCCGCTACAAGCTGATACAGCCATAGTTGCGCCTAAAAGACATGCAAGTTTCATAGTTTTTTTCATGTTCGTCCTTATGTTTAATAGTTAAAGCTTTTATTTGATTATTTAATTTTTAATCAATACATAACCACCAACGAATGTAAGCAAAAAAAGTTTCCTTTCAAGCGTTTTTTTATTTTATGTGAGGTATTTACATACGAATAGATGCAAAATTACAACATATTCTAAGCGTCCTAACCTCTTGTTTTTGCAAAATATGTATCTATTCCGTCATTTATCGCGGCAATAATTTTTTTACGATAGTTCTTTTCTGTCAAAGCGGCGGCTTCATATCTGTTTGATAAAAATCCGGCCTCTATCAGGACGGAGGGAACATCCGGCGCTTTCAAAACTGCAAATCCGGCATAGCGATGTGTATTTGGTAGGATACGAACGTTATTGGATTTGAATGAATCGACCAAAAGGCTTGCGAAAAAACGTGATTGATTCATGGTGTCGCGCATGGCCAGATCAATCAGAATGTTCGAAACATCTTCATCTTCATGACTCAGATCAACACCTGCAATAATATCTGCGCGGTTTTCACGTTGGGCCAGTTTTGCCGTCTGGCTATCTGATGCTTTGTTTGAAAGGGTATAAATAGACGCGCCGCGTACACTGCCGTTTCCGATGGAGTCTGCATGAACAGATATAAACATATCGGCGTCCCAGTTACGAGATAGCTGTACGCGCTGTCCGAGTTTTATGTACTTGTCCGTTTCACGGGTTAGGCGCACGCGATATCGACCGGTAGATTCAAGCTTTGATTTCAATTCTTTAGAAAGGGTGAGAACAATATTTTTCTCATAGAAATTTTGCGGCGATATTGCCCCCGGATCATTTCCACCGTGACCGGGATCAATCACAATAAGAGGTCTTTTTGGGGGGGCTTTCGGGGCGGAAATAACAGCTGGAATGACAGCGGGCAAGTTTTCTTCCTGATATGTTTCTGCGGCGTCGCCGGGATTGAGCGTACCAAAAACGGTTTTGGTCGGCGTTCCTTTGGTCAGATCCACAACAAGACGGTAATGACCCGATGCATTTGGCGGCATTGTAAAGGCGTTTTTAACTTGCTTTGGCTGGTTAAGGTCAAAAACAATTCTTGATATGCCGGGCTTATAAACAGCGTTCCGCACGCCCGTAATATTTGAAGCAGTAGGGGCTTTTACCTCGCCTGCTTGCCATACAAATAAAGGTAAGTCGAGAATGAGGCGATTTGGATTTGAAAGAGAGAATGATTTAAATTCCACAGGATCTGAGGTTTCAATCACGATACGTGTTTTATCAGGGTGCTGTCCAAATCTTACGGCTTCTATGTCGAGGGCATAGGCAGGAAAGGTAAAGATCAGGGCAAAGAAAAATAGGATTTTATTCATGGGCATATCAAAAATTACTTTATCACGCTTAATTTTACCATGACCAGAGTCTTATAAAGATTTTTGTCATTTATTTCGCTTGCCTATTTAATGTTTCAAGCGTAATGTCAACTTCGCGACACGTCCAAGGTCGGCTTTAGCAAATATGGAGTACTAAGCAAAAGTTTCGCTAGCTTTCCACGGACGGAAACAAATAAGAATAACGTAACAATTCGCCCGGAGTTTAAGAGATAGTAATAGTGAAAAATCAGGATAACAGAAAAGATTTTATACAACTCGAAATTTGTTTTTCGAGACGATCAGCCTGAGATATTTTTCTTAAAACTTTCGGACATTTTGACACGCTTAGGGATGAAGTCGTCCCTTATCACCCGTGTCGCAGGGCTTTAAGGGCCGAATACATTCCTTAAGCATTTAGTTTAAGGAGTTTAAAATGACTAAACGTATGTTGATTGACGCCACTCATTCAGAGGAAACGCGCGTCGTTGTCGCTGACAATCAAAAATTACTGGATTACGAATATGAAAGTGCCATGCGCAAACAATTGCGCGGAAGTATATTTCTAGCAAAAGTAACTCGCGTAGAGCCGTCACTGCAGGCGGCGTTTGTAAATTATGGTGGTAATCGTCATGGCTTCCTGCCATTTTCTGAAATTCACCCCGATTATTATCGTATTCCGATTGCCGATCGTGAAGCGCTGTTGGAAGAACAACGCAAAACTTTAGAAGAAGCACGTCTGGCAGAGGAAGAAGAAGACGCAGAATTCGAAAAAATGGAAAAAGGCAAAGCGCCTTCCACTAAGAAAAAAGCCCCGAAAAGCAAAAAAGAAGATGATCCCGAGAATATCGAGAGCCTTGACGATGAGACAAAGGATGAAGAGCCAGAGGAGCTAGGCGGCGGTGCTGATGCGGATCTGGATGATGAAGATGATGACGCATCAGAAGATGATAATGATGACGAATCTGACGATACGTCTGATTCAGATGATGATAACGGCGATGACACGAACGGCAATAAAAAGAACGGTAATCATCGTTTTAGCCGCGGTAAGGGTCGTGGGCGTTATCGTGGTAAGCATAATAATAACAAAGGGCGTCGTTCAAATCATCGCTCTGATCGTGTTGAAATGGTTGGCGGTGATTCAATTGACGGGGACCGTCCGATCCGTCCGAACTTAACGCGTCGTTACAAGATTCAAGAAGTGATCAAGCGCGGGCAAATTATGCTGGTGCAGGTATCGAAAGAAGAACGCGGTGCCAAGGGCGCGGCGGTTACCTCTTATCTCTCATTGCCGGGTCGCTATTGCGTTCTAATGCCGAATAGCCCGCGTAGTGGTGGTGTTTCACGTAAGATTGCGAATTACAAAGACCGTAAGCGTTTGCGTGAGATTTTGAAAGAATTCAACGTGCCGGAAGGGATGTCAGTTATAGTCCGTACCGCAGGAGTGGCGCGTACGAAGACAGAAATTAAGCGTGATTTGGATTATCTGCTACGTTTGTGGGATAATATCCGCTCCACCACACTTGAATCGCAAGCCCCTGCGATGATTTATGAAGAGGGCGAGCTTGTACAACGTGCCATTCGTGACATTTATGACCGTGATATGAATGAAATTATTGTTGAAGGTGCACGCGGGTATAAAATTGCCAAAGACATTATGAAGATGATGATCCCCTCACATGCCAAGCGCGTGAAGGAATATAAAGATCATAAACGTTCTCTGTACCAAGCGCATGGTCTGGAACAACAAATCAGCGGTATTGGTGAGCCAAGTGTGCCGCTTAAATCTGGTGGATCATTAGTTATACACCCGACCGAAGCATTGGTTTCCATTGATGTTAACTCCGGTCGTGCGACTAAAGAACGTCACATTGAAGAAACGGCGCTGCGTACAAATCTGGAAGCGGCAGAGGAAGTTGCAAGACAGTTGCGTTTGCGTGATTTGGGCGGTTTGGTCGTCATTGATTTCATCGATATGGAAGATCGTCGGAATAACGGCAAAGTCGAACGTAAGTTGAAAGACGCTTTGTCTGCTGACCGTGCGCGCTTGCAAGTCGGTCGTATTTCCTCCTTTGGATTACTGGAGTTATCGCGTCAGCGTATTGGCGCCAGTGTCACGGAAACACAGTTTCAACGTTGTGATCATTGTGAAGGAACGGGCTTTATTCGCACGGTCGATTCCATGGCAATTCTGGTATTACGCTCATTGGAGACAATGGCGCTAGAAGGTCAGGCGGCGCAAGTTGCAGTAACAGTGACGGGTGATGTGGCGTTATATATTCTGAATCAAAAACGTCACAAGCTGACTGATATTGAAAGTCGTTATGATGTGAAAATCTTTATCCACGCAGACCGCGACGCAACCCCGACATTTCATTCAATCGAGGTATTGAAGACGCGTAAAGAGCTTGAAAAAGAATCTGCGGATAATGAGGAGTCTGATTCCGGTGAAAAACAGGATGAAGAAAAATCTTCGGACAAGGATCAGCAGAATAACAAAGGTCGCGGACGTAACAATAATAACAATCATAACCGAAACCAGAAAGGTCGCGGTCGCGGGCGTAACAATAACCAACAGCAAGATGATCAAAAGAATCAGAACCAGAATCAGAATGAGTCGTCTTCTAGTGATAAAAACAATCAGCAGGATGATGATAAAGTCCAAAAGCCCAAGCGTGGACGCAAGCCGAAGAACGCGCAAAAAGATGATGTTAAAGACAATACAAAGGATGATAAAAAGCCCGAAGTAGATTCGAAGGACGAAAAACCGAAACGTGGAAGACGCCCGAAAAAGTCAGAAACAGATGCTTCTGTTGATGAGAAGAAGGCTCAAGATAGCCAAGCGGAGACGTTGAAACCTGAAGAGGATAAGAAACCGAAACCACGTGGTCGCGCCAAGAAAAAAGTCGAAGATGCGGTCATTGAACAAGCGCCCGCTTCGAACGATGATCAGCCAAAGGATGTGAAGTCAGATGGCGCTGAGCCTACACAAAAGGAAACTCTGGAGCAGAAACACGCCCGAGAAGCGGAAGTTGTGAATGCCGCCCCCGCGAAGAAGAAAAAGGGTTGGTGGAGTAAAGTTCTTGATTAAGCCATAAACAATTGAATACGTTTGCAGGCTTCGCGGATTTCTTGCGTGGAGCCTGCAAATGACAATCGAATCGTCTGGTGACCGCGTGTCAAATCAAAATCAGTTCCCGGTGTCACAGCGACGCCTTGCTCTTCAAGTAATTTTTTTGCCCACCCTTCGGAATCATTCGTGATATTTGAAATATCGGCATAAAGATAAAACGCACCGCGCGTATCCGATAAATTTGTAATGCCTGCCCTTGGCAATTCTTCTTTCAAGACTGTTAGATTTTCTTCGTATTTGGCAACGTACGTGTCCAGAATATCAGTATGATCGAAGCATTTGAAAGCCACATGTTGTGCCAAAGTCGGCGGGGCAACGAATAAGCTTTCTGCCAATGATTTTACGCGGTCTGTAACATTTTCTGGCAAAACCATCCATCCCAAACGCCATCCCGTCATGGCGAAATATTTTGAAAAACTGTTAATCACAACGACATCTTTGCAGTATTTGGCAACGGTTTCCGCTTTTTCGCCGAATGTAACGCCGTGATATAATTCATCGGCTATCAGGCGAACGCCGTGTTTTTGACACCACGCGCATATCGATTCCAATTCTTCGGGTTGGATAATTGTTCCGGTTGGGTTAGAGGGGGAAGCGATCAAAAGACCGTCCGGTATCTCTTCCAGTTCTTCCAGATGTGATATTGTGGGTTGATAGTTTGTTTGCGGTGTTGTCTCTATCTCAACAGGTATCAAACCGCACGCTTTCATAATATTTCGATAAGCAGGATAGCCCGGAGCCGCCATGGCAATTTTATCGCCCGGATCAAACATGCTCATAAATGTAAACAGAAACGCGCCGGATGCGCCAATGGTAATCACAATGCGGCTGCTGGGAATGTCCAAGCCGTAGTAATCTTCATACCATTTTGAAATACGATCTCTTAAAAAAGGCGTTCCGACAGCCTCTGTGTAACCCATGAAGCCGTCTTTCATCACATCGACGCCATATTCTAGCGCGGGGACAGGGGCGCCGTCAGCTGGCTGTCCAGGTGCCATATTGATAATATCTTGCCCCTCTTCCTTCTTTTGATTCACTTTTTGTAAAAGATCGAGGACGCGAAAGGTGTGAATATCACCGTTTTGAGAGAGTTTTAACATGGCAAAAAGACTATCAAACACAATCCGAAATAGCATTAAAAAACTTTTTATCATATTTTATATAAAATTTTATGTAAATTTCATGAACCTTTTACTCAAATTACGTAAACTAAAAATATAAGGTCAGTGAAGAGACACAAACCACATCGGACGACAAGGAACATAAGAAAAGAAAGTTTAAGTTTAGAGTTTAATTTTATCAGTTTATGAGAGTTTATTTGTGCTGATCTTTTTGAAATATTTATATCTACCCCGCTATAAGACGAATGTTTCATGAAGATACCCCTTTAAACCGCCGGACAGAATGTTCCGGCGGTCTTTTTTTGTGGACTGATTTTATAAGGAAAACTTTTAATTCTGTGCGTTTCGCTTTATAAAGAAGATAGATAAAATTAAGGTATATATAATGGCGACGTTCTCTAAAAAATATTTATTAACATGTGTTTGCACATTAGCGATGACATTTCCAAGCGCTTATACATTTGCGCAAGATGCGGCTGTACCAGAAGAACTAATTCAAAACGAGCAAGATTTACAGCAGAGCCTTCCGGTTGAAAATGATGAGGCGGAAGAAGAGATTGATGCAGAGCAAGCCGCGCCAGAACCAGAGCAGGTCAATATTACGATGACAGCCGGCCCAAAACTGCGGGAGCTGGAAGAATATACAGTTTCCTTACTGAATGGCTTAGAGCCGGCACAAGCGCAATATATTTATAATATTCGTCAAAATTTCGGCATCATCAGAAGTGTTCAGGTTGTGCGCGGTGATATTGAAAAAGCCGTCGAGAGTTGTGGTGAGGCAAATACAGATATGAAGCAGCAAATTACATCGCGTTTTGACAGCTGGAATGATGTTATTGTACCAAAACTTGCCGTGGCGGATGTTGCGCTGAAAGACGCTGTTCAACGGCAGAGTTTCCGTCCGACTGTTCGTGTGACAATGTTACTTGATCTGGTGCAAAGCGCGTTTGAAGAACGAGATGTACAAATTAAAAAAGTACCGGTCAGCACGCCCGAAGCTTGTAAAAGCTTGCTGGAAAGTCTGGATGAAACGGAAGAAAGTTTGCAAGATCTTATGGACTCAACAATATCCGATTTGAATAAGTTATCAGCCGATCCTGAGCAAACCGCTACAGCCTCTTAGTTTTTTTAAGAGATTCGTCTCAAGTATATAATATAGGTTCCCAATAAAATAAGTGCTACGGCTTGGTGAAGCGCGGCCAAAGGTAAGGCAACCATGGATAGCAGCGTTGCAATCCCCAATCCCACCTGACATAAAACGATAATAGGGAGCATGAAGACGTCTATTGTTTTTATGCCTTGCTTTAGCGCGAAACCATGAACGGCAAAAATCACTATAAGCATACTAACGCCTAACCATCTATGCAGGAATTGAATCCCGACTGGGTTTTGGAAAAAATTCACCCATAATGGCGATTGATAGACTGCATCTGTCGGCAGAAAGGCATCGCCCATTAATGGAAATTCATTATAGACCATACCTGCATCCATACCTGCGACATATGCGCCCCATATAATGGTAATGCCCAACATATAAAGTACGACCCAGCTGAATGATTTGAGTGCAAAAGGCGTTGTAAATTTCTGGCGATTTTCTATATCTTGCGCGGTCCAGATTAAAGCGGCGAATATAACAAATGCCAAAGACAGATGCGCCGCCAAACGAAAATGGCTGACGGAGGGGCGATCAACTAGCCCGCTTTCCACCATGTACCATCCCATAACCCCCTGCATACCGCCAAGAATGAGGATCAAAAATAAACGTGGTTTATAGCCCGTGGGGATTTTTTTGCGTATCCAGAAATAGATAAGGGGCAGGGCGTAAACCAGGCCGATCAGTCGTCCCCAGAATCTGTGAAACCATTCCCAAAAGAAAATTTCCTTGAAATCAGAAATCTCCATCCAGGAATTTTTTTTCTGGAATTCTGGCGTCTCCTGATAAATTTTAAAAACGCGCTGCCATTCCTGTTCAGATAGCGGTGGAAGCGCACCAATCAAGGGCCGCCATTCCACCATGCTCAGGCCGCTTTCGGTCAATCTGGTAATTGCACCGATAATAGCCATGCAAAAAACCATGAAGGCGGAAACGTAAAGCCAGACAGTAATTTGCCGATGTGGATTGATTTTCTTCATAAAACCCTTATTTTGCCCTATAAATCTTTGAAAACAAATTAGTGCAAATAAAAAGAAATACAAGACAATGACAAAGACTGAATCAGATATGCAAAGCCTCCAAACTTCGATGCATAAAACCGATGTAATTATTATTGGTGCGGGCCCTGTTGGTTTATTCGCAGTCTTTGAGCTTGGTTTGCTGGATATGAAATGCCATCTGATTGATATTCTTGATAAGCCGGGGGGGCAGTGCGCGGAATTATATCCTGAAAAACCGATTTACGACATTCCTGCCTATCCGGTGATTAGCGGGCAGGAGCTAACGGATAGATTGCTGGAACAGATTGAGCCTTTCGCCCCTGTTTTTCATTTTGGACAAATGGCAGAGGGTCTTGAAAAACTGGAAAATGGCAATTGGCAACTGACCACTGATTTGGGAACAACTTTGGAGGCGCCTGTTATTTGTATTGCGGCGGGCGGTGGGTCATTTATGCCGAAGAAGCCGGCCTTAGAGGGGCTACAACAATATGAATATGCCTCTGTGTTTTATGCCGTGCGACATATGCAGAATTTTAAAGGGAAAGATATTTTGATTGCAGGAGGAGGTGACAGTGCTTTGGATTGGACGATTAATTTGCAGCCAATCGCAAATTCCGTTTCTCTGGTGCATAGACGCGATGATTTCCGCGCCGCACCGGACAGCGTGAATAAGATGAGAGCGTTGGTTGATCAGGGAAAAGTAAATTTATACATTGGCGGGCTTCATAGTTTGAAGGGTGATGGCAACCAGATTGAGGCTGTTACAATCGCCCCAAAGGGAGGTGAGCTTTATGATGTCTCTTGTAACAGATTTTTGCCGTTTTACGGTCTAACCATGAAGCTTGGTCCTATTGCTAATTTCGGACTAAATCTACATGAAAATCTTATTCCTGTGGATACAGAGAAATTTGAAACAGACACGCCGCAAATTTTCTCTGTCGGGGATATAAACTGGTATCCGGGGAAATTAAAGCTAATCTTATCCGGTTTCCATGAAGCAGCCCTGATGGCACAACAAGCTTTCAAATATGTCTATCCTGATAAAAAGCTGAGATTTCAATACACAACATCCTCTTCATCATTGCAGAAGAAGTTGGGTGTCAATTGAGAGAATTATTTTCCATATAAGCTATTGTAATTTCAAATCTTTTTAGTTTTTTAAGACTTTCTGGGGTATGATTTAAAAAATAATTCTAAAAATTCTCAAATTAAGAGCAAAATGTTGGACGAAAACGACGAAATCGAACTGGAAGCAGAAGAGGTATCTGAAGAGACATCTTTAGTGCCTAAAAATGTGCCTCATCAAACGCCTGTTGCTGATCCTGTGAAAAAGGAAAGTGCATTAGCCGGAATGAAGGGGCGACGCAATCTTGATGCTAAATATGCCAGCTCGGGCGGCGGCAGCAACATGATTTATTCTGGCGAGAAAGCCCGTAACGACGAGAACGGTGATAAAAAAGGTCGCATCGGTGACCGCTTGATCGAAATGGGGCTGATTACTAAAGATCAGCTAAATGTTGCGATTCAGGAAAAAAAGATCACCGGTAAGCTTTTAGGGCAAATCTTTGTTGATCTTGGGTTTATCGATGAAGAAACGCTTTCTGTGTTTCTGGCAGAAAGTTCGGGTTTTGAGGTTTTTGATCCCAAAACTACAATTGTTGACGGTGATTGCCTATCGATGATCGATAAACAAACAGCCATGCGTCATAACGTCATGCCTGTTTCTGTTAAAGATAATCAAATTCAGGTCGCAATGTCGGACCCTTATGATGTGGTGGCGCTTGATACGTTACGCCAACATCTGCCACGGAATCTGGAACTGGTTCCGCTGATTACAACAGCAAAGATTTTGTCTGACGCCATTGATGCAACATACGGTTATGCCAGTTCAATCAAAGATATTCTGAAAGAACTGGAAAACGAAAATTTTGATCCGGATGAAGTTGCAACGCTGAATGAAGAAGATGCTTTTACGCATCCTATCGTTCGTTTGGTCAATGCCCTTGTTTTTGACGCTGTAAAAATTGGTGCGTCCGATCTTCACTTTGAACCGGAAGAAAATTTTGTCCGCTTAAGGTATCGTGTTGACGGTGTCTTACATACAGCTCAAATTTTGCACAGACAGCACTGGAACGGTATTGCCCAGCGGCTTAAAATTATGTCGGGAATGAATATTGCCGATAAATTGAGCGCACAGGATGGGCGTTTTGAACTGGGAGTTGGTGGCAAGCGCGTTGATTTTCGCGTTTCGTCTCTTCCGACTATTCATGGTGAAAACATTGTTTTACGTGTTCTGGATCAGAGCGAAAGTATTATGCCGCTTGAGGATCTAGGGTTCAGTCCGGGTAATTTAGAGAAGATCAAGTCAGCCCAGTCACGACCAGAAGGAATCATTATTGTTACGGGACCAACAGGTTCAGGTAAAACGACGTCTCTGTATTCCATGTTGAATGAAATTAATAGTGTCACAGTTAATATCCAGACGTTGGAAGATCCTGTTGAATATTCATTACCAATGATCAGGCAGACGCACGTTAAAGAAGGCGTGTTGGAATTCGCTGATGGTATTAAAGCGCTTCTGAGACAGGATCCGGATATTATTTTTATTGGCGAGATTCGTGACGGCGAAACCGCAAATATGGCTTTGAAGGCCGCAATGACGGGTCATCAGGTTTATTCAACACTTCATACAAATGATTCTTTTGGTGCGCTCCCCAGGCTTTTGGATTTACATTTGAAGCCAGGTATGTTGGCGGGGGCCATTATTGCTATCTTTGCGCAACGTTTGACACGACGTCTTTGTAAGGGGTGCAAGGAAGAATATTCACCGGATGAAGCAGAATGCAAATTATTAGGTGTCGATCCCTCCGACCCGCCGCGTATTTATCGAAGCCCTCAAGGTGAAAATCCTTGTCAGATGTGCGGAGGTACGGGATATAAGGGCCGTGTTGCCGTGGCAGAGATTTTAATGATGGATGAAGATCTTGATGAATTATTGGCCATGGGTAAATCAAAAGCCGAAATAAAAAACCGCGCTGTTGAAAAAGGCTTTAAAAGTATGAAAGATGATGGCATTCTGAAAATACTTAATGGGCTCACCAGTTTGGAAGCTATTGCAAAGGTTGTTGATGTTTATAAAGAATAATGTATTCTTTGTTGCGTATTGAGGGATAAACGTTATTAAAAAGTATAAATACAAAGCGATAAACAAAAAAGGTCGTCCGATAAGCGGGATTATTTCTGCCAATAGTGAGGCTGATCTTTATAAACAGCTGCAGACTGTCAGTCTGGAGCTGGTAAATTGTAGCGAAGTTGGTGGTAAAAAAACCAATATTCCTCTCCTGTCAAAAGGTGTTTCCACGCGAGATATGATTCAATTATTTGTTCATCTGGAACAAATGCAAGGGGCGTCTGTGCCCTTACTGGATTCCCTCGGGGATATACGCGATACAACCGAAAACCCGCGTCTTCGTGATATGATGTCGGAAGTGTATCGTGATGTGAATGAAGGAAATTCCCTTTCAGAGGCGCTTTCACGACATCCAAAAGTTTTTCCCAATCTCTATATCTCTCTCATTGCAGCAGGGGAAGAGACGGGTGATATGGTGTCATCGTATCGTCAGTTGATTAAGTATTTAAAATGGCGGGACGAGATTAATCGTAAGGTTAAAAAAGCAACATTGATGCCCGCTGTCACAGCAGGGTTTGTATTTGGTGCGCTTATCTTTCTTATGGTTGTCGTTGTTCCGGAAATTTTGATGTTTGTTAAAAACATGGAAAACTTGATGAAATTGGAAATTCCATGGTTTACAACGGCGCTTATTGCAACGACTGATTTTTTTGCAGAATATTGGTGGATTGTTGTTCCAACCCCGTTTGTCATTGCCTTTATCATTATTCTGTTACGCCGTTATTCAGAGCATATTCATTATCGTATGGATTTAATGTATCTCAGCCTTCCTGTTGTTGGAAATCTAATCCGCAAAATTAGTATTGCGCGTTTTTCGCAAACATTTGCCTCTTTATTTGCGAGTGGGGTTGATGTGTTAAAGGCGATGCGTTCGGCGCAAGAAACCGTCAATAATTTATCGATTAAAGAGGCCCTTGATAACACGATTAACTATGTCAAAACCGGTAGTCCTTTGTCGGAAGCGTTTAACGCTTCCGGAGAGTTTCCGAGTATGGTTGTGCGTATGGTCAAGATCGGTGAAGAGTCAGGTAATCTAACGGAAGTGCTGGAACATGTTGGTGTATTTTACACAAATGATGTGAATGAAGCCGTTGATTCGATGGTCGCAATGATCCAGCCATTGCTAACATTGGTTTTAGGTCTTATAATAGCGTGGATCATTGCAGGGTGTTTTGGTCCTATATATCTCAATCTGGACAAGTTTATGGCGAATTAATATGAGTGTTCCTATCCCCTTCCCCGGTCAATCCAAAAATATCCTTCTTGTTGGAGATGAGGGTATTACAATCTTTAATGCGTCCGGCGGGGGCGTTCGGTATATAGATCAACTGGCGTGGCTTACACCTGATTTTGAACATAAGTTGAGCGACACGCTGCGTCGTGATTGCCCCAAGAACCCCATCGTTATTTTATACGATATGGTGGAGCAACATTACAGAAAAGAAGCTATTCCAAAGGTTGGTTTTTTCGATAAATCGAATGTCATTAAACGTAAGGTCGCGATTGCCTTTCCTAACTATAAAATGCGTTCCGCGCTTCCTTTAAAATCAAAAAAAATAAAAAATGATGATACGAAAGGGCTAGCGTCCTCTCCCTATCTTTTTGCTGCGATTCCGTCATCCGAGTTAATGTCATCTTTATTAAGAGGTGTCATCGCATCTGGTCGTCCAATTCATGGATTATACTTATTGCCTGTTGAAGGTGTCGGTATGATCAATAAAATATCAAAGAAGGTGTCCGGTGCAAAAGAGAAATCTCGCTGGACATTATTGATAGGGCAGCACGGCAGCGGTAATTTGCGCCAAATTGTGACCAAAGACGGCGAGCTTGCGTTGACACGTATGACCCCGTTTTCTGAAAGTCAGGATAACGCCACAGTCTGGGCGCAAAACATTTTCCAGGAATATAAGGTTACAATAAGTTACTTGAGCCGTCTGGGTTATAATTCCGATGAAGGAATAGACGTCATTTTAGTTGGGCCCGAGGGTGCGGGGGCATCCGTTGAAGAACATTTATCAGAAGAAAAAGTCTCTTTTCATTCTTTAGAAGTCGAAGAAGCCGCATCTTATGCAGGTATAAAAATCGGTTTAAATCAGGATGACCAGTTTGCCGATTTACTTTATGTTGCATGGGCGGGGCAGGCATCGAAATTTACACTTCCAATTCCGGTAGAGACTTTTGAAAAAGCAACACGTCCGCGCATGATTGCAAATGCGGTTATGGCTCTGGCTTTAATCGCTGTTGCATGGTTTGGTTATCAGGCTGTAACGACAACGGCACAAAATCTTTCTGTTGGTTCAGAGTTGAAAGAAAAAGAAGCTTTACTAGTCGGCGCTAAGGAAACCTATGCAAGGCTCTTGGATGAAAAAGAGCGTAAGGGTTTTGATATTCGTTTGTATAAAGGAGCTTTCCTTGCAGAGGCGGAGCTGAACGATTATGCCATTAAACCTTTCACGCTACTAAAAGGTATATCAACATCTTTAGGGCCTGTTTTGAGTATTGATGATATTTTAATCAGGCACGCTGATGGTAACGAAATTCGCTTTAAAAATCTTGATGCCGTGCCATCTGCGTCTCAAGGATTCAACTTTCGCAATAACGCCAACAATGATCAGAATAAAGAGGGGTATGAATTATATTCCCGTTTAAGTATGACTTTTGCCGCTAGTGTTCCGCAAGAGGAAGCGCAGCAAATTCTTGAAGATTTAGTTCGCGAGTTAAATAAACGTCTACCGCAATATCAGGTTTCTATTGCCAAAGCTGTCAGAGATCGTGCCTATGAAATAGATGTTGAAGGTCAGATTGGTGCGCGTAATCAAGCGCCAGAATTAAAAGAAGATAATACCGCAGTCATTGAAATTAAGGGGGCTGTATAATGATGGATATAAAATATATTAGTAAACGAAAATTCTCTCTGGTCGTCGGTCTGGTTATTGGCGCCGTTCTGCTTGCGGCCTACGCGGAATTATATGCCAAGCCAACTCTTACAAGTGATCAGCGTGAATTAAAGACAACAACTGCCGAATATAATAAAACGCAAAATGAAAACTTGAATATCGAAGATGAGCTGGTTTTTCTAAGAGAAAACGAAGAAAGATTTTCTGTTTTGAAAAAGGCTGGATTTTTAGAAAAACAAGAGCGTGAGATCGTCCAGAAAGCAGTCGACGAAGCGATGCGACTTTCAGGAATTATCGGGGGTAATTTCAAGGTATCTCCCCCTTCTTGCTATATAAATGATCATTTAAAAGACTCTCAATACGTTTTATTAGGGAGCCCGATTATTATTGATACACAATCTTATGAAGATGTGAGTATGTATCAATTTTTAGATTACTTTATCAAGAAATTGCCTGGCTATGTTGTGATAGAGAAGGTCTCTCTTGATAGAACGAAAGACATGACGCGTTCCGTTCTGCAAGAAATTGGCACAGGCCAAGAAGTTTCGCTTGTTGATTCAAATGTTGCTCTTACCTGGTACACAGTTGTTGATAGGAAGAACATTCAATGTTCAGGTGTAAGGAACAGATAATGATGAAGATAAAACATATTATATGCGTTTGCATGATATTGGCTTTTCAAGCGCCGACTTTTGTCGGTGCGCAAGATATTACAACCATGGTGGTTACCGATGACGTTGTCATTGATACGACAGTTATTCCTGAAAATGCATTGCCGCAAGACGGACAGCCTCAGGACATGTCGACTAATAATGTTCCTGCTCCTGCTGGTGAGATTATGGAGCCGGCAGTTATACTTTCTGTGCAGGATGATGTGAGTGTAAATGAAATTCCATCCCTGTTTTTTACGCCTGAGGCGCTTGCTCTTTTAAAAGACGCGATTAAGGGTCTGAATACCAGTCCCGGTAATATCGACGAATCCAACCCTAATGACCCCGGTATTCGTGAACTTGCATTGGGCGGTATTGTGTATCAGGCAAATGATGACTGGACCATTTGGCTCAATGGACGTCGTATTAAGCCGAATGCCATTCCCGGAGAGATTTTCGACTTGACGGTTTACAAAGAATATATCGATATTAAATGGTATGACGCTTATACAAACCGTCTTTTCCCGATACGACTTCGTGCGAATGAGCGATTTAATCTGGATAGTCGTTTATTCCTAACCGGAACCCATAGCGAAGATCAACAATTGTAAAATGTTAAAAATTGAAGATTTACATGTTTCTTATGGACGCTTTGAAGCGTTAAAGAATATCAATCTGCAAATTGACTCAAAAAAAACCTTTGGGTTAATCGGTCTCAATGGTGCTGGCAAGACAACTCTGATCAAAACAATTTTGCGTTTGCGCGCGCCACAAAGTGGACAGGTTTCATTCTTCGATGATGACCAGAGTAATTTGCAGGATCGCCGCATAAAAAAACATATTGCATATCTGCCTGAGCGTTTTGAGCCGCCAATATTTTTGAAAGGGGACGAATTTGTCCGCTTTTCAACGTCTTTATATAAAAAGAAGGTTTCAAAGGAAGATATTATACATCAGGCTGAAAGCTTGGAACTTGATCCTGATGTATTAAAAAGAAGTGTAAATACGTACTCCAAAGGAATGCGTCAAAAACTGGGATTAATCGCGACTATTCTTACGGGATGCCAGTTTCTGATTTTAGATGAGCCGATGAGCGGACTTGACCCCAAAGCGCGTGTTTGTGTAAAAGATAATATTGTGGCTTTACAGAAACAGGGACGTACTGTTTTTCTCAGTTCGCATATTTTATCCGATATGCACGAAATATGTGATAATGTTGCCGTATTACATGATAAGAGTATACAATATTATGGCTCTCCGGACGGGCTTATGGCAAAGTATAATATGTCGTCTTTAGAGCGGGCTTTTTTGGAAACAATAAAAACGCAAAAAGAAGCGGCGTAATGATTAACGGAACACAAAAAATTTGTTATAGTCATATTAATTTAGAAAAGGTTTTAGGATGGGATTTCAATCAGTATTCATAAATAAGGGTAGAGTTATATTGCTTGCGGGCGTTGCTTGCTCGTATCTGGTTTTACAAATAAATGTCTCTATGGCACAGGATAGTGTTGTTGTTGTCGAGACACCAACATTGGAAAATAACGCAACACCTGAAAATATTTTGGGCGCAGATCAGGCGCAATTACCATCGGCTGAAACATTAGATGATCTTGATCAGCAACTTGATAATTTACAAAAAGTTCTTGATGAAGCAAATGCCGGTATGAACGCAAGCGGTGAAAGCCTGCCACAAATTGATCCTTACGCCGAACCCGATTTATTTTACGATAGCATGCCTGTCCGACGTGGTGTACAGCCGACAGCTCCTGAAAAAGTTGACCCAAGTGCGCGACCAGCGGGGAAAATTATATATGTACAAAAAGATTTTGATGCAGGCGAAGATCAGGCCCTTCTTGTTTCTGCAAAACGAGCGCTTAGCCTAGGCCGTTACGACTCGGCATTGGGTTTTTATGACCAGCTTTATGCGAAGAATCCTAGAGACGCCCGCGTTCTTATGGGCAAAGCCGTGGCTTTGCTAAATGTGGGGCAGGTACAAACTGCGATTAAAACATATGAAGAATTACTAGACGTTGATCCTAAAAATACAGAAGCCGAAATTTCTATGCTTGGTTTGGTGAAGGAAAGATTTCCTGCGCTTGCTTTGAAACGTCTTCTTGAATTATATGAACGTGATCAGAATAATGCAGGTTTGAATGCGCAAATCGGTATGTCATACGCTGAAATGGGAAATATGCGTGAAGGGCTTCGTTATTTAGGAACAGCTGTAAGTTTAGAGCCAAATAATCCGTCTTACTATTACAATCTGGCAGTTGTAAGTGACCGCGCCGGTGATGTTAGAAATGCGATTTCATACTATGAAGAAGCGTTAAGCAAAGATACGACTTATAATGCAGGTCGTAGTTTGCCACGAGATTCAATTTATCAGCGATTAAGTGTTATCCGCCAGCGTTCATAATTATTACTCTTCATTATGGGTGTAGATGATTATCTTACTTTGTTAACACTATTATCAGGCTTTTTCTTCGGCGCGTGTCTGGGAAGCTTTGCGTCGGCTGTCATATGGCGTATTCCCCGACATAAACCCTGGGTTTATGATTTAAAATTAGATGGTCGTTTTAACGAATTTGTCAGGTCGCGTTGCCCGTCTTGCGGCCACACCTTAGAAACCTTGGATTTAATACCTGTTTTATCGTGGCTGTTTCAAAGTGGAAAATGCAGGCATTGTAAAAAACCAATCGGTATCATCTATCCTCTTCTTGAAATAATAGCCGGAATAGCGGGAACGATTTTATTTATATCTCTAGGGGTGTCGATTTCTACAACTATTATCGCTTTTTTTATTACATTTTTGTTCATATTCATCTGGATTGGCGTGCATCATTCTATGTGGTCGAAGCAAATACTTCTCATTTTAATATTCTTAACATTAGTTTTTATTGTCTTTACCGGATTTTAATGCGTTTCGTTTCATTCTATAATAATATAAAGTATCAATGTAGCGACACATATCGTTCAGACCATCACAATATATAGGGGAGACGACCTTGGATTTAACTCAACTTCTGGCCTTTACTATGCAAAACGGTGCCTCGGATTTGCATGTTAGCTCTGGCAATCCCCCTATTATACGCGTAAGCGGACAAATGAAGCGCGTTAAAGGTGAACCTTTGACATCCGACATGATGCGCGAGATGATTTATTCGGTCATGACGGATGATCAACGCGTTGAATATGAAAAAAATCTTGAGGTCGATTTCGCGATTGCATTTGGTGAAAAAGCCCGTTTTCGTGTGAATGCTTTTAATACACGCCGTGGTCCGGCTGCGGTTTTCAGAACAATTCCGACCGAAGTTCCAACAATGGAAGAGTTGGAATTACCACCTGTTATGCGTCGTTTTGCCGAGCTTGAAAAAGGGATTGTTCTTGTAACCGGTCCAACAGGTTCTGGTAAGTCAACCACGCTTGCATCTCTTGTTAATCATATTAATGCCAATTATTCGAAGCACATCATTACAATTGAAGATCCGGTTGAATTTTTTCACAACTCAAAGAAAAGCCTTATTAATCACCGCGAACTTGGCGCGGATACACACAGTTTCAAGGCGGCGTTAAAAAGTGCGCTTCGTGAAGACCCTGATGTTATTCTGGTGGGGGAAATGCGTGATCATGAAACAATTTCTCTGGCGCTAACTGCGGCTGAAACGGGGCATTTGGTTTTTGGTACGCTTCACTCCAGCTCTGCTGCTAAAACCATTGACCGTATTATTGATGTTTTTCCAACAGGGGATAAAGAAATGGTTCGCGCCATGTTATCCAGTTCTATTCAGGGGGTTGTTGCACAAACACTATTACGTCGTACTGAAGGCGGGCGCATTGGTGCTTTCGAAATTCTGGTCGGTACAAATGCGGTTCGAAATCTGATTCGTGAAAATCAGGTTCCGCAGATATTCTCTATGATGCAAACCGGTTCGCGCTACGGCATGATCACGATGGAGGACGCAGTCCGCGATCTTCTTGAAAGTGGTATGATTTCAGAAGAAGAAGCGCATCGTGCGCTCTTAAAAAGTAGTGATGAAAGTGCGTCTGAAGGCGATTCCGGTGAGTATGCTTCGGCTTCTCTTGGCGGGGGTCGTACAGATGGCAGGTCTGCAGAAGATGAATCACAGCATGTTATAAACTCAGATGGCTCAGGAGATGATAAAAAATCATCTGACGGGGGATATTCGTTTTGAGTGTTCCTATTATTTTCAATTATCTGCAATCCATGAAAAGTCACGATGCAAGTGACCTTTACATTACATGTGGGTATAAGCCTGCCGTACGTACTTCGAAAGAACTTATTCCTCTCTCTGACGAACCTATGACGTCTGATGATTTGAAGGAGGTTTTGAATGCCATTCTTACCACCCGTCAAAGACGCGATTTTGAAACACATAATGAACTGAATACCTCACTAGATATGGGTAAAAACGGGCGATTTCGTATTAATGTTATGCAACAAAGGCAAGAGCCTGCGCTTGTTATAAGACGAATTGTCACTGATATTCCCTCTTTTGCGGATTTAAAGCTGCCGCCGATTATTGAAAAATTATCGATGGAGCGTCGCGGGCTTATTCTTGTTACAGGAATGACAGGTTCGGGTAAATCGACATCTCTTGCCGCTATGGTTGATTATCGCAACCAGAATGAATCGGGGCATATTATTACGGTTGAAGACCCGATCGAATATTTTCATGAGCATAAGAAATCAATTATTACTCAACGTGAAGTCGGTGTTGATACAAACTCGTTTTATATTGCGATGAAGAATTCTTTGCGGCAAAGACCCGACGTTATTCTGGTCGGTGAAATTCGCGATCGTGAGGTGATGGAGCAGGCGCTGACCATTTCGGAAACAGGTCATCTTTGTCTTGCAACAATTCATACAAATAATTCTTACCAAGCGATTGAGCGGATCACAAATTTATTCCCAGAAGAATTTCATGCGCAAATACGTTTAAATTTGTCTATGAATTTACGCGCGATTGTTTCCCAGAGGCTTCTACCCTCTACTCAAGGTGGAATGGTTCCCGCGCTTGAAATTCTTTTAAATCAAGGGCTGATTAAAGAGCTGATTGAAAGCGGTCAGGTGACCAAAATACGCGAAGTGATGGAACACAATACTTCACAAGGAATGTGTACGTTTGATCAATCGCTTCTACAACTATTTTCTGAAGGATTAATTACTGAAGAACTGGCATTGTCACAGTCCGATCAACAAAGTGATATGTCTATTAAGCTCAAACAAATCAAAATTGGTGCATCCGGTGAAGCTGGATCAGATGGATTCCAGTCTATGGACACATCTTTGCTGTCTTTTTCTGACTAATTCGTAATTTACTGTAGCATCCCAATTTCAAAAAGGTTATATTTTTATTGAAACTAAATAATAATCTTACAAAAAAGACTTTCAAAACTATGAAAAAAATATATTTTACTTTCCTTCTTTTGTCCTTTGTAAATCTCAGCGGGTGTGATTTAGCGCGGAACTATACTAAAATAGACCGTGAAGGCGATATGGAGGTTCAAGACTATCGTGATTTATTTGCTCCGCGTGAAGCAGAAAACGATGTAGATGCCGCCGATGATGTTATACCGCCTTTTATGCCATATGTTGCGGGTTTATCCGATGGTTTGAAGGCGATGCCTTTGGTGAGCGTAAATTTAAATCAGTCCGTTCCGTTAAGAGACGCGTTATTTGA
Organism: uncultured Alphaproteobacteria bacterium; assembly: GCA_963710165.1. Lineage (GTDB taxonomy): Bacteria > Pseudomonadota > Alphaproteobacteria > Micavibrionales > Micavibrionaceae > JACKIP01. The sequence goes on from CAVPYZ010000004.1 coordinate 263,353, forward strand.
ACTTGCTAAAGAAGCGGATTACGATTTGGAGCTTGACCCGAATATTCGCGGTTCAATTATTTTTACAGCTAGAAACAAGCCATTTGACGCAGTTATCAAGCGTATATCGGATGTCGCGGGTCTTCGTTATTCTTTCGAGGACGATATTTTAAGATTAGAACTCGATTCAGCTTTTAGTAAAACATATAAAATTGATTTCTTGAATGTCGTTCGTAACAGCACAAGTAGTATTAGTAATGATATATCAGTTGTAAGTGGAGAGGGCGCCGATACAGGCTCTAACTTTACAGCAGATACTGCGACGGAAAGTAATTTCTGGGGTGAGTTGGAAACGAACCTTGCGCAAATTTTAAATGTACCCGGCAGTTACAACAGTTTGCGTACTGCAAAAGATCCACGTTTGAACGTGACAGACCCGAGACCTGTCGCGGTTGAGCAAACGGGAACTGCCGGTGATGCCGGCGAAGAAAATTTAAATGCTAATACAGTTGCACAGCAATCAGAGCAAAATCCGCCGCAAGCTGTTCTTCAAGTGGACTCGCTTCCTTTGGATGAAGATGACGGCACTCAATCAGATGAGGAAGAGACTGAAATTTCTTTCGCGGTTAATAAACAGGCTGGTATTATTTTAGTCTATGCGCCGCAGAAACAGCATGAACAAGTTCAGAAGTATTTGACCCTGGTTAAACGTGCGATGACGTCACAAATATTAATTGAAGCTAAGATTCTGGAAGTTAGTTTAAGTGACGAATATTCTGCTGGTATCGCCTGGAATGAAATTGATTTCTTAGGAGATGGTTTCTTTGGATTTCAGTCTGGTTCAATTGTAGATGGAGTATTGACTGGTAATGTGCGTCCTGGTTTAACTCCAAATGTCGACCCTGCTACAAACTTTCGTTTAGGTATTGCAGGAAGTGACGGGCTTGCAGTTGCGGATGCTGTTTCGCGTTTTGGTACTGTTAAAGCGCTCGCTAGCCCAAGATTGACTGTTTTGAATAATCAGCCAGCAGTACTTAATGTTGCGACGAATGTTGTTTATTTTGAACTTGAAATTGATCAAACTGATGGTACGGATAACACACCGCCAAGAACGGAAGTTGAGAGTGAAATTAAGAGTGTTCCAGAAGGCGTCCTAATCAATGTTATTCCATCAATCGATTTGGATAATAATAGTATTTCAATGGCATTACGTCCGACAGTAACCACAATCGAAAGTTTTGTGAATGATCCGGGCGTTGCATTTATTGCCGGTGATACTGGTCTAACAAGTCCTGTACCGCAAGTAAATGTGCAAGAAATTGATTCTGTTATCAATATGGAATCTGGTCAAGCAATTGTGATGGGCGGCCTGATGCAAGATCGTGTTGAGTCAACGCAGCGCGGTATTCCGGTTATGTCTGAACTTCCTATAGCAGGGGCTCTCTTTAGAAATCAAGCCGACTCTATTCGTAAGACAGAGCTTGTAATTTTCTTGAAGGCAACCATCGTAAATGGTGGAAACCAGACGATTCATGAAACTGATCGTGACTTTTACAAGAAGTTTTCAGGTGATCGCAGACCGTTTAAAATGTAGCAATTAGGTATAATGTCCTTTTTAAATATTCCGCTTACATTTTATGTATTAAAAGCATCTGTCAGAGACAAACTGGTTTTGTCTCTGATGTTGTTTTTTATAGCTGCTGTTAGTATGTCTCTATTTATAGGCTCGTCTGCGGTGACCGAACCTGACGCTGCCATTCTTACTTTCATTGCCAGCAGCGCCCGATTTATTGCTGTCATCTCACTCATTTTGTTTGTCGTTTTTTATGTACGTCGTGCCTATGAGACGCATGATATTGAATATTTGTTGTCACGCCCAATCAATAGAATTTCTTTTATTACATCACATCTTTTTGCATTATCAATCTTATCAATATGTTTTTCATTCTTTATAGCAGCAGGTATTTTTCTATACGCTTCTTCGTTTATTAATGGTGATGGATTTATGCTTTGGTTTATAAGCCTGACCTTAGAATTTATGATTGTATCCTATGCCGCTTTTTTCTTTTCAATGGTTTTGCCTAGTGCCGTAACCGGAACTATGGCCACACTTGCAGGCTATATATTAGCAAGGATGAGCGGGCAGATTCTTAATATTATCGATGCAGGTAATAATGGCGAGATTTTTGGAGTTCTAGGTAAGATCATGGAAGCTAGTTCTGTTATTGTTCCGCGCTTTGACTTATTTTCTCAGTCGGCATGGTTATTATATGGACCAGATGCAAATATTTCTCTTATCTTTATCTTATTACACGGCATATTATTTTCACTTTTGATAGGATGCGCGGCTATTTTTGATTTGCTCCGCAAAGAATTCTAATGACTATCGGATTTCAATTTAAGCTAATCTTTGCCTTCATTATTATTGCAAATATACTTATTTGGTTTTATGCGCGCCCGATTAAAACCGAATGGCGTAATGTACCGCCTGCCCCTACCAAATTCGGCGCGCACGCGATCGGTTTGGGAGATTACGATCTGTCCTATAGATCAATTGGATTCATGCTACAAAATATCGGAAAATCTGATGGTCGCACACAAAACCTAGCGACGTATGACTATGAAGAATTGGAACGATGGTTCTTTCGTTCCTATGACCTTGTACCACAATCTAGCTATGTACCTATTCTTGCCGCTTTTTATTATGGAGGCGTTTCCGACCCAGAGAAAGTCAGACACGTCGTCAATTTTTTAAAGATTGCGGGTAATGACCCCGCTTTTGATAAATGGCGCTGGATTGTACATGCTATTTTCTTGGCGCGACATAAAATGGAAGACCTTGATCTTGCTTATGAACTCGCAGAAATTCTAAAGAATATAGATAATCCGGATAAGCCGGCATGGACGGAAATGATGCCGGCAATGATCAAAAATTCTAAGGGAGAAAAAGAAGACGCTTATTTAATGTTGCGCGCAATGTTGGAAAGCTCTTCTGATACGCTTCACCCGGCAGAGGTAAATCATTTGATAGGCTATATTTGCGAACAGGTATTAAATATGGAAGATGCGGCCAAAGACCCGATTTGTGAATTAAATAAATCCTGATATACATATCTTATATGGACATGTCGCTTACAATTATTGAGATTTTAGCTTTTGCAGGATTATTCCAGTGTGTTTCCATCTTGGTCTATCTGTTTTTACGTGCAGGTCGCTATTCTTTGGCATTTATTCCTATAATATTTTTCTTCAATTTAACGCTCGCATTATATCTAGACTTTGGAACATCTTTTTTTGATATCGGCGACCTAGACTTATCGCGGGCGCGTTTCTGGATATGGATGATGCTCTGCCCACTCAGTATTTTATTCATTTTACAGTTCTCTGACTTAACGAAACCTGTTGGAATTTTAAGTTATCTGACACTTCTTCCCTTATGTGTGGCGATTTTATGTGCGTATATATTCGATATATTTCAAGATGCTCAATTAACATACATTTTGGGCGCGGTTGCGGCTACGCTCAGCTTGCCGTTCCTCTGGTTTCGAAAGAACTTTCTGTCATTAGTTAAATCAACAACTACGGGGCATGAGCGTTATTGGGTTATTTTATCCTTGATAGGATTGGTCGTGTCTTTGATTGGCCTTGTCTATGCTTTTCTGGCAAATAATGTGGATGAAGATCAGTATATTTCGATTAGAACGGTTATAGGATTATTGTTTGTCTATCTATCTGCAAGTTATCTGTTCCGTATCTATCCCCCTCCCATTAAGGCTTTGACGAAACAAAGTGATGTAAATGAATTAAAAGACGAAGAAAAACTAATTCTACCAAAAATCAAGCATATGTTGGAATATGAAAAAGTATATCTGGAGGCCTCTTACAGTCGTAGCGATATGGCGCGGGAATTGGAGGTTTCGGAAAGTTTACTCTCACGTCTTATGAATCAGCATTTTGATGATAATTTTCCGAGCGTTCTTAATAAATGCCGTGTTCAGGAAGCCTGTCAATTGCTGGAAGAAACCGACGCTGCAATTAATGTGATTGCCGAAGAAGTTGGGTTTAATTCACTTGCGACTTTTAATCGCGTATTTAAAGATCAGGTTGGTGAAACAGCCTCCAAATTTAGGCAGAAAAAAGTTAAGGAAGCTTCAAGAAAAATTGCCTGAATCGTCACATTCGCAAAGAATATACTCATTTTGTCGATATGAGTATTTGAAGGCCTGATTTTAAGGGTTCATTCACGTTTTTCAATGAAATTGGTAAGGATTAGTTTTTCAGATTATCTAAAAACATGTATGATCATGACAAAGTTTTACGACTTTTATAACAATGAATAAGGAGACTTCAAACATGACGAAACGTCAACAAACACAAAAGGGTTTTACACTGGTAGAACTTGCGATTGTTCTTGTGATCGTCGGCCTACTAATTGCCGGTATTCTAAAAGGACAAGAATTAATTACAAACGCACAGGTTACATCAACAATTCAGCAACTTGAATCATTTGGTGGTGCCGTAAATACATTTAAACAAAACTATGGTTCGTATCCTGGTGATATGGGACGTGCACAAGCAAGATTGCCTGATTGTACTGCAGCTAATTTCTGTAATAATGGTACTGGTGACAGTATAATAGGTCAAAACGTTGGTGCTGTTCCAGTTGTAGCAAATGAAAATGTGCAATTTTTTACGCATTTGAGAAAAGCGGAACTATTATCATCTTATGATGGTACTAATGTTGTTGAATTTGGAGCGGCCTTACCATCAGCTTCTATCGGTGGTGGTTATACAGTAGGTGATACAAGAACTGGAGTAACAGGTCCATTTAACGCAACTGGTGCAACTAATGAATTCCGTCAAGGACCATATTTAGTGTTGATTAATGCTCCTGTAGCAGCCGCTGCTGGTACAGGTATTTTGACACCTCTACAAGCAGGCAGAGTTGATCGTACAATTGACGATGGTGCTCCTAATAGCGGTAGTGTTGTAGGGGAAAGTACAGCTGGTTGTCGTGTAGCAGGTCCTCCGGTTGCATACAACGAAAGCAATGATGGAATACAGTGTTTAATTGCGAACAGACTTCCACTATAATTAGCTAAAAATTGATTTAAAAAAGCCCGCTTCATGCGGGCTTTTATTTTGGTCGTTTTTTAAGAAGTCGTCATATATAATGAATTTATGAGACAAAATAAATTTTACCTATCATCAGAAAGTTCACATGGTTTCACTATTGTTGAAATAGCTATTGTAATGATTGTCGTTGGCTTATTAAGTGTGTTGATACTGAAGGGAAGCGAGATTATTGAAAACTCGCGTGTCACCTCAACGATTAGCGAGATGGAAAACGTATTTTCCGCTGTAAATACATTTCAAGATAACTACGGGGTGTATCCGGGGGATATGGCCAATGCTAATTTCCGCATTCCCAATTGTAATGCCGGTACGTGTAATAACGGTAATGGGAATGGTCTAATAGATGTTGCAATCGGGGCTGAGAATACAATAACCAGCGAAGGCGCTTACTTGTTTGGGCAATTGCGCGCTGTGGAATTATTAACCAATTACGACGGTGCAAATACGCCGCGTTTCGGAAATGCATTTCCTTCCGCGCCCATTGGCGGTGGATATATCGTCGGGGATACAGGCATAGGCGCCGCAACAGGGTTTGACGAAACGGAAATGCGCAATGGCCCTTATATTATTCTGGTTAACATCAATGAAGATGTTGATGCAGATACAGGTACGATCAGGCCATCTCAGGCAGAGACAATTGACCGTATTCTTGATAATGGTCGCCCCGATACAGGCGCGGTTATTGGTCAGACAACTGCAGATAGCTGTCGCAATACCGCAACGCCAGTTGGTTACGCCGAAAACCAAGATGATCAATTATGCGTTATTGCATATAGGTTACCATCATCAGATTTGTTTTAGTTATTATTTCTTATTTGAATTACTTGTAAAGCTATTCAATAAATCCATTGGTAGGGGCAATAAAATTGTGCTGCCCTTCGCATTTACAAAGTCATTCATAGTGCCCAAATAACGCAGCTGCATGGTTTCCGGACGACGCGCCATGATTTCTGCGGCTTCATCCAATTGTTGCGCGGCTTGAAATTCACCTTCGGCATTGATGATTTTGGCACGTCTTTCACGCTCCGCTTCGGCCTGTTTGGCGATGGCGCGTATCATAGAGGGGTCAATATCAACCTGTTTGATTTCCACATTAGCGATTTTAATGCCCCAACCTTGGGCTTGTTGATCGAGCAGCTCTTGCAGATCCTGACTGATCTGGTCACGATTTGACAACATATCATCCAGTTCATGCTTACCCAAGATGGAGCGTAGGGTTGTTTGCGCCAGTTGTGACGTGGCATACAGAAAGTCTTCAACGGCATTAATGGCATTTCCGGGATCAACAACACGGTAATAAACAACGGCGCTAACACGCACGGACACATTATCGCGTGAGATAACATCTTGTGGTGGCACGTCCTCGGTACGTACACGCATATCGACTTTGATTAACTGTTGCAAACCGGGAATAATTAAACGCAAACCCGGCCCGACAACGCCGGTAAACTTCCCCAGTGTATAAACGACCCCGCGCTCATATTCCTGAATGATTTTTACTGAGGCGAATAAAATAACGCCAATCAAAACGATAATAGGAATTAAAAAAGCCATGAAACTCTCTCCTTAAACAAAATTATTCTTTGCCTATTTTAATCATGAATGATTGAATAACACCATGGCTAAATCATCTAAAGCTTCCTATGTCTGCCAATCTTGTGGAAATGTCTCAACACGCTGGGCCGGAAAATGTGACGCATGTAATGAGTGGAACTCTATCACCGAAGAGGAGTCAGCGGCTTATATTCCTAAGGGATTGAGTGTTGTTAAGGGCAAGCAATCTAAGGGTAAATTGAATGTTCAAGACCTTCAAACCAAATCTGAAAAGCCGCCACGCCAAAAAACGGGCATAAACGAACTTGACCGCGTTACAGGTGGTGGTTTAGTGCCAGGTGCTGCCATTTTGATTGGGGGTGATCCCGGTATAGGAAAATCTACCTTACTACTTCAGGCTGTTTGTAGTTTAGCGCGTAAGGGCAAAGCTTGCTTATATGTTTCAGGCGAAGAAGCAACCGATCAAATTCGTATGCGCGCAGAGCGCTTGGGTCTGTCAGATGTTAATATTTCACTCGCCGCGTCTTCGAGTATTCGCGATATTTTAACCGCCATGGATAATGGTACGGATTTAGTTGTGATCGATTCTATTCAAACCATGTTTGTCGATAACATCGACAGCGCACCCGGTACAGTGACACAAGTAAGAACATCTGCATTAGAGCTAATACGTACGGCAAAATCTAAGAATATAATCCTTTTTCTGGTAGGTCACGTGACCAAAGACGGACAGATAGCGGGGCCGCGCGTTTTGGAACACATGGTCGATACGGTTCTTTATTTTGAGGGGGATCGCGGACATCAGTTTAGAATATTACGCGCCGTCAAAAACCGCTTTGGACCAACGGATGAAATCGGTGTGTTTGAAATGGTTGAAAAAGGGCTGGAAGAAGTTTCAAACCCGTCAGCTCTATTTTTGTCACAAAATCAGGAAAATATTCCGGGTAATTCCGTATTTGCCGGTATGGAAGGAACGCGTCCCATATTAGTGGAGGTGCAAGGACTAGCCGCGTCAACGGCGTATGGTACACCTAGGCGATCAGTTGTCGGATGGGATAATAATCGTCTTGCCATGATTTTGGCCGTTTTGGAAGCACGTTGTGGGTTGAACTTTTCCGGCTATGACGTGTTTTTAAATATGGCGGGAGGAATCCGCGTTTCCGAACCTGCTGCGGATTTGGCTGTTGCGGCCTCACTGATGAGCGCACTCACCAATAAAACATTACCCCCCGATACAATTTTGTTTGGAGAAATAGGATTAAGTGGTGAAGTGCGCCCCGCACCACAAACGGATCTGAGGTTGAAAGAGGCGGAGAAATTAGGATTTAAATCCGCTATTCTTCCCGTAACTTCAAAAATTAAGACGACCGGGGAATTAAAGCTTGAAAAAATTAAACATGTGCAAGATTTGTTGCAATTGATGGATCGCTAATATACTTGCACTCATGCGGAAATTTTCTTATTACTAGGGACTTAATTAAAGGACACACTTTTCATGATCATTGATCTTATTATTTGTGCGATCATTCTGGTTTCTGCTCTCGTTGCATTTTTTCGCGGTTTTATTCGTGAAGTGCTCACAATTTTAGGGGTCGTTGGTGGTTTATTTGCCGCTTACGTATTTGGCGATTCTTTGGCGCCATTTTACGCCGACTTAATGGGTGTAAACCCGGATACTCCTCCCGAAGAGGCTGAAAAGTTTATGGGAATTTTACCCTATCCGCTTCTTGCTGATATTTTGGGATATATAACTATTTTTCTTCTGGTGGTTATTATTCTGGGTATTATCAGTCATTACCTAAGCAAATTTGTCGAAAATGTCGGGATGGGAATGGTTGATCGCACTTTGGGTGTGTTTTTCGGCATTGCCCGTGGTGTTATTTTATTGGGTGTCATTTATCTGCCTATTCATATGTTTGTTGAGCAGGAAGAAAAAAATAGTTGGTTCGAAGATAGCCGCACGATCATGTATGTCGAATGGACGGCTGACTGGCTCACCGGATTTTTACCGGAAGACTTTGTAAAAGAAAACGCGCAAGACAAAGTGGACGAAACACGTGAAACACTTAAGAAGCTTGAGATATTGCCGGAAGCTCAAAAAATGATGAGTACGATGGATGATGCGCAGGCATCGTCAAAAGGAGATGAGCCCGCGCAAGGATATGATGGATCACAGCGAGAATCTTTGGAGAATTTAATTGAACAACAAGACGCGCCGACAACGCCTGAGCGTTCAGGGACGAATAACAATGAATGATGATGATATGAATGAAAAGCCGGATAAATTCCGTGATGAATGCGGGGTATTTGGTGTATATGGTCACAATTCTGCCGCAGCCCTGATTGCGCTGGGTCTTCATGCTTTACAACATAGGGGGCAGGAAGCATGTGGTATTGTCACGCATGATGGTGAAAACTTTCATTCCAAACGCGCCATTGGTCTGGTCGATCAAACATTTAATCGTCAGGATACAATTACAAGATTACAAGGACGCGCAGGGATCGGGCATAACCGCTATGCCACATCCGGCGGGGCAGAAATTCGTAATATTCAACCGCTTTACGCTGATCTGGCATTTGGCGGATTTGCGCTGGCGCATAACGGAAACCTGACAAATGCCAATACATTACGACGTCAACTGGTCGAAGATGGTGCAATTTTTCAGTCATCAAGTGATACGGAAACCATTATTCATCTTATGGCCACACAAAAGGGACAGCGTGTTGTTGATCGTCTGACCTATGCGTTGAAATATATTAAGGGCGGATATTCTCTTATCTCTCTTGCGGAAGATAAGATGATTGGTCTGCGCGACCCGCATGGTATTCGTCCGCTTCTTCTAGGTGAATTCGAAGGGGCGTATATTCTGGCTTCAGAAAGCTGTGCTTTTGATATTATTGGCGCAAAGCTGGTTCGTAATATAGAGCCGGGGGAGATGGTTATCATCTCCGATATGGGCGTACAAAGTATTTTCCCCTTTCAGGAAAAACCGAAGTCGCGCTTTTGTATTTTCGAATATGTTTATTTTGCACGTCCCGATTCTGTTCTGGAAGGGCAGTCTGTTTATATGAAACGTAAAGAAATAGGAGTTGAGCTGGCAAAAGAATCACCCGTGGAAGGCGCTGATGTGATTGTGCCAGTTCCCGATAGCGGCGTGCCAAGCGCCATTGGATTTTCACAAGAAAGCGGTGTGCCGTTTGAGTTGGGCATTATTCGAAATCATTATGTGGGGCGTACCTTTATCGAACCGGGGCAAAAGATTCGAAATTTGGGCGTGCGTCTGAAACACAATGCCAATCGCGGTATGCTAGAAGGTAAAAATGTTGTTCTGGTCGATGATTCAATTGTACGCGGAACAACATCGCGCAAAATAGTCGAGATGGTACGCGGCGCTGGCGCAAAAACAGTTCATATGCGGATTACCTCCCCACCAACCAAATATCCTTGTTTTTACGGCATTAATACGCCTTCTGCCGAAGAGCTATTGGCGCATAATATGAGTGTAGATGAAATTGCCACAAAGATAGGCGCGGATAGTCTGGCCTATGTATCTTTGGATGGTTTATACCGCGCAATGGATGTGAAGGAAGGGCGAAATAATGATGCGCCCTCATATTGTGACGCCTGTTTCTCAGGTGATTATCCAGTTGAATTGATTGATAAAGACAGCCGTAATTGTAGCGGACAGATTTTGAAAGCGGTTTAACCAAATGAACGGGACGGATAAAAAAGTTGCGCTTGTTACAGGTGCCTCTAGGGGTATTGGTCGTGCCATGGCTCTGAAATTATCCAAAGAGGGCTATCATATTATTGCCCTTGCCAGAACGGTTGGGGCATTAGAGTCTCTGGATGATGAAATTATTGGCTGTGGTGGAACGTGCACGCTTATTCCTCAAGACCTAAAAAAGATAGATGCTCTTGAAAGCCTTGGCCCTGCTATTGCGGAAAAGATCGGACGTTTAGATGTTTTTATTGCCAATGCGGGATTATTGGGAACGCTAGGGCCGCTTTCGCATGCTTCTCCAAAAGAAGTCGAGATGATTTTCAAGGTTAATGTTCTGGCTAATCAGGCGTTACTGCGAACATTAGATCCGCTTTTAAGACAATCTGATTGCGGACGCGTTTTAACGTTATCAACTAGTGAGGGCGCGCGTAAAGGGCGTGCTTATTGGGGGATATACGGTGCGACAAAAGCCGCCTTGGATAGTTTCACCCATGCCTATGCCGAAGAAGTCGAGCAGACAAATATCAAGGTTTTTAGTTATAATCCGGGCGCGACGCGCACAAAAATGCGGGCGCAAGCAATGCCAGGGGAAGATCCTAATACTTTGCCACCTCCTGAAGATGTTGCCGAGGAAATCTGGAATCTTATAAAATAATGATGACGTGATTCGGTAATCATTCCGACCTGTGCCGGAATGATATTAATTTAAGCTGCTTTTTTGGATGAGGTCTTTGGTTTCTTGCTCTCATTTGTAGCAGGTTCGGCATTTTGGTGAATAATCGTTCTGGTCGGGAAAGGGATATCAATGCCTTCTTTATCCAAAGCCTCTTTAATCGCTTTAGTCAGGTCCCATTTCAATGCCCAGTAATCAGATGATTTACACCAGAAACGCGCTTTTAAATCAACCGAGGATGCCCCCATACCGCCAGTCATAACGGTTGGCTTTTTGTCTTCGGTTGTGACCAGACGCTCTTCTTTATCAAGCAGTTTTTGAATAGTTTTTAAGGCTTTGCCAATATCTTCGCCGTATCCGATGCCGAAATCAATGTCCATACGACGTTGAGTATTACGCGAATAATTATAAAGTGTGGCGCTCCATACTTTGCTATTCGGCGCGAAGATATAGACGTTATCTGGTGTTGCCAGTTCTGTTCCAAACAGTCCTAAAGATTTGACCGTTCCACCGACCCCGTCAAAATCAATATAGTCATCTACATTAAACGGACGAAGTATCAGCATCATCACACCTGCGGCAATGTTTGAAAGTGTTCCTTGCAAAGCCAAACCAATCGCAAGGCCTGCGGCACCAAGGACGGCTATGAGTGACGCCGTTTGCACGCCAAATTGACCCAGAACAATAACAATGGAAAAAATGAAAATCACATATTTGGCAAAGCCGCCGAGGAAAGAGCTTAATGTTTGATCCAGACGATTGATTTTTCCGATGGTTTTTTGAACATTTCTGCCAATGATCCAGCCAGCGCCAAGGATTAATATCCCTGATAACAAACGCAGGCCGTAATCTAGCAGGGTTTCCATATCCATTGTTAATTCCATTTAAATTCCTTCTTTCTAAAATTCTATCAGGAAAGATAGGAACTTTTAAACGGAAACGCAAGGGGTGCGTTTATATGACTTTTTCCAAACGATTGAGAGCCTCTAGCATTTTCGGTTTTGAACATGCAAAACACATACGCACAAAACTCTGGCTACTTTTCCCAAAGGCGCATCCGGGCGCAAGGCTGAGGGAGACATCATCAATCATTTCACGGCAAAACTTGATACAATCGGGTTTGTTCTTATGTTTAAAAAAGGCATAGAACGTGGCATCAATATCGGGGCATTCCAGTTGTGGGTGGGAGTCAATAAAATCCATCACCAGATCACGATTACCACGCCACAGATCAATTTGTTGCTGAATGAATTCTTCACCGTCTTTTAATGCCGTTCCCCCTGCCAGTTGAATGAAACTGGCGGGGCCCATATTATCGTATAATGCAATGTCGCGAATAACCTCTTCGGAATAAGACGGCCCGACGAGCCACCCCAGACGCCATCCCGTCATCGCATAAGCTTTTGAAAAGCTGTTGATAGTATAAAGTTTATCATCCGGTTCAGCGTGTTGCAGAAAGCTGGAGGCGTGATTGCCATCATAAACAATGCGTCCATAAACCTCGTCTGATATAATCCAGATACCTTTTTGTCTTGCGAAATCCAGAACACTTTTTATGTCTTCATCGCGCATCATCCATCCTGTCGGGTTTGACGGGGTAACGATTAAAAGGGCTTTTGTTTTTGGTGTGACCGCCGCAAATAATTTTTCCAGATCGAGTGACCATTTATTATCTTTTAATTCTAAGGAGACTTGTCGCACTTTGGCACGTGATATCTCTGCGGCGCCCAACAAGTTTTTCCAGATGGGCGTGACGGCGACGACTTCGTCGCCTGCATCAAGGATACTGGTAAGTGCCAGATGCATGGCAGTTGTACCGGAGCCTGTCAAAAACAGGCGATTCGTTGGAATATCTAGGTTATAAATACGTTTGTAATAGTCGGATAATTCTTGTCGGACTTCCGGAAAACCGAGGACAGGCGCATAAAAGGTTTTACCCGCCGTCATCGCACTATGTGCGGCATTGGAAATAAAATCCGGTGTTGTCGCGCATCCCTCACCTTGTCCCAAAGACAAAATATCAGGTTTCTTCCAACCATAACGCAACATTTCAGCACCGGCATTGGGCGTAAGATGCTCAAGGTCTTCTCGAAAATGATGAGAGGGTTGATTATCGTTTGTTTTTATGTTCATCAGCATGATTTGTACAACTTTCTGACGCTGTCCTGCAACTGAATACAGGTTGATCGCTTATCTTGAATTTAATTTTTATAAAGGGAGAGTGGCGTATGACGCTATGATATAATTACTTGCGGGAACGACCAGCCGCACACGCTGATACCGCCGCTGCTACTTTAATGGTAAAAGTGGCTGCTAATAAAACCGATGCTGTTATCAGAATTTCGATCAACATAATAATAGTTTACACATAAAGTTTTTTGTTTTGCAAATTTAATTATTCATCTGCGTTAAAAACTTTATCATCCCTTACGCTTAGGGCTCTTGGCTCTTCACCATGTGCACGTACGGCTTCAATTACACCATGCGTTGCCTTATTAAGCAAATCATCGTCTGTGCAGCGTAAAACAATACTAAGTCCCATGATACCGCCGCGATAATGTGGGTAGCTGCCTATTTCAATGTCGGCGTATTGATCCTGTAAGTCTGAAAGATCGGGTGCGATGACGCTTTCGGGAAGGCCGCACGAAATTGTGTTGGATAAAACGGGCGCGCCGACTTCGATCATTTCAATAATATGGTCATACATCGCGCGCATAATTTTCGGAACACCCGCCATGACAAACACATTTTCAAGATTAAATCCCGGGGCGGCAGAAACAGGATTATCAATCAGGGTTGCGCCATCGGGGATCATCGCCATTTTTTTGCGCGCATCGGTGAATTCTTTCTCACCGTAATAATCAAGCAAAATTTTATGCGCTTTATCATTTAAAACAAGGCTTGTTCCGAATGCCTTTGCAATACAGTACGCGGTAATATCGTCATGCGTCGGACCTATTCCGCCTGTGGTCATGATGTAATCATATTTTTGACGAAGCTCGTTCACGTTCCCGATAATCGCGTCTTCTATATCGGCAATAATACGCACCTCCATCAATCGCACGCCTTTACTCAAAAGCTGTTGAGCCAGCCACGTGGTATTTGTATCCTGTGTGCGGCCAGTCAGTATTTCATTCCCGATAATAATAAGGGCCGCGGTATAATTCTTATTTGACGGCGCAATGTTTTGATTTTCTGTATCTTGTGTCATATCTGTCGTTACTAATTGTTTTTCTGATTATTCTTTTATATAAAAGAGGAAGCTCTACATTTTAAGTAGGGCAATATAATATTTTTTAAATAGTAATTGAAAGTGTTTTCATGTTTCAGGCAAGTCGTCAAAAAAATGCCGCCGGGGTCGAGCTTCATTCTTTGGAAGATTTTGAGGGGATGCGACGTGCCGGAAAATTGGCGGCAGAGACACTGGATATGATTACCGAACATGTCGTTCCGGGCGTTACAACAGAAGAGCTGGACAAGCTGTGTTATGACTTTATTACAAAGAATGGCGCTGTTCCTGCGCCGCTTAATTATAAGGGATTTCCCAAATCGATATGTACATCGATTAACCATGTTGTTTGCCATGGTATTCCAAGTGAGAAAAAGCTTCAGAACGGCGATATCGTAAACATTGATGTAACGGCCATTCTGGATGGATGGCATGGTGATACCAGTCGTATGTATGGTGTGGGCGATAAAGTATCCGTCAAGGCAAAACGTTTGATGGATGTCACATATGACGCTCTTATGCGCGGTATAGAAGTCGTAAAGCCGGGCGCAACGTTAGGGGATATCGGATTTGCCATTCAGGATTACGCGGAAAGTCAGCGATTTTCTGTTGTGCGTGATTTCTGCGGGCACGGATTAGGTAAAGTTTTTCATTCACCGCCATCAGTTGTGCATTACGGCGAGCGCGGCATGGGAATGCGACTGGAACCCGGTATGTTTTTTACAATAGAGCCGATGATCAATGCCGGCGGCTTCGCAACAAAAACCTTGCCAGACGGTTGGACAGCGGTAACGCGTGATCGTTCGCTCTCTGCACAATATGAACACTCCTTAGCGGTAACAGAAGACGGTTTTGAAATATTTACACATTCGCCGAAGGGTTATAAAAGCTGGCCTTATGAATAGGTAGCTTAGAAATAAGAATGACAATAGCAAAGGCAAAAGTAGAAGAACCGCATTATAAAGGACATCGTGATCGTCTGCGTCAGCGATTTATCCACGGCGGCGCGGACGCACTTGCTGATTATGAGCTGCTAGAACTTTTATTATTCATGGCAATCCCGCGCAAGGATGTGAAGCCACTTGCCAAAGATTTAATCAAGATATTCGGGTCTTATAAAAATGTGTTGAATGCCTCTCATGAAAAACTGGCGGCATTTAACGGCCTGTCCGAAACGTCTGCGATCACACTTAAATCTGTTCAGGCGGCGGCACAACGTTTGATGAAGCAGGAAATCATAAATATGCCTGTGCTCAATTCTTGGGCCAGATTGATTGATTATTGTACAGCAACCATGGCGCATGAAAAACGTGAATTTTTTAGAATATTGTTTTTAAATAAAAAGAATGAGTTAATTGCAGATGAAGTCCAAGGGCAGGGAACTGTCGATCATACGCCCGTTTATGTACGTGAGGTTGCGCGCCGATCATTGGAATTGGGGGCAACCGCACTAATTCTGGTTCATAATCATCCAAGCGGTGACGCAACACCATCGCAAGAAGATATTGAAATGACACGCGAGATTGTTGATGCGCTTGAACCATTGAGTGTTATTGTGCATGATCACTTGATTATTTCGAAAAATGGACATACAAGTTTTCGTAGTCAGGGATTGATTTAGGGAAAATACATATGTGGGAGATTACCAAAGATTTTGGAAAGCATTACAAGTCGACTGCCATTAAGTTGACATGTGCCTTATTGTTAGTTTTTTTAGCGGTGCAATATAAATCACTAGGGCAACGCTCTAACGCGCACGCACTAAATCTGCAAATAAGAAACGGTATGGTTGACAGATTATGTATTACGTCTTCTAAGAAGATATTTGTAGATCAAAATGGAGTTTATGGTTTGGTGGGTGAGAGAAAAATATATATACCAGATGAATGGGGTAATACGACCAAGCGAGATAATTTAAATTTGGCAATCGTTATCAATAATGGCAGATATGATCATCGTGTGTTCGAAGTTGATGATAGTAATGCCAGAATGCTTCTCCAGAAACAAGGTATTGAAGGATGTCAGAGTTTTAGTAAACAACGAAGAAAAGTGATATTTTAAATGATCCCACGCTATACACGTAAAGAAATGGCTGACATATGGTCGGCTGATAATAAATTCCGCATCATGCTGGAAATTGAAACTTTGGCCGCCGAAAAAATGGAAGGGCTTGGCACAATTCCCAAAGGCGTTTCCAAGGCAGTTCGTGAAAAAGGCGGGTTTGATATTGATCGCATTGATGAGATCGAAAAAGAAGTGAAGCACGATGTAATTGCTTTTTTAACATCTGTTGCAGAACATGTGGGGGAAGAGGCCAGATATGTTCATCAAGGTATGACATCATCAGATATTCTGGATACGACATTCTCGGTACAATTAAAAGAAACTGCCGAATTATTAATGACTGGTTTGGACAGGCTTTGTAACGCACTTGAGAAACGCGCGAAAGAGCATAAGAATACGCTCTGTATTGGGCGATCTCACGGTATTCACGCGGAGCCTACGACATTCGGTTTGAAACTGGCGGGTCATTATGCCGCTTTCAACCGTGCCAAACAAAGGTTGGAAGACGCCAAGAAAGAAATAGCCGTCTGTGCAATATCCGGGGCTGTCGGAACATATGCAACAGTAGATCCGCAGGTTGAGAGTTATATCGCTTATAAAATGGGGCTAACACCTGAGCATGTCTCAACACAGGTTATTCCGCGTGATCGTCATGCCATGTTCTTCTCAGTCTTGGGTGTAATTGCCAGTTCGATTGAAAATTTGTCGATCGAAATTCGTCACTTACAAAGAACTGAGGTGCGTGAGGCAGAAGAATTCTTTTCGAAAGGGCAGAAGGGATCATCTGCCATGCCGCATAAGCGTAATCCTATTTTGACCGAAAATCTGACCGGTCTTGCTAGACTGGTTCGGGCGGCGGTGGTTCCCGCCATGGAAAATGTCGCATTGTGGCATGAGCGTGATATTTCCCATTCTTCTGTTGAGCGTAATATTGCACCGGATGCAACGGTTACACTTGATTTTGCCTTAAATCGTATGGCGAATGTGATCGAAAATCTTCTGATTTATCCTGATACAATGATGGCTAATATGGAACGGACAGGCGGCTTGGTCTTTTCGCAAAGAACGATGTTGGCAATGACACAGGCAGGAATTTCACGCGAAGATGCGTATCGTATTGTTCAAAGTTCGGCGATGAAAGTCTGGGAAAATATAGGGCATACAACATTCAGAGCGGAGATTGAGGCCAATGGAGATGTAACGGCGAAGCTAACCAAAGACGATCTTGATAAGATTTTTGATTATAATGTGTATATTCAAAACATAGACAAAATTTTCCAGAGAACATTTGCTTAATGAAATATATTTCTGCTATTTTCTGCCTATTCATTTTGACCGCTTGTGCGGAGAGTAATGTTCCGCCATCGCAAAATGAGCTTCAAACGGCGGCTACAAAGAGCTATGCCAAGATTAATGAGGAAGTTGCCAAGATTGCTAATGAATGTCGTGGGCAGGGCGGTGTTATTGTCAATCCGCTTAAGGCAATGAAATGCACGTCGGTTTGTTCGTTTGATCCGAAAGATTGTAAAAAATTACCTACTGTAGATATTACCGACTTTAAAAAACTTGCTTGCGTCGAAGCGGTTGGTCAACCGGGGTGGGTATGTGATTATCAATATGCCGTATCTTCACAAAGTGCATTTCTATTGAAAATGTTCAAAAATCTTTACGGTTCAGAAACAGTTTTAAAAGGACGGTTCTTCAAAAGTGACGCAGGTGAGTGGATGATGGTTCCATATCAGTAGGCTATTTTTTTTCAAAAAATATATAAGGTAGAATTAATTTTCGTAATACAATGAATGCGGCATGGTTCTTGCTTATCTCTTTGACATTATTATTGTTAAAAATGTTAGATTTCTTGCTTTTTCAAGGTAAAGAGAGTACTTAGATAAATATTAATTTTATATGAATAAGTATTTAAGATTTTATTAACATAATAATTGACAAATAGATGTTATGTAATGTATATTGCCATAACAATTAATTAATAAAGTATTAACGTTTCCGTGTGAGGGACATTTTTAGGAGCTAAAATGACACAACAAAATACACTTCCAACTGAAGAGACTACAAAAGAAAATCAGGGCTTTATAGGTGCTGATGAAAGCAATCAGCAAGCGGCGGCAGATCTAACTGTTTGTTCCTTAGAGGACTTAACATTACAGTCACAAGATATTGCTGATATCTCTTTAGAAAATAATACGTTATTTATTACATTAAAAGACGGTTCGGAAGTTGTGATTGAAAACTTTCAATCAGTTATGGCCGCGACTGGTATTCAAGAGCTGACTTTGGCAGATGGTACGGTTGTCGATCTTTCTAACCTTGATATGGCTGTTATTGAAACAACAGACCAAGAGGGCGCACAAGAAGCTGCCGTAACCAATATTCAAGATACAAACGAACAAGCTGAAGCTGTTAATGCTCCGACAGAAGAAACGCTTGAAACAGTCATCGCCGAAGGCACACAAGACGAAACAGTTATTGATGAGGTCATTGAAAATATAGCTTCAATTGAAACGGCTGCCGGTGAAGACGCAGAAGAAGTTGTCATTGCGCAAACAAACGATTTAGGTAACATAGAGGTTGTTGAAATTGAACCAGCCGCAGGGCAGCAAACGCTTGCCCAGATTGCTCAGGAACTTGCAGCTGTTGAACCCGCTGCCGGTGATGCAGGCGCACCTGGTGCTGGTGGTCGTGGCGGTTATGGCTTTGATAGTACTGCTGATGTTGTCAATATTACGGCTCTTAACTCTATCGGTCCGATTGGCCCGACACAGCTACAATACGGTATCTCCAACCAGACAGATGATCTATTTTTCTTGGAGCCGCTTTCAGCTCCGCTTCTAAGTGTAAATGGCGGCGTTGATAATGCGATTGTAAAAGAAGATAGCAGTATTTTTGTTCCGATTATTGCATCGCTACAGGGCGGTGATACAGATGACCAAATTCTAACACTTACAATTTCAGGCGTTGATGAAGCGACAGCCTTGACTGGCGGTTTTCTGCCGACAACTACCCCTGGTGTTTATGCGATCACGCTTCCGCAAGGACAAGATTATGATGGTGGAATTACAGTTTCCCCCGAAGCACAAAGCGATGTCGATCTTGGTCAATTCAGTGTCATTGCAACGGCTTCCAATCCCAGCACAGGCGAAACTGAAAGTGTTTCTGATGATGCAACAATTATCACAGATGCGGTGGCAGACAAGCCAGAAGTAGACGGTGAAGATGCAAGCACATTTGCAAATAATGCTTTAGACGTTGATGTTGAAGGCAGCCTTGGCGCCGATAAAGATGGTTCCGAAACCATTACAGGTTATACGATTACAAGCACCGACGGCCTGAGTGGTTTTACATTCAGTGCAGGCACATATGATGCGGCAACAAATACGCTAACTCTTGACCCTTCCGATTGGGCAGGTCTTCAAGTGACACCACCAACTGATTTTGTTGGCTCAATTGATCTTGACGTTACAATCTTTAATGCGGAAACAAATCTTTCTGACTCAGAAGATGATGATAGCGATAATACAAACAGCGCAACAGACTCATTTACGCTTTCTTGGGCAAAGGGGCCTGAAATTACCTATGAATTCAGCGCACAAGTTGATGGTGATACTGGTCTTGTTAAAGAAGATGGTACGCTTGAGCTTGAGCTTAATGTTGATGCAGGCGATGCCGCTGGTCCTGTTGATGGTGATGAAGTTTTGACTGTCAAAATCGAAGGCATTGAAGCGACGTGGGACGTTATTCTTCCCGGTCAATCAGGCGCGGTTTGGGTTGAAACATCACCCGGCACGTTTGAAATTACTTTACCTGCAGGTGAAGATTATACGGGCACACTATCTTTCACACCACCTGCAAACAGCGACGAAGATCACCCGCAAATTACAATCTCTGCCAGTGTTTTTGATCCTGTTCTGAATGCAACAGCAGGCGATAGTGACACGATTGATATCGTAACAGACGCAGTTGCAGATAAGCCCGAAGTAGACGGTGAAGATACAAGCACACTTATAAATCAGCCTCTTGATCTGGATATTACAGGCGCTTCTTGGTGATGACAAGGATACATCTGAAACAATCACGGGTTACACGATTACAAGTACGGATGACCTGAGTGGTTTTACATTCAGTGCAGGCACATATGATGCGGCGACAAATACATTAACTCTTGATCCTGCCGATCTTGCCGATTTGCAAGTAACGCCCCCGACAGATTACGTTGGTTCCGTTGACCTT
Organism: uncultured Alphaproteobacteria bacterium; assembly: GCA_963710165.1. Lineage (GTDB taxonomy): Bacteria > Pseudomonadota > Alphaproteobacteria > Micavibrionales > Micavibrionaceae > JACKIP01. The sequence goes on from CAVPYZ010000004.1 coordinate 283,958, forward strand.
GAAGTTACAGTCTTTAATGCGGAAACAAATCTTTCTGACGAAGAGTTTGATAGTAGTGATAATACAAACACCGCGACTGATACATTCACACTAACATGGGTCAATGGCCCTGTTATTACATATAACTTTAGCAGTGAAGTCGATGGTGATAGCGGTTTGGTTAAAGAAGATTCTTCTGTAACGCTTAATCTGGATGTTGATAATATTGACCCTGTCGGTCCGGTTGCAGGTGATGAAGTTTTGAGTATTACGATCAGCGATCTGGAAACATCTTGGGATATTGATCTGGCTGGTCAATCAGGGTCTGAATGGGTTGAAACATCACCTGGTACATATACAATCACACTTCCTGCCGGTGAAAGTTATGAGGGCGAAATTACATTTACACCGCCTGTTGACAGCGACCTTGATCACCCGACATTTACGATTACAGCAAGTGTGACTGATCCTGTTCTTGAGATTACACAAACAGCAACAGCCACTGTTGATATTGTTACAGACGCAGTTATTGATACGCCGACGCTTACTGTTCTTGATGCCAATGTCGAAGAATCAAAAACGGTTGCTCTTGATATTTCAGCTGCCATTGGTGAAACAGGTGAGAACATCTCTGAAACAATTACAGAGATTACACTTTCCGGTTTACCAGAAGGCGCAACGCTAAATAACGGTACGTTTAACGCCGTGACACAAACGTGGACATTAACATTAGATGATTTGTCTGCACTGGAAGTTACTATTCCAGACGGTGTCACAGGTGAATTTGATGTTGTTGTAAGTGTGACATCAGCTGAAAACGTAACAGAAGGCGATGACGGAAATCAGGAAGTTGATTTTACCGATAATGTTGCAACAGTTGTACAAACAATAAAACTGACCGTAACGAAAGACGGTGTGCCAACAGCTCAGCCCGTTCCTGTTACAGTTGATGAAAATAATTTCCCTGGTAAATTGACACAAAACGGTGATCTTAATATTGATTTCGGTGATGATAGCGAAGGCGCAACAATCGAGCCGAAGGAAGGCGTTCTTCCTGAAGGTTTAACATCGTCTGGTCAAGATGTTTCGGTTACGATTGACGGCAATGTCTACACCGCCACAAATGAAGATGATGATGTTGTCTTCACATTGACAATTAACAGCGATGGTACGTACACATATGAACAACTTCTACCTTTGGATCATGCTGAAGGAACAGAGACAGATGATGTTATATCTCTACCGTTCTGCGTTAAAGTTACTGACGGCGATGGCGACGAAATTACGGTTGAATTTAATGTCAACATAATTGACTCTAATCCGCTTGCGAAAAATGATAGCAACAGCGTTGATGAGGCGGTTGGTGAAGTCTCGGGTAATGTGAAGTTAAATGATACGGACGGCGCAGATGTAGAGACATCTGTCACAGAAGTTACATTTGAAGGTGAAAAATTCACAATTCCGGCAAATGGTGATGATGTTGTTATTGAAGGCGAATACGGCACTTTAACTATTAATAAAGACGGTCTTTATACATATAACGTTACAGCTTCCAATCCTCCTGCCGGCTCTGAAGTATTTGGTTATACGTTAACGGATGCAGATGGTGACAGCGATACAGCGATACTTACAATTACATTGAATATTGTGAATGATCAGCCCGAGTTTAGCATTACGAACTCCGCTGTTGATGAGGAAAACTTTGACGGCGGTAATCTGGAAGTTTCAGGAACAGTCACAGCTGATTTTGGTGCTGACGGTCCTGGAACAATTAGAGCGGGTGGTTTGACACCTAGCGGTCTAACATCCGGTGGTCAGGTTGTAAGCGTCACAAATGATGATAACGGCTATATAGCAACAAATGAAAACGGTGAGACTGTGTTCACACTTATTCTGAATGGTGATGGAACATACACATATGAACAGTCATTGCCTTTGGATCACGCCGAAGGGACGACATCTGACGAAGCGTTTGATTTAAACTTTGGTGTTATTGCAAAAGATGATGACGGTGAAGAAACAGACGGAATCATTACAATCACAGTCAGTGATGACCAGCCCGTTGCGAAAGATGATTTCAATAGATTTGATTCAAATGCACGTGAAACATCAGGTAACGTTATTGCAGGTGAAAACGGATCATTCGATGACACGGATACGGATGTCGATAATCTAAGTTTTGATACTGCGAATACTGTTAAAGAAGTGAACGGCGAAGCTGTTGCAAGCGAAGGTATCACGCAAATTGAAGGTACATACGGCACCCTCAATATTGCAGCGGATGGTAGTTATACTTATGAACTATTTGATACGTCGATCGTTACAACATCAAGCCCTTACGAATTTTCTAACAAACAAGAGTTTCCTGTTCTGAATGAAAGGGAGCCTATTACAGACCCTGATATATTTGGTATTAATGCCAAAGATTTAGACATTAATTTTGATGCGACTGGTTCGGTTCAATTTGTAAGTGAAGGGGCAGGTTATAATAATACATTTGGGCAATTCTACATCGACAAGAGCGGAAATATTGTAAGTGCCGATGTCATCATTGAAAATATCAATGATGTTGATGGTAAAGATATTGTAACTAATTTTAATGTTGACGGCGCGACCAGAGAAGGCATTGGTTTCTTCATTATTGCTGATGGCTTTGACACAAATAACAGCTTTGATGACATCGACTTTGAAAATGGTATTCTGGATTTTGTTTTCAAATTTGATACTGCAGAACAAAGAGAAGCCAAAATTACAGATAATGGTGGAGATATTTCTTTAGTCTATACAGCTGAAAATGGAGAGAAAACAGTTTTACAAGGACCTGTTTACTTTACAACTGAGCGTGGTGGTTCTGAGAATTTGAACGCAGATAATAGTGTTCGTGTCATATCAGGTCTGGTAGATGAGTCTGATCCAACAGTATTAAGAATAGGTTTTGAAGATCTTCCAAACTTAGGAGATAAAGACTTTAATGACGTTGTATTTGACGTGACTATTCAACAGAGACAAAACAACAAATTGGTAGATAATTTTGAATATACTCTTCAAGATTTTGATGGTGATACAAGCGTTGCAACTTTGACGATCTGTGCAGAAGATTTGATTGATAGTAAACCTGTCCTCACGACAACAAATAAAACAGTCGATGAAACAGATTTTGATAGTGGTAATCTTGAAGTAACAGGAGTGGTAGATGCCGAGTTTGGTGCTGACGGTCCTGGAACAATTACAACAAATGGGCAGGCACCAAGCGATTTAACGTCAAATGGCCAAGCCGTTTCTATTATTACTTCGGAGACTGGATATACTGGTCAAAATGAAGATGGTGCGACTGTATTTACTTTTGTATTAAACGATAATGGCACTTACACATACACGCAACTGCTTGCATTAGATCACCCAGATGAAACAGATCCGGATGATGCCATTAACCTGAACTTTGGTGTGATAGCTGAAGATAATAACGGCGACGACATTGAAGCCATAATTGTTATTACAGTAAAGGATGACGGGCCATTTGCCGAAAATGTTGCAAGTAGCGTTTATGAAAGCGATTTGCGCGATGGTGGAGTGATTACAGAGACACGTCGTCTGCCGTTCAGAGACACAGGCGCGGATAAGCCGGGAACAACCGAGCCTTCACGTTTCGTTGCTAAATATGAAGTTGGTGGTGCAGATGTCGTTTTGAAATCGAACAATGTTGATATCGATGTCCAGATTGTCGGGAATGATTTCATTGGCAAGGCCGGTGACGAGGTTATATTTACTTTGGAACTGAATCCATCCAACTCTCTTCATACCTTTACACAATTTGCACCTATTGATCATCCACAGGGAACAGAAGTTCTTTGGTTGAAATTCTATATGAATTACGTTGATGCTGATGGTGATAAAGTTGAAGTTTTCTCAATGTTTGATGTTGTTGATGACGCGCCAGTTGCAGAAGATGATACAAATCAAAGTGAAGATGGCACAGCCAATGGTAACGTTATTACTGGTTTAAACGGCGGAGATGATGCGCAAGATGATACCAGTGCAGACATTTCTAATACTATTACAAGTGTTAATGGTGCATTTGTATCTGCAAGCGGAGTTAGTGAAGTTGCCGGTGCATTTGGTACGCTTTTCATCGATGCAAATGGTCAATATACATATCAGGCCGATGTTTCAACGCAAACACAAACGCTCTATTGTTTCTCTGCTACAGATCCAAACGGGTCAAGCAGTGCAGGCAATATTGATCAGGTAGATATGGCGTATAATGAAACAACTGGTCAGTTTACATTTACAATGCAGGTTGATGATACAGCTGACGGATTTACACTGGCTGTGAATAATGGTCCTAATCCGAAAGGTCATGCAGGGGAGCTTGCCATGGTTTATTTTGATGCATCAAATGATGAAGTTGATCCGATTGTTTCTGTCTATACTTATAATGGCAAAAACACTCAGACAAGTTATCAAACAGAAGATCGTATTTTGTCTTCTGAAACTAACGCGAATGCATTTAGTTCAATTAGCGTCACGACCGATTTGGATGGTAATAAGATTATGAGCTTCACAGTTGATGCTTCTGAAATCAATTCTTTCGATCCGAAAGGTGGTGAGGACAATGACTGGACAGGTCTGTTGTTTGATGAATCAGTTGGCGTATGGCTTCACCCTGTTTCCGGTCTGGAAACTGAATATGAAGACGGTTTCTTAACAAACTGGGATCCTTCTGCGCAAAGCTGGTATGATACAAAAGATCAGCACGCCATTAAAAAACAGATCGAGCCGGAAGCTATTCTTGAGAAGTTTGTTTATACATTGACTGATCAAGACGGTGACTCAGACACGGCAACACTTGTCATTTCGCAAGACACAGATGATGTAAAAATTCAGGTTGCAGATAGCGGCGGTAATGAAGCTTTATATGGTGATGTCTGTCATAAAGATATTTTCCTATTTACAGGAAATGCCGGAAATGACAATGAGATTGGTAATTTTGATGTAGATCAAGATGTGCTTGATCTGAGTGTCATAATTGAAGGATATGATGCTGATACCCATGCGATTGCTGATTTTGTCACTTTGACAGAGTCAGGAAAAGATACGATCGTTGCTATTGACAAAAACGGCCTTGTGGATGGTGCCCAATTTGAAAATGTTGTCACAATCAAAGGTGTAACAGGTCTTGATCTTGAAAACCTTCAAACAGACGGCACTCTTGTCGCATAAATACAGTAAAAACAAAATGTTCGGGCTTGATTTTAGAGCTCGAACAAGTCATAACTAAGTGGAATAAAACTAGATTATATTAACTTTAAGATGTTACGGACGGAGAACGTATAAAATGAAACTTTTAAGAAAAAATGCTTTGCTAAGCACAGCGCTGATCGGTTTGGCTTTGTCAGGATCTGCTTTTGCACAAAGCAATCCAACGCTTCAAACTTTGCAAGAAGCTGTTGCAGTGGGCGTGGATACAAATCCTGAATATGGCGTTGTTGCCAGCTCCAGACGTGCAACAGACGAAGAGCTTCGTCAGGCAGAAGCGCTATATTTACCATCTGTTGACTTAAATGCAGATACAGGTCTTGAATATACCGAAGATCCTGCGACAAGAGCGTCAGCAGGAGATCAAAGCGAAGATCTTTATCGCTATGAAACCGGTTTGACTGTGACACAGCTCCTTTTTGATGGTTGGGAAACCAAATATGAAGTTGAACGCCAAGAAAATCGTGTCAATTCCGCATCACACCGTGTGCGTGAAACATCTGAATTTATTGGGTTGGATATTGTCGAGGCATATCTTGAAGTCTTAAGACAGCGTCAGTTGGTTCAAATTGCACGTGACAACGTCTCGGCCCACCTCGATATTTTGGATCAAATTATCGACGGCGTTGAAGCAGGTCGTTCTACCAGTGCGGATCGTGAGCAAATGAATGCGCGTCTTGCACGTGCCGAGGCAACGGAATCAGATGCACGTGAAGCATTACGCATTGCCGAATCACAATATGCACGTGATGTTGGCGAAATGCCAAAAGACCTATCTGTTCCGAGCATACCTTACGATCAACTGGCACAGACAGTTGATATGGAAGTGAATGAAGCCTTAACACAAAGCCCGACACTTGACGTTTTAGAGGCAGATGTCCGCGTGGCAGATGCTGAATTCAACGGCACACAATCAACGTTTTACCCACAAGTTGATCTAAGATTAAATGCACGTCAAGGTGAAGATATCAGTGGTATTGAAGGCGTTGATCGTTCAGCGTCCAGTCTTGTTGTTATGAACTGGAATTTATATCGCGGTGGGGCGGATACTGCCCGCGCGCGTGAATTTGCGCATCGTATAGAGCAAGAAAAAGAAGAACGTGCAGATGCAGCGCGTTCAATCGAAGATGATGTGCGTCGCACATGGGCATCTAAAAATGCCTCTGCAGAACGTGCCGCAGCATTCGAGCGTCAAGTTCTTGCAAATCGTGAAGTAGTTGGTGCATATCGTGATCAGTTTGATCTAAATCGTCGTACACTTCTTGATGTTCTAGATGGACAAAACGAACTTTTTGTCTCACGTAGTAACGCGATTAACTCACGCTTTGTTGAGATGACCTCTGTTTATCGTCTTTTGGCTTTAAAGGGTGAGCTTCTTCCAACATTAGAAGTTGAATATCCACGTGAAAGCTTTGCAGCGAATATGTAAGACGTCATATTTTTTGAATAATTAAATTAATCCCTGCTAAAAGCAGGGATTTTTTATAGTCTTTACAAAAAGCTAATACTGACGATGCTATAAAATTGTTTTAAACTATCAAAATAATAACCTAGGTAATTTTCTTGTGTCCGATAATTCTATTGATCCACCCGAACAACATTCGTCTGAAGAAACTTCTGTGCCAGAAAAGTTGATACAGGCCGAACATCCTGATAAATGGCCCTTGGAAGCAGACAGGATGGCAATCAACCAGCCATTAATAGCATGCCTAAAACTTATGGCAGGACATTATGGACGCAGAACGAGTGTTAATTCACTTATTTCAGGCTTGCCTGTGCCAAAATCCGGTATTACACCAACATTATTTGAGCGCGCAGCGCAGCGTGCGGATTTAAGTGCGAACCTGATGCAAAGATCATTGGCGTCTTTGATTGCGGCGCCAAACCTGCCTTGTATTCTGGTTCTGAAAGACAAGCAAGCCTGTATTTTGTGGGAGATTGTAGAATCAGGAAAAGGAATATCTTTTCGTGTTCAATTTCCCGAAACAGAGGATGAAAAACAAGAGATAGCGCAAGAACGTCTTGCAAAGGTTTATGACGGCTATTCTTACTTTGTGCGTCCCGTGGCGCGGATGGATGAACGCGCGGGTCCCGCCGAAATTGATACCAGCAAAGACTGGTTTAAAGGCGCTTTATGGGCGCATAGATCATTATATGTCGAGGTTATTCTTGCGGCATTTATTATTAATGTGTTCGCACTGGCCAGTCCGCTTTTCATCATGAATGTCTATGACCGTGTTTTACCCAATAGCGCGATTGACACATTGTGGGTTTTGGCGACGGGTGTATTTGTTGTTTTTATATTCGATTTTATCTTGAAAAACCTACGGGCGCAGTTTTTGGATCATGCAGGACGGCGCGCTGATATTAAAATTTCTGCCTCTCTCTTCGAACAGTTAATGGGTATGACTATGGCATCGCGCCCTGCATCAGCGGGGGTCATGGCAAGCCATATGAAAGAATTCGAAACGCTGCGTGACTTTTTCACGTCTTCTACGATGGCGGCTTTAGTTGATTTGCCGTTCACGATTATGTTTGTGCTGATTATTATGATGATCGGCGGACCTATTGCATTTGTGCCGGTCGTTGCGGCTATTTTGGTGATTGCGATGGGGCTTATATTACAAGGGCCCATGCAGAAAATTATTCGTCAGAGTATGAACGAATCTGCATTAAAAAATGCTTTGTTATTTGAAACAATTACCGGTCTTGAAACGATTAAATCACAAGCCGCGGAAAGCCACGCTCAAAGACGTTGGGAAGAGCTGACCGACAAATCCTCCGGTACGGCTGTGAAATCCAGAAAGCTTGCGGCCTATGCAACGAATGGCGCTGTATTGATACAGCAATTGGCCAGTGCCGCCGTTGTTATCGTTGGTGTTTATTTGACAACGTCCGAGTACATTACCATGGGTGCATTGATTGCGTGTGTTATTCTAACGGGACGTGCCTTGGCACCGCTGGCACAGGTCGCAGGGCTTATGACACGTTTGAACCAATCAAAAGAGGCGCTTGTTCATTTGGACGAGTTGATGAAAAAACCTGTTGAGCGCCCAGCTGGGAAACACTTTATATCCATACCGAATATGCGCGGACAGATTGATTTTAAAGATGTTGTCTTTAAATATCCGGGACAAACGCGTCCCGCACTTAATAATGTTTCGTTTAACATTGAACCGGGTGGGCATATTGGTATTATTGGTGCTGTCGGCTCCGGCAAAACAACGATTGAGCGTCTTCTTCATAATTTATTTCAACCTGAAAGCGGAACAGTCCAGCTTGATGGAACAGATGTTCGTCAAATCGATCCGGGTGATTTGCGCCGTAATATTGGTGTTGTTCAACAATCGCCGCAATTGTTTTATGGTTCGATCCGCGAAAATATTACAATGGGACATGAAATGGCCACGGAAAGCGCCGTTCTGCGCGCCGCAGAAATGGCAGGTGTCATGGAATTTATTAAAGATTCCGAAGCAGGGCTAGACACCCCTGTCGGGGAACGTGGCGAAGCTTTGTCCGGTGGGCAAAGGCAAGCGGTCGCCGTTGCCAGAGCGCTACTTTACGATCCATCGCTTCTTATTCTGGATGAGCCGACAGCATCGATGGATCCGGCCTCTGAAAATCGATTAAGACAGCGTTTGGAACATATTACGGATGGTCGAACTGTTTTACTGATTACACATAAAGGCGCAATGCTGACACTGGTTGATAAGCTGATCCTGATGGATCGCGGTAAAATGGTCGCGTTCGGTCCGAAAGACGAGATTATAAAACGCCTGCAAAACCGTGAATTTGGCAGTGATGCAGAAAATACAAAGGTGTAGGGCGAAGGACAAAAGATGACAAAAAAAGAAAAACTGGCAAAGATTAATCCAAAAAAAATGAGCCCCGAACAGCTTAAGGCAGCGAAAAAAGCGGCTAAAACTGCGCGTCCAGATGCGGCGATGGCGGATAGAGCGTCGCCCGTCCAACAACAAATGGAAGCCACATCAATGGTGCAGTCGGGCCCCTCCATCAATGCAAAAGCGGAAGGATTGCTGATTACGGATAGTGACCTGCCTGTGCGTGCTCATTTCATTCTGCTTGGGATTATATTATTCTGTCTGTGTTTTTTCATCTGGGCGTGTTGGGCAACTCTTGATGAGGTCACACGTGCACAGGGTAAAATTATTCCCTCCACTGAAACAAAAACAATCCAATCATTAGAAGGCGGAATCGTTGAGGAATTTTTAGTACGCGAAGGTGAACAGGTTGCAAAAGGACAAACGCTTCTACGTTTGCGTGATATCGAAGCAACATCGGATTTGGGCACAAATGAACAGCGTTATATGGGAACGCTTGCCAGTATTGCCAGACTACAAGCGCAAGTTGAGGGGCTATCCGCACCGGATTTTCCGCAAGAAGTGATGGAGAAAGCACCGCAAAGTGTGACAGAGGAATTAAACGCATTCAAAGCCAATCGTATGCAAATGGATAGTCAGCGTCTTGTGCTTGAGCAACAGCTCTCTCAACGTCGTCAGGAAGTACGCGAAATTACAACACGCATTTCCGATACACGCGGATTGTTAAGCATTGCACGCGAAGAAAAGGCGATGATTGCGCCCTTGGTTGAAAAGGGATCAGCGCCGCGCATGGAATTATTACAACTGGATAGAAGCATTAAAGAGCGCCAGACAGAGTTGAATACGTCCTTAACCTCCTTACCACGTGCAAGGTCGGCTGTTGAAGAAGCGGAAGCACGATTGGCGGAGCTAAAAAACAATGCTGCTGCAGAGGCGCAAACTGAACTGGCAGCAAAAACGGTCGAACTGAATTCCTTACGTGAAACATTAACGGCATTACAGGATCGCAAAACCAGAACAGAAATGATTTCACCTGTTGACGGCTTTGTACAGGATATCAAAGTGAATACCATCGGCGGTGTTGTCCAGCCGGGGGAAGATGTTATCCAGATTGTTCCATTAGATGAGAATTTATTGGTAGAGGCGCAAATTCGCCCCGACGATATTGGTTTTCTTCATCCCGGTATGAAGGCGGTCGTTAAAATTACGGCATATGACTATTCTATCTACGGTGGATTGGAAGGTAAATTATTAGATATCTCTCCCGATTCATTCCAGGACGAACAGGGTAATATTTACTTTCGCGCACGGATTGAGACGTTCGAAAATCAGTTGAAACCAAAAGGAAACAAAAAATTTCCAATTAAAGTCGGTATGCAAACCAGTGTTGATATCCTGACTGGTGAAAAGACAGTCATGGCATACATTCTGAAACCTCTTCGTAAAACGCTCGATAATGCGATGAATGAAAGATGATATTCTATGCTGTCTCAATGACAGGTTGTGCAAGATTATCACGTCTGTGACGTTCAGCACGGATCAACATTTCCGAGATGTTTTTTGGTGAAAAAGGATCAGCCGTTTTAAGGAAATCTTCTCTTATTGCAGCAATGCCTTTTGTATTTGCCTCACGCGTTGCGGCTTCTTGAAATATTTCATGCACATCTTGTGGTGTCATGCTTTGTTCTTCAAGCTTTGTGGTATTGACGGGGCGCTCTTTTATCCGCTCTGCATCTGACTCAGCTTGATTGGGCGCGCCACTATAATAATGGATCATTTTACTTTGACCTGTTTCTAAATCTGCGATCATATCCTTGGGCGCTCGTTTATTTGCTACGTTTGCGCTATCGTAAGTATATATCGCGGTCACATCCGTACTTTGATCCTGAATATCTACATGACGAAACCCTTTTCCACCATTTGGATAAAACACCCACATCATGTTCATCAGTCCCGGGCGGGCTATTATGTTTCCGAATATACGCTTCACCATATTTAATGAACTGATACGACTTAAATCTTCATTATCTGAATAAACCCAGTTTTCAGGATACTGATCCAGACTATCATGTGCCATTTGTGCCTGATGATGGCTCAAAGCTGTTAGATGACGAATTTTATCCGGATCGGCTTTTTTCAAAAAGCGTCCGTCATTATCTTTCGTTTTCGCAATGTAGAGATGAGAGAAATCTTTTTGTGTAATATCCCTTTTTGCGTTCAAGCGTTCTTGCTCCTTATCACTTTGTAAGGCATCAACAACTTGTTCCGTCAACGTCTCTGCTGCTTTTACAAGAAGCCCTGTCCCAATGGCACCGACAAAAATATTTCGCATTAAATCGAGCGCGGTCGCGCCTTCTGATGTCACGGTTTGTGCCGCGGTAATGGCTGTTGCAACGCTGGTTCCAATTGCCAAACCCTTTAAATATGGTCTGGTAATAATACCGCTAAGCGTTTTAATACCTCCTCTTAATTTCTTGCCTACGGGGTCAATAACCTGTTTTCTAACTTGATTGTTTTTTTCGATAACAGGAACTAAGTCTGGTAAACCTTTGCGTTGGTTCATCGCGGCTTTAGAAGCAAGTTGCTGCACAGTTTTGAAGGCGGTTTCAAAATCTTTAAAATCAAGTTGCCCTTCGCTTAGAAAGCTAAATTCTGTGCCTTTTGGCATTTTATGCGGTAGGCGAACAAATTCATCTAGCTCACCATTCTCTCCTTTCAGGGCAGGGCGTGCCCAAATACGCCAACCACCTTGATCCAAAGGTCGCATGGCAAATGCTATCGATTGATTGGCAATACGAAATCCCCATTCTCCGTCCAGATCGCTTTCATCCAGTGGTACGGCTTCCATGTAAAATTGTTGATTATACATGACATTCTGACGCAGTTCTTTCAAACGCTCTTCCCGTCGTTCGCGCTTAACTTTACCTGACAAGCTAGAGGAATATGCGCCTATAATATAAATATCAGGATCATCAAGGACATCTTGTAAGCTTGGTGTTCCGTTTTCTGCGCTTCTATGAAGGGAGTTTATGTTTGTCGAAAAAACATCGACATCCACCTGTTTGACTTCATCTCGTAATAGACGGCAATATCCCACTTCGTAAATTGAAATACCATCGGCCGGATCTTCTTGGTTTGGCTTTGAAACAATGTGATAGGCGGGAAAATCTGTATTTGAATTTTTAACAAGTTCAAAGCAGCGATCGCGCATGCGTGTGTAGCGCTCTTGTATTTCATCATTAATTCCGTTCGAGACAGTTTTGAAGACCTCTCGGTTCAATGCTTGATTGACAGAAAATTTTAGCCACAATGGGGATATAGGAAAAATAACACACCTCAAATTTTTTATGTATATTAAGAAGCGTAACTTAATTTGTCAAAGCTTTTCCCTTGCGTTTTATGGCTGAATCCGCTTTGTATAAAGGATACAAAGGATAATATTATGACGGATGCTGCCCAGAAAAAAAATATGACAGAACAAAATATGCAAGAGAACATTACTATTACGCTACCCGACGGGTTGGAAAGAACGTATGTCGCGGGTACGACAGGGTTGGAGATTGCGGAATCGATCGCGAAGTCTCTTGCCAAAGCTTCTATTGCTATTTCAGTTAACGGTGAGATATGGGATTTATCGCGCCCTATACAGGGAAATGCTTCAATAGCATTATTTAAAAAGGAAGATGATATCGCTCTTGAGATGATCCGTCATGACGCGGCACATGTAATGGCCGAAGCGGTTCAAGAGTTATTTCCGGGAACTCAAGTAACGATAGGGCCGTCAATTGAAAACGGATTTTATTACGATTTCGCACGGAATGAACCATTTTCGACCGAAGATTTCCCCGCCATTGAAAAGAAAATGCGCCAAATTATCGAACGCGGCGCATCCTTTGAACGTGAAGAGTGGGATCGGGATGAGGCCATTAAATACTTCACGGATAAAGGTGAAATGTATAAAGCGGAACTGATCAATGATTTGCCGGAAACCCAGACAATTACAATTTATAAGCAAGGTGAGTGGCTGGATTTATGCCGTGGGCCGCATATGCCATCGACGCGTCACGTTGGCACAGCGTTCAAACTTTTAAAGGTTGCGGGCGCATATTGGCGTGGAAACTCCGATAATGCCATGTTAACGCGTATTTATGGCACAGCTTGGCGTGATCAAAAAGAATTGGACGCCTATCTCTTACAACTTGAAGAGGCGGAAAAGCGCGATCATAGAAAACTGGGCAGGGAGATGGATTTGTTCCATTTTGATAACGTTGCGCAGGGATCATGCTTTTGGCACCCGAAGGGCTTTACGATTTATAATCAGTTGGAAAATTATATTCGTCGTCGCACGCAAAAAGATGGTTATGTAGAGGTGAAAACACCGCAATTGATGGATCAGAAATTGTGGGAAACATCTGGGCATTGGCAGAAATACCGCGAAGATATGTTTGTTGTGCCGGATGTGGTGCCAAATACAGACGAAGAAGGCCCGATTTTCAAAGAAGAGCCGAAAGAATTTATGGCATTGAAGCCGATGAATTGTCCAGCACATGTCGAAATTTTTAATCAAGGGATCAAGTCCTATAAAGATCTACCTATCCGGTATGCAGAGTTTGGCTGTTGCCATCGCAACGAGGCGCATGGCGCTTTGCACGGTTTGTTACGTGTCAGACAATTTACACAAGATGATGGTCACATTTTCTGTCGTGAAGACCAAATTCTGGACGAAGCGATTCAATTTTGCCAATTAACGCAAAAAATATATGAGGATTTGGGGTTTGATGATTATTACCTCATGCTCGAAACCAGACCAGAAGAAAGAATTGGATCAGATGATTTATGGGATAAGGCTGAAGATGGCTTAAAAGCCGCAATGGATCATCTTGGTTTGAAATATGAAATTTCCGAAGGTGATGGTGCATTTTACGGTCCGAAGCTGGGGTTCATTATGAAAGACGCCATCGGGCGTGAGTGGGGGTGCGCTACACTACAGCTTGATTTTAATCTCCCCCGTCGTTTTGAAGCAACTTATATCGGGGAAGATAATAGCAAGCATTACCCAGTTATGTTGCACCGTGCGGTTTTGGGAACGCTGGAACGCTTTATTGGTATTATGATCGAAAGCTATGCCGGTAAATTGCCGCATTGGCTTGCGCCCACACAATGTGTTGTTGCGACTGTAACGAACAGCGCCGATGATTACGCAAAAGAAGTCTATGAAAAGCTGAGTGATGCAGGTATGCGTGTTGAGCTAGATATAAGAAACGAGAAAATCGGCTATAAAGTGCGTGAGCATTCGGTTGGGAAAGTGCCGTTTATCTATGCAGTTGGTGCGCGCGAAGCAGAAGAAAAAACGGTTGCCATACGAACACTCGGCTCAAAAGCGCAAGAGGTAAAAGCTCTTGATGAGGCTGTGTCCGGGTTGAAAAAGTCTTGCCAAGCGCCGTTTTAAGCGGTAATAGTCTTTTAAGATAAAAATGATATTTATTTATAAAACAATTTAAGGAGATTTCACCATCGCACCAAGACCACCCCGCGGAATGCCGCGACGTCCCGAAGATTCAACACGTGTAAATGAACGCATCACGTCCCCTGAAATTCGAGTTATTGACCAAGATGGTGAAATGCTGGGTGTTATGACGCCTAGAGATGCGATTGACCAAGCTGCGAATATCGGGCTTGATCTGGTTGAAATTTCCCCGAATGCCAAGCCGCCTGTTTGTAAAATGCTTGACTATAGTAAGCATAAATACGAGCAGCAGAAAAAAGCGGCAGAGGCGCGTAAAAATCAAAAAACAGTTGATGTAAAAGAAATCAAAGTTCGTCCCGCAATCGGCGAGCATGATTATCAGGTCAAGTATAAGAATGCCCGTAAATTTTTGGATAACGGCGATAAAGTCAAGGTAACGTTGCGTCTTCGTGGACGTGAGATGGCACATAAAGATTTGGCGATGGAAGTTTTACACCGTTTAAAAGACGAGCTTTCTGATATTAGTAAAGTTGACTTGCATCCCAAATTCGAAGGTCGTCAGGTCGTTATGGTACTATCAGCGGAAAAAGCGGAAACCTAGGCCTTAAGCCTTTTTTGGTACTTCCAGTTTATCTATAATATCTTGAATAAGTTCATCTGAATGAATTTTGTGCTTCTTTGCGCGATCTGTGTGCATTAAACGATGTCGCAGAACTGGCTTCACCATGTGTTGGACATGTTCAATCGTGACTTCTTTCTCACCCTTCAGCCAAGCAAAAGCGCGTGATGTTCTGTCTATAGCCAAGGATGCACGCGGGCTGGCGCCTACGCTAATATAACTTTTCAACTCAAAATCAATTCGTTCGGGATAACGCGTTACAAAAATAAAATCGACCATATATTTCAAAACATGTTCGGGTACTTTTATACTGTCAATTTCCCCGCGCGCCTTGAAGAGGGTTTCCTGTTTTAGAGGGGGTGTTTTTTCTTTCTTCTTTTTTTTCTGCTTCTCTTCATCGCGCACCATTTTTATAATTTTCATTTCCGACTCTTCAGTGGGGTAGTCAACGCTGGCATGCATTAGGAAACGGTCTTTCTGCGCTTCTGGCAGAGGGAAAACACCGTCTTGATCCGTGGGGTTCATGGTTGCCATGACCATAAATAATTTTGGCATCTTGAATGTTTGTCCGCCGACTGTGACTTGACGCTCTTCCATGGCCTCCAACATCGCATTCTGTGTACGAGAGGGCGCACGGTTAACCTCATCTGCCAGAACAATATTATTGAATATGGGGCCCTCTTTCAAATTTTAAGACGGTCTTATCCGTTCCTTCTTCTTCAATTGCGACCATTTTACCCGTGATATCGCTAGAGGAAAGGTCGGGCGTAAACTGAATACGACCAAAGTCAGCTTCTATATTATCTGCCAGTGCGCGTATGGCGCGTGTTTTGGCAAGACCCGGTAAACCTTCGACCAATAAATTACCGTTGGATAAAACAGCCACAAGAATGTGATCAAGAATATCCGCTTGACCAATAATATATTTTGCCATCTCTTTTTGAAGAACCTGAATATCGGGGCGAACAGTCATAATAATTCCTTTAAATGTACTTATTTTTTTAATGCCTTTTTATTTTAAGGCAATTTCGTTAATCAAGAAACAATGTCTTCATAGCCTTTTAATATTTTTCACGCTAAACTATGAAAAAATATGATTTCAATTAGGACTTTTCACATATGGTAAAACGTTTTTTAGTATCAGACGAAGATCTGGAAGAACTTATTCATAGCTATTGTCGGGATTTCACACAGCTTGCGCGTGAAGACCGTTACGACCCGATTACGGGTCGTGATGATGAAATACAACAAACAATTCTGATATTACTGCAAAAGGGGCGAAAGAACTGTTGTTACCTTGCCCCCGCTGGTGTGGGTAAAACCGCCTTAGTTGTCGGTTTGGCACAAGAAATTGTTAAGGGCAATGTTCCTGATTATCTCAAAGACGCGCGCGTTCTGGAAGTTGATTTAGCGTCTATGGCGGCAGGTACGTCGGGTATGTCGGAATTTCAAGAGCGTTTTATTCCGATATGTAAGGGGTTCGCGGAACGCTATCATGATCCTGCATATCCTAAATTTATTATGTTTCTGGATGAAATTCATACTATTATGCCGACTGTTCATGGTTCGGCTTATCGTGGTTTGTCTGAGGTGATGAAACCCTATCTAACCGTTGGGGATCTACATGTGATTGGTGCGACAACACGCGATGAGTATCGCATGTTCGTGGCCGAGGATCCGGCGCTTGATCGTCGCTTTCAGAAGATATTCCTAAATGTGCCGTCACCAGAAGAAACAATGGATATTCTCAAAAATATCCGTCCCGGATATGAGAAACATCATAAGATTAAAATCTCCGATAAATGTTTGGAGTTGATTATCAGCTTAACAAATGAGCATATGAAGCGTCGCAATCAGCCAGACAAATCTATTATTATGATGGACGCGGCGAGTGCTTATCATGTTCTCGAAAATGGAACAGGTGGAGAGCTGACGAAGAATGATGTGAAATATATGGTTGGTAAGGAAACGGCACTGAACCCGAAAGCCTTAGAAGGGTAATATTCCTATTTAGTAGCGCGAAAGACCTTGTAATTATTTGTTTCAGCTTTCTTTTCAAAGTTAAAAAATTCTTCTTTCAGTATTTTTTCATAAGGCAGGTGTCTATTTGCCACCATCCATAAAATGCCTTTTCTCTTTAATGATCGACTAGCGTTTTTTATAAATTGCTCTCCCAATGCAGAGGTGTCTTTACGCCCTTCATGAAAAGGGGGGTTCATAAGAATAAAGTCATATTTATGTTTGCTATCATATACTTTACCTAAATCAATCCAATGTGTCGTTACTTCACATATATCAGATACAGGTATATTTTTTTTGTAACAAATAAGAGCGCGTTTATCGGCGTCATAACCGCATAGGGATTTTATTCCTTCATATTCTGATTTTGCTGAATGACTTAAAAACCCGTAGCCACATCCAAAATCAGCAATGTGTCCTTTTAATGGTTCATCAATAGTTTCGATCAAAAGTTTTGAAGCGGGATCGATTTTATTCCAGGAAAATAATCCGGGTTGCGCGTAAAAACCGTCCTGATTTTTTTGTATCTCCCCCGCTTTTTGCCATTCTTTTAGTTTTTCCGGTTTATAATCGCCATCTTTTTTTACTAGAATACATTTTGCTTTATTGCCTGAAAAACTTTGTGTTTCAGATCCTGCCTCTTTCAACCATTTATCAAGTCGTTTTCCGTTTTCCTTATTATCTGCTGCAATAATTAGGTGTCCGTCTTTATTTAAATGCTGGAGGCCGAGGGATATGTAATATTGTGTTTCTTTAACGTGTTTCGTTCCGATGATCATAATCAGGTCATATAAACCATTTATATCTTCTAAGTTTTCTTGATGAGAATATGGTTTAAATGGCTGATGTATATATAAATTATCTATTTCAAAGATATCGTCTCTTAAACCATTTAGGAATAATGTCCTTGATGATGTATCGACAATATTTTGCGCGGCTAAGACGTCTTTTATAAGGTGGTAGCTATTATTCATTTTATCATAGTAGCGGTAAATATCACAAAGAAAAACCGGGATGTTTGCACATCCCGGTTCTCCCTCCCAGAATTTTTCAAGATTAACAACCCTGAAAAATTAACTCATCTATACAATGATTGATTGTTCGACAACTATATTGCCATCATCGATCAATTCATTAATTGATACGCCGCCAACACCGTTTTGGATGATTGCGATATCGATAAAGTCGTTGCCTTGACCATCTTCATTCACAGAAACAATTGTATCGGAGCCATTATTTGTTAATTTAATGAAGTCGTCGATGGCGTCATTCACATCATTTGAGTCGTATCCAATTAACAGATCGGTCAAATTCAGGCTGTCTCCACCGATACCCAATTCGAAATCTGTGATGGTATCGACGCTGAAATCATATGTATTGAATAGGAATATATCGCTATCGCTGCCACCTGTTAAAATATCATCACCATAACCGCCCCAGATCAAGTCTTCCCCGGCACCACCGTTGATGATATCATTATCTTCTGTCACGACTTCTGATGTGACGGTATCTGCAATATCTAAATCAAACACAACATCGTTAAAGTCGGCATCGCCCAGATTGCGAAGGTCTTCAAATCCGATTCTTAAAATATTTGTATCCCCTTCATTCACCAAGCCGGATACAACATGTTCCGCGCCATCGGAATTCAGGTTAACGCCGTCGCCGCCTCTGGCATGTGTGTGATATACGCCGCGACCTGAGAGAATAACGCTGTTTATGCCGTCATTATAAACCAGATCTATATCATCCGCATTATCTGTGATATTTGCCAAACGCTCATCCGTAGTGCCTTGTTTATAAATAAAGCTTATATTATCAGGGTTATCTAAATCTAGATTATTGTAGTTCCCATGACGGCGGAAACCATCTGCAATGATGAAGAAGCCAAAATCTGAATCCGGTGCACCCGGTAGGTCAACTGTATATTCCAAACCGGGTTGTGCGACGCTTTTATGTACATTTTCGAAAGCTATGCCGACAGATTGAATTGTGCCGTCTGCTGCGATGTTATAAAAACCTAGTGTGTTTCTATAACCTGCGCCCGATTCTAAAAACGTTATCTTTGCGGTTGTTGTTTGTGAAACGGATAGATTTCCGTCTGTCACACCTAGATTAGCTGTGCCGGGTGGGGCTAGATTATCAATATTTTTTCGTTCGATAAGCGTTGGGAAAAGCAGGCTCTCTGTGAATTCATGCTCTTCTATTGTTAACGTTATAAAACCGGAATCATCACCGCCCGTCCCGCCAAATAAGCGATCATTGCCACCGCCGCCAACAATTAAATCATTTCCTGCGCCGCCATAGATTGTGTCATTGCCGATAATTGTTGCGCTGGGCATGACTGTATCGCCGTACAAGTCATCATTCCCTGTGCCGCCATAAATCAGGTCATCATCATCATGCCCGTCAATGCGGTCATCTCCGGGTCCGCCATCAATGTTGTCATTACCATTGAGGCCGTTCATAACGTCATTACCGACATTACCCCATAAAATATCATCTTCCGACCCGCCGTTCATGAAAATACCTTGCGGGTAATCAATAGTAGAAGAGGAAAAGTCGATAATGTCACCGCCTGCGCGTCCCTGCACGAATTCTACATCAAACACCATTTGTTCGCCTGTATCGCGGTTTTCCAAAAAGATAGCATCGCCAAAGCTGGTTAGTTCGATACGATCAAACCCTGCCTGACCATAAAATTTGTCAAAATTGACGTTTTTCTCTTCGTCAATTTCTATTTCTTGTCCCGAATAC
Source organism: uncultured Alphaproteobacteria bacterium (assembly GCA_963710165.1). GTDB lineage: Bacteria > Pseudomonadota > Alphaproteobacteria > Micavibrionales > Micavibrionaceae > JACKIP01. Next base: position 303,897 of record CAVPYZ010000004.1, read on the forward strand.
GGGTTAATAAGTGTGATCGTTAAATCTTGAAGTGTGCCGTTAAATTGAAAGTTATCCCCGCCGGATGTGCCGATTATATCCATATATTCATTCCCCATTTGTACTTATTTATTTTTTGTAACCTGACGTAACTTGTAAATTTTATGTCAAATACAATGTAAATTTAGTAAAGATTTATCTAATAAATAGTTAACAATATTAATTTATTTCCTAATCCCTTGTTTTATAAAGGAATTAGGAGTGGGGATATTTCAAGAAAAAGGATTATTGTCTAAGCTGCGGCTGCTTTCTTGCGCGAGAAACCTATCCTAAGGGTCATATTACTTAAGGAATGCTCGTAAGAATATTCCACGCTCTGTAACTTACCAAAAGTCAGGCTTTGAGATAATGTTTCCGACTTGATAAAATCTTCATGTGGCTGAAGCGTTTCGGATAATTCGACTGGGCCCTCAACATATAAATCAATTCGATCAGATACATGCAAATCGGCTTCTTTACGACTTTGCTGGATCATACGAACCAGATCCCTTGCCAAGCCTTCGGACTCCAACTCGGGTGTGATAGTCGTATCCAGTATGACCGCGCCTTGTCCTGATAATGGTTGTGCGGTTGTACCGTCGCCTGTCACAAGCTGCATGGCGTAATCATTATCTGCCAAAGATAGCGTATGTCCGGCGATTTCGATTGTGCCGTCGCCGTTATCATTCCATTTTCCTTGTTTGGAGGCAGGCATAATGTCCTTCATGGCACCACCGACACGTTTACCGATGGCGGGATTAACTTTCAATTCTAATGTTCCAAAATTCCCTAAATCTTCCGAAAGCACGACAGATTTGACATTGACCTCGTCTTTGATCAAATCCTTGAACGGTTCCAACATATTGGCATTATTTGATGCCACAACAAGTTCGTTAAGGGGCAGGCGCACACGCAATGTCTCTTTCTCACGAATACCAAGCGTGGCAGAGCATACCTCGCGCACGCGGTCCATTGCGGCGACAAGGGTTTCATTGGCAGCAAAGTCTTCTGCATTTGGCCAATCGGCCAAATGAACCGATTCCTCATTCGTCAGATTTTTATAAATCTGATCTGTTAGCATCGGTAGGAACGGCGCGGCGACCTTACAAAATGTTACGAGCGCTGTATAAAGCGTATCATACGCATCAATCTTATCCTGCGTTTTTTCCTCGCCCCAGAAACGATCGCGGGAGCGGCGGATATACCAGTTATTCAGCGCGTCCAGATATTTCCAGATGGTATCGCACGCTTCGGGAATGTGATAGCCATCCATTGAAGCTTCTGTTTGTTTAACCAGTTGTCTGGTTTTTGCCAGAATATATTGGTCAAGAACATTGGTCGCATCTGATATGACTTCACCGCGAATATGATCGGCATTGGCATAAAGCGCATAAAAGGAATAAGCATTCCAAATCGGATTCATGACCTGATTTCGCACTTGTCCGATGGCAACCCCGTCTTGCGGAATCGCCAGATCACCCCCATTCATCAGCGGCGTTGAAACCATATACCAGCGCAGCGCATCCGCACCATATGTATTAAACACATCTACGGGATCAGGATAATTCTTTAAACGTTTGGATAGCTTTTGCTTATTTTCATCCAATACAACACCGTGACAGATACAATTCTGGAACGGCGCACGATCAAACAAAGCGGTAGACATAACCATGAGGGTATAAAACCAGCCGCGAGTCTGGGCGATATATTCGACAATAAAATCACCGGGGAAATGCGCATCGAACCAGTCTTTATTTTCGAACGGATAATGTACCTGTGCGAATGGCATAGAGCCGGATTCAAACCAGCAATCCAGAACATCTTCAACGCGGCGCATGGTTGATTTTCCGCTTGGGTCGTCGGGGTTGGGACGTGTCAGGTTATCAATTTCAGGACGATGGAGGTCATTCACCTTCACGCCAAAATCTTTTTCCAGTTCTTCGATAGAGCCGTAACAATCCATACGTGGAAAGTCCGGATTATCTGACTTCCAGATCGGAATGGGCGAGCCCCAAAAACGGTTACGCCCGATATTCCAGTCACGCGCATTTTCCAGCCACTTGCCGAAAGAGCCGTCTTTAATATGGTTTGGCACCCATTCTATATTCTGGTTCAATTCAACCATACGATCCTTGATCGCGGAGACTTCCAGATACCATGAATTGATCGCTTTATAAATCAATGGCTGATCGGTGCGCCAACAATGCGGATAATTGTGATCGATGGTTTCCTGACGGAAAAGTTTATCTTCTTCTTTCAATTTTTGCATGATCGGCTTATTTGCATCCAACCATAATTGCCCTTCAAAATCGGATACTTCGGATGTGAATTTACCAGTGGAATCAATCGGCACAACAACAGGAATTCCGTGTTCGCGGCAATTTACCAAATCCTCCTCACCAAACCCCGGGGCTTGGTGGACAACGCCTGTACCATCTTCTGCCGCAACATAATCAGCCAGCAAAACTTTAAACGCGCCGTCCTCTTTCAAATGCGCGAAGTAGGGAAGGAGTGGTTCGTAAGTGAGACCTTCAAGATCAGAGCCTTTTAAAATTTTGCATCGATTTCAGCATCTCCAAACTCTTTAGCGTATGCATGCAGGACACGTTCTTCTGCGATTACATAATTTAAATCCATCTTTTTCAACAACAGCATACTCAATATCTGGCCCAACAGCGAGCGCCAAATTCGATGGCAATGTCCAAGGCGTTGTCGTCCATGCCAGCATATATGTTGGTTTGCCGTCGATGTCCTTATCCAATTTAAATTTCACCGTGACCGCGGGGTCTTGGCGCATGCGGTAGCTGTCATCCAGCTTGGTTTCGAAGTTGGAGAGTGGCGATTCGACCGCCCATGAATAAGGCACAACACGGTAATCTTCGTAAATCAAACCCTTATCATATAGGGTCTTGAACGCCCACATGACGGATTCCATATAGGATTTATCCATGGTTTTATAGCTGTTCTCAAAATCGACCCAGCGCGCCATACGGTTGACGTAAAATTCCCAATCTTCGGTAAATTGCTGAACGGAAGAACGGCAGGCTTTATTGAACTTGTCCATCCCGTAATCCAGAATTTCAATCCGTCCCGAAATACCCAGTTCTTTTTCCGTGGTCAATTCTGCGGGAAGGCCGTGGCAATCCCACCCAAAACGACGCTCGACACGCTTACCTTTCATGGTTTGATAGCGCGGCACCATGTCCTTAATAAAGCTGGTAACGATATGTCCGTAATGCGGCATACCATTCGCGAAAGGAGGGCCATCGTAAAAGACGAATTCATCATCTGCAGAGCGATTATCGATCGATTTCTGAAAGATATTTTCGTCTTTCCAGAATTTCTGAATGCTTTCCTCTAACTTTGGATAGTCGGGAAGCCCTTGGCTGTGCGGATATGGTTTGAAATTTTTATCATCTGTCATCATAGATATATGGCAAGAACGCACCAAAAGTGCAAGTGCGAAAGACTTATCAATGATTTAGATGTCGCAAAAACTAAGTCTTATCTTCTTTCGCACATGTGAAATTGTACATGCCAATAAAAGCGAGGGGATTTTTCTTTTCAAACTCATCCCATAAATCAAGATTTTTGAAGTCTTCCGGTGACGAATGTTGCTGGAAAAACGTATCAAGACGGTTATCTTTTCTGAAGAAACTGATAAACTTTAGTCCCAATTCATCAAGATGCTCTTTTATTTGCGGAATATCAAATTGATGTTCCTGCACATGGAACAGCATATCACGACATTCTGATGTAGAATAAAAGTCACCCATTAATGTCAGGGGGGCAAGGTTATGTTCAGAGGGCAGCTTTTTAATATGACGCCTGACTTTACGCAGATTTTGCATGCTGTATGACATCATCTGCGGCTCTATCAATGTGGCGCGCGCTATTCTGACAGCCGCGCGTGCGTGGGAGCTGTAGAGGCTTATAATGAATTGTCCGCCGGGGTTTAAAACGCTTGTCAGCGCTTTCCAACCCGCTTTCGGGTTCTCCATATGATGTAACACACCTGTGCTGATAATCAGATCATATGTTTGTTTCAAGTCTTTTACATCCAGAATATCACCATGATGAAAAGTAATATTTTTTACCTGATATGAGTCCATCTTTCTTTTTGCGTAAGACAAACTTGCAAGGCTAAGATCAATGGCGGTGATTGTCGCGTTGGGGTAATCTTTGCTGAACTTGTAGAGTTGCTTTCCTGTTCCACATCCCGCGACCAATATATTCAGCTTATTTTGGTTGCTGACGTCGTTTTCTAAAACCCGTTCCGGATTGATCCATCTGGGATATGGATTTTCTTCATATTGTTCACGCACTTTTTTTGAAACAGTGTTGCTGATGCTTCCAAAGCTTTTGATATTACTCTTAATTTTATCTTCTTCAATAAAATCAACAATACTATATTGAACAAGCGTCGAAAACTGCGGTGATGATAGCTTTTTCTCTAAGTCGAGCGCTACACTCTGAACATCTGATTTATATAAAATTTGATAGCAACTCAATGTTACAAGAGCCACTTCTAGGCTTTTATCCGTTTTATAAGTGCCTGATAGAATATTGGATTTTAACTCTTCCAGTTTTTGCTGTTCTTTATCCTCAACATCCCAAACGTATTCACTTTGGTATGCACGAAATGCGAGGTCGTATAATTTTTTTTTGAAAAACGAAGCCTGAAAAGGACGGTTTAAGTAGGCGCGCCTTTTTGATACAGCTCTGTTCTCGTTTGAGATATAAGCTTTTGCGGTAACTTGTTCTTTAAATGATAATATCGACATAATAAAATATTACTTCATATTTATGTATATAATCAAAGTTTTTTTGGAACAAAAAAGAATTTATAAAACACCCTTTGTGCTGGGCAATTGATCTGCAGCGCGAGAGTCTTTCGAGACAGCCATACGTAGGGCTTTTGCCAGTGCTTTGAACAAGCTTTCTGCGATATGATGGTTATTCTCGCCGTATAGGTTTTCCGCATGAAGCGTTATACCGCCAGCATTGGCGACCGCTTGGAAAAATTCGCGAAACAACTCGGTTTCCATTTCTTCACCGATACGATCCAGAGTGAACTTGGCTTTGAATACTAAAAAGGGACGCCCCGAAAAATCCAGAGCAACGCGTGAGAGCACCTCATCCATTGGTAAATAAGCATGGCCGTAACGCGTAATACCTGTCTTATCACCCAGAGCCTGCTTCAAGGCTTGTCCCAATGCTATACCGGTATCTTCAACCGTGTGGTGTGCATCAATGTGTAGATCGCCCTTTACCTGAATATCTAAGTCGATCAGGCTATGCTTTCCCAATTGTTCTAACATATGATCAAAAAACCCGATGCCCGTTGCAATATCTGTCTTTCCGGTGCCGTCAAGATCGAGGCTCAGCTTAATATCTGTTTCTTTTGTTGTTCTGGTAATTGTCGATGTACGTTTCATAAGGTATCTTTTATCATTAAGCGCCACAAAGGTCATTATAAAATGAGTTCGAATTTAACCCTCCTAGCGATTTTTGATAATCCTTCCGCATCCCATATTGCGCGTAGTTATCTGGAAGCATCAGATATCTTGTGTTTCGTTTTCGATGAAAATATTAGCGGTTTGGGATGGAGTTGCGGAACTGGGCGAAGTGGTATTAGGCTTATGGTTCATAAAGACCAATATGAAGAAGCGAAATTACTTTTAAATGAAAACCCCGACATTGAAGATATGACGACAGATGAAAAAAATAGCTAAACTCTTTATTACCCTCCATGTTTTTCTCTTCATAACATCATGCGCGCAAATCGAAAAAGCCGATTATCAAACGCCTTTGTACATTCCGCGTGATGCCAATACCCCGCCGCTTTATTTTAGTGGATTGAAAATAGATATTCCAAAGGCGGAAGATATTGGTGTTGTCACGGATCAAGGTCGTTTTTGCGGTTTTCCTTATCAGCCTGTTGATCAGAAATTTTTACGCGGGGAAACAACAAAAGCGGAATTGCAGGAGATTTTCGAAAACGCATTAGAGCCCGTTGGCTATGACATCGTCTCTGCGCCGACATCTTTCTTTTTTGAAGATGAAGCAGAAGATGAGATGTTACGCACCGAATTCAAAATCGGGGCAAAACTGGTTGAGATTGATATGACCGCCTGCGCCCAGAAAGGTGCGTTGGGTTTTTTCGGATATCAGAGGGAAGGTGTAAAGGGGGAGATGTTTGCTGTTTATGACTGGTCTATCTTTGATAATATTCGCAAAACGACTGTTTATAAAACACGCACAATGGGATATACGAAACGTCGTGACATTCATCCCGAGGGTCTGTCCTTAATGATTTATGACAGTTTTGAGATGGCGGCCTATAATCTGGCAAGTGATCGTTCCTTTTATGATCTGATGGTTCGAGGGGTCAAACCCGCACATTCTTTCGATACAAATTATAAAGATACTATGGCGCGTGCGCGTTTATATAACCCGAATGAGACTGTAAAAATTCCTTATCAGGGGCTTTCTTCCAAACTCAACTTAAAAGCCGCCAAAGATAATACGGTCATGGTGCAAAGCGGCGCGGGGCATGGCTCTGGCTTTTTTATTACTCGGCAGGGTCATATTTTAACAAATGCACATGTCGTAGGGAATGCCCAGCGCGTTCGTATTGTTACATCCGGCAAAGAGAGAACACTAAGTGCGGAAGTGTTGAGAAGTGATAAGGTGCGTGATGTTGCTTTACTGCGTCTTGAAGAACTGCCGAATGATTTTAATATAAAGCCGTTCTCTGTACGTAAGGCTTGGCCGAATATAGGTGAAGATATCTACGTAATTGGCGCGCCGTTGAGTAAGCGGCTACAAGACACTGTCACAAAAGGAATCATAAGTGCGCATCGTAAAGATTTTAAAATGTTTGGACAGACACTTGATTATTTACAGGCTGATGTTGCAATACAAGGCGGAAATTCCGGCGGCCCGATGATAGATTCGCGCGGTAACCTTATTGGAATGTCGGTTGCAGGGGTTGGGTTAAGCAATGAATCGCTTAATTATTTTATTCCAATTAATAGCGTTTTCACGTCATTAAATGTCGAAAAAATCTAAGCGCATAGCGAAAATATAAATAATAGTTAGTTTTTCAATAATTTAAGCTTGTAATTAATTTTTTTTGTTGTTATATGTTTCATGAGTTTTCTGTGAAGAGGAGAACTCATTCGATTTAAACGGACAACGGGTAAATCGGGTGTGATGAAACCAAGGTTTCATAAGTACACAAAGCAAGGAAAATCTTGCACAAAAAGCGCTCTGCTTTCATCCCCCACAGAAACAGGGCGTTTTTTACGGTCAAAATTCCGAAAAATTTTCTAAGCTTAATAAAATCCCAACTTTCAAAGTTTACTTGACGTTTTATGTTATTCGTCGCATATCATCCCTATGACTTCAAAAGAATTTAATCCTTATGATGCCCATCAATGGCACGCAACCACAATCCTTTCCGTTCGTAAAGGTAATGACGTCGTGATCGCAGGTGATGGTCAGGTTTCAATGGGGCCGACTGTTTTAAAATCAAATGCACGCAAGGTACGCCGTCTTGGAAAAGATCAGAAAATTGTCGCCGGATTTGCGGGTGCAACGGCAGATGCCTTTACACTATTCGAGCGTTTGGAAGCCAAGTTGGAGGCGCATCCGGGGCAATTAACCCGTGCATGTGTTGAACTTGCCAAAGACTGGCGGACCGACAAATACCTACGCCGTCTGGAAGCTCTGATGGCGGTTTGTGATAAAGACACGTCCTTGATCTTAACAGGAACCGGCGATGTTGTTGAGCCGCAAGACGGTATTATCGGTATTGGCTCGGGCGGAAATTACGCGCTTTCTGCCGCGCGCGCCCTCATCGATCAAAAAGGTATGAGCGCCGAAGACATCGCCCGCAAAGCCATGAAAGTTGCTGCGGACATTTGTGTTTATACAAATGAAAATGTTGTTCTAGAGAAATTATAAGATAAATATGACGGATAATGAGTTGATCCGCTTCGGTAGACAAATAATTTAGAAAGACGTAATTGGAGTGAATTTTGCTGACTGGACATTATTTGAGTGGGTAGAGAATATTATATTTTATGCGGCGCTTTACGTTCTTTTATGGAACGCTTATTTTTTGACTATTAATAAAGGTATTCCCAACATCCGAACCGCGCCCGCCATTCGAAAAAAAATGGTCGAATTGATCGCCGCCGATATGTCGCGAAAAAACAAGCAAGAATATACGATTATCGATCTTGGTGCGGGAAATGGCGATTTAACCAGATTTATTGCTAGGTCATTACCTCAGGCGCGCGTTATTGGCGTTGAAATAGACAAGCTGGCATATTGGAAAGCCTGTGTCCTAAAAAAAATGTCGCGTTGTAAAAATCTGGAATACTGGAACAAAAATTTTCATGACGCGGATTTAGCGCAGGCCGATGCGACAACAATGTTTTTACTGGGAACATTAATGACATCCATCCGTGCAACACTGGAAAATAAACTTAAGACAGATACTCTTGTACTATCAAATAAGTTTCCCGTCGGTGGTGATTGGAAAGCTGATAAGGTTCTGGATATTGAAACACTTTATCCGCACCAAAAAACATTGTATGTTTACAGCACAAAATAGAGGGTAGGCAATTTATAATGGATCTTAATTATTTACAAAAAACAGGTATTCAAGCGGTATTTTTAAGAGAAAATAAGAGATACCATAAAGCGCGCATCTTTTTTGAATCGTCCTGTTCTTGATTTTCTTAAAATCGGCAAAATTTATGACATAGCCAAGCAATGTTTTTTGAATGAGTTTGTCTGGGCTGTAACAGAGCAGGAAGAGACACGTGTAAATGATTTGATTGAAAAAATTAAATCGGGTCATATTAATGATGATAAAGATTTGGCTTACTTTATTCCTGTCATTGCATGTTATCGCCCTTTATTTAAAACAGATATTGCTGATTTGGCATTGTCTAAAAAAGAACAGATTAATAGGCCTGCTTACACTGATTTAATGGAATATTCGATTGAGCAGCCGAGAGAAGAATTAAAGATCAAAGATCAATTGCCGTCATTTGGTCAAATTAAAGATACAACCTCCAAAAAAGTAAAACAGCAATATGAGGATAATCCCTATCCGCGCTGGATATACAAAGGACACAAGCTGATCGTAAAGCCATCGGACGAAGCTTTGGAGATTCTGGTCGCAGGATGTGGCACGGGACAAGTGGCAATTTGCGCAGCCGTGGAACAGCCTAATTGTACGATTACGGCAATAGATCTTAGTTTGGCAAGTCTTGCCCATGCGCAACGTGTAGCGAATGATTTAGGTCTTACAAATATTAAATATCTGAACGGTGATATTCTTGACGTTGAAGAGTTGGGTAAGACGTTTGACTACATTCATTGTACCGGTGTTTTGCATCATATGAAAGATCCTGCGAAAGGCTGGGCGAAGTTAACGTCTGTTTTAAATACAGGCGGCTTGATGTCCATAGGTCTATATAGTAAGAAAGCGCGCCAAGCTGTTACTATGGTACGGAATTATATCGCAGAAAATAATATTGAATATTCCCCTGAAAATTTAAGAGATGTACGTGAGCATATCAAGAGTTTAGATGTTGATCATCAGATGCTGAAAGTTGGCCTGATGGGTGATTTTTACACTATGTCCGAATGTCGTGACTTATTGTTCCATGTTCAAGAGCATCAATTCACAATTCCTCAAATAAAAGATTTACTAGAAGATTTAAATCTTGAATTTTTAGGGTTTCAGAAAACGGATAGGCGTGTAGAAAAATTCTTTAAACAACATCCTGGTCCTGCGCAGCATCTTGATTTTGAGTTATGGGATGAGTTTGAAGATAAAAATCCCCTCACGTTTCTTGGGATGTATATGATTAATTGCCGCAAAAAATAGATATTTACGGAAGATAAAAATTAACTGATACCACCCGGCTTTATCTCAACACATGGTTTTTCAGAATTTTTAGGAACGATAAAAATTTCTCCGGAAGGTCCTTGATACATAGATGAAAAACCAAACTCTTTCATGAGCTGTTCTTTCAGAATAGGAGCTTTGTTACCTCGTAAGGGCGGATAATTCGGAGGCCCAAGATGCCCCTTGACCCTCTGTGGGTTCCATAACTACATATTCATTACCGCACGCGCGATCCATCAATTCCAAATCTGCATATGGTAGTTCGTTGATATCATCCATAATTGATTATTATAGAAACTTTGGTAAAAAGCAAATTTTATAAAGAAATCAGGAATTGACCTCCCTCTCTATAAATTCTATATCTTCACACTATGACTGATACTTCGACAGATACGACTGAGAATTCTGAACCATTAAGCTTCAAAACAGCAAAACATGACGGATTTAAACTGGATATTCCAAATTTCACACCAAAAGAAATTGTGTCCGAACTTGATCGTCATATCATCGGGCAGTCTTCTGCTAAAAAGGCCGTCTCTATTGCCTTGCGTAATCGCTGGCGTCGTCAGCAGCTTGATAAAGATCTGCAGGATGAAATCTATCCGAAGAATATCTTGATGATTGGGCCGACAGGGTGCGGTAAAACAGAGGTTGCACGACGTTTGGCAAAACTGGCACAGGCGCCGTTTATCAAGGTTGAGGCAACTAAGTTTACAGAGGTAGGCTATGTCGGAAAGGATGTTGAATCCATTATTCGTGATCTGGTCGAGGTGGCTATTCACATGACGCAGGAGAAAATGCGCAAAAGCGTTAAAACCCAAGCAGAAATTTATGCTGAAGAGCGTGTGCTGGATGCACTTGTCGGTGCGTCTGCGTCACAAGGAACGCGTGATAATTTCCGTAAGAAACTGCGCGAAGGTGAAATGAATGATCGTGAAATTGAAATCGAGGTGAGTGACACCGCCAATCCTATGCCTTCTTTTGATATTCCCGGCATGCCTGGCGCATCTATGAGCATGATCAATATGAATGATATTCTTGGTAAAGCCATGGGGCCGCGCACCAAGAAAAAGAAAATGAGCGTTGAAGACAGCTATGATATTCTGGTCGCGGAAGAAGCGGATAAACTGCTTGATGAAGATAAGATCATTGCCGCTGCCATTGAATCTGTTGAACAAAACGGTATCGTCTTTCTGGATGAAATTGACAAAGTTGCAGCGCGCGCAGAAGCAAGAGGCGGTGACGTCTCACGCGAAGGTGTGCAACGTGACCTTCTTCCTCTTATTGAAGGAACGACTGTTGCAACAAAGCACGGCACGGTTAAAACCGATCACGTTTTATTTATTGCAAGCGGTGCGTTTCATTACGCCAAGCCATCAGATTTGCTTGCGGAGTTGCAAGGGCGTTTACCTATCCGTGTTGAACTGCGCCCTCTGACGCAGGATGATTTCAAACGTATTTTGCTGGAAACAGATGCGTGTCTGATTAAGCAGTATGAAGCGTTGATAGGAACAGAACAGCTGAAGCTGAGCTTTACGGACGGCGCTGTCGAAGAAATTGCCCGTTTGGCATTTGAAGTCAATGACAAAGTTGAAAACATTGGCGCTCGTCGCTTACATACTGTCATGGAAAAGCTGCTGGAAGATGTCAGTTTTGAAGCATCAGATAAAGCAGGCGAGGAAATTCGTATCACCAAGGAATTCGTATCCGATCAATTAAGCGAGTTGGCTCATAACACAGATTTAAGCAAATTCATTCTGTAGGTTGAAACGTCATCGCGACACCATTCATACAGTAACGTAAACCTGTCGGTTGTGGTCCGTCCTCAAAAACGTGACCAAGATGACCACCGCAATTGGCACAATGTATTTCATTACGCGTATAAAATAATTTATTATCGGTCGATGTTCCGACTGCATTGTCACTAATGGGGTTATAGAAGCTAGGCCACCCCGTGCCGCTATCATATTTAGCATCGGATGAAAATAATTCGTGATCGCATCCCTTACAATGAAAAACGCCTTCTTCCTTTATATCATCCAATGGTGATGATCCGGCGCGCTCGGTTCCATGCTCCCGCAAAACGTAATATGCCTTATCATCTAGTTTTTCTTTCCATTCTTCTGCGCTTAACTGATAAGGGAAATGACCTTTTTCAGATGTCTCGCCAGAGCCAAACCAACCCATTGCAAATCCTTTATGTGATACAGCAAGCACGCTGCCTGCCAATAATGATGTTATAAATAATCTTCTGTTCATATAAGCTTATTCGTATAAAAAGCGAAAAAAGTTTCATATTTTCTATATTTTTATTATTTTAATATCATTCTAAAAGATAAGCACTTATTTTATCCGTGATTAATATTAATAATATTTCAATCCTCATTATGTTGTCTGTTGGTGTGTACTATCTATCAACGTCACTCTTGATTGATGAAGACGACTGTTCCTTTGTCACAAAAAATCCACCAGTCATCCGGTTTGTAGATAATGAAAACGAGCTGTCTTACGATCTTAAAACCAGTAAAAGAAGCCTTTTAAGTATTAAAAATAAACATGTTGGCCAGTTTTCCGAATTTACGGTGAAGGGAAGCACAATTGGACTAACGCTTGGGAAATATAATTATAGTATATCAACACAAATGGGGTACAAAAAAGTAAGGGCTTGGGGCAAAGCCTATTGCCCTTATTTGCGAGAAGCAAAGATAGATCTGAACTATGATTCCAAAGTTTATGTTGCAAAAGAATATGCCTCTAACAGGTGTGCTTTCGACGTTATTCTAAATCATGAACTGGATCATCATCAGGTCAATGTGATGAATAAAAGAAAATATTTTGACTGGCTAAAAACTGATTTACCTTCTGTGATATTGGAATTATCGAAAGATTACGAACCGGTTGCAAAAGATATGCTGCAACCAATGACAACGCAAATACAAACGGATATAGAAAGCGCGCTTAACGTATATGTTGATGTTATGAATAGCCGCACGGAAAGCGAGAACAAAAAACTGGATACACGCGCCGAATATCAGCGTTTAAATCGAGAGATTAGACAATGCTATAAATAATATTTAGCGTTTCAGCCCGCCCAGCAACCCGCGCATTAAGGATTTCATCACTTGGCGTCCTAAGGAAGAGCTTGCAGCGCGGACGGCGGATTTTATGGCAGCTTCCGCGACAGACTGCCGGTTTGAAGAGCGTTTTTTGGGTGTTACGGCTTCCTGTTTTTGGACATTAGCGGCCTTAATCTCGGCGCGCGCTTTTAAGATTTCATACGCAGACTCGCGGTCAACATCATCGTCATATTTATCACCCAGCCCGTCTGCTTGTCGCGCCATTTTTTTGGCGTTTGCGGTGGCCTCCCCCAAGCGGGAGGAGGGCGGACGGATTAAAACACGCTGAACAATAGAAGGTGTACCTTTAGATTCCAATGTAGATACCAAGGCCTCTCCGACGCCAAGCTCAGTAATAACATCTGCCACTTTAAAATCAGGGTTCTCACGATATGTTTCGGATGCTTCCTTAATAAATTTTTTCTGCTTCGGCGTAAAAGCACGCAGGGCATGCTGCACACGGTTACCAAGTTGCCCCAAAACAGTTTCCGGAATGTCTTGAGGGTTTTGCGTGACGAAGTAAATGCCGACACCTTTTGAGCGTATTAAACGCACCACCTGTTCAATCTTATCTGTTAAGTGTCGCGGCGCGTCTTTAAACAGTAAATGCGCCTCATCAAAAAAGAAAACCAGCTTCGGTTTGTTTGAATCCCCTGCCTCGGGCAGTTCTTCAAATAATTCAGATAATAGCCATAAAAGGAAAACACCATAGAGGCGGGGTGAATTCATGAGTTGCACAGCATTTAAAACATTAATGTAGCCGTGCCCGTCCATGTCGGTGCGTATAAAATCTTCAAGCTCTAAAGCCGGTTCGCCTAAAAACTGATCTGCACCCTGATCTTCAAGCCGCAGAAGTGCACGCTGGATAGCGCCGATAGAAGGTTTGGAAACATTACCATACTCTGCCGAAATCTCCGATGCGCGTTCATACATCGAGATCAAAAGTTGACGCAGGTCTTTCAGGTCAAGAAGAAGCAATCCCTCTTCATCGGCGATACGAAACGCAATATTCAGCACGCCTTCCTGCGTATCATTCAGCTCCAACATATGTGATAGTAAGATCGGCCCGATTTCGGAAATCGTCGTACGAACGGGCGTGCCTTCCTCGCCGAACACATCCCAAAAAACGGTTGGAAACGCACGGGCTTTATAATCATCACCAAGACCGATAATATTGGCACGTTTTACCAGAAAATCCTGCATTTCCGATGGTTGGCACATACCCGACAAATCGCCCTTCACATCCGCCATAAAAACAGGGACGCCCGCGGCGGAAAAACCTTCGGCAAGGACTTGTAAGGTGACAGTTTTACCTGTACCTGTCGCGCCGGCAATCAAACCATGACGGTTCGCCCATTTTAATGCAAAGTTTTTTTTACTGTCAGGATCGTCGGTATAGGAGCCGATATAAATGTGTTCTGCTTCAGTCATGAAGCAGAGTATGAAGATTTATATAGTATTATTCAATAAGATATTGCTGTTAAATATCAGGCTCGGTTGTATAAACAGTACCATCTTCGACGGTAATCGTATTTAGATTGGCACATGGATCATTGCCATCTTGAGAATAAATGGAATTGCCTTTTGCTAATAAATGAATACCACATTCAAATGATTCATTGTCTAAAGTGAGCTTCATCAATCCAACGGAAGCAGAAAAAACTGCTAGCGCGAGAACCGCAGCACCTCCGATATAAAGGGCTTCTTTGTCAGAAGCTTCTTTCGTAAATGCCTTAGAAGCATCAAATTCCGGTGAGTTTTCTTGATCTTTTTGTTCACCAAGTGGATATAAAGAAGGTGACATATTAATTCTTTCAATTTATTACGTATTTAAAGTATGGTAAACATTATCATATAATTATGCAAATTTATAAATAATCTTTCACAAGAATTTCTGCAATTTGTACCGCGTTCAACGCCGCGCCTTTGCGCAAATTATCAGAAACACACCAGAAATTCAGGCCGTTTTCAACACTTGTATCTTCGCGCATACGGCTAATAAAGACCGCGTCTTCGCCTTGGATTTCGGCGGGTGTGATATATTCCATCTCACTATCCAGATCGATGACGGTAATGCCGTCAAAATCGCGCATCGCTTTCATGGCTTGACGTGGTGAGATTTCGCTTTCAAATTCGACATTGACCATTTCGGCATGACCGATAAAGACAGGAACGCGCACGCAATTTGCACAGACCTTGATTTTCGGATCGAGAATTTTTTTGGTCTCTGCCACCATTTTCCATTCTTCTTTGGTCATGTGGTCATCCATAAATGTATCAATTTGCGGAATGACGTTAAAGGCGATTTCCTTGTTGAAAA
Source organism: uncultured Alphaproteobacteria bacterium (assembly GCA_963710165.1). GTDB lineage: Bacteria > Pseudomonadota > Alphaproteobacteria > Micavibrionales > Micavibrionaceae > JACKIP01. The sequence goes on from CAVPYZ010000004.1 coordinate 319,285, forward strand.
CATCTTTTTCCAATGCGTCATTGACGAAAACCTTGCGGGTCTGATTAAACAGCTCGTCCATTCCGGCCTTGCCTGCGCCTGATACCGACTGATATGTGGAGACAACAACACGTTTTATTTTTGCAATATCATGTAACGGCTTTAGTGCCACAACCATTTGAATGGTCGAGCAATTCGGGTTGGCAATAATGTTTTTCTTTTTGTAATCAGCCGCAGCCTGCGGATTAACTTCCGGTACGATTAACGGCACATCGGGGTCCATGCGGAAATGTGACGTATTATCAATCACCACTGCGCCTGCTTTCGCCGCTTTCGGGGCATATTCGGCAGACACTTTCGCACCGGGAGAGGATAAAACGATATCTGTTCCTTTAAAATCATACTTGGCAAGGTCTTGAACCTTTAACGTTTGATCGCCAAACGATATTTCTTTTCCGACGCTACGGCTAGAGGCCAAGGCCACCACTTCCGAGACGGGAAACGCACGTTCGTGCAAGATATTTAAAACTTCACGGCCAACATTTCCTGTTGCGCCCATTATTGCAATTTTATAAGTCATAGAATTTTTCTAACGCTGTTAAGTTAAAAGGTCACGTAGTTTCTTATTATCTTCTGCACTGCCAACCGAAATACGCAGACAATTGGCAGTATCGTCTTTTTTGGAAATATCACGCAAAATAATGTTATGCGTCAGGGCTTTTTGCAAGAATGCCTGCGCCTGTTCATATGTTTTGAATTTGACCAGAATGAAGTTAGTTTCAGACGGATAGACATATGCTACATCATCACATTCCTGAAACGCGACAATCAATGTTTCACGCTCGGCGATAATCTCCTTTATCATCTGTCCTTGTTTTTCTTCTGCCTGCTTTAAAGCCTCGACTGCATTTTCGGCAACGGATTTCGGCACGGGGTAAGGGGCAAGGCAACCGCGCATGAAATTCATAAAGTCGATATCCCCGCAAACCGTTCCGCCTATACGCTCCCCCGCCAGTGCGTGCACTTTGGAAAGCGTTCTTAAAACCAGTAAATTCGGATGATTTTCAAGCTCGGTAACGAAGCTTTCTTGATGTGTGAAATCAATATAGGCCTCATCAACAATAACGGCTGCATGACCTTCCAGGGCTGTAATAATTTCCTTGATTGCGTCTATTTCAAAAAGTGTTCCTGATGGACTATTAGGACAGCAGAGGAACACCATTTTGACATGATTATCCGGGTTGCTAGCCGTTTCTATGATTTTGGCTGAGTCCAGTGTCAGCTTATAATTATCTTCAATCAATGGAATTTCGATATTTTTTGCGCCCTGTAAGCTGCCATAGACATTGTACATGGCAAAGGTAGGTGGACAGGTGATGAAGGCGTCGTCCCCCGCTTGGCAAAACATGCGGATAAGCAAATCGATGCTTTCATCTGATCCGCGTGTGGCAACGATGCATTCCGGTAAAGTCTGATAATTTTTTGCCATTGCCTGAATAAGTGCGGGTGGCTGTTGCACATCATAACGCTCATATCCTTCTAAGCCGCTGAAGGGATAGGGATTTTCATTGGCGTTCAAGTATATGGCGCCCTGCTTTTTCCCCATTTCGGACGCGGCAGAAGAATAAGGTTTGAAATTCGCGCGCAAATCTTCTCGAATCAAGGGGATAAGCGCTGATTTTTCTTGGTTTTTCATTATGTTTTTTGACTCTCGCATGCTATAAATTCTTTTACACATAAACATGAAAAACAACAAAAAATCAAAGATTTTATAGTATGAGCGATACAGCAGAAAATTTAGACGAAAATACAGAAAATGCCGATTACGGCGCGGGTGCGATTAAAGTTTTACGTGGCCTTGATGCGGTGCGTAAACGTCCCGGAATGTACATTGGGGATACCGATGATGGTACGGGTTTACATCACATGGTGTATGAAGCGGTTGATAATGCCATTGACGAATCATTGGCGGGTCATTGCGATAAGACCGAAGTTATTATTAATAAAGACGGATCCGTCACGGTACGTGATAACGGGCGTGGTATTCCGGTCGGTATTCATGATGAAGAAGGTGTCTCCGCAGCGGAAGTGATTATGACGCGCCTGCATGCCGGCGGTAAATTCGACCAAAATTCCTATAAAGTTTCCGGTGGTCTGCACGGGGTGGGTGTGTCTGTTGTCAACGCACTTTCCGAGTGGATGACCCTTCGTATCTGGCGTGAAGGGAAAGAGCATTTTATGCGTTTCCGTCACGGTGAAGCCGAAGCACCGTTAGAAGTTGTTGGCGATTCAGATGGTCGTAAGGGAACAGAAGTCACCTTCATGCCTTCGACTGAAACATTTACAATGACGGATTTTAATTTCACAACGCTTGAAAATCGTCTGCGCGAACTGGCATTTCTAAATTCCGGTGTGCATATTGAAGTTATTGATGAGCGCGAAGACCCGCGTCGCGAAACTATTTTCGAATATGAAGGCGGGATCGAAAGTTTCGTCGAATATATGGACAGAACGAAAAAACCGCTCTTTCCTAAGCCTATTACGATTAGCGCATATGACGAAGCGTCTGGTATCACAGTCGAGGCATCCATGCGCTGGACTGACGCCTATCACGAAACGATGCAGGTTTTTACAAATAATATTCCACAACGTGATGGCGGAACGCACATGGCGGGGTTTCGTGGGGCATTGACACGTGTGATGGGTAAATACGCCGAAGAACACGCCGCCAAAAAAGATAAAGGCGTTAAGCTGACAGGCGAAGATATGCGCGAAGGATTGACTTGCGTTTTATCCGTAAAAGTACCTGATCCAAAATTCTCGTCCCAGACAAAAGACAAGCTTGTCTCATCTGAGGTACGTCCTGTTGTAGAAAGCGCGATTGGGGAGCATTTTGCCACATGGCTGGAAGAAAACCCGGCCGAGGGCAAAATTATTATCAGCAAAATTATGGAAGCCGCACAAGCGCGTGACGCTGCACGTAAAGCGCGCGATCTGACCCGTCGTAAAGGTGTGATGGATATTTCCAACTTGCCGGGTAAATTGGCGGATTGTCAGGAAAAAGACCCGTCAAAATCAGAAATCTTCATAGTGGAGGGTGACTCAGCGGGCGGTTCCGCCAAGCAGGCACGTCATAGACAAAATCAGGCGATTTTGCCGCTACGTGGTAAGATTTTAAATGTTGAGCGAGCACGTTTTGACCGTATGTTGGGATCGCAAGAAATCGGTACGCTTATCACGGCGCTTGGGACAGGTATTGGACCCGAAGAATTCAATATTGATAAAATACGCTATCACAAAGTTGTGATTATGACGGATGCGGACGTCGATGGGGCGCATATTCGTACCCTGCTTCTGACATTCTTTTTCCGTCATATGCATGACATGATTGAGCGCGGTTATCTCTATATCGCACAGCCGCCGCTTTATAAAGTCAAGCGTGGCAACTCCGGCGAGACTTATTTGAAAGATGATGCGGAACTGGACGCTTATTTACTGGATGCGGCTCTAAAAGATGCGATTTTTACAGATCATACAGGCGCGGATCGCACGGGACAGGACTTGCGTGATCTGGTTGAAAAAGCACGGTCTTTGCGTGGCTCTATCAACGCTTTGACTAATCGTATTGGTAGCCGCACAGTTGTTGAACAGCTTGCTATTGAAGGCGCATTTAGCGAAGAAGGTGCGTCTCTTCAAAAGGCGCAAGCGGTTGCGAACTCGTCTTAATGGCATTGCATCGAAGGGTGAAAATACATGGGAAGGCGAGTGGAGTGAAGAGAGCGGTTATTATTTGAAACGCGTACTGCGGGGCGTGACCGAAGATGCCAGAATCTCTGCCGATACACTGCGAAATCCTGATTCTGTTCGTTTGCAAAGTACCATGAAGTGGTTAAAAGAAAACTTTGAAGGTGTAGGCGAGCTGCGTTTTGCCGATAAGATCAAGCTGGATATTTATGGTCCTGTGGGTCTGCTTGAAAACGTTTTAGGATTAGGGCGTAAAGGACTGCAAATCAGCCGTTATAAGGGTCTTGGTGAAATGAATCCCGAACAGCTGTGGGAAACAACACTTGACCCCGAAGTGCGCACGCTTCTAAAAGTCAATATCCAGGACGCTGCCAAAGCGGATGAAATATTCTCGACTCTTATGGGGGACGTCGTTGAACCACGCAGGGAATTTATTCAGGACAATGCTCTAAAAGTTGCTAATTTGGATGTCTGATCTTTATTGATTACCATCAGGGATTGAATAGGCTATATTTATACTTCCTAAATCTTTTGGAACTATAAATATTCTATGGGTAGTAACGACCAAAAAATCAAAATTATGCTGATAGAAGATAATCATACGGATTATCTTTTAACCTCAAAGGTTTTCGCCAGTTTGAGTATAGACAGTTCCTTAGAATTAGACTGGTGTAAGAATTATGAAGACGGATTGCAAGCTATAGAAGCGCATAGCCATGATATCTATTTTGTGGATTACAGCCTTGGAACCCGTAATGGACTTGATCTGGTCCAAGAAAGCCGCGAGAACGATAATACAACAGGACCTTTCGTATTATTGACAGACTTTGATGCAACCAAATTATTCGAGCGTTCTTTAGAGCTTGGTATTTACGATCATATTAAGAAGTCGGAACTCTCGCCGTCAACTGCCGATAGAACTCTTCGTTATTCCATTCGACGTCATCAAACCGAACAGGCTTTAAAGCAAGAGCAAGAATTTAACGCCTTTATTTTGGCTGAAATTCCGTACTTGATTATCAGTGTTGATCAATCGGGGCTGGTTTCATCAGCGAATCCCGCCGCATGTCATTTATTCAAATGCACTGATAAAAACCTGATGGGCAAGGACTGGAAAGACCTTATTCATGAAGATGACCGCGAAACAATTAAATATAAAGTCAGCGAAGATGGTGAAGTCTCTTTCGAGGCGCGCGCGCTGACATCGGATAATGAAGAGCGTGTCATTAACTGGAATATCTTAAATAAAGGTGTCAGCCGTAAGGGAGCGGAAACTACGGCTTTTATTCTTTCAGGAAAGGATGTAACCAATCAAATAAAGGCCGAAGAAGTTGAACGACGCCGTCAAAAAATGGAGGCATTGGGCCAACTGGCGGGCGGGGTGGCGCATGAGATCAATAATTTATTACAGCCAATCCTTATGTCATCACAAATGGTTGCTTCAAAAGCAGAAAACTATAAAAACTCAGAAGAGCGTGATTACCTTATTAAAAATATGGAGAGAATAGAGCGTAATACCAAAAATGCGGCAAAAATCGTCGATGATATTTTATTATTTTCGCGTGGTGAGCAAAAAGAAATAGAAAGGGTTAACCTATATGAAACGCTCGAATCGTCTGTGATATTTGTCAAAGATATGTTACCCGCCACTATAAATATTGTCGGAAACTATGAAAAAAATACTGAAAAACAAACGGCACATATTAATTCCAGTGAGCTAACACAAATTATAACAAATATGTTGATTAACGCGTCGCATGCAATGCTGGATCATGGGGATGTTGTGATTAGCATGAAAAACAGAATGCTTTCAGTTGAAGAAAGCACAATTATGAATTTAAAGCACGGAACGTATGCCGAGATTAATATTACCGACACAGGATATGGCATATCAGAAGAAAATCAGGCGAACATATTCAATCCTTTCTTCACTACGAAAGATGTTGGTGAGGGAACGGGCCTAGGACTATCGATTGTCTATAATATTATCGAAAAATGGGGCGGAACCATTAAAGTCAAGAGCAAGAAAAATAAAGGAACGACTTTTTCAATTTATATTCCGGTTCAATAGATCTTTTAATTTAGAAGTCTTTTAACTGCGCTCTCTAGATCATCTTTTGAAAAAGGTTTTTTGAGCACAATATATCCTGCTTGTTGCAATGTTTTTATCTTCTCACCGTATTTTTGAAAATTACTTCCGCCTGTCATAATAAGGACAGGTGTATGCAAACGGCCATTCGTACTGGTAATAAATGAAAACCCGTCTCCCTTTGGCATCATTAGATCTGTAATGATTAAAGAGAACTTTTTCTCCTTCACTTTTTGTGCGGCCTGTACGCCGTTTGAGCACGCTTCCACAACATATCCGCTGTTTCTGAGGAAGTCTGCGAGGATTTCCTGTATATCTATTTGATCATCAATAACGAGAATATTTTTCATCAATTTAAATTATAGATGGGCTTTTTTTGTGTGAACAGTTCTTTTTCACATATCCTTGCGAAGTCCTGTAAAACCTGTTTTAAATTGGGTATGTTAAATGTTATGGAAGCCTTGGAAAACACACAGCAAACACCCTTGGAAGAATTGGCCGATGTCCTGCATCAGGACATGGAATCCGTGAATCAGAAAATTAGAAACCGCATGCAATCGGATGTCGGTCTAATCAATAAAATTGCGCATTATTTAATCGAAGCAGGCGGGAAGAGAATAAGACCGCTATTAACTCTGGCATTTGCGAAGGGTCTGCAGGGTGATATGAAGCGCGCGCACGGCATGGCAGCCACGGTTGAATTTATTCATACGGCAACACTTTTGCATGATGACGTCGTGGATGAAAGCGCGGAACGTCGTGGCAAAGCCGCAGCGAATGAGATATTCGGTAATCAGGCAAGCGTTCTGGTTGGTGATTTTCTTTTTTCAAGATCATTCCAATTAATGGTCGCCGACGGATCTTTAAAAACACTCAAAATCCTGTCCGATGCCTCCGCCATTATTGCGGAAGGGGAAGTCATGCAATTGCAAATGCAAAGAGATTTGAATACATCGTGGGATCAGTATTTAAGCATGATCGGCGCAAAAACGGCCGCCTTATTCGCGGCGGCGTGTGAAGTCGGTGCGGTGGTCTCTGACGCGGATAAAGATATGCAGCAATCAGCGTATGATTACGGCTATAATCTGGGCATTGCGTTTCAGATTGTTGATGATGTTCTGGATTATAGCGCAGATCAAAAACTGCTTGGAAAAGAAGTCGGTGATGACTTCCATGAAGGGAAAATTAGCGCACCCGTTTTATTGGCCTATCAAGCTGCCGATAAAGATCAAAAAGCCTTCTGGCAACGCACAATTGCCTTGGGTGATCAGAAGCCGGAAGACTTACAACACGCACAACATTTAATGCAACAGCACAATATTATCTCGAACGGTTTAACAAAGGCCAAGGAATATGTGAAAGAAGCACAAAAATCTCTGGAAACGCTGCCCCCTTCTACTGTAAAACAACATCTACACCGCGTGAGTGAATACGTTCTTCACCGCGCTTCATAAGAAAAGAAAAAGTATGACTGAAAATAATATTAAAATCCGTTTTGCCCCGTCACCAACCGGAAAGTTGCATGTGGGGAATGTCCGTACCGCTATCATCGTATGGTTATCCGCCAGAAAGCTTGGTGGTACGTTTATGCTTCGTCTGGATGACACGGATGAAGAGCGTTCAACGGAAGAATATGCCGATGCCATCATGCGCGATCTGAAATGGCTTGGCATGGAATGGGACGAATTTGCACGGCAGCGTGACCGTATGGATCGTTATGACGAATGTATTCAAGAACTGAAAGAGAGTGGCCGCCTTTACCCTTGTTACGAGACATCGGAAGAATTGGCGCTCAAACGAAAATCCCTACTTTCACGAGGACTACCACCGATTTATGATCGCGCCGCGCTTGAACTGAGTGATGAGCAAAAAGAAAAATATGAAGCAGAAGGACGGAAACCTCACTGGCGTTTTCTGCTGAAGCATAATCCGATTGAATGGAATGATCTTATTCGTGGCGCGGTGAAATTCGAAGGAAAAGATCTGGCCGACCCCGTCCTTATTCGTGAAGATGGTCGCCCGCTTTACCATCTATGTTCTGTGATTGATGATATAGATTTCAATATTACACATATTATTCGCGGTGAAGATCATGTGACCAATAGTGCGGCGCACGTCCAAATGTTTGAAGCGCTTGGGGCAAAGCCACCTGCCATGGCGCATTTGTCACTAATCAGTGATGCAGAGGGCGGCAAGCTTTCAAAACGTATTGGCTCGCTTGGCATTGAAACCCTTCGTGATGAAGAAAAACTTCACCCAATGGCTATTTTAAGCTATCTGGCATATCTGGGAACATCTCTTCCCATCGAAGCAACAAAAGATCGTGCGGATTTGATAGAGAAATTCGATTTCAATAACTTTTCACGCTCGACGCCGAAGTTTGATATTGAGGAACTATTCCGCCTGAATACAAAACTTCTGCACGAAACATCTTTGAAGAGGTTAAGCCGCAGCTTGAAGAAATGGGAATTAAAAATATTGATGAAAATTTCTGGCTGGCAGTGCGCCCAAATCTTGAAAAATTAGGGGACATTAAAGAATGGTATCGCGTGACGTACGGCCCTGTAGAGCCTGCAATTCAGGATAGTGAGTTTGCAAATGCAGCTGCAGACCTTCTCCCCTCTGCCCCATGGGATGAAAACACATTCAAAGACTGGACAGCTGCTGTAAAAGAACAAACCGGCCGTAAGGGTAAAGAGCTTTTCATGCCTATCCGTCTTGCCCTGACAGGTATGGAGCATGGGCCGGAACTTCCTGTCCTACTTCCGCTTATCGGACGCAGTGAAGCCGAAGCCCGCTTAAAAGGTCAAGGCAAGGCCACGGCATAGATAGTATAATTACTTAATCTCGGCACAGGCAATTCGTGCACCGCCGCCGCCTGTCGGTTGGGAGATATAATCATCGGGCATTTCATGGATCATAATGGCGGAGCCGTCTTCATCAAGAAGATTTGTTCGCCCATCAATTTCTTTTAAGGAAATGCGTGTATTTAAAACTTCGGTCATGATCTTGCCATCTTCCCCGACATGGATATTTGGTAAATCGCCGGCATGTGGGCCGTTATCCACATAAAATCCATGGTCTTTTTCATCCGGGTTCAAGTGGCCTCCCGCCGATGTAAATGCGCCTTCTGTCGAACAGGCGGCAGTCTCATGGATATGAAAGGAATGCGGGCCAGAAGGTATATTTTCAGCATCCATCAAAAGCAGAACGCCATTCGGCGTGTCCGTTAATTTGACCGTGCCAATTTTCGCGCCATCTATATTGATCAAATCGACTGTTGTTTTAATCTCTTTTGCCTCATTCGCACTCGTATTTTTTTCTTCAGACATTGTTTCTTCGTGATGTTCTGCGACTGCAAATCCTGATAGTCCTGTGCAGCCGATTGAAAGTAGTGCGGCACTTAAAAGTATTTTTTTCTTTATATTAGAGCGTGTCATATATAGTCTCCTTGAAATGTTATCTATAATTCATATCTCCAATGTTTGATCGTCACAAGAGTTCCGCCGCAATTATTCTCATGGAACCGCAGATGGGGGAGAATATTGGCGCCGCGGCACGTGCGATGGCAAACTTCGGTTTGTCTGATTTACGCATAGTTAACCCGCGTGATGGCTGGCCAAATGAACGCGCGGAAGCCATGGCGGCGGGCGCATTTAGTGATATTGTCAAGGTCAGCGTGTTTGAAACGCTTGATCACGCCATGGTGGATATTCAATATATGCTTGCAACAACGGCGCGGCGCCGCGATATGAATAAACCTGTATTCACATCTTGTGAAGCAGCAGACGCGCTACATAAAAAACAAACGGTAGAAAACAGAGTTGCTATCCTGTTTGGGCGCGAGCGTAACGGTTTGGAAAATGATGAAGTTGCGAAAGCGCATGGCATTATTCAAATCTCGACAAATCCCGATTTTTCATCTCTTAATCTAGGGCAATCAGTTCTGTTATTAGCCTATGAATTATTTCAAAGCGCCTTAAGGGATGAGACGGGCACAAATACTCATTTAGAAAACCATGAAACCGGTGATGTCGTTTTAGCGAAAAATAAAGATGTACAAGTTTTTTTGACAAGATTAGAAGATGCTTTAGATCAAAACCATTTCTTCCGTTCGGAAGATTTACGTCCGACTATGGTGCGTAATATTTCAAATATTTTTACCCGCAATCAACTTAATGAGCAGGAAGTCAAAACTCTGCAGGGTATTTTGACAGCTTTGACAAAATAATTAGGAATAGGTTTATTTTCTTAACTTATTTAAGGCTTGTATATGATCCGGCATTATACCGCAACAGCCGCCAATAATTGTGGCACCTGAATTTTTCCATTTTTTTGCGACTATTAAATATTCTTGCGGTGTTATATCTCTCAGCGGAGTAAGGCTTTGTGATGCTTCATGAGAATTCTTTAATACGGCCAAATGCATTGGCATATATTCCTAATCTTAAGTTTGTAGATTCTTTTGCTACTGCTAAAGCAGGCAGCATTTCTTCGACTTTAGAACAATTGAAGAGCATCGTGCTCGCATGTATTTCTTCTGCCGCATTAACCGCTTGTTCTATACTCTCGCCTGAGCGTAATTGAGGTGGAATATTTTCCTCCTCACGATCTTTAATTGTGTAGGATAGCCACAACTCTTTTTTAGAATTTTTTAAAGCTTGTCCTATGATTCGCGCTTCAACCGTTGAGGAAATAGTTTCTGATAGCCAAACATCAACATACTCTTCTTGTTCTTCTATAATAGGGTATAGCAACTCCAACGCTTTTTTATCATCGAAGTAATCGGGGCGATATGATCCGAAGACGGGCGGTATACAACCGGCGACTTTAATATCCCTTTCTGCTTCATTTGCTGTTTCTCTGGCCAGTCTCGCGGCGCGTGATAAAAGTGCGCGACCCTCTTTGGCAAATCGCTCTTCCCCGATATGAAAGGGTACAAGAGCATAGGCATTGGTTGTAATAACGTCACATCCGGCATCAATGAACATATAATGCGCTTTTTTTACATCATCGGGATTTTCCATTAAAGCAAGTGCAGACCATTCGGGCTGTCGAAACGGTGCGCCGATTTCCTTTAACAAACGACCCATACCGCCATCCAGCAAGAGTATATTTTCTGTCATATCCATCTTTCTTTCATATGCAAAAAAGGCACGGAAAATATCCATGCCTTTTCAAATTCTTTGAAGTGTCGCTTTTAACGTGAGTAAAATTCGACAACCAGATTTGGTTCCATTTGAACAGGATAGGGAACATCTTCCAAACGCGGTATGCGCAGGAATGTTGCCTTAAACTTATCAACATCAACATATTCCGGAATATCACGCTCTGGTGATTCAATCGCTTGTAAAACAGCTGGAATATTTTGCGCTGTATCACGTACTTCGATTACGTCGCCTTCTGAAATCATGTAAGAGGGGATATTCACTTTTTGACCATTAACGGTCACATGTTTGTGGCTGACCAATTGACGCGCTGCGAAAACAGTGGGTGCAAATTTGGCACGGTAGATAATGGCGTCCAAACGACGTTCCAGAATGCCGATCAGGTTTTGACCCGTATCACCACGCAGGCGAACAGCTTCTTTATAATATTTACGGAACATTTTCTCGCCGACGCTACCGTAGTATGCTTTCAGCTTTTGCTTCGCCATCAACTGCACACCATAATCGGTTTGCTTGCCACGTGATGTGCCGTGCATACCCGGACGTGATTGACGAATATTAAAAGGGGATTTTCCGCGACCCCAAAGATTACAACCGAAACGGCGGTCAACTTTATGTTTGGCCTGTGGGCGTTTTTCACTCATAAGTGTTTCCTTATAGTTATATTTATTGTCCCGATATCCGATGTCTGGGTTGAAGGATATAAATAACATTCAACGAGGCAACCATGCCTACTTTTCAGGAATAGATGGATTTATAAGGATTTTGAGGGCTTTGTCAAATAAATTATACCAGTATGGCGTGATGATGACGTAAATGGTCTTCTATAAAACTCTGTATGAAAAAATAGCTGTGATCATATCCGCTATGTCTGCGCAGTATAATAGGATGTTTCATTGTGTGGCAGGCATGTTCAAACAGATCAGGATAAAGCTGTTCTTCCAAGAAATTATCCGATAGGCCTTGATCTATTAGAACAAGTGTGCGGTCGGATAGGGAGGAATTCATCATTAATTCAGTCGCATCATGACGTTTCCATTCTTCTTCATTATCATCCAGATAAGTTGAAAATGCCTTTTGGCCCCACGGGCATCTTACAGGCGCACAGATCGGCGCAAATGCCGAGGCACTCTTATATACCTCTGGGTATTTAAGATAAAGCGTAAGAGCGCCATGCCCGCCCATGGAATGACCAAATAATCCGATTTTTCCAGAATGGACTGGGAAGTTGTTTACAACTAAATCCTTCAGTTCCTTCGCAATGTAATCTTCCATTTGGTAATTTTTTGCCCATGGCTCTTGAGTTGCGTTTAAATAAAACCCTGCCCCTTTACCAAAGTCATAGTTATCTTTATCGGGCACATGATCACCCCGTGGGGAGGTGTCGGGTGCGAGGATGAAGACCAAGGTCTGCCGCGCGTTGATAGGCGTTTGCTTTGGTCGTAAAGTTTTCGTGTGTGCAGGTTAAGCCGACCAAAAAGTAATGAGGGGGATTTTTTTGTTATTGGTTTGCGGCGGCAAGAAAATTGAAAAGCGCATAGTGCAGTTTAATGCGGTGCTTTCATGCTCCGAAACTTCGACTATGCCGCCATGGCAAAATTTATTTAACCTTCAATTTTCCTTGCATTAGTATAAAACAACACTGCGAATGCTTTTCCTTCATGCATCAGTCAAATGCTGTGTTGATATCCTCTAAGGGCATTGTATGTGTGATAAGGTCATCAATATTAATTTTACCTTCCATGTACCAATCAACAATTTTAGGAACATCGGTACGTCCGCGCGCGCCGCCAAAGGCAGAGCCACTCCAATTTCGTCCTGTGACCAGTTGGAAAGGACGTGTAGAGATTTCTTTGCCTGCACCTGCCACGCCAATAATGACGCTCTCCCCCCATCCTTTGTGCAGCATTCTAAGGCTTGGCGCATCACATCGACATTGCCGATACATTCGAAAGAATAATCAACGCCGCCATTGGTGAGGTCACAAATTGCTTCGACAACATTAGGCGGTTTCTTTCGGATTGATGAAATCAGTCATGCCGAATTTTTTGGCCAGTTCTACTTTGGACGGGTTGATATCAATTCCGATAATACTGATTGGCGCCGACCATTTTTGCGCCTTGAATAACATTCAGAGCCAATACCGCCCAAACCAAATACCGCAACGGTTGATCCGGGTTCGACTTTGGCATCGAAAACAACCGCGCCGATTCCTGTAGTGACACCGCAGCCGATGTAGCAGATTTTTTCAAATGGGGCATCTTTACGCACTTTGGCGACGCAATTTCCGGCATGACGGTAAAGTTAGAAAAGGTTGAGCAGCCCATATAGTGTAAAACTTGTTTCCGTTAGTTAAAACGGCTTGTGCCATCGGGCATAAGACCTTTGCCTTGCGTGCCACGAATCTTTTGACATAGGTTGGTTTTCGGATGTAGGCAAAAGTCACATTCTCGACATTCTGGTGTATAAAGGGGGATGACGTGATCGCCAACTTTCACCGATGTTACACCTTCGCCAATTTCGCGCACGATGCCCGCACCTTCATGTCCCAAAATCGCGGGAAATGCGCCTTCTGGATCATCGCCAGACAGGGTAAAGGCATCTGTATGACATACGCCCGTTGCCATGTTAGTTCAATCAGGACTTCGCCTGCTTTTGGCCCTTCTAAATCAACGGTATCAATTATAAGCGGGCTTCCGGCTTTTAGGCGATGGCGGCGCGTGTTTTCATGTTTATGTCCTGTTTATTATATCTCCTCAAAAATAGAGAGGCAAAGAACGCGGCACAAGTACTTTTCGCTTCAAACGAAATAATTAAAAATCATAGCCGATAAAGATGCGGATGCTGTTATCACCAGCGGATCTTGAGAAGCCGTGACGGTAGCCGATTTCATAGGATAAATCATCCGTGACACTGCCTTTTATAAACGGACCGAAAGTATGACTTTGATCGCTATAGCCGGATAGCTGTCTCAAATTCCCGAAATCATTAAACAGATCAATGCCCAGATCATAGGCACCGATTTCTTTTTGGACGGCAAAACGTGTTTCAAGACTAAGGCCAGACTTTGACCCGTCTGCGATTTCATGACCGAATATAATATTCTGTCGGTACTGCCAGCTATCTGCGAATGACGTACTGCCATTCAAGCGAATTTGCACTTCGTCCGCCGATGATGCGTTATTGCGATATCCCAGACGAATGGCACCGTTAAATCCGTTTTCTTTTTCATCAAAAAATTGAAAACGGTTTTCGATACGAAAGCTAGAATGTTCGACAGAATCGTCATCTCTTTTATCCTGTGACATGATCAAGCGTAATGCATAATTATCTGTAAAGCCATGTTCATAATGTTGACGCATGCGTAGCCGATCATCTTGAGATGCGGCGTCATTATCATTGGTATAGGAAAAACGCGCCATGGCGCGGCTTCCTTCCTTAACGTTTCCACTGCTCACCCCGCTTGTTGAGGCGATGGCCTCGGTGGTTAGAATAGTAAAGAGTGATAAAAATACGGTTGTTTTTAGAGTGTTCATAGGGTGGTTATAATCGAATTATATTATAAAAAAAACGAAATTTTCACGTGTAAATAAGTCTTTTATAGACATTTTTGAGTGAAACCTATACGTTCGCGGCAAATAACGCCCAATCTTTATATAGTGTAATTTAAATATGACGAAGAATATGCTCCGCCTGGTTCACAAATTCAAACTGACGGAAAATCCGCGCGCCGATATATTATCCGGTCTGACTGTTGCGCTTGCGCTTGTTCCTGAAGCGATTGCTTTTGCCTTCGTGGCGCATGTTGATCCGTTAGTTGGTCTTTATGCCGCATTTTTTGTGGGGTTAATTACAGCTGTATTTGGCGGGCGAAGCGGTATGATCTCCGGCGCGACGGGCGCAATGGCGGTTGTGATGGTTGGCCTTGTTTTAACATATGGCGTGGAATATTTGTTTGCGGCCGTTGCATTGGCGGGAATCATACAAATTCTGGCGGGAGTTTTTCAACTGGGTAAATTTATACGCCTTGTCCCTCATACTGTGATGCTGGGTTTTGTAAACGGCTTGGCGATTGTTATTTTTCTAGCGCAGCTAGGACAATTTAAGAACCCTGCGATTACACCGGAAGAAGACGCCATTCACGGCGCGGAGGCAGATACATCACACAGCGCAATCGGTGTACTGTTTAACGGCAACTGGATGGACGGCGCGCAGATGTATATGATGCTGGGGCTAACCGTTCTGACCATGGTGATCATGTGGGCTTTTCCCAAAATTCCAAAGGTCGGAAAGATGATCCCTGGGGCGCTGGTTGCGATTTTGGGGGTAACGCTTCTTGTTATCGGTCTTGATCTGGATACACGCACAGTCGGTGATATGGCAAGTGTTGCAGGCGGCCTGCCACAATTTCATATTCCAATGGTGCCCTTTACGTTTGAAACGTTTTACATCATCTTGCCAATTGCTATAACGCTTGCCGCAATTGGTTTGATTGAAAGTCTTCTAACCCTGTCCCTGATTGATGAGATGACTGAAACACGTGGCCGCACTTCGCAAGAATGTGTGGGGCAGGGAATGGCAAATGTCACGTGCGGGTTCTTTGGTGCGATGGGCGGTTGCGCCATGATTGGGCAATCCATGATTAATATTAATTCGGGGGGGCGTGGACGACTATCGGGCATCACGGCGGCGCTCGCTCTTTTATTCTTCATCCTGTTTGCATCACAATGGATTGAAATGATTCCGCTTGCGGCGCTGACGGGTCTTATGTTTATGGTTGTTATTGCAACTTTTGCGTGGGCGTCATTGCGTATTATGAGCAAAATACCGCGTGAAGACGCCTTTGTTATTATTCTTGTCACGGGGATGACGGTTGCCTATGACTTGGCAATTGCGGTTGTCGTTGGTGTGATTGTTTCAGCGCTGGTTTATGCATGGAAATCCGCACATAAAATATGGGTAACAGAACGCCCGTCTGATCGTCCCGATCAAAAGATATACGAACTCCGCGGCCCGCTTTTCTTTGGCTCTATCGCTAAATTTAAAGATATGTTTCACCCGCGTAATGATGAAGAAACCGACATTGTCATCGATTTTCGTTATGCCCGCGTCTGGGATCATTCAGCCCTAGAAGCGATAGACACCCTTGCCGTTAAATATAAAGAAGCCGGTAAACGCCTCCACCTTATCCACCTCAGCAAGGACTGCCAGTTTTTATTGGATAATGCCAGCGATTTGGTTGAAGCGAATATTACAGAAGACCCACACTACGGGGTAGTGACAGACTATGCCGAAGCTTTGAAGAAAAGAACGTATTGAATTTGTAGCAATAAATAATAATGGATATTAAACAGTTTAGATTTGTATGCTGAATTTTGACTTCTTTATTAAAATTTGTTATTTTCTAGAAAATAAAAAGAGGGTCATAAAATGTCAGTAAGTAGTTTTTTTGGTAAAATAAAATCAGGTGTGGCATCAATATTTGATAATTCGGTATCTCCTGAGGAGTTGCAAACACAAGCAGATCAAAAGGTCGCAAGATTTAGAGATGCTGTAGAAACAAGTTCGTACATTAATCATGCACATCAAATTATACAAGGTCGCGACGTGTTAAAACGTCTTGACGATCTAGGCGTCGCCATGGGAATTGATCCGGACTCTGGCCCTATTTATGATCGTATTCATCCAGGACCAGTTGGTGCAGCACTTCAATATTCTGAACACGCTAAATCTGCCGGTGGTGATCAATATGGATTTGAAAATGATGCCATACCTTACATTCGCGTTCCACATGTGATAGATCAAGACCGTATGGAGACCAATATATCAAATATAGATAACTTGGCAGACGCAATTACAAAATTGCGTAGACATCCATCTCATGTAGAAAAAACCCTTTTTGGTGTTGTAGTAGGTCAACTGAATACTTTAAGGCGAGAGAACCCAGAATCTTATCGCGAAGTTGTAACTAATTCAGGTAAGGGTTTAGATCAGGATAATAGTTTTGTAGCAGCAAAAGGACATGAAGGTCAGTCATATACAGATGGGCAAGGAAAAGCCATTACAATGGCATCTGTCATATCGTCTATATTTAAAACTGAGCCTGAAAGCGGTGCTCAGCTAGAAGTTGAAGCTTAAAATTTAAATCTTAGTGTTTTATTGGTCTTAAATAAGTCGATAAGCTATCAAGGGATAGATGATTAACTTCCCTCTACCTCATTGAGGAATTCTTTTTCCAGTTCAAGTAATTTTTTTGATCTATTTTTTATCTTTTTGGCAGGCACTCCTGCGTAAATTGCCCATGGTTCAGTTGGTTTATTTACTAAACTCATAGCACCGACTGCGCTTCCTTCTTGAAGTGAAGCACCTGGAAATATTAATGAATTTGCACCAACGATACAGTGTCTGCCTATAGAAATCGCTTTCGCTTGTCTTTTAGGTTTATATTTTTCGGGGATATGAGCATTGGTAAGGCTCTCTCCGCTATAATCGTCTGACTCGGTAAATACACGAACGTTGTGTGCCAGAGTTGAGAAATCATCCATTTGCACGCCTACTGCGCCCCCGGAAAGATGGCTATAGACATATATATGGACATAGTTTCCTAATTTAACATTGCCGGAAACAATACAAAAATCATCAATTCTAACGTTTGAACCGATTTCCATTAAATGAGGTCTATAAATACAGGCTTTATCGCTGATCAATACATTTTCGCCAATGCTTTTAAAGCCCATGGAAGATAATTGTGAGGCTGTTAAATAGGCCATTATTTTCTTTTCTATTCTAGCGAAAAAACATTGATATAGTTTCGATATTAAAAAGCTAGTATCATGATTTTATATCTTGCGGCAAGTAATATTATATGTAACAAAGCAGCAGTTACAGCCTCAATAAAGATTGCTGCTCACAACAATATAATTATTAGCGGATTGGAAAAAAAATGAACGTGCTTCTTACTTCTGTCGGACGTAGATCATACATAGTGAACTATTTCAAAGAGGCATTGGGTGATAACGGACATATTTTTGCAACCAACTCTCTTCATACATATGCGATGACCTGTGCGGATTCTTCGTATATCAGTCCGGTTATATATGATGAAGAATATATGCCGTTTATCCTGAATCTATGTAAAGAAGAAAAAATTGACGTTATTTTATCTTTATTTGACATCGATTTGCCTGTATTGGCAAAAAATCAACAGGCGCTCGCCAATATTGGTACAAGATATATCGGACCCTCTTATGAAGCAGCATCTATTGCGAATGACAAGTTAAAGACATACGAATTTTTCAAATCTATTGGCGTCAAGACGCCACGTACTTATTGTAAGTGTGATGAAGTTATTAAGCTTTTAGACAGCAATGATCTAACCTTTCCTTTGGTTATTAAGCCGCGTTGGGGTATGGGCTCAATCTCAGTCAATATTGCAAAAAATGTTGATGAACTTTTGGTCTTTTTCAAAAAATGTAAAGATGAAGTCGAAAGCTCGTATCTTAAATATAAGTCTGTCTCCGATATTGAAAACGCAGTTTTGATTCAGGAATTTTTACAAGGACAAGAATATGGCTTGGATATATATAAAGATCTTTCGGGCACACTTGTCTCGACGGTTGCCAAGAAAAAAATAGCCATGCGATCCGGTGAAACCGATATTGCCGAGATTGATGATAATCATATTTTTCAAGAACTGGCGGAAACGGTTTCAAAAGAAATGTACTTTACTGGCGTCTTGGACATTGATTGTTTCGTCGCTGAAGACGGCGCTGTTTATGCTCTTGAAATCAACCCCAGAATCTCTGGAAGCTATCCGTTCAGCCATATTGCCGGCGTCAATTATCCAGAGCAGCTTGTAAAATGGCTTAAAGGCGGGGAGACAGATATGGACTTACTCTCTGCAAAAATAGGCATACGCGGATGTAAAGAATTAGCGCCCACCATTTTTCCCAAGCAGGAAACTCATAAAGAATAACGTCAATATTCACATGAAAAAAACGGAATTTTATATCTTTAACCGAAGTCATTTGTGGATACAAAAGTCGAGTCTTTACAAAACGCACATCTATTGGTATTATTTGGAATTTCGCCGAACTGGTTGCCAATCGCGGCATTGTTGTGATTGTAACGCTGTTATTGGCACTGTTTCTATCGCCGGATGATTACGGGCTTGTTGCGATGATGACGGTTTTCCTTGCTTTAGGAAAAGCCCTTATGGATTCAGGGATAAGCCAGGCCTTAATACGACAGGAAAACGTCACACAAGAAATATACTCAACGGCGTTCTATGCGAATATTGCACTGGGGTTTGTATCATATGGATTACTATTTGTAGCGGCGCCATGGATTGCCGAATTTTATGAAACGCCAGCTTTAGTAACGCTTATACGCGTTGCCTCTCTTTCTGTGATCATTCATTCATTTCAGGTTGTACAAGTCTCGCATTTTACCAGAATGCTTAACTTCAAACGGCAATTGCAAGCGGGCGTTCCCGCCAGCTTTTTATCAGGGGCACTCGCCGTTTATATGGCTTATATGGGATTTGAAGTTTGGGCTTTGGTCGCACATATTTTATGTGCTGATTTCCTGAAAACAGCATTTCTTTGGAAGATGCAGGATTGGCGTCCTAGCTGGCAGTTTGACAAAAACGCGCTGAAAGAAATGTATAAATTCGGATATAAACTATTCCTTTCAGGCATTTTGGATACAGTATTCAAAAATATATACGTCCTAGTGATAGCCAAAATGTTTACAGTATCTACAACAGGCTTATACTTTTTCGCTGATAAGATCAGGGAGCTGATTACGTCACAACTGGTAAATTCAATACAAGCTGTTACATATCCCGCGCTATCATCTATGCAGAATGATGATGTGCGTTTGAAAGGTGCATATAAGAAGGTCATTATCGTCACGACTTTTATTCTTTTTCCGACAATTCTGTTTTTCGCCGTTTTGGCAGGCCCGCTGTTTGAGCTGCTTCTACCTTCGAAATGGATGCCTGCCGTCCCATACTTGCAGCTTATGTGTTTTACGTCCCTGATGTATCCTCTACATTCTATCAATCTTAATATTCTTAAAGTAAAAGGAAGATCGGATTTATTTCTTTATCTGGAAATCATAAAGAAATGCGTGATCAGTATCGTGTTAGTTTTTAGCATCAGCTATGGTATTTATGGTATTTTGATAGGCCAGGTTCTTTGTTCGGTTATTGCATATATTCCTAACAGCTATTTTTCAAAAAAGGTCATTTCCTATTCGATTACAGAGCAATTAAGAGACTTTATGCCATCATTACTGCTTTCTTTTACAATAGCTATCATCGGCTATATCATCGTGACTGAAGTGACCGTTGATTACCCGCTCTTATCTTTGTTATTGGTTGGAGGTGGGATGGGAGCGACCTATTTATTATTAGCATGGTTATTCAAATTTTCAGCTATTCAAATGGCAGAGCAAATAATAAGGCAGAAAATGAAATCAAGAACCTAAAAAGTAGCGTTCAGGTGATGCCCCTAATTATTTGTGTCTTTCAAGACTGATACGATGTTACGCGTATTCGAAACGCTTTGATTTTTATTACAATAAACATAAAGGATATCTCTATTTTTCTGTATTTGATCCTCGCTCAATTCTTGCTTAATCAAATCAATATTCTTTTCCAGACTTTGTATACTGAAAAAATGAATGCCCAAATCTTTTAAAAATCTATAGGTGGGGCACTCTTCACGAAGGAAAACTTTTGCTCCCAAATAGAGCATAATGATGATATTTCCCAGCGCTTGCTGACGAATATGATTCATAATAACGACGTCACATGAGCTTATTTTTGAAATGTAATCTTCAAGAGGAATATAATCCATCATAAAATCTATATCGCCATCAAAGTATATAGAGGATTTTTCTATCATCTCTTTTTGATAGAAATCATCGCCATAACTTAAAGGCATAAGTATTTTTCGATTTGTTTGATTCAAGAGCCCAAGAATATCCAAATGATTATTTGTATAGGTTGCGTTATTACCCAGTAAAATATTGTTTCCGTTGACGCGCTCTTTATCAAAGCCTTTTACTGTGTCTTCAAGGCTACTATATTGCCAATAGACATACTCGCCCATGCTATCAATAGAATATTTTTCCTTAATTAAACGATGCTCTTCTTTAAGTACCGGCGAAAATATTTCAATTTTTTCTAATACTTTTACCTTCAAAATCTTTAAAAGCGGACCTTTTATCGCTTTTGCCAGTTTTCTAAAAATCTTGACAGGTAGCTTCTTCTTATCAATATAATTTTTATATATTTCGGATGTTTTTGGTAAGTACATTTCATGTACATCATCATAAATTAAATCGTAATAATCATATCCCCAACCGACCCACGCATATTTAATCTGCTTTGAAGAACATAAGATCAGCCATATAAAAGCGGGGATCAAGGCGTGAATAATGACGCAATCATATTCTTTCAGCCTTTTGAAAGTTGATAATTTCAACAGGTCTTTTCTGCTTATTTTATGAAACTGGTCTGACTTGATATAGTCGTAACTATCCTTGTTATCGTAGATCCAAACGTCATTTTGACCTGTGTAAACGTCTTCAAAACTTTTATATGCTCTTTCAATAAACTTATCATCATAAGCAATATGTAGGATTTTATTCATGACGCTAACCTGATTTATATATTGTTAAAATATTTCAAAATCTATAAGTAAAAAATTGTTTCTGATCTAATTTTGTAGATATTAATCAGCCTTTTGTTGTTAACACAACTATTTTTTAAATCGCGTCATATTTCCCCCTTGGTTTACAGCGCCATAGCTACTAGTCAGCACCCTCTGGTTGTCTGATTCTGTTTGCTTCAACTTACTCTTTTCTAAATGCTATTTTATGGGTAAAATAAATTCTTTTTTACTAAGTTTAAAGTTTCATACTCCTTAACACCCTATCAGGATCACGCGCCATGACATCAAAAAAACTCCTCACCTGTACCGCCATTGCCACAATTATGACGCTTACACCTTTGACTGCAAATGCCGCTGATATTAGCGCCGCGATCGAGGCGGGCGGTACAATCAACATTGATGGTATGGATACGTTTGTTATTGATAATGTAAATGATGGAGATGGCGCGGCTTCTATTGTTTTATAGATGATGCAACAAATGGCACAAACTCACTGACCGTTTCGGGGACAAATATTGATCCTGATGATAGAGGGCAAATCGGCTCGATAACCGTTTTGGACAATAATGGTACAAACACGCTGTTCATTAATGACTCAGACAATAATAGAAACAATGCCTTGCTCATTAATGGAAACGTAAATGGTAATGTCGCAACAAATGATTTGAATATTACTGTCAATGCGACTGTTAATAATGATGCTAGACCAACATTTCTTTTGCTCGGTGGCGATGTAGATCTTGGCAGCGGAACGATAACGCTTACTGGAGATACGGATGATGCAACCCTAATTGAAGTTGTCAAAACTGATGGAAACCAGACGATTAATGCAAATATTGTAAGTACAACAGATGATATTGGTGGCAGGCTTCAAATTCGAAATGTGGCCAATACTGTAACATTCAATGGTACGATTGGTGCAGACGGAACTGGCGGACTTGAAGATATCTTTGTTGGTGTTGCTGGCGCTCATGGTAATGCAATTTTTAACGGCACGGTTGATGCGGCGGCAATTGATATTGATGCCAATGGGGGCAGCTCTAGAGCTGATTTCAATGAGGATGTGACAGGTGACACAATCTCTATAGAAGGTGGTGACACCAATGGTGAAGATGCTCTGGCTATTTTTAGAGGGAATGTCAATGTAACATTAATCACCCTTGATGATGAAACACCTGGAGGCGTTGGATTTGATGCGCAGGTTATATTTGGTGGTAACAATATAGATATCAATTCTGTTACCGGAACGATAACAGGGGTAAATGACGGTAGGGGGCGTGTTTGTGTTGCAGGTGCCACAATATTCAACAGTGCCATTGGTGGCGGCGCAAACGACGTCGAGATTATCGACCTTCAAGCATTTACAACATTTAAGGCCGATGTATCTACGCAATCAGATGTAAATACAGATGTAGGAATTAGTCAGAGTTTAGGCAATATCGTTTTGCTTGATACATCTTTAAATAACGTGACTCTTACTGCAAATAATGGAGACATTGATCTCAATGGTGCTTTACGCACTAGCGGGTCTAACAATGCGTCCGTTGTTGCAGCCAGCGATTTAAGCATTGATGGTCTTATAACTCCAGCCTTGAGCGCATTTAAAACACTGACGCTGACCGGCACGAACAGCCTGTCTATTGGTACAAATAGTGACACAACAATTACAGCAAAAAGCCAGATTGTTACTGGATCAAACGCAACAATCGGCTCTGGTGGAACGACCACAACCATTAATGTTGGACGAACAGAAGCGTTTCTTCCCGAAATCACGCCCGTGATTGACGCAACAGGGGATGTTATAACAATTGACGGATCAGTAAAGATTGGCCTTGATACGTCCGAGCTTAGTTTTAATGTCGGGGATACCGTTACGGTCATCAATTCTGATCTGAACGCAACAACCAGCTATGCAACATTGATAGGCGATGAAACCATTACCTTCACCGATACGGCTTTGCTTGACTTAGAAGATAACGGCTCAGGCGCTCAAGACTTGAAATTTATCATTCAAGCAAAAGAAGACATTGATGGTGTTGATGGCGATAAGGAGGATACTTTGAAAAATTCTTTAGATGCTGTTAGCGATGATGATCAGGCACGCAATGCCTTATTCAATCTAAATGGTAGCTTAACAGCAGATGCCGCGCTTGAGTTACAAAACGACCCAACCGGCGGCGCAGCAACAACACAAGTAAGCGCTGGTAACATGGTCTCCGGCTTTGATCTGGTCAGCTCCCGCTTAAGTAGCTTACGACGCAGCGGCAATATTGGCGGCCAAACTGGCGCCTCTTCTGGCGACGGATATATTGATAAAGCCGCATGGCTTCGTGGTTTTGGCAACACCGCAGACCAAGATATGCGCGATGGTGTTCAGGGATATGACTCTAACACAGTTGGTGCCATGGCGGGTTTGGATGTCATGCTGGAAAATGATATCCGCCTGGGTGTAAATGCGAGCTATGCCGTAACAGATATAGAAACAGACGGCGCAGGTAATCACGAGACTGATATCGATACCTATCGCATCGGTGCATATGGCGGCAAAGACTTTGAACGCTTTTATGTCGAGGGCCAAGCTAGCTTTGCCTACAACGACATTAAGACATCCCGAAACATTACATTTGGTGGCTTAAACCGTACCGCTAACGGCGATACTGAAGGCTATGAATATGGCGCGCGCATCGGCGCGGGCATGCCGCTTGCACTTGATGATCGCCAAACATTGACATCTATTGTGGATTTCCAATACATTCACGCCGAAGTGGATGAATTTACAGAGACAGGCGCGGGCGCCTTGAATGCAACGGTTGATAATGAAGATATTGATGTTGCTGAGTTAGCTATTGGCGCAAAGTATGATGCTGACATTAATTATGATGTCGGTACGCTTACACCATCACTTCGCTTATCAGGGTCTTATGATTTTATTGGTGATACGGCTGTGTCAAACCAGACATTTACGGGCGGCGGCTCAACCTTCCGTGTTGAAGGAGCAGATCCCGCGCAATTTAGTATAAATTACGGCGCCGGCATAAGTTGGGCAAACAATGATAATATATGGGAAGTTTCGCTGAACTATGATGGAAAAACCAAATCTGACTATATCAGCCACGGCGCTCGTATAGAAGCAAAATACAGGTTCTAAATGAACCAGATCATATTCAAACCGATTAAGCCCTTATGATGTGAGGGCTTTTCTTTATAAATGAAATATAGTTTAAAGAAAAAATAAAAACATGTTTTATCTTCAATGCCTTAGGTAAATGGTGGAGGCGATCGAACAGAATTCACATCACCTTTTCAAGACTTTAAAGCAGTGGAATGAACTGCCTTGTAATGCTGTCATTGGTAGCTCTAACAAATAAATCTAAGCTTTAATTACCATAAGATATATTATTTAAGTTTGTATTTTAGGAACTTTATACCTAATATACAAAGATGATAGAGAGAAATGATTACAGCGTTATCAAGAAACTACTGGAGAGTTTTCCTGCTGTTGCGATTTTAGGACCTCGCCAAGTTGGTAAAACCACCATTGCAAGAAATGAAGTTTCATCTGACTTTTCTTCTATCTATTTAGACCTTGAAACTGCCTAGGATAGAGCCAAGCTTTCTAATCCTGCCTATTATTTTGAAGATCACAAAGACAAACTTATCATATTGGATGAGGTGCAGCGTATTCCTGAGCTTTTTCAGGAGCTTCGTGGCATTATTGACGGTAACAAAAGGGCTGGCATACCAACAGGACAGTTTCTCCTGCTGGGGTCGGCTTCGATTGATTTGCTAAAACAATCTGGAGAGACATTAGCAGGCAGAATTGCTTATCATGAATTAACTCCGATTAATCTGAGTGAATATCCGGACGATATAGACGCGTTATGGGTGAGGGGAGGCTTTCCTGACAGCTTATTGGCATCTAGTGAAGATAACAGTCTAACATGGCGTAGAAACTTTATCCGTACGTATCTAGAGCGAGATATTCCCCAGCTTGGCCCTCGTATTCCTGCTGAAACATTGCGACGCTTTTGGGAAATGTTGGCTCATTTACAAGGAGCGCCCTTAAATGCTTCGGAAATTGGGAGGTCACTGGGTATCGATGGTAAGACGGTTATGAGATATCTCGATCTTATGGTCGATTTACTGTTAGTGCGAAGATTGGAACCTATACACAGCAATATGGGAAAGCGCCTTATAAAGTCACCGAAAATATATGTGCGCGATAGCGGACTTCTACATGCATTGCTCAGAATAGGGGACAAGGACACTCTTTTAGGACATCCTATCGTTGGGATGAGTTGGGAGGGGTTTGTGATTGAAAGTATTCTTAATGCTATAAATTCTGATCAAATTAAAGCATCCTTCTATGGCAAATCATCTGAGAATGAAATTGATCTTGTTCTTGAAAAGCCAGACGGAGAAATATGGGCTGTTGAAGTTAAAAGGTCTATGTTCCCAAAATTCTCAAAAGGTTATAGAATAGCCAGTAAAGAAATACGCTCTTCAAGGAATTTCATCATTTATCCGGGCAAAGACCAGTATAGAGTGGAGGAAAATACAGAAGTGATTAACTTGCAACAATTTATAAAAATAGTCGCAGCACGATAATATAGATTATGATCCGTTAGATTTGGCGTCGTACCAATTGCGTAATTTAGTCCGTGGGAATGTTTGGAGGGAGGAACATTTTTCTGGAACAACGCTTGATGATATTGCGAGGCGAGAAAAATGCTCTAAGCAATATGTACAACAGATCATACTTAAATCAATGAATATCTTATGATATAAGATAAACCTGTCAACCAGCCGTTGGCCCGCTAGAGAATAGCGGGCTTTTTTGATGGAAAAGTTAGATTCTTCTTGAGTTGATAGAAATATTCATCTCAAAAACCCCGCACAATCCGGGCTCTGGCGCGTAATATTCTCTTAATGTGCAAATATGAAGACTGAATGGTGGTGTGCGCAGTCACGTCATAACTATTCTCATCATTTGCCCTGTTATTGCCTATTTTACAGGGTATTTTTAGAATTTCCCCCTGTTTATTTAAGAAAATATTCTGAAACGCGCTCTCAGTAGGGCTTACCAAAAGTAAGTAAAAAAATAATCAGGGATTTAACAGGGATAATATTATGTAAGAATATATCTTCCATTTTTTGAAGCGCCTGAAAACTTAATCAAATTACATTCAATTAATCCCGCTATATCACGTTTGGCGGTTCTCATATTTACGTCCCATGTATTTGTGATATCGTCGACTTTTAGAGATAAGCCTTTTTGCGTAACTCCTAAAAACCATAGCTGTCTTTGATTAAGTTTCAGTAATATATTTTTACGCAATGTAACATTTACAGTGACAGAATTGTCACCATAAATAGATTTATTGTGACGATTGATAGGATAATTTTCTTTAGGAATATTGTCTGTAAATCGGTTATTGTCTAATAGCTCTAGAATGCTCTTCATAAGATGTGGCGAGCATGTAAGCAAACACAAGAAATTGGTTAAATTCGGCATATTCTTTGCTTCGTACCAGTTTCTTACAATCCTCGGATTGACATTTATTTTACGTGCAATTTCTTTGATAGATGATCCACTGCTGCCAAAATCTTTCCTTAAATTATAAGCGATGATCTCAATTAATTCCTGGTCTGTAATGATGTGAAAAACTTGGTCGTTTTTTGTAAAAGACATTGTGCTGTTCCGTATTTATTATTGAAGAAAGAACAGTCTGCGGTGTGTAGTCTGAAAATAAGACCATGATTATAAAATGCAAAAATATACAAATAATGCGACGGGTGACTTAAATAATAAATGTAGAGCAGCGATGTATTTGCGTATGTCGACGGATCATCAAAAGTACTCAACTGAAAATCAGGAACAAGCGATACGAGAATATGCACAACAACGTAATATTGAGATAGTTGAGATTTATGCAGATCAAGGTAAAAGCGGTCTTGATATTAATGGACGCGAAGCTTTGCAAAGATTAATAGCTGATGTTGGAGCTAACGTGGCTGATTTCTCGATGATATTAGTGTTAGATGTAACACGTTGGGGACGTTTTCAAGATGCAGACGAGAGCGCCAATTATGAATATATATGTCGGCGCGCTGGTATAAATGTTCAATACGTTGCTGAGCAATTCGAAAATGATGGCAGTCCTGTTTCAACAATAGTTAAGGGTGTAAAACGTGCCATGGCTGGTGAATATAGCCGCGAGTTGTCTGCGAAGGTTTTTGCCGGACAATGCCGTTTAATTGAAAAGGGGTATCGCCAAGGTGGGCCTGCCGGATACGGATTGCGCCGTATGTTAATAAATGAGCAAGGTGAGGAAAAAGGCATTCTAAAACGCGGCGAACATAAAAGCCTTCAAACCGATCGTGTTATTTTGGTGTTGGGGCCGGATGAAGAAGTTGAAACAGTTCGTATGATATATAAATCATTCGTAGATAAGGGACGATCTGAAACAGACATTGCCAATCAATTGAATCGCGAAGGCATACGAACTGATCTGGATAGATTATGGACGCGTGACACCATTCATCAAATACTGACAAATGAGAAATACATTGGTAATAATGTGTTCAATCTTACGTCGCATAAGCTTAAAAAACAGCGTGTTAATAATGAACCTGATATGTGGATTAAAGCGGAAGGCGTTTTTGAAGCTCTTATTGAAACAAGTTATTTTCTGGCCGCACAACATATTATTTTAGAGCGTAGCCGTAAGATTTCAAATGAAGAGCTTTTGATGAAACTGCGTGAGCTTCATAAGAAAAAAGGATGGCTTTCAGGTATTTTAATTAATGAGACAGATGATATGCCGTCTTCCGGGGTTTATCAAAACAGGTTTGGAAGTCTTATCCGCGCCTATGAAATTATTGGTTACAGACCAGATCGAGATTATAGATATATTGAGATCAATAAGTACTTACGTAGTCTTTACCCAAGTATTGTTGAAGATGCCATCAGGAATATTCAGGAAGTAGGGGGCTTTGTTCGTAGAGAAGTTACATCTGATCTTCTCTATATTAATGAAGAAATTAGCGCGTCTATTATAATCTGTCGTTGCTTTTAAACACCTGCCGGAAATAATCGTTGGAAAATACGTTTGGATACAGGTTTAAGGCCTGACATTACAATTGCTATACGTATGGATGAGCTTAACAAAAATCTGCTCGATTACTATCTTCTTCCTTCTCTTGATATTGAAGACCCAACAGTAAAGTTGTCAGATGCTAATGGTATCAATTTAGATGCTTTTCGTTTCAACACGTTGGACAATTTCTTTGCGCTGATGCGAAGAGTAAATGTAGCGGAGGTCGCCTAATGGAAAATACACCTCCGCAAAATATTATTATGATTCCTATTAAGAACATTCATATTCTTAATCCACGTGTTCGTAATAATAAGGTTTTTCTGAAGATTGTTGATAATATAGCCGCTGTTGGATTGAAGCGCCCAATTACCGTTACCAAATCTTTTGGTACACACGAAGATACCTATGATCTGGTTTGTGGACAAGGACGGCTCGAAGCTTTTATGGCTCTTGGTCAGAGTACAATTCCTGCAATCGTTATAGAGGCAAATGAAGAGGAGGCTTATCTTAAAAGCTTAATAGAAAATTTAGAAAGGCGACAACATAGTAGTCTGGATTTGCTCAAAGGAGTTGAGGCATTGTTCTCCAAGGGATATACGGCAAAAGAGATTGCGGTGAAAACAGGACTTACTACAGAATACGTGACGGAGATTGTTAAGCTTATCGAACGTGGTGAGGAGCGTTTGATTGCTGCTGTTGAGAAAGGAAAGGTCGCTTTAAATATTGCCGTTAAAATTGCTATGTCTCCCGGAGAAGAACAGAATGCATTACAAGAGGCGTATGAAAATAATAATTTGCGCGGAACTCAATTATTACAAGCACAAAAATTAATTGAAATGCGTAGGAGGCGTGGAAAAACGGTTCGTTCCAGAAGTCCTAGTCTGAGAAGTAATAGAAACGCGCCTCTATCTGGACAAGATGTTATCAGGATTTATCAAAAGGAAGTAGACCGTAAACGCTCTTTGACACAGAAAGCAGAATTTGTCGCGACGAAAGTTTTGTTTGTAACGGAAGCACTTCGAAGTCTTTATAAACAAGATCATTTTTGCGCACTTCTTAAAGCCGAGAATCTCACAACACTCCCAAAACCTCTTGCCGATACGTTACAAAAGGAGAAGCGGTCATGGTAAAAATTAAAAAGCCTCTTATTCAAGACGGTAATGTAAAGATCGGGTTTCACGAACAGATAATCGAAGTGGATATTAAGGACGTTATCCCTACTAAACCTGTTACGCCGGCGATGCGGCGTAGTAGAAAATATCAACAAATTCTTTCTTCTATTAAAGAAGTCGGAATTATTGAACCGCCTGTTGTAATGAAGGAATCTAATGCCTCAAATCTTTATGTTGTTCTGGACGGACACTTGCGCATTGAAGCTCTTAGGGACATTGATCAAAGTAATGTCACATGTCTTGTGTCTAAGGATAATGAAGCATTTACCTATAACAAACATATTAATCGGCTTTCCACTATTCAGGAACATAAAATGATTGTCCGTGCGATTGCAAATGGTGTGTCGGAACAAAAAATTGCACAGGCTTTAAGTATTGATGTGGCAGCTATCATTAAAAGAAAAGGTCTTCTGAACGGTATCTGTGCAGAAGCTGCGGATCTTTTGAAAGATAAAATGGTCTCTGTAAGTGTTTTTAGTATTTTAAGAAAAATGGTGTCAGTGCGTCAGGTTGAAGCAGCAACTTTAATGAATGACGCTAACGTCTACACAATACCTTATGCGAAAGTAATTCTCGCTTCTACGCCGCAGGATCAGCTTATTGATCCGGCGAAGCCAAAGAAGGTTCGAGGCTTAAGTCTGGAGCAAATGGATAGAATGCAAAATGAAATGGCTAATTTAGAGCGCGAGTATAAATTAGCAGAAGAAACTTACAGTGCTGATATTCTGAATTTCACACTTACAAAAGGCTATGTTACGAAACTCGTTGAAAATCCGAATATTGCCAGTTACTTAAACAAATATCACGTAGACATATTTGAACAATTTCAAAATATTACCGATATGCGTTCTTTAACTGATCAGGTTGAAAAAGGGCATTATGACTGAAGCAAATGCTTTGTATTTACGACATAGCATATTTTAAAACGATAAGGAGACCGAGATCCTTTCACATGAAAGTTGTGATAAGCGTCGGGGCCGTAGGAGAAGCCGTTTGGTTATGACCAAATATGGAGCGAGTATGGTGGCAGGAACGACGGCGATCCCGTACAGAGCCTGCTAGGCTGGCACGACATATGTCCAGCCGTTCGATTTATCAATTGGGATGAGGCGAAACATAAACGCACCGTTGCATTTATATCTTCAGATATGTGCAGCGGTGCAAAAAGTACGTTTTTAAAATGGAAAAATACATATTTAAGTTTTGAATATAGAGTTCTTTGTAAATTTTTGCACAAATGTTTTTAACTCTTGAAAAGGGGTGTGGATTTATTAGTGTAATATAAAAATAAATAGACTGACGATGTATAATTCCGCATCAGCGCGGGATTGATATTTCTCATGAAACTGTCAGATATTGGTGGAATAAATTTGGTCCTCTTTTCTCGAAACAAATAAAGAAAATATCACCGCCGCAGCATTCAAATTGGCGTTGGCACATTGATGAGGTTTTTGTAAAAATTAAAGGCGAGCTTCATTACTTATGGCGGGCAGTAGATCATGAAGGAACAGTTCTGGAATGTGTTGTGACAAAGAAAAGAGATAAAAAAGCTGCGCTAAAAGTTTTGAAAAAGCTAATGTCACGCTACGGTAGGCCAAAAGAAATTGTCACAGACAAACTCGCATCCTATAAAGCAACTTTGAAAGACATGGGGGCGGCGATATTACAAAACACCGAGCAATATAAGAATAATCAGGTTGAAAACTCCCACCTGCATTTCCGACGACGAGAGAGAGGAATGAACAAGTTTAGATCCATGCACTTTTTACAAAAATTCATCTCAATCCAATCGTTATTCCTCAACCATTTTAATTATCAACGTCACTTAGAAACACGCCCCACATTTAAAAAATTACGCCAAGGCTCTGTTAATTCTTTGCAGGAGATGTATGCTTGATGAAGAAACACGTTGTGCATTTGGAGAAGAGTTCGATCTAATCTGACAGTACTTTAGTAATTAATATGAATTCTGTATGATGCATAGTAAGGATTTTAATGCCTATCAAAACTGTAAAAAAAGTTTGGCTGTTGACCAATATTTTATATCTAGCTTTAGTCCTTTTAGCTTTTATAACTATAGATTGGTGGTTCTTAAAAGCAGGAAATTTTGATGACGCAAAAATTATTTCTACACGCGCATTCATTTTACCATTCTTTTTAATAAGTATGTTTGCAGTGATTGCTAATGTAGGTTGCATATACAGAATTAGGCCTTCAAATGTATTTTTGATTATTACTCTGGTATCTTTTTTCCTTATAATACTGTTTTGGGGCTCACTAAAATTTGATCGTATAGCCACTCATAAAGCCATTGCGTATTTGACGAATAAAGAGATCTACTTTTGCAAATATTATGCTGAAGGAACTGGTAAAAGTCGAACGAATTTATACTATTATTCCACTTCTCAAGATTACTGTGAAACATTAATATTAGAAGCGCCACATTACAGAAAAGATTTTGACAAAGCTAAAGACGTACAAAAAAGATTGAATTCATGAAAAAGTCATATCAGATATAAATTACTTAAAACTCTATTTAGTATAGTTTGGGTATCCATCGCGATTTTAACAAATCTTATTTTATCCTACTCAATATAAAAGCAAATAAAGGGTAGCAACAAACGATGGTTGGGCCAGAGGGGAGGTCACTTAAGGTAGAAATTAACAAACCTGTAGCAAATGACAAGGCGGCGGTTATGTAGCCGATGTATAATTGTTTTTTACCCTTATGCACGACAGTGGCAAGTGCGGGCAGGATGAGGCTGGCGAATACTAGATAAACCCCGACCAATTGAACTGACAGTGTAATGGCGATGGGGAAGACGAGATAAAACAGTTTTGCACGATGCTCTTTCAAACCAAACCACATTGCCAAAATTGCGGTATAAACAATGCCTGTTGTCATTAATTGTGGCCAGCTTACCCATAGGATTTGTCCGGCGAGCATATCCTGCATATGTTCACCACCATGGGGATCATTGGCGAGTAAAAGAATGGCAAAAGAGGCCGATATAACAAAAACAGAGCCAATGACGGCTTCCAGATGTTTTGGTGCAGTTTTTTCTAGCCATGCAAAAATTCCTCCGGCACTTAGCGCGAATAAAAGCGCAGAAAGAATAGGAATGAAACCATAATCCACTTGAAATATGACATGAGCGAAAACAACGCCCAGCGCCGCAATTTGGGCGATTGCCAGATCGATAAAGATAATGCCGCGCTTTAAAACTTCTTGTCCCAGAGGAACGTGCGTGGAGGCAACAACTAATCCGGCGATAAATGCAGGGGCTAAAAGCCCCAACATTTCAGGTGATATTATCATTTTGAACTTTCATCTAAAAGCATCAGCGTCTCATTGAAAAGGCTTTGCAAGTCTTGCGCTTGATCGCTTCCGCCAATTGTAAAGGGTAAATTCAATACTGGAATGCCTGTGCGTTCGGAAAGCCATTTTGCGGCCTTATCATTTTCATAAGGTGCAACAAGTATTGCCACGACATCTGCGTCTTTCAAGTTTTGCAATAAATCTTCCAGATGAGATGTAGTTGGCGGCAATCCGGGTTTCGGCTCAAGCGAGGCAATCACATTCATATCAAGCCAGTCAGTTAAATAATCCCAACTCTTATGATAGACAACCACATTTTGTGATGCGAGATTTTCAGCTTTATATTCCCAAGATTGGATATTTGATTTCCACTGTCTTTGGAAATTATCCAGATTGCTCTCATAAGCATCACCATTTTCCCTATCAATCAGAAACAAACGCTCTGCTAGAACATTTGCGATTTCCGATATGTTGTGAGGATTTAGATGAACATGGGGGTTCCCTTCCGGATGCACATGACCCATTGACCGGTCTACGCTTTTCATCACGTTTAGTTTGGGAACGAAGTCAGATGCCATCAGCCAGCCAAGTGTGTTTTGTTGAACATCCGGCCCGCCTGCTTTTTGCAAAAAAATCGGCAACCATCCGCTTTCAAGCGCAGCGCCGCTACAAAACACCAAATCAGCCTTTCGCATTGCGGCGACCAGAGACGGTTTGGCACGCATATAATGCGCGTCTTGGTGGGCTTTTGTCGCCGTATAAATTTCAACAAAGTCACCGCCAATTTCTTTAGATAACGACGCCCATTCAGGACTGCACGCAAAAATATTGACTTTTGCAGAGGCGGGAGCTGCGAGTAGCAGCCCCCATCCCGTAAGAAGAAGATATAAATATTTTTTCATCGCTTTGATCTTTAATATGGGTGTGCGCCATGTGCCCCAAGGCTCATGATATATTGAAGGACAATCTGGTCGTCTTCATTGCCGTCTGATAATTCCTCGCGGTTATATTGTGCGCGCAGACGTGAAAACTCGCTGGGTGTCCAATCCACCATTGCGGATACTGACCACGGATCATGACCACCATCATCCAACGCGCTATCGGCCAGTGCCGCAGGGACGTCACCCGCATAAAGCTGGCTGTAACGTGCGCCGACACGCCATGCAGGTGCGAATTTATAAACACTTTGCGCATACCAGCCGCTTTGGCTATCATCATAGTCTACATCACCGGTTAGGGCGTCTGTGTCATTGTAAACACCGTCTTCATCACGATGGAAATATTCCCCTTGAAAAGTTAACTCTTGCTGGGCGTTATTGCCGGTCGGGGCATATACAACTCTGGTATCTGCAATATAAAGACCGCGTTCACCTGTGAAAGTCACCGCATCTTCATTTGCCGAACGTGTGCCTTCCTCGACTTGAAGTGTCGATAGACCAAAACGCCAGCTTGTATTGTCGCCGATATCGCCGCCTATGCGTCCGTATGCTGTCCATGATCCTATATCGCTGCCTTCCGCATCGCCGCCTGGGAAATCATTTCCACGATAAACACCGCCGCCAATCTCTGAATAGATATTCAGTCGGCAGAACAGCAGAAATCTGAACACCGTCATCATTATAGTTTCCGTTCAAAAACGCACGATTGGTTAATGGGCGATCCGCAAAGTCATCTGCGTGACAGTGATGGGAATTTAAGTACCCGAGTTCAGAGAAAAAACGTCCGGCTTTTACTTCCAGTCCATAGGGCAGGGACGTTGATGCGACGTATACTTCCTCAATCTCCACTTCTGTTTCCCCGCCTTCTTCGACAAGGGCGACTGTTGCGCTACCGCGGAACTTGTCATCTACACTGGCGGAAAAGTTAATTTCGCTTTCCCCGATACCGAAACCTTCTTCACCGCGCTCGGCTTCTTCACCAACGGCAAAGCCTGCAAATTCACTTTCATTCGCAGAGAAGCTTTGATATTGCCCTTGCAGAATAACGCCAATTTCCGGATTAAAACTATTATCGTTTATACGTCGCGTATCTGTGGCGGGGCGAGGCAACGTATCGGATGCTATAACATCATTTGCCGCGGGTTCGATTGATGCAACGGTGCTTGCTGTTTGACTTTGTCGTGTCTGAAGGTTTTGCACCTTATTTTCAAGTTCGGAGATTTTGCCTTCATAAGCCTGTTTCATTGCGGCAATTTCCGCACGCAAAGCTTGAAGATCCGTATCATCTGCCGCAATCGCAGGAGAGACACCTAGGAGCGCAACCACACTGGCTGCTAAATACAGTTTTTTTGACATGAATATGTCCTTTCTTATCTAAAATTATTTATTTGAATTTGGTTAGATAAGAGGGTTTGGCGGCGCGCGGGAATGATAGGACGTGAAAGAGTCATTGCTGATTTGATCATTCCCTGTTGCAAATGAATCTTGAGACTTTGCAATGGATATGAAAGACGAAATATCTTGATCAATAGTGGCAACAGACAGGGATTTTACATGCAAGCAAATCTGGCATTCTTCTGAAGCATTTCGCTTTTGATCATGATCGTCGTGTGACTCATCACTGTGTTCGTAATGTGACAAGCTGTGATCAGCAAGGTGAACAACATTATGATGCGCAATGGCAATTTGCGCCATCATAATAATGGCGATCAAAAAAGCACTAACGCGTTTTGTTGTCGGGGACATAATTTACTATAAGCCCCGAAAACAAAATAAAATCAAGTCTGAATATAATACCAGATTATTTGGGTCAAAATTCGAATTGTGATTGCGTTTCTTTTGTGTCTTGATCATAAAAGTTTGAGATCTTTAGCCCTATTGGTCTTGTCAGATTAAAATAAGATTTTTGTAGATATTGTGATATTTTTGGCCTTATGTCCAAAATTGATCACTTCAAATATTACAA
Source organism: uncultured Alphaproteobacteria bacterium (assembly GCA_963710165.1). GTDB lineage: Bacteria > Pseudomonadota > Alphaproteobacteria > Micavibrionales > Micavibrionaceae > JACKIP01. The sequence continues at coordinate 355,442 of CAVPYZ010000004.1, forward strand.
AATTAGTCCTAAAATCATTACAAGAGTACATTTTTTTATTAAATAAACTTGTAAGCACTTTATGCGCATAAAACAGGGAAAATATTTTTGTTACTGGAGATATAGATAAGCAAGGATGCTCTTGGTACATGGAAAACGTTCGTAGTTTCAAAATTACAAGTTAAAGTGAAATGTGCGATTAAAATCTTTTATTTACCGTAAGATAAACTATTAGATTTATTATCAAATTTTACCACAAAGAAACTACATTTTTTACCACTGGAAAACACAAATTTCACCACTATAGCTTGTCTGAACGCATAAATAATGCTTAACTTAAGGCTATGTATAGAAGAAATATCACAGATTTTGTTATTCAAGCCTTAGAAGACACGCCCGTTATTTTAGTAAATGGAGCCCGTCAGACAGGCAAAAGTACACTCTGCAACAAAATAATCGAAGAGGGGGCTTTTAAGGGGAAATTCGTTACTATGGATGATCCGGCCACTTTGCTAGCTGCTCAAAAAGACTCTTTTGGGTTTTTTGGAAGACTTGGGCAAACACGTCATTATTGACGAGGTTCAAAGAACACCTGAGCTGTTTTTACCCATAAAAAAACTCGTGATTCAGATAGAAAGGGCAGACGCATTATATTAACGGGCTCTGCCAATGTAATGATGCTGCCCAAAGTAGGAGACTCGCTTGCTGGGCGTATAGAAATTCAGAATCTTATGGCCACTTTCTCAAGACGAAATTCAGGGCAAAAGATCAAACTTTTTCGAATACTCTTGTTGATACCAGTCAGAAGTTTGCTGCCTCAAATGTCACATGGAAAGATACAGCGGCCAGAATGAGGATAGGGGGCTATCCTGAGTTTGATAGCCCGCAGCTCTTCATCCAGACGCAATAAATGGTTTGCCGATTACCTCACGGCTATTTTACAAAAAGATATTAGAGAGTTGGCCAATATCGAAGGACTAACAGAGATTCCCAATATTCTCAAACTGATCGCCACCGAGAGTAGGCAGTACCATCAATATGTCGGATATATCACGGCTGTCCGGTGTTAAAAACACGACTTTGAAACGCTATGTCTCTTCTTCAAGAGTACATATCTTTCTGATCGTCAATATTCCCGCATGGACAAAAAACGCAGAAGGAGCGTTTGTAAATTCGCAAGGTTTATCTGGAACGATACAGGGCTTCTCAATCAATTCTCTGATCGGACAGGAAGACGGATAGCTTCCTAAAGCAAAGAAGCAATGCCGGCGCTTATTTAGAGAACTTCATTGTGATGGAGCTTTTAAAGCAGCAAGTTGGTCTGGAGATGTCTCTCAAGCCTTATCATTTCAGTATTCATAAAGGTTCGGAGGTTGATCTGGTTTTAGAAGACAGGACAGGGGGATTATTTGGCATCGAGATCAAATCAGCCGCTTCGCTTCAAGGCAGTGATTTTAACGGTTTGGGAAAATTATCCGAACTAGCTGGAAAGAAATTTAAGCGCGGGATTGTTCTTTTACACTGGAGAGCAATATCTAGGCGGATTTGGTGATAACCTTCAAGCTGTGCCAATTTCTGCCGTGTGGTCCTAATCGGATAGTATTGATTTTAGGAAAATAGCGCCTCGTCACTATTACGACAGTATCTTTTATGATAATCTACCTCAAATGATGATGATATATATGGCTACTTTTCGACCCGGTAGTGTCGAAAAGCTTAACGTAACTTTAAAAAACGTATAAAGAAAGGGCGTGATCCTTTACCAAAGTTATCGTCATGTACTACAGACCCAAATGGTGAGAAAGTTGATGGGCATTATCAATTAAGTTACGAAAGATTTGAGCCGTGTGATGATGGTTATGTATTAAGAGAGCAACGGTAAGGATATCGGGCTGCACGGGGGTTATGTTATAGAGCGCAATGCGCCCCACAACAATATCAGGAAAACTAGCAATTACAGGTGTGAGAATTATCAAGCTGTAATCCGGCCAAAACCTCATTTTGTTAAAATGTGGGTTGACGGAGCGTATTTAGGACAATATTTTTATCAGTAAAGATTCTAAAATTTCATACTTTCTTGTTTTTTTAGAATATATTTTTAGAATATATTAAGGTGAAAATGTTATTCTTGAATTTAAAGAGGAAAAGTAGTATGAGCAAACAGACCAATTACCATATTGTTGGGGGGGTAAACACTCCTTTCCGTCTAGCGAAAACTCTTTGCTTAGCGTCTAGGCTTACTATTTCTGCTCAATGTCTCTATTGCCCCAGTTTCTAGCGCAAGAAGCTAATTCATCTACCTCCAAAAACCGAAATTATCCAGAATGAAGAAGTCCGGAACCGTCAGTATTGTTATTGACGGTAAAACCGTTGGCTTTTTCACCAAGGACGGTTTCCATGTTTTGGGTGATATTACATACAGCGGCACAATCAGGGATGCCGGCGGTGACAATGTTCAAAAAATAATTGATGAAAATCAAGGCAGCGGGGGCGTGGATGAAGAAAATCAATAAGCCTCTTTTACTTGCATTTTTACTTTTTGCTTTAATGCTGGCGCCAGCCTATGCTCAGGACAGCTGCGCCCGGCGATTCATGTACGGGGTGAAGATGGAAGTCTTGTATTAAGCGGCGGGCCGGAGATTTCAGGTGCACGGGACATTTGTTAATTGTAATGGAGCGAAGTTGGATTAAAGTCTTTAGTTTTGATACATCAGGCGTGATACAGCCACAATTTACCAATACGGGCTCTTGTAGCGATGGGCAGGTCTTAACTTATAATGCTGCATCGGGTGGCATGACCTGCGGAGTAACAGATACTATCAACCCTATCTGGATTACGCCAGCTGGCATCATTGCAACAACCACAATCAATCTGGCAATTTCTGAAGTTGTGGCCGCCAGTGATGAAAGCGGTTCACCGACCTATCAAAAAGTATCAGGCGCGGGATGGTTGAATGTGGCGACCAACGGAACAATTACAGGATCTGCGCCCTCTGGCAGCGGGACATTTTCGGTTGTTGTTCGCGCAACGGATGGTTCGGGGAATACGGCCGACCGCACGTTTGATATCGTTGTAATGGGCGGAACAGGCCCTGCGGGATGTATCAACCCTGGGGATTTGTGTGCGGATGATACGCTCTATGTTGGGCTATCGCCTGATGGGGATGTCGATTACTTCACGACACAAGCCAGCGTGGACAGTTTTAGGGATGGGAACTTTGATGGGAATGCAGACGAATTTGCCTTTAACGACGATACATTAAATTGGCTCGATGTCTCCGGCTTAACGAACTGTGATAATGTGCAATCCACTTGTCGAACAGGACAATCAAACACAAACACACTAATCGCGGCAGATTTTGCCACAACGACGCCAGGTCAGGATATTCACGAGGCTGCGTTGGCGTGTCATTGTTTGGGGGAAACGCATGCAAATGCACCAAATGGTGTTGTGCCGAGCGAATGTTCAGGTGATCCGGTCGGCACGAACGGCACACAGGGGCATGGTTATGATGATTGGTATTTACCATCAATTGCGGAACTAGATGTGATGTATGTGAACTTGTTTTCGCCTGGGGATACGGACAACCCGACCTATCAGGACGGCGTTGGCGGCGGGGATGGTGTAGATGCAGCCAATGACGGTCCGGCAGCTGGAAGCTTCGTGATGAACAGTTATTGGTCGTCCTCCGAGCGCATCAACTCCGATGCTTGGCGCGTCAATTTCATCGCCGGCCAATACTTCTCTAACGGTAAGAACAATCCTGGCTTCTATGTCCGATGCGTCCGAAAATAAATTATTCAATCATATAATTATTTCTTTTTCGCAAAGCGCGATTTTAAATGTCTTAAAGTAGGTCATGGCTCAATATCAACATCTTCCAATTTATAAACTAACATATGATATTTTACTACGAATCATGCAGGTTACAAAGGATTTTCCAAGAGAATACAAATATACTTTGGGACAAAAATTAAAAGAAGAAACAACCGAATTAATCGTTCTGATTTATCGGGCAAATAGCACAAAAGACAAAGTACGCCATATAGATGAGATTATTGAACGAGTTCATCTTGTCCAGCTTTTAAAGAGATTGTGCCATGATATGCGAATATTACAGCGCAAGCATTATGCTGATTTAACAGAGAAAACAGATTCACTCGCAAGACAGGCGCAAGGTTGGCGAAAAGCGAGTAAAAAGAATTCAGGGAAGGATGAGCCAGAACAAAAAGTAGCGTAATCAAGATGGTTTATCTTGTGGCTCTTTTTGGTGAGTGTATTTATCTCGGGTAGTGACGCTTGGTATATATCAAGCAAAGAAGATGTATGGTTTTATATCAAATCATATTGAAGATAAAAATCCCGAAACCTGCCTTTAAGGGGCAGGTTTCGGGATTTTTGATCAAAAGATCGCTGCCGAAACGACGGAAGTTCGTCATTGAGACGGGACGAGCAATTATTGGTCGTCCTCCGAGCGCAACAACAACAATGCGTGGCGCCTCAATTTCAATGACGGCAACCACAACAACAATAAGGACAATAACAACAATGTCCGATGCGTCCGGAGTTGGAAATCCTTCCCTGAATACTATTAGAGAGAATGGGCAAATTAAATAATGAAACTAGAAAAGGTTAAATTGCGCCCTGACGATTTTAGCCTTGAAGATTTATTCGATGCTTATTTTGATTGCCTCAAATGCAAGCGCAATACACTGAATCAGCTTGCTTTTGAGGCCGATCTTGAAACAAATCTGATGGATTTATATTATGATGTAAAGAACGGCTCTTACAATATTGGTCGCTCTATTGCTTTTGTTATAGAATATCCAAAGATCAGGGAAATCTGGGCAGCGGACTTCCGAGACAGAATTGTTCATCACCTGATTTATAATGCAATTTCCGGTTATTACTACCGCCGTTTTATACGGGATTGTTATGCCTGCATTCCGAGGCGTGGAACCCATGATGGTCTTGAGCGGATTTGCGCGCAGCATTACGCGCAATTATACAAGGCCGGCCTATGCCTTAAAGGTTGATGTGGCCAATTTCTTTAATGCGATTGATCGTCATGCGATAGAGCGCATCATCAGAAAAGATATAGGTGAAGGGTGGTGTCTGGATTTGTTGCTGAAGATAATTTGGCATGATCCGCGCAAGCGTGCAAATTATAGGTCTTCACCCGCTTTATTCAAAAAAGTCCCTAAACATACGAGCTTGATGCAATCCGAATTACACACAGGTCTTCCGATCGGAAACCTCACAAGCCAGTTTTTTGCAAATGTTTATCTCAATGAACTCGATCAATTCGTAAAGCATAAACTGAAATGCCGGTATTATGGCCGCTACGTTGATGATATGGTGTTGTTTCATCAAAATCCCAAAGTGTTGAACAAGTGGCAACAGGAAATTGACGGATTTTTGCAAGACAAGCTTTCGCTGCATTTGCATCCTAATAAAATCTGGCTAAACAGGGTGGATAAAGGCATTGATTTTGTGGGTTTTATGATAAAGCCCGGCCGAACATATATGCGAACGCATTCACTTATCATAATAGATGACATATTAAATGTCATTGCAGGTCACGGACGATTGGAAGCTGCAAAGCTTCTTAGATTTAAAGAAGTACCGTGCATTCAAGTAGGGCATCTTTCTAAAGAAGAGGTGCGTGCCTATCGTTTGGCTGATAATCAACTGACCATGAATACAGGTTATGATGATGATTTGCTGCGCGTAGAAATCACGGACCTCATGTCACTAGATCTCGATTTTAATCTTGAGATCACAGGGTTCGAGACCGCCGAGCTTGATATTATCATTGATGGTATCGACACAGCACAAGACGATCCTGCCGATCACGTTCCTGACATTGAAGAAGATGCGCTGCTAGTGACCAAGCCCAGCGATGTTTGGCAACTGGGCAATCACCGCCTAATCTGCGGAGATGCGTTGGATTCTAATGTTTATCAATCTCTCATGCAAGAATCTTTGGCACATGCTATTTTCACAGACCCGCCCTATAACGTAAAAATTGACGGTCATGTCTGCGGAAATGGGAAGATCAAACACAATGAATTTGCCATGGCATCAGGCGAGATGTCAGAAGATGAATTCACGCAGTTTCTATCTAAATTTATTGCCAATGCTATTCAATTCTCAATAGACGGCTCTCTTCATTATATCTATATGGACTGGCGCCATATGTTCGAGCTTTTAGGTGCAGGTCGCGCTCATTATTCTGATCTCAAAAATATCTGTGTCTGGAATAAGGATAATGGCGGCATGGGATCCCTCTATCGCTCAAAACATGAGTTAGTTGCCGTGTTCAAACACGGCACGGAAAAACATATCAACAACATCGAACTTGGTAAGTACGGACGATACCGTACCAATGTCTGGGATTATGCTGGTGTGAACGGCTTTGCCAATCAAGAAGATCTTAAACTTCATCCTACTGTTAAGCCTGTGGCAATGATTACAGATGCGATCAAAGACTGCACAAAACGTGGTCATATTGTGCTTGATCCCTTTGCCGGTTCCGGCTCAACACTCATAGCCTGTGAGAAATCAGGGCGCGCCGCACGCTGTATCGAGTTTGAGCCTAAATACTGCGATGTCATCATCCGTCGTTGGCAAGACCTTACTGGCAATGACGCCGTTCACACTGAAACAAATCAAACATTTATTGAATTAGAAAATCTGAGAGGAGATCATCATGAGTGATGGAAACAAAAGAGATGGACGGAAAAATAATAAACCTCCTGCAAAGCACCAATTTAAACCTGGTCAATCCGGCAATCCAAACGGGCGGCCCAAAAAACGTAAATCAACATTTATAAACGAAATCAAAGATATATTTGGTGAGGAGCGACAGATAACCATTAATGGAAAAGTGAAAGCTAGAAATATACGTCAGATCATATTGGAACAGATGGCGCAACAAGCAGCAAAGGGTGATCCAAAAATGATAAAACTATGTATTCCATTTTTAAAAATCATGGATGATGCCCCTGAATTTGAAATCTTACCTGAAGATAAAGAGATCATGGATAAGTTTATGAACCGCTTTAAAGATGATGGAGGTTTTAATGATGGAAATGACTGACTATCAACAAATACTTCGGCATGATTTTAGTAGCTTTATACAATTTTCATTCCAGACACTTGAGCCTCATCTTAACTATAAGCATACATTTGAATTTTTCGGCAATCGCTCTGCAAGACGAAATCTGGGAAATGCCGAATGGCGAAAAATATTACCGTCGAAAAGGAGAGGCACTACATCCTACTTTTGAATTTACAGAGCAGTTAGTTGATATTTTGAAATCTATTGGAGGATATGCTTTTTCTTATCAATATCTTCAAGGACAATATAAACCGAAGTTTCAGACTGAAGGGTCTGGTTGTTTATGGCTGACACCACAAAGGGAAGGAGAATACTGGGGCGCAAACATAAAAAGACGTCACGGATTCTACAAGTTCAGCGAAGCGGATCTCATTTTATCGAAGGTATTTGGTATAGGGGAAGATCCTAATCCACCAAAAATGAGAGGTATGACGTATAAAGAGTGGGTTATATCAGCTCAAAAGACGAGATCTGCGCAGATAAAATCAAATGCTATGCGTGAAATGGTATAATTATCTCAATAAAACTGGACTTCATTGCGTCTGGAAGCATGTATGGAACTCATAAACAAAGGAGTTTTATATGACAGAAAAATTACCATTTACTGAGCTAAGAGATCGCTGGTCAGAGTTATGGGGTATTAAACCTCATAAAGGCATTGGGCGCGCTATGATGGAGTGCAGCATTGAGTTTAAACTTCGTGAAAAGAGTGGATCAGGCTTTACACCAGTGCAACATGCTCGGCTAGTACAACTTATCAAACAATATAAACGCAATTCCCGGTGCTTTGATGAAGAATGCGCGGCCCTAAAACCTGGCACGCGCCTGATCCGTAACTGGAAAGGCAAACGTTATACTGTATTAGTAAAATCACAAGGATTTGATTATGGAGGAGCTCATTTTAGCAGCCTTTCACAAATAGCGAATGACATTACCGGATCACGCTGGAACGGACGCGCTTTCTTTGGTTTGAAAAAGAAAGGCGTAATATGAAACAGGATATTAAAAACTGCGCCATATATTGCCGTAAATCGACTGAAGAAGGTTTGGACATGGATTTCAATACGCTTGATGCGCAACGTGAAGCGTGTGAAGCCTATATCTCTAGTCAGAAGTCAGAAGGATGGAAGGCCATCAAAACAAAATATCAAGATGGCGGGTTTTCAGGCGGTAATCTTGATCGGCCCGCAATGCATGCTTTGCTAGCAGATATTAAGGAAGGAAAAGTTCAGACGGTTGTCGTTTATAAGATTGATCGTCTAACCAGATCATTGATGGATTTTGCTAAGCTGGTTGAAGTGTTTGATAAATACGGCGTCACGTTTGTGTCCGTCACGCAGAGTTTTAATACAACGACCAGCATGGGACGGCTAACACTAAATGTGCTGTTATCCTTTGCTCAGTTTGAGCGCGAAGTATCAGCCGAACGTATCCGTGATAAAATTGCTGCAAGTAAGAAGAAAGGAATTTGGATGGGAGGTATTCCTCCAATTGGCTATGAGGCGATTGATAAGAAACTCGTCATTAATATCAATAATTCAAAATTAATTCAGTATATTTTTGAATGGTATTTGCGTCATGGAACTGTCGCAAAGTTGAAACAGGATCTTGATGAAAATAAGATCATAAGCCCGCTGCGTATATCTAAGCGAGGAAAAGAAATGGGTGGCAAACCCTTTAGCCGTGGGAATTTATATGAATTATTAAAGAACCCGGTCTATATCGGAAAGGTGCGTCATAAAGACCAAATCTATGATGGCAATCATGAGGGGATCATTTCCGAAGAATTATGGAGTGCCGTTCAAAAGCGTTTGATCTCTCAAACTGGCGCTGCGCGCGGTCATAAAAAAGCCCTTGATCAAAATTTACTGAAAGGATTATTATTTGATGTTGATGGCACACCATACAGTCCTGATTTTACAAATAAAAAAGGTAAGAAATACAGGTATTATCTGAGCCAGAACTTAATCCAGTATCGTGATCATCCCAAAGGCACCATGGCGCGCATTCCGGCGCATGAGATTGAGCAAGTCGTCTGTAGCACTCTTCACAAAAAGCTTTTTGAAGCTTTAAATCTGGATGATGTTGTGGATCATGAAATGATGACGTACCTCAACAAAAACACCGTGCCTTCTGAAACGCTTGTTAGGAATTGCATTATTAAGATTGTTGTTCATACAGAAGAACTTGAGCTTGAAATCAATCCTGAAAATCTAAGACAGGTTTTGCAAGATAAGTTAGGTGTTTCAATACCTGTAAAATTTGAAAATCCGGTTCATGTGATCCGCGCTCCTTTTACAACAAGGCGATCATATAAAGGGGCGCTCATAATCAAACCGGATAATCAGGATTATGATCCGTTAGATTTAGCACCATACCAATTGCGTAATTTAGTTCGTGGGAATGTTTGGAGGGAAGAACATTTTTCTGGAACAACACTTGATGATATTGCTGGGCGAGAAAAATGCTCTAAGCAATACATACAAAAGATCATACTTAAATCAATGAATATCGCCTAATATAAGATAAACCTGTCAACCAGCCAATGGCCCGCTAGAGAATGGCGGGCTTTTTTGATGGTAAAGCTAGATTCTCTTGAGTTGATAGAAATATTTATCTCAAAAAGCCCGCACAATGCGGGTTCTGGCGCGTAATATTCTCTTAATGTGCAAATATGAAGACTGAATGGTGGAGCAAACCGGATGTGAAACAGAGAATTTAAAGGCAAATTTCGTAATAATGTAAGGTTTGTTCGCATAGATAGTACATTAAACGAGACAATGCCTTCAATGTTTGGAATATAATGGCTGTAATGATGGGGAGAGGGGGTTATTAAGAAAAAGTTTGAAGTAAATGCGCAGTTTCAATTGAAAATCATCTGCTTATATAAAGAAGTGAGTTTACAAAGATTATCAATCTTTGTATAATATTGTATATATATAAAGGATAATATGATGCACATATCTTTAACAACCGAGCTCGAAAGCATTATTAAGAATAAAGTTGAAAGTGGTTTATATAATAATGCCAGTGAAGTTATACGTGAAGCGTTACGTTTTATGGAGATGAATCAAGACGTTGTCATGCAAATGAAACTTGATCGTTTACGTTCAAATTTACAGGCTGGTGAAGATGAAATTCTGAAAGGTAAAGGTATTACCTTAAAAGGTAAGGAGGATGTATCGTCTTTCTTTGATGGTATTCGTTCATAATGCCGAATGGATATAGGATAATTATCTCTCCTCAAGCCGCGCGTGATTTAAGAGAGATACGTAATTACACCTTACAAAGTTGGGGTACTCGACAAGCTGATATTTATCTCAAAAAAATAGAAAGTGCTTTTTATGGCCTTCTTGAAAATCCAGAATTAGGTCGTGAAAGAGGTGACATCAATAAGGGGTATCGAAGCCTTATCATTGAGAAGCATATTCTATTTTACAAAATAGAACGATCAGAAATTCATATTTTAGCTCTTCCGCATACCCGCATGGATATTTTAAATTATCTTTCTTAAAAGCCATTTGGAAAATTCCTGTCAACTAGCCATTAGCCCTCAAGAGAATTTAGTCTTATTTAGACGGCTTTCTAATATTCTCTGTAGTTGATGAATAACTCTATGCCCACACGTCCCGCAGTGATGCGCCATTTTTGGCAGAAATATAATTTATTGTTTAATATCAATAACTTAGTGGTGGGCCAGGCCGGATTTGAACCAGCGACCAATCCGTTATGAGCGGACCGCTCTAACCAACTGAGCTACTGGCCCCACCTTGATCAGATAAGTATCAAAGTTTTCGATTGTGGACAAGCGAAATGCACTATTTATCTGTTTCTTTTTTCTTATCGTCTTTATCTGATTTCTTTTTGTCTTCTTTCATGCGTTTTTCTTTGATTTTATAAGCCAGCATAAAATAGAGTTTTGCAGGTAAAAATTTCAAGGTTTTTAACATTAAGGCGAAAGACCATGGAAAGTTGATTTCAAAAGAATTTGACTTCAATCCTTCAACCAGCTTGTCTGCGGCAACATCCACTTCCATTAGCATCGGCATGTCGAAGTCATTTTTATCTGTTAAGGGTGTTTTGACAAATCCAGGGCAAATAACCTGTATTTTGATATTTGATTTATAAAGCTCAATCGCCAGACTTTCTGCCAGATTTATAAGGGCAGATTTTGTAGCGCTGTAGGATATAGATTGCGGTAGTCCCCGGTAACCGGCCACGCTGGATGTGATGGCGATGTGACCATTACGGCGATCTAAAAATTTATTGAGAAGCGGTTCCAGACAATTTCCGACACCGATGACATTCACATCAAAGTGTTTTTTAAAATTAGCGGCTGTAAATTCTTCGACGCTTTCTCCGTTATATGTACCTGCATTTAATACTGCCATATCGATGGGACCAAGATCTTTTTCAATCTGGTCGATCAACTCAATCACCTTTTTCGGCTTGGTGACGTCACAGGCATAGCCCTTTATGAATTCAGGATCCTTGTCACAGACAACGTCTAACTTACCCTGTGTTGTTCCCGTAATGGCAACGGTCCACCCTTGCTTTGCGAGCTTCTCAGCAGTAGCAGCACCAATACCGGATGACCCCCCTGTAATCCATGCTATTTTTTTTGACATTCTTTTTCCTTTATGACTCTATACGATTAAATACAGAGTTAGTTCTGTTTATTGAAATTAAGCCATTTTATTAATAGGCGTAGGCGCCGCGGCAACCTGATTACGACCATTATGTTTAGCGGTATATAAAGCGGCATCTGCGCGACCAATTAGCTCTTCTGTACTTTCAATTCCCGAGAATTGTGCAACGCCAACAGACATTGTGATACGTGCAAGACGCTGACCTGTGCCGCGATTGACGACATCTTTATTTGCCACGACTTTACGTAGATTATTTGCAACGGCTACACCTGCCGCAAGCTCGGTTCCAGGCAATATAATGACGAATTCTTCGCCGCCATATCTTGCGGCAATATCCTGACCTTTAATGCCGTCTGTAAGACATTTTGCGACCAGTCTTAAGACTTGATCCCCCACTTGATGTCCAAAATTATCGTTGAAATTTTTAAAATGGTCTATATCTAGCATCAGAACAGAAAAGGGCGTTTTTTCCTTCTTGGCATCTTCTATGATACGTTGAATCTCGGAATCAAAAGCCTTGCGATTGGAAAGTCCAGTTAGGCTATCCGTTAGGGATTCTTTTCTGGCTTTGGCAAGATCATGTCGAAGTTTTTCAATTTCGGAAGCGGATTCTTCTAAGACAACTTCAAGACTTTGGTTGCGATCAATGACTTGCTGCGTATTATTTTTAACTTCATTGATAACGGCTTTTAACTCTGCGCTCGACGGATTTCCTGAAAGCCGATTATTGATTGTGGCGAGGGAGCCCTGATATTCATGCGTTGATGACTTGACCCCTGCGACCACGCTTTTAACATTATTGATTGTGGATTGCAGATCATTACCAGCCTGTCTTACGCGCTCTTCCGTTCTGTTATCGCTTAAGTATTTTGTATAAATTTCGTGAAGCTGTTCTTCTGTAATACTTTTTTTTGATTTTAAGATATTATCTAGAGTATTAATAACCTCATTATTTTCTTTCGAATAATAGGCATACCACACTTCAAAATTATTCGGAGTCCTCGCAAGTTTATCAGCGTCCAAACGCTCAATTGCTTTTTTTGCATATGTCAGGGCGGCATCTTTATCGTGAGGGTAAATCAATTTTCAACTCTTTTATCTTTATTTATATGACGTCGCGTTTAAATTTTTTGTTTGATATAGGAGCATCTTTTATTTGCGTCATCACATCATTAATATTGTCACAGAATGAGAAAAGTCCATGATCTTTCGTCTTCATGAATTTCTCATCTCCTATATTATCCACCAAAAGCTTTAAATTTTCCCAATATTTTTCAACATTATAAATAATGATGCTTTTATTATGCAGACCTAGCTGTTTCCACGTTACAATTTCGAAAAACTCATCCATCGTACCCAAACCACCAGGTAGTATCAAAAATACATCCGAGCGATCTGCCATCATGGCTTTGCGTTCGTGCATTGAATCTACCACATGTAGCTCCGTCAGGTCAGGGTGTATTTTTTCACGCTCATCAATATGCCCGGGGATAATGCCAATCACATCTGCACCGTACTCAAGTCCTTTATTGGCAATAATACCCATCAGGCCAAAACTGCCGCCGCCATAGACGATGTCATATCCCGCCTCGGCTAATCGTTTAGCTGTTTCAATGGCGGCTTCATTATATTTCTGGTCTACACGGGAAGATGCCCCGCAATAGACACATATTGTCTTTTTATGTGTCATTCATTCATACTTTGTTGTTGTGTTTGTTTGCGAACGCGTGGAACGAAATTGTAGAGTAATAAAGCACGCTGTTCTGTCAAGCGACTGAGGCAAGAAAGTTCAAGCGTGCGCTTGGCAATTTCTTCTTCAAAGAAACCGGCTTCAAATTTACATTCTTTGTTACGATATTCAATCCATGCGTTTTGGGTGTTCTTCATATCATCAGCATGCTGCGTATTGTTTAAAAAACGAATAAAACTTTCATATTGTGTTTTGAGTGCGGCTTCAGAATTTTCATAGCGTTTTTGTGTGCAGGATTGCTGGTCAGCAGGCGTTTTAGCATTTTCACAAAAATTATTAAAGATTGGTGGTTTTTCAGCCGGAAGTAAATTGGCATGACCGTAAGAGAGCGGTAATGCAATTAAAATGAAACAAAACAATATTTTAACTTGTGACGAATATGACATACTTTCATAATAGCCAATCAAATCACTTATTAAAATAAAAGATTTCATGCTCGACGCATATATTAGACCAATTATAAATTTTCCACTGGAGAAAGTGGCAAAAATTTTTGTAAATAACAATATTACAGCCAATCAGATCACTTACACGGGATTTGCGATTGGTATGATTGCGGCATTGTTATTATATGCAGGATTATATATTCCTGCACTGGTTTTTATCGCTCTCAACAGATTTTGTGACGGCCTTGATGGTGCCGTAGCACGCGTTGCCAATAAACAGACTGATTATGGTGGGTATCTTGATATTGTTCTGGATTTTATATTCTATAGCGCTGTCATCTTTGGTTTTTGTTTAGGTCATCCGGATCAAGCGATTTATGGGGCATTTTTGATTTTCAGCTTCATGGGAACAGGTAGTTCTTTTCTGGCGTATGCTATTATTGCCGAAAGACGGAAGCTGGAAACGACTGTGCGTGGGCGAAAATCTTTCTTCTATGTTGGGGGGCTGGCGGAAGGAACAGAGACGATTATAACGCTGTGTCTTATGTGTCTATTGCCGCAATTTTTCTACTTATTCGCTTTGATATTCGGCTTGATGTGTTGGATTACAACACTCTCACGCATTATTGAAGCCAAAGAAATGTTTGTAGAAAACCAATAAAAATTTTATTTGGGTCTTGGGCCTTTTGAAAAGCTACCGCCCATAGCCAAGTCGAGATTTTTAAGTTCAAAACGTTGTTCTATTTTCTCGATCACATCCGGATTTTCTGCTTTTGACGCATGGATTAGGGCTGTTTCCTGTACATCATTCATGGCGCCTTTATCCGCCGCACGGAACAGTTCATGCGTATCAAAGTCTGCGCCGCCGCTTTCGACATATTCCGTATGCGTGTCATCTGCTTCCAGGGCGTTTTTGTGGTGTTCTGTCTGTTCTTCTCCCTGCGCCCAGATTTTTCCTGCGGCTTCTTCCAATAAAGCAATCTGCATTGATTTTGTATCTTGTAGCGCGTCTTTCTGCGGATCGGCGGCAACAGCTTCCCCGAAAGCTGATGTTGCAGGGCTAGGCGGACTGCTCTGCATCATTTGCCCGGATGTTGTGCCGTCATATGGATTAGAACTTTGAAAATAAGACGAATCCGACTTCATTGCGGCAGCTTCGGATTTGGATCGTGGTTTGCGATCCATATCATATTTATTAGATGATCCGTCGCCGCCAAAGGTTAATGCCGCACTTTGCACACCCGTTACGGCAGCGGAGATCATTTGTATCGGTGCGCCCGCGCCGGGAAGAATAGCATTGGCAACGGCTGACGCGCCCCAACCGACTGCCGCGCCGGTGGCAATACCGCCCGCGCTTGGCTTACCGGCATCCGGACTTGCCCCCGCGGCAGGACCTCCATTTTGTGCATTATATTTATCGACCTTAATATCATGCGCCGCGCCCATCAGCATGGAATGGGTTTGCGCCAGACCTTCAATCGCTTGTTCTGTATTTTCCAGTTTGGATGTGTTGACTTCATGCGCATGCGCCTGATTATCAAAGAATTTTGTTGTATTCGCCATTTCTGACGGACGCCATGCATTTCCCTCCAGATCGACTTTTGGTTGCACAATCATGGACGCAATGGCGGTTTCTTCCACATGCGTCATATTTGGGCTATCCATGTTATTCGACATGGCAGGATCTGTTAGTGCCAAAGCGGCTACGGCGGCGATAGAGGCCATGGGGCTGGCCATATCCGCGGCTGTTTCGGATTTGAAATTCGCCTCGTAACCTTCGGCTTCTATAATACGTTCACGCGCCTGAATAATTGAGACTTGATCTGCAACACTTGCATTGGGTGTGTATCCGCCGCCGCTGCTACCGCCACTTGCAGCCTCACCAGCGCCCGTATCGCTATCACCTTCGATATCGGAACGGTTCACTAAAATAAATAAATCTTTAATATTTGACACTTTTTACCTAAATAACATTTACTTTGATATCTTATCAGACATGATCGGATCATGCAAATTTATGAAACAGCTCTAGGTGTAATTTAAGGTATTGAATTTATTTAATAAATTAACTTTAACTCAGTTCGTTTTTGCATTTTAGGGGAGGGGGGTCTCTCCCCGCAGCACGCTTAAAATCGATCTCTCAAATATATCCTAAAAAAACAGTATTTTCAAGGTTTTAGTGCAATCGGGGGCGTCGATAGGATAGAGCTTCCGCAATGTATGTCGGGGTAATTATGTCCGTACCGCCGTCCAAATCCGCAATGGTGCGGGCGACGCGAATAATTCTGTGATAACCGCGTGCCGAAAGCTTAAGGGCGTCTGTTGCTTTATTCAGCATTTCTTGTGCGCGCGGCTCTAGTGGTGCAATTTTCTCCAGAATTTTACCAGAGGCTTGGGCGTTTGTATCCAGATTTGCGTCACACGCTTCAAACCGTTTTCTCTGAATAGTGCGCGCCCCTGTGACGCGGGAACGTACAATTTCGGAGCGTTCTCCGTCGGGCAAGCCGGATAATTCCGTTACCGGAACTGGCGGCACATCAACATGCAGATCAATACGATCCAGCATGGGGCCGGAAATTTTGGATTGATAATCTGCGGCGCAGCGCGGGGCTTTGGTACATTCCAAATCGTGTCCCCCAAATGCCCGCAACGACAGGGATTCATCGCGGCAATCAGTTGAATATCCGCCGGATAGGTTACATGTTGATTGGCACGCGCGATCAGCGCCTTTCCTGTTTCCAGAGGTTGACGTAAGGCCTCCAATGTACGGCGGTCGAATTCAGGCAGTTCATCCAGAAATAAAACGCCTTTATGGGCAAGCGATATTTCCCCCGGTTTGGGCTTTGCGCCGCCGCCAACAAGCGCGGGAAGAGACGCCGAATGATGCGGATCGCGATAGGGACGATGTTTAACCAGTCCGCCCTCTGGCAGCGTTCCGGCAAGGGAATGTATCATTGACACATCCAATGCTTCACGTGCGGAAAGCGGTGGTAATATGCCGGGCAGTCACGCTGCCATCATTGATTTTCCAGAACCGGGTGGGCCGCTCATCAACAGGTTATGCCCGCCCGCCGCCGTAATTTCCAGAGCGCGTTTCGCTGTTTCTTGCCCTTTGACATCGGCAAGGTTGGTGTAGTGCGTTGTGTTAATCTCTTCGGATGGTGGTGTCGGACGCGATAAAACCTGTGTGCCTTTAAAATGATTAATCAGTTGTAACAGGTCTTTCGGTGCAAGAATGTCGATATCACCTGCCCAGCAAGCTTCTGCGCCGCATTCTTCGGGGCAGATCAACCCTTTATCATTCTCATTTGCAAACATGGCGGCGGGCAAGATGCCGTTGACTTTACGCAAATGGGCGCTGAGAGATAGCTCGCCTAATGTGACATATCCTGCGACTTCATCTTTAGGAAGCACGTCCATGGCACAGAGTAGGCCGAGCGCAATCGGCAGATCGTAATGCGAACCTTCTTTCGGTGTATCGGCAGGGGCAAGATTGACCGTCAAACGTTTGGCGGGAAGGGAAAGGCCCAATGCATGAAGCGCGCCGCGCACACGCTCTTTACTTTCCGCAACAGCCTTATCGGGCAAGCCAACAATATTAAACGCCACCACCCCGCTAGAGATTTGCACCTCAACATCAATAGGTTTGACGTCAACGCCTTGAAAGGAGACTGTAGGAATGGTTGCGACCATAGTTAGTTATTCTATAGAAGTTGCTATAGATCAACCCGCTTTATAATATCGTTATATAATTCATGAAATTCAGTATAGCCAGCTTCTTCATTTAAATGACCGCCGTTTCGAATAATATTTAAAGATATATTCAATTTTTCTCCAACATTTTGAGGTTGTTCTATTGGAACGTAAGGGTCGTTATCACCATGGTAGATTGAGATATAGTTGGATGTTTGTTTTATTTTGTTCCAATCAAAATTATGATTGATAAATGTCCTATTCAAACCATCAATTTCCTTGTCGCCTATAGGGTCTGTAACGACTCCGCATAAAGCACTGTACGCGACCTTTGAAGAAGATCTTTCAAGTAAATGAAGAACACAATTCGCGCCACAGCTATGTCCGATAAGAAGGGTGTTTTCGTTTATAACAGGGGCTTGATCTTCTATTGCTGTTATCCAGTTTTGCAGGCTATGGTTTTCTGGAGTAGGTAATTTTGGAACGAAAGATTTATCCCCTTTTTCTCAAGTTGTCTTTTTAACCAAGGAAACCAATTTCGTTCTGGGTAGCCTTTTGTTCCATGCAGAATGAGGGCTTGATGCATTATTTTATCTTTCTTCTTATCATTTGATAATATTGCCATCTTGATATGGCAAAGTCGAGGCCTGCCGCACCGTCCAGAAAGCCGAGTTTCAAAATGTAGGAATGGAGGAATGCCAGTTCGGGGCGGAGGGGGTTTTTACGCAGGGCTCTTTTCAGGTATTGCCGCCATATTATGGGGTCATCGGGCCATGCGTTTTTCCTGTTCATACAAATTTCCCACGCGGCATAGCGTTTATGACGGGTGAGCCAGTCCTGCTTTGAATGATTGGCGTAATGAAGGAGGGGGGCATTTAGTGTTCCTATTGTGCCATTATGATTTAAAATGGGTTGGTAATGCCCCTCAATCTCTCCCATACCCGGACAGTCTGTGTCATCAATGACAGGGAAGTGCATTTTATGGCGGTTGAACAGGGCGATTTTACGGTTTTGCAATCCATGTTTCAGACGCTTTCCGTTCCAGACATATTGTCCTGTGACAAAGTATCCTGCGGCGATGGGGGCGGATTTGAATGTGGCTGTGATCTCGGATACCAGGGCGGGTGTGACAACTTCGTCCGCGTCAACGAAAAACACCCAGTCATGGTTTAAAGGCAGATTTTCCAGACACCATCCGCGCTTTTTCGGATATGTGCCATTCCATTCATAGGGAACGACATGGGCGTTATATTTTTCGGATCGTTCTTTGGTTTGCAGGTCATGCCCGCTATCCACCACACAAATATCATCAAAATCACAGAGCGCTTTCAGGCAGGCATCAAGCTCTCGTCCAACGTTTTTAGTGACGATAATCACGCTGATCATTAAAGGTTGTATGTAATCGGAACTTTTCAACGTATCGAACTATTGGTAATGTAATTAAAAAGGGTGATGTAAGTATGGCACAAAATAGTCATAACGGATTGTATTTTATTGTAGCGGCATTGTTTTTGGCGGCGGCCATTCTGGGTATATTTTTACTTTATCCCGATATGACTGGCAGCAGCGATGTGGCGAGCGTTATTAATATCGAGCCAGCCAGCGACTGATCGGAAATCAAATATCTGTTGTTCGCGCAGTGGTGTTGTATGTGTGAATAACACCGAAAATAATCCATCCCATCAGCATACCTGCCAAAACCATAATCGGAAACAGGTAGGATTTGCGTGGCCAGACAGCCCTTGGATAGATATAGGGCGGTTCAACCAATGTCGCGGCAAAATAGCGATCCATTCGAATCATCATGCTCAGCCGTTCCTGTTCCATTAAAAGAGTGGTCAATGCCTGGCGATGTTCGGGGTTTGCCGTTTTTGCAATGGTTTGTTTCAGATAGTCGAGGCGGTTTTGCGTGCGCATCATCATTTCCTGCCTGAGCAGTTGATCTGCGGTTTCATGCAGTTTTAACAATAATTGTTGCGCCAGACCCGCATTGGGGTGTTCCAGTTCAATCACGCGCAGAGGTGTGTCACCAACGGGTTTAATCACTATTTCCTTTGTCAGGTAAGCAGATATATCTTCTGTACTATCCATATTATTCGCGGATTGAAATGAAAAGCGACGTGTGTTTTGCAGGGCTTTTTTAACGTTGGGATTGTTCGAGAGGATCTGCTTTACCACATTCGGCCCGCTGAGAATTTTGAGGTAGCGTAGAAACGGCAGGGTTTCTAGCTTTGACGTTGATTGCGATGCACCGTTATCAGAGAGAGGGGCGCCCATATCAATAGACGGCGAGACAATCATGATGATACGCATGTGGGGAATGGAAAATGTGATAATAATCGCGGCGCAGGCAAAGCCGATAATGGCACCGATAATCAAATAAAGCCGTGCGCGCCAAAAGGCATTCAACAGGTCGGCCAGTGTTTCATCGCGGAGGGTGCTCATTATTTTCTATCTACCTAAATACTTTCCAAAAGCTTGCGCCATTTATTATAAGAAAATTCGGGCGTAAACATATGTGCGGCGCGTCCCGCACCTGTATAAAGAGCATGCCAGTCTTCCCCATGGTCGCGCAAGTGGCGGATAGCATTTGCCAGAGTTTCACCCTGTCCCTGTGCAATGGTCAGTCCTGCTTCATATGTATCCAACATCAGGGAAAGGTCGCTGGTTTCGGGGCCGATAAAGATGCAAGGGCGCTGGACGCTGAAAATATCATAGATACGGCTGGGCACCATACAGCCCAAGGCTTTATCGCTCATCGAAACCAGATGAACGTCACCGCTTTCCAACAGGGCTTTTAATTTCTGGCTCGGTTGATAGGGAAGAAAGCGAATGTTTTCCAACCCGCGGCGGGCGCGTTCTTTTGATAAGTCGTTTAGTCCGATGGCATTGCCGACAAACAGAAATTCAATATCAGGATCATTGGCTGATAAATGTTCTGCGGCGTCCAGAATTGTCTGGTACGGATGCGCGCGTCCCATATTCCCCGCATAGAGAATACGAAATTTGGTCGGCAGGGTATTTGCCTTTGGCACGTTGGCGTCTTTTTCCAAAATGCTGTCATACCAATTTGGAATAATTTTAACTTTACTGGGGATGATCCCCTTTTTAAGTACGTTATGGCGCATACAATTGCCGATTGTTACGATACGCGTACAGCGTTTCATGGCAAATGTTGTCAGCCGGTCAAAGATTTTATATGCGGTGGCAGAGGTTTTATATTTCAGAGCGGGCAAAATATCCGGATATAAATCCTGGCACCAGTGAACGTGCTTGGCACGTTTGAATAAGGCAATGAAATAGCCGAAAAAGACGAAGAGGGGCGGGTCGCTTTTTGTAATGATAATATCGTGCTTTTGTAAAGACAACGCCTTGAAAAACAGACGAAACGAAATGAGCAGATTGGCGGCAAATGATCGCGGGAATGCCGCGCCCTTTACACGAATAATCTCTATACCATGTGTCTCTCTGGAAATGGAAGTATCAGGGCCCGTGGTCAAAACCGTGATATCGTACCCCTCCTCACTCAGATGGGAGGCAAGTTCCAGCGCGATGCGCCCCGTGGCGCCGCGAACCGGTGGAAAGACCCTGTTGATGATCAGTATTTTGCGCAATATGTTCTGCTTTATATTTTTCTTCTTTGATCCTATAGCATGCAATCAACAATAAGATGAACCCAAAATCCAGAGATTTATAACTGGCATAGAGAAAAATATCTATCACAAATGGCCAAAACAGGGCGAGCGCCAAAGCGGGGGATGATTTATAAATAACAGGAAAGCGCAATGAAAGTGCGCCAAGATA
Source organism: uncultured Alphaproteobacteria bacterium (assembly GCA_963710165.1). Lineage (GTDB taxonomy): Bacteria > Pseudomonadota > Alphaproteobacteria > Micavibrionales > Micavibrionaceae > JACKIP01. The sequence continues at coordinate 376,827 of CAVPYZ010000004.1, forward strand.
GAGGATGGTTAGAAACGTACCGACCAAACCTGTTTTCAGCAAAGACGCGCTGATCAAGCCGTGGGTATAATTGACGGTTAAGTCACCAACAGCCGGAGATTGAACGGTGCCGCCCCATCCCTGTCCGAACAGGGCAGTGACGGATTCCTCTGCAATACGCTCCCACACGGCATAAAGTTCAAAAAAGCGCATATTGGAGCCGACAGCCTGATTTTTAAGTGAGAGATTATTGAGGTAGGGCAGGGCTTGTTCCCAGAAAAGGTAGAGGGAAGCGCCGCCCACAATGCATAACATTATAAAGCGTAAAAGATTTTGCCGTAGAACAAAGCCGGAGAGGAACAGGCCGCTGATCATAATCGCCCCGAAGCTGGCACGCTGAAGCACCAGCCCCATAGAGATCATGGGAATGATGCTGGATAAGCCAAGGATGAGAGGAAAGAGGAAGCGGCGCAGGCTGAGTGTTATGATCATAAAGCCGAGCAAGTAAATCGCGCTGAATAAGACGGTTGGGGCATTTACCAAATAAAGCGCGTCTATATCATTAATCGCGTCAATGCCGTCTTTTAAAACATAAATACCACGCAGCGCAAACAGCATTCCCGCACCAAGAATGATATATAGCAATGTTTGTGCCTGATATTTACTGAGCCTGCCGTAAAGGTCATAGGCGAAAAACGGTAAGAGCAAAAACATAAACGGAAACAGATCCCTAATAATGGCGCTTATATGATTACCAAGCAAAATGCCGGTGATCAGCGGGACGCTTAAGCCGTATATCAATAATAATCGCCCTGCCTTCATCCATAGGGGCTCTGCGTGGGGTGTTATCAACAGGGCAAAGGCGGCTTGAGGTAATCCAAAAGATAAGATCAGTCCCACGCCAATCACTATTTCAACAACCCCCGGTTGGTCGGGCGTAGGATAGCCTAGACAGCCATATGCCAGAATGGTCAAGCATAATATTACAAAGCGTAGCGAGGTCGTGGTTGATGTGGTCATGGCGCGTCTTAAAAAACCTCATCACCGATCATGATGAGGGCAATCACAATCATAAACAGCCCGAAGATTTTTTTAAGCAGTTTTTGATCTAACGCATGTGCAAGGCGCGCACCGTAGATGGCTGTGACAGAACTGCAAGAAATAACGGCGAGCCATGCAGGTAGATAGATATAGCCGAGTGTGTAAGGCAGTCCTGTATTTTCGGACAGGCCTGTGATGATAAAGCCGATGACCGAAGGGACGGCAATGCATAACCCGATCGCGGAGGCTGTGCCGACGGCTTGGCGCATTTGAATTCCAAAAAATGACATGTAAGGAACGCTGAGCGTGGCGCCGCCAATGCCCATAAGGCCGGAGACACACCCGATAATAAGTCCGGATATCGTCGAGATTATGTGATTTGGCAGCGTAGTCTGCGCCGGGTTTGATCTGCGTTGAAAAAGGGCAACTATTCTCTCTGGCCCGCTTATCATTAGCAGGGCAAGTGCCATGATCATAACAGCAAAAAAAGTTTTCAGGCTCTCGCTGGGTAGTTGATCGGCAATGACGGCTGAAAGCAGACTGCCTATCGCCACGCCTATGCCTAATTTATAAAGAATGTCTTTTCGTATATTTCCCCGTGCGCCGTGCGCGCGCACCGAAGACAGCCCCGTTATAATGATTGTTGCCAGTGCTGTTCCGATAGATACCTGCATCAAATGTGATGCATCAGGATAGAGCCAAGATAGTGTGTAGTAAAAACCGGGAACCAGAATGATTCCCCCGCCAATGCCGAATAATCCCGCAAGAAAGCCGGCGAATGAGCCGATAGCCATATATATTAGTAGAACAATCATAAATGTAGGCATGATTGTTTTAAACTATCCAGAATTTGTAATGAAATCTATCTGTAAAAGAAGGGCTTAACTTTATTACCCTCTGTCGGGCGCGCGGTTGGTACGACAACATTAACTGATCGGGTATTATCATCGGGTGAAGCATAGGATTCATAGCCGAGCGTTTTTCTGTTTTTCTGCTTCAATGCCAAAACTCTTTCCTTGGCACGTTGCATTTTATCTTCTTCACGTTGTTCTTTACGAATGACTTTACGTGCCAGTTTTCCTGACTTCGTTCTCAAAAAAGCTTTGGTATGCTCATCGGACATACCGTGGCGCAAATAAAATTCATTTCGGCGCGTCATCTGGGCTTCAATATTTCTTTGCTCCTCTGCGCGCACGTTTGCCAGAACAAATTCCGCTTCTTGCTTGGACTTTCCAGCAAATGAATTGCTACGACGCATCGCATCGCGCAATGCATTGTAATCAACATTTTCAGAGAGTGCCTGAGTCACAGGTAATTCAGCACCTGTTTTAAGCGCTTCAACAGGGTTACGTGTTACAGGGCCTGTCTTAGTTCTCTGGCGTTTGGCAGAAGATGACGATCCGCCGCGCAGAATGGATTTCAAATTAAGCGGGCGAACAGTTTTCTTTGCTGTGTCGTTTGTCTCCCACGTTTTTTGCGGCGTGCCCTGTGCATAGGCATGTGAACCTGCAAAAGAGGCAACGGTCAGAACCAGAATTAGCGCGATTATTCTCATATATACGTAATTATAGCTGTTCGTGAGAAAAATATAAAGTTTTTCAGTTCAAAAAAGGAAAAAATAAAATGCTATGTAATTTTAAGACTTCCTTAAGACGGATCGTTAAGAATGTTGTCATAACATAGACATTCATAAGGGAACCATCATCATGAAAGTCAAGATTGAAGAGTTTATTGAGAAAACAGGTTTGAAAGAACCGCTCTATCCCGGTAAAAGACTGGTGCAAACATGTGCCATCGGCCCCTTTAAAAGCCATTGTATTATATATGACTGGCGTAATCCCCATCAATTAAAAATAGAAATCAGGGCAGGGACGAGCGGACAATCCATCCCCCTGAAAGAATTACAGCAATATCCTGTTAGCTTCCAAGCTGCGACTCATGTTGTCATTGAAATTGCCAATGACGATGAGGAGGGTGAAGAGTCACAAGGTAAATCGGGGAGCGGTAAGCGGAACCCGAAAGCCAAAAAGAAATCACTGACCGGTTTTATGAAAGTTGCTGAGGGCAATATTCCGGCAGCAGGTAAAATAGTTGAAATGGTTGTTATGGGGAAAGAAATTGCCAAAGATGCCTTTGGTCAAGTATTTGAAACCCTCGCCAACCAGATTGAAAAGCTGAAAATATCTCCGACTGATCTTATGGCAAAAGCCAGTAATATTATCACGAAATACAGCCCGCCTGCGTTTATGGAAGCCAAAGGGGATGAACACGCAAACTATAGCTATGACCGTGAAAAAATCGGCCCAATGTTCGGCATTAGCCCGAGTTAAAAAACAGTTTAACTACTTGGTTCATGAGCATCAGCTTTACCTGCCTCAATCAAGTTTAGAGGAGCAGGTGAAGCTTGTGTAATATCAATTTCATTCATAGCTCTGCGTGCCTCTTTTAATGATTCTGGAATTGAACTGAAAGGCGTCCATGAAGGGTCGCTAAATCTACCGTTTGTATATTCCATACGCACATGTGTGAAAGATTCCTGCCATGTATCTTGTGGCGGGTGATGAATATAAAAATGAACCTGATCAGGCGCAAGACCAGAAGGATCTTCTGCTTTCGTCCAAGATTGTTTTGATCTATCGAAAAATCCTGAATTCTGGTTTTGTGCAGCATCAGGATTGATCCGTCGATACATTGCGGAAGCCACGTCTTCTATATTGGGCTCAATGGCGCCTCCGGTATCAGTTCTTTTTGGATCTTGCATGAAACATATATGACATTCACTTTCACGTTGATCTACTGTGACAAGTGCGCTGACATATTTACCAGTTCTGATTGTGTCATGCGGGTATAGCTCTGTTTCTTCAAATGTTTGAAACATTGTTTGAATTGTATTGTGCCCTGTGTTCGAAAAAATATCTCTGCCGCCAGCTAAGCCAACAGGAAGACCGTTTCGGGCTTCTGCTTCTGCTTGTCGTGAGGCATCATTTGCCGCGCTCCATGCTTCATAGACTTCATCCATTGTTTGGAAAGCATCGAAGTCGACCTCATGAATAGTGGTTGTCTCATAAGAGCCAATGTCTGGATCTGTGCCTTCGAAAAGGGCGCGGGCTGCTTCTTGTATTGTTGGATAACGATAATTAGTTATACAGCCTTGAAATTCGCTAAGTGTTTCCCGGCCTGTATCCTGTAATTCTTTTAGTCTCTCAATATTTTCGGGTGTATTGCTCTGTCCAGAAGAAAAAATGTCTTTTCTCTCTGTTTCTATTTCTTTCATTCTTTCGCCAAGATGATCTTGTCGTTCTTGCCAGTTTGGATCGTAATCAGGATTTGTAACAGCCACTTTATTTTACCTCTGTAATTTTTTCTGCATTTATGTTTATGTCAAAAAGTATATAAAATGCAATAATTTAAGATAAGAGCACTACAAATTATTAAACTTTCTCCAAATAATCGCCGATGATCGTGAATATTTGGTCGATATGGTTTTCATTTAAAATAAGTGGTGGTGAAAGGGCGATATTATGCGGTGCGCCGGGGCGTAGCATCAGGCCATGATCCCATAATTCATAGAACATGCGGCTGCCCAGATCTTCACCGTCTTTGCCAGGGTGGGTTTCGATCCCTGCCAATATTCCCCAATTACGCAGGTCTTTGATGTGTGGTTTATCGATTAGGGAATGCAGGCCTTCTTCCCATTTTGGTGCCATTTTCTTTGCATGCTCAAAGATGTTTTTATCCTGATACTCATCCATGGTTGCGATCGCCGCGGCGGCGGCCACAGGATGACCAGAATAAGTATAGCCGTGATAAAGCTCAATTATTTCTTCCGGGCCCTGCATCAGCGCATCATAGACATGTTTGGCAAAAAATGTTGCTGCCATGGGCATCGCGCCGTTGGTCAAGGCCTTAGCAGTGGTAATCATATCGGGTGTAACACCTGTATATTCAGCCGCTGTGGCTGTTCCCAAGCGACCAAATCCGGTGACGACTTCATCGAATATTAGTAAGACGCCGTGCTTCTGCGTAATTTCACGTAGACGTTCAAGATATCCGACAGGGGGAGGAAGCACACCCGTTGAACATGAAACCGGTTCGACAATGACAGCTGCCACGTTTGAGGCGTCATGCATGTAGATTAACTCCTCCAGATAATCTGCCAGATCGGCGCCGTGGGGTGGCTGTCCTTTACAAATGCCATTACGCTCAAAATCCTGTGTGGCTTTGAGGTGATCAACATTGGGGAGAAGTTGCCCGAATGCCGCGCGGTTATAAGGAATGCCGCCAACAGAAATACCGCCAAAACCAACTCCGTGATAGGCACGTTCGCGTCCGATAAATAAACGGCGTGATCCTTCGCCGCGTGCGCGATGATAGGCTAGCGCGACTTTCAAGGCGGTATCAACAGCTTCTGACCCTGAATTGCTGAAAAAGACATTGGTAATGTCTTCCGGCATCATATTGACAAGGCGTGAGGCAGCGCGAAATGCCGTGGGGTGGCCATAACGAAAGGTGGGTGCAAAATCCATCACATCCATCTGGGCGTTGACAGCGTCTTTGATTCGTTGAACGCCGTGACCTGCATTTACGCACCACATACCGGCGGCACCGTCCAGAATATCGCGTCCGTCATCTGATTTATAATGCATGCCCTCTGCACTGACCACCATACGTGGGGATTTTTGAAACTGGCGCATGGCGGTGAAAGGCATCCAGAATTCTTCCATAGAATTTGCCGATTTTGTGAAATCATAAGGGGGATAGTCATTAACCATACTTGAACTCCTTTTGCTCTAGGGTTACAGTTTAACAGAAAAACCTTAATCAATGAATGACGATGGCTGATAAAGACAATAACATTTCCGATATGACACAGGCGCGTGCGGCTCAAAAAGCAAGGAAAAAACAGGCGCCTAAGCCGAAAGGTCCGCCTTTATTCAACATTCCGCCAATCACAAAATGGCTGGCATTTATTATGATTGGTGTTTTTTTTGTGCAAGAAATCAGCATGACAGTGACGGGGAAAGTCAGCTTTTTTAATACATTCGGCTTTGTTCCCACCAATATTACCGACTTTGTGCCTGGATTATGGCTCAGCTTACTTAGCCCCATTACCTATATGTTTATACATGGTTCGCTGGTTCATATATTTATGAATGTGACGATGTTGCTTGCATTCGGATCGGGTCTTGAAAAATGGTTGGGTCGTACGAAATTTTTGATTCTGTTCTTTGGAACCGGGCTCTTTGCCATTCTGACGCATTATGTTTTGAACAACTATTCTCCTGATGTTGTGATCGGCGCGTCCGGTGCGACCAGTGGATTATTTGCGGCGGGTATTGTCATGCTTAGAAACATGGGAACAGGGATTGGGTCGGGACCGTATGGTATTTATCCGCTTGTCGCGCTGTTTTTTGTAATCACACTTGTTTTCGCATTTACAGGAAGCCCCGATGGCAGCGCCATTGCATGGCAGGCGCATTTAGGCGGGTTTGCAGGTGGCCTACTGATTATGAAGTTATTTAGGAAGCTGTAAGCATTTCAAAAAATTCGCTGTTCTGATTGGCGGGTGAGGTGCGTGATACATCATCGGGGCTTGCCCAGATAATCGTATTAAACGACCCATGCGGCAAAGCAATCGCTGACCAGTTTGGATAAGTATGACCGGTTTGTGAACAAACCCATGTCGGATCGGCTTTTGCGTCGGCGATTTGTTCAAGACGATGACGGATTGACGCCTCGCTTCCACCTGTTTTCTCAGTCAGCTTTGCCCATAATTTGAATATACGACGGCGATCGCTCAGCCCGTTTGCGTGTTCCAGATCCTGCTTTGCGTAATCGTAATTACGCGCAGCCATGTTACTTTCAGCCAGTGCCAGATAGCTTTCAACATGATTGGACTTCTGGTTGGTCAGCTTACGAAGCCAGTTAACGTCATTGACGCTTTTACCAAAATCGGGGCCGAGCTGTATCCATAATTCAACAAAATCAGGGTGCGGCTGTTTTGACCATGCTTTTTTAAGCAGGCTGGCCGCGGCGCGTTTTTTACTCTGTTTAATATAAAGATGATACAAATCCTCGACCGCGGGGGCGAAGGACGCGTTTTTCTTCAAAACAGCTTTCAATGTTTTAACAGCGTTATAATCATCACCGATAATCTGGTATTCGCGGGCGCGCGACGTTCCGATTGCAACATAATCATTGTTTGATTTTACTTTAGGGATCGCATTTTTCTTCGTGGCTTTATATAGATTGGCATCTGCGGCCTCCCAGTTTTGGGCTTTGGCTTCAAGTTCGTAAAGTGTCGCCAGAAGCCACGCTTTATCTTTACCTTTATAATCTTTATCAGCGGTGCGGGCGTAGCTAAGCGCGCCGGCAATATTATTTTGCTCAACGGCGTTACCTATCAATGCACGCGCCGCAAGAACGGCACCTTCCGGATGTGACAACATTGATTTAAGTGAGGTTTCAGCGGCGTCGTAATTTCCTTGCTTACGCTGTGCGCCGGCTTTTAACAAAAGCGGTAAGGGCTGGTTGCCTGGCAATAATTTCAAAGCGCGCTCTGCATGACTTTGGGCATAGCCGTAATCACCCGCTGCAGCAGAAGACAGGCTGAGCGTTAAGGCTTCCAGTCCTTTATCGTTATTCTTGATCGTCTTTTTGAATTTCCGACGTCCGGGCAAACCTGTAAAAAATAAACTGAAACGGGTTAGGGCAATGGTTAGTAAGAGCAGGGCAAAAAACAATAGAAGAAAAAATCCGAAATGGATTGTAATTTCATATTCCATCCACTGGATATCGACGCTGCCCGGTCTGGCGGCAAGCCAAACCGCCCCCGCGACAAGAATTCCAATTTTTAGCAGAAACCAGATGAGTTGGATCATATTAAATCTCTATTATTCCTGAACCTGAACGTTCAATTCTTTAAAATTATTTTTCAAACGATTATTTTGCGGCAAAATTGTAAAGCCGCTATCGCTATCGGATGTAATCGCGTTAGGGGTCAATTTCTCACGCATGCTTGGCTGAAGGTTTTTCAAATTAAGCGGCTTCACGCCGGATAGCTCGCCTTTTGCCTTGCTGAGAAGTGAGTTAATCGCGCCTTTGACTTCCTGCGCCGCTATGGCCGAGGAAAGTTGTTGCATAAAGGGTTGAACGGCTTTGGCCGACTCTCCGTCGAATGTTGATAATGTTGACATGGCGCCGCGCAAATCACCGCCGTCAAGTTTACTTTGCACGTCTTGTACTTTTTCACCGGATTCATCAACCAATAACGGCGCGCCGTCTTTTTTGATTTGTAAAACCTTACTTAAACGAGCTTTCGCCTGATCTGTGATGGATGACTCATCGCCTTTGATTGAATTGACCGCAATATCACCCGCCAAGGTGCGGAATTCATTAGCAAGACCGCCGGGGGTCAAAACACCTTTTTCAGCTTGGGGTGCAAGGCGATCAAGGGATTGACGTAGTTCGGTGTCTTCATCGCCGACCATGCTGTAAAGCAGTGCCAAATCTTCTTGAAACGGTTTTTCTCCGCGATTTAATGTGCTTCTAAATTGTGTCAAAGCCAGCAAAAGCGCGCCTGCTTTCAAATCTTGATCTTCTACGCCCTCGAACGTGTCGCCCAGGGCCGTGCTGTTTTCGCGCGCTGTTACCAATGCACGGTCAAGAAGATCCATACGTCCGTCCAGACCGTCAATAATTCCGTAAAGCTGGCTTGTGGCACGATCAAGTTGCGATTCGCCTTCTTCGGTATCATTCATAATGGCAAAGCGCCCCAAAATACTCTGGATTTGATCATTGCTCATCATTCCCGAAAATTGACCTTCTAATTGTGCCAGTCGTTTTTCAAGCTCTTGCGCGGTTTCTTCGCCTATGGCGGCGCGGGCAATTTCTTTGGTTTGGGTTGCTATCTCGCCCACTTGTGTACCCAGCGCGTCGGTTTTCTCTTTAAAGTCCTCCAGTTGCGCTTGCATATCTTCGGGCAAGTACCCCTGCAACGCGCCCATAAATGATTTCTGTTCTTTTTGCAGATCTTTTAGGTCGGCACGAACAGCTGCCAGTTGCTCTTTATTCTCTTCAACATCTTCTTTGACAGGCCAGAAAACGGCCGCTAACCCAACCAGCGCCAAGCCGATTAATAGCCCAAGCAACCAGCCGCCTGTTCCACTTTTTCTTACGTTTTCCTGTGTATTCGAATTCGCGGCAGCAGACGGTGTTTCTTTTTCTTTTAAAATAGGTTCCGCAGTCTTGTATTCCGCGTCGCTTTCGTTTGTTTCTTTGATAAAATCGGGGACGTCATTTTGATCAGGTTCCGAGATATCCTCATGCTCGATTTCGTCATGAGTTAACGGGATTTCTTTGATATCACCGTCATCAATGTCGTCTATATCCGTAGCTGACGTATCTTCTTCTTCATCGGTTATGTTATCATCCGTATCATCTTCTTGGGCAAGAAGTTCTTCGTCCGGTTGATCCTGATCTTCTTGTGGTTCTTCAATCTTGGCTTTGATTTGCGCAATCGTATCTTCGATATTGGGACGATCAGAGGTTGGTGTCAGGGAAATGTCATGTTGCTCTGCGCTTTCAATCACGTCATCCAGGCGTGAATCTGGAATGGATTCTCTTTTCTTCCACCCCTGAATGGTGGAGGCGGTCACACCCAGTTTATTTGCCATGGGGCGAATACCGCCAAATTTTTCAATCACATCCAGCGGGTTTTCCTGAATAAATTTTTTGATGTCACTCATGTTATTTCTGCTCCTGAGATTTCGTCATATCCATTAATTTTTCAATCATAGAAGATGTATTTGCATGTCTGGCGACATCGACCTTCTTCCATTTATTGTTATCCAAGGACTTTACCACGGTCGGCGCCAAACACAAGGCTGTAATCGTTGATAAACGATCTGTCAGACCGTGCTGATCGCAGAGGGTTTCAAATATTTCCGCACTGCGTGGTGAGAAATGAAGGACATGCGATATATTGTGGCTTTTCAACAGTATGATGGCGGTATCTGTCAAAGTCGTACAAGGGTGCGCTTTATATAAGGAAACATGATCCACATGAAACGCACTCTCCAAAATGTGTTTTTTAAAATTCGCAGAGATATCTTCCCCGCCAAAATGAATCAGGTTTTTAGATTTAGGATAATTTTCCTTTATCAGTTTGTATAATGATTGGCTGTTTCCGCCCGCAGTGAGGGTAACTTTAATACCTTTTTCCTCTAACGCTTTTGTTGTTTCCTGACCAATAGTGTATATGGGAATAGTCGATGTGAGGTGCGGTTGTATGTGATCGGCAGTATATTTGCTCGTGATTAAAATTATATCATATCTTTCAAGAGGTTGGGGGGTATTTTGAGGAATCTTTGCTAGTATCTTCAAAGTAGGGGATATCTCTGAATTAATTCCTAACTTATTTAGTTTATCTTTTATTTTCAATGACTCACGCTCTGGTCTTGTGAGGAGGATTGTGCTGTTTTCTACCATGTTATAAATCATTTGAGTTGTGCTATCGCATTAAGATATAAAGACGCCATGACACAAGATACAATTATTATGGGGATTGAAACAAGCTGTGATGAAACGGCGGTTGGTATTGTCAATCAACGCGGTGACATTATCGCCAATCGTCTTTTAACCCAAATAGACGAGCATAAGCTGTATGGTGGTGTTGTCCCCGAAATTGCGGCGCGGGCGCATTTGGACACTCTGGATCAACTTATTGAAAAAGCCATGCAAGATGCTGGGTTAGGCTTCGGCGATTTATCAGCCGTTGCGGCAACATGCGGGCCCGGTCTGATTGGCGGTGTTATGGTCGGTATGATGAGCGGTAAGGCAATCGCCGCGTCACAGGATATTCCCTTTATCGGTGTGAATCATCTGGAGGCGCACGCCCTGACCCCGCGTTTGACGGATGATTTGCCCTTTCCGTTTTTGTTATTGTTGATCTCCGGCATGAATACACAGTTATTGGTGGTAGAGGGGGTTGGTCACTACCGATGTCTTGGAAAAACCATTGATGACGCCATAGGGGAATGTTTTGATAAATCGGGACGTTTGATGGATTTGGGCTATCCTGCTGGGCCTTATATCCAAAAGACTGCGGAACAATGTAAGGACCCTGTGGCGGCGCGCGCATTATATCCTCTGCCTACCCCCATGAAGGGTCGTCAAGAGCTGGATTTTTCTTTCTCTGGTCTAAAGACTGCGGTACGCAATCACGTGCAAAAAGCGGGAGAGACTTTAAATAAACAAGCTCTCTGCAGCTCCTTACAAGAGACAATGGTCGATATATTGACCGAACGCACGACTAAGGCGATTGATATTTTTCGTAAGGAATATTCCTGTGGTAGCGGCTTTGTTATTTCCGGCGGGGTTGCGGCTAATAGACCCATCCGCGCGGGTCTGGAAATATTAGCAAAACAAAATAAGCTTGATTTTTATGCGCCGCCCCTCCATCTTTGCGGTGATAATGGAGTCATGATCGCCTGGGCAGGAATGGAAAGATATAACTTGAAATTATTTGACCCTTTAAACGTTCCGGCCAGACCCAGATGGCCGTTAGAGTCACTTAATCACGGGTAGTCATCGTCGAATGAAAATTTTAAATAATATAGTAGGGATAATATGACAAAAATTGGCGTTATAGGTGCGGGGGCATGGGGCACGGCTCTGGCTCATGCACTTGCGAATGAGGGAAAAGAAGTTACATTATGGGCGCGAACGCCGGAGATCGTGGCTACGATTGAGGCGATGCACGAAAATGACAAATATTTGCCGGGTATTCGTTTAAATGAAACCCTGAAAACAACAGAAAGCCTGACCAAGGCGGCAAATGCCGATGTGATTTTGATCGTTACGCCCGCGCAGCATGTCCGCAAAACGCTGGAAGCGTTAAAGGCCGATGCAGGAAACGGCGATAAGCCCGTAATTATATGTTCCAAAGGAATTGAGCTTGAATCGGGTTTGCTACTATCTCAAGTGGCGAAACAGGTTTTGCCGAATGGTAAGGTTGCCATTATGACGGGGCCGACCTTTGCCTCGGAAATTGCCAAAGGCCATCCAAGCGCTATGACGCTTGCCATGGAAGATAAGGATGTAGGCAAAAAGCTGTGTGAGACAATTGGTGTGCGAAGTTTACGCCTGTATTATTCAGATGATGTGATTGGTACGCAAATTGGCGGCGCGGTCAAAAACGTTATTGCCATTGCTTGTGGTGCAGTAATCGGGCGCGGTCTGGGTGAAAGCTCGCGCGCGGCACTTGTAACGCGCGGGTTGGCGGAGATGGGCAGGCTGGCTTTTGCAATGGGCGCACAGAAAGAAACGTTAATGGGTATGTGCGGTGTCGGCGATATGATCCTGACCTGCAGTTCCATGCAATCGCGTAATTATTCCTTTGGTATTGAAATCGGTCAGGGCAAAAGCCCGCAAGAAATACTAGAGAGCCGTAATGCGGTCACTGAAGGATTTTATACCTCCAAGGCCCTTATGACACTTGCCAAGAAAAATGCGGTGGATATGCCGATTTGTGAAAGTGTTTATGAGTGTCTTAATGAAGGTCTGGACTTTAAAAACGCGATTGAAAAAATGCTGGATCGCCCTGTGCGCAAGGAAAATGATTAATGAATTACTGGCTTGTGAAATCTGAACCCTCAACTTGGTCATGGGATGATCATGTGAAAAAGGGCGTCGAGCATTGGGATGGGGTGCGCAATTATCAGGCATCGAATAATATGAAGGCGATGCGGGTTGGTGATCTGGCTTTTTTCTATCACTCCGTCAAGGAAACACGCATTGTCGGTATCGTCGAAGTTGTTAAAGAGTATTACCCTGACCATACGGATGCGAAAGGTCGCTTCGGAATGGTTGATTTCAAGGCCGTTAAAGCCGTTCCCAGCCCCGTAACGTTACAAGAGATTAAGGCGCAGGAAGAATTAAAAGATATGGCGCTTGTGAAGCAATCCCGCCTTTCGGTTTGCCCTGTTGACGAAAATGAATGGAATTTCATTTGCAAAATGGCAGGCATAGATGATTCGGCAGATTGAATACTTTGATATAGGCATGCTTTCCATATTTTAGTATTATGAGAATAATATTTTAAGGCAGGTGAGTTTGATCAATGGGGAAAATATCTAAAAAATTGAAATCCAAAGTCCGTTTTATGCGCGGACAGAAATCCGGTTACCTACAGAAAACCGTTCTTAAAGCCCCCGAGGTTGCGTTTCTGGATAAAGAAGATCCTGCCTTTTCTATAGATCCCCATGTGGCGCGATCTTTTTATTACTATAGTTTCGGTTCGAATGGATGGAGCCCCTTCACAGAGGCGGCGCAAATTTATTTAAAAGCCCAAGCCAGAGAGCCTGTTTATGATTTCCTAAATCATTTCTATTCGACGCATCAGCCTGCAAACCTTCATCAAGCTTGTTTCGGAACAACGGAGACAGAGCGGCCTTTCTTAGGCGGATTATCTTCCTATCAAAAATTCAAACCGTGGAGAGCGTCGATGCCCAAATTATCTGGTCATGACGGAACGGGAAATCAGAATTTTGGACCTGTTCAGGCGCAGCGTTTGGAAACAGAAACCAGAAGAATTATAGACGTTTGTGACTCTATCAATAAGCATGGTTACCAGCCGCAAAATTTCAAAGACGGTTACATAAGGGGGTATTTGTTGGTGAAAGAGGGGGGTGCGCACCGTTTTATCATTACCTCCGGCGTTCACAGAATCGCCGCTTTATCCGCCATGGGTTATGACGATATAGATGTAAAATTCACAAAGAAAATGCCGCGACTTATCCATCGCTCTACAATGGAAATATGGCCTCATGTTCAGTCGGATTTTTGTTCGGTCGAAGATGCGGCCTTTTTGTTCGATAAATATTTCGAGCCGTATCAAAAATTTTAAAGAGCTTTTTTGATGTCTTTTTTATTTCTGTATCTCAGGAACTTTCAGGAGTGAAGGCTGTTCGATAAGTAACAACAAACATCACAAAGAGGAAAAGATTATGAAAGTTTATGGATATGGTACGCAAAGTAAAGACGATGATCTGGTTCCCGTTACATTTGAACGTAAAGACCCCCGCGCCGGAGAGATAGCTTTCAAGGTGACCCATTGTGGTGTGTGCCATTCCGATGTACATCAGGCGCGTAATGATTGGGGGAACACAATATACCCTTGCGTACCGGGTCATGAAATTGTTGGCAAGGTGACATCGGTCGGGGACGGTGTTGAAAATTTTAAAGAAGGCGATTTGATCGGTGTCGGTTGTATGGTGAATAGTTGTCAGGAATGCACCCCCTGTCAGGAAGATCACGAAAATTATTGCCAAGGACCGAAAAGCTGTACGTTGACCTATAACGGCACAAAAAATCCGGATGGCAGCAATACCTATGGCGGCTATACCACTGATATGGTTGTGCGTGAGGAATTTGCCTTGCGTGTTCCTGAAAATATGGACGCAAAATATGCGGGTCCGATTATGTGCGCAGGTATTACGGTTTATTCCCCCATGCGTTACTGGAATTTAAAAGAAGGTCAAACATTAGGCGTTGCAGGTATTGGCGGCCTTGGTCATATGGCGATCAAAATCGGTAAGGTACTGGGCGCAAAAGTCGTTGCCATTACGCGTAACGAGGATAAACGTGACGAGATATTAGAGATGGGCGCGGATGAAGTTGTCATCTCAAAAAATGAAGAGGAAATGGACGCCGCGGCGCAAAGTCTGGATATGTTAATTACCACAATTCCCGTGGAATATGATATTGCCCCCTACATAAATTTAATGAAAACGGATTCGACAATTATAAATGTCGGTAACATGATCAAATTCCCCGAATTTTCCCCCGGGCCAATGGTCTTTAATCGTATTACGCTCGCGGGATCGCTGATTGGCGGCATTAAAGAAACGCAGGAGGTTCTGGATTTATGCGCCAAGCATGATATCAAGCCGAGCGTTAAAATGATTGATATTCAGGATATTAATGATGTCTTCGAAACCTTGGCAAATGGAAACGATAACGATTTCCGCCATGTGATAGACATGGACACATTACGTAACCAGAAAAATGTTCAAGACGATGACGCCCTAGAGCTGGACATGCCGGATCGCGGGGATGTTGTAGGGTAAACGGGTATTGAATAAAGATATCAAAAACCCCGCTTAATTTTTTAAAGTGGGGTTTTTTTATTCTAACTCTTCTATAGCCGTTTCGACTTCTGAGAATTTGCGCCAGACTTGGGTTATGTGAGGTTGGTTGACTTGGGACTGGGACGCGGCGTCTTGGAGTTCGCCTGCCGCTTCTGCCAGTTGGGTGAGGCAGGCGGATTTGGCGGCGCCCTTCAGGGAATGGGCGGCTTCCACCAAGCCGGACATATTTTTACCATCCCATGATTGTTGCATCTGGTTCAAAATTGGCTCGCTCATGCCGGGGAAGGATTTAAGCATGTCTTTGGCATCTTCTTCGTCGCATCCCATGAGCGCCTGAAGTGCGGGAAGATCGAGGATTTTTGGGGCTTTGGGAATATCCATTACGCCCGGCTTGTCTTCCAGTGCGGTTATAATCGGCATAATTGGTGCCATTTCATCTTCCAGTAAGCCCCAGCGATAGAGTAGGCGTTTGAACTGCCCAAGTGATACAGGTTTGAGCAAACATTCATCAAAGCCGTGTTCCATATAAACCTGTCGTTGCGACATTTGCACATCGGCGGTCAGGGCGATGACGGGAAAATGTTTGCTATCTTTGTCTTGTTCTTTGTCCCGAATGGTTTTGACAACTTCATAGCCGTCGACTTCCGGCATATGCAGGTCGGTAAAAAGTATGGCATAATCACCGGATTGAAGCGCGTCCAATGCCTGCTGGCCATTTTCAACAAAATCGGCGTCAACTTTCAGCGTTTTTAATTGGCGTTCGAACACGTTACGAACAGATTCGGTATCTTCCGCAATCAGCAATTTGCGCGGTCCCTCAATATCGATATCAATTGTATTTTGGGACGCGTCTTTCACCGCCTCCCCCAGACCCAGACGACTGGCGGGTTTGGAAAGATAATTGACGCCCAATGACTGGCAAGTGTGTTGCAGACCCACATCATCACGCACGGTGTACATCATAATGCCGGTTTGCGGGCGCACGTTCATAATCTCGCGTACCAGATCAATACCGATTCCGTCAGGCAAGCCCTGATCAATAATTGCCACATCGAACGGGCGGCGTTGAATAAGCGTGCGTCCCTCTGTCACTGTGCGGCAGCTTTCGACATTTGCGCCCATGGATTCAAGGGAACGCTGAATTTCCTTTGCGCCTTGCGGGTGATCTTCAACAGATAAAACAGAAATACCGTCCAGATCGGGAAGCGGTACAAGGGAGGTTTCTGTTCCAATTTCTTCTGTGGGAATTTCAAACCAGAATGTAGAACCCTCTCCCTCTTCACTTGTGACACCGATTTGGCCGCCCATCAGCTCGACCAGTTTTTTGCAAATGGACAGTCCCAACCCCGTTCCGCCATATTCGCGCGCGGTGGTGCTATCCGCTTGGGTAAAGGGGGTGAAAAGCTTTTCCGAGATTTTCTTTGGCATGCCTATGCCGGTATCAACAATTTCAAAGCGCAAGCCTAACCCGTCTTTTTCGGGTTTAATATGAGTGGTGTCCTTGGTTACCTTGATCGTGATATTGCCTTTTTTCGTAAACTTTAAGGCATTTCCAATCAGGTTCATCAAAATTTGGCGTAGTCTTTTCGGATCACCCAGAACAACGAAGGGTACGTCCTGATCTATTTCTCCTAGAAGTTTGACATGATTTGATTGTACTTTTACAGACAACGCCTCCAGCGTGCCCATGACCAATGTACGGACGGGCACTTCGAATTCGTCCAGCTCCATTTTATCGGCGTCCATTTTGGCAAAATCCAGAATATCATCCAGAATTTCAAGCAGAGAGCTAGCAGAGCTTTTTGCGACGGTGACCAGTTCCTGAACGTTGGGGGTCGGTTTTTCCAGTTCGATGAGCTCCAAAAAGCCGTAAACCGTTTGCATGGGCGTGCGCATTTCATGGCTCATCGTGGCCAGAAAATTCGATTTCATCTGGCTGGCAGCGTCGGCGGCGGCGATTTGTTGTTTTAATATTTTTAAGGAGTTGTTATCAGGCATAAGAATTATATTTTACCATTTGAATTGAAAAATAAGAACCGTTCACGATGTCTTTATTTGAAACAGCAAAAATTTGCTTATAAGGCACGTAAACGCTATATTTATATTATAAAGAAAAACCAATATCAGGCCTCATTCTATTATGTTTACAATTAATATTTCCTTTAAAGATGCTTTGACTTGTTTTGAAACCCTCAGCGATATTAAGCCAACAGACGAGCTTAAGTCGATTGAGTCGGAATTTGTGAAATATGCCCGCCAAAAAGCCAAAGTTGGTGATAGCGCGGCAGAGGCGTGGTTGAAAAACAATAAAAATCCGTATGAGGCCGATAACAGCCATCATGATGACCAGCCATCACCGATGTCATTTTTTGTGGGTATGAAGCGTCCCGAGTTAAAGAATAAGCAAATGAACAGGTTGGAAAAAGGGTTCTATCCCGAAGATTTGTCGATTATTGAACTGGATATCGACTCCGACGATCATGATGATTATTACGAGAAAACCAAGCGTGACCTGCCGCCGTTGACCCGTAAAAGCATTGAGCAGGCGATGAAGCCTCTGGATAAGATGATTGGGCTTGGCAAAATCAAGAAACAGGTTCGTAACATTCTGGAAGGGCGCATTATTGAACAGCGCCGTGAAAAAGCCGGATTAAAAATTATGGAGGCCACGTCAAATCACATGGCTTTTATTGGTAATTCTGGTACAGGGAAAACCACGTTTGCGCGCCTGTTATCCAATGTTTTTTATGAACTGGGTTTTTTATCCAGAGGTCATTTGATTGAAGTCAGCCGTAGCGATCTGGTTGGTGAATATATCGGTCAGACAGAGCAGATTACAAAAGAAATTTTGAACAAAGCCAGAGGCGGCGTGTTATTTATAGATGAGGCGCACGCCCTTAATCGTGTTTTGAATTCAACAACGGATTTCGGGCAGGAAGTCATTAATATGCTGCTTAAATTTATGGAAGATTATCGCGATGATGTGATTATTATTGTGGCGGGATATCCGGAATTGATGGGGCAATTCTTGCGTAGCAATCCGGGGCTGAAATCACGCTTTTCGCATCATTTGCAATTTGATGATATGGAAGAAGATGCCTTGCTTGGTATTTTCAAATCATTATGCACGCAATATGATTATGAATTAACAGAAGATGCGGAAGCCGTTTTGGTTAAGGTTTTGAAGAGCAAAAAACGTCAGGAAGAATCAGAGTTTCCAAATGGGCGCGGCGTGCGTAATTTGTTTGAAGAGGTGATCCGCATGCAATCACAAAGATTGTTGGATCAAAATCTGAGCGCCAAGAAAAAACTGAAACAGATTTGCGCGGAAGATATCCCGTCACATAAAATTCAAAAAGACGGTAATATTGTTCACCTACCGCGCGACTAGAACGTGGTAGAAGTGAAAGCTGTTTGCACTAGAGGTTCCCCCAAAATTGGTCGCCTCAACACAGCCTGATGATTTGCCCGATATTTCATTCGCTGTTGTCGTAATATTATTTGCTGATGTATAATTTCCTACAAATCTTGTATCACCAATATCTGTAGCTTCTACCGGTGGGGCGCCATTTGTATTTTCAATATTTAGCAATTTATTTATTTCAATACAAATATTTTGATCCAAAAAAGGTAGAAGAGCGACGAGGTCATTGCCATTTGGCGTTGTTGTGAGACCTATATTTTGCACTCGATTACTTCCTGTAAATATCCAGTCGGAGCCGTCATTCACACCTTCGGGCGCAGTTAACCACGTAATAGCGCCGCCGTCTTCATGGAAAACTTTACAACGGTCATCAACCTCTACGCTATGGGCGTAGGCAGCAAGAGATGTATTGGTCGGGAGGTAGAAGCTGATATCGTTTTCCGAACACCCCCCGCGTGCCTGAACCCTTTGCACACCGCGGCTAAGGCGGTTGGCGTAGCTTAGAATATCCTGAGCGTAGACGCGCGCTTCTTCTTTTGTCAAATTAGAGGCAGTGCTGTTCATACTTTGAGAAAAGGCAAAACCGAGAGCTGCGAATAAAACAACCGCAATCAAAATATAAAATATGGCAGAGCCAGATTGATTAGATTTAACATTAGAGGAAACCATTATTGAGGTTACCACAAAAAAAGTTAAAATTATGTATCCAAGAAGCTGCGTAGTTTGCGTGAACGAGAAGGATGTTTCAGTTTGCGCAGGGCTTTTGCTTCGATCTGGCGAATACGTTCGCGGGTCACGTTGAATTGCTGCCCGACTTCTTCCAAAGTGTGATCTGTATTCATACCAATGCCAAAGCGCATACGCAGAACACGCTCTTCACGTGGGGTAAGGGATGCCAGAACGCGGGTTGTGGCTTCACGCAGGTTAGAATGAATGGCGGTGTCCAGCGGCATAATGGCGTTTTTATCCTCAATAAAATCACCTAGGCTTGAATCTTCCTCATCACCAATCGGGGTTTCTAGTGAAACAGGCTCTTTCGCAATTTTCAGAACTTTACGCACTTTTTCAAGTGGCATATGAAGACGCACAGCCAGTTCTTCCGGTGTTGGCTCACGCCCGATTTCGTGCAGCATCTGGCGGCTGGTGCGAACCAGTTTATTGATTGTTTCGATCATGTGAACCGGAATACGAATGGTGCGCGCCTGATCCGCGATAGAGCGGGTGATCGCCTGACGTATCCACCATGTTGCATAGGTCGAGAATTTATAACCACGGCGATATTCGAATTTATCAACCGCTTTCATCAGGCCAATATTGCCTTCCTGAATCAAATCAAGAAACTGCAAACCACGATTGGTGTATTTCTTAGCGATAGAAATCACGAGACGAAGGTTGGCTTCGACCATTTCTTTCTTGGCGCGTCCCGCTTCTTTATCGCCTTTTTGAACTGTTCCCACAGTGCGGCGAAATTCTTTAACGGGTAGCATGGCTTCTTCGGAAATCGCTGTAATCTCATTACGAATTTTTTCGACTTTTTCACCGTTTTGCGCGGCAAAGTCAGCCCAGCCCTTGGTTTTCTTTTTCGAAACGCGCTCTAACCATGTGGGGTCGACTTCATTTCCGAAATATTCTGATAAAAACTCTTCACGTTTCACTTTGGATGATACAGCCATGCGCATTAGCTGTCCTTCCAGACTGACCAATTCCTTGTTCATGGCATAAAGACGCTCGACCAGTTGTTCAATACGCGCAGGATTGATGCGAATATCTTTCATCAGGCTGACCATCTCTTTTTTCAGAGATTGGTATTTTTTATTGACCTTATCTGTCGGATCATCACCAAGTGAGAGCGCGTCCAGACGCTCCTGCTGTGCGGCCTGCATTTTTTTGTAGGTCTTTTTGACGTTGTTGAAAGCCGTAAAGACATTTTCCTGAATTTCCGCTTCCATGGCAGATAGAGACAGGCTGACTTCATCTGCCTCCTCATCATCACCGTCTTCGGAATCGTCATTTAAGTCCTCATCGTCGTCAGAATCATCATCCTTGGTGTTTGTATTATTATTCTTACCACCTGCGGTGTCGGGATCCTCGTTATAGGTTGTTTCAAGATCGATGACTTCACGTAAAAGAATGTCTTCTTTTTTCAGGGCTTCGTACCATGCGATGATGGATTCGATTGCCAGCGGAGATTCGCAAATTCCGCTAATCATCAGCTCTTTACCGGCCTCGATACGTTTCGCAATGGCAATTTCGCCTTCGCGGGATAACAGCTCAACAGTCCCCATTTCACGCAGATACATACGCACAGGATCATCTGTGCGACCTGTATCATCTGATTTTATATTACCGCTGGACTGGTAATCATTATCATCATCGTCATCATTATCTTCGGAGACTTTATCGACGATATCGTCGCTTTTCTCCACCACGTTAATCCCCATATCGGTCAGGGCGGACATGGCATCTTCGATTTGTTCGGATGAGAATTCTTTGGCGGGGAGGGCTTTATTCAATTCGTCGAATGTAATCGTGCCGGATTCTTTTGCCTTGGAAATTAACTTTTTGAGCGTGTCCTGCAAGGAACTTTCAATCTGTTCTTTCTTACCGGGTTTTTTCGCCGCTGCTGTTTTATTCTTTGTCTCTTTACTCACGTTACCTTGCCCGCTCTTATCTCGTTGAAGTTGCTCAACTGTCATAAATTCTGTTCCAATAAAATTATCTTGTTACTTCATATCTTTTGTTATTCTCAAGATGATTGAAGCGCCCCTTTTTGCTTATCTATAAATCCCCAATACATATTCCAATTCTGTATGATTTCGGTCGGCTCATCTGTTTTTTCTATAAAACCAGCATGTGTTAGCACCGAATCATTCAAAGTATAGGATAGATCCCCCTCTAAACCAACTGATATTAAATGGCTTTTCAGGGCAGAGAAGTCAAGTTTTATTTCAGTGTCTAATACTGCGAATAATGTGTTTCGAATGTTGTTTAACGACGGATGAGAGAGGGGAAGGAGCCCCAGACGTTCCTCTATATCGGCAAAGATTTCAGGATGTTTGATCACAGTCGCTAGCAAAATACGCTCTGTCATATTTTTTAAAGAGTGATTCGGGTTTTGGCTTAAGCTGGGAATGTTCGATAGCTCATTTTTGTTTTTATAGTTTTTGCCGCCACGCGGAACAAAAGGTGTACGGAAATGCACGGCTGTTTTTTCACGAAACGCGCGGCTATAGTAATATTGAACGTCACGGTCGGGAATGCGCGCCGTATGTTGTTCCAGTTTGGAATTAAGGGCGGCACGTTCTTCCGGTATTGTAAGATCTTTCCCGACTGTTTCCTGCTGGAATAAAAATTCGACAAGAGGGACGGCACTTTTCAATAAATTTTCAAAGGCTTTATAGCCTTTTTGCCGTAAGTAAGTATCGGGGTCTTCGCCGTCCGGTAAAAAGACAAAATTAAGGCTGTGCCCAGGCTTTAACAGGGGGATTGCCCGCTCGGCAGCACGTAAGGCAGCGTGCCGTCCGGCGTTATCACCATCAAAGCAAAGGATTGGCACTTTTGTCCCTTCCGGTATCATACGCCAAAGTTCCAGAATCTGGTCTTCGGTTAAGGCTGTGCCCAAGGGGGCAACTGCGCCGCGAAAGCCGGATTGCCAACACGCAATAACATCCATATACCCCTCTGTCACAATCAGGGGGGCGCCATCCCGAGAGGCATAATTAGCATGCGCCGCGCCGTAGAGCATACGCCCCTTATGAAAGAGCGGATTATCAATGGAATTGATGTATTTGGGCGGTGTAAAATCGCTGCGGTCTGGCGGGCGTAGATGGTCGGGTAGAATACGACCGCCAAAGGCGACAATACGACCGCGTTTATCACTGACCGGAAACATAATACGATCACGAAAAAAGGAGTAGGGATTACCGTTTTTATCTTTACGGATCAAGCCCGTTTCGATCATTTGTTGATCATTATAACCCTGTTCTTTCAAAAACGAATGAAGTGCGCCGCGATCTTCGCTGGCAAAGCCAACGCGAAACGACGCCAGCGTCTCCTCGCTTAGGCCGCGGCTTAGAATATAATCATAAGCTGTTTTGTGTTTGACGTTACGAAGTTCATCTTCCAGAAACGCTGTCGCATCATTCATTAATTGATAGAGATTTTTTTGCTCTTTCGCTTTTTGAATATCTTGCGGATTTTGTCGCGGCATTTCCAGACTGGCTTGTGCGGCAAGTTGTTCGATGGCTTCGGGAAAGCTGCGATTTTCGTATTCCATCGTCCAGCCAATAACGTCGCCATGCGCCCCGCACCCAAAACAATGGTAAAACCCCTTATCATCATTGATTGTAAAACTGGGTGTCTTTTCTTTATGAAACGGGCAGCATGCTTTGAATTCCCGCCCTGCACGGGTAACGCGCACTTTCTTCCCGATCAATTCCGAAAGAACGATGCGGGCGCGGATTTCATCCAGAAAACGCGGGGTAAAGCTGACCATTTGCCTATTTAAAGCGTTTCAACATCAAGAGTCGAGTTTATTGTGTCAAAAATGTTTGCAAT
This sequence comes from uncultured Alphaproteobacteria bacterium, assembly GCA_963710165.1. Taxonomy (GTDB): domain Bacteria; phylum Pseudomonadota; class Alphaproteobacteria; order Micavibrionales; family Micavibrionaceae; genus JACKIP01. The sequence goes on from CAVPYZ010000004.1 coordinate 399,978, forward strand.
TCGTTGATTTTCTCATCCGTTGACACACCGGAACTACGCCACACTATTTGATCATTTTGATCAACCAAAACGGCGTAAATACTATCCTCATTCATCTCCATAATATCAAAAAATTTATCACGGTCTGTGTAGACAGTGATTGTTCGCTCGCGCGCGGTTTGATCTTGTATGCCGGAGCGCATGCCGTTATTTACCCAGAAACGGAATGGCGCGCTGCCTTCGTAAATTACAGGAACTTCATAATAACGAAAATTGTTATTTGCTGCTTCTATATCCTTTACGACATTCAGCCATGTATCAATCTGCTGCTGTTGCTCACGCTGAAACGCAATCAGAAGAAGTTTTTTGTCGCCGTCCAATTTGGAGGGGATAATTTGCTCCTCGCCGGTCAGGTCAATTCCACGTAGGGTTGGAAATGTATTTTGTTGTTGCGGATCATTAACGTCAGAGACCGATCCAGAGCCGATACAGGCGGAAAGAAAGAGTGTTGTCATGACCAAAAGGGCTATAAATGTATTTTTTCGCATGAAATCATATATAAGTCGTAAATATGGCTGGACAAGACCCCGTAATCTTCGCTATGACATGAAGCTGTATTTGACACCACATTTATACATTAGGAAGAGTGGCAGAGTGGTCGAATGCACCAGTCTTGAAAACTGGCGTGGGTGCAAGCCCACCGTGGGTTCGAATCCCACCTCTTCCGCCACTTAGTCTCCATCTATTTTAATATCAAACAATACAGTCTCTAAAGCCCAGCAACAGGCGCGCTTCAGAGCGGATTTTATGTCGACCCACCATGGAGAATATTAAATTTCTGCATAAATTACGCGTTTCTCTCTTTCGTGAAAATAGTGGCTTGTCGAGATTGTAAATTCCCTGCTAACAGGGAATTTATCAGGGAAATTTTTTATTTCTGTAATTGGAAACAGTAAGGATTAGCGCAAACACTATTCTCTACATAGGTTTGTGCAAATGAGCATTGTAATTAACAGGGAATTAATAGGAATTAAAATTTAAAAGTTCAAAGGTCTGTTGGATGCATAGACTGACGTAATCTTCACAATGACCGTCACGCCGTCCAATTTCTTTGATGGCAATTCCTGAGAAATGCTCATCACGCCATATTGTTCCTCTAACGACACGCTTTAACTTTTCAGTTGATAAATCAAGTGGATCTTGATTTTGCGCCGGGTTAATAATGATAGCGCCGTTACCAGCAAGGCGTTTTGTAAAAGGAGATTCTATAACTATGATTTCTTGGGATGAAGCGCCAAGGTCAATTTTGAGGGTGCTCTTCAAAAAGCTAGAGAATTTCTCAGCGCAAAGATAAATCTGGATGTGATCTTTTGAAATGATAACTTTATGGATTATTTCCGGAATTGAAGAGGCATCTATCACGTTATCTTGCTTCAACAAATACTGCAGGCTTACGATATCAATATTTGGATATGACTCAGTGATACACTCCCTTTTTTTAGCCCAGCTTTGAATATTTGATAAAACGGCTTTTTCAATTTCTGCAGCAGGAAGTCGCGCCATAACACCTTCAGGATGATCGCGATATTGGATAAGATTTTGCGAGATGTAATAAGTATATTTTTTGTTTGTTCCTGATTTTAAAGTGTAGGTAGGCGAGTAGATACACCCTTCATGATCAAAGATCAGTCCTTGCAAAATACTTCCGCTTTTAATGCGTTTTTTTGAATAACGATTGTCGGCTACCTTATCTTTTAATTTTTGCTGTACGGTTTCAAATAAAGTCTCGCTTATAATTTGTTTGTGTAATCCTTCGTAAACTTTGTCACCATGGCGGATCTTTCCGATGTAAATGGGGTTTTTCAGGATGTAGTAAAGGTTGCCGCGACTATATTCTGCACCTCCATAAGGACGCCCTTTTTCTGAAATGCGTTGTGGTCTTTTAATACTAGATTTCTTCAAGCTAAGCAGAAGGTTTTTGACGCAGCCGCATTCATTATAAGTCTGAAAAATCCTGCGGATATCTTCCGCTTCCGACTCAATAATGCAGAGTTTTTTATCTTTCCATTCATATCCAACTGGGGGGTATCCCCCCATCCACATGCCTTTCTTTTTGCTGGCGGCGACTTTATCGCGGATACGTTCGCCTGTAACTTCCCGTTCAAATTGTGCAAATGAAAGGAGAACATTGAGCGTCAAGCGCCCCATTGATGTTGTGGTATTAAAGCTCTGCGTGACAGAAACAAACGTTACGCCGTATTTGTCGAAGATATCTACTAATTTTGAAAAATCAGCCAAGGATCTGGTAAGGCGATCAATCTTATATACAACAACAATATGGATTTTCCCGGCGCGGATATCATCTATAAGTTTTGTAAGGGCAGGGCGTTTCATATTACCTTCTGAAAAGCCGCCATCATTATATTGCTGAGGAGATATTTTCCATCCTTCGGCCTTTTGACTTGTGGCATATGCTTCACAAGCTTCACGTTGTGCATCTAAAGAATTAAAATCTTGATCAAGACCTTCCTCCGTAGATTTGCGAGTATAAACGGCGCAGTTATAAATAATTTTACTCATGATATGGGCGCCTTATTTTTTAATCCAAAAAACAACCATCCATTCCACTTTGATCCTGTGATCTCATTAGCAATTTTAGAGAGGCTTGAGTAAGGCTGCCCTTTATATTCAAAACCACATTGCGTTACTATGACCGTGTAGTTCCGCCCCTGCCAGTTTCGAATAAGTTTCATGCCGGGTTTGAGAATCGTATGGCCTTGATCAAAGTAATTTGGGTTTCTTTTATAAGTGCTGATCAGCTTATTTAAACGCTTGTTTTGCTGATGTGTTAAGCCATGTCCCTGTCGCTCATATATTTTATAAATCAGACTGCGTTCCAACATTGTTCGTCCAATTCGAGGTGGCGGTTTGAGGGACCAATATTTCTCCCAATTTTCTTTTAAATCGTCCAAGTTTAATGATGCGATATTTTGTTCATTAATGTGCATGTCTTTCTCCCTTTTAACGCAAGAACATACACGCTTCCTGTTCGGATGAAGTCCAGTAGAAGATCAAATTTATTTCTGATTGTCTAAAGATGAAAATTTACTATGTAGTCATAGGGCTATGGAAAATTAAGCATGGTTTTGCTATATAATAATGATGAAGAACAACAAACATTATGTACTCTACATTGGCCAAGATCGTACGGATTTATATTTATTGCTGGATCTTGGTCTTTATATTTATATTTTCGATCTTTATAAAAACCTTTGGGGTTCAAAAATAGAAAATTGGGATAATGATCTCTTTTGCAATAGTAAAAGAATAAATGAGATTAATACCGCTCTGGATCATCTTTTTGAATTACTGTCTAGTCATAATTCAAAAAGTAACTTCCAGGATCCTGATAAAAACTATAAACAAAACTCTTTATGCCGATCCGGTTTTCTGAAGGATATACACAAAGAGCTGTCTCATGTTCGGCTTGTTAAATTACTAAAACAATACCCTGAGGGTCTTGTCAGATTAAAATAAGGTTTTCAGAGATATTGTGATATTTTTAGCCTTATGTCTAAGATTGATCCTTTTAAATATTACAAAACCAGCCCTCAAATCATCAAACTTGCTGTGATGTATTACGTGCGGTTTCCTCTCAGCTTACGACAAGTTGAAGATATTTTGCATGAGCGCGGCATCGATATTTGCCATGAAACCGTTAGATATTGGTGGAATAAATTTGGTCCTCTTTTCTCAAATCAAATAAAGAAAACATCACCGCCGCAGCATTCAAATTGGCGTTGGCACATTGATGAGGTATTCGTCAAAATCAAAGGTGAGCTTCATTACTTATGGCGGGCAGTAGATCATGAAGGAACAGTTCTGGAATGTGTTGTGACAAAGAAAAGAGATAAGAAAGCTGCGCTGAAAGTACTGAAAAAGCTGATGTCACGCAATGGCAAACCAAAAGAGATCGTTACGGACAAGCTCCCCTCTTATAAGGCAGCGTTATAAGATATAGGTGCGACCTCATTACAAAACACCGATCAATATAAGAACAATCAGGTTGAAAATTCGCACTTACATTTCCGACGGCGGGAGAGGGGAATGAACAAGTTCAGATCCATGCGATCCTTGCAAAAATTCGTGTCGATCCAATCATCATTCCTCAACCATTTTAATCACCAACGCCATCTCGAAACCCGTCCGACATTCAAAAAATTACGGCAAAGTTCTGTTCATTCTTGGCAGGAGATGTATGCTTAACAAAAGAACGCGGTGTGAATTTGGAGAAGAGTTCGATTTAATCTGACAGCACCCTTCACAGGGCTTATGTTTTCGTACGCAATGCGCTCCACAACAATATCAAGAAAATAGCTATAATAGGTGCGAAAATTACCAAGCTGTTATCCGCCCAAAACCGCACTATGTGAAAATATGGGTGGATGGTGATTACCTTGGGCAGCATTTTTATCAATAAATATTTAAAAAATCATACTTTCTTGTTTTTTTAGAATATATTAAGGTGAAAGTGTTATTCTTGAATTTAAAGAGGAAAAGTAATATGAGCAAGCAAAATAATTACAATATTGTTGGGGGAGGTAATCACCCTTTCCGTGTAGCAAAAACTCTTTGCTTAGCGGCAAGCTTGTTGTTTTTCCTCAGTTTCTTTATTGCTCCAGTTTCAGCGCAAGAAGCAATTACATCCACGCCAAAAACAGAAATTATCCAAAATAATGCTGCCGGAATCGTCAGTATTGTTATTGACGGTAAAACTGTTCAAAAAATAATTGATGAAAACCAGGGCAGTGGAGGCGCAGATGAAGAAATTCAATAAGCCTTTTTTACTTGCATTTTCATTTTTTGCTTTAATCGTTGCGCCCGTCTACGCACAAGAAACGTCTTCCGGTGATGTTTGCACGGCAGGCGAGACAAATTATGTTCGTCAGGTAGGTGGACCTGAGACATCTGGCGAAAAAAGAGTTCTTGTGTGTAATGGCACAAATTGGAGGCTAATATCATCATCATCTTACAATCAAAATAGGCTCGTAATTCAAGAAGGCACTAATTCTCAAGATCTCTACGAATTTTCGGACTCAGAAGTTTTTTTTGATACAAATGGGAATGGAGATTTTTTCTTCCAAAATCAAAATACAAATGCATCCTTTTATTTAGTCCCAGATGACAATGATAATCAAGAAGCCTTTGGATCTTACAATATATACACTGGCAATAATAGAAATACTGGTTTAGCACTTGCGTCTTTTAGTTTTAATGAAAGTGATAATCTTCTTCGAATTAACGCGGGTAATACATCTCAGGCGCATCTTATTATTAATCAGTCTGGTAATGTTGGTGTCAATAATACAAATCCTCAAGCTGAGCTCGATGTTTTAGGTGACATTTTCTATTCGGGCGTCATGCGTGATGTCTCCGATAAACATGAGAAGAAAAATATCAAACCACTGTCTGGTTCCTTGGATCAAATTATTAAACTTCAAGGTATGTCATTTGTCATGATAAATGATGATAAAAATCGCCGTGAATTAGGATTTGTTGCTCAAGATGTTCAGAAAGTCTTTCCAAATCTCGTCGATGTTACACCCAATGGTCGCATGGGATTAAACTACATTGGACTTATTGCACCAATCACAGAAGCGATTAAAGAACTTGATGCGAAGAATTTGGCGTTAGAAAATGAAAACGCGGAACTTCGCCAAATGATTCATAAACTCAATGCACGCATGGATGTCATCGAAGGCAAACGGCGACCGACTTTAAAGCCATATAATAGTTGAAGTGTTTAATGGCATTTTACAGTAGAAAAAAATTCTACTTTCCTTAAAAATTCTATTGTTTTCCATAAGATACATTATCAATTATCTGTAAGTTATTGATAGGGAAGACATTTTTAGCCGCAACTTTAAGTGCGATAATGTATCTTATGGTAATTAATGTATATTTGTGAATTTTTATAGGATCAAATATTTTTGAAAAATATTATAAAACCCTATAATCGCTTGGATAACAGCATATGATGCTGTTATTAAGGCTGCCAATCCGCAAATGAAAGTTATTATAGGATGTTTTTTTATTTTTGGAGATGTACGATCCCAAAAAGAGAGTGCAGAACTCTCCTGCATCAAAGGATGCTTTCTGTTTTTTGATAGCCGCCAATAATGCGCATAATGATCTTCATATATATGAAATAAACTGCTTTTGCTTAGGACTCTCTCGTTTATCGTAAGCGTGGAATTTTCTTGATAAGGAAAATCATTACTTTTTCCCGACCAAACATCGCTAATTTCCGAAATGTAATAAAGGGCATCTAGCAGCTTCGCTCCTTTATAATGTGACTGTGCGCATATTTCTTCAACAGTGACACTTTCCTTTAGTGTATCTGGATATATTTTTTCCTATTTATCCCCTCAAGGTATGTTGACATTATGAGGGATTTTCAGCATAAAAGAATATGCTTAAAAAGTTATGGGATGTTATTCAATTTTTCGTCGCTCTTGCGGGGATTATTGCCATGATGATAGGAGCATTAGCTTGGTTTGCAAATCAACCTCTATGGCTGGCTAGTATCATTGTAATAATAGTCTTTTTTATATTACTAGGTATTTTTTCTTTACTATTGATAGTAATTGAAAAACTTTACCCGATTTGGAAACCTGTAATAAATTACATACTCCCTCGTATAAAAATGTTTTTTAGAGGTCAAGAAAATAAAAAACTTGCTAAGAGGTGTGAAAATTTAGCTGATAATATGGATAATTTCATTTATGATAGAAAGAACAATGCGCCCTCATGGAATGACCCTAAATATGATATAACAGGTATGGGTTTAGAAAGACATAGAGACATTGGTCAATATAAAGAAAGAACACAACTTGAATTTGAAAAAAAGTTTGCATCTTCTATTCAAGAATTAATGTATGACATGAGAGAAATTGGTCATAATCCAATACATTTTTTAACTCATGGCAGTCATATTGATGACTGGAGTTCGAAAAAATCAGGAATATTACGTTCATGCGCTAAAAGGCTCAGAAAAAATGAACTTATAAATGAATATGATAGGATGTCTTAAATGTCTCGAGGTAAATACCTAAGTCTTGAAGAAGCACGAAAAGAAAACCAGTTAGAACAGTTTGCCAAAGAGCATCCTTCTAAAGGTGATATAACAACTTTCGACAAACTATTCAAAGCAATGGTTAAAACGAAGTCAGAAGACGCGGAAACATAAGGTGAGGTGTCTTTCTCATGTTGTATCTGTATTCAAACTCACCAAGATATTTTGTTAAATGCTTAGGAGATACGTGAATATGTGTTCCTCTGATTGAACGTTTAATCTGTGACCAGAACCCTTCAACCGCGTTTACATGAACATTCAATCTGGCATACTCACCCGCACTATGTTTAACCGTTTCGTGACCGTATCCTTTTAAGGTTAATCCTCTATAACCTCTCCATTCATCCGTTTGAATTTCCGAACCCGCTTTAACATTTGCATGATATGGGTTTGAAGTGTTTTCCCTTTAGCATCTGGAACAACTTTCGTCATGACATTGCCGTTTTTTTCAATCATTCCAAAAACGACTGTCTTATTATCAGAGCCACGACCTCTTTTTCCTGATCTCTTACCACCAACGTAAGTTTCATCCGCTTCAATAATTCCAGACAATTCATCATCACCATCTATTTCAGCCATATACTTTCTGATTTCGTGACCGATTCTCCATGCTGTTTTATATGTAACAGATAATTGACGTTGTAATTCTTTAGCAGGAACGCCATGTCTTGAAGTCGTGAAAAGATACATGGCATAGAACCATTTTTGAAGAGGGGTTGTTGACCGTTCAAAAGGTGTGTCTTTCATAGGATGAACATGGTGTCCGCAATTACAAGTATATGCAGGAAGTTTAGAAAGTTTTTTAAGTTTTCCGACTTCGCCGCATTTCGGGCAGTGGGCATTTTCAAAAGAGCCAAACCGTGTGATGAATAGATGTCTGAGACATGCTTCATCATCGGGGAACTGTTTCATAAAATCTAATACGCTGTAACTCATATAAATAATATACGAAATTACTTAACATACGTCAAGGGGATAATTGGGAAATATATTTATTTGATCTATGTCAATTTTATTATACTTACAGTTGTGATATATAGATTATATTCAATGAATATTAACGCTTTATTCACTAAAAGTAGAATAAAACAAGAACAACGTTAATTTATAGAGATTACTTATGAAACCTAAATCAACCGGAGGGTCTTGTCAGATTAAAATGAGATATTTGTAGATATTGTGATATTTTTGTCTTTATGTCTAAGATTGATCCTTTCAAATATTACAAAACCAGCCCTGAAATCATCAAACTTGCGGTGATGTATTACGTGCGATTTCCTCTCAGCTTGAGACAGGTCGAAGATATTTTGCATGAGCGCGGAATTGATATTTCTCATGAAACTATCCGTTATTGGTGGAATAAATTTGGCCCACTGTTCTCGAAACAAATAAAGAAAAAAGCCCCGCCGCAGCATTCAAATTGGCGTTGGCATATAGATGAGGTGTTCGTTAAAATTAAGGGCGAACTTCATTACTTATGGCGGGCGATAGATCATGAAGGAACAATTCTTGAATGTGTTGTAACAAAGAAACGAGATAAAAAAGCGGCTCTAAAACTGTTGAAAAATCTCATGTCACGCTACGGCAGACCAAAAGAAATTGTCACAGACAAACTCGCTTCTTACAGAGCAGCATTGAAAGATATAGGCGCGACGAAATTACAAAATACCGATCAATATAAGAACAATCAGGCTGAAAATTCTCACCTCCATTTCCGACGACGAGAGAGGGGAATGAACAAGTTCAGATCCATGCAATCACTGCAAAAGTTTGTCTCAGTCCAATCATCATTTCTCAACCATTTTAACCACCAACGTCATCTCGAAACCCGACCCACATTCAAAAAACTTCGCCAAAGCTCTGTTGATTCATGGAAAGGAATTTATGCCTAACTCTAGAGGCGCCACTATGAATTTTGAGAAGAGTTCGAGTTAGTCTGACAACACCATCACGCTGTTCGACTGACGCATAAAACGCGTCCATATCAATATGAATGATTTTTCGGTGATGTATCATATTCAGGAAGGTCTTATTATAGCATTCTAAATAGTGGCATAAGTTTATTTGTGGCGTCTATGACAATATCATTTAAGTCTGCTGTCCTCCATTGCAAACGCAACAGCTATATTGCAGAATAACATCATAATTATTAACCTCTAAATATGATTCATATCTGTAGAAAGCCGCCTGAACATGAATAACATATATGCTTTTTTGCAAAAGAAGTCAGCGCCGGGGATTATTCTGTGCGCGGCTGCCTTGCTTGCCATGATTATGGCGAATTCATCCCTGATTGGGTTTTATGACGCTTTCAAAAACCTGCCTGTTGTTGTGCAAGCGGGAGCTTTCAAAATTGATAAATCCCTTTTGCTATGGATTAATGACGGTTTGATGGCGATCTTCTTTTTATTAATCGGCTTGGAAATTAAGCGTGAATTAATGGAAGGTCATTTATCAAAACGTGACCAGATTATATTGCCCGTGATTGCGGCCATTGGCGGTTTGACGATTCCGGCAGCCATTTATGCCTACATAAACTGGAATAATCCCGAAACATTAAATGGGTGGGCGATCCCCGCGGCGACGGACATAGCCTTTGCACTGGGGGTTCTAATTTTATTGGGCAGTCGTATACCGCCTGCTTTGAAGGTGTGTCTTGTTGCGATTGCTATTATTGATGACCTTGCCGCGATCATTATTATTGCGGTTTTCTATACGGCAGAAACATCGTTGGTATCTTTGGGCTTGGCAGGGGCCGGTTTGGCGGTTGTGTTTGCGATGAACCGTTATGGCATTACAAAGCTTGGGCCGTATATTATTCTGGGCATTATCATATGGGCGTGTGTATTAAAATCGGGTGTGCATGCGACATTGGCGGGGGTTGCGCTAGGGCTTCTTATTCCTTTGGATACTAAAAATGAAAAGGGGAAATCTCCTTTGAAAGTTTTGGAACATGCCCTTCATCCGTGGGTCGGGTTTTTTATTATTCCTGTCTTTGCCTTTGCAAATGCAGGCGTGTATCTGGGCAATCTGACGTTTGAGACATTTTTAAATCCGGTAACACTCGGTATTATTCTGGGTCTTTTTGTTGGGAAACAGATTGGCGTTATGGGGCTGACCGGACTGGCTGTTGCTTGTAAAATATGCAAATTGCCAGAGGGTGTGAACTGGATGCAATTTTATGGTATGGCGCTTTTAACAGGTATCGGTTTTACGATGAGCCTGTTTATAGGAACACTGGCATTTACAGACGCCGAGTATGCCTCCGCCGTCAGGTTGGGTGTAATTACGGGGTCGATTTTATCAGCAATTGCGGGGGTTACGGTTCTTGTCCTAAGTTCCAAAAAAGAACAGAAAATTAGAAATGAAACATTATAGTGCTATTAAAAGAGTAATATCTTTGATACCTAATATCACAATGATATTTACGAAAGCGAAGAAACATTGGACATAGTACTGGATTTTTTCACGCGGTTTCTAACGCAGTTTCAATCACCTGCTTTGGCATTTCTTTTGGGGGGGATGATACTTGCCGCTTGTGGCAGTAAGCTTCAAATTCCCAATGCAATTTATCAGTTTATTGTATTTATGCTTTTGATGCGGGTCGGTCTTAATGGCGGGATGAAAATTCAGGATGCCAGTCTGGCGGAGATGGGTCTTCCCATTGTGATCTCCATTATTATCGGGCTGACCATTGTTTTTGTCGGGTCGTTTATTCTGACACGATTACCGGGGGTCAAGAAAGAGGATGGCATAGCGACGGCGGGTTTATTTGGTGCCGTAAGTGCGTCGACCCTGGCGGCGTGTATGGTGTTATTGGAAGAAGAAGATTTATTTTACGAGGCATGGGCGCCCGCCCTTTATCCCTTTATGGACATTCCGGCTCTGGTTTTGGCCATTGTACTTGCGCATATTGCCTTGTCAAAGACAAAAGAAACCAAAGATAAAGATGATAAGCAGTCCGTCAAAGTCTGGCCGATTATTAAAGAAAGTTTGCAAAGCTCCGCCCTATCAGCATTATTATTGGGGATGGCGTTAGGATTTTTTACCAATCCGGATACTGTTTTTACAGGATTTTATGACAGCCTTTTCAAGGGGTTCTTGTCGGTGTTGATGCTGGCAATGGGAATTGAAGCCTATACACGGTTATACGAGCTCAAAAAGGTTGCCCATTGGTATGTTGTGTATGGCTTTTTTGCCCCGATCATTCACGGCTTACTTGCATTTGGATTAGGATATATTGCCCATATTTTTGTTGGGTTCAGTCCTGGCGGTATTGTTATTTTGTCAATATTGGCGGCGTCCAGCTCTGATGTATCGGGCCCGCCGACGCTACGGGCTGCGATCCCTTCTGCTAACCCTTCGGCATATATTGGTTCATCGACCAGTGTGGGAACACCTGTCGCAATCGCGATTTGTATTCCGCTTTTTATCGCGATGGCAGAGGCCTTATTTTAGGAGTTTTAGAACTTTTGAGGGCGAAGAATTCTAACATCTTCAAGATAGGTAATGCCGGCGTAATTTGAAAAATATTCATCAGCAACTTGCTGGGCTATCTTCTCTGCAATTTGACTATCCCCTGTAATGATCTCGATTTTGACATTTGCTGATGTGTCAAATAGTGTATTTTCCTGTTGACGGCGTACACCACGGCTTCCTTTTCCACCTGCCGCAGTTATCGTATAGCCTTGGCCGCCGCACTCTTCGATCATTTGCGCGACTTTTCCGGCAATAATCTTTTCTGTAATTATAACGACTTTGGTTGCCTGATGACTCATGAGGGTTCTTTCCTATTCTAACTTGATTTAGACTATCAAAATTACGTGTATTTTGACAGGTCTGAATTAAACATCGCGAAAATATATCGGGGCATGGTTAAATTAAATATAATTTAATTATGCATAACGGACGCATCTAATTATTTATTATTTTCAAAGCCTTATAAGACTGTGTTCTTTGGCGATGCTAATTTATCGCGATAATAAAGTAATAAACGGTCTTGACTTACATCCTTCAAAAATTCATTACATACGGCAAGTGACTATTCAAAATGTCACGTAAGTTCAAAGTAATTTTTAAAATATAGATTTATAAAAAATAGAGGTAATAGGAATGTCCACGCTACAAAGTATTTATGCTGGGAATTATGGCGGCAGTAAATCAAAGGTAAATAATTTCATTGGAGATTATGAGAACTGGTTAGGCAAAGACCTATGGGGTGTATCTTTGCATACAGGTGATGATAACTGGCTGGACTGGCTTGGGAGCATTAACTGGTTAAGCAATATATATAAAGAGGTGAATGACGATCACCAGATTTTATGGTCGGTTCACCTTATTCCAGAAACCGAAGCTTCTATGCGTGGAGCCGCCGAGGGGCGTTATAACGATAAATATAAAGAAGGTGCGCAGAGGCTGCTGGAGGCATCTGATGCTTCGGGGTCTGATCCGATTTATATTCGTACAGGGTGGGAATTCAATTTTCAGTGGGCCAAATCAACGGCATATGCGGGCGGACGGGAAGCTAATTTCGTTGCGGCATATCGCAATTTTGTAAAATCGTTTCGTGATGTTTCCGACAGATTCAAATTTGAATGGACGCCGAATATAGGTACAGACGGATCAACCGATATAAAGGCCGCTTATCCCGGTGATGAATATGTTGATATTATCGGTATGGACTTCTATTGGGACGCGCAAAGTTCGTGGAGCATTACCGATCCGGTTCAGGCATGGAATTATATGTTGACCCAGCCCTATGGCTTGAACTGGTTAACAGATTTTGCCGAACAGCATGGTAAGCCTGTGGCGATATCCGAATGGGGTCTGAATTCCGATAACGCCGCACCGTACATTGAAGCGGCGATGAAGTGGTTTGAAGAGAATAATGTGCTGTACCAGAATTACTGGGAATCAAATGCAGTATTTGAAGGAAAGTTGAGTGAAGGACAATATCCCGTCTCGGCCGAGGTTTTTAAAAATGCGTTCGGGGAGTCTGTTATTTCCTATTCTTCGGACAACCAAAGCGTTGATCTGCCCGACATGATTGGAAAGCCGGAAGCGTCTGAAAAAAGCGAGAAAACTTATTATGGCTCAACAAAAACAGAAACGCTGAGCGGTACGAATTTCAATGACGCAATTGCGGGCGGCGGCGGTAATGATACGTTGGTCGGTGGTCGAGGTGATGATCATTACCGTCATATTTCCGGCGGGGAAATCATTATTGAACAAGCAGGCCAAGGAATAGACAGCGTCTATAGCTGGGCTTTGAATAATACCTTAAGCGCAAATGTCGAGCATATGTATCTACTGGGCAGTACCTACACGCAAAATGCGACGGGCAATCAGCTGGATAATATTATTTCCGCGACCAACGGTAATAACAGTCTGACGGGTATGGCGGGTGATGATTGGCTTATCACGGGTAAAGGATATGACGTCATCAATTTCGCCAAGGGTGACGGACATGATGTTGTGACCGATTTCTCAGTAAAGTATGACCGCGTTAGTATTGAGGGATATGATTTTACCTATCAAAGCCTGTTTTCAAGTTTGTATCAGCAGGGCAAGGATAGCGTTTTATATTTTGACGGGAATAATGCGATTACCTTCCAGAATACAAAAGTGAAAGATTTCAGCTATAGCAATTTCCAATTTAGTTTTGCGTCAGCTGTTAATGCTAAGCCACAGGAGTCAGAGGCATCTGAAACATGGTTGGCGGGATCGACCAAGTCAGAAACAATTACAGGTAGTCATCTAAATGATTCTATTTTAGGCGTCGGCGGTTTTGATACCTTGCGCGGCGGACGTGGGGATGATCATTATAAGCATTTGGTGGGCAAAGAAACAATTATTGAGAATGCAGGCGAAGGAATCGACAGCGTGTATAGCTGGGCATCGACCACAACGCTGTCCAATAACGTCGAACATCTTTATTTACTGGGCGATTATTCCCAAAATGGCATTGGAAACGCGCTCGACAATATTATTTCCGCCAAAAGCGGTGATAACATTTTAAGAGGGAATAAAGGCAATGACTGGATTACAACCAGCTATGGTAAGGATGAAATTATTTATGTGAAAGGCGATGGTCATGATGTGATTACCGATTTCTCTATCTATAATGACATGATCACGCTAAGCGGGTTTGATCTATCCAAGCAAGATCTTTTAAAGTCCATATCCGCCGAAGGCGAGAATACGGTTTTAAATATAGATGCAGAACATTCGATAACATTTTTGAATAGAGCGCCAAGCCAGATCAAATCCTATAATTTTAATTTGACTAATGTGGTCAATATAGCCTCTGGTAGTGTTGAGCAGTCTGATAATCAATCAAATGAAATCACACTTCCCAAGACACCGAGTAAGCTGAGCGTTTCATCTGAGTCTGAAACATGGATAAGCGGAACGTCCGGTGCTGACAGACTTATCGGAAATAAGCTAGATGATACACTTGCCAGTGGCGGCGGTGCAGATTTGTTGAGAGGCGGCGCAGGTGATGACCATTATAAACATCTGGAAGGGCGCGAAACGATTATCGAGAAAAAAGGTGAGGGCATAGACAGTATCTATAGCTGGGCATCTAGCACCATGTTATCCGATAATGTCGAGCATCTTTATCTGCTTGGTGATTACGCGCAAAATGCGACAGGGAATAGCTTAAATAATATTATCAAAACCGGAGATGGGGATAATATTATTCGCGGTAATAAAGGTAATGACTGGATTACAACCGGCAAAGGTGAAGATCATATTATTTTTGTAAAAGGTGATGGTCATGACGTGATTACCGACTTTAATACAAAAGACGATGTTTTATTATTAAACGGCTTTGACGTTGATATTATTGATATAACAGATCATCTATATACGCAGAATAATGATGTTTTATTGTATTTGGAAAATGGTAATGCCGTCACATTTCAAAACACAAAACTAACAAACTTCGGATTTGATAATTTTAGTACAGATAGCGTAGATAGTAGCTCCAAACATTCAAGCTATAACGAGCATGCCAACATATTCGATATCAAGTCGGACAGATTTTACAAAGGCGCCGAAACGGTTACAGGATTTAATCTATCTGACGGTGATCAGTTGGACATGTCGGATTTATTAGAGGAGTTTGATTTTACACAGCATGCAATTGAAGACTTCATCAAGTTGAGCAATAAAGGCGACGCAAATGTAGTGTCTGTTGATAAAGACGGCCTGTCAAATTCTCATGGTTTTAAAGAAGTGGTAAAAATTGCGTCTAATGATTTTGATAGTCTGAATGATCTGTTTAATACAGGCGCGATCATCGTATAGGTCATTTTAAAGGGAATATTTATATTATATTATTCAATACTTATATAATTAATAAGAACGATATTGAAATTTTATAGTTATAAAAAATATTTTTCTTGTAAAACGTGTGTTTTATAACTATGAAAGCATATGACAGATTTAATATACTATTTTTCCCCTGAACCCGAGACCCTCAGATACTATGTTTCGCCTTATGAATATGGCAGCATTCAATTCGAAGAAGGCTATTCGAAGCTTGATTTTCGTCTGGTAAGGCAGGGGAATGACCTGGTCATTTTACAAAAGAATACAGACGTTCAAATTTTTATTCTGGATCAGTTTTCTGATCTGGTTGTAAATAGTGACGTTACACAGCCGATCAATTCAGGCGTGTTTTCAGATGGAACGGAAATTTCATTATTTGAAAATATTATATTCGAAGGTACTAGCGGCGAAGATGTCATAAACGGCACAGACAATAATGACATCATAAATGCAAAAGCGGGTGCAGATACACTTCAGGGTTCTGGTGGTGATGATACATACATCTGGAATATTGGTGACGGTGACGATGTTATAAATGATACAGATGGCTATGATAAGATTTTACTAGGCGAAGGTATTACGCGCGCAGATGTGAAATTATCAAATATAGTTCCGACATCCGAGGCACCGGGGCCGTATGACCAATATAGCGGTGATAGCCTGCACATTAAAATCGGCGATGAAAGTATTGTTGTCACCAAACAGTTTGATGATAATGCGAATGATTTTGTCTATGATGGTGGTGTTTTTGAACCTTCAGCTTATGCAGTCGAAATCTTAGAATTTGCAGATGGCACAACACTTGATCTGGTTAATAATATTGAGATAAACGGCACAGAAGGTGCGGATTATATTGAAGACCGTTATGATGATAATACAATTACCGGACATCAGGGTGATGACGTTATCGTGGGTGAATTCGGTGATGATACTTATATCTGGAATATCGGTGATGGCAATGACACGATTTCCGATTTTCATGGTAAAGACCGTATTTTATTCGGAGCAGGGATCAGCAAGCAGGATGTCTTTTTAAATCAATCTGCAAAAGTGGGCGATACTTTTGGTCAAACCATTTCTATCGGTGATGAAACAATCACGATTGAGCAAAATTTTAGCGATCAAAGCGTAATTGAATATCTGGAATTTGCAAACGGCGATAAAATAAATCTGACGAAAAACGTTGCTTATAATGTGAATGCAGATAATGACGCTGTTTCATCTTCTGAATTTAACGCTGTTTTTTACGGTGATGACAGAAATAATCAGCTGATTGGTAATATAGGAAATGACCGTTTTTACAGCGGGTCGGACGCCGATAGCGATGTGATCGACGGCGGCGCAGGAAGCGACATTGCCTATTATAACGGACGCTTTGATGAATATACGGTCGCACAAGGAATTGAAGATGCGCCTTTAAGCCCTATTGATTACACGATTAGCAAAAATCCTGAAGACGGTGCTCTTCCTTCAGGTGAATTTGACAGTATTGTCAATGTTGAGAAAGTTTACTTTGCTGATGGTATATTTGATACCGCAACAGGCACTTTTCAAACATTCGAAGCGTTGGCTCCCGTCGCCAATCACGATAATTTTTATCTGAAACAGGGCAAAACCATGACTGGTTTGCTTTGGAAAGATAATGGCAATGGTCGCGATATAGCCGCAGAGGGCGAAACCCTTAAATATGTTTCAAAAAGCTTTTATACTGACAGTGGTGCAAAGGTTGCGATAGATAAATTTGGCTGGTTCAAATACACACCAAATGCCAGTTATTCAAACGGAATTGATACGTTTAATTATACGATTGTCTCCGCAACGGGTGAGCGGGATACAGGCACGGTGACTGTTCATATTGCAGAAGATATCCTTCTAAGCCCTCGTAATAGTAAGCCCATCGCACAAAATGATGAATTCACGATTGAATATGGTGAAAATCTGACAGGCATCTTGTGGAAAGATAACGGCAATGGTAAAGACTACGATCCCGATGGTAGCCAAAGAATTTATACAGCAGGAAGATTCACGACTGCCGAAGGAAATAAATTCATTCAGGATAAACACGGTTGGTTCAAATTCGAAGCTGCAGAAGGCTTTTCAGGAAAAGATACAATTACATATACATTAAGTGACGGAAACCTGTCTGATACGGCGACTGTGACGATTAATGTTGGTGAAGACCCGCTTCTGCGTGTCGGCTCTATGCCTTTGAATAGCGTATATCTTGGTAATGGTGACGGTAACCGCAGCAGTATCAACGGTATTCTTGAAAATTATGAAGAGTGGTTAGGGCAAGATGTCTGGGGGCTTTCTGTTCATGCCGGTAATATTAACTGGGGTGACTGGCTGGGTAGTTTGAAGTGGATTGGTAATGTACACGCCGATATTATTGAAGCCGATTATAACATTTTGTGGTCTATTCATATGTTCCCTCTATCAGGGGCGAATATGCAGGACGCAGCAGCCGGCGAATATCATGATTATTACGTACAGGCAGCTCAGGAGCTTCTAAGGATTGAAGGCGCTGAGTCTAACGATCCTATCCATATTCGTACCGGCTGGGAGTTTAACTTCCACTGGGCAAGTCCGACGGCTTATGCCATTGGACAAGAACAAGATTACGTCGATACGTTCCGTAATTTCGTCACATCATTCCGTTCTGTTTCTGATCGTTTTGTTTTTGAATGGTCACCAAATATCGGGACAGAAGGATCAATGAGGATTGAAGACGCCTATCCGGGTAATGAATATGTTGATGTTATCGGTATGGATGTTTACTGGAATATCAATTACTCCAACATTCAAGATCCGGTTGAAGCATGGAATCATATGCTGACACAACCTTATGGTTTAAACTGGCTAACGGCCTTTGCCGAGCAACAGGGTAAGCCGATTGGTATTTCGGAATGGGGTGTGAACGCCGATAACTCCGCGCCGTATTTGGAGGCATTTAGACAATGGTTTGAAGATAATAATGTGATCTATCAAAATTACTGGGAATCCAATCAGGCCTTGCAAGGCAAGATGAGCTATAACGATTATCCGACAGCGTCAAAAATTTTCCTTGAAGCGTTCGGTGTACCGGGTGAGCAACAAACAGAAACACAAGCGCCAGTAGATAATCTGCCGGAAACGCCAGATCAACCGCCAATTTCGGGGGCTATCCAACGATGGACATTGGGTACAAGCGCAACAGAAGAGCTTTACGGCGATAACGCAAATAATGCTATGGCTGGTCTGGGTGGTAGAGACACACTTTATGGCGGGCTTGGTGATGATCATTACAGAGGTATTTACGGGTCAGAAACAATTATCGAATATGAAGATGAAGGTATCGACTCGGTTCTGACATATGCAAAAGAATACACACTGAGTGATAATGTCGAGAACCTGTATCTAGTTGGAACATATAAGCAAAGTGGTACAGGTAACGAGCTTGATAACTATCTTTCCGGCAATGATGCCAATAACGTTTTCAGAGGTATGGCAGGAAATGACTGGATTACAACCAAAGGCGGAAATGATGTTGTTATTTTCAGAGAAGGCGACGGTCATGATGTAATTGCGGATTTCTCAATCGCAGATGATAGAGTTTATCTGGAAGGCTACAGGCTGGTTGAGACCAATCCTTTACTGACTTTATATCAAAGTGACGATGATACGATTGTTTATCTAGATGAAGATAATTCCATCACTATTCTGAATACGCAAGTAAGTGATTTTGTCTTTAATAACTTCTATGTCGGTTCATACGGTAAAGACATTGTCGAAGTGCCGCCAAATTATATTAACGGCGGTGATGAAGATGACATTCTGGTCGGGACAGATAACGTTGATATTATCAATGGGGGTGAAGGCGCCGACATTTTGTATGGTGCGGGAGGTCCGGATATTTTTGTCTTTACGAAGCAAGAAACTCCGGCCACTGACGAAGTAATGGACTTTTCAATTTACGAGAAAGACATTCTGGATATTTCCGATTACTTAACCGGATATGATCCGATTGATAACGCGCTAAGCGAATTCTTATTAGTCGAGACAAGCACAGAAAATGTTGCTGATAAGATTGTTCGTGTTGATATAGATGGTGTTGAAAACAACCATGCATTCGAAGATATACTTATCTTGCGTGACAGTGGTGTTTCCAGCCTGTTTGACTTGCTCACAACCAATAGTATCGTCATAGATTAGACGGATAGGGCGCACCGGCGAAAGCTTTGTTTGCCCTTTCCGGTCATATATGCCATAAGCGTTTGACTTGAAAGACTTATGCTATGCTAACCATATCTGACATTACCTATAAAATAGGCGGTCGCACAATTTTAGAGGATTGTAGCGCCAATATCATGGATGGCTGGAAGGTTGGCGTGGTTGGTCTGAACGGCGCAGGAAAATCGACGCTCTTCAAACTTATATCCGGTGAGTTACAGGTGGATGGCGGCGATGTGACGCTTCCCGCAGATCAACGTTTTGGCATGGTGCGACAGGATATTCCAGAAACAGATACACCATTGATAGATATCGTACTGGCAGCCGATGAAGTTATGGCGGATTTGTGGAAACGGACAGAAACAGAAACCGACCCGAATAAAATTGCCGAAATTTATGAGCAGCTGAGCGATATTGATGCCTATAGCGCCCCCGCAAAGGCGGCAAAGCTTTTAACAGGGCTGGGATTTAAAGAAGAAGAATTGCAAGAGCCGTTTTCTTCCTTCAGTGGAGGGTGGCGTATGCGCGTGGCATTGGCAGCGGCGTTATTTGTTGAACCTGAAATCCTGTTACTTGATGAACCAACCAATCACCTCGATCTGGAAGCGATTATGTGGCTGGAATCCTATCTGGCGGCATATCCACACACACTACTCATCATTTCGCATGATCGTGAGGTATTAAACCGCTGTATCGATCATGTGGTGCATGTCGATAACCAGAAACTGACGATGTATACAGGCAATTACGACACGTTTGAGAAGGAGCGCGCCGAAGCCCTGGGCGTTCAACAAAAAACATATGAGAAGCAACAAGCGGCACGGGCGCATATGCAAAAATTTGTTGATCGTTTCAAGGCACAAGCCAGTAAAGCCAGACAAGCACAAAGCCGTATGAAAGCGTTAGAGCGTATGGATGTGGTTGATGCGGTGATTTCCGCACGGGCGGTTCATTTTACTTTTCCTAATCCTGAAAAGATATCTTCACCGATGATTGCAATTGATAAGGCGGATATCGGATATACAGACGGCGAGCCGGTTTTGAAACAGGTTTTCGAGACGATTTCACATGATGACCGCATCGCGATTTTGGGCGCGAACGGCAATGGTAAATCAACGATGATGAAGTTGATTGCCGGTAAGTTGGGCGTGATGAGTGGTGACTTGATGCGCTCCCCTAAATTACGGATCGGCTACTTTTCCCAGCATCAGACGGAAGAGCTGGACGTTGACGCCACGCCGTATGAAGAGATGATGAAAATGGTTCGCGAAAGCGGTCAGGATGCGAAGGAGCATAAAATCCGCGCTAAATTAGGGGCTTTCGGGTTTTCGCGGGATTTATCCGATAATAAAATTTCAACATTAAGCGGTGGTGAAAAAGCACGCTTGCTGTTCGCTTTCATGAGCTTCGATGCCCCGCATCTATTGCTATTAGATGAGCCAACCAACCATTTGGATATTGATGCGCGCGAGGCATTGGTTCAGGCGCTGAATACGTATGAGGGCGCGATTATAATTGATAGTCACGACCCCAATATGATTGAGCGTGTGGCAGATCGGCTTTGGCTAGTGAAAGACGGGGCCTGCGAACATTTTGAAGGTGATCTTGAGGATTATAGAGATTTTACAATTAAATCCCGTCGCGAAGATCGTAAAAAAGAGAAGAAGAAAAAAGATAAATCGAAAAAATCGTCAGATGAAAAACAAAAAAGTAATGTCACGCCGATCGATAAAAAGAAAATTGTAAAAATTGAAAATCAGATTGAAATACTGGAAGCAGAGAAATCCCGTTTGGAAACTATAATGGCCGATCCCAACTTCTATAATGAAGATCAAACAAAAATCGAAAAAATACAAATCGATTACGACAAAGTTTCAAAAGAACTTGAGCATAATGAAGCAGTCTGGATGGACGCTCAGGAAGCGTAGCCTAGCCTTCATCCTCATCGGGTGATTTTGAAAAATACTCTGCAAGCCATAAGGAAAATTCTTCACTTTGTATCGCATTGACCAGATTGGTTTGTAATGTTGTTTCCGCCTTCTTATGAATTGAAAATCCTGCACATTGCGTTGTTAATCCTGCACCGCTATAGCGCGGATTGCGACGATCAACCTGTTCAAGATGATGCCCGTATTCAATCAGAAGATCAGAAACTTTCGGTCCCAAAAATCCGATTGAGAATGTTAATGACTCTTCAAGAGTTGTGCCCTGATGCGCGAAATTTGGAGGGATGTAAATAACATCCCCTATCGTGGTTTCTACTTCTTCACCATCAAAGGGATATTTTAAAACTTTTATATCTTGCGCAGGAATATATTCCGCATTTTCTATTGGGCTTGATCCCACTTTCCAGCGACGCTTTCCCGAACCTTGTACCAAAAACACATGATAGCTATCAATGTGCGGCCCGACGCTGCCGCCTTTTGTTGAATAACTCACCATAATATCATCCATGAGCCATTGTGGCGCAAAATCAAAGAAGGGCAAAAGATTAACCGTATTAGGATGATATTCCTCTACATTTTGTACGAGCAAGCTCCAGTTTTCTTCGCCTAGCTGGGCGAATAATTCTTCTTCAAACGGGCCGTATTCGCATGACCACGCGTTTTTTTCAGGTAGGGTTTTTATAATACGTGATTTGATATCTTCTTCGAGCGATAATCCTGCCAGATGATCACCGTCAATAACATGCTCAAACGCAGAGGCTTCAATTGCACCACGAACGATAAAAGGTTTTTTATTCCAATAGGTTGCATAGAAATCTTGCGCGGATGGGATTTTATTCAGGATCATAATTTATCTTTATTTATCATTATATTAAAGGGCGTCCAAGAAAGCTTGCCCATACTTCCCGAGTTTTGATTGACCAACGCCGGGAACGGTTCCTAGTTCTTGCAATGTACGTGGTTTTTTCAAAACCAAATCAATCAAGGTCTTATCATGAAATACAACATAAGGCGGCACGTTTTGTTCTTTGGCAATATCCAGACGAAGTGCCTTCAAGCGAAGAAACAAATCTTTTTCTGCCTCTGTATCAAGGCTGAGCAGGGGATCCGTTTTAACCGAAGAGGAGGATGACGCGGCGCCGCCAATGACTTTGGGATCAAGGCGTAATTTTAAATCCGGCCTATTTTTTAGAAATTGTGCGCCGGCTTTTGTGATTTTCAAGCCACCATGGGCATCCATATCAACATAAACCAGACCGCGTGCAACCACCTGACGGATCAGGCTTTGCCACTCTTTCATATTATATTCATTGCCAATACCAAAGGTGCTGAGACTTTTATGACCAAGCTTTATAATGCGGTCATTTTCGCGACCCAAAAGCACATCAATAATGTAGCCACTTCCAAAAATTTGCCCTGTGCGATAGATGCAAGACAAAATCTTCTGTGCGGGAATACTACCCATAATAGTTTTAGGTGGGGTCAAGCAGGTGTCGCAATTTCCACACGGCGTACCTTCATCATCAAAATAATCGAGCAGAACCTGTCTGCGGCATGTGGCTGTCTCGCAATATCCTAAAAAAGCGGTAAGTTTTTGACGCTCTATACGTTTTTGTTCCGGCGGGCTATCCGAATTTTCGATCATCTGGCGTTGTAGCGCAAGATCCTGCAAGCCATAAACCATCCACGCCACAGCGGCCAGACCGTCACGTCCTGCGCGTCCTGTTTCTTGATAGTAAGCTTCAATATTTTTGGGTAGGTCGAGATGCACCACGAAACGAACATCGGGTTTATTAATTCCCATGCCAAATGCAATGGTCGCCACCATGATAATGCCTTCTTCTTTCAAAAAGCGTTCTTGATGATGGTTACGCAGGTCTTTATCAAGACGGGCATGATAGGGGAGGGCGTTATATCCCTGTTTTTTCAGCCAGTCGGCTGTGTCCTCGACCTTTTTACGGGACAGGCAATAAACAATGCCGCTCTCACCCGCGCCGCGGTTTTTGAGGAAGCGCAGGAATTGCGCGCGCGGGTTATCTTTAATGGCAACATGATAGGTAATATTCGGGCGGTCAAAACCGGCAACATATAGCTTGGGAAGCGATAAGCGCTCCATAATATCTTTGCGCGTCGGCGTATCGGCGGTTGCGGTGACAGCAATACACGGCACGTTTGGGTAGCGTGTGCGCAGGAGCGAAATTTGTCTATACTCGGGCCGAAAATCATGTCCCCATTGTGAAATACAATGCGCCTCGTCTATTGCAAAAAGTGCTAGGGGTATATTATCCAGAATATCGAGGAAGTCATCATTCACCAGCCGCTCGGGCGCGATATATACAATATCCAGATTCCCTGATCTAAGATCATTCATCGCGGCGTTCAGTTCAGTATATTCCAAAGCAGAATGAATGGCGGCGGCCTTAAAGCCCAACTCTTTCAATGCCATCACCTGATCTTGCATTAACGCGATAAGAGGTGAGATGATAACGCCGGTACCTTCACGGCATAGGGACGGGATTTGGTAGCAGAGGGATTTTCCGCTTCCTGTCGGCATTAAAACGCCGCAGCTTTTTCCCGCAATCACATCATCAATAATCTCCTTCTGATCGCCGCGAAAGGCATCATATCCAAAGACAGACGACAGAATATCCTCTGGCGACATGATTGTAGGTATCGGGCTTGTTTGCACGGATGCTTGCATATTTTAACTTTAAAGGGTGTGTCCTTGGTGTGTCTAACATTTAATAAAATTACTTGAAGTTAGACACAAAAAAACCCGGATAAAATTCCGGGTTCTTTTTTTGATGTATTCTTATGAATTATGCTGCTTTGCGATATTCGTCAGTGTTATAATATGAATGAATTTGATTTCTAAAGGCGTCATCTGCCATGTTCGGCCAATTATCCTTATCAAATCCTGGTGCATTTTCTAAACGATCATCATCGATGTTTAGTGAGCAACATTCATTTTCTCTATCAATTCTGAGCGTTTCTGGTGGAATGGCAAATAGTTTATCGCCCATGCCCATAAAGCCGCCAAATGATAACACATAATATTCGATCTCACCTGTTTGCGGATTGATCATCATATCTTTAATGTTACCAAGGTCTTCACCTTTGCTGTTTTTTACGTCATTACCATTTAGTGATGAGGCTGAAATTAAAGTATTCATAGTTTTTTCTCCTTTTCTAGTCTGGTTAACTTGTACCCCTCATACATCTGAACAGGCATTTAGTTCCAAAAAAGTTTAAAACTATAGATTGATTTCGTAGCTTATTTACAGATAAGCATCTGTATTAAAACTATTTAGTGAGGTTGAAATTTATTTAAAAGATAATAAAGATTCTATTATGCATTTTCTTTCAAAGCTTGGGTAATGCGCATTTGATCGGCTTCATTTAAATCCGGATACATGGGAAGACAAATAACACTTTCTGCAAATTTCCCTGCATGTGGAAAGTGCGCTTTATAATCAGCATAGGGTTCAAAATCAGTAATGAGTGGGTAAAAGTAACGACGTGCAAAAATGTTGTATTCTTTTAATTTCGCAAATAATTCATCACGGTTTAAGGGATAGTCATCGCCCACGATTAAAGGGAAGTAGGAATAGTTATTTCGTGATGTTCCTGTAAATTCAAAACAGCTGAGCCCGTGAATATCTTTAATTTCATCGCGGTATCTTTGATCGACAATGCCACGTTTGCGAATGGCTTCGTCGACATGTTTAAGCTGGACAAGTCCAAAGGCCGTATTTATCTCACTTATTTTTCCGTTAAATCCAAACGCGCCGACAGTCGTTTCGCTGGTAATACCAAAATTTTTATAGCTGTCGATTTTGGCTTTTGTTTCAGCGTCCTGACAAACAACAGCGCCGCCTTCAAATGTGTTGAAAACTTTCGTGGCGTGAAAACTGATTGCAGATGTATCACCAAAGCTAAGCGCGCCTTTGCCGTCCACTTCCATACCGAAAGCATGTGCGGCGTCATAGATTAATTTTAAACCGTGCTTATCAGCTATCGCTTGTAATGCGACCACATCACATGGTTGGCCATAGCAATGAACGCCAAGGATGGCAGATGTTTTTGGTGTAATCGCCGCCTCGATAAGTGCGGGATCGATATTCATGGTTTTCGGATCAATATCAACAAAAACGGGTGTCAAGTTATTCCAGATAACGGCGTGGGCGGTTGCCACAAAAGAAAACGGCGTTGTTATAACCTCCCCTTCCAGTTCCAAAACGCCAACTGCGGCGAGGAGGGCAGATGTTCCGTTATTAAAAAGCGCAACTTCCGGCACTTTTAAATAATCACATAATTCTTTTTCAAGTTGTTGATGAAACGGACCACCATTGGTCAGGATGCCGTTTTCCCAAATTGTTTCCAGATGCGCCGTAAATTCATTCAGCGGCGGAAGGCTTGGTTTTGTAACGTAAATCGGTTTGTCGCTCATTCTGCTTCCTCCACCAGATCAAGAAGATATTGCCCATATCCGTTCTTCTTCATAGATTGTCCGATGTCTTTAAGTGTTTCTTTTGTCATCCATTCGTTACAAAATGCAATTTCTTCAAGGCAGGCAATTTTAAAACCCTGTCGTTTTTCAATAGTCTCAATAAACATACCGGCATCCAACAGGCTTTGGTGTGTCCCAGTATCAAGCCAGGCGTTACCACGACCCAAACGCTCAACATTCAGATCGCCGCGTTCCATATAAGCTTGGTTGATACTGGTAATTTCCAGTTCGCCGCGTTCGGAGGGTTTAACGTTTTTTGCAATATTTACAACGTCATTATCATAGAAATACAAACCTGTTACGGCGTAACGTGATTTTGGTTTTGCAGGCTTCTCTTCGATTGAAATAGCTTTATAATTTCTATCGAATTCCACAACCCCAAATGCGCTGGCATCTTTGACCTGATATCCGAAAATAGTCGCGCCGGTTTTTCTGTCTGCCGCGACTTTTAGACGCGGTGAAAAGTTGGAGCCGTAGAAGATGTTATCGCCTAAAACCAGACAGACATTATCATCGCCAATAAAATCTTCACCGATTATAAACGCTTGTGCCAAGCCATCGGGGGAGGGTTGCGCGGCATATTCAATATTAATTCCTAATCGCTCCCCATCGCCTAACAAATTTTGGAAGGAAATTTGGTCTTGCGGTGTTGTAATAACCAGAACATCGCGAATACCTGCCAGCATCAAGACAGAGAGAGGATAGTAAATCATTGGCTTGTCATAGACAGGTAATAACTGTTTTGACATTCCGTATGTGATCGGATGAAGGCGGCTTCCTGTTCCGCCAGCCAGAATAATTCCTTTGGTTGCCATTATTCAGCGCCCCCTATGCGTTGCATTTGATAGGCGCCGTTTAAAACGCGCTGCCACCACTCTTTATTATTCAAATACCATTCAACTGTTTCGCGGATACCTGTTTCAAAAGTTTGATCAGGCGTCCAGCCCAGCTCGCGCTCTATTTTACTTGCGTCTATGGCATAACGCTTATCATGACCGGGGCGATCTTTTACAAAGGTAATAAGATCTTCGTAATTTTTCAGGCCATCGGTTTTATGATCTGCTGCAAGTTCTTCCAGAATCGAACAAATTGTTTTCACAACTTCAAGATTTGTTTTTTCGTTGTGTCCACCAATATTATAGGTCTCACCTATAACGCCTTCTGTTACAACCTTATAAAGGGCTTTTGCATGATCCTCGACATACAGCCAGTCACGTATTTGCGACCCATCTCCGTAAATTGGCAAGGGCTTGCCCGCCAAGGCGTTCAAAATGATGTGTGGGATTAATTTCTCAGGGAAGTGATACGGGCCATAGTTATTCGAACAATTTGTTAAAAGAACAGGCAGGCCATATGTTCTGCCCCATGCACGTACCAAATGGTCGGACCCTGCTTTACTGGCAGAGTAAGGAGAGCTGGGAGCATAAGATGTGTCTTCATGAAACAGGCTGCCATCATTTTCCAGGTCGCCGTAAACTTCATCAGTTGAAATATGGTGGAATCTGAATTTAAAATCTGCGTTAGTAGCGCGCTTTTCCTGCCAGTAATTCTTTGAGATATCTAACAGGTTGAATGTACCAAATATATTAGTTTGTATAAAATCTGCAGGCGCATCTATGGAGCGATCAACATGAGACTCTGCCGCTAGATGCATGATTGCATCCGGTTGAAATTCGTTGAAGACGCTTTTGACGGCTTCTTTATCGCAAATATCAATTTGTTTGAAATGATATCGCGGATTATCGGCGACCCCTTCGATAGAATGGAGGTTTCCTGCGTAAGTCAGCTTATCAATATTAACGACAGTATCTTGAGTATTTTCAATGAGATGTCTTACAACCGCGGATCCGATAAAGCCTGCGCCGCCTGTGACAATTATACATTTCTTAATCATGATGGCTTTGTAGGTTAGATTGAAGAAAGTGTCAATTAAATACATAATGTTGTATTTCATGATCAAGATGACGCATACGGAACTTACATATCCCAAACATCGTTAATCCAATATGGGGATTTTGCATGAGAATAATATATCCGAAAATGTTCTGAAAGGTGTTCATCTAAAATACGTTTATGAAGAGCCGCCCGGTTATACACGTATTCGCAGAGGGAAAGGGTTCTCTTATGTTGATGATTCCCTAAAACCATTAAAAAATCCGCAGGATAAAGAGCGTTTGATCGGGCTTGCCATACCTCCCTCTTATGAACAGGTGTGGTATTGCCCCCTTGCTGACGGACATTTGCAGGCTACGGGCTATGATTCAAATAATAACAAACAATATTTTTATCATGAGAACTGGGAGTATTTGCGTACCCAAACAAAGTTTCAGAATATGCAGGCCTTCGGTGTTGTTTTACCAAAATTCAGGCGTAAAGTTTCTGCAGGCTTGCGTGAGATAGAAAGCGATAAGGAAACAGTTTTGGCAGCCATGGGACGTATTCTGGATAAGACCGGAATGCGCATCGGCAGTGAAAGTGCGACCGCAAAAAACAAAACGCATGGTTTGACAACGCTTAACGAAGCGCATGTAGAAACCGAGCAAAGCAAGATAGAGTTTCAATTTACGGGTAAAGGCGGCGTTGATATTGAACGCAGTTTTAGTGATGCCAAATTGGTTCAAGCGATAGAGCAATGTGAAGATATACCGGGGCAGCGTTTATTTGAATATATTGATGCGAAAGGTGATATTTACAAAGTTGGATCATCACAAGTTAATCAATATATTAAAGATATAATCGGTGATGATTTTTCCGCAAAAGATTTTAGAACGTGGAATTTTAGTTGTCTGTTTTTAGAGGCTGCGCTTCGTCAACGTAAACGCGAAGAAAAAATCACCATTAAAGGAATTTTGGAAGATATATCCGCGCTTACAGGAAATACGCCGTCTGTTTTACAATCCAGTTATGTGCATCCGGGTTTGATTGAAATTGTTAAAAATGAAGAATGGGATTTAATTAATCAAAGAACAGCAGACATAAGTTTACTACGTCAAACCGAAGCTGTTTTTCTAAATTACCTCGACACATCACATGCACGTGATATCCTAATGCCTCCACTTTAAAAGGCTATTTATGAAATCTATTCCTGTTAATGCACGTGTTATTATTACCTATGCCCGCAGTCTCATGTCGTTATCAGCGGCAAAGTCGCTCTCCAGTCGTGGTATTGAAATTATTGGCTGTGATGATGTCGACATGACGGTGTTGCATTTTTCCAAAACCACGTCAGATTATTTTGTGCATGAGCCGTATGAAGACGATGTCGATGCGTATCTGCATTCCATGAAGCAGCATATAAATGACTTTCGTCCGGCGGATAATCGCCCTTATATTCTGATTCCCATGTTTCGCGATGCCAAGATTTTATCAAAACATAAAGATGAATTTGAAGGCATGATCGATATAGCCGTGCCAGAATTTTCCGCAATAGAACAAGTCACACCCAAAGATAACTTTGCGAGAAGCTGTCAAACATATGATGTCTGCTCCCCACAAACGATCATATTGGAGGACGATACTAATCTGGATGATGTTGAACAGACATTGGAGTATCCGATTCTTATTAAGCCAATTGATGCGGTCGGCGGGCGGGGAATTTCAAAAGTGAATGATCGAGCGGAACTGGACGCCGCTGTTAAGAAAAGCGTTGAATCTTTTAATACGTACCCTTTGTTACAGGAGGTTATTGACGGAGAAGATTATTGTGTTGCTGTAATTTGCGATGAAGGTCAGATTATTCAGGCCATGGCATATAAAAATCTGCATACCTATCCCAAAGAAGCGGGGGCAGGTGTTATGCGCGAGACAATTGATGTTGAGCCGTTTATGAAAGCATCACAAACCCTGATGCAGGCGCTAAAATGGCATGGCATTGCAGAGATTGATTTCCGCTGGACTGGTAACGCCGAGGATGATGCCTATATGATTGAAGTCAATCCGCGGTTCTGGATGGGGCTCTTCCATTCTGTTGATTCCGGTGCGGACTTTCCTTGGATGCTGTATCAACTGGTTCTCAATGATGAAATTACCGATATAAATGATGTTATCTTGGGGCATAAAACCAAAATTCCTGGTATATGGATGCTGTCCGCCATGCATGATGTGATGGGTTCGGATTCGTCATTTCAGGCGTTGCAGAATAGTTGGAGTAATATCTGGTCGGCAGATGATCAAAAATTAAAGGATCGTCTTATGCAATTTTCATCCTCGGTCGGGGATATTTTCTCCTCTGATCAACGGGATGAGATAATCAAACGTAAAAAGGCAGAAGCCGCAGAGGCCAATAGCGAGTTTGATGTTGATGATGACCCCCATTTCGGGTTTGGTGTTTTATTTATTTTAAGTTCTTTATTACGTCATGGTAAATTACCACCTGAAATAAAGTACGAATAAATAATATGTCCCAAAAACCAAAAATCGGTATTACAAAGCCATTTCAAAAAGACCGTTTTGCGTATGCCGCTATCTGGCTAGGTGTAAAAGTGGCTGGCGGGCAACCAGTTAAAATTGAACCTGTTGAGGGGTATCAACAACATGATATTCAGGGTCTTATTTTAGGCGGCGGCACAGATGTGTTTCCCGGGCGCTTTAATCAGGTTCCAAAAGAAGAATATGAATATGACCAAGAACGTGACGAAATGGAAGTCTTTTGGGCGGAGCGCGCAATCGAAGAAAATATTCCCGCATTGGGCATTTGCCGTGGGGCGCAACTGATGAATATTATGTGCGGTGGTTCACTCCATATGGATGTCTCGCTTGCATATAAAGATGCGATATACCCCAGTGGTTTTTGGAGTGAAGCATTGTACCGCAAGAACATTATGATCGAGCAGGGAAGCTTGTTTCATAAGGTTATAGGAAACGTAAATATTGATGTTAATTCCTTACACAAACAATCGATAGATCGGTTAGGTAAAGATTTGCACATAGATGCCAAAGAAAAGAACGGCGTTATTCAGGCTATTTCCATGCCTGACCATCCCTTCTTTTTGGGTGTTCAATTTCATCCGGAATTTCTAACCTATAGAAAACAGTTTAGAAATATCTTTCACGCTCTTGTGACCACAGCTAAAGAGCGCGTTTGATCTATTTTATGCTTTCTTGACTTCGCTGTGTGATTTCAAAACTTCATCACCATCAGACTGTTCAATGAAATAAGCAGGCTCGTCTTCGCTGGCATCGCGTGTGACTTCGTTGCCCTTTATTTTGCGGGTAATTTTCTGGGTGTAAACTTTTTGGATTTCACCTGTACCAGTGCCATTGCCCCAGTTCCATTTTACTTTGTCGCCTTCATTATATGACATGTTATCGTCCTTTCTTCGTTGTTGTTCTAATTATTATCTTCAAATTTTTTCTGAACTTCTTCCGCCCATTCGCGTCCTTCGTCACCGCCCCATAATAGCCACGCAATATATCCGGCAGAGGGGTCATCTTCATTACCAAAATCATCAGCGTCTTTATCGACTTCATGACGGGCAAAATAGTTGACCATTCTATTGATTGTATCTTCGGACAGGTTTTCACGGTTTTTCAGATCGCGCGCTCTTGCCACGCCGACATCTGTACCGCCGCGATCATATTGACCGCGTAGATCTAAACCCTTCTCGGCATTATCTGCAACGTTTTGCGGTGGTTTTGTATTAATATCATCAGACATTTTTTCTCACTTTCTGCGTAACAAACCATATATAATGCAAAAAGTTCCTCATCCCGAACAGGGAACAATTCTGTCTATGAGGTGTTATAAAAGAAAAGGAAATTTTTATGTCCCCATCAACTTTCGCCTATCAGGATTATCTGGAGAATTATCACCCGCATTCGGATGAATATCACCAAGCCGTCGAAGAGGTGTTTGAGGACGTCGAAAGTTTTTATAATGATCATGACAAATACCACAGCGATAACTTGCTCGAACGTTTGATGGAGCCTGATCGTATTTTGCGTTTTCGTGTGTGTTGGGAAGATGATGATGGCAATATTCGCGTCAATCGTGGATGGCGTGTGCAATTCAATAATATTCTGGGCGCGTACAAAGGCGGATTACGGTTTCACCCAAGCGTCAATGAAAGCGTTTTGAAATTCTTGGGGTTCGAGCAATGTTTTAAAAATGCCCTGACGGGGCTGCCCATGGGCGGTGGTAAGGGCGGATCTGATTTTAACCCCAAGGGATTGAGTGACCGCGCCATTATGCGTTTTTGTCACGCTTACATGGACGAGCTATATCGCCATATCGGGCCGGATGTCGATGTACCGGCGGGGGATATTAATGTTGGCGCGCGCGAAATTGGCTATTTATTCGGACGGTACTTAAAGCTGACAAATAAATGGGAAGGCGTTTTGACAGGGAAATCGCCCACTTTCGGTGGTAGTTGCGGTCGAACAGAGGCTACAGGATACGGCGTTATTTATTTTCTGAAAGAGATGTTGGATGCGCATGAAAATAAATTAAAAGGCAAAAAAGTCATTATTTCAGGTGCAGGTAACGTGGCCTTGCATGCGGCAGAAAAATGTTTGCAAGAAGAGGCGATAGTTTTAAGTGTATCTGATTCTGGTGGGACACTTTATTTCAAAGACGGATTGACGGAAGATGATTTGAAAAAAATAAAGAATATAAAATTGGATCAACATGGATCATTAGAAGATTTTGATGGCGGTGACTTTAAAGCAGACGAAGATCCGTGGAGTATTGAGGAAGCAGATATTGCCCTACCATGTGCAACCCAAAACGAAATTGATGAGGATGAAGCAAAAACGCTGATCAAAAATAATATACAAATGATTGCCGAGGGCGCGAATATGCCCCTTACGGCAAAAGCGCAAAGCATCATTTTGAAAGAAAATATTCCCTATGGCCCCGGTAAGGCCGCCAATGCCGGCGGAGTTGCTGTTTCAGGGTTGGAGCGTTCGCAAAATGCTTCGCTAGAATCATGGAGCCTTGAAAAAGTGGATAAAGAACTTCAAAGCATTATGAAGAATATCCATGACCGTTGCCAGGAACACGTCGAGAAAGAAGACGGCGTTATTCCTTACAGAAAAGGCGCTAATATTTATGGCTTTAAAAAGCTGGCAGATACTCTGCTAAGTTACGGCGTAAAATAGAAACCTAATAAATACCCAGTGATTTATAAAGGCGTATCAGGCTTTCTGCTTGTTGCGCTTCGGACGTTACAAGGGCAGAGTCCGCGCCGTTGCGTGTGCGTTGTGCGTCCAGTAAATCGATAAAAGAAATCTCCCCTTCAGGAAATAAGTCCTGAGATAAATTCAGGGCACGATCCGCGTTTTTAAACGCTTTTTCAAGCGATACGCGTTGTTCATTCAGACGGGCGTAATCATTCAGCGCTGTCTCAACTTCAACCACAGCTTCCAGTATGGATTTACGATAGGTTTGATAGGCATTCATTTCAACCGCGCGGGCGGTATCAATCGCCCCTTCAATACGTCCAAAATCAATCAGAGAAACAGCCGTTCCCAGAGTTGCATCCCATATCGTGGTTGAGTCGAACATTGCCCCCTCCGCAACCCCAAAAAATCCGCTGAGGGTG
The DNA here is from genome assembly GCA_963710165.1 of uncultured Alphaproteobacteria bacterium. GTDB lineage: Bacteria > Pseudomonadota > Alphaproteobacteria > Micavibrionales > Micavibrionaceae > JACKIP01. Next base: position 433,635 of record CAVPYZ010000004.1, read on the forward strand.
AATTTGGGAAACAGCTCTGCAACTGCGGCTTTGGAAAGTGAAGTCGTCGCCAAAAATGTCGCTTCTGCGGAACGGATATCGGGGCGTGCCGACATAATTTCAGCAGGTGTGCCGAGTAACGGGGTGATGTTGGTCGGGATGATTGGTGCGGGTTTCGATAAAAGCGGGGCAAGCCCCTCTGGCAGGACGCCTGTCAAAACGCTTAATCGTAAACGTGCGTTTTCAGCCAGTCTTTTAAATTCGGGAATAGAGGCACGTGTTGTATTTACAAGCGTTTCCGAACGCTCAACATCCAGTTGCGGGGCTTCTCCAAATTCTTTTTGTTGTTGAACGAGTTCCAGTGTTTGTTCTTGAAGATCAAGATTTCGGAGTGCTATTTCAACCTGTTTCTGCGCAGCGCGGTAATCGACGTAACTACGTGCGACATCGGAAATCAGCGTTAATCGTACGTCATGGAAATTGGCTTCAAAGGCCTTTAGATTCTGGTCAGCGGCGCGGGATGTATTGCGGTTGCGTCCAAAAATATCAAGTTCGAAGGAGGCGTCAAAACCGGCTTCATAAAAATCATCTGCGCCGCCAATGCCGTTATCTCGGCGTCCGCCATCCGCTCTTCCGTCAATTTGAGGGAACAGTAAAGACCGCGCTGTGCGTCTTAATCCGCGTGCTTCTTTGATACGGGACTGCGCAATAATAACATCAGGGCTGCTGAGAAGTGTCAGATCAATGAGGCGATTTAGAACAGGATCATTGAAATTCTCCCACCAGTTCTGAAGACTTTCAAGATCGCTTTGCGATAAATCGGCGCTGTTCTCCACATTCCATTTTTCAGGATAGGCAGGTTTGTCGTAATCCTTGGCGGAAAGAATACAGCCCGATAGCAAAATCGTTGAGGAGACGAGTAAGGTTAGATGTTTCATGCAGGATCCTTTTGTTCGTCATGCTGTTCATTGTGGGGTTGTTCACCCTTCATCCATATTTCCAGTTTTCTGAATATGACATAGAAAACAGGGGTAAAGATCAAACCGAAAAAGGTAACGCCAATCATGCCGGAGAAAACCGCAATACCAATCGCTTGGCGCATTTCCGCACCCGCCCCGTAACTAAGGACAAGGGGGAGGACACCAGCAATAAAAGCAATGGATGTCATTAGAATAGGCCGCAAGCGCAGACGGCATGACTCCGCGGCGGCTTCGATTGTTGTCATTCCTTTATGTTCAAGCTCGCGCGCAAATTCCACAATTAAAATAGCGTTTTTGCAGGCAAGCCCCGCCAGAACAAAGAGCGCGATTTGTGTAAAGACATTATTATCCCCTCCGCTGATGTGTAATCCCATAACAGCCGAGAAAATGGCCATCGGCACGATTAAAATAACCGCAAGCGGCATGGCAAGGCTTTCATACTGTGCCGCCAGAACCAAAAACACCAAGAACATACATAGCGGTAAAATCAAACTGGAAATAGCGATGCCGAACATCTGTTCTTGCTCTGCCAGAACCTGTTGGTATGTTAGCTCCGTCCATTCGAAAGACATACCTTGCGGCAATGTTTCTTCCAAAATTTTGGTGATAGCATCTTGCGCTTGACCGGATGAAAAGCCCTCGGCAGCATTTCCGTTAATATCGGCTGAGCGAAACGCGTTATAGCGCATAGCGGTTTCGGGGCCGAATGTTTCATTTACGTCTGTCACAGCGCCGAGTGGAATCATTGTGCCGTCCTGATTGCGGGTTTGCAGGCGTTTTATATCATCCGAGCGTGAACGGAATTGTTCATCCGCTTGCGCAATGACCTGATAGGTGCGACCAAACTGATTAAAGTCATTAATATAGAGAGAGCCGAGATAAACCTGCATCGTATTAAAAATCTCGTCAATCGGGATTCCCAATTGCTGCGCTTTTGTACGGTCGACATCGGCAAAAATCTGCGGGAAGTTGATATTGTAATTTGTATAGACACTAAATGGATTGAATGTCGGGTTTTGTCGCGCTTTATTCAGCACTTGTTGGACAACATCATCTAACGCTTCATACCCCTGATCTGTTCGATCCTGAATTTGTAATTTAAATCCGCCTGAATTGCCCAATCCTCTGACAGGGGGCGGGTTCAGAATAACAACCATGGCTTCTTCTATACCGCGGAACTTTTGTTGTAATGCCCCTGCGATTTCATCTGCGGACAGACCTTCACCGCGTCGGTTTTCAAAACTGTCCAATCGCACAAATGTGATGCCCGAAGCAGGCGAGTTCACAAAGCCGTTTAGCGACAGACCTGGGAATTGTACAGCACCCGTTACGCCCGGCTGGGCAAGGGCGATGTCGGACATTTGACGCATCACATCTTCGGAGCGATCAAGCGTTGCGCCGGGGGGCAGTTGGGCGAAGCTGATCAAATAGCCTTTATCTTGTGACGGAACAAAGCCGCGTGGCACTTGATTAAAACTGTATGCTGTCACGGCGACGAATAAACCAAAGATAATCATCATAATGGTTTTACGACCAACGAATGCTTTCACACTTTTTGTATAGCCGTTTTGCGATGTATCGAAAAACTTGTTAAATCCACGAAAGAACCAACCAAATAGAAAATTAATCAGCTTGGTCAGCGGATCGGTCTGTTCCTTTTTAGGTCTGAGTAAAAGCGCCGCCAATGCGGGGCTGAGTGTGAGTGAATTAAAGGTCGAGATAAAGGTGGCTATCACGATTGTAAATGCAAATTGTTGATAGAATAAACCTGTCAGGCCGCTAATAAAGGCAATCGGAATAAACACACCTGCCAACACAAGGGAGGTCGCGATAATCGGGCCAGTTACTTCTTTCATGGCTTGGATCGTGGCTTCGCGGGGTGGTTTGCCCTCTTCGACATTACGTTCCACATTTTCGACCACGACAATGGCGTCATCGACAACGATACCAATTGCCAAGATAAGCCCGAATAAAGACAACACATTAATCGAAAAGCCCAGAACCAGCATAAAGGCGAATGTGCCGACAATCGACACAGGAACCGCCAATAGAGGTATTAAAGATGCGCGCCAGTTTTGAAGGAAAACGATAACCACCAGAACAACAAGGGCAACCGCTTCAAACAGCGTTTTAATCACGGAATGAATGGAATCGCGCACAAAGATCGTGGGGTCATAGACAACAGAATAGCTGACACCATCGGGCATATCTTTTTGTAAGCGCTCCATATTGGCGCGGACGGTATCTGAAATTTCTAATGCATTCGCACCGGGGGAGGCAAAGATAGGAATGGCGACAGCTTGTTCGTTATTTAATAAGGAACGCAGAGCATAGGTCTGGGCATCCAGTTCGACATCTGCCACATCGCGCAAGCGTGTTATGACGCCGTTAACGTCACGTTTTATGACTATGTTTTCGAATTCTTCGGGTGTTTCCAAGCGCCCCTGCACATTGACAGGCATCTGCACGACAACGTCATTATCATAAGGCGGACCACCAATTAACCCCGCCGCAACCTGAATATTTTGCTGACGAATGGCGCCAATCACATCGGAGGCGTTCATGCCGCGTTCCGCAACTTTATCGGGGTTTAACCAGATACGCATCGCATAATCACCCGAACCGAATAAGCGAACGGAGCCGACGCCTTCGATTTTTGCCAATTCATCTTTTACATTCAAATTGGCGTAATTGCGTAAATAGAGCATGTCATATTTCGCATTCGGGGATGTTAAATGCACCACCATGGTCAGGTCAGGGGACTGTTTTGTCACGGTTACGCCAAGCTGTCTTGTGACCTCTGGCAAGCGGGGAAGGGCTTGTGATATTCTATTTTGAACCAGTTGTTGTGACAGATCGGGGTCTGAACCAATCGCGAAAGTGACATCCAAGCTAAGTTGCCCATCAGAGGAGGCACGAGAATTCATATAAAGTAAATTCTCAACACCGTTGATTTGTTCTTCTAAGGGGGTTGCAACTGTTTGCGCGATAATAGCCGGGTTTGCACCGGGGAAGCTTGCACGCACATTGATCGTTGGCGGTGATACTTCGGGGTATTCGGAGACCGGCAAATTCGGAATAGAAATCGCCCCGGCTATGAAAATCAAAATTGATAGCACACTCGCAAAAATGGGCCGGTCAATAAAAAATCCGGATATGTTCATTATTCAAGTGTCCTTTTGATGATCTTTACGCGTGTATTTGGGGCGGTAGGGATGAAATGTTATTACGATTTTGTTTGTGGTATTTCGGGGGCGGGCATGTTTTCTTTTATCTGTGGTGAGACAGGCATATCGGGACGAATATGGATAAGCCCCTCGATAATAACACGGTCGCCTTCCTCCAGGCCTGATTTGACAACGCGATTACCTTTAATGTTTTGACCGATTTTTACTTCGCGATATTCACTCATATTATCATTATTAACGACATAGACGAATTTACGATCCTGATCGGTGCCGATAGCGCCTTCCGCAATCGTTACAAGTGATTCCGTTGTTGGCGTTCCCATACGGATATTGGAAAACATACCGGGAAGAAGGGCGCCATCGTTATTTTCAAATAATGCACGGGCACGAATTGTACCGGAAGACACGTCGATACGATTATCGAAGCTGTGGACGAAGCCTTTATAGACCTTATTATCGCTATTCAGTTTTAGTTCAACCGGAATGGTATTTTCATCTGCTAAATTGCGGGCGTTCCCTCTGACAAAATCAAGATATGTCCGTTCATCAACTTCAAAGTCGGCGTAAATTCCCTGATCTGAAACAATGGATGTCAAAATCGGAGCATTCAATCCGGCTTCCACCAAATTACCGATTGTGATTTCTGCGCGGCTGAGGCGGCCCGAAATCGGGGCTTTAATATATGCAAAATCCAGATTAATTTTGGCGCGTTCTTTGACGGCCTCTGCGGCTTTAACCTGTGACCAGCCAATGCGGGCATTTTCGGCGCGTTCATCAAAAATACGCTTGGAAATCGCATCGGTTTTAATCAGCTCTTTTGCACGATCATATTCTTTTTGAGCAAGGGACGCACGGTTTCTTGCCACTGAAACCTGTGCGTCTGCTTCATCAACCGCCGCCTGATAAGGGCGGGGGTCTATTACATATAGAATATCGCCCTTTTCGACATTTTGACCGTCTTCAAACCTGATCTCGGTAATTGTGCCGCTGACCTGCGGACGAATTTCGGCATAATCAACCGCCTCTAAACGCGAAGAAAAGTCTTTCCAGATTTGGGTTTGTTCTGATGAAATCACAGCGACTTTTACGGGCATCGCTTGCTGTTGCTGCTGCTCTTTCGGCGCGTCATCTTTCGCATGCGCCGTCCAGTAGTATCCGGCAGTTACTAAGCTGGCAACGACAACAGTTGCACTTATCAATATAAATTTCTTATTTTTAAACATAATATGTTTACGACCCTTAATTTTGCAGCTGCTCAATATTTGACTGATTGGTAAAATTTATAGAAAATAATAAATCTAACGTCAATACTTAAATCTGATCTTCTGCAATTTGTTGTTTCACACCTATAATACGAAAAACACCGTCTCTTAGATCTCTTCTAATAATATTCAAATCATTTTGGATGCGCGCCATCATCATGATGCCCATGATATAGGCCTGAATTTTCCCCGCCAGAATTTTTGTATCTGTTGTATCGGACAACAGACCCTCACTCTTCATATCTCGCAAGGCGTTTTCATGGTAGCGTTCGAAACGTTCATAAAGTTCTTCGGTTTTTTTTCTGATGTCTTCATCCTGTCCTGCCATTTCCGAACCGATACTTCCATAGGGGCACCCGCAAACGCGACCGTATAAATCCGCTATTTCTTTTTGTTTATTATACATTTCTTCTACCAGCATCTCATATCGTTCAAGTGGTGGTCGCGCGGCGGAAAAGATGTCATCCATTAAGGGGCGCATATTAATAAAAAATTCTTCAAGTGCGGCGACCGCCAAAGAAACCTTCGAAGGAAAATAGTGATAAAAGCTGCCTTTCCGTACATCAGCCGCTTTGCAGATGTCATCTACACTGACCGACCCGAAGCTGTTTTTCCAGATTAGCTCCGAAGCTGTATCAATCAGTTTCTGTTTTGTATTTGTCGGTGATCTACCCATAGTTACCATTCATTACACTAAAATTTACCAAGCGGTCAAATAAAGTTATTTTTTGAAGGTCGTTATGCGTATAAGAAATTCAGGAGTATAATTGATTGTATTGAAAGATTTAAAACCATTAAAACATCTTTGGATAAGCCTGAAGCAGCACTTTATGACGCGCTTAAAGAGGCGTGTGCGCTTTCGAAATCATCTGTTCATAGGCACGTGATTGTTGAAAATCTTTCAAATGATAAAAGAAAATGGCAAGCAACAGTCGTTACGCTCCATCAACCTGCTCAGCCCAGAGAAAGTGCGGATAGTCATTTATTTATTCGTGAAAGGGACGAGCCTGTTTTTCGCGGTATGAAAAAGAAATTTAGTTTTGAATATATACATGTCACGCCCGAGGGTAAATTTTGGGATTGTGTTCTAAGGCATCATCCGGATATGGAATTTTACAAAGCCACACATTCGGAAAGCAGTGAAGGAGAAGAAGGCGAGGGTGACTCTGGAACATTCTCACGACCAAAATTAGATAATGATATTATTCAAGCGTTCTCGTCCAAAAAATCCAGAGAGCCTGAGAAACCACAGCAACCGGATTTAGACGGTCCCCATTAAATCAGACTTTTGAATTAAATCTTCAATTCTTTCTTGATCGCATCTAACGGCTCTACTTCGTTAATGGGTTTATCCCAGCGAATGCGGTGAATGCGTGGAAAGCGCAATGCAATACCGGATTTGTGGCGTGGGCTTTCGTGGGCGCTGTCAAAAGCCACTTCGACAACCAGCTCTTTTTTAACTTCCCTTACGGGGCCATAGCGTTGAAGAGTATTGGCACGCACCCATTTATCAAGACGTTTAAGCTCTTCATCGGTAAATCCTGAATAGGCTTTACCAATGGGGACAATGTCGTTGCCCTTCCAAACGCCAAATGTGTAATCGGAATAATAAGAGCTGCGTTTGCCATGCCCGCGTTGGGCATACATCAAAATGGCATCGACCAGACGCGCGTCACGTTTCCATTTAAACCAAGGACCTTTCGGGCGACCAGAGACATAAATACTGTCTTTGCGTTTGATCATGACACCTTCATGGCCATGTTCCTCGGCGCCTTGAACACGGATTTTTCCTAGATCATCCCAGTTATCAATCTCGAGTAAGTCCGACAGATCAAGACGTGCATTTTGGTTATTTTGAAACCAGTTTTCCAGTCGCTCACGTCGCTCTGCTAAAGGTAAATCGCGTATGTCTTCCTTACCGTCAAATAACATGTCATAAACACGCACAAATGCAGGGTAATCACTCAAATGCTTCTTTATTACAGTTTTCCGGTTCAAACGTTGTTGCAGGCAGTTAAAAGGCAACGGCGTAAAATTCTCTGCATTCGGGTTATAGACCAACAGTTCCCCGTCCAAAACAGCTTTCCCGTTCAATGCCTCCATCACATCGGGAAATGTGTGCGAAATGTCGTCCCCGGTGCGTGAAAACATACGCTTATTATCGGCGTCGAAGACCAGTTGCACTCGAATGCCGTCCCATTTCCATTCTGTCAAAAATTCTTTTGGGTTGAGCGTGGGAAGCTCCTTCTCCTCATCGACGGGGGTGGCAAGCATCATGGGATGAAACACTTCGGCGGGATTAATCTCTGGTTTTTCTTCCTTGCCATCTAGCCAGGCAAATAGGTTGATGTAGGGAATGTCTAAGCCATGCCAGATTTTTTCAATTTCTGATAAATCCTGACCGCTATATTTTGCAAGAGCTGTTTTTGCAAGCCGCGCAGAGACACCGACACGCAAACCTCCGCTGACCAGTTTGATCATGGCCCATCGTTCATTTGGCGTGGCAATATCCAACCATGCCGCCACTTTTTCAGGGAGTTTGGTTTTGGGCGTGTCTTCGATCTCTGTAATCATCTCGCTAATCGTTGGCAATGTGCCGTCAGATTGCGTTGGCCAGATAAGCGAGATAGTCTCCGCCATATCGCCGACATAATCATAAGAAAGCTGAAACAGAACAGGATCAACTGTTTCCATGGTCAGGTTTTTTAACGCGCCTGCTTTTAAATTTTTCAAGGATAAATCACGCGTAATGGCGGCAAGTGCCAAACCACGATCAGGATCAGGCGTCTCTTTAAAGTATTCTGCCAACACTTCAATCTTTCGATTACGTGAGGGCGTTAGAATAAGTTTCTCAAGAAGCGCGGCGAATTGTTTCATTCTTCATCCTCACGTCCTTGGATTGACAGAGGCTCGGCTGTTAGCCCTTTCTCACGGCACCAATGCACGATGGCATCTTCACGGCCGTGCGTGACCCAAATCGTATCTGCGCCCGTGGAAGGTATAACCGTGGTTAATTCATTCCAATCCACATGATCGGAAATAACGAGGGGTAATTCGACCAAGCTCTGTTTCGCCCGTTGTTTAACGCTCATCCAGCCAGAGGCATAACAGACAACGGGGTCGGGTAGACGCCGTGACCAGCGATCTTTCAACGCGCTTGGTGGTGCCATGACAATATGGCCTTTAAATTCGTCTTTGACTTTATCCAGCGCTTTGCGTAAGTCGCCCAAATCAATGCCTTCTGATTGGTAATAATCACAAAGTTTAATATTTGCACCATGCAGATAAACAGGTGCATCATAGCCTTCCTCCCGCAGCAGTTTTAAAACACGTTGCGTTTTACCAAGAGCATAGGCGCCGATCACATGGCACCGATCTGGTTGTTCCCGAACCGATTTCAAAAGTTTGCGAATTTCTTCCTGCGGGGAAGGGTGCTGAAAAACAGGTAAGCCGAATGTCGCTTCGGTCACGAACAAATCGCTCTGCACCAGTTCGAAATTCTGCGCCGTTGAATCCGGTGTGATTTTGTAGTCACCTGTAAAAACGGCGCGTTGCCCTTTATATTCTAGTAAAACCTGTGCGCTGCCTAAAATATGTCCGGCGGGGTGCAGGCTGACTTTGACACCATCGCTTGTAATCGTTTCGCCGAAGTCTAATGCCTGAAAATGCTCTGCACAGTTTTCGCCGTAGCGATGTTTCATAATTTGGATCGTTTGCGGTGTTGCAAGTACATGTTTATGTCCCGCGCGCGCATGATCGGCGTGACCATGTGTCACTATTGCGCGCTCAACCGGAAACGGAGGGTCGATATATGTGCGCATCGGCTCTATATATAATTGATGGTTCAACCATTGCATAAAGAAGAATATATAACTGTCCCGCCAGTTCTCCAGTCCCACCCGATCACAAAATGGTTGGCGGGGCGCGGGTGGTCATATCATCCGCATCAACTAGAAACATTAAACGCCGCGCAAAAGGGTAAAGATGTCCTTCTATTCGCCCCGACGGGCGCGGGGAAAACATTATCCGGTTTTCTACCAAGTATTGTCGATATCACGCAGAACAGACCGCCGGAACACCAGTTGCACACTTTATATATTTCTCCGCTAAAGGCTTTGGCAGTTGATGTGCACCGCAATTTGATGCAACCGATTGAAGAGACGAATTTGAATATCGATGTTGAAACACGCACAGGAGATACCCCCGCAGCAAAACGCGTTCGTCAGAAAAATAAGCCGCCGCAAATGTTGATGACTACGCCGGAATCGTTTGCATTACTTATGTCTTATGATAATGCGGATCAATATTTTAAAAATTTGAAATATGTCATTATCGACGAGCTTCACGCATTGATGCATTCAAAGCGGGGGGACTTGCTGAGCCTTAATTTGGCGCGTCTATCCGACTTGGCGCCAAAGGTGCAAAGGATCGGACTATCAGCGACAGTCAGCGACACTAAGATTGCGAAAGATTATCTTTGCCGCCCAAGGAAGGGAAGGGTGATAAAGGTCGCAAACCCTGTTACGCCAAAGGTTGATATTGTAATGGGCGCAGCGCGCATGCCATGGTCGGGGCATATGGCCACCTTTGCCATGCCCGAAGTGTATGAGCGTGTGAAAAAAGCCAAAATGAGCGTTGTATTTGTCAATACGCGCGCGCAATCAGAATTGATATTTCAGCATTTATGGACGTTAAATGAGGCGAATTTACGTATTGCCATTCATCATGGTTCTTTAGAAAAAGAATTACGGCGCAAAGTTGAAACCAAAATGGCGGCAGGCGATTTGGACTGCGTTGTGGCGACGTCATCGCTTGATCTGGGTCTGGATTGGGCGAATGTCGATCTGGTCATACAAATCGGTGCGCCCAAGGGTGTTTCACGATTGCTGCAACGAATTGGGCGAAGTAATCACAGACTGGATGAACCGTCGGAAGCGTTAATGGTGCCCGCAAACAGGTTTGAATATCTGGAGTGTCTTGCCGCAAAAAATGCGATTCTGGATGGTGAGCTTGATGGAACTGAAGAACGCATAGGCGGATTAGATGTTTTGGCGCAGCATATTTTAGGTGTTGCATGTGCGGGACCGTTTTTTCCCGATCTTTTATATCAAAATATTATTCAGGCATGGCCATATCGTAACCTTGATAAAGAAACGTTTTTTAAGGCGCTTGATTTTGTACGCAACGGTGGTTACGCCCTTAAAAACTATGACCGTTTTGCAAAATTAATAGAGCATAAAGACGGTTCGCTTCAAGTGGCGCATAAACGTTTTATGCAGCAATATCGTATGAATATTGGTACAATCGTTGAGTCCCATACGCTTAAAGTGAAGCTAAAAATGCGCACATTGGGAAAGATAGAAGAGTGGTTTATTAATGGTCTGACGCAGGGGGATACATTTATATTCGGTGGTCAAATGCTGCGCTATGAAGGTGTGAATGCACACGGTGTTCAGGTAAGTAAAGCCAAAGATAAAACGCCGCGCATTCCATCTTATGCCGGTGGGCGTATGCCGCTATCATCCAAGTTATCTTCGCATGTGCGGCGAATGATCAATAACCCCAATGCGTGGAACAGTTTTCCGGATCAGGTGCATGACTGGCTTAAGCTGCAGAAAAAGAAATCGGTGATGCCGCCAAAAGACGGGTTACTGGTTGAAACATTTCCGCGACATAAACGTCACTTTATGGTTGCCTACACATTTGCAGGACGAAATGCGCATCAAACACTTGGTTTTTTGCTTATGCGGCGATTACAACGCCTAGGCAATAAACCGCTCGGTTTTGTTGCAACAGATTATGCGATGAGCCTGTGGACGATGAAGCCTGTTGAGAGTGTTGATCAGCTATTCACGCCGGATTTATTTCTGGATGATTTGCATGAATGGTTGCAGGAAACACCACTCCTCAAAAAGAATTTTAGGGATGTTGCGGTTGTATCCGGTTTGATTGAACGCCGTTATCCCGGTCAGGAAAAAACAGGTAAGCAAGTCACGTTCAGCTCTGATCTTATCTATGACGTTTTACGACAGTACGAGCCGGATCATATCTTACTAAAAGCCGCAGAAAATGATGCACGAAGTGGTTTGATTGATTTGAACAGGTTAGAGGATTTGCTGCATCGTATTCAGGGGAAAATTGTACATCAAAAACTGGAAAAAGTTTCACCTTTAGCCGTGCCTCTAATGATGGAAGTCAGCCGTGAAACAATTAAGAAAGAAGATGTTGATGAATATTATCTTGAAGAATTTGAAGCAGAATTATTGGAAGAGGCGGGTCTAGAATAAATGAAAGAAATTATTTTTGCAGAAGATAGTTTTTTATTACACCCATCCGGGCTAATGATCTGGCCTACACAAAAAATGGCGATTGTGTCTGATTTACATTTGGAAAAAGGATCTTTTTTTGCCGCAAAAGGACAAATGATACCTCCTCATGACAGCCATAAAACCCTAAAGATTCTTTTCGATACATTAGATACATTGGACGTGAAAAAAATTATTCTGTTAGGAGATAGTTTTCATGATAATGCAGGCTTCGAACGGTTGGATGATAATGCACTTAAGCTATTTAATGATCTTTTCGCGCAATATAAAATTATATGGATACGCGGTAATCATGATGATGCCTTTTTCCCGAAAAATGTAGATATACATGATGATATTAAAATAGGGCACATCGTATTTCGTCATGAAGCTGAGAAAAAGACTATCGATTATGAGGTTAGTGGTCATTACCATCCCAAGGCTTCTATCAAAATGAAGGGGCGAAAAATTAAAAAAGCCTGTTTTATTCATAGTGAAAAACGCATCATCATGCCAGCTTTGGGGGTGTATACGGGTGGCTTAGATATCAATAATGCCGTGATAGCTCCTTTTCTACCAAAAGCTTATTACATTCATATGTTAGGACATAATAATATTTACACCTTTAAAGGTGGTAATAAAACATAATATTTCTTCTTGTGGTTGTATTTTGCTAAGTCACTGAAATATTTTGTGAAAATCTCTAAAATTCCTAAAATTTTATTAAATGTTCGTTCATTTGTTTGTGCTATTCTAAAAATGGATAAATCCAATTTTTTCTTAATGATTGTCCGATTTGTAGTAGACAAATGAACAAACAGGAGAGACACAGAAAGTGTATATTGAGGAATGGTTGATGTAGTACTGAACAGCGCGCTGCGTGCGACAGTACTTTCATTACAGAGCACGTCACGATCAATTGACATCACAAGCCTGCGACTAGCCACAGGTTTGAAGGTGAACTCTGCGCTTGATAATCCTCAGAATTTCTTTGCCTCCTCTGCTCTTTCCAATGAAGCCAGTGACTATAACCGACTGCTTGACGGTGTTGGACAAAGTGCCCGCACGGTTCAAGAAGCCCTTATCGGTTTGAAGGCAACGGAGAAACTTGTGGATCAAGCCGAGGCGGTTGTAACAAATTCACGTGATAAATTAGTTGCAGGTGAAACCGATGACAAAATTTTCGAGTTTGTGAAAGAAATTGTTCCTCCGCCTTTAAGTTCTCAAATACTCTCTGACCAACCCGATTTTTATTATCGCTTAAATGATGGCGGGGGAACGGCAGATGATTCAGGATTTGCGGGTGGAAACGCAGCAAATTACAACGGTGGAGTTACAACAGGTGCGCCGCCACTCTACACAAACGGCGGAACGGCAAGTGCCAGTTTTGACGGTAATAATGACCGCGTACGGGTAACAGATAATCCTTTAATTAACACAGCGCCAACGAATAACAGAACGGTTGAACTTGTTTTTAATGCGAATGACGTGACAAGTCGACAAGTTCTTTACGAAGAAGGGGCAACTGTGAATAGTCTTGCCATTTACATTAATAATGGGGAATTATTTGTTGTCGGAACCGATGCAGGTAATTGGGGCCCCAATTCCGCGCAAGGGCCAAATAATATCCGCGCCCCCATCAATACAGGTGAGACGTATCATGTCGCTTTTGTATATACCAGAGATGACGTCTTTGAAGGGTTTTTGAACGGAGTTAGTATAGGAAACGTAACCGTTCCAGATCGCGCTTTTCCATCGCATAGTGGCGATGTTGGGATAGGCGGTATGAACGGCGGCGTCTGGTTTGATGACTTCTCATCTGGTGGTGGAAATGGTTTTAACTTTGACGGGCGGATTTCGGATGTTGCCATTTATAATCGGTCTCTCACAAGTAATGAATTACTGGATCATGCAAATTCCCTCAATGCTTCAGTATCTATAGAACTGCGCCACAGGGATTATGAGAATGTTAGAGAGCAACTCAACCGTATTGCGATAGATGCGCAATATCGCGGTATAAACTTATTGGCGGGTGACGACCTAACCACCAAATTCAACCCAAACAGAACCAGTAATTTGACGACAGAAGGAATTAATTTGGCAGAGCTTGCCGATGGCTTGCCACGGGCGGACTTTGATAATCTGGAGACGTTAGATGATATTTTAGAACGTCTGCAAGATTTCAAAGCAGAGGTGCGGGAATTTGGCGCGTCACTTGTGTCTGATCTGAATATCATCAAAACAAGGGAAGTTTACATCAATCAGAAAATTAATACGCTTCTGTTCGGCGCAGATGATTTAACGCTGATTGATCAAAATGAAGAGGGGGCAAACCTGCTCGCGGCGCAGACACGACAGGAACTAGGAGTGACGGCATTAAGCCTCGCGGCACAATCCAGCACGCAGACATTACAGCTATTTTAATTGAAGGTTGAGAATGGAGAGTATTAGAAGTATTTTTTGATGGCTTGTAGGACTATATCTTTCAATTCTTCTGCCTTTTGCCCTACTTCGCCTTTCAGCTTTTCATTGAATGTAATCCACATTACGTCAATATGTGCTTGAACGATAACCTGATGTTCTTTCTTATCCAGATTAATACGCTCACAAAAATTACGTAAGGATAAACTGAAATGATGCATCAAATCGTGTTTGTATGTTGCGGTCAGGTCTTTGATATTATTCGAATAGTTATAGATTTTATCTTTTAGATCGTCACGCTGGCTTTGATCGGCCTCTTTTAATTCTTTCCATGTTTCCGATAGTTTCTCCAGAATATCTTTCACAGTTTCCGGATATTCGTGTTCTTTCTCGTCGATTTTCATCTGGCCGCGAATAATGGCGCTTTTATCAATAAAACCGACCTTATCATCCTCCAATCCGAAACCGGCTTTCAGTTTCAGCTTATTAACGCGGTGGAATACTTCTACTTTTGAGTCTTTAGAATTCTTCACTATGGACCTCCATATCTGTGCTATCCATTTCACGGCGATCATCGCCCCTAAATTTAACTTCTTTACGACGGCGATCCGGGCCAAAGAAATCAGGTGTCTTAAAAAATGGACGTGGTTTTTCGATCACGTGTTGTATACGGCTTGCCAATTTTTCTGCCGATACAGGTTTCACCATAACTTCTGTGGCGCCCATGTCGCGCGCTTTTTCAACAAACTTTGTTGATGTATAGGCGCTGCAAATAATAACGGGCAAGAACCTGATTGTGTCGCTTTTGTGATCCCTGATCCATTTCAACAATTCCGGGCCGTTCATTTCCGGCATCAGCCAATCCAGTATAATAGCATCAATATTATTAATACTTTGTACAAGATTGAAATTTTTCAGACGCTCTTTCGCATAAAGCCCGTTTTCAGCCTTTAAAACTTTGCCAACGCCCATTTCCTGAAGCGTTGAAGACACAAGATCGGTAATAAAAAAGAAGTCATCCACGACCAGCACCTTAAACGTACTAAAATCGTATCCTTGTTTTTCTTTGCGTTCTGACTCGAGGTTTATATCCATGAAAAATCTAATGTTATTCGGACTTCTATTTTATGTAACTCTTAGTTGATTGCAAAGCATATTCTGTATTTTTAAAGAAATATCCAATAGAGCAGTAAGCTAAAACATACAATTATTGTTATATTAAAGCGAAGTTGCAGGTAGGAGGAGTTTAAGATACCGTTTTTAGATAAGTCCCGATCAAAGATATAAAGCATTATATAACCAATGATCATTAACGGAAGCGTCATCGCAGGGGTAAAGAATAGAAATGAAGCCCACACGCTTAATACCAGAATATTACTAGCCACGATATAAATCGTATCGCGTTTGAATGTATGATGCAGACTGTTCGCCCACAGCGTGCCTGACATAAAAGAAAAAATGATAAGGCTGTAAGTTAAAAGAATGTCATTGATTGGGACTGTGTCAAAAAGGTTATCAAATCCCATTATTTTTAAAAACGCGCATCCCATAAATGGTAAAGAGCCCGCATAGGTTAATAAGTGAACAAGGTCATCTTTTTTTAGCATAAGTCTGTTATTCTTGATTAATCTTTCTAGTTAAATAGATGTAATGCACCAGCGATCAATCATATTTATATTTCTGTTCAATATACTCATACTATCGAATTCTACAGGGTATTCTATGGCTGCGATAATGTGTGAGGGGTTTGGAGAGAAAAGAGAGATATGTATGCCAATAAAAGACAAGAACGTTTATAACGAAGAACTAGGATTGTGCTGTAATGATCCTGTGACGGGATTTTATCGGAATGGATTTTGCCAAACAGGAGAAGCAGATCATGGGACACACGTAGCATGCGCAAAGGTTACAAATGAATTTTTAGAATTCTCAAAAAGCAAAGGTAACGATTTGATGACGCCAAGGCCGGAATATAATTTTCCAAGTTTGAAAGCAGGTGATAAATGGTACTTGTGCGCATTAAGATGGAAGGAAGCTAATGATGCGGGTGTTGCACCGCCTCTTGATCTAAACGCGACTCAAGCAAAAATGCTTGAGTTTATTCCTTTAGATATTCTTGAGAAACATAAGATAGAAGATTAATAAACCCGTGTTTTGGGCGGAATAGGTTGCACTTCATTTGTCAGGGTATGCATTGTAACAGGGCGGTCGCCGAATGTGACGTTGCCATCGCCGTCAACCCACGTAATGGTATGCTTCATCCAGTTCTCGTCATCACGATCAGGATAATCTTCCTGTGCATGCGCACCGCGGCTTTCCTTGCGGTTGGCGGCAGAATAAAGTGTCGAGACAGATTGTGAGAGCAGATTATCAAGCTCTAACGTTTCCACCAAATCCGTATTAAAAATCATGGAGCGATCTTCAATACCCAAATTTACACGTGCATCAAAACAATTATCAATTTTCACGCAGCCCTCATTCAACGATTCATCTGTACGGAAGACAGCAGCGTGATCCTGCATGGTTCGCTGCATCTGGTTGCGTAAATCCGATGTGCGCATATCACCTTTAACATTGCGGAAATGGTCAAGACGATCAAGTGCGCGCGTACCATCATCATGTCCAAATGGTTTATGTGAAGAGCCCGCAACAATAGTCTCGGCGCAACGGATAGAAGCGCTTCGTCCAAAAACAACAAGATCAAGAAGAGAGTTAGAGCCAAGACGGTTTGCCCCGTGAACAGACACGCAAGCCGCTTCGCCAATCGCCATCAGGCCGGGAACAATGCGGTTCGGGTCATCTTTTGACGGATTTAAAACTTCTGCGCGATAATTGGTCGGAATACCGCCCATATTATAATGCACAGTCGGCAGGACAGGAATTGGCTCTTTCATTACATCAACAGCAGAGAAAATTTTAGCGGTCTCTGCAATACCGGGGAGGCGGCTGTGAATGATATCATCATCCAGATGCATCAAATTCAAATGGATATGATCGCTATTCTCACCGACACCGCGGCCTTCACGAATTTCAATCGTCATGGAGCGGGAAACAACGTCGCGGGATGCTAAATCTTTGGCAGAGGGTGCGTAACGCTCCATAAAGCGCTCGCCTTCCGAATTGGTCAAATATCCGCCTTCACCGCGTACACCTTCTGTAATTAGGCAGCCGGCGCCGTAAATACCCGTCGGGTGAAATTGAACGAATTCCATATCTTGTAGCGGTAATCCGGCACGAAGTACCATGGCATTACCATCGCCAGTGCATGTATGAGCAGATGTGCAAGAGAAGTAGGCACGACCATAGCCGCCTGTGGCCAAAATAGTTTTGTGCGCACGGAAACGGTGAATTTCACCACTATCCAAATCCCAAGCCATAACGCCAAGACATTCGCCGTCATCGCCCATGATTAAATCCATTGCAAAATATTCGATAAAAAATTCCGCATTATGTTTCATGGCTTGTTGATATAGCGTGTGTAGCATGGCGTGACCTGTACGATCCGCCGCGGCGCATGTGCGCTGTGCTGTGCCTTCACCAAAATCGACCGTCATACCACCAAAGGCGCGTTGATATATTTTTCCCTCTTCTGTGCGGGAAAACGGGACACCATAATGTTCTAGCTCAATAACTGCTTCGGGTGCTTCACGACACATATATTCAATTGAGTCCTGATCCCCTAACCAGTCAGATCCCTTGACCGTATCATACATATGAAATGTCCAGTGATCACGTCCCATATTACCAAGCGCAGCAGAAATACCGCCCTGCGCAGCGACAGTATGTGAGCGTGTCGGGAAAACTTTTGATATACAAGCCGTTGATAAGCCAGCTTCAACACAGCCAACAACAGCGCGCAAGCCAGAGCCCCCGCCACCAACAACAACAACATCATATTCGTGATCGATAATTTTATAATTTTCAGACATATATTTTATACGGCTTTCAGAATAGTACGGATTAAATTTTTATCGTCTATAGACGACATTTTGATCAAGTTGAATCATAGCTGTTCCCATTGCATCTTCCATATAATCGGGAACTTCCAAGTCAATATTTGAAATATACGTGCGTGCCTTACAATTTTCATAGGAAATGCGCGCGCGACCATCATAATCTATTTTCATTTGTATGTTACAAACATGCTTACTTATGACATCAGCGCTCAGCTTAATCTGATCTTCAAATCCTGTTGCATCATACTGAATTGTATTAATGACATTTACGTCCATATCGACTTGCTGACCCATAAAATCAATATTCTTAATTTCATAAGAATAATTTGAATTTTTAAACTTATTCTCAACATCCAAAAGATTCTTATATGCATACTTATCAAGCTTTGTATTAATGATAGGAAGCTTTTCTAAGCTCTCTGTCATACGAACCTCACGTGATTTTATGATGGCGTCTTCCGTATAGTAAGATACTATTTCCTCGGAAATTTCTTTACGTTGCTTGTCTTTCAATTCAACATCATCGGTGTTGATAATTGAACTTTGTAATAGAAATAAATTCTCAAAAACCTGATTAACCTCTGCCTCTGTAATATCGCGATCATCCGCCTGCACAGGAAAAGCGATGGCACAAAAGCCAAGAGCCAGTAAAGAATATTTTGCGTTTAACATATGTCTGTTCTTCCCAATTTTTTTCATATTATAAAAAACTTTAAGTAAATGCGAGTTTTAGGATGGAAAAAATACATCCTACCGCCAAAGCGCCGAATAATAGTCTTTGCGCCAGAAGCTTTGTAATTTTAAATCCTTCGTGATGAACATAGTCTTCTGTAATAACCTGCGCGCCCAAAACGGCGTGATAGAATGTCGAGATGACCAGTAATATCATTAAGATCGCGTTTACCGGTTGTGATATCCAGCCGTCAAGAATGATATAGCTGGAAAAATCATGTGTGCAGATTGACCATATAAACCATAGAATTAGTGGTATATTCGCAATGGCGGTAATACGATGGTTGATCCAGTGATGAACACCGCTTTTGGCACTTCCCAAACCGCTCACACGCGCTTCGGCTGTTTTCATGCCTGACTTTTCCCATTTCATACTCATAAAACCATGATCCATACGGCTAGTGTTAAAATAACAGTCATTGTTAAAACAATGTATCCTGCTGTGTACGCATTTTTGATTTTGAACATGTTACCGCTATCCCAAATTAAATGGCGAATACCGTTACACATGTGATAAAAAACCGAAGCCGTCCAGCCGAATAGTAAAAACATTCCAAAGCCCGATGTCATAAACGCCATAAAATAACTGTAAGCGTCTATGCCACTTGCCGCGGCAATCAGCCACCATGAAAATAGCAAAAGACCAACAGCATTTCCCGCGCCAGTCACACGATGCAGAATAGACATGACTGATGTCATTTGTGGTTTATAAACCTGCAAATGCGGTGAGAGGGGACGCTTTGATGTTTTTGGTGTCATACGTAATATTTCTTTTTAATAAGTTTAGGGGGTTTACGCGCGTTTTTCAATAGCCTTGATACAGGTAATTACCCCCACTATCCACAGGGGCTATTCATAAAAACAATTTGAAGTGATTTCATAGGGTGATAGTGTCCTGATTATGCTGAAAGCCATAGATAAACCGGATACCCCAGATGATGGCGGTATCGAGAAAAAAGACCTCCGCCTTTTCCCCCATAATCAGGAGGCAGAGCAAGGGCTTATCGGTGCATTGATGACGGATAATCAGGCGCTGGAAAAGGTGAATGAGATTTTACGACCGGAGCATTTTTTCTTTCCGGCGCATACGCGTCTTTATACCGCGATCGAGAAATTGATTGATAAGGGGCAAGTTGCGGATGCCACTACACTTAAAAACTATTTTGAGACAGATGCAGATTTAGAGCCGGTCGGCGGCGCGGAATATCTGTTTTCCTTGGCTGAAAATTACGGCTTTGTGTTTAATGTCTCGAATTACGCCAAAACGATTTACGATCTGCATATGCGGCGTGAGCTTATTCGTTTGGGGCGCGATGTTGTCGATGAGTTGTTTCAGCACGATTTGGATAAAACTCCCGATGATTTGATTGAATTACAGAAGCCCGCCTGTTTCATATGGCAGATTCGGGAAGCGGACAAACGGGCTTTGTCACCATTCGCGACTCTGTCAATGAAGCGATCCGTATTGCAGAAGAATCATTTCACAGAGACTCGCAAGTTAGCGGTGTGACCACGGGTCTTAAAGATTTAAATGAGATGACAGGCGGGCTGCAGCCATCTGATTTGCTTATTTTGGCGGCGCGTCCGTCAATGGGTAAAACGTCCTTGGCGATGAATATTGCCTATAACGCCGCCTCTGCCTATGCACGTAGCGGCGGGAAAGAGGGGGGACGAACCTGTTTCTTCTCATTGGAGATGTCATCAGATCAACTGGCGGCGCGTTTGCTGGGTGAACGCTCTGGCATATCTTCGGCTGAAATTCGTAAAGGCAATGTAAAGAAGAATGAGCTTCAGCAATTTATCGAGGCGTCGCACGAGTTATCCCAAATACCGCTTTATATTGATGATACGCCTGCGCTGTCTATCGGAGCCGTGCGTACACGTGCGCGTCGTTTGGTGCGCCAGCACGGGTGTGATTTAATTATTGTTGATTACCTCCAGCTGTTACGTGGCTCGGGCCGGCACAATCCGGTCAAACCGTGTGCAGGAAGTTTCCGAGATTACGCGTGGCCTGAAGGCCATTGCCAAGGAGCTTAGCGTTCCTGTACTTGCCCTCTCACAGCTTTCTCGTGCGGTGGAAAACCGTGAAGATAAACGCCCGATGCTCTCTGATCTGCGTGAATCGGGTTCAATTGAGCAAGACGCCGATATTGTGATGTTTATTTATCGTGAAGAATATTATCTGGAACGTACCCAACCCGACATTGATAACGCTGAAAAATTCGCTGCATGGCAGGAACGCATGGATAAAGTCCTGAATGTTGCCGAAGTCATCATCGCAAAGCAACGTCACGGTCCTGTCGGCACTGTCCGCACACATTTCGAACCTAGACTAACCAGATTTAGCGATTTGCAGCGGGATTATTAAAGATAATGTGATCCCGAGGAAAGCAACGCGACGAGGGATCTTTATAGGTTAGAATAATGAAAGATCATAATTACTACGTCTACATGCTTACAAACTGGGACGGAAAAGTTCTATATACAGGTGTGACAAACGACCTCAATCGGCGACTTTCAGAACATAGAGATCGAACAGCAGACAGCTTCACCAGAAAATATAATATTAATAAGCTTGTTTATTACGAACATTATCACGATATAATTCAGGCAAAACAAAGAGAAAAACAAATTAAAGGTTGGCGCCGCGAGAAGAAAAATAACCTCGTTGTGTCTACAAATCCAGAATGGCAAGATTTATCGGAAAATTTCTGACTATGAAGATCCCTCGTCGCGTTGCTTCCCTCGGGATCGCAAACGTATGACTCAAACCTCTCTTTCAACCGGTGCGGATATTATTCGGGATTATTGCAAGCGTTTGCCTGCGACGCCCGGGGTGTATCGTATGTTAAGCGCAGAGGGGGATATTTTGTATGTGGGTAAAGCGCGGGCACTGAAAAAGCGTGTTTTGAATTACACGCAAGTGGCCAAGCTGCCCACACGATTGAAACGAATGGTGTCACTAACGCGTAGTATGGAATTTGTACATACGCGCACGGAAGCCGAGGCGCTTTTGCTTGAATCCAACCTGATTAAAAAATTCAAGCCGCCCTATAATGTGGTGTTTCGGGATGATAAATCTTATCCTTATATTTATCTGGATAGCGATCATGATTACCCGAAAGCGGTTAAATATCGCGGTGCTAAAGGCAAGGAAGGGAAATATTACGGACCATTCGCCAGTGCGGGGGCTGTCAATAAAACCCTGACTGCGATTCAGAAGGCGTTCCTTATTCGTAATTGTACCGATCATGTCTTTGCCAACCGAACGCGTCCCTGTCTGCAATATCATATTCAACGTTGTAGCGCGCCTTGTGTCGATTTTGCATCGAAAGAAGAGTATGCGGAACAAATTAAGGATGTAACAGATTTTCTATCGGGGAAATCACAAGATATCAAAACCCGCTTTCATAAAGATATGGAGAAGCTGAGCGAAGATCTGGAATTCGAACGTGCCGCAAAAATACGTAATCGCCTTTACGCGCTATCGGCAGTTACGGCTGAGCAGGACATTAATATCGATAATCTGGCGGATGCGGATGTAATTGGAATTCATCATGAAGGCGGGCGCGTCTGTGTGCAAATTTTCTTTTTCCGCAGCGGTCAAAATTACGGCAATCGCGTCCTGATTGAAACGGTTAAAGATGACCAGAGCGTTTCTGAAATTATCTCCAGTTTTCTTGTGCAGTTTTACGAGAATAAATTGGTGCCGCCCGAAATATATGTCTCACATGAACCCGAGGAACAAACGCTGATTGAGCAAGCGTTTTCCGATACGGTCGGGCGTAAGGTCAGTATTATCAAACCGCAACGCGGGGCGAAATTACGCATGATGGAATTTGTGCTAAAGAATGCCCGTGAATCGTTGGCGCGTCATGTCTCCGAAACGGCAACGCAAATCAAATTGCTGCGCGCGGTGGCGGAATTATTTAATATGGATGAGCCGCCAAAGCGCATCGAAGTTTATGATAACTCACATCTCAGCGGAACGGGGATGGTCGGTGCGATGATTGTGGCAGGGGCTGAGGGTTTTCGTAAAACGGCCTATCGTAAATTCAACATGCGCAGCGCGGATGCATCGGATGATTATGGCATGATGCGCGAAATGCTGGAACGCCGTTTTGCAAGATCGTTGAAAGAAGGGGAGGGACCGGGAACGGAAAATTGGCCTGATTTACTGTTAATTGATGGGGGTAAAGGGCAACTTTCTGTTGTACAAGATACGTTGCAGGAACTGGGCATTCTAGATGAACTGGTCGTTGTCGGTATTTCCAAAGGTCCTGATCGTAATGCAGGGCGAGAGCAATTTCATATGAACGGACGCGCGCCATTTATGCTGCCGCATTCTGATCCAACGCTGCACTATCTACAACGATTGCGCGACGAATCGCACCGCTTTGTTATCGGCGCACAACGCACTAAACGCAAAATGGCAGTGGGCAGTTCTCCCTTAGATGAAATCGCAGGGATAGGGCCAAAGAAAAAGAAAGCCTTGTTGCAGTTTTTCGGATCATCCAAAGGCGTTGCAAAGGCAGGTATTCAGGATTTAATCAAGGTTGAGGGAATTAGCGAGGCAATTGCAAAAACGGTATATAACCATTTTCACAGTTAGACTTGTCTAGTCCCACGCCAAATCCCACTCCAGACCAACACGAATTTCATGGGCGGAGTAATCTATTTCTGTATTCCCCAGATCAAAGTCGGCGCCGTCAAGGTAGCGATATCCCGCTGTCCATGCAAAATTATCTTTAACGCGGTATTTCAAACCTGTTCCGACGTTCCATAGGAAATTATAATCAGTATCATCTACATTTTGTGTAAACGCATTGGAGTCGTTAATACTTCCCGAATGACGGGCAATACCCAAACCAGCCGTAACATAGGGCTGTGTTTTCCAGTTTTTGACGTTAAAATCGTAATATCCGTTCAACAGCAGGGCAGTTGTATTGAAATCGCCGTCAACATCTGTGGATCCTGTTCCACTTATATCGGCATTTTCTATATCTGCGCTACGATATGATAATTCTGCCTCCATGCGGAAGTTTTTATTAAACCGTAATCCCAGCGCGCCTGCAAAATTTACCGCGTTATCCGGTTCAAAACTGCCTGTTGCGGGGGTGTCATTATCGGAAAAATCCAGATCATTCAGCAATGATAAACCCGCATATCCGGCAAAATAAAGCCGTTTAGTTTGCGCATCGGCGACAGTGGGAAGTGATAAAAGCGCAATGAATAGCGCGGGATATAAAATGTTTTTCATGAAAGACTCACTTCGGAAAAGAAGTTCTGTTAATGTTCAAGAGTAAAACAAAATTGAAATTCTAACAAGCCATAATCAATAAATCCGATGACCGATAAAAAAACACCCAATAGCACCCCTGGAAAAAAACCGCGTGTGAAACACAAAAGAACGGCGCGGGATCCGTCCCAATACGTAAAAACAGCCAAGGGGCGAAAATCATCCTCAACACAATGGTTAAAACGGCAATTAAACGACCCCTATGTCCGCCAAGCAGAGATGGACGGGTATCGATCGCGCGCAGCGTATAAGCTGATTGAATTAGATGAAAAATTGAACTTCCTTGAAAAAGGACAAGTGATTGTCGATTTGGGCGCGGCACCTGGCGGTTGGTCACAAGTTGCCGCCAATCGCGGAGCAAAAGTTTTTGCGATAGATATTCTGGAGATGGATGAACTGCCCGATGTGACCTTTGCCCAGATGGACTTTACAGATAATGACGCGCCGGAGCGACTGCTCGCCATGCTAGACGGCCAGATGGCAGATGCAGTTTTATCCGATATTGCGCCGAACACCATCGGACATAAGCAAACCGATCACTTGCGGATTATGGCGCTGGCTGAAATGTCATACGATTTTGCAAAAGATGTTTTGAAAACAGGCGGAACATTTATTACCAAAGTCCGCCAAGGCGGCACGCAGGACGAATTGCTGAAAGTTCTTCGTAAAGATTTTAAAAGCGTCAAACATATAAAACCACCTGCCAGTCGTAAGGATAGCTCTGAAATGTATGTGGTTGGTATTGGTTTTAAGGGATAGGCATTTTATTTTTTGCTTTGCTTATTCTGGGCGCGCAAAATTTCGTTCAAATCTTCCAAGGATTTTATATTCAAATCACGTTGCGGGAAGGGGATTTCGATATTGTGTTTGGCAAATTTGTCCCATATGGCAAATTGTACTTCGCTACGTGGTTTCCAGCGTCCGGTTGTCACATCATTAACCCAGTACCAAAGTGTGAACATAACGGCTGAGTCACCAAAATCTTTCAGAAAACAAACGGGCGCAGGGTCTTCACCGCATTCGGGATGTTCGCTTGCCGCTTCCAAGATTAAGTCGCGCGCTTTGTGAATATCGGATTTATACGAAACGCCGATTTCGATTTCAACGCGTCCTTTTGTATCTGAATATGTCCAGTTAATGACTTTTGATGTGATGAAATCTTCATTCGGCACCATAATTTCTTTATTATCAAATGTCTCGATCAAGGTGTAACGCATGCTGCTTTTACGCACAAACCCCATAACACCGTCAGGAAGTTCGATCAGGTCATCAATCTCAACTGTTTTTTCGAAGAGCAGAATGACGCCACTGATAAAATTGGACGTAATTTTTTGTAATCCAAAACCCAAGCCAATACCCAATGCGCCGCCAAAAACGGTCAAAGCAGTCAAATCTACGCCGAGCAGATTTAGTCCAACCAAGCCAATGACGAAATAGATCAGAACGCTGAATATCTTGCCAAGCAAATCCCGATTACTGGAACGCAGGTTTTTAATGCCTTTCAAGTAATTCAGAACAAAAGAGATTAAAAAGCGCGAGCCCCAGATTAAAAACAGAACCGTAAATAAAGATTTTGAAATCTGTAAAACGTTGATCGTACTCTCGCCAATCTGGAAGGAGAGGGATTCAAGCATTCTTGCCGTTGGCTCTAACAATTCAACATAATCAAGAATAAAAAGCGGGATCAGCAACAGCAATATCATCCAGATACTTTTACGGCTTTCCGAGAAAAGTTTGAGGCCGGTAGTACACAGCCAAATAATCGCAAGATTAACACCGATGATGATAACGCTGCTTTCGGGGTAATACTTTTGTGCCACGGCGTAAGACAGCGAAAGAATTACCAAACTGATAAGGGGGGCCAAGAAAGCGGTGAAGGACGATTCCTCCGATTGGTGATCTTTTAAAAACAATTTAATAAATAACCACGGCAGGACAAGACCGGAAATTGTCACCAGAATTTTAAACATAATCTGGAGATTTAAGGGGTCGGATATAATGGATGCAAACATGATTATTTCTTTAGTTTGTTCAGGGACTTAACATTCCCTTTTTTTGTTTATAGCATGTATTTTGATCGTCTTTCATTTTAAATGAAATGCGCCGTCTGTAATTTTCTTCTGGCAATAGGGGGTAAAACATATTACAAGTACGCGTCAAAGCTATAAACCTTAATTTCTGGAGTTTTGACACATGCCGACCACACCCTTTTCTAAATCATTACCCGAGCGCAATAATATTCGTGAAGCCCTAACATTTGATGATGTTTTGTTGGTTCCGGGTGCGTCAGAGGTTTTGCCGGCAGACACAAATACAAAGACACGTTTAACCAGAGAGATTGAGTTGAACATCCCGCTTATCTCATCGGCAATGGATACAATCACCGAGTCAAAAATGGCGATTGCCATGGCACAAGCGGGCGGTTTGGGCGTTCTTCATCGTAATATGGATATCGAGGCGCAGGCCAACCAAGTGCGGGCGGTCAAACGATTTGAAAGCGGAATGGTGGTTGACCCGATTACAATTCATCCCACAGCAACATTGGGCGAAGCATTGACAATTATGCGTGAAACCAATATTTCGGGTATTCCCGTAACAGAAGCTGACGGGCGCTTGGTTGGGATTCTTACCAATCGTGATGTGCGTTTTGCCGATAATATGGATCAACCCGTTCGGGAGCTTATGACATCTGAAAATTTGATCCGTGTTTATAATGAAGTGGATAAAGATGAAGCACGTAAGTTGCTGCATAAACATCGTATCGAAAAGCTGTTGGTCGTTGATGATCAAGAACGTTGTATCGGGCTGGTTACGGTTAAAGATATTGAAAAAGCCGAATTAAATCCGCATTCCACAAAAGATGATCAGGGACGCTTGCGTGTTGGCGCCGCCGTAGGAACGGGGGAGCAGAATATTTTACGTGCGGAGGCCTTAATGGACGCCCAACTTGATGTGTTGGTTGTTGATACGGCGCATGGTCATTCGCGCTCTGTTATAGAAACGGTTCAAGCTATTCGTAAATTACGTGGTAACAAAATGCAGATTATTGCCGGAAATGTTGCAACGGCGGCGGCGGCCAAGGCGCTGGTCGATGCTGGTGCGGACGCGGTTAAAGTCGGTATTGGCCCGGGATCAATTTGCACCACACGCGTTGTAGCGGGCGTTGGTATGCCCCAATTAACCGCCATTATGGACACAGCCGCCGAATGCGCGAAGCTGGGTGTGCCTTGTATTGCGGATGGCGGGATCAAATATTCAGGCGATTTGGCGAAGGCGATTGCGGCGGGCGCAGATGTTGCGATGATGGGATCAATGTTTGCCGGAACCGATGAAGCGCCTGGTGACGTTATTTTGTATCAGGGACGTTCCTATAAAACCTATCGTGGTATGGGTTCCGTCGGGGCGATGTCCAAAGGTTCGGCGGATCGTTATTTTCAGGGGAAAGTCACAAATTCGGAGAAGTTCGTGCCTGAGGGGATTGAAGGACGCGTCCCTTATAAAGGATCTATCTCTGCGGTTATTCATCAAATGGTTGGCGGTTTGCGCGCATCTATGGGCTATACAGGTGCGGCGACTATTGCAGAAATGCAAAATAAAGCAGAGTTCATTCGTATGACAGGCGCAGGATTTAAAGAGTCACACGTTCACGATGTAACTATTACGCAAGAAGCACCAAATTATCGGACGAATAGCTAATTTAGTTTTAGTTCGTTCTATGTATTAATAGCTTTAAATAATATGTAATCAATCTTTGTTCTCCAATTGGGTATTAAAACACCAATATTTATTGTGAAAATAATGAGATTCATAATAGTGTATAAAGTATCATTATACATAAAAGCGTATAGTATCCATAAGAAAACTGAGGCTGCGTACATTCTATATATATTTACCTGTTTAGATGCAGTTTCAGCAAAGCACGCTATTATAAAAGCCAACATTGGTAGGTAATCCATTTGTGACTTTGACAAAATTAAAGTTCCTATTATTGATAGTACCATTGCGATTGATAATCTTATCAAAATATTGTGAGCTTTGTTTTTATTATAAAAATATAGATGTTAGGCTGTGTTCAAAATAGCTATTCCACAAATCATGCCACCGGTTGTGGATACAGATATATAATTATAAAGGCCTAGAAAAGCCGATGCATAAATAGAATAATAGAGAGTTGTCTTTAAAGATTTTTGAAAATATATTGCGATGCAAAAGTAAAAACCTATGATTAAGAGCATTGTAGAGATCATTACCCATATACTAAGTATAATATCTTAATTTTTCATAAAGATTAAAATTATAATGTTTATATGTTAAATTTTACTATCAAAAATACTAAGAAGTTCCTCGCTTAATTCCAAAGCGACCTCGAGTGTTTTTACATTCGCTTTGTAAGTTGTCTCCGCCAGTTTTAAATTAACGATTTCTTCGGATAGATTTGTGTTTGGAACACCGATCAGTCCTTCAGAATTTGAAAACGGGGAGTCTGGGGCATATGACGGTACAAAGCCGGGGTTTTTATTTGAAATCTCCGACGCAACGCCGCCGCCCGAAAGGGCGGTTTGGGTCGATAGGCGTGTCTCATAGGGCTGTGCGCCGTTTTCTTGTGAGAGCGCGCCGCTGGTCGAGATATTTGCAATATTCGACGCAGCGACGTTTACTCTTTGTGAACTGGCCGCTAGCCCTGACAACGCATTTGACACTGCGTTAAACATAATTTAATAATAGCATGGAATATTTAAAAAGTTTCTTAACAAATTTGGGCGTTCTTATGATCAAAAAAATACTATTTATCGCGGGGGCGTCGCTTTTGATTTCGGCACCTGCTTTTGCAAAGCCGAAAATGTGGCTTTATGACTGGTGGCCGGGACAGCAAAGCACACTTGATTTTACACAGCGCTATCTTGATGACGGCAATGATATACATGATCGCCAATGGGATTCAAAAAAGTGGAATCCTGATGTCTGGATTCAACAGGAAAAGGGCGGTGTCGATCTGATTACCGGTTTTTATGAAGCCGGAATATTAGAAGATCAGCGTATTTATGATGAAATTCCTTATCTTTATGTTGGGCCGAATTTCTATCATTTGAGCGGCTATGATCAACGCCGCATCGCGCAATCTGTAGATGAAGTGTATAATATTACCAATATTGAAACAGATGATATGTTTTTTCTTTATGACCCGCATATGCGAAAAGTGATTGGCCTTTATACAAAGTATGGGTTGCAGCTTCATTGAAGCGAGACGAATTTAAAAGAAAAGCGGCAAAGTGCCGCTTTTTTTTGTGTCATTATGCTTAGTGAGTTTAGCTTTACTACTCAGCGTCTTTTTCGATATTCTCAATAATGTCTTCAGCTTCTTCCTCAGGAGTGTCCGTATCCTTAGCTTCTTCAGAAGCAGCTTCTTTTTCCTGTATGTCTTCTGATGTTTCTGTGTCGCTGTCTACATTTTCTTCAGCTTCACTATCCGTGTCTGTCGCGCCTTCTGCGTCCATATCCATAGTATTATCATCTTCTTCGATGACGTCCGGTTCCGGGGCTAACTCCGCTTTTTCGGCAGAAATTTCTGATTCGGTTGGCATGGCAATCGGGCTATCGGAAAGCGTTCTGAGCCATGCAATCATTGCGGCGCGATCTTCCTGTTTTTTAATACCGATATATCCCATTTTGGTGCCGGGCATATATTGTTTGGGCTTATAAAGAAATTTATTCATTTGGTCATATCCCCAAGACTCACCAAATGTTGACATAGCATCGGAATAAGAATATCCGGCATGCGCGCCCATGTTATTGCCCATGACATTCCACAGGTTGGGGCCGACCTTATTCGCGCCGCCTTTATCAAATGAATGGCACGCGGCGCACGCTTTGGATAGTTTTTGTCCACGTGCAACTTCAGCTGCGGCTAACAAATGCATAACCGGTTCAGGTCCGGCAGGTGCGCTGACGCCGCCCGCGACAACCTCCACTCCTTCAATCGGAACAGCGTCTTCTTTAAGGTCATGCGAGTACATGACTTGCTCTGAAATAAAGGCGGCAGTACCTGCGGTAATACCAGCAACAAGGAGGGCGGCAAAAATCTTGTTAAATTCTAAGTTCATGGATATTGATTATTCTTCATTTTTTAATTTATTTAGATTATCTGAAGCGCGGCGTCAATGAAACAAAAAATCATTTATTTTCTGAAAAGCGACATACAGGCTCAAATAATTGCATGAAATGAAAAATCCAGTTTCGCACCAAAGCTTTCATAAAGTTTTTGAGCAGCGGCATTATTTTGCTCGGCCACCCAGTAAATACGCGACCAGTCCTGTCTCTTATGTTCTTTATACAGGGTCTGCAGCATTTTTTTTGCAACGCCCTTTCCTCTCTCCTCTGGAAGGGTAAACAGGTCCTGCATATAACAAGCTTGTGATAGATGACCCGTTGTGGGATGAAGAATATAGTGCAAAATACCAATTAACTTTTGCGCCTTGAACGCTCCTAATGCATAAACATGCTCTTGGTCGCTGGTAATACGTTGCCATGTTTGTATGGTGACCTTTTCATCATTTTGGCCCTGATTATTCTCTATCCATAAAGGTAGCCAGTCAGAAAATTCATTGAGGTGAAGAGGGCGAATAATGCATGTCATTTATCCAGTATATCTGTGAACAGACATAAAAAAAATCCCCTTGCGGGGATTTTGAAATATTTATTATTTTTTGAAGCTTACGCCGTTTTTTCTTCTTCTACTTCTTCAGTTGCTTCAGCATCTTCGCTCAGTTCCTCTGGAACGTCCTCAAAGATTTCTTCTGCATCTGCTGCCGCTTCGTCTTTAACAGTAGGTTGCTCATTACCAGAAATAAGGGCTTGGCCGCTTTCTTTCTGGATTTTGGCTTCTTCTTCTGTACGGGCAATATTGACCGTTATATCAACTTTGACTTCAGGGTGAAGCGCGATTGTCACAGGGAAAAGACCAACCATTTTAAAGTTCTGGTTCAAGTCAATGTGTGAGCGATCAATCGTGATGCCTGTTTTCTCGGTTGCTTCATCGGCAATGTCGCGTGCGCTAACGGAACCGTAAAGCTGTCCGCCTTCGGATGCCTGACGAATAAGCGCAATTGTTGTGCCTTCGACTTTTTTGGCTTCTTTTGCCGCGGCGTCGCGTTTTTTCTTGTTTTCGGCTTCTAAGGCTGCTTTTTGCGTTTCAAAATAAGCAACATTATCCTCGGTTGCGCGTAATGCTTTTCCTTGCGGAAGAAGGTAATTACGGGCAAATCCTTGTTTAACCGAAACTTCATCGCCGATACCGCCTAGGCGATCAACGTGTTCTAGTAATATTACGTTTGTAGTTCCCATTTTAAAGGTCCTTTTCTTTTCTCTATTTGTAGCTGTCCATCTCTTGACGTACATATGGCATTAAACCCATGTAGCGTGCACGCTTGATAGCGTTAGCGAGTTCGCGTTGTTTCTTTTGTGAGACATTTGTTATGCGACTTGGCATCATCTTTCCGCGCTCTGAAATAAAGCGGGATAGAAGTTTTGTATCTCTCCAGTCAATTGTAGGCGCGTTTGGTCCGCTGAAAGGACATGATTTAGAGCGCTTAAAAAATGGTTTTTTTACTGTTGGAATTTCGGCGTTCATTATGCGGCCTCCTTCTTATTCTCTGGCTTGCTGTCTGATTTGTTGTCTGACTTTTCATAGCGATCATATGTTTTCATCATTGGTGAAGGATCTTTTGACACTTCTTCAATTCTTAGAGACATATAACGCATAACATCACCGTGAAGACGCATTTGACGCTCCATCTCGTGTAATGCTTCTGCGTCACATTCTATTTCCATGGCTGTATAGCTGGCTTTTCTGGATTTATTAATACGGTATGCCAAGGTTTTCAGGCCCCACTGTTCTGTTTTGTGGATTTTGCCTTTGGCATCTGTAATGACTTTTTGCATTTCCTTGGTCAGATCTTCAACCTGTGCGGGGCTGAGCTCCTGACGCGACATGACTGTCACTTCATATAAGTTCATATGACTTCCTTTCGAATGAGTATCTTTCGATACAAAGCCCTTTTCTTAACTGAAAAGAGCAAGGTTTAAGTTAATAGTAGGCTTTATAAGGATTTTAACGCTGAATGCAAGTAAAATTTACTCAACTTCGGCAACGCGTAAATTATTTGTTGTTCCGGGCATACCGAACGGAACGCCCGCGGTAATGACAAGCTTTTCCCCGGGCACAGCCATTTTTTGTTCTTTAGCGCATTTTATCCCTGCAGCAACAGCTTCTTTAAATTCACTGACATACTCGACGTGCGCTGTATGAACGCCGTAAGACACACAAAGCTGATTGGCGACTTGCTTACTGGTTGTCAAACATAAAATCGGCATGGCCGGACGATGTCTTGCCGCACGTAGAGTAGTCGAGCCGGATGATGTAAAGGTTGTGATGCACGTGGCGTGAATTGTTCTGGCCACTTCATCTGCGGCAACAGTAATCGCGTCACCAACTTCGTCAGAGCTTTCGGGGTGGTTGGCTTCCATAATTTTACGATAAAGCGGGTCTTCTTCTGTAGTTTGACAGATACGATCCATAATTTTGACCGCTTCCAGAGGATAATCCCCTGCCGCTGTTTCGGCAGACAGCATGACCGCGTCTGTGCCGTCATAAACAGCCGTCGCAACGTCAGAGGCTTCGGCGCGGGTTGGGCGGGCATTTTCGATCATTGATTCAAGCATTTGTGTTGCAACAACAACAGGTTTGCCTGCAAAACGCACGGCTTTAACAACACGCTTTTGCACAGAAGGTACTTTCTCAGGGGGGATTTCAACGCCCAGATCACCACGTGCCAACATAACGCCATCGGCAATTGCAATCATTTCATGAAGATAATCAAGTGCGGAGGGTTTCTCAATCTTGATCATCAGCTTGGCACGGCTTTCAATCATGTTCTTTGCCAAAATAACGTCATCGGGTTTTTGAACAAATGACTGGGCAATCCAGTCAACACCCATATCCAAGGCGGCTTCCAGATCGACTTTGTCTTTTTCTGTTAGGGCTTCAATGGGCAGGATAACACCGGGAATGTTAAATCCTTTGTTATTCGATAGCTTCGCGCCTGTCTCGATTTCGACATCAAGAAAATCCGCGCCTTTGTTTTTTACACGTGCCCGCACTTTACCATCATCAAGCAGAATCTCATCGCCTTCTTTTAGGGCGCTGATCACTTCGGGATGGGGGAGGTTTACACGTTTTTCGTCGCCTTCTGTTGTATCAAGGTCAAAACGTATCATCATGCCTTTTTCAAGGTCGATTGAGCCTTTTTTGAATTGACCGACACGCAGTTTTGGCCCCTGCAAGTCGCCAATAACACCGATAGGACGTCCTTTTTCTTCTGAAATTTCGCGAATTTGTTTTATGCGCGCAGCATGATCTTCATGTGTGCCGTGTGAGAAATTAAGGCGAAACACATCAACGCCTGCATCAAACAGCTTTTCAATCATTTCTTTTGTGGAGGAAGCAGGACCAAGAGTCCCGACGATTTTTGTTTGTCTATTTCTTTTCATGATGATTCTTTTAGCATGATAAAAAAAGCAATCAAATGGAATAGTTTGGGGGCATTCTATCTTTTTTTAAGATTTTATTAAATTCTTCCTAACGAAATTCGGCTATAATGGAAAACAAAACCTTTTACAGAATGTAATTAAAAGAAACCAGTATGGTTGCCATAGAAGGAAATATTCTAACGCCGACATTGAATCGGCAACTGATTGCGCTGCAAAATACTGCACGCGCACTTGATGCCGCGCAACTTCAACTTGCGAGTGGCAAACTGATTAATTCCGCCCTTGATAATCCCCAAAACTTTTTTGCATCGCGCTCTCTTGAAAATAGATCGGGCGATTTGGCGCGACTGCTTGATGGTATCGGACAAAGCATTCGTACGATCGAAGTTGCAGATAATGGCGTCAGCGCGGCATTAAAGCTGATCAATACTGCAGAAGCCTATGTCAACGAACTGGAACAGGGTTTTTTATCAGGCGATTTACCCAGTCTGGACGTGAATACTTTAATTACAGCGCGCATTGACGAAATTCTGGCAACCAACCCTAACGCTATTGATCTGGGAGGGGGCAGGATTGGTGAAATCTACACAGCAACCGGATCAGTCACATTTACACCACCCACAGGGGTTACACAGGTTGATTATCTTGTTGTTGGCGGCGGTGGCGGCGGTGGGAGCAGTACGTTTTTCAGTACAGCAGGAAGTGGTGGCGGCGGTGCAGGCGGTGTGGTCGAAGGCACATTAAATGTGAATGATAGTACAAATTATACGATCACAGTCGGTGCGGGGGGCGCAGCGGGGCCAAATGGTAATAATTCCGGTAGTAACGGTAACGACTCTGTTTTTGGAAGTATTACAGGCATCGGCGGCGGTGGCGGCATC
This sequence comes from uncultured Alphaproteobacteria bacterium, assembly GCA_963710165.1. Classification (GTDB taxonomy): domain Bacteria; phylum Pseudomonadota; class Alphaproteobacteria; order Micavibrionales; family Micavibrionaceae; genus JACKIP01. Next base: position 468,184 of record CAVPYZ010000004.1, read on the forward strand.
GGCGGTAATGGTAATGGTTCCGATGGCGGATCAGGCGGCGGTGGACGGGGTGGTGTTGGTGGCGTCGCCCTACAGCCGATTTCATTACAAGGTGGGCTGGGCTCAACGGGAGGATTCGGTCCGTCCCCTAGCGGCTTTGGCGGGGGCGGTGGTGGTGGTGCGACACTGGCCGGAGACGCGCCCACCGCGATTGACGGCGGGGTCGGCGGAACGGGATATACATCCTCTATTGTGAATACGCCTTTGGTTGTTGGCGGCGGCGGCGGAGGAGGAGGAGCGAATGCAGATGCGTTTGGTACAGGCGGACTGGGCGGCGGAGGAGACGGCGCAAATGACGGGTCCGCGGCAACAGCTGGCGCCGTTAATACAGGCGGCGGTGGTGGCGGTGGTAATAATAACCGCTTAGGCGCCGACGGCGGATCAGGGATTGTGGCTCTCAGCTATACATTAAAAGACGATACGAAAACACAGGAGCAGCTTGAGTATGAATCAATTCTGACACAGCTTGATCTGTTGGTTATTGATGCCGATTACAGGGGTATCGGTTTATTGAACGGAGATGATCTGACAACTTTTTTCAATGAAGACCGCACCAGTTTTCTTGTCACCGAAGGTATAAGTGCCAGTTCGGATGGGTTGGGACTGACAACCTTTGATTTCTTAGAGATTGAAGATGTGCAAAATGCCCTCATACAAATACGCGACGCACGCGACAGCCTCCGTAATTTTGGACAAACCCTGACAAATGATATTAATATTATAAAGAACCGTGAAATATTTACGCGCAGCACGGTAAATACGCTGGAAAACGGCAGTAGCGATTTGGTGGTGGCAGATCAAAATGAACTGGGGGCGCAATTGCTTGCCCTACAAACCAGACAGGCATTACAATTTAATATTCTGTCACTCTCGGCGCAACAACCATCACTGGCACTGTTCAGTTAGGCCGTAAAGCCTATATCAATAATTGACATTAGCTGTATTCTCATGAGAGTTTGAGCTGTATTTTAAAAATAAAGGATATTAAGAGCATGAAAAAATATACGTCCGTTTTTGCCGCCATCATGATTATGTTTTTTGCCGTTACGGCGCATGCACAACAAAATATTACAGCAGATCAGCTGAATGCTTTTCTCTCCACATTGAAAGATGTGAAGTCACTATCGCAAGATTTGAATGAAAAGGGTAAAGTCGGCTTCCTGAGGAAAAATCTGGGTGTTGTAAATAATGAAGGATTTACACCCTATACCAGCGCAGTGGGGTTATTAAAAGTGAACTTTCCAAAGCATTATTCAAGAATGCAAAGTACAGCAAAAAGAGCAGGTTTTTCATCCCTAGCACAATGGTCGCAAACGGGTGATACGATTATTGCTGCGTATATGAGTAATAAAGTCCTGCCGGGTGATAAAAGCCAGTTGACCCCGATCGAACAAGCAGACCCGAAGAGTATTGCAACGATGTCACAACGCGCGCAAGACAGAATCAAGACAACGCAATATACGATGAAGCTTCTTAGAAATGTCTCTGACGAGAACAGGCGTCTGGCATCAAAATACAAAACACAGATCGAGCAAGCGATTAAATAACATAAAAATCAAAATAACCCTTGATTTAAAGGGTGTCTTTACCCTATAAATGCACACGAATTGGTGATCAGGCTATATAGTTTATCGGCTGCCTCGGTCATCGCAGTAAGTTTAACCCTTTTATAAAGGAGATCAAAATGCCGAAGATGAAAACCAAAAGTGGTGCCAAGAAGCGTTTTAAAATAACGTCTTCCGGCAAAGTAAAATTCAAACAATCCAACGCAAGACACCGTCTTCTGTCGCGTCCAAAGTCAATGAAGCGTAAAGCACGCGGCATGGCCGTTATGTGTGACGCCGATGAAAATATTGTGAAGAAGTACATGCCTTATGCACGTAAGCGTAAGAAGCTGACCCGCGATACCAGAATTGAAGACAATAATCTAAACAGAACGGGAGATAACTAAGATGTCACGTGTAAAAGGTGGAACAACGGCACACGCCCGTCACAAGAAAGTTGTTAAAAATGCGAAGGGCTATTACGGCCGTCGTAAAAATTGTTTCCGTACAGCAGTTCAGGCTGTTGAAAAAGCAGGTCAGTATGCATATCGCGACCGTCGTGCAAAGAAACGTAATTTCCGTCGTCTATGGATACAACGTATTAATGCGGCAGCCCGTCTGCACGGTATGACATATTCTGTATTCATGGGTGGTCTGATCAAGGCCGGTATCGAAGTTGACCGCAAGGTTCTGTCCGATATTGCGATTACGGATGAAGCGGCGTTTAAAGCGATTGCCGATCAAGTGCAAAAAGTTTTAAAAACAGCTGAAAAAGCGTAAAAATAACAATTTTTTAAAAATTACCGGAATACTATAAAAGCCGCTTTTCAGCGGCTTTTTTGCACAGGCTTATCCACATATTATACACCAAATCACCCACAACTTTTTGATTTTATTGGCTTTTTTGCTCTGGACAAAGGGCGCGGGTTCGGGCAATCTAGATTTATAAGCACAGACAAACAAACTTAAACAAGTATGGATCTGGAAACATTTGGCAGTTGTTTTTAGATGAGATTGCAAGTCTGAATATGTTTAGCCAGTCGGGGGACATACACCTGATAAGGATTTGAATAAGATGTGTACATATCTTTGTTCAACGCCGAAGAAAATAGCTCAGGTCTTCACTTGAACTATTTTCGGAAAAGACCATCATAATCATACGAACGGCCTTGTGTCGCAGAGTGGATTAAAATGGCACTTACCACAACGGTCTTTATGACCAAGATACGACCTGTATTTGCTCAATTTAAGATAGCCTCGGTTATTGGAGTTAATTACAGGTCGTTTTCTTGTTTTGGATAAAACAGATTCTATGCCCGCGTATTTCTATGTTATTTTTTATGCATGAATTCAAGTTATAAAAATAAAGCACTCATTACTATGGCAGGAGTTGTTCTTCTGGGATGTATTGTTGTCATCAGTGCTAACTTACTCGGTATATTCTTTGTTGAAAAGCATGATCCGATTAGCGAAACAATAAGTACGCTTGCCATTGGAAAGTATGCATGGATTGTTGATTTAGGACTCGACGCTTTTGCAGTGAGCCTTTTGTCTTTGGCAATCGGATTTTATTTTATTAAATTTGATAGTGTCAAATGGAAGGTATGTATCTTTCTACTGGTATTACTTTCTATCGATATTTATCTTATTTCTGAGCATAACGAATATGCAGATAGTATGGATAAGGAGGGGCGCATACATATTTATTGCGTCTATTTTTTAGGTGCCTGTTTTTCTGCGATCACACTTCTATGTGGACAAATACTTCGCGATACTCATCAACAATGGTCACGCTATCATTATATTTTTTTTGCTATTTGGAGTGTTTTTGCTCCGCTTTTCTTTTTCGTCCCGACGAGCATAGACGGGCTATATGAAAGAGGTCTCGCCATCATAATGGTTGGCTGGGTTATAAGCCAAGCATGGTTTTTATATAAAGAAGCAAGATGAGAGAGGTCTTTAATGAAATCAATTAAAGAGAAAAATTATTTGTAAATATTATTACACTCATCCCTATTTGTTCTTGTTTTGTTTCACGTGAAATACTATTTCTTATTTTCAATCAACTCATCGACAACACCGGGGTCGGCAAGCGTTGAGGTGTCGCCTAGGCTATCCTGCTCGCCTGCCGCAATTTTGCGTAAGATGCGGCGCATGATTTTGCCGGATCGGGTTTTGGGTAAGCCGGGTGCCCATTGAATAATATCGGCTTTTACTATGGGGCCGATTTTTTCACGTAAGAGTTTGTTGATGTCTGTTTTAATCTCATCATTCTCATTAAACCCTTCCTTTAGCGTGACGTAGGCATAAACACCTTGTCCTTTCACGTCATGGGGGAAACCGACCACGGCCGATTCGGCCACGGCTTTATGCTCATTAATGGCGCTTTCGATTTCTGCTGTACCCAAACGATGACCTGAAACATTAATCACATCATCCACGCGGCCCGTGATCCAATAATAACTGTCCGCGTCGCGGCGTGCCCCGTCGCCTGTGAAATAAACACCTTCAAAAGTTGAGAAATAAGTAATCTCAAAACGGTCATGATCGCCGTAGAGGCTACGCATTTGACCCGGCCAGCTATCCATAATGCACAGCATACCTTCGGCTTCACCTTCCAGAATGTGACCTTCATTATCCAAAATGGCAGGATATACCCCAAAAAATGGTTTGGTGGCGGAGCCCGGTTTCATATCCGTGGCATAGGGAAGGGGGGTGATGAGGTGCCCACCCGTCTCTGTTTGCCACCATGTATCGACAATCGGACATTTTTCATTTCCAACAACTTCATAGTACCAGTTCCAGGCTTCAAGGTTGATAGGCTCGCCGACTGTTCCCAAAATACGCAAAGAGCTGCGATCACAATTTTTAACAAAATCATCCCCTGCCTTAATCAAGGATCGTATCGCGGTGGGTGCGGTGTAAAAACTGTTCACATGGTGTTTCTCGACAATCTGCCAAAAGCGCGACCAGTCAGGATAATTCGGGACGCCTTCAAACATTAAGGTTGTGGCGCGGTTGGCCAGAGGGCCGTAAACGATGTAGGAATGACCTGTAATCCAACCCACATCCGCCGTACACCAATAGACATCATTTTCCTGATAATCGAACACATATTCATGTGTCATCGCCGCATAGACCAAATAACCCGCGGTGGTATGAAGTACACCTTTAGGTTTGCCTGTTGAGCCAGAGGTATAAAGTATGAAAAGCGGATCTTCGGCGTTCATATGCTCAATTGTGCAGCTGGGTTCTTGTTTCGCGACATATTCATGCCACCAGACGTCACGCTTTTTATCCCATTCAATCTCTCCCCCTGTGCGTTTCAGCACGAATACTGTTTGAACATCGGGGCATTCGGTGATGGCTTTATCGACATTTTTCTTTAAAGGGATTGTTTTGCCGCCGCGTACGCCTTCATCGGCCGTAATAACGACGCTGGAATCGCAATCTAGGATCCGATCACGCAGGGCGTCTGGTGAAAACCCGCCAAACACCACGGAATGTACCGCGCCAATTCGCGCACAGGCCAGCATGGCATATGCCGCCTCGGGAACCATCGGCATATAGATCGTGACGCGATCACCTTTTTTCACGCCACGTTTTTTTAATGCATTGCCGAGTTTGCAAACTTCATCATGTAATTCCTGATAAGTAATATGTTTGGAATCGGTTGGCTCGTCACCTTCCCAGATAATGGCGACCTGATCGGCGTGCTTTTTCAGATGGCGATCAATACAATTTGCAGATACGTTTAAAACGCCGTCTTCGTACCATTTAATGGAAACAGGTTTGAAAAAGGAGGTGTTCTTGATGATCGTCGGGTCTTTAAACCAGTCCAGACGTTGCGCCTGCACACGCCAGAAAATATCAGGCGCATTAACGGAGCCATTATACATTGCCTCATATTTCTCTGCATTGATGTGCGGCGTATGGTTGGGCGATGGCGGTGCGATTTTCTTGGGCTTTTCAGTCGGCGTTGTCATAGTCAAATTCCTTATATTCAGAATCTTATCAAATCAAAAAAATAGCAAAATCCCAAGGTGAAACTTTTGTGCATCGCACCTTAATGCTTATATATGGAATAATTGACTCGTCTAGGTATCGATAGTATTGTCGTTTCAAAATATAAGGATTATGTCATGTCATTCGTTCCCGCAATTGCCGCTTTAACATCATCGTTTTTAGGAGCGACTGAGCTACCCCCTCAAAATAATAATCAGATAGAGCAATGGTCTGCTATTAACTCGGGGGCGCTTTCCTCTGTCATTCAAGCGCCATATTCCAATGATAATACAATGACAATTCAGCTAGCTCAAAGTAATCCTGAGGATGTTATTAGAGGTATATTAGGTGCGATCATACGAGACAAATTAGAAGATGAAGGTATATTACCAGAGCGTCAATCTGCGCCGGATTTACCAAGAAGTAGGCAGGCGGGGATTAATCGTGTTTCGGATGGATTCGTATCACCAGACGAAGTTCAAACTTTTGACTATATTGGTGAGAATAGTAGAACAGGTATAAATTTCTGGGATATTACGGTTAGAGATTACGGCGTGGTATGTGGTGCGACACAAAGTGACAGTTCGCCGCAACGTCAAACTATGCAAATTGCGCAATATAATTCTTGCCTTGAGCCGGCTCAGAGAACACCGCTTATCGACAGAATAGAAAGAGATTTCGATGAAAGATCAACTGCGCCGGATCAAAGCCCGCGCCCTGTTCAAAGACCAAGATGGATCGAAGATGCATATGGTCGTGATGCGCGCCGCATTGAGCCTGATATTGATCGTCTCGAAGCAACCAGTACATTTCAACAGATTGTCGCAGACGGATTTATAGCCCCAAGTGAATTGATTGCATCACAGCAAATCGGCACAGGCCCTAGCTCCATTGATGGACAGTTTTACTATGATATTTATATCGAAAGCGGCAGCGTCATATGTGGGCGTAATCCGCATGACATTGAACTGGAAATTGTAGGGGCAGAATATGTCCAACCCGTTGGCTGTCGAGAACGTTATGAGCCGAATAGATAAATAAAAACCGCCTTTGAGGCGGTTTTTATTTATTGACCTGGAAGGGGTATGTTATCAGGAAAGCCTGTTTGCCGTGAACAACCTGCAGGGCGACCTACCAAATTACCAAAAGCGTCATAGTTTGCTCTTTGAATGCAACTGCCGGCTCTATTTTGAGCACTACTTGCAATACCAGCACCTATAGCTGCGCTAGCAGCTGTGATACGACTATCGCCATCACTAAGTTCGTTGCCTATAATTCCACCGATACCACCTCCGATTAATCTTGCGTCTGTCTGGCTCATGCCAGATGGTACACAACCAGCTGCTAAAACAGCTAATCCAAAAGCGCCTGTCATTCTTGCTATACTCATAATAAACTCCTCTATGTTATGAGGAGTTTAATACGCTTGTTTTAAGGATAAGTCAAATTCATCAATATTATAAAAATACACTATTGAGCGCTGGCAACTCTGATATCGGTGCCTTGGGATTTTGTATGCAGCCACCACGCTGTTCGGTTGATTGAAAATATCGGACGATAGCGATTAACGGCAGAGGATGCCTTCATTGATTTGTTCTGGTTATCCAGCACCATTGCGCCGCGTTCGGTGTAAACGATCAATATGGCATGCGGAATATTTTTCTGTTTATCATGTACAATTGCCAATCTGAGGCGTTCTTCCGGCACACCTAAAGCGCGTAAAGAGGCGTATTTTGCGATGGCAAAATCTTCGCAATCACCACCACGCGTAAAAAACTCGATAGGTGTTGCCCAGTAATCGGACTTCCCCCATACTTTATTATCAGTAATATATTGATAGGAATTAACATAGGAATTTATCTTTTGCGCCATGGCGTGTAAGGACAAACCACGAAATTCGCTTAAATCATTTTTCCATGAATTGATAATTGTTTGATTACTGCTTCTACTCATTTCCTTATCCAAACGATCAAACATACCTGACCATTTTGTAAATGGGCGCAGATTTGACGAAACCTTCTCTTGCGATCCGAATAAAGCGGGATAGTAATTTAATTCTTCTATGGCGCCATCGAACGTACTGACCAATGTCAAAGACTTGGGAATATCTTTCATTTGCGCGGCTTTTGCTGTTTTCGGACTAAATGAGGAGAATGCCAAAATTACAGTGAAAGCAGCGGCCAAACTTCTGAATGCAACTTGTTCGAATAATGCACGACGAAGTGTCAGAGACGTTACAAATTTATGATCAATAAGAACAGTTCCGAGGGGCACACGCTCGGTTTTTTGAAGTTCCAAAGCTTTTTTCAGATCATGCGCAGACATCAATCCGCTTTGAACCAATACTTCGCCCAACCTGTTTCTATCTAATCTGGCTTTTAAACGACCTAGTATTCCTTTGTGTGCTTTCTCACGTTCCATGTATGTATCCCTAAATTTTTATCTAATCCCGTTTTTATAGTATGAAGATAAATAGTTACTTAAATCCTAAAATACGCCAGACAATATGCTTTTTATGAAAAAAATATAATATAAGGAAAAGCCAACTCTTCTCTTATCTATTCGCTGGAAAACCGAATTTTAGAAAAAACGTTCTATGCGCTTTTTTATAAACCTGATATTATTTTTCAAAAATCAGGTTAAACTTTATGAATAAAAAAACTTTTTCTCTCTTATTAACAGTCTCGCTTCTAAGCGTTACGGGGTGTAGCGTGCAAGATATTTACGGTCCAAATCCGTTTCCACGTGGATATGCGCATTATGATGACGAATATCGCACAGTCGTTCCTGATCGTCCTTACTTTATCGGTGATGAATATAGTGATGAAGAAGTAATTATTTCTGATGGCCTATGGACCATGGGCGTCAATGAACTATTGAACGAGCTAGAGATGAACGCATTTATGAACGGGTTGAGCGTTTACGTTATGCCCGTTGCACCGGATAATTCATTTGATGTACGTATGGACTACTATCTTCGCAAGGCATTAATGGAACGCGGTTATTTGATTTCAACGGAGCCTTTGCCTAATCTGCCAAGTCTAAACGCGACGGCACGCCTTCCCGGATATGTGGAAGGATCACAGCATCAGGGACGTGCTTTAGATAACGTAGATGATATTCAAAGCAGATATGATCTGGTTGAAAAAGCAGAGGAAAACGGACAGCCTTACGTCTTCATGGGCATTGAAGTTATCGATTTGGATATGGAAGCGCGGGATCAGGTGTTGTTATCAGTAGAGACCTTGCAAAATGTTCTTGATAAAGATTTGCGTGAAATTCGCGGTGCTCTGGTTGATGCTCCTAAGGCATATGGCGTTCCGACCTCATCCAATATAAATCCTTAAGATTATGATTGTATTTATCCCTTTTGCTCGAAAAATATGGTGTCTGTTATTTTGCACAGTATTTTTTGTGACGGGATGCGATATGAAAGAGGGGATTAATCTTCCGAAATTTACAGCATTACATCATAACGATCGCAGTGATTGGACAGAATTAAAACGTGCAAATTATGCGGCGGCAGATGTCATGTACCAACGCGCAGAGCAACATCTTCACAGGTTTCATAAGGTTGAACTCATCGCGCTAAATAATGTTGGCGAGCCTATAGGCGAAGGGCCCGCGCCGATTATGTGGCTTGTGCCGCAACAAATAGGCGATCGCTTGGCAATTCTAGGGTTGAGTGTCGAGCAACCGAATAAAGCGCCGCAGAATTCATCACATATGCGCGCAAATGGAACGCTTCCCTTACAGCTTGCGCCGACTGGTGCGGTAAAACCCTACACTCAAAAGCGCAGTAACGGACATATCTATGTTGAAGGTGAGTATGCCTACCTGGATGATGAAATTCTTGTGTCGCTTCGACTGGTTGATGGTACGCGCAATACGATTTTATCTTCTGTAGAATATGATCTGGACGTTGACGCGGATATGTTTACCCTGATCAATCCGGCGGCAAAAGACAGAATGTTTAGCTCCGGCTGGATGTATTAAATAATTTTTTCCTAACGCGTCATCAAGACATGCACATAATGAAGTGAACCATCGCCCGTACATTCAATGCAGGCTTCCAAAGCGGGCGTCATCGAAAAAGAAGATTCGTCCGTTATGTTGGGTGACGTTGCAAACTGCGTTCCATTGTCAAAGCGTCCCGACGCGCCTTCATTTACACAAGTTGATGTGTCTTCAGGTCTTGTTGAATAGCCGATTTTTTCATTAACAAAGTCACAAAAAATGCCCGACACATTTGGTAATACGGCGACCAGTTCCGCGCGATCTGATCCAGTAGACGGCATATGCGTGCCGCCGTAAAATTCCCAGTTTGATCCGTCATTTACACCGCTGGGCGGTGATTTATAATTTGCGCCGCCGCCATTGCGATCAAAAACCTGTCTCTCGGGCGTGTCTGTTATAGATCCGTAATCCGCAGATGCGTCGGGATGTGCAAATCGTATATCATTTTCGCTAAAGCCGTTTTCAAAAATAAAGTGCATGGCGTTTTTTATTTCGGACACATTCTGTTTTAACTGGGAGAGGCGAATGATTAAAGCTTCGCGATCAATGTTTTCATTGCCGTTTTGTGAAGATGACTGCATGGCCGCGGTCAAAACACCGATTAGAAAAATAGCGATCAAAATCATGAATAAAACATTTCCCGAAGATTTGTGCTGGTGTTTTATCATAAAAATATTCCTGTCTCCGTGTTAATCAATTCGCTTTCGGGCCCAAAACCAGACAATCACTAAAATAATTACAGGCAGAGTTCGCATCGTTTTTCGAAAACCCTTTTAACCATGCCCTATATATTTGCCCGTCACGGCCTTGTATCGGCGCCACTTGCGCTTGTGCATATTGTAAAACAGTGGGTAGCTTTTTTTGAGCTTTCCCTAAAACAACATCAGCGGCATTCGCACTTGCAAACGCACCGATTTGAATGCCCCAATCATCGGCGTTTGGAACAGGTTTTTGTAGAGTATCCATGGTTCGCGCTTCTAGCGTTTTACGTTTTAGAAAACGCTCTGCCGCATCTTGCTCAGATTGCTGATAATTAATCATGCTATCTTTATAACGTGCCAATCTGGTTTCTTGCAGAGAGCTTGAGTCTTTAGCGGAGAGTAGGTCTTCAGTCAGTTGCGATGTTGTCATTGTCGCACTGGCATCTGTTATGAAGGGTTGATTATCAACAGCTCTATTTTGTAGTGCATTATTTAAAGCTTCGCGCCGCGGATTTTTAGTAGGAAGAATAATTTTATTCTGGCGTGCGGAAGTTACTTTTTTAAATCCTGCATCCATAATTTTACGCATATGGGCATTGCGACTTTTTGAAGTACGCCCCCCAAAAACGACGCCGATTAAACGCTTGTCCCGCCGTTTTGCAGATGCAAGCAGATTAAAGCCTGAGGCCTGTATGTACCCTGTTTTTATACCGTCCATTCCATTATATTGTCCAAGCAACCGATTGTGATTGCGATAGCTTTTACCGCGATATTTGAAACTTTGCGTGGCAAAATAACGATAATATCTTGGTTGTATCGCTATTAAATAACGCCCCATTTTTGCCATGTCGCGCGCCGTTGTAACCTGTTTGGGATGATGAAGTCCGGACGCATTCATAAATCTGGTACGGTTCATGCCCATTTGGCGCGCTTTTTTTGTCATCATCATGGCAAAACGGCTTTCGGTTTTTCCCAACTTCTCAGCAATCGCAACAGCCACATCATTCGCCGATTTTGTCACAAGCGCATAAATCGCGTCTTTTACAAGGATATAGGATCCGGCGGGAATATTTAGCTTACTTGGAACCATACTGGCAGCGGTGCGTGACATATAGATTCGGTCATTCAACTTTATTTTACCGCTATCTATTGCATCAAACAACATCAGCAACGTCATAACCTTTGTAAGTGATGCGGGGTGCAGCATTTTATCTGCATTACTTTGTGATAAGATCTTCCCGGTGCTGGCATCCATAACAAGTGAGGCGTATTTTTTATTCGCAAGTGCCTGATTTGGGATCGTGACAATGATACTTAGGAGGAGTATCAAGGCGCATAAAATGTTTGGATGTAATCTGTAAATTTGTTGTATTCGAAGCATATTAAATTTTAACAGGAAAACGGATAAGAAAGCTATCGCTAACCTAAGCTTTCTGGGGATAAAATGAAAAAAAACTATCTTTTTGTTGCATCGCAAAAAAAGATGACCTATATCTATACGTAGATGAGACTTAAACGTAGTATATTTTGATATATTATTACATTTGAAAAGAGTTGGTATGACAAAGAAGAAAACAACATCGACGAAGAAAAAACCGGCTTTAAAAGCTGTAAAATCATCGAAGTCTTCTTCGAAAGTAACACCGATTAAAACATCATCAGGCAAGAGCAGTAATAAAATTATTGCTGATTATAAAGATTTAAACGCACACACACCATTCAATATAAAGGAGATTATGATGAATATGGGTAATAACAAAAACTTTGAAAAAATGTCACAAGAGGCAGCAAACGTTAGTAAGGACGCGATGGAAGCGTGCCAGAAGTCGGCAACAATTTTGGCTAAAAACAGTCAGGATTGTATGACAAGTTACATGAGCATGATGCAGTCTGTTGCTGAAAAACAAAGCAAATTGATGAAAGAAATGCTTAGTAAGAAAACTATTAATGAAATGGGTGAAACTCTGCAGGCAGCATCTCAGGAAAATTTTAATGATATTATGCAGAACATGTCAAAATTATCAGAGCAATCAATTAAAGCAGTCATGGATAGTTATGAGCCCTTAACAGAGCAAGTAAATAAAACTGTTAAGAAAGCATCTGATTTGGCGGCTTAAATCTAAGATAACAATAAAAAAAACGCCGTTTTCTGCGGCGTTTTTTTATGTTCTGTTTTTGAAAAGGTTTTGAAACTAAATTCGTAATGCGCCTTTGAGAGTGCGTAATGCAGCTTCTTCGGAAGGACTGATATTTAATACATGATCGAGAGAAAAATCGTAACTCTTTATAAATGCATCCCACTTCTTTTGAATAATACGTATTTGGATATAAACATTATCAAGGAAGTTGGTTTCTTTTTCTTCAATTTCCCGATAGGCAAGTGCCACAGTTTCAGCAATTTCAAAAAGACTTTCTTTGAAGTCTTCTAAAAACTTGGGGGATACTTCGCTTGAAAGCATATAAATCAAGGACTCACATTCTTTAGGAACGTCTTCTATATGATCCGTCCATGTGTCCCAGTCTTCATATAAACGGACTGTTTTTTCCATGATGCTTTGTGTGAATTCGGACTTACAAACATCTTCACCATAAGACAAAATTACACTTTCCAAGGCTTGTTGCTCAAGTTCGTCAGATGCGTCACCACCTGTTTGGTCACTCTGGCTGAGCCAAAAACCGATGCGGTAAGGCAAGCGGATAAGTTTTGTTTTAAATTCGTCATCAAAAGACAAATCATTCAGGCGTTCTATATTATTTTCTACAGTCATTATAAATTAATATAGCAAAGTCAGCGTCTTTTAAAAAGCTTTTCAATATCATCCAAGCTTAATTTTATATATGTGGGGCGTCCGTGATTACATTGGCCTGAAAGCGGTGTTTTTTCCATTTCACGCAGAAGGTGATTCATCTCTTCTGCATTCATGCGTCTGCCGGAACGAATTGAGCCATGGCAAGCGCGACGGGAGAGGATTACCAATAGTTTTTCTTCCAATAATTGACTATTACCTTTTTCTTCCAATTCATCACAAATATCCATAATGAGTCTTTTGATATCGATATTTTTCCCTAAGAGTGCGGGGATAGATGAAATAGACAGCGCTTCGGTGCCAAAAGGCTCCAGTTCCAAGCCATAAGTGGTGAAATAATCTTTATGTTCAAGGATATGTTCAATTTTGAGCGAATCTAATTCAATGATTTCAGGCGTTAATAAACCTTGCGACGTAATCGTTTTTTCAGAAAATTGTTGTTTTAATTTCTCATAGACCAGTCGTTCATGTGCCGCATGTTGATCAATCAGCACCATGCCATCTTGTGTCTGGGCAATGATATAATTTTCATGAATTTGTGCACGGGCAGCACCTAAAAAGGTTTTACTATCAGTAACTTCTTGCGAAGATACGCTAGGAATATTTTCCACTTTTGCAGACGGCGCAATAAAAATGTTTGCGCTGTAATCAGATTGAACATGCTCTGCAAAGCTATGATTTGATTGAATAAATTGACGCGGAACAGCGGCATGAGTTCCTCTGGATAGCGGGAGGGGGATATTGCCCGATATTGCTGTGTTATTTTGATTATGTGCTGCATAGCGTCCAAGGGATATGCCTGTAGATGATGTGGCGCGTCCGCCATGCTCTAATAGAGCGTGACGAATGGTGCTTACCAAAAGTCCGCGAATATGTGCCGCTTCACGAAACCTTACTTCGGCTTTTGCGGGATGTACGTTTACATCCACGTCTTCTGCGGGCAAGGTCAAAAACAATGCGCTGACCGGGTATCTGTCTCGCGCTAACACATCGCGATATGCGCCTTTTAACGCTCCTAACAATAATCTATCTTTTACAGCGCGCCCATTGACGAATAAATATTGTGAAAGACCATTTCCTTTATTAAATGTGGGGAGCGAGCTCATACCTTCAATATGAATATTGTCTCTTATCGCTTTGATCGGCATGGCATTTTCAGGAAAATCACGCCCGAGTAAATGTCCCAGACGCTCTTCTTCTGTGCCACATTTCAGTTGTAAGGTTTTGCGCCCATCAAGGGATAATGTGAATCCAATATCAGGCGACGCCATGGCCAGGCGCGTGACGACATCTTTAATGGCCATGTTTTCAATACGGTCAGTCTTTAGGAATTTAAGCCTTGCCGGTGTAGCATAGAACAAGTCGCGGATGTCAATTTTAGTTCCATGTGGATGCGCGCTGGGTTGTGGCGGCTGTTTATTACCGCCTTCAGCAACTATTTGCCATGAGTTTTTTTTCTCCTCTGAGAAGGTTGCGATCCTCATTTTGCTGACTGAGGCAATTGAGGGCAAAGCTTCACCGCGAAATCCCAGATTATTAATTTGTAATAAATCATCATGCGGTAGTTTTGACGTGGCATGGCGGTCAAGGCACGCAACTAATTCTTCGCGAGACATGCCAAAGCCGTTATCTGATACAGACATATAGCTTTTGCCACCATCGCGAATATCAATATCAATTTGGGTCGCGCCAGCATCAATAGAGTTCTCGACCAGTTCCTTAATCGCCGCTGCGGGGCGTTCAATAACTTCGCCCGCCGCAATCTGGTTGATCAGCGTGTCTGGTAGGTGTCGGATTCGCATAAGCCGAGTTTAGCACAAGTTGAAAGACGATATGCAAAGACTCTTTGCCGCCGCGTTCTTTAGGGTTTCGTCTTACTGATCATTACTACCCAAGAGAGTGCTTTTGCCTGATAAACAGGCGGCGGCCAAAATCGCCCACGGAATGCCAGCTTGTTTAGCAGCGGCTTTTAAACGATCACATTTGCGTAATGCCCATGCTAAATCCTCTGGCGTTAAGTGCGGATTTCGCAAGGCGCGTTGAAATTGATTGATGGATTGAATGGCAAAGTCTGCAAAGTCACCGTTCATATGTCCGTCATAGCGCACATATTCTTTATAGGCCTCATCTGTTTCGCCCAATAATTTCTCTAAACGAGAATATTTTTGATGAGAGTGATTAATGTTATGCGGCGCTCGCGCATATGCTGTTCTGCCGTGTGGCTGTGTTGTTTTCATATCGTACCCCATACGTGAAAAAGTTTATAAACACACACATCTATATAACAAAGCTAATGGAACAGGATGTTACCTTATTCTACTAATATCGTATCTTTTTGAGATGTATTTTTATAACATTATTGCTTTTAAAGTGCAACCTAAAATTTAATCATCTTCACGAAAATATGCGGGGATGATTGACAGCGCTCCCGTATCATTCGATATTTAAAAAAAGTAGAAATAAAGGATAAGGTCATCATGACAACTGCGTTTACATTTCCGGGACAGGGATCACAATATATTGGTATGGGTAAAGAACTTGCCGAAACATTTACCGAAGCAAAAGAAGTTTTTCAGGAGGTTGATGATATTTTGTCTCAAAAACTCTCGACAATAATGTGGAACGGTGATGAATCCGATCTGAACATGACGGAAAATACACAACCTGCATTGATGGCGGTTTCAGTTGCCGTATGGCGAGTCATTCAAAAACAAAGCGGACAAAACCTTGACGATCTATGTTCGCATGTTGCGGGACATTCTTTGGGTGAATACTCTGCTTTGGCTGTGGCGGGCACATTTACGCTTTCTGATACGGCGCGTCTTTTAAAACTGCGCGGGCAAGCGATGCAACGCGCTGTTCCCGTCGGGCAGGGATCAATGGCGGCTATTTTAGGGTTAAGTTTTGAAGATGTTCAAAAAATTGCAGATGAAGTGTCGGGAGAGGAAAGCTGCGAAGCCGCCAATGACAATTCGGTTGGGCAAGTTGTTGTCAGCGGGCATAAGGCAGCTGTTGCCGCCGCAATTTCTCTTGCAACGGAACGTGGTGCAAAACGCGCTGTTGAATTATCTGTTTCTGCGCCGTTTCATTCAAAATTGATGGCTCCTGCCGCAAAGGAAATGCGTGATGCACTTCAAGATGTAGCGATGAAAGCGCCGTCAGTTCCTTTGGTTGCGAATATCATTGCCTCAGCGACTGACGATCCTGAGCAAATTAAAGATTTGCTGGTTAAACAAGTTACTGGAACGGTGCGCTGGCGCGAGTTGGTTTTATTTATGAAAGAGCAGGGCGTAACCAATCTGGTCGAACTTGGTGCAGGAAAAGTTTTATCCGGTCTTGCCCGCCGCATTGATAAGGAATTGGAAACAGTTTCAATAGAAACGCCTGCACAGATTGAGGCGTTTTTGAATAATGCCTAAGCTAAAATTTAAAAAACACTTGGCTTTCGCGGCTTTGGGCGATACATAAATCTTATGACATTCGTAGTGACTGAAGTATGTATCATGTGCAAACACACCGATTGTGTGGAAGTCTGCCCTGTAGATTGTTTTTATGAGGGCGAGAACACGCTTGTAATACATCCTGATGAATGCATTGATTGTGGTGTGTGCGAGCCGGAGTGTCCGATTGAGGCGATCTTGCCGGATACGGATCCGGAAGCGCCAAAGTGGCTGGAAATGAACAGAACATATTCAGAGCAATGGCCTGTATTAACACGTCAGAAAGAAGCGTTGCCTACTGCAGAGACATTCAAAAACGTTGAAAATAAATTCAAAGATTATTTCTCCCCGAATGAGGGGGAGGGCGATTAACCCTTCAAATCTTATATCTGATGATCTTGAGCAGCTGAAAGAGATATGGCGTCATATCTATCAAATAGAATTGCCTGCTCATGCAAAGCAGAATAATTGGCCTGTTCATCACGATCATTGTGTCGCACGTATTATATATGATCATGTTGCCAAAGACCGCTGGGATAAGATTTGGAATAAACCAGCCATTCATCATTTAAATGAACAGCAGCTAAAGGCTTGTATTCGCACAGCGCAGAACTTAGAAAGCGGGCAATTAAATATTAATTTATTGAATAAACAATCGCTGATCTATCGCGGTAAAATATACAATTAACATAAAATTAATCTTTTTTATTGAATTTTACTGATTTTTTTGATATATTACTCATACTTCAGCAGTTACTAAGAAGCAAACTCTTCCTTTTATTTCAATAGAATAAGGATGATTTTTAAACAGTTGAAATTGATAGTCATGCCTATTGCGATATTATGACGAGGGCATGATTTTTTATTGGCACACATTAATATAACAGGAGATAACGATAAATGGCTCATAACGATAATCAAAATCCGGCATTCAAAACTGGCACGAAAGTTGTCTATCCGGCACATGGTGTTGGTGAAATAGAAGGTGTGGAAACACAAACAATTGCCGGCATGGAAGTTAGCCTGTATAAAATCAACTTCTCACAAGATCGCCTTGTTCTGCGTGTTCCTGTTGGTAAGGCGCAAGCATCTGGCTTACGCGCTATCTCTAGTGAAGAGCGTATCAGCGATGCAATTACCACACTTAAAGGTCGCGCTCGCGTACGCCGCATGATGTGGAGCCGTCGCGCACAGGAATATGAGACAAAGATTAACTCAGGCGACCCGGTATCGATTGCAGAAGTTCTACGTGATCTAAAACGCAGCAATGATGAAGCTGAACAATCATATAGTGAGCGTCAGATTTATCAATCAGCGCTTGAGCGTTTGGCGCGTGAATATGCAGCTGTTGAGAATATTACAGAAGTGGACGCATCAGATAAGCTTGAAACTCTTATGGGACGTAAGAAAGAAGCAGAAGCCGCTTAATCCCTTATAAGTCTACATTCATTATTTAAGCCCCTTCTTAGGGGCTTTTTTATATGCTGTATTATGGGCGCCAAAAGCGGGGGAGGATGAGAACCATAATGGTAAATAATTCCAATCGTCCGAGAATCATTCCGAAACTTAATAACCATTTTGCGGTGTCATTAAGGGAGGCATAATTACCAGTTGGACCAATAATAGGTCCCAGGCCGGGGCCTACATTCGCAATCGCACTTGCCGCACCGGACATGGCGGTCAGGTAATCAAGACCCGTCATAGAAAGAAGAACAGCCAGAACGGTAAAGCTAAGCGCGAAGAGAAAGAAAAAGCTCATCACTGAAAGCGGCACATCGGCGGGAATGGGTTTGCCGTTATAAAGCGTCGTATATACACCATGCGGGGTTAACAGCTTTTTGATTTGCGCGCGTGTCACGGCGTAAATAATTTGGAAACGGAATATTTTTATACCACAGCTTGTTGAGCCCGCACATCCGCCGACAACCATTAAAAAGAATAGCAAGGCAACAGGAAACGCACCCCATGCGTTATAGTCAGCATTGGCGTATCCTGTGCCGGTCATGACGGCTGTTGTGCTGAATGCGATATCCAGTAATTTATCACCGTTAAAATTATAGCCATCATCCCAGATCATCCAGACGGACAGCAAAACAATCATGGAAAATAAAATGCTGAAAAACCATCTGACTTGCGTGTCTTTATAAAGTGGCACAGGGCGGCCACGAATTGCTTTTAAATAAAGAACGAATGGCAATGCGCCGACGATCATAAAGATGATTGCAACAATTTCTTTTCCAGCTGTCGCATGTCCCATAAACGAGGTGTCGTATGTTGAATAGCCGCCTGTGGCGATGGTAGTCATGGCATGCGCCAATGCGTCAAATGTTCCAAATCCCGCAATAATATAACATATCATACATAAAAATGTGAGAGCGGTATAAAGATAGAAAATTGCCGCCGCCAGCTCGGTCGCGCGGGGCATGGCTTTCTCATTTTCTGATGATTCTGTACGGAATAACTGCATCCCGCCGATCCCCAGAAAAGGAAGAAGGGAGAGCGCCATAACAATAATACCAATACCGCCGAGCCATTGTAAAATAGAGCGCCATAGAAGTAGCCCAGGTGGCGCTTCTTCCAAGCCTGTAATGATAGTTGCGCCAGTTGTTGTAATGCCAGAAACCGATTCGAACATGGCATCGGTAAAACTCAATTCCAATTCAGAAAACCATAATGGCAATGCGCCAAAAATACTGAGTGTGATCCAGCTGAGAGATGTAAGAAGGAATCCTTCGCGAATACCGATTTTTAATTTTTGTGTTTTATTCGTTAAAATAAGCAAACCTCCAAAAAAGAAGGTCGTGACCATACATATTAAGAAAACAATCCAATCATGGTGTGCAAAATAGAGATCAACAAGCAAAGGCACCATCATACTTGCAGATAGAATACAAAGAAGAATACCGATGACGTAGAGAACGGGACGAAAATTCATTTTATTATCATATAAAAAAAAGGGGCGTTAAGATACGCCCCTTTTAAAATTATATATGTAGTCTTGAATTTTATTCGAAAGAGATGCTCACACGACGGTTAGCAGGCTCACGAATACCATCGGCTGTTTGAACGATCAGATCACTCTCACCACGGCTTTCCATGCGGATCAGTGCAGGATCAATACCTTGTGCAACAAGGTTGTCCATAACAGCTTGAGCACGTTTCATTGCCAAGCGTTGGTTGTAAGAGTTAGAACCGGACGTATCTGTATGACCGATAATTGTGATTGCATTAATATCTGTACGACCATTCACTTCTGAAACAACCGCGTCAACAATGCTGCTACCTTCATCTGTTACTTTTGATCTGTCAAAGTCAAAGAATACAAGATAAACAGCATTTTCAATTTGCATCGGCTCTGTTGCTTCTATTGTCATAGGAGGCTCTGCAGGTGTTGCAACTGTTACCATTTGATCTTCAAGAATT
This sequence comes from uncultured Alphaproteobacteria bacterium, assembly GCA_963710165.1. GTDB lineage: Bacteria > Pseudomonadota > Alphaproteobacteria > Micavibrionales > Micavibrionaceae > JACKIP01. The sequence goes on from CAVPYZ010000004.1 coordinate 488,160, forward strand.
CCGATAGCACTTAAGAAGTCATTCTTACAAGTTGAAATGTCATCATCCTGCCAGTTTTCTTCCTGTTGCTCGATCCAGCAATCAAAACGTGCTTGGGCAACGGCTGATTGGTCAGGCATCATTTCACGTGCGCCCATATCTAGAACTTTCATCAAACGACCGCGGGCAGTGCCCAGTTCACGAACATGCTCAGGCGAAAGGTTCCAGTCAGAGATCGGCTCAGGTAATACTTGTTCACCGGAAGATGCGGCCAAACCTTTACGTGCAAAATGCAACGCATCAGGATAGTCAAACATTTCTTTCAATTCAACGTTAGAGAATTCACGATATTCTGCTGCTAAACGCTGTGTAAACGGGCTGCCGACTGCTTGTGAGCTATTCAAAGCTTCGACTTCGCTGAAGCTGTCATAAGAACAAGCCCCCAGTGTACAAACTGTGGCCATGCTTAGCATTAAACCTTTAATTTTATTCATTATTCTCTCCTAAATAATTCTACTATATTTTTTCAAAATTCTAATAACCTAAAGCCGCAATATACACAACTGGTAATGCATGTAAAGAGTTATGTGTAAACACTGTTACCCCTTATTAACCATCGGCGGTAATTTTTTCGATCAACTCTTCCAGCACATCTTCGGCGCGTAGATTGGGAACCTGACACGTGCCTGCCGCTTCATGACCACCACCATCATATTGCAACATTAACTGCCCTACATTTGTTTTGCTTGTACGGTTAACTATGGATTTTCCGGTGGCAAAGACGGTATTCTGCTTATTTTTACCCCATATGATGTGAATAGAAATATTTGTTTGAGGATAAAGGGCATAAACAACGAATCGGTTTCCTGCCCAAATTGTATCTTCTTTACGATAGTCCAGAATAATTAGATTTTTATGAACGGTTGCACATCTTTGTATCTGTTCGCGAAATTTGACCTGATGTTCATAATATAGATCGACACGTTCTTTTACATCCGGAACGGCCAAAATCTCTTCGATGTTTTGATGCTCTCTACATGTATCAATCAACTTCATCATTAGTTGATAGTTGGAAATATTAAAATTACGGAAACGTCCTAAGCCGGTGCGCGCATCCATTATAAAGTTAAGAAGGGGCCATCCCTCCGGATTTAAAATTTCATCTTTTGAAAATTGGGCCGAATCGGCCTTGTCTACGGCCAGCATAATTTCTTCCGAGATTTGTGGAAATGTTTCTGCGCCGCCAAAATAATCGTACACCACGCGCGCAGCAGAGGGCGCGGCCGCATCTATAATATGATTGTCTTTACTACTATCAACGCGTTCGACTTCACTCGCATGATGGTCAAATGCCATATAGACACCGGGAACATAGGGTAGATTTGTTGTAATATCATCCTGACCAACATCGATAATACCGTCTTGCATGTCTTTCGGATGGGCAAAGGTTACATCATTTATCAGGTCTAGCTCTTTCATTAAAACGGCGCACACAAGACCGTCCATGTCACTCCTTGTTATAAGTCTATATTTTTTCGAGGTATCAATTTTTTCAAGAGCAGTAGGCATTTTGTGAAGTCTCTATTTTATTTTTGTTTGTTAATAAAAATTATCTTAAAGATGTGAGAGATAAGGTGCAAGTCTTCAAGTAATGACTTCGACACTTAATAAGTACAAAACTATTATCACTCATAATTGTATAGATTTTTTTATCAAAATTTATTCTTCTTCGTTTGTGTAAGCCACAATTTGAACGTATCTAAACATGTTAAATCTGATGGCTATCCTAATGTTTTATTGCTTAGCTGAAAAAAATTAAAAAAACTTTAAAAAAGGGTTTGACAGTTTTGGCTGTTCTACGTATAAACGCCATCTCGGGTCGGAAACGAACTTTGAAAAGCTTTGAAAAAAGCAAATAAAAGATTGAAAAAGACTTGACACTAAATGCCGATTAAGATAGTTTTCACAAGCTTTCAAAAAGCATTGAAATTTTAAAAGGTCATATGAAGTTTTCATGTGTTCCTCCTTTTTGCGCGCTAGTGCAGGCGGGGAAAGTTTATTGAACATCGTAGATTTAAATAGAAAAGATACATAGACGGTAAAGTCATATATGTTGAGTACACTTAATATATTATGACCTGTTCTGTTTTATGTATCACTACTATGACGCATAATATACAAGCAGGTCCTTTGCACTTCTCTGAGTTATTCAGTTGGAGTGTCTTAGGACACTTCAATTTCTTTGTTAGCAATAACAAAATTAATGAGTGATTTTTTGAGATGAGATCAAACTTGAGAGTTTGATCCTGGCTCAGAACGAACGCTGGCGGCAGGCCTAAAACATGCAAGTCGAACGAAACCTTCGGGTTTAGTGGCGCACGGGTGAGTAACGCGTGGGAATATGCCCTTCACTGCGGAACAACAGTTGGAAACGACTGCTAATACCGCATAATGACTCCGGTCCAAAGATTTATCGGTGAAGGATTAGCCCGCGTTAGATTAGATAGTTGGTGGGGTAAAAGCCTACCAAGTCGACGATCTATAGCTGGTTTGAGAGGATGATCAGCCACACTGGGACTGAGACACGGCCCAGACTCCTACGGGAGGCAGCAGTTAGGAATATTGGACAATGGGCGCAAGCCTGATCCAGCCATGCCGCGTGAGTGAAGACGGCCTTAGGGTTGTAAAGCTCTTTCAGATGTGAGGATAATGACAGTAACATCAGAAGAAGCCCCGGCTAAATTCGTGCCAGCAGCCGCGGTAATACGAATGGGGCGAGCGTTGTTCGGAATCACTGGGCGTAAAGCGTATGTAGGCGGAATTGAAAGTCAGAAGTGAAAGCCCGGGGCTTAACTCCGGAATTGCTTTTGAAACTTCAATTCTAGAGTTCTGGAGAGGCAAGGGGAATTCCGAGTGTAGAGGTGAAATTCGCAGATATTCGGAGGAACACCAGTGGCGTAGGCGCCTTGCTGGACAGATACTGACGCTGAGATACGAAAGCGTGGGGAGCAAACAGGATTAGATACCCTGGTAGTCCACGCCGTAAACGATGTGTGCTAGTTGTCGGGCCCTTAGGGTTCGGTGACGCAGCTAACGCATTAAGCACACCGCCTGGGGAGTACGGTCGCAAGATTAAAACTCAAAGGAATTGACGGGGACCCGCACAAGCGGTGGAGCATGTTCTTTAATTCGAAGCAACGCGAAGAACCTTACCTACACTTGACATCCCGATCGCGATTACCAGAGATGGTTTTCTTCAGTTCGGCTGGATCGGTGACAGGTGCTGCATGGCTGTCGTCAGCTCGTGTCGTGAGATGTTGGGTTAAGTCCCGCAACGAGCGCAACCCCTATTGCTAGTTGCCATCATTTAGTTGGGCACTCTAGTGAGACTGCCGGTGATAAACCGGAGGAAGGCGGGGACGACGTCAAGTCATCATGGCCCTTACGTGTAGGGCTAGAAACGTGCTACAATGGCTGTTACAATGGGCCGCGAAATCGCGAGATGGAGCAAATCCCCAAAGGCAGTCTCAGTTCGGATTGCACTCTGCAACTCGAGTGCATGAAGTTGGAATCGCTAGTAATCGTGGATCAGCATGCCACGGTGAATACGTTCCCGGGTCTTGTACACACCGCCCGTCACGTCATGGGAGTTGGTTCTACCCGAAGATGGTGCGCTAACCTTTATGGAGGCAGCCAGCCACGGTAGGGTCAGCGACTGGGACGAAGTCGTAACAAGGTAGGCGTAGGGGAACCTGCGCCTGGATCACCTCCTTTCTAAGGTTGTATTTGGCATTTAGTCCAATTTATTGGGGCTTTGCCGTCTTTGTATCTTTTCTGTTTAGATTAATGATAAGAAAAATTCCGGGTCCGTATTGGCTCTTGGCCGATTGCCGGATCAAAACGGGCCTGTAGCTCAGGTGGTTAGAGCGCACCCCTGATAAGGGTGAGGTCGCTAGTTCAAGTCTAGCCAGGCCCACCATTTGTTAATTAGGGGCCGTAGCTCAGTTGGTAGAGCGCCTGCTTTGCAAGCAGGATGTCGAGAGTTCGAATCTCTTCGGCTCCACCATTTCTTCATGTAAGTATCTTATCGGATATTTACACGAGGAAATATTCCTCGTTTCTTATACATCGTAAATAGGTAATGAAATGATATAGTAATATTCTTGCCCGTGCGGCGTTATACACCGCACATATAGAACCAGCAAGAATATCTATATTGATTTGTCTGGTATGACTTCTCTCTCGGCGACCGTTAGCCTGGTCGCTTGAAGTCATGCAACTCAACAGACAAGTCAAGACATCAACATAATATTTGTTCAACATCCCCTTTCATGTGCAAACGTGAAAGTAAGTTGAACAAAAACAATGTCTAACAAAAAAAACTGAGTAATCACGTAGCTAGCTTGTCTGCCGACCTGCTAGTATTCGTAGTGGATTTATCCCTACGCGTGATTTAAATTCAAGCGTTTTGAAGGGCATCTGGTGGATGCCTTGGCGATCAGAGGCGATGAAGGACGTGGTACGCTGCGATAAGCTTCGGGAAGGTGCGAACAACCGTTATATCCGAAGATGTCCGAATGGGGAAACCCACCTTTCAGATTTCTTATTAAATCGATCATTTATGGTCGGTTTAAGAGAAGTCTGTATTAAAGGTATTATTTTCTGAATACATAGGAAAATAAAGCAAACCTGGGGAATTGAAACATCTTAGTACCCAGAGGAAAGGAAATCAACCGAGACTCCGTTAGTAGTGGCGAGCGAACGCGGATCAGCCCAATGGTTGTAGGTTAATAAGCAGAAGTGTCTGGAAAGTCACACCAAAGTAGGTGATAGTCCTGTATGCGTAAAAATTCTTACAATCTTCGAGTAAGGCGGAACACGTGAAATTCTGTCTGAACATGGGGGGACCATCCTCCAAGGCTAAGTACTCCTGATCGACCGATAGTGAACTAGTACCGTGAGGGAAAGGTGAAAAGTACCCCGATAAGGGGGGTGAAACAGACCTGAAACCGGATGCCTACATTCAGTCGGAGCACCTTTATGGTGTGACGGCGTACCTTTTGTATAATGGGTCAGCGACTTAGTGTATCATGCAAGCTTAAGCCGATAGGTGGAGGCGCAGCGAAAGCGAGTTTGAATAGGGCGAATGAGTATGATGCATTAGACCCGAAGCCCGGTGATCTAGCCATGGCCAGGTTGAAGTGTGGGTAACACCACATGGAGGACCGAACCCACGCACGTTGCAATGTGCGGGGATGAGCTGTGGCTAGGGGTGAAAGGCCAATCAAACCGGGCAATAGCTGGTTCTCCGCGAAATCTATTTAGGTAGAGCGTCAGATGAATACCTACGGGGGTAGAGCACTGAATGGGCTAGGGGGGCGCGAGCCTTACCAAACCTAATCAAACTCCGAATACCGTAGAGTAATATCTGGCAGACAGACATCGGGTGATAAGGTCCGGTGTCGAAAGGGAAACAGCCCAGACCTACAGCTAAGGTCCCCAAGTAATCGTTAAGTGGAAAAGGATGTAGAAAGTCCATGACAACCAGGAGGTTGGCTTAGAAGCAGCCATCCTTTAAAGAAAGCGTAATAGCTCACTGGTCTAAATAAGACTTTCCGCGCCGAAGATGTACCGGGTCTTAAACGATTCACCGAAGCTTAGGACTTACACTTTTGTGTAAGTGGTAGCGGAGCGTTCTGTAAGCCTGTGAAGGTGTACCGCGAGGTATGCTGGAGGTATCAGAAGTGAGAATGCTGACATGAGTAGCGACAAAGAGTGTGAGAAACACTCTCGCCGAAAGTCCAAGGGTTCCTGCGCAAGGTTAATCCACGCAGGGTAAGCCGGCCCCTAAGGCGAGGCCGAAAGGCGTAGTCGATGGGAACCACGTTAATATTCGTGGGCCAGATGGTAGTGACGGATCGAGTAAATTGTTCTTCCTTATTGGATTGGAAGGGCCGTGAATCGGTTCCAGGAAATAGCTCCATCATTAGACCGTACCCCAAACCGACACAGGTGGACAGGTCGAGTAGACCAAGGCGCTTGAGAGAACTGTTCTGAAGGAACTCGGCAAAATGCACCCGTAACTTCGGAAGAAGGGTGACCCCTATTAAGGCAACTTTTTGGGGGTGGCACAGACTAGGTGGTGGCGACTGTTTATCAAAAACACAGGGCTCTGCGAACTCGTAAGAGGACGTATAGGGTCTGACGCCTGCCCGGTGCCGGAAGGTTAAAAGGTGGAGTGCAAGCTCTAAATTGAAGCCCCGGTAAACGGCGGCCGTAACTATAACGGTCCTAAGGTAGCGAAATTCCTTGTCGGGTAAGTTCCGACCTGCACGAATGGCGTAACGACTTCCACACTGTCTCCAGAGCAGGCTCAGCGAAATTGAATTCCCCGTGAAGATGCGGGGTTCCCGCGGTTAGACGGAAAGACCCTATGAACCTTTACTATAGCTTTACATTGGCATGATGATTGATCTGTGTAGAATAGGTGGGAGGCTTTGAAGCGAGCGCGCCAGCGCTTGTGGAGCCACCTTTGAAATACCACCCTGATCCTTCGTTATGTCTAACCCAGGTCCGTTATCCGGATCGGGGACAATGTATGGTGGGTAGTTTGACTGGGGCGGTCGCCTCCTAAAGCGTAACGGAGGCGCGCGATGGTAAGCTCAGGCCGGTCGGAAATCGGTCATTGAGTGCAATGGCATAAGCTTGCCTGACTGCGAGACTGACAAGTCGAGCAGAGTGGAAACACGGTCATAGTGATCCGGTATCTCTGTATGGAAGGGATATCGCTCAACGGATAAAAGGTACTCTAGGGATAACAGGCTGATAGCGCCCAAGCGTCCACAGCGACGGCGCTGTTTGGCACCTCGATGTCGGCTCATCTCATCCTGGGGCTGGAGCAGGTCCCAAGGGTATGGCTGTTCGCCATTTAAAGAGGTACGCGAGCTGGGTTCAGAACGTCGTGAGACAGTTCGGTCCCTATCTGCCGTGGGTGTTGGAGTCTTGAGAGGAGCTGTCCCTAGTACGAGAGGACCGGGATGGACGTACCACTGGTGCACCAGTTGTTCCGCCAGGAGCACCGCTGGGTAGCTATGTACGGAACGGATAACCGCTGAAAGCATCTAAGCGGGAAGCCGCCCTCAAAACCAGGACTCCCTATCAGAGCCGTAGTAGACCACTACGTTGATAGGTCGGATGTGGAAGTACGGTAACGTATGAAGCTAACCGATACTAATTGCTCGATCGGCTTGAATTTAAATCATTAGCGCGTAGCGATAACATCACTATGTACTGATTGCAGTTTTTTTAAGCGACACAATTAGTTGATACCAACTACAAATCTATATCAATTTCAGTAATCTTTGATGATCTGGTGATTATGGCGCAGGTGAAACACCCCATCCCATTCCGAACTGGATCGTGAAACCCTGCAGCGCCGATGGTACTTTGTCTTAAGGCACGGGAGAGTAGGTCGTTGCCAGATCTTCAAAGATTACTGAAACATATTTCTTACCTGTTTATGAGTATTTTAAATTAAGTCCCTCTTTTGAGGGGCTTTTTTTATATTTGATAAGCTGATGAAAAAATTAATAGACATTCCTGACATACATATAGATTTAGAAACATTATTATCTCAGGATAAATTGTTCTCTAAGTATGATATTTCATTATCTGATATATCTTGGCGCATGTTTGAACCAGACTTTCAAGGATTGACGCGCACGTTACAAAGTCAGCAAATATCTTATAAAGTAGCTAATATTCTCTGGGATCGCCTCAAAGATTTAGTTGAGGGGAACGTAACACCTGAATTTTTCTTGTCTCTAGATGAGAAAACGAGAAAATATACAGGCTTTACGCGTCAGAAATCAGGTTATATGAATAATTTGTGTAAACTTATTCTAGAAAAAGAATTTAATCCTAATGAATGGTCTCATTTATCTGACCATGAAATAATAGAGAAAATTACATCTTTAAAAGGCTTTGGCTTGTGGAGTGCTCAGGTTTTTATGCTTTTTAGCCTTGGACGTAGGAATATATTACCAGCTAAGGATTTAGTTTTAGATAACGCATTACAAAAGATGTTTCAACTTAATGAGCGACCCAGCTATGAAAAAGTATTAGCTTTGACAAGTCGATGGGAAGGACGCTTAAGTGCTGTAACCCTATTACTGTGGCACTTATATATTGAGAAAAAGATATAGAGCTATATTTTTAAACTCTTTTTATGGTACTGATTTTAACTATGGAATGTATTTCGATTTCTTCGCAGATAAATGTTCGTCAGAAATTCTTACTGAATAAAATACCGTCGCAAAAAAGAACGCTTTTCGCAATGTGTGGTATTCCCGGGGCGGGTAAAAGCACTTTCGTTGCTGAAGCATTAAACCGTCAGGTGTTTTCACAAGATGCTTTCATATTAAACCCTGATCATGTCATGAAAACTTTACCGGAATATAAAGCCTGTCTCCATGGAAATGGTGCAGAGATAGCTTTTACGAAATGGGAAATGCCTGCACGCGAGCTTGCTTATAGTATGTTTAATGCAGCCGTTGCAAAGCAATTGGATGTCATTATTGATATGGGCTGTGTGAGGGAAGAAGATTTAAATAATATCCTGAATTGCAAACAGCACGGCTATTATATTGATATGCATTATATATATTGCCCTGTTGATGTAGCGGCAAAGCGTCTTGGAACGCGTGTGCGCCATACGCCGATTGACATGTTGCAAAGCAGACAGAAAATGTTAGAGGCGCTATTGCCACAATATCGTATATTGTCAGACCAATTTACACTATATGATAATTCAAATCTGAAAAATCCCTTCTGTGTTATTACTCATGAAGACAGAAAAGCAGGATAACTTTTCCATGTTCTGGCAGCATAGCTGCATAACCAGAATAAGCTTGCTCTTTTTGTCTAAAAGTGGTTTTGTATCGTTATTACTACAAGACTACTCTACTGCTTTTCTTTCTTATGAATGACGACAGCAAGACGAATTTTGAAGTGCTGTACATTTATAACTAACGAAAGGATTTACAATGTCAGAAACAGGTACCGTTAAATGGTTTAACCCAACAAAAGGTTTTGGTTTTATTGAGCCTGAAAATGGCGGAAACGACGTTTTCGTTCATATCAGCTCAGTTGAAAAAGCCGGCCTACGTAGCTTAGCTGAAGGTCAAAAGGTTTCTTTTGAAATTCAGGAAAACCGTGGTAAGCAAGCAGCTGCAAATATCACAGTTGTAGAATAATTTAATTTATTTCTTATAACACGAGCGTTTACCTTTCACAGGTAAGCGCTTTTTTTTATACTTAATACATGAGATTCTTTTTTATAACGACATGCTGCCTTTTGCTAATGTCTTGTTCTACAAATCAAACAGTACCTGACTCTAAAAATAATATAGGCGAAATGAAAAACGGCGTTTTTTCAGCATCATATATTAATCAGTTGGAGCGTCTTTGCTATTCTCAAATACAAAGAACGGTGGGCGAAACACGTGCCGGGCGCGCGACTATATGGGCGGAGTGTATGGATCGAAATGTTAATCCGGCCGAACAACGTAATCGCCCCGATCAGGCACAGCAAATTGATTTGATGTATAAAGCCCTTCTTTCCGACATGAGAAGTTTTTACAGGGGAGAAACAACGATGAAGCTGTTGGAACAGCGCTGGATCAATCGTCAAAATGCTATTGGCTATTCTAAAATACGTACATTTAAAGACAGCTATTGATAGGAAATAAGTCTTATTTTAGACTTTTGACGGATTTCATAATGGCGTTGATGTGGGGTAAAAGGGCCAGTTCGTAGCGTCTTTTTTGATCGTCGGAAACGTTTTTTGTCATCTCTCGAACTATTAAAAATGCATTTTCGTCAATATCCAGTTTTCTTGTGCGCTCGGCTTCTTGTTCACTTAAAAGAATTTCCATTTTTGCCATCATATGTTGAAAAACAGTCTGGATAATTGTATCCGACTTTTGCAAGCGTTTTTCAAAATCTTGTCGTGTAATAGTTATAACAGTTGTTTCTCTAACGGCCTCGTAACTTTTATCAGCAGGTTTATCCTCCAATAAGTTGGCTTCTCCAATAATTGTATTAGGACCATATTCCTTTATAGGTATTTTTTGTTCACCCTGCATTTTAAAAGACCTTACGCGCCCACTTTGTATAATATAAGCGCGGCTATGTTCTTCCTGTTCTTTGATAAAAACTTTGCCCGTATGTAATACGTTACGCTCCATGATCTGTGGTATGTTCATATTTATTCCGATGTCATAAGTAATATTGCCTATCCTGATAGGATAAAGAAGAAGTATTACCAAATAATTACACATATCTTTGCTGTTTGTTTTTTAAAAAGGGATTAAAGTAAAGTGATCAAATAAAAAGGAATTTTGTACTATGAAGTATCTGCTAACAATTTTAATGTTTTGTATGACGATTAGCTTGTCATCATATGGTCACGCAAATAAAATGGGCGCTGCCGTTGGTGTACCTTTGCCGCATAATTTATCGTTGTCTGACCAGACAGGTGCGGTGCAAAATTTTGATACACTTAGCGGTGATAAGGGACTTATCTTGTTTTTCGTACGTTCCGCAGATTGGTGTCCTTACTGCCAGATACAGATACTGGACTTAAATAAAAGATCGGCTGAGTTTACAGAGATGGGGTATAACGTTGCGACGATTAGTTATGATGATGTTGAAAAACTGGAACGCTTTTCCAGCCGGTATAAAGTTTCGTTTCCGATGTTATCTGATAAAGACTCCAGCGCTATAAAAGCATTTGGCATTTTAAACACGGAAAAAGAAGAGGGCGAATTTGGTTACGGTGTTCCTTATCCGGCTGTATTCATCATCTCCCCTGATCGGACAATTGGCGCCAAGTATTTTGAAGAAGGATATAAACAGCGCACTGATCTGGACACTATATTCGCCGATCTGAAAAAATAAAAACAACATTGCCGCTTTGATTTAAGGAGTGAGAGTGCTAAATCTCTAACATATAAATTTGGAGATTTTTAGTATGCGTATTTTTGGACTTATCGCCCTGTTATTGGTTTTGGTTATAGCCGGAGGCCTGTTGGCGCCGCAGTTTATTGACTGGAATAAATATAAGGGAGAGATTATTTCCCAAATTGAAAAGAATACAGGGTTTCAAGCAGATATCAGCGGCGATCTGGATTTGGCTGTTTTGCCGATGCCGCGCGTTGTTGTGAACGGTTTATCCGTTTCCAACCCGACTGAAGATAAACCATTTATGACGCTTGATTATGCGGATGTTTATCTTGATATCATGCCGCTCTTATCCGGAAACATTTCCCTGAAAAGCATTACGCTTAATAAGCCGAATATTGAACTGAGAGTAGCAAAAGACGGTTCCCAGAACTGGATGACGGAGACTTTAAGTGGTGGTGCGGACTCTTCGGAAGATGCAACAGAAGCAGAATCTAGTGCGTCTTCAGATATTGCGATTGGTTCTTTAAGCTTAAAAGATGGTCGCGTGACCTATTCTGATGCGGGAAGCGGTACGACGCAAGAAGTCAAAGATATTAACGGCACATTTTCTATGCAGTCTTTGAAAGGCCCGTTTGATGTTGCGGCATCATTTAACGCAATGAATATGCCTTTAAAAGTAAATGCCAAAACTGAGGCGATTAACAGCGAGAATAATAGTATTTCAACAAATCTGACCGTAGGATCGAACGGCGCAGAAATCGATTTTTCTGGCGTTATTGGTTTTGGTGAAGGGTTTGATGCCCAAGGCGAGACCATTATGACTGTTGGTAACCTGCAATCATTCTTGGAGAAAATGACAGGAGCGGAACAATCTTCTGCTTTGAATATGGCCGTCAAAACCAAGGGGATTGCAACTCTGACACAGGACGCTTTAAATTACACAAACCTTGTGGCGGATTTCGGCGATAAGACGTTAAAGGGAACAGCGGGTGTCAAGGGACTGTCCAGCTATCCTGATAAACCGTTACAAATCACAACAGATTTAAGCGGCGCGGAAAATCTTGTACTTAACACAAATACTAGTTTATCAGCGGATCGTGTACGTATGACAGATTTGCGCTTTGGATATAAATCGACAAAAGCAAACGGAACGCTGTCATTTGCTTTCCCGAAAGAAAACGGCAAAGGCGCGCTTGACGCGAACCTGACATCATCCATGATTAATGCGGATGAGCTTATGAAATTGGCAGGGCAAAGCGCGTCTAGATCCTCTTCATCTTCCAAGGGGGGGATCAAACAAACGGCGCAGTCATTTGATTTGCCTGTTAATGCAATCATCAAGCTTTCTGCAGATAAGGTTATTTATGACGGTAATACCATTGATAACTTAAAAGTTGATGGCAGTTTAAATGGCTCGAAACTGACGCTCGCGAATTTAAGTATTAGTGATTATGCAGGCGCTGCTGTCACTGTCAGCGGGAATGTTGCAAACGTGGCGGATGTATCGGGCATTAGTCTTGATACAAGCCTTAAAACATCCGATCTGGAAGCAACATTGAAGGCTTTAGGGCAAGAGGAGGCGATCAAGAGCCTTCCTGCCAAAATTGGTGCTGTGAATGCACAAACCAAATTGAGCGGACATCTTGACTTACTTGCATTTGATACAAATTTAAAAGCACTGGATGCAACGGTTACAGCCAAGGGTATTGCTAAAAATATTGAAACATCGCCCACATTCAACGATATGATTTTGGGTTTAAAGCACCCAAATCTGGCCGCGCTTCTGCAAAAAATTATGCCTGATAGCGAACGTAATCCGACATTGGCGAAAGCTGTCGATATGACTAGCCAAGTCAGCATGGACGAAAATATTTATAAGCTAACAGCACTTAACGGTTCACTAGGGCCGATTTCTGCTAACGGAAATATTACAGCGGATATGTCTGCGCCGAAGCCGTTTATTTCAGGTGATTTAAAATTGGGCAAGTTACCGCTTGAGACATTCATGGAGACAACGTCAAGCTCTACCAGTACTGGCGGAGCGTCGAACGCAAGTGGCGGCAAATGGTCAAAAGATCCGATAGATACATCATTTTTGAATAGTGCAAATGTCGATTTGAAGTTGTCCGCCGCCGAAATTACGTACGGTAAGTGGTTGTTCAATAATCCGTCATTCGGATTTGTTATGAAAGACGGCGGTATGAGTGTAAATGACTGGAAAGCAGGGCTGTTTGGCGGTTCCAGTGATGTGAACCTTCAAATGAATGCAGGACAGTCCATTAGTATCGGGTTAGGTCTGAATTTAAGTGATGTCGGGCTGCAATCTTTGGTGACCGCTCTTGCGGGCTCGCCTGTCGTGCAATCAAACGGTATTGCCGATTTTAAGACAGACTTGAAAGCAACTGGCCGCAGTATGTATGAATTGATTAATTCTCTGAATGGTACAGGTACAATTAACGGGACAGATATAACTATTCGCGGAATTAATGTGGCCGATATGGCGCGCGCATTGGGAAGCAGTAGTAGTGTTGGTACACAGGCCAAAGCATTATTCAGCTCAGGCATTCGTGGTGGTTCGTCTGAATTCAAAACACTGACAGGTGCCTTCGAAGTTGAAAAGGGTGTTGTGGATTTTTCTAAACTGGAACTGAACGGAGATGACGCTGTTGTGTCAACGGTCGGTATTGTCTCACTTCCTGCGTGGACGCTTGATATGAAAAGCTCTGTCCAACTGGTGGTGAATGGTACGAATGAAGCCGGTGAGCCCATTGAGCCACCTCCGCCCTTTGAAATTTCCTATCGCGGATCACTTTCCAATCCGGGAAGTAGCTTTGCGCAAAATGCGATTGAGGGATATTTGAATAAAAAAATATCTGCCAAAGCCAATAAGCTGATTCAAGATAAGCTGGGTGATAAGCTAGACGGTGAGCTTGGGAATGTTGTGGGTGGCTTATTAGGTATCAAGCCAAAGCAAGCGCAGCAACCTGTGGCGGAGCAGCCTGTTGAAGCAGCTCCGGCAAATGATAATCAAGACACGCAAAATAGCGCGCCGTCACCCTATACGCCGGAAAGTGTAAAGGTTCAGCAGCAAAAAGAGGCAGAGCAAGAAATTGAAGCGACGCCGGAACCTGTCCCTGCCGAAGAGCCACAAGCAGAGCCGAAGAAAAAAGATACGGAAGATGTTGTGAAAGACTTGGCAAAAGACGTATTGAAGGGTTTTCTCCAATAACGTCTTCGCCAGAAACGTTTGATGTTGTTATTATTGGCGGCGGTGCGGCGGGGATGATGTGTGCAGCTGTCGCGGGTCAACGGGGGCGACGTGTGTTACTTCTGGATCATAGTGCGATGATTGCGGAAAAAATTCGTATTTCCGGCGGGGGGCGTTGCAACTTCACAAATATTGATACACAGGCAGAACGTTTTTTATCGGAGAACCCACACTTTTGTAAATCGGCCCTGACCCAATATTCACAGCATGATTTTATTGATCTGGTTAATTCCTATCAAATTGCATGGCATGAAAAAAAGCTAGGGCAGTTATTTTGCGATGAGTCGGCGCAACAAATCATAGATATGCTGATGGCTGAGTGCGATAAAGGTGGCGTCATTCAAAAACGCCCTGTCGATATTGGCAATATATCCAAAAAAGATAATTTTTACCGTGTTGAAACGGAACAGGGACAGGCTTACATGTCGGAGTCTCTTGTGATTGCAACGGGCGGTCTCTCCATTCCGAAAATCGGTGCAACAAAATTTGCCTATCAGGTTGCAGAACAATTCGAATTAAACATCATTCCGCCGCGTGCGGCGCTCGTCCCTTTGATATTTCAGAATGAATTAAAAGAATATTGCAAGGAACTCAGCGGTCTGTCGGTCGAGGCAGATGTCACCTTCGGCAAGCAGGGATTTTCCGAAGGTATGCTCTTTACCCATCGCGGTATCAGCGGCCCGTCTATATTACAAATTTCGTCTTACTGGAATGATGGTAAGCCAATTGAAATTAATCTGGCCCCCGCAAATGATGTATTTGCTTATCTGAAAGAAAAAAAGGTACAAGAACCCCGTATGGATGTTCATAATGCCCTTTCAGAAGTTTTGCCCCGCCGATTGGCGATCCGCCTTTGTGAAACGCAAAATTGCGTGGGGCGTGTTTCCGAATTGGCGGATAAAAAGCTGGAAGCGCTTTCAAATGCAGTGAATAAATGGACCATTCACCCTTCCGGCACAGAAGGTTATCGTACCGCAGAAGTCACATTAGGCGGGCTAGACACCAACGAACTTTCCTCCAAAACGATGGAAGTCAAAAAACATAAGGGACTGTTTTTTATCGGCGAAGCCGTCGATGTGACAGGCTGGCTTGGTGGTTATAACTTTCAATGGGCGTGGTCGTCCGGCTATGTTGCGGGAAAAAATACTTAAAGCGCCGGACTAGTCACGTGGTTTGACCATATCTTTCGGCACAATCCATTCTTTGAATTGTTTTTCTGTCATTAATCCCAGTTCTTGTCCTGCTTCCAATAATGTCGTGCTGTCAGTGTGCGCTTTTTTGGCAATCTTGGCGGCATTATCATAGCCAATATGCGGGTTTAATGCTGTGACCAACATCAGGCTGTCATTCATCAACTGATTGATACGATCTTCATTGGCTTCAATACCGCTGACACAATTATCTGTGAAAGAAACGCAGGCATCGGAGATGAGGCGGATTGATTGCAATACATTATAAATCATAACGGGCTTGAACACATTTAGCTCAAAATGTCCGTTTGATCCCGCGACCGTTACGGCTGTGTTATTACCCATTACTTGCGCGCACACCATTGTTAATGCTTCACATTGTGTCGGATTGACTTTGCCCGGCATGATTGATGAGCCCGGCTCATTCGCGGGAAGTGAAATCTCGCCTATGCCTGAACGCGGGCCCGAACCGAGGAGGCGAATATCATTGGCAATTTTCATTAATGAGACGGCAATAACATTCAACGCGCCAGAGACTTCAACCATTGCATCATGTGCTGCAAGAGCCTCGAACTTATTTTCTGCCGTGACGAAATCTAGTCCTGTAATATCGGATACCTTTTGCGCAAACAGAACGTCAAATCCTTTTTGTGAATTTATTCCTGTCCCGACGGCTGTTCCGCCTTGTGCCAGTTGCATAAGGCGGGGAAGTGTTGTTTTGATGCGATCCATGCCATAGGCAATTTGCGTCGCATATCCCGAAAATTCCTGTCCTAATGTAAGCGGTGTCGCATCTTGTAGATGCGTGCGTCCGATCTTGACAATATCTGCCCAAGCGACCGATTTCTCTGATAACGCTTTTTCCAGATGTCCTAATGCGGGTAATAATTCGTGATGGACTTGTTCTGCTGCGGCGATATGCATGGCAGTCGGGAACGTATCATTAGAGCTTTGCCCCATATTCACATGATCATTCGGATGAACGGGGCTCTTGCTACCTATCTCTCCGCCCAGGATTTCGATTGCGCGATTGGCAATTACTTCATTGGCATTCATGTTTGATTGCGTGCCGGACCCCGTTTGCCAAACGACAAGCGGAAATTCATCCATACGATCACCGTCGATCACTTCTTCAGCGGCTTGGACAATGGCATCGGCAAGGTGGGCATCCAGCGACCCCATATTTTTGTTTGATAGCGCAGAGGCTTTCTTCTGTATACCAAGTGCGCGAATTAATGGTTTGGGCATTTTCTCACCACCAATTTTAAAATTTTGTAAGGAGCGCTGTGTTTGCGCGCCCCAATATTTATTTGCAGGAACATCTACATTTCCAATCAAATCTGATTCTGTGCGTGTGCTTTGTTGAGAAGATGTTGTTTCTGCCGACATTATTATTCCTTTGATTATTTTCGGTAAAATATCCCACGAATTAAGCGTGGATGCAATGCGGGAAAATTTGACAAGCGTCCTGAATAGGCGATACTTAGAGATAATAAATAAATCGGGTGTGTTATGTTTGAGATGATTGAATCAAATATGGGTGAAGTTCCGGAAGAAGAGCTAATCCGCCGGCAATTATTCAGGA
This sequence comes from uncultured Alphaproteobacteria bacterium, assembly GCA_963710165.1. Classification (GTDB taxonomy): domain Bacteria; phylum Pseudomonadota; class Alphaproteobacteria; order Micavibrionales; family Micavibrionaceae; genus JACKIP01. The sequence continues at coordinate 505,147 of CAVPYZ010000004.1, forward strand.
AATAGATTTTGATCCCAACGATCCTTTTTTGAAAGGAAGCGATGGCTTGTCTTATGGCGTTATTATTCGTGCGCCGTCCTTACAAGACCAACTGATTGCGCAAAATCAGGCAGATCTTTCTTTTAGCGATATTGAACAAGGCGTTGCCGTAGTTTCATTTGGTGATAAGTCGATAGCATCTCATTTTATAGATACTTACGGCTCTGCGCCTCTCGCCTTTCAACCAGAAATACAAACAGTTACTTTTTTCGAAGGAATGGCGCGTCTTAGATGGTCTGAGGATATATCTAATCCATTACGTGCGGCTTTTCTGAAAGAACAAGGCATTGATAGTATAGGTGATGTTTGTATGTATGCAGACACCATTCTTGACGGACTTGAAACATCTAATGCGGTTGATGATCCGCCAGCGCAAATATTTATGATGGACGCTATTGCAGATGTTCAGAATTTTGATCCTGTTGGGGACATAATGATTGAAACAGTTATGAGCCCCGAGAATGATGTTCTGGTTTGTAGTTTTGACGATGGGAATGCGGGAACATTTTACAGCGGCTATAACGTATTAAATTTAAATCGCTCAGCTTCTGCAGATTATGGTGTGGATTTTTTAGATCGTACAGAAGCGATGTTTGCAGATGCCTACAAGCTGAGGCTAAATGTTGCATTTGAAGAAGTTGCTCACGCACATATCGCGTTGACCAATCCTGATAACAGGATTGGTTTTGATGCACCCTATCCGGCCGAAGATGTCGTATTATATAATCTGGCCGAAGAAGCATCGGTTAAGCTTCAAAAAGCAATTGTGGCAGTTCAAAATGTTTACGAACTTGGTGATAACTTTCTATACAATTCTATGATTGAAAGAGGTGATGGCGAAGCTGATATGGCCAGTTTTTTACTAGAAAAAGTACGTGAAGGGGACGGTCTTGCCGCGTTGTCAAATACAGAGAACCTGGCACAGGCGTGGGAGTTGTTCTTTCAAAACACAGTTTCTATGGAACAGTATTTTGAAAGTTACATGATGCAGATGGTTGAGGCATCCCCCTATATGAAAGAGGATGTTGCGCCTATGCCGATCAGTGTTTTGGAAAATGGACATGGTATCTTGATTGCCACAGATGATGACACAAATTTCTTACAAGGCCGTTTTGATGCTTTGTCGGATATTGTCGATTTGATGCCCGAAGAAAGCGCTATGAAGGCTTTACTACAAACAAGCTCATCTCAAGCCGAGCCTAAAAGTTCTGTCGATTGTGATCAGGTAGAGCGTCTTTCCGTCTATGAGCTATATTGCGAGTAATCCGAAAACCTGCTTGCGCCGCTTTGCTCTTTCCTTTAATTAATAGGGTCTGAAAATTAGTTTAGGAAAGATTTAAATGTCATCAGCCATTGAACAAATGACACGCAACGCCAATTGGGGCGCGCTAGCCAAAGCAACGGAACTAAAAAAACGCATTGTGTTTGTTTTGGGTGCTTTACTTGTCTATCGTCTTGGAACGTATATTCCTGTTCCGGGGATTGATCCCAGAGCGTGGGGAAGTTTCTTTGAACAAAGCGGCGGCGGCATTTTGGACATGTTCAACATGTTTGCCGGTGGGGCGCTTCAGCGTATGACAATCTTTACCCTTGGTATTCTTCCCTATATTTCTGCGTCCATTATAATGCAACTGGCAACCGCCATGTTCCCGACGTTGGAGAAAATGAAAAAAGACGGCGAAGCAGGCCGCATGAAAATTAACCAATATACACGTTATTTGACCGTTCTTCTTGCCACAGTACAGGCGTGGGGTGTTGCCGTTGGTATGGAAAACGCAACAAGTAGCGTAGGGCCGATTGTTCCCGATCCGGGCATATTCTTCCGTATTTCTGTTGTAATTACCCTTGTGGGCGGCACGGTTTTTCTTATGTGGTTAGGTGAGCAAATCACAGCGCGCGGCATTGGTAACGGTATTTCATTAATTATTTTTGCAGGTATTGTTGCCGAGCTTCCCACTGCGATAGCACAACTTCTACAACTGAATATGGAGCAGGGCGGTAACTTCCTACAGCTTCTACTGCTTGTTGTATTGGTTGGGGTGACCATTATGTTTATTGTGTTTATGGAGCGCGCACAGCGCCGCGTTGTGGTGCAATATCCTAAACGTCAAGTTGGTAATAAAATGTATGGTGGTGACTCAAACCATATCCCTCTCAAGCTGAATACGGCAGGTGTTATCCCTCCTATTTTTGCATCATCACTTCTTCTGTTACCGATTACATTGGCGGGCTTGGGCGGTGTTGAAGGTGAAGGTATTATCAGTGACATCACAAGGTATCTGGCACATGGGCAGCCAATTTATATGCTGACATACGGGGCTTTAATTGCGTTTTTCGCCTTTTTCTATACAGCTATTGTGTTTAATCCTGAAGAAAATGCCGATAACCTGAAAAAATATGGCGGTTTTATTCCAGGAATACGTCCCGGTAAAAACACGGCAGACTATCTGGACTATGTTCTGACTCGTATTACGGTTATTGGGGCGGGATATCTGGTCTTAATCTGTTTGCTGCCTGAACTGCTTATTTCACAATATGATATGCCGTTTTATTTTGGCGGAACGTCCCTTTTGATTGTTGTCACTGTTACCATGGATACCGTTGCGCAAATACATTCGCATTTGATCGCGCACCAATATGAAGGGCTGATCAAAAAATCAAAATTAAGAGGAAGCGGTAGAAAGGGACGTCGATGAACCTAATTATTTTTGGCCCACCAGGGGCAGGTAAAGGCACGCAAGCCGGAATATTAGAAACGAAGTACGGGTTAAAACAGCTTTCAACGGGCGATATGCTTCGCGGTGAAATTGCATCGGACTCTGATTTGGGGCGTAAAGTAAAAGATATTCTGGCATGTGGTGATCTGGTGTCCGATGATATTATGGTCGATATGATTTCAAACCGCATTGAGCGTGAAGATTGTGCCAAAGGTTTCATTCTGGACGGATTTCCGCGCACAACGGCACAAGCCGAAGCGTTGGATGATATGTTGTCCAAGAAAGATAAAAAGATTGATCATGTCCTTCTTTTGGTTGTTGATGAAGATGCGTTATTGGAGCGTATTCGCACACGTATCGCAGAAAGCGGTGAAGACGCACGCGCAGATGATAATGAAGAAACATTGAAGAAGCCGCCTGTCGGTCTATCACGAACAAACAGCGCCTGTTCTGCCCTATTTTGAGAATAAGGGGCTTATCCGTAAAATTGACGGTATGCAGGAAATTAACGTTGTTTCAAAAGCAATAGACGATGCGCTCAAAGCTTGATCTAAAAAAATGGACATAGCTGAGGAATGTATCGTATAGATTAATATGTCTTATCATGATCAAATGACAACACGCATGGCATCTGCAGTTTCTGCGGGAAAGCATGTAATTATCCAGCCCACTTTTGCCACAATACCTGAACAGCATGCGCCGCGACTTTCCAATCTGAATGAAAGAAACGGACTTAGCGACATCTTCGGATGCGCCGCGGCAAAATGGCAACAGGATCATTATCAGCAATATGAAATGTTTCAGGTAGGCAGCCTGGATCGTCTTATTTCTGTGGCGCGGGCATTCAAAGATCATAAAAATAAGGGTGATATTACGATTGATCGCCTGATGGTCTCGCAACACAGAACATTACAGCCATGGTTAAGTTTTTGTCCGCAAACAACGGAAGGACAAGCTGTAAATACGACTGAAGATTCTCATCGTTTGCATATTAGAGATGTTTTTGAAGCTGTTCGGAGAAGTGCAGAACGTCAGCCGTACCGGAATTTAATCCCTGCGCTTGCTCCTGTTTTGAGAACAGGATTGAGCGCTGTTGAACCTGTAAGTGGCAAGCCTTTAAAGCCCTACCATATCAGTACAAATTCTTTGAGGACTGTCGCATTAGGGGGCGAAAGCGTACGATTGCGTGATATGTTGATTGTGAAGGACGCAGACTTGAAACAACGCATAGAGGACGCGCCCTCATTTTCGTTAGTAGCCACACCCTATTTACAGCGCTGGAGTATTGCGGGAGCTATATCGAGTGCCAGAGAGCATCGTTTGAGCGGCTATAAATCCCCGCTGAGTGATGTGAAGCCTGTATGTATGTTCTGGCATATTGAAAGTGATCAACAGGTCAGCGGATGTGAGAGGCAAGTCGCGTTCGATTTTTAGATACAACATACGTTTTGTATGTCACAGCCATTAAAAGTCGGGGATAAGTATAATTAAATCAGCTCTAAAAAAGCCGTGCTGCATTTGTTTTTCTATATCTATGAAGCCTTCCAAGTCGTTGGAATATAGAATGAATATATCAATAGCGGTATAAGATAAACTTCATAATTTTATTAAAAGATCAAGACTTGTGTTTTATTCAAAGGCGCGATAAACAAGATAATCATGTTAGCAGCAATCATTTTTTACCTCTTTGCTGGTGTTTTAACGCTCAGCGCCTTAATGGTGATCACGGCGCGCAATCCTGTGCATTCCGTTCTGTTCCTGATTCTTGCATTTTTTAATGCGGCAGGGTTATTTGTGATGTTAGGCGCGGAATTTATAGGCATGATTTTGGTCATCGTTTATGTCGGCGCGGTGGCTGTTTTATTCTTGTTTGTTGTTATGATGCTGAATATGGATTTCTCTGCGCTTAGGAAGGGATCGATGAAGTTTGTTCCTCTCGGCTTGTTTCTGGGGACTGTTCTTTTGACCGAATTATTTATCGTGTATCAGACATGGAAAGAAAAACCGGGGCTTTTAGTACAAGGCCAGGACGTGGCCAGTAAACCCGAATTAACCAATACAGAAGCTTTGGGGAATGTACTTTATACAGATTATATTATGATTTTTCAGGGCTCTGGCATGATTTTACTGGTTGCCATGATTGGTGCGATTGTATTGACAGTGCGCGAACGTCCGGGCGTAAAACGTCAAAAAGTCGCCGAGCAGCAAAAACGCCAAGCTTCCGAGGTGCTAGAAATTAAAAAAGTAACGCCGGGAACAGGGATCTAAGTATGGACATTGGCTTAATGCATTTTCTGACGTTGGCGGCGCTATTATTCACAATGGGTGTTTTTGGCATTTTTCTAAATCGTAAGAATGTGATTATTATTTTGATGTCTGTGGAATTGATGCTGTTGGCAGTTAATATCAACTTTGTCGCATTCTCCGCATATCTTGATGATTTACACGGACAGGTTTTTGCCATGTTCGTTTTAACAGTTGCCGCGGCCGAAGCCGCAATCGGGCTTGCCATTTTGGTAACTTTCTTCCGTATTCGGGGCTCTATCGCCGTGGATGATATAGCGAATATGAAAGGATAGAGCGTGGAATATTTATCAGTTTTATCACCACTTGTTGCATTTATTATTGCGTTTTGTTTCGGTAAACAACTAGGCGCACGCGGCGCACAATTTATAACCTGTACCGGCGTCATTCTTGCGGCCATATGTTCCTGCATTCTTTTTGTTGATGTTGCGCTTTATCAAAACGTGCGTACAATTACCCTGTTTGAATGGATTAATGTTGGCGATTTTAATGCCAGCTGGGATATACGTCTTGATACGCTATCTGTTGTCATGATGTGTGTTATTACGATTGTCTCTTCTTGCGTTCATGTTTATTCCATCGGGTATATGAGCCATGATCCTGCCAAGGGTCGTTTTATGAGTTATCTCAGCCTGTTTACATTTGCCATGTTAATGCTGGTCACTGCGGATAATCTGCTTCAACTTTTCTTCGGGTGGGAAGGTGTTGGTCTCGCGTCTTATCTTGCTTATCGGCTTTTGGAATACCAAGCACAGTCTGCCAATAGCGCGCGCAATGAAGGCCTTTATCGTTAACCGTGTTGGTGATTTTGGCTTAGTTCTGGGTATTTTCACGATATTTATATTGTTCGGAACGTGTGAATTTTGACGAGATTTTTGCGGTCGCGCCTGAAAAGGCAGGCGTCTTATTCAATTTTATTGGCTATGAAGTTCATGCTTTGACCTTGGCAGGGTTTACTTTTGTTTGTCGGTGCGATGCGGTAAATCGGCACAGCTTGGGTCTGCATACTTGGCTTCCCGACGCGATGGAGGGGCCAACGCCGGTTTCTGCACTTATCCATGCGGCAACAATGGTGACAGCAGGTGTTTTTCTGGTCGCGCGGTTTTCACCGCTTTATGAATATGCGCCGGATGCCTTGATGGTGATATTGTATTGTCGTGCAACGACAGCATTTGTGGCCGCCACTATCGGTATGACGCAATTCGATATTAAGCGCGTGATTGCCTATTCAACGATGAGCCAGCTAGGATATATGTTTTTTGCGCTTGGCGTCTCTGCTTATGGCGCGGCGATGTTCCATCTTGATGACTCATGCGTTTTTTAAGGCGTTGCTTATTCCTAGGTGCAGGCTCCGTTATTCACGCGATGATGATGAGCAAGATATGCGCAAAATGGGCGGTATTTGGAAAAAGATTCCGATGACCTACATTCTAATGTGGATTGGGTCTCTGGCACTTGCGGGATTACCATTTTTTGCGGGATATTATTCCAAGGATATGATCTTGGAAGCGGCATGGGCGGATCAATAGCTGGTTTGGACATTATGCCTATTGGATGGGCATTGCAGCGGCGATTATGACGGCATTTTACAGCTGGCGCTTCATCATTATGACATTCCATGGCAAACCGCGTGCCAGCAAAGAAGTGATGAGCCACGTACATGAATCACCAAAAGTTATGATTATGCCTCTTATGGTATTGGCAACCGGGGCGATTGTCTCCGGTTACGCTTTTATGGTGGATTTGTCGGCGGTGGAGCATCATGGAGATTACGGGGCAGAAGTACATGCCGACAATAATCATTATGGTGAAGCAGCCAATCATGCCAAAGAAGAAACACATAGCGGCGACGCAAACGGCTATAATCTCTTGGGACAAAGAACATTTCTGGGGGGATAGTATTAAAGTGCTTCCCGAAAATGATACGGTTGAGGCGGCACATAATGTTCCCACCTGGGTTAAAAAGCTACCGATTGCTGTTGCTGCTCTAGGAATATTGCTCGCCTATTTCATCTACCTCTGGCGCGCAGGTCTTGCCGCAACATTTGTAAAAATATTTAAGCCGCTTCACACGGTGTTTTTCAATAAGTGGTTTTTTGACGAGCTCTATAATACAGTTTTTAAAGAAGGCTCTGTCGGTTTTGGGCGCTTGTTTTCACGGGGGGATCGCAAAGTCATTGACGGCCTTGGTCCCGACGGAATTTCGAAAAGCGCAGTGTTTGGTGGCGGGCTATTACGCAAATTTCAAAGCGGCTATGTCTATCAATATGCCTTTATCATGATGATCGGGCTGATCGCCGTTATCACATGGGTCGTTTTCAGAGGGGGGCTCTAACATGATTGAATTTCCACTTCTGACAATCCTAACGTTTTTGCCGTTAGTGGGCGCGTTTTTTATCATGACCATTCGTGGTGATGAACAAAACACGGCGGCTAATGCCAAATGGACAGCTCTATGGACGTCCGGCGCAACTTTTATTCTGAGCCGTTTATATTTTAATCACGTTCGATGCGAACAGCGCGGATTTTCAATTTGTTGAAAAAGTCGAATGGTTGCCTACATTGGGACTGTCATATGCATTGGGTATTGACGGTATCTCGTTATTCTTTGTCATTCTTTCCACCTTCCTGACGCCAATTTGTATCTTGGCAAGCTGGAGCGCCGTCACAATCGCGCGTAAAAGAATATATGATCGCGTTTTTAGTTCTTGAAACGCTTATGATTGGCACGTTTTGTGCGCTTGACCTATTCTTGTTCTATGTGTTTTTTGAAGCGGTTCTTATTCCGATGTTTTTGATTATCGGTATCTGGGGCGGGGCGCGTAAAATTTATGCCTCTTACAAATTCTTTCTTTATACTCTGCTCGGTTCTGTTCTTATGTTGCTTGCGATGATGATGTTGTACGGTCAGACAGGTACGAGCGATATTGAAACGCTCATGCAAAATCCGGTTGCCGCCAATTTGCAATATTGGTTATTTCTGGCGTTCTTTGCATCCTTCGCTGTTAAAATGCCGATGTGGCCTGTTCATACATGGTTGCCTGATGCTCACGTTGAAGCGCCGACGGCGGGTTCTGTTATTTTGGCTGGTGTGTTGTTAAAAATGGGCGGGTACGGGTTCTTACGCTTTTCATTACCGATGTTTCCGGAAGCGTCTGAATATTTCGCACCTATGGTGATGACATTAAGCGTTATTGCCATTATATACACGTCGCTTGTTGCCTTGGTTCAAGAAGATATGAAAAAGCTGATTGCTTATTCCTCCGTTGCACATATGGGATTTGTGACATTAGGAATATTTTCAGCAACGCTTGAGGGGATTCACGGTGGTGTCTTCCAAATGATTTCGCACGGTTTGATCTCCGCGGCTCTCTTCCTATGTGTTGGTGTGGTCTATGATCGTCTGCACACACGTGAGATGTCGCGTTATGGCGGCATTGTAAAAAATATGCCCAAATATGCGACGGTCTTTATGATTTTCATGCTCGGCTCGGCCGGACTTCCGGGGACATCCGGGTTTATTGGGGAGTTCCTATCTTTGCTTGGTGCATATCAGGTTAATGTCCTAATGGCGATTTTGGCAGCAACCGGCATGGTGTTCGGCGCGGCTTATATGTTGTTGCTCTATCGCCGCGTTATTTTCGGGCCGTCACAACACAAAGACGCCGCAGATATGAAAGATATAGGCTTGCGTGAGACGGTTATTCTGACCCCATTGGCGGCGCTTGTTATTCTCATCGGTGTTTATCCAGCGCCGATCAATGATCGTATCCAGCCATCCGTCGAGAGGTTAGTAACCATTTATCAGACCAATCTGGGCAAAACATTAGAGCCGCAAGAAGCGACGTTGACAGAACGACAGCAAAATAGCGAAGCGCAGGATATGGCGTATGTAAATGAGGGAAACGGATATGAATAATTTACCGTTAAATTGGGAGTTTGCATTGCCTGAAATTATTCTGGCATGTGGAGCGATGTTCTTTTTACTAGTCGGGGCACTTTCCAAACGAAATATAACCGATACAATCTCTTACGCCTCTATTTTGCTATTAATTTTCACCTTCTTTGCATTAGTTTCAATAGAATGGCAGAGCGTAATTGCGCTTAACGGCTTCTTTGTGATGGACAGCTTTGGCGGTTTTGTGAAAAGCTTGATCCTTCTATCCATGGGCGGTGTATTGGCGCTTTCCACAGGTTATATGAAGCGCGAAAATATGACGGCCTTTGAATATCCTGTTCTGGTTCTCCTATCTACCTTGGGCATGTTGATTATGGTATCCGCCAATGATCTTATGTCGCTATATATCGGTCTGGAATTACAATCGCTTGCGCTTTATGTACTGGCAACCATTCGTCGTAACTCGCTTCGATCTGCCGAAGCGGGGATTAAATATTTTGTACTTGGCGCGCTTTCCTCCGGTATGGTGTTATTCGGCACGTCAATAATCTACGGTTTTGCGGGAACAACAAATTTTAATATGATCGCTACGGCGTTCGCGGATAATCCTGACATTAAACTGGGGCTTAGCATGGGCTTGGTATTTCTGGTTGCCGGTCTGGCATTTAAAATTTCTGCCGCGCCGTTTCATATGTGGACACCAGATGTGTATGAAGGCGCACCAACATCTGTGACCGCCCTCTTTGCGATTGTGCCGAAGCTTGCCGCTATGGCGCTTTTAATCCGTGTTTTTTACGAACCTTTTATTGGCCTGCAAGAAATGTGGGTGCAACTGGTCTGGATTTTGGCTGTTATTTCAATGATCGTTGGTGCCTTTGCCGCGCTTACACAAGAAAATATCAAACGTCTTCTGGCTTATAGCTCGGTCGGTAATATGGGCTATGTTTTGATTGGTCTGATTGTTGGTGGAACAGATGGTTTGGGTGCAACGCTTTATTACTTTGTGATTTATATGGCCATGACCGCGGGTACATTCGGAATTATCATGTCACTGCGACGTGACGGGGCAGGGCTGGAGAAAATCGAAAATCTTGAAGGGCTCTCCAAGACACATCCTGTTTCTGCTTATGCTCTTGCTATTTTAATGTTCTCAATGAGCGGTATTCCACCCTTGGCAGGGTTTTTTGGGAAATTATTTATTTTCCAGACAGCTATTACAGGCGGTTTTTATTATCTGGCTGTCATTGGTGTGGTAACATCTGTTATTGCGGCATTTTATTATTTACGCATTATCAAAGTTATGTTTTTTGACGATTCTGTTGAGAAGTTGGAGCATGAGCCAAATATTCCAAGAGATGCGGTTATTATGCTATCGATTGCAACAGTTCTAGGATTAATTTTTATGCCGGAACCATTGTTGCTTCTAACTCAAAGCGCAACGACATCTCTTTTTTAGGAAAATAGTCATATGTTATTAGCGGTCGATGTCGGTAACACCAATACAGTCTTTGCCCTGTGTAAAGACGATCGCGTTTTACAAAGCTGGCGCATAAAAACCGACTCAGGACGTACCGCAGATGAATATGCTTGTTTCCTGATACCGCTACTTAATAACTGCGCCCAGACATTTGATCATATACAGCATACTATTATCAGTTCAGTTGTTCCTGAATTGAATTTCAATCTTAAGAAATTCTGCGATATTTATATAGGACAAAATCCCTATTTTGTGAAAGCGGGTGAAACGGATTTTGGGCTAGAGGTCCTATTAGACGAACCGAAAGCAGCGGGTAGTGATCGTTTGATCAATGCAGTCGCTGTTAAGGCACATTATTCTATGCCGGCAATCGTCATAGATTTTGGAACATCAACAAATTTTGACGTGATAGATGCAGATGGTAATCACATTGGTGGTGCGCTTGGGGTTGGTCTAAATTTATCCTTGGATGCCTTGCACAAAGCAGCGTCTAAACTTCCGAAAGTCAGTATTGAAAAGCCGCCGCGTGTAATAGGAAAAAATACCGTTGATGCCATGCGCTCAGGACTATATTGGGGATATATTAGCTTTATCAATGGCATGATCGATAAACTTAGCGAAGAACTCCCGCAAAAACCGACTGTGATAGCAACGGGTGGGCTTGCTCATGTGTTCAAGGAAGATATTCCGCATCTTGATAAAATAGATGATGATCTGACCTTGAAGGGCTTGATAGAAGTCTATAAAAGAAATGCATGACAAAACTCGATCCTTCAAAATTATATTTTATCCCTCTTGGCGGCAGTGAGCAATTTGGCGTCAATTTAAACGTTTATAGTTTTGACGGTAAATTTTTGGCGGTTGATTGTGGGATCGGTTTTGCAGATGATCGTTTCCCCGGTGTCGATTTATTATTGCCCGATCCTATTTTTCTGGAAGAAAATCGTAAAAATCTGATTGGTTTGGTTATTACACATGCGCATGAGGATCATATTGGCGCAGTTGCCTATTTATGGCCACGTTTGAAATGCCCGATATATTGTTCTCGTTTTACCGCCGAAGTTCTGAAACACAAGTTTGACGAGCATAATATCAAAAAGGCAAAGATTCATATTGTTGAGCCCTTACAATCTGTTCCTTTAAAACCTTTTGAAGTTCAATTTATTCCTGTTTCGCACTCCGTTCCGGAAACAATGTGTTTGGCAATTACCTGTGGCGTGGGAACAGTTGTGCATAGTGGTGACTGGAATTTGGATCCGCAACCTGTTTTGGGTCCAAAGACAGATAAAAAAGTTTTTCAAGAGCTTGGTAAAAAAGGTGTGCTTGCCTATATCGGGGATTCGACAAATGCGAATGTTGATGGCAGGTCACAATCCGAAACCGAATTAATGCAAGGGCTCACCAATATTTTTTCAAATCAGAAAGGGCGTATTCTTATTACGATCTTTTCATCGAATATTGGGCGTGTGCAAAGTATTTTAAAAGCGGCAATGAATTCACAACGACAAGTTGCCGTGGCGGGGCGCTCGCTCCATCGTATGATCGGCGTGGCAAAAACCTGCGGCTATTTACAAGATGTGGATGATTTTGTCACAGAAAACGATCTTGATCATATTCCAAATGAAAAATCAGTGTTGTTGGTCACAGGGTCGCAAGGGGAGGCGCGGGCAGCATTGGCGCGCATTGCACGCGGACACCATTATTTTAAGATACAGCGCGGTGATACAGTTGTGTTTTCGGCGCGTGCCATTCCGGGGAATGAGCTGGAAATCAATCACGTTAAAAATAATTTAATCGGGGCGGGGGTGAAGGTCATCACGCCCAATACGACAGATGAAATCATTCACACTTCGGGGCATCCGCGCGCGCAGGAAATTGTCGATATGCTGCAATGGTTAAAGCCAAAAATTGTGGTGCCGGTTCACGGGGAGCGTTTAATGCTGGAGGCGCAAGCCGCGATTGCCAGAGACGCACAGGTGCCCCATACGATTGTTCCCACCAACGGCGCGGTTATATGTCTTGACCCCGAACAGCCGGAAATTATTGATCATGTGGAAACAGGTTTGCTTGCGGTTGAGCCGAAACGGATTATGACGGAGCATCACCGTGCCCTGTCAGAGCGTCGCAAGTTACAATTTACGGGAACGGCGCATGTCTCTCTGGTTGTTGATCAAAAGGGACGCTTGCTCTCTGCACCCCACGTTACAACCATGGGCTTGTTTGACGAAGAGGATGAGGATGAAGTTGAATTCATGGAGAGCATGGCGGATGAAATTTTTGATTTTGTTAAAAAGCTGAAAAAAACCGAAACCGAAGAAGATCATGTTCTAGCGGAAAAAGTGCGTATTGCGCTGCGTAATTATATCAACAAATTTTTAGGGTTGAAGCCAAAAACCGTTGTTCACGTCACGCGGCTTTCAAAATAGTTTCCAACTCCTTCGCATCCATTGCGATCTGATGCGCGCCTGTTTCTTTCAAACATTCGCCATAGGTTTGATCCGAATGACCGCCCCCGCAAAATCCTATGACGTGCATACCGGCTGCCAGCCCTGCTTTCACACCGTTTTCACTATCTTCAATAACGATGCAATCTTGCGCTTTCACGCCTAGTTTATTGGCGGTATAGAGGAACAGATCAGGCGCAGGCTTTGCCTGATCAACAAAATCTGCGGAGTAGATGTTATCACCAAAATATTTTTCAAGCGCCGTTTGCTTTAACTTGTCACGTAGAAAGTCATATTCCGAGCTGGAGGCAACCGCCATAGGCTGCGTTATATTTGATAAAAGTTCTGAAATACCAGCAATCGTAGTCAGTCTTTCTTTAAATTCGGCGCGTAGTCGTTTTTTTAAATCCGGTCTGAAGGCTGCAGGTAATTCCGTGCCGAATTTTTCTTTATGGTCGTGCTTCATTGACTCATAGAAAAAGCCAGATCCCGTACCCATAAACTTTGCGACAAAAGCGCTTTTGTCGTAGAAAATGTCGTAACTATTCATATGATCAATCATAATTTCTTGATATAGAACCTCGCTATCAACTAAAACACCGTCACAATCGAATATTATTGTTTTCATGGCTATGGTTTTATTTTTTTAATCATGGCTTGTCGAGACACAAAAGATTATTATTTATTACAGAGAAGGATTTGAATGTTATGGGCCCAGTTTCCGGCATCGTTGTTTATTTATGTATTTGGTGGACGGTGCTGTTTTGCACATTACCCATTGGTGTTGAGCCCCATCAGGAAACAGGCACAGGCACGGCAGGAAGCGCGCCGTCTGCGCCAAATTTAAAATTCAAATTTCTTTTAACGACCGGAATATCTGCGGTGATATGGCTGGCTATTTTTGTTGTGATGAAAATGGAATTGATCAGTTTTCTGGATATTGCGGAACAAATGCGTGAGGAAGATTTGCAGTCACAACAATAAAACTTGTCTCTGCGCGCCTGTTCGTGATTTATTAAATGAGTACAACCCCTATAAATTAAGGTTACAATGAAACATATTCCTCTTTTTATCGCTCTTTCATGCTTAAGCTTTCCTGCACTTGCGCAACAAGGCAATCAATCTGTGCCAACATTGCCGGAACCAATGCAACGTATGATCGTTGAGGGCGCACAGGTCAGGTATTTGGGGCAAGTCAATGGTCTTGATGGCTGGGTGACTATTCGCCAAGGGCAAGAGCAGTATTTTTACGTGACGCCGGATCAGGAAAATTTTGTGATGGGGCTTTTATTTGACGATACGGGCCGTATGTTGACGATTGATCAGGTTCAAAACCTGCGTGAGAGTGAAGGGGAGGTGCTTGATCTTCTTGCCGAAGGGCAGCTTGATCGTCCGCGTTTAGATGCGACGGCGGAGAGTACGGAAAGCACATTTGAAGTGCAATCACCGTCAGAGCAGCTGTTTGCCGATATGGAGGAAAGTAACTGGGTCCCTCTAGGGGATAAAAATGCGCCGATTATTTACACGATTATTGATCCGCAATGCCCGCATTGCCATGAGTTTCTGAAAGATCTGAAGGTTGATTACATTGATAGTGGTAGATTGCAGGTTCGTCTTATCCCGATTGGTCTCCGTGAAGAAACAAAAGCGCAGGCGGCGTTTTTATTAGCGGCACCAGATCCGCAAGATGCGTGGTTTAGACACCTGAACGGTGATGGTAATGCGCTTCCGGCTAAATCCGGTGTGAATCAGCAAGGTGTCCAGCATAATTTGTCCATCATTGAAAACTGGCGATTGGATGTGACGCCCTTTACTGTTTACAAAGATGCATCTGGCGCGGTTAAAATCATTCGCGGGCGAGCGGAAGATGCAAATAATATTGTAAATGATCTTGTCGGTTAAACTGTATCTTTCCTATAAAGATTGAATATGGTAAGAATTATTTAAGACGGTGTATTATAATCTTAAATTTAAAAATTGAACTGGTTCATGTCACTCCATAATAAAATACTTACATATATGATTGAAAATCTTGGCTTGCCGTTAATGGGCGCTGTCGGGACGTTGCAGAAAAAATCATCCACCCCCGAGAGTGACGCGGAAGTCATGGCAAAAATGCTGACATCTTCTGTTGATCTGGGCATGGCAATTTCAGCAAAAATGAATATTTCCAGCGATGTTAATAAAGCAGAGGCTCTTAGGTTTAAGCTAACATCACTCTCCGCTCATGCGCTTGCGGATCGTATTTCTTTAAAAGGGAAAGAGCCGTCAAGCATTGATATTGACAGCTTGAAAGCGACAACGGATTCGATTTTTGTCTTTTCAGAAAATTTTTCTATCGATGAAAATGCAAAAGAATATTTGGAAAAGATGGGGCTTCAAGACATTATCGGCACGGAGCTTTCACAGCTTCATTTAATACAAGCGCTATTACCTGTCATTGCGGTGATGGATCATAAAGATCGTGGTTTGTTTCCCAATATAGCAGAGCGTTTGATCAACGAATCAGATGCGTTATCAGCTCAATTTTCCGAGAAAAGTGACTCCGCTATCGGAAGTGAGTTACTTGTCAGGTATCAAGTCTTAACATTATTATCCGAAACATTTATTCGTATATATCCCGATATTATCAATAACAATAAGCCGATTGGTGATGTATGGCAGGAATTCGACCGTCAAAAGGCTTTAGTCGTATTGTTGATGGATTATTTAATGTCGGGACAAAGAACTGTTGATATGTCAGAAAGCGGAGAGGGGGGCACTGCTCCTGTAAATGAAGTAGAGCAAGTGCAAGCGCCTGTTCCGCCGGCAGCACCATCGCAGCAGCAGACGCCGCCTCCAATGTTTCAAAAGCCGCCGTCACCGCCGCCCACTGCAGAAAAGGCAGAGAGCGAAGGTAAAAAGGAAGAAGGAAGCACTGGCGGTGGAACGCCGCTGAGTTTCTTCAAAAAAGAATAGAGAAGAGTGGGCGATCCTTATGCTTAATGAAGTTTTTGCAGCCTGTTTGTTACTTGCCGCGCAAAATTATGCTGTACCACCCGCGGCTTTGGTGGGGATTTACCATACGGAAGGTGGTAAAGTTGGTCAACAAGTGCGCAATACAAATGGAAGTTATGATTTGGGGCCGATGCAAATTAATACCATCTGGATGCCTGAGCTGGCAAAAAAATGGAATGTATCTGAGGCGCATGCCAAAAAATGGGTGAAAGATGACCCGTGTACAAATGTTGGGGTTGCCGCATGGATATTGCGCGGGCATTTGAACAGAACGAAAAGCGTGAGAGAGGCCATAGCCGATTATCACTCAAGAACACCGCACATTGGGGGGCGTTATAGAAAAAAGGTTGTGAGTGCGATGTATAAAAATCGCCTTGTAAAAAATAAACGATAATAAAGACTTGCCGCAAAAATTTGGACAAGTTATTCTTTTATTTGCTAAAAGAGTGTAAGAAGAATTTATACAAATAAAAAATTACGGAATGTAACACATATGAACACAAAACAAATCATAGCTCTTGGACTGTTTCTCCCGCTTGTCATGGGCTGTTCCTCTACGATGAGAGGCAATCCACAAATTGTAGCCGAGCCTGATAAAATCTCCGCAATGTTGGCAGATGCAGCAGATCGCGCAAGTTCGTCCCTAGAGACTTTGGCAGCAATCGAAGCGCAAAAACGTCAAGTTCCGGCAACGCCTAATCTGGATAATGCTCCGGTCGAATTGAAACGCGCCATTACAATTAACTGGATTGGACCGGTTGAAGAATTAACACGCAAGCTAGCCAATCGTGCCAGTTACGATTATCAGGTTTATGGATCAGGTCCTGCGACACCTTTGATCGTTTCTATAGACGCAGAAAATCAGCCAATTATCGAAGTACTGAAAGATATTGGTGTTCAAATGGGAAGCGAAGCTGCCGTTCATGTAAATGCACAAAACCGTGAAATCGAAATCCGCTATGTAACGAAATTCCAAGATATAGATGATCTGTAATATGAGACATATGTTAAAAAATATTTTATATGGAGCCTTACTTTCTTCGGTTTTAGTGACCGGATCCTACTATAATGATGCTCACGCGCAATTCTCCAAAAAGTCAAGAATGGACATAGAAGCAGGAGATCCCACATTCTCCCCTCCGCCTTCTTTGCGTGAACTGAATAATCTTGAGATTGAGGAAGATGCTTCATTAAGTGAAATTGATGAAGATATCGGCTTTGATATTCGCCGGGAAGCGATTAAAGAAGCGGCTTTATCCTACGGGGCAAGAGGCGGTTTAGCGACACGCACTTACGAGATTCGTCAGGATCTCGACAGTAAAGCGCGTTATTTGGATAAGGTATTTAATTTTAGGCAACTACTCATTAGTGCGCCAGATGGTTTTTTGATTGAGCCGCCAGTTATTAGTGAAGCTGAAAATAATATTCTAGTTGATTCGGGGGGGCTGGAAGCTGCCGTCACCGATCGTATGTATAACATCAATGCGAATGTAAAAATTGTGACAGCGCCCAAAACTTGGCGTCAGTATCTGGAGCGCGAGTGGGGTGAGGTTGAGCCACCACCGAATATTTTAAGACCACGCGATCGTGAAGAGCGTCAAATTTGGGTGGAGCAAATTAAAAAGGGATGGGTTGAAGGCTATCAACAAGCTGACGAGATTTTTGAAAGCGACCTTGCTTTACTATTAGCTCATTTTAGAGGAATGGTAAGATATCGCATCTTGCTCGCACAAGGAATGATTTCGCCTACAATGACAACACAGACAAATCGTGGTATTACAGGCGGTGGTAACCAAATGCGTATTGGTGATCGCGCTGTTCAAATTATTGATAGTCCAAAGTTAATTCCAGAGTCTGCTGAATGGTCACCAGAAAACCGGTAAGTCTTGCCAAGGCGCAGAATGCGGCTGAAGAAACTTGGCCTGATGAGCCAATGCGTTTTACAGAGGAGCATGTCGACCCGTTTTTATTATGGGCGGTCAAAAAAAGCGCCTCTGATATTTCATTTCAATCAGATAAGCCTGTTTACGGTGATATTCACGGCACACTTTATCCAATAACATTTCGACCGCTTGATGCAGCAGACATGGCTGCAATTTTGAATAAGATTTATGGTCCCGATGCGCTTGCTCGTCTTGCGAGTGGCCGCGATCTTGATGTGTCTTACGAAGTTAAACCTGATCGATATACACGCTTTCGTTTCAGAACAAATATTACAGCAATTTTATCAAAAGGTCGTGACGCCGCGCAAATTACAATGCGCGTGCTTCCCAATCAGCCACCGACGATGGAAGATTTGAATATTGAGCCTGAAATTATGAAAGCATGGGCGCCGCGTCAGGGAATTGCGATTATAACGGGACCTACAGGATCAGGTAAAACGACATTACTCGCCGCAGGTATGCGGATGCTTTTGGAAAGCCCGCGCGGTGTTGGTAAGGTTCTGACATATGAAGCGCCGATTGAATATGTATATGATTCAATAGAGCAAAGGCGCTCCCTTGTGGCTCAATCGGAAATCCCGCGTCATCTTCACAATTTTGCTGATGGTGTTCGTAACGCTTTGCGTCGGAAACCGAACATTATTCTTGTTGGTGAATCGCGTGATAGAGAAACAATCTCGGCCTCTATCGAAGCTGCACAAACAGGGCATTTGGTTTATACAACGACACATACAATGGGTGTTGCCAATACGATTTCGCGAATGATTTCAACATTTCATATGGATGAGCGTCAGGAAAGGGCTCTTGCCTTAATGGAGTCTGTTCGATTGGTTGTAACACAAGCATTGGTGCAAAAAACGGGCGGTGGGCGCATTGGTGTGCGTGAATGGATGAGCTTTCCGGACGAAGTTCGCGAAAAGTTAATGACGATGGAATTCACTGACTGGTCTTCTGAAATACAGCGTATGGTCCCTTTATATGGTCGTTCAATGGCGGAATCGGCTGAGATTGTGTTTGAAGAAGGCAAGATTGATCGTCGTACCTATATTATGTTATCATCTTCTACTTAACATACTAATTTAAAGGCTTTTATGGTTTCTAGAGAAGAATTTGAGAATCTTAAGGACATGCAAAACTGGCATTGGAGAAACTCCATGCGCCCGGTTCGATTTTTTGCATTTGATGCACGTGCGGCTATTCCTTACATTTTCCTTCTTCTTTACGCGCGACTTACAACATTGATTCTCTGTCTGGTCGTAACAGTCATTTTTTATATTCTTGAAAGAATGGGTTTGACCGTTCCGTCTGCTTTGCGTAAATTCAGATCATGGCTTGTCGGGCCGAAGCGCCAAGGGTGGATAACACTACGTCGCAGGCACATGATTGATTATAAATAAATTAAGATACAAAAGATAAAATCTAAAAGGAAACCGAATGAAAACCAGTCGTTATACAAAGCACCTTTTGCTTGCAACATCTATTATTAGTTTAGGGTTTGTATGTAATTCTAAAGCTACGCACGCCGCGTTTGAATGGACACCTCCTCCTGTTGTAGAAAAACCTGCAGCGGTTGTGATTGTAGAACCAACAGAAGATGATCTAATGCCTGCCCCTATTGATGATGTCTCTATGAGGGAGACACTTCCTGTTATTCCTGCAGAAAATGTTGTTATTCAAAATGATACAATGCCGGCACCTGTTGAATATATCGAAGGCGAAGAACCGAAAGAAATGATGCTTTCTGTGCCTGCAGATAGTGAAATAGCAGAAGAGCTGATTGAAATTATCGAAGAAGCCGAGGAAAATAATGTTATTACTCCTATGGCAGAGATCCCCGCTGAAGAGAAAATCGATTCTATGCCAGCTGAGGCGAAGCAAGTAACTGTTAAAGTCGTTGATACACCAGTATTAGAACCAACACAAAAAACAGCAGTCGTTGCTCCTACGCTGTCCTCGGATCCAAATATTGTTCGTGGTTTTGGTAATGATCTTCCTCTGGTTATGGCGGTTCGCCAGATTATTCCGTCAAATGTACCTTATGCCTTTGGAGAGAGTATAGATATGGGTATTCCCGTAAGTTGGGAAGGCGGCAAAACATGGCAGCAAACCATGGATATGATAGCGGCTGCGAATAATATGCAAGTCGAGTATGGTGATAATCTTGTACAAATTGTCAGCAAAGATATAATACAACAGCCGCAGATTGAAACAGTTCGAATAGACCCTGTCCAAGAAAATTTAGATGTTACGCCAGAAACCGCAGAAAATACAAATGTTGTCATGGCTGATCCGATTATTATTCAAGAGCCGCAAATCGCTGAAAATGCTGTAATTCCTGATCCAGATCTTATGAGCCTTGAAGACGTTGTTAAAGTCGCAGATGCTGAAATAAAAGCAAAAGCGACTATTTCTAATGAAACTGATTTGGTTATAACTGAAATTACAGAAGATCCTACAGAGGTTATTGTTGTTGATGACGTTCAAAGTCCACCATTTCAAGCAGGTGTGACAGTTTTGAAAGAGACTATGGCTGATGAGAATGAAGTTCTTGAAGCAACAATAAGTGATGCAATTATAATTTCTCCTATTGAAGATATGGAGAATTTAAATTCCCTAACAGTATCTTCTGAGCAAAGTGAAGATATGCTTTCTGCCGGAACTATTATCGGACAAATTGATGCGCCGTCGCCGATTGCAAGCATTGAAGAATTGCCAATGGAAGAAAATGAAATAGATATGACGACAACTGTTATCGCAGAACCGGTTACACAATCCGCGATGGATGACGTGATTGCGAATGTTCAGTCCGTTGAAGAAGGCATCATTGTAATAGAAGAGGAATCTTCTGCTCCTGTGCTTTTAGAGCAAGATGTAACAATTGTTGCAAATGAGACGATAGAGGAGACACTATCCGACGCAAATCCAGTTGAGAATATAGAAACACTTGCTGAAAATGCAGTAAATGACCTAAATAATGCGACTGAAGGTATGGTGCAAATGCAAGAAATTATTACCGTTCAACCATCGCCATCAAATGTTGTTGTCATTGAAGAGCAAGACATTTTATCTGATATGGTTGAGCAGCCCCCAGTTGAGGAGCTTGCAAGTGTTGCGACGATTTCACCGGAACCGCAAACTGCTATAGATATTGAGCCTCAGCCAGAGGTGGAAACTATGGTTATGCAAGAGCCTGTTGAAATTGACCTTGTCAAAACCTGGAAAGTTAAGAAAGATTCTGATCTTAAATCTACTTTAGAAGCTTGGACAGAAGATGCCGGTATCAACCTTCAATGGAATATGCAACAGGATTATAATGTGGGCTATATGGTTTGGGTAGATGGTAGTTTTCAAGAAGCGATTGATGTTTTAATGCAAGGATACAGCAGTGATAAAGGGCTGATTCCATCTGCAACTTTAAACCGTGACGCAGCGGGCCAGCCGGTTCTTATTATTGAACCAGCGGCATAATTTATAAGAAATTTGTAAGTGTCAAACTTCCTACTGTGCTTGTAACACGGTAGGATGCTTCCAATTGTATTTGTAGAAAATTGAGCGTAACGGCAACTTCATTAATATCGACATTTTCCACATTGCTAATTGTGCTTTGTGCTGTTGATTTATCCAATGTATGTTGATCTGTAATCTGGTTTAATTGCGCGCGGTCACTTTCTAGTCCAAAACGCACATCATCCAAATCATCAATGGCCTGATTAATCATACGTCCCAGATCGTTGAAAATCTGAAAGAAGTTATCTGCACGGACTTGATTTTCTTCATTGAAATCTTCTTTAACATCCAGGTCTTCTAAATCGACAGGTAGAATAAGTGCCGTGCCTGGTGGCGGGGTTTGGGGCAAGTCAGTCGGAAGCAGGGCATCATCAAAATCATCCGTATCCAGTTTTATTTTTTCAATATGATAAAATTCTGATGTATCTGTTACCGTTAATTCATTTAAGGTCTGCACAGCCACAAGAATATCGCGAAACCCGTTTTCATTTCCAAGGGTCGTGTAATCAACCTCAACGCTTTTATCGGCGCGAACCGTCACATTCCCAACATCGCCGTCGCTGATCGGTGCGCTGTAACCAATAACATTATCGGTAATTCCGCGATAAGAAGAGATAAGATCATCTGTATTCAACGTACCCGCTTGCCAATCTGCTAGTTCCCCCTTCAAAAAAGTTTCCATGGTACCTCCTGAAAAGGAGAGCGGTTTTTCAGAACTTGCCGCACCGCCAAAAACATAACGTTCGCCATCTTGCGCATTGATAAGATCTTCTAAGAAAGGCAGGATTTTTTCTGTTAGATCATGAACCTGATTAAGATCAATTTCGCCTTCTTGTATTTCACCTGCGATAATATTTGCAACATTTCCTGCTTGCGCCTGAAATTCTTCGATGGTGTTTGTCATTTCCTGTAAGCGACGATCCGCGATTTTAATATTATTGATATAAGTCTCAAGCGAATTGAATTCCGCACGTGTTCGCTTCGAAATAATAGCTTCGGTTTGTAACCCGCTAAATTTGTCGGTTTTCTTTCCGGAAGATAGCTGTAGTTGCAAATCATTTAAGGTGACTTGCTGCCGTTTAATATTGGAAATCTGGGTCATTGACTGACCGAGCGTTGATATTCCTGTTGCCATTATAAATCTCCTTGGTTATCTGACGGCATTTAATAATTCCTGAAACAAATCATCTACTGCTGATACGGCACGCGCCGCTGCAGAATAAGCGGTCTGTATGACAATCAAGTTGGCTAATTCCTCATCCAGATTAACCCCTGATTTATTCAGCAATTGTGTTTCAAGTGTTTCACGAAAACTTTCCTCATCTGCAAAGCGTGCTTCGGCGAGTAAAATGTCTTCGGTATGTTTTGTAATAATCTTTTGTCCGAAATCTATAATCGTGTTCGAGCGACCCAGATCGGTTCTGATACCATTATTTGGCCCGACATTTTCACTGCGAAATGACACAAACTCTCCGCTTCCGGCAAAGGTTTCAGACAGGTAGTTTACATCCGTTATGCTTGTAATCTCTATTGAGGTTACGCCGGCGGCGCCATTTGTGTCTTCTATGCTACCAAATAGAGCACTGATAATGTTTGATCCGACAGGTATATTTGCCAGAGCATCTGCAACACCATCTGCATCTGTATCATCAATTAATCCTTGGGCTGTTCCTCCCGCTTCTGTGTCAAACGGGCCACCCGTAATTTTCAAATCGCCTCCAAAATCCGGATTGGTATAATTTTCACCCGGACGCAATCTTAATTGCCCGCCAATTCCATCCGGATCGGTTACAAAGTCATAGACAGCCAGATTTGGAACAGCTTGTAATTTACTTAAAAGATCGACTTCCGTATCATTACGATCAATAGATATACGCACGAGCGCATCATTTCCAACTTGAATATCAAAGTAGGGATCTGTCGCCTCGCGAACAGCGCCTTCTGCAAAACCAATAAAAGTCAAACCTTCTGAACCCATACCGCCTGGCACTGTTACCGGGTCGGCTGTCACAGATATATCGCCGCGGGAACGTAATTGTAATTGTCCCGAATTACCAACTTGAACCTGAACATTCATTGTGGCCAATTCTGTTTGTTCAGCGGGTGTCAGAGCGGGAATCGCCACCGTATTAATATATGACACCAGATCGCTGGCAAAGTTGCCGGTTGGCGGCTGTAACGCAACGTCACTTAAATCAATATCAATATTAACGTTTAATCCTAAATCGGGGTCGTTGAAGTTTAAGCGAAAAATATCATCCGGATCATCTAGCGCAGTATCCCCCGTCGCCACAATATCTGCTGTATCAGCGTAAGAGCTGAGATCAACAGCACCCGTAAAAGTATTTTGTGAGTAAAGGCCAAGATAGTCTTGTAAGGTTGCACCACCAACATCTGCGGGGGCAAAGCTAACATTACCAATCGCTTCCTGATGGCTTGTTTCCCCGAAGGAATATTCCAGGACGCGGCGTATAACCTCATTTGATCCTGTTTGAACGACGGCGCCATAGGTACCGCTTCTTAGTAGGGAATTATCATTCAATATGTCTTCATTGACCTCCATAATACTCGCAAAACCGACATAAGAAACCGACGAAGTCTCATCAATAAGCGGAGTTAAAGGATCATCGAGAGTAGGGGGCGTATCAGGAGGAACATTGCCGGAAGTATCTGTAAAAAGACGGAGGCCTTGCGCATCAAACCGTAAAGCCATTTTATAGGCCATCTCGTCTATTTGGGCAGTATATTGCGGGAGCGTTTCATCACGCAGTTCTAATAAAGCGCCTAAATTACCGCTCACATTTTTACGTGTCAGATCAACACCACCAGGTGTTGTTTCTGGATCACCTTTAATGAATAACCCTGTGCTTCCTGCGTTTGGATAAAAGCTGGTGGGACTTATCTGTGCAAAATCGAATACAAGTTCGTTCGCAAATTCGCTAGCGAGCTCTTGCCCCTCTTTTGTCTGAATCACCATAATGCCATCGCCGCGTGTAAAAAAGCTGATTTCTATTTCGGCAGATAGTTCTTTGATGGCTGAGTCACGGAAGTCTTGAAGCTGTGCGGCTGAACCACCTCCATTTAGTTGAAATTTTATTTGTTGATTTAGATCTGCAATTTGCTCGAGTAAATCATTCACACGATCAACGGAGGCGTTTATATCTGCTTGTGCATCATTTCTTAATTGCGTTACCAAATCTGAGAAACCGTTAATTTTATTAGCAGTTGTGACGGCTTGATCAATTGCTCCTCTCAATAGATAGGAATCGTCAGGACTATCGGAAAGGGCACTAAAGCTATCACGCAAATCGGCAATTTCTGCCGCGAATGAAACTTCTGCATCGGGTGCGCCGTGAAAGTCTTCGATAGAGCGCAAATAGTTAAGTCTGGTATCAAGCTCACTAGTAGCACTTATTTGTGTCCAGACATCACGTGTCAGGGCAATATCAACATTTCTTATAATAGCATTGCTGCTAACAGAAACACTTTGTCCGTTAATCGCCTGAGTGGCTTGTGGCAAGATTTTGCGGGTATAGCCTTCTGTCCCGACATTGGCAACATTGTTAGAGATAACAGTTAGTTGCTGTTGAGATACTCTCAAACCGGATAAAGCTGCGTCTAAAGCGCCTAAGGACATAAAAAAGCTCCTGATAAATTCATATCAAGAGCTTTGCAAAGACAATGCCAGTTTGGTTTTAACGCGGATTATTACGTGATCCGATGGCTCTTAAACTTTGATCCACACCATATTCGTATAGATCACGGATCTTCATTTCAACAAGAAGAGATAAAAGCATTTCTTTACGAAGAGCGGTTTCATATCTGTCACGTTTAGACATCAGATGCAGCGCCTCCATTGTCGTTTCAAAACGTGCAATATTTGCTTCTTTCGTAATCAGGTTCGTATAAAAGTTAGGATGTTGGAACACTTGCTTTGTTAAAACGTGCATTTGTGCGAAATAACTTGGGTTTTCGCCTATAAAACGCTCAATATCCGTTGTTGGCATACCAAATTCACCAAGTAGCGCCTGAATTTGTGCGTTTGAAAATCCACTTCCTTCCGCTTTCATACCAACCATATTCGCATAACTATAACGCGCGACATTTCTTATTGCACTGATAGAGCGGTATTCCTGAAAATTATTAATAAATTCAGGATCATTCATGGCATTTTCGGCGGCAGGATCATTTGTCGGTTGTGGAAAATCGATTGTCTCATGTCCAAATAACAAGCGCCCCATGCTCATAACATCTTCTTCATCCGCCGTAGAATCAACGCCGTCCGTAATATCAACATCAAGTGTTTTCGGAATGCTAATCAGACTGGCATAGTCAATATCTCTATTCATTCTGGCGACATTACCTGCGCTCAAGCCATCACACCAGACTCTTAAAGCGGTGTTGAAATTTGTAGGAGCACAATATGTCTCACGAAATTGAATTGTGCGTATTTGATAGTTTTCAGAGGATCCACGTGCTGTACTGGAATGAATTGGATTTTGGTCAGCGAACGATAACGCTCTTGAAATACCGAATGTATTAAGATCTCTCCTGCTTTCTAACGCTGCCAGTTCTTTTGTCATAGATGCAATTGTACAAAGCTGTTCGGACGGATGATAATCATTGTGAGCACGCTCCTGCTTTTCCCAAAACATTAACTGTGTCTCAAGTTGATGTTTTGCGTCGTATAAAATACCCAAGAAGCCAACTTGCTGCATCATCCCCGCAGAGAGCTGCATCGTCATGCGAGTAAAATCATAATATGATTTGGATAAGTCTTCTTGTAACCCTGCAACATGACTAGTATCACATAGGCTTAGTTCTTCGAAAAAAGGTGCCGGTAAGGGTGTACAGTCTGAGGGAACTTCCCATGTATCAAAAGGAGTGAACGGATCATCTGAGGGATTTCCCGTACCAGGTATAACAATACCAAGAATAGACGTACCAGCAACACTAGGAGGCACAGTAAGAACTTCTAAAAGCTGTGGTGATCTGCGAACACCAAATGCTAAACAAATACTTTGACCATCATCTTCTATATTTAAACAGGCGTTTTCTTCTATTAAATTAATGCCGTTATATGTCGCATTATGAACAAAATTACCATTCCAGTCAGATTTTGCTGAGAGTGTTACTGTATCTTGTTTATCAGATATGTCGGATGTAATTATAGCTGATGGTTTAAAATATTGTCCCTTCCAGATGATCTGCTGATTGTTTGTATCTAAGATTACCTCGATTGAGGGGCTATCTGTGCCGATAGGATTCTTTTCAGCAAAGTCAAAACGCATTATTTTTTTCACACCAAGAGTATAAGGTAAAACCTGAGAGCTATTTATTTCGCCTGTTGGTGTAGACGTTATCTCTAATTGATCACCGTTTTCTAGTGTCATTAAGTATGTTGTTGATGGTTTAAAATTTAATGCACGTACATTCACTTGAAGATGCGGTGTTTTATCCGGTCCGGGAATATCTGCAATTGTGTAAAAACGCGCAATTGTTGTTCCGGCTATTGTGACAGCCAGAACAGTAATTAAAGTAAATGCTATTTTTATATATCTACGTTTCATACTTATTAATCGGTTGTACTACCAGAACGACCCTGAATACCTTCTTGACGATCTTGTAATTCATTTTCTAAGGCAACTGCCAATATCATCTCAGTTCTCAGATTACTGTTAAATGTGTCATTCATAAGCATTAATTGTAACGCTTGTAGAGCAACACCCTTACGACTGACATTAGCCGGTTTGTCATACAGGTTGATATAGAAAGAGGGGTTCTGAAACACCTTTTTTGTCAATAATTCCATTTGTGCATAGTAGCTAGGGTTTGCGCCTAAAATTTCTGTCACTTCTGTATTCGGAATGCCAAGTTCTGTCAGAATAGCTTGTAACTCAGCTGTCCCGATACCCGAGCCGGATGATTTCAAGCCAACAATTGTATTATAACTATTTTGCGCCACACTTCTTTTCGCAAGCAAAGCTCTATAATCCAAAAAGTCATCTTTATCATCGCTGCTGGAATTTGGTCCAAGTTCTATGGTTCCTGATAACACTTGATGACCGAATAGGTTTGTCGACATAGCCATAATGTCTGTCTCATCATCTGTAATCGTACCAGCAGCACCATTACCTGCTAGGTAATTAACATCTAGTGTTAATGGTATATCTATCGTACGGGTGTAGTCGATATCTTTATTATGAAACTCTTCATTCGTTGCATTATTACAGAAGTTTGTATCGTCAAAAGAACCATTATTGTCTCTTTCATTACAATATCTATTTGCAAACTGCTCTATGCGCGACTCTAAATCTTTAGCAGGATCCGCAGTAACAGTATTTTCATTGCGCATATGTCTATCAATCATACGTTTTGACATAACGGCACTTGTCATTTCAGCCATACGCTCACTCGAGGCAAGACTACGAACACCTGTACCAATACTACAAAGCTCTTCACTTGGGTGATAGTCCTTATGTGCTTCCGCTTGTAATTTTTGTAATAATTGCTGGGTTTCCATTTGCATTTTGGCATCCATAAAAGCGCCAATAATTTGCACTTGCTGCATTGCAACTGCTGAGAGCTGATTTGTCATGAACATCATAGCAGGCAAAACATTGTCGTACCAAAAAGTACCTAACATCCAGTTTTGGTGACGCGTAAAACGATTTGTTATATGCGCTTGCGTTGCTACATGAGAGGGAACAACACAACCGTTACATACACAACTGCAACAAAAAGCGTAGGCTCTATTTGAGGAAAAAGTAGACGCACCCATAAGGATGAGAGTGAATACCAGAGGCATTAACACTAGTTTTTTTATACTCTTCATCATTTTTTTCTCTCCATGTCCAAATAATCTCATTATTATAATCCTCTTTAAAAAGTCATAGGTACACAATTTTGCGATGCATCGGGAAAGCATGCGGGGTTTGTGCAAACTCCATCAGGTTCAGGTGTTGTGTAAAAAATATTATTATAGTCGTAAAGTATAATACCTGTGCGTATAAAATCGCCGCAGCCACCGGGTGTGCTACCAATGTCTAAATATTGTGTGTAATTAGTATCGTTTAGAACAGCCGCTGCGACCACGGGTTGATACCAAGAAGTTGCTGCAGGAGGTTGGAATGCATTTTCAATACCCGTATTCCATTGTGCAGCATTATTTGCGGGGTTTGTACAAGGAGCAGGTAATAGCCTTGGATCCGTCCCTGCATATTCATTGAAACTCAGAAACCCGTCTGTATCCGCAACAGGCATAAAATTCTGACATTTTGCAAGCTGCCATACATCACTCATGACTGTACACATTGTAATGTCATCCGGGTCGTAAGCGTCACGACTTAAATTACTCCGCCCACCTAAAAAGGTATGTCCAAAATTAGAAGATAAGTAAGGTGTAAGTGCGCTTATCACAAGATTATCTAAAGAACAATCAAGGGAGTTCTGGGAAACAATGTCCAGCATGTGACTCACTAAATATTTGTTCAGTCTCTTCTGCGGCTATATTATTTAAAATACCAAAGCAACTATAGTCTAGGACACTATCCGGTTTCCGAATATAGTTCTGCGCTTGACGAAGGCGGCGATTGCCTTCTAATACGGCTCTGCTTCTCAATGATTCATAATATGTTGTATCACAGGTTCTGGTTGTTAAATCCGCAGGGGTAACAGGCAAGCCTGCAACAGCAAAAGAGCTTAATAATGTGAACGTACAAATGCTGCCAAGAAAAAGGGTTCTCTTGGAAATAAAATCTAATCCAGCTATTTTAAGTACGGTTAACATATGTATTATCTATTTTGTTCTGCTTTCTGGCTTTCTATTACGCTTAGTTCCAATAACATAGATGCTAGCATTTCTGAACGTAGTTCAACTTCCAATGTATCCCAATCTTGCATCAGCCCAACTGCCTTCAGCGCAACCTGTTTTCTTTTTACGTTAGCAGGCTTGTCATATAAGTTTATATAAAATTGCGGGTTTTGATAAATTTTCTTTGTAAGTATTTCCATCTGGGCATAATAACTTGGTCCAGCTTTTAAATATTCAGCAATATCCTCACCTGGAATGCCAAGTTCATCTAAAAGTATATACATATATTCAGCAGCACTTGGGTCACCTTGCGCTTTCAATGCAGCCTGAGCATGAAATGAATTTTCCGCGACACTTCTTTTGGCAAGCATAGCTCTTAAGTCGAGGTAGTTTGTATAAGGATGATCTTCATAGTCACCTTCCAAAAGTTCAAAGTCCTCAACAATATCAAAATCTGAGGGCGGCGGTCTGAAAGGTACCTCATGTCCATAAAGGTTTTTCGCCAATGCTATATAATCGAATCTGTATTCTCTTTGTTCATCACTGGTTTCTGCGGGCGTTCTCAACGTGTCTATATGAAGTGTTTTTTCAGATGCAAAAACATCATAATAATCTATGTCTTTATTATATTTTGAAGGGTCTGTTGCCCCCGCGCCACTATTTCCACACAGAAAACGCAATTTGTCATTATTATCACGCGGATTACAATAAGTATCTTGAAATTGTCTCAAACGACCGCTGCGGTATTCTGTATTATTAACATTACTTGTTACTACCCTACCTAAATCGGATTCTACGCCACTGCCAGCGCTATCATTTTCACGACCTAAGTGACGATTTGCTGCACGTGTGCTTAAAATACTTTGATTCAAATCTTGTTTGCGCTGCGTCATCGCCAAACCACGAACATTTGTTGCAAAGACACAAACACCTTCACTCGGGTGATAATCTTTATGTGCTTGTGCATGAAACTCTTGAAGTAATCTATGTGTTTCAAGTTCTATTTTAGCGTCGAAGAAAGAGCCTATAATAACGACCTGTTGCATTGCAACTGCCGTTAATTCTTCTGCCATTCCCATCATGCTTGGAATTAAATAACCCGCAAGCCAATCTTGTACCAACCAACGTTCATATTCGAATAACTCTATGTCCCAAAATGGTCTTAGAACATTTTGATGTAATTCCCTTACAATAGTACACGTACTATCTGTAAATGTACAAGAACCAGGCCCTGTACATGGCCCCGGTGATCCACTACAACTTGGGCCTATGCACCATCCATTACAGGCACATTCATTCTGACCTGTACAGAATCCGCTTGAACATGTTCCAATACTTAAACCCAAGGAAATTGTAATTGCACCACTTGGGCTAATAGCGACAGCGAGGCCTAAAGTTGTTCCAAGGCTGCCAATCGCACCGCCAAGATCGCCGCCAATCGCTGTCGTCAGTCCACCTAAAGTTCCAACGCCCAACGTTGTGCCCAAGTCGGCAATACTTGTTCCTGCAAGCGCGTCAAGACCAATACCAGTCGCAGCAGAGAAGGTACCAAGATCGAAAGATATTGCGTTAGCAAGATCAAGAGCATTATCAAGACCTAGATTAGCGAGATTATCGAAACTAATATCTGTAAAATTTGAAAGATCTAGCCCAAGCGCGCTTGATAGATTATTGGCCAGATTTGCTGGGTTAATACCTATAATGTTGGAGATATCCGCGATGCTACCAAGATCTAAAGCGTTTGTTAAAACATCAAGATCAAGATTTGCCAAATCTGCAATTGGAATGTTCAGTGTAGAAGATAAATTCCCTAAAAGGGTATTAACATTAAGTCCCAATGTTGATGCAAGGTCGTCAAGATTATCTATTCCCAAACCAGATAAAGATGAAAAATCGAAGTTTAGTATTTCATTAATATCCAAATTTGCAAGTCCAGTCAGGTTACCCAAAAGATCTTCAGGATTCACACCAAGCGCGCCAGTTAAGTTATTTAATAAACTCGAGGGATCTAACCCGATAAGGCTGGCTATATCATCTAGACCGCCAATATTCAATAAGTCCAGATTAGCCAGATCTACATTTAAAAGATTGCTAACTGTCGTACCCAAGTCCCCTGCTAGCCCGTTAAGAACACTTGTAGGCAAACCTAAATTTCCTATAAGGTCGCCTAAATTATCTATTCCCAAACCACTAAGCTCAGCAAAATCAAAATTAATAAATTGGTCTATATCTATATTTAGTGAACCGGTGATATTTTCCACAAGCCCACCGAAGTCAACACCTAGGTTTCCCGCGATACTCGTCAGATTTCCAATATCAAAATTAGAAAATACATTCGCTGTGTTCAGAATGTCATTGAAGTTTCCACCCAGGATACCATTAAACTCACCCAATATCGTGTTCGGATTTATACCTAATGAGCTACCAAGATCAAGAAACGTATCAAGTTGTCCAAGTGCACCATTTGTCAAAGAACCTAGATTACCTAATTGCCCTGTGCCAATGCTCAATAAGCTATCAAGGCTTCCATTTGGCAGAGAAGATAATATTCCGGCAGTTGCGTTTGTAACACCGGGAAATCCACTCGCAAGAGCAGAGCTATCCAAAGCAATTATGTCATTTAACTGTGTTGGTGTAAGACCACCAAGTTCTTGAAAAACTGATGAAGGAATATTGTTGACAATTTGTTGTCCGCCTGTTGGTAAACCATTTAAATTGCCTAAGAGGCCTGTTATTTGCGTATTTGTAAGCTGCGCTTGGACAGGTTTTGCTAAAATATTATAGGAACTGCCCCCGCCAAAAATAAGCGCGGAAAATACTATTCCAACGATAACTGCGCTAAAAATGCGAAGACATGAATTCATATGCGATATATATCTAATTTTTTTTATCTACCAATGCTAACATAAATCAATAATAGAATGCACGAAAAGCGTTTTCTTAAGCAAATTTTTCTTTTATCTGTAATCTGTTGTAATCAGGTGTGAATTGCTCATAACTGTTTTATCATTCTAAATATAAATGAAATGGCAGGCATCATGGATAATTTATCGGTTATTATTTTAGCAGCGGGGAAGGGGAGTAGGATGAAATCCTCTCTGCCCAAAGTGATGCACAAAATTGGCGGCAGACCAATGATAAGTTGGGTTATCGAAGCGGCTGAGGCATTAATTCCTTCTGAGATTATTGTCGTTGTCGGGCCGGATATGAATATGCTTTCCGATTTAGTTGCGCCGCATCATGTGGCATTGCAGGAAACACAAAACGGAACGGCGGGCGCTGTTAAAGCAGCCTTACCGCATCTGAAAAATAAATGTGGAAAAGTTTTAATCTTATTGGGAGATGAGCCTTTTGTCTCTATTGATGCCCTACAAGGTATGGTTACGGCTTCGTCTCCGTCCATTATGGCGTTTCACGCCGAAGATCCCACTGGCTTTGGTCGTATGGTTCAACGTGCCGATAAGGCATTACAAAAAATCGTTGAGGAAAAGGACGCAAATGAGAGGCAGAGAGAAATCATGCTTTGTAACGCGGGAAACTTTTGCTTGTCATATGATGATTTAGAAAAATGGCTGCCTCAGATTGTTAATGATAATGCACAAAACGAATATTATCTGACCGATTTGCCTGAGATTGCGGCAGAGGACAGCATCTTTTTTGACATCGTCGAAGTGGATGCAGAGCAGGGGTGGGGTATTAATGATCGTACTCAACTGGCCATTCATGAAACGCACATCCAAAACATTCTGCGGGTCGAGGCAATGCAAAACGGCGTTACGATGATCGACCCGATGACTACGTTTTTGTCGTGGGATACCGTTTTTGGGCAAGACGTCACTATTGAACCCAATGTTTATTTTGGCGAAGGCGTTGAGGTTGCAGATGGCGTGCAAATTAAGGCCTTTAGCCATATTGAAAAATCAAGAATAGGAGAAAATTCTATCATTGGACCATTCGCCAGATTACGTCCGGGCGCATTACTTGATCATGATGTGAAAATCGGTAATTTTGTAGAAGTTAAAAACGCACATCTACATAAAGGTGTAAAAGCCAATCATCACGGCTATATCGGTGATGCAGAGGTTGGCGCAGGCACTAATTTTTCCTGCGGTGCGATTACAGTTAATTATGACGGCTATCATAAACATAAAACAATTATCGGTGAGAACGTTATGGTGGGCAGTAACGTTAGCCTGATCGCACCGATTGAGGTAGGCAGCGGCGCCTTTATTGCTGCAGGCACAACCATATCAGAAAACATTCCTGCTGATGCTCTCGCCATTGAACGCCAGAAACCTGATTTAAAAAATGGGTGGGCGTCAGAATATAAAAAACGTAAACAGAAAGAAAAATAAATGTGCGGAATTATAGGAATAGTTTCACAAAAAAGCGTGACAGATAATCTGGTGGAGGGGCTGTCTCGTTTAGAATATCGCGGCTATGATTCTGCGGGTATTGCAACATTGGTTGATGGCAAGATCGAACGCCGCCGCGCAGAGGGAAAGTTGAAAAACCTGAGTGACCGTCTTTATAAAGAGCCTTTGGATGGTACAATCGGCATTGGCCACACACGCTGGGCAACACATGGCGGACCAACAGAAAATAATGCGCATCCGCATGCAACAGACAAAGTCGCCGTTGTTCATAATGGAATCATTGAAAATTATCAGGAATTAAAGAAAGAGCTTGCCGATCATCAGGTGAGTTTTGTCACCGAAACCGACACGGAAGTGATTGCACATCTTGTGACATTATTCCTAAATCAGGGGCTTTCTCCACGTGATGCTGCAAATAAGGCCTTTGCAAAACTGGAAGGAGCTTTTGCGCTTGTGCTTCTTTTTACGGGTGAAGAGAATTTGATGATTGGTATGCGTCAAGGCACGCCTCTGGCGATAGGATTTGGTAAAAAGGAAATGTTATTGGCATCTGACTCTTATGCGCTTGCGCCTTTTACACAAAAAGTATGCTTTTTGGAAGATGGCGACCGCGTTATTTTGTCGCGTGATGCTGTTGAAATCTATGTGAATGATAATGAACCTGTCCAACGCGAAGTGCGCGTAACCGCACAATCAGGTGCCACAACAGGTAAGGGCGAATATGCCCATTTTATGTTGAAAGAAATCTATGAACAGCCTGAAGTTATCGGTGATACGCTGAATAGTTTTATTAACCCCGCAACGGGTGAAATTATGATTCAGGAAGATATTCTTGATGCTTTGGCAAAAGCACCGCGTCTGACCTTGATTGCCTGTGGAACAGCATTTTATGCATGTATGGTGGCAAAACACTGGTTAGAGCGCGTTGCAAAAGTACCGTGCGAGGTTGATATTGCATCTGAATTTCGCTACCGCGAAGCGCCGCTTCCGAAAGACGGCGTTGCGATTTTTGTATCGCAGTCCGGTGAAACCCTTGATACGTTGGAAGCGCTACGATATTGCAAGCGTCAAAACCAGAAAATTTTAAGTATTGTCAATACGATAGAAAGCACGATTGAACGTGAATCCGACATGATCTTGCGTACCCTTGCGGGGCCCGAAATTGGGGTGGCGTCTACAAAGGCATTTACAACGCAGATTACAACGCTTGCTTGTGTGTCTTTGGCGCTTGCTGCCAAAATGGGCAAATGCTCCACAACGGAGGTTGAAGAAATGACGCAGGCACTACGCCAGATTCCCAAGGCGGTATCACAAATTTTATTGCACGATAAGGAGATTGAGAAAGTCGCGTGGGACATTACAAAATCTCGCGATATGTTATATCTGGGGCGCGGTGGTATGTACCCGATTGCGCTTGAAGGCGCTTTAAAAATGAAAGAAATTTCATATATCCACGCCGAAGGCTACGCCGCCGGTGAAATGAAACATGGCCCGATTGCGTTAATAGATGACCGCGTTCCGATTATTGTGGTTGCACCGGGGAATGATCCACTCTTCGAAAAAACCGCATCAAATACACAAGAGGCGATTGCGCGCGGCGGGCGCGTTGTTCTGTTTTCCGATGCGCAAGGTGTCAAATCTCTAAAAGATTCTGCACAACATGTTGTTGAATTGGAAGAAGTCCACCCCTTCGTCGCTCCAATTCTCTATACCGTGCCGATGCAACTTCTGGCATATCATGTGGCATATATTAAAGGCACAGACGTTGACCAGCCACGCAATCTGGCGAAGTCGGTAACGGTGGAGTAGGTATGAATATGTATTTTATCCTACTCGAAGTTTATTTGTTTTCCCCCATTCTATGTGCCCTCTAATAATAGCATAAGGATCTCTCGGAAAAAATGTTGTGTGATAAAAAATACTGAGTATGAGCATCAGAATAATAGAACATAAGGCAGATATAAAAATCTGTTTGGAACGCTTTTTAACGAAACGTTTTATTTTGTAAATTTTAAAATTTTAGAAACAAGACAATTCTTTTTAGGGTTAAGTTGAAACAATCAAATCACATAATAAATTTAAAATAGTTCTAGAATGTGATTATTAATTTCCTTGAATACAGTAGTATGACTATTTTATCTGCTTAGGTCCGTTTAGAAAATGAAATCTTACAATGCCCATAATATTGGAAAGAAGCGTAATTGTTTCAAACATTATGCCTGGAATAGACCATTCAATATAGAGGTAGATAAGCCATATAGATGTGCTTGTAATACTTATAAGGCGGTAAAATAAATCGTTTTTAACCGTTTCCGAGATACGCCCTATAAAGAATGCAATAACAGGTAGTATGGGAAGGCCGGAAGTCGAAATCATGAATAAGTATAGACAAAAACATATAGCAGGAGTTGCGAGGCCTATCCTCCAAAGCAGTGAAAGTTTCTGCCCGATTGCAGCTTGTAACAAGCTTGTAAAACATGCAGCGATCGCCATTGAAGCGCCGGGGATTAAACCTTGAAATAAGTAGCTTAGGCCAATTAATAATGATGCCAAACCATTAGCAATTAACATGTGTGTGAGTTTTGCAAATTGAAACCGTACAATTGCGACAGGTAGCGCAATCCATCCGAAAATTTGGGCTAGAATTTCCAACAAAAAGCCCTACTGAATTTTTTCTTCGTAAAACTTCTCGCCGATTTCAATTTCTTCGCGGCCATTTTGTTTGCGCCAGTTATTCGTGTCGCGAAGGGAGAAAATACAGCCACAATATTCTTGTTGGTAAAAACTTTCGCGCTTGGCTATTTCATACATGCGGTTGGCGCCGCCGCCCTTGCGCCAGTTATATGTCCAGTATGTAATGCCGTCATAATGGCTGGCGGCGGTTTCGCCGCATCCATTTATTTGTTCCATGTTTTTCCAACGCGAAATACCGAGCGAGCTGGTAATATTTGAAAATCCGTTTTCGGAGGCATATAGTGCCGTGCGTTCAAAGCGCATATCAAAGCAAGCTGTGCAGCGTTTGCCGCGTTCGGGCTCCATTTCCATACCTTTGGCGCGTGCAAACCAGTTTTGCACATCGTAATCGGCGTCAATAAAATCAATACCTAATTTATCTGCAAAGCGAATGTTTTCATCTTTACGAATACGATATTCCTTGCGCGGATGAATATTGGGATTATAGAAAAAAATTGTCAGATCAATGCCGTCATCAATCATACGCTCCATCAAGTCCCCCGCGCAGGGGGCGCAACATGAATGCATAAGAACCTTCGGGTCATTGTTAGGAGGGATCAGTTTTTCGAGTTGTTGAACAGTTTGTGGCATGGTAATTATTATATCTCAGGATCGTCG
Source organism: uncultured Alphaproteobacteria bacterium (assembly GCA_963710165.1). GTDB lineage: Bacteria > Pseudomonadota > Alphaproteobacteria > Micavibrionales > Micavibrionaceae > JACKIP01. The sequence continues at coordinate 542,013 of CAVPYZ010000004.1, forward strand.
GATGTAAACGTCACGTCATCATTATGAGAGATTCCAAGTCTATTCGCGGCAAGTACGACTTTATCATAATTATCTGACAGGTTTGCTATCGCAATTGCCCATGTGCCGGAAATGTTATTTAATTCCTTCCCCAATCGTATTTCACTTAACATATCTCTAGGCGACACAATGCCGCGCTCTTGTTCTGGTTTGAGTGGACTTAATGCTATTATGGAATTTTTAGCAGCATCCTCTGGATTATCTCTATGATATTCTAAAGATAGTTTTTCGGAACGAATGCCAAATAAGACAATATTCACAATACTTGATGATTTTTCGCTATCTTTGAGATCTTCTATAATTTCAGATCTGCTACGCTCATTATCAATAATTTGATAAGCATCTGCTATAACTTGAAGAGCTTCAGCTTCAGACATTTGTATTTGATCGATCATTATTACATCCTCTTTACAAAAGCAACATAGCATCGCCGTAGCTGAAAAATCTATATTTTTTTTCAATGGCATTATGGTAGGCGTTAAGAATATTTTCCTTACCCATGAGGGCGGAGACAAGCATAAGGAGCGTTGACTCCGGAAGGTGAAAGTTCGTTATTAAACCATTGATAACATTAAAAATATAACCAGGACTGATAAAAATATCAGTTTCTCCCGATGATGCTTTTAATGTGCCATCTTTGGCGGCGCTTTCCAGTACACGCACCGATGTCGTGCCCACGGCAATAACACGCCCGCCATTTTTCTTGGTTTTATGTATCAAGTCGCACGTTTCTTGTGTGATTTCAAAGCGCTCCTTGTGCATTTTGTGATCAGATATATCTTTAACACGCACGGGCTGGAATGTACCTGCGCCCACATGTAACGTCACATAAGAAGAATTTATTCCTTTTTCTTTTAATTGCTGTAAAAGGCTCTCATCAAAATGTAGGCCAGCAGTTGGCGCGGCGACGGAGCCCTCTTCCTTCGCATAAACAGTCTGATAGCGATCCCGATCATCTTCGCGGTCTTCACGCTCCATATAGGGAGGCAGGGGAATGTGACCAATCTGGTCTAACACATCCATCCACTTATGGTCAGTTTTGTTGAGGGAAAGTTCAAATAGGCTGTCCTTACGATCTGTCACAGTGATCTCAAGATTATTTTTTAAATGAATTGAGGTGCCAACATTGGGGCTTTTACTGGCTTTTACGTGAGCGAGCGCAATGCGGTCATTGATGATACGCTCAATCAGGATTTCAACTTTGCCGCCTGTTTCTTTTTGTGCGTAAAGACGTGCAGGAATAACTTTCGAGTTATTAAAGACCAATAAATCGCCTTCCTGCAGTAAATGTGGGAGGTCTGTAAATTTTTGATGCTTGATGCCGCCTGATGGGTTCAAGCACAGCAATCGGCTTGCGCTGCGCTCTTTCAATGGCTCGGAGGCAATTAGTGCCGGTGGAAGATCATAGCTAAAATCAGATGTTTTCATGGGATGACGTGTAACCGAAAATCGCGTAAAAGGGAAGGGGGATAAGAGTTTGAAAGTTATTTACGTGGATAGTAAAAAGAAGAATATAGTTCGTGTTTTAGAAAAAAATGCTTTGTGGTGTTATAGACTTTTGAGGTTCAGTTACCTCATCTCTTTATTCGCGATCATATTTTCATTTTTTAATCTCTTAAATGTTTTTTATTTTTTAGACCTTTTTAGTCATTTCAATCTTCAATATATGATAGGAGGCATAATATTAAGCATATGCTTTCTTTGTTTCAAAAAATGGAAGATTTCATTTATTTGCTGTTTGATTGCTTGTTTATGTTTTTTAGAAAGCAGATGGTTTTTACATGATCCGTTTCAATTTTCGCCGACGCCGTATTCTGAAAAGTCATTTAAAACGGTAATGTATAATCATCATTTAGGAAAAAAGGAATTCAAGAATCTAAAAATATGGCTTCAAAATCCTGACAATGAAGATATTGACAATATTGTATTACAGGAAGCAAATGAGCGAACAGTTGAGGTTGCAAAAACTTTGATTGAAGAATTTCCTTATCAAATCTACGAGCCGCGAGAGCACTATTTTGGTATGGTTGTGCTTAGTCGATATCCGTTTATTTCTGCGGAAAAAATATTGCTAAACGGGTCATCCTTTCAAAGTTTTGCCCTCAATTTTTCTTATCAGCCCCCAAACGCGCTAAGCCCTCTCACTGTTTATGCACTTCATCCACCACCTCCGTCTGGGCCACTTAGAGCGATGCAAAGAGATTTTGAGTTATTAGAGACAGCAAGGATTATAAGTGATGATGATACAAAAAATATTTTGATGCTGGGGGACTGGAATATAACTCCTTTTGCCCCCGCATTTGTAAAAATTTTAAATGAGTCAGATTTGAATTATCAGTCTTATGGCTTACTTTTAAATCCATCCTGGCCATCGTTCAATATATTTGAATTTTTGAAAATACCCATAGATCATTCGTTATATAGTGATAACTTAGAACAGGTTGAAAAAACTGTGGGGCCGTCTTTCGGGTCTGATCATCATTCGCTGATCGTAAGTTATATTGAAAAGAAGTAAGAGAATAAATGGCGACTTATATTTTACGTAGACTGTTATTAATCATTCCGACAATGCTCGGGATTTTACTGATTAGTTTTGTGATTATCCAGTTTGTTCCGGGGGGGCCGGTGGAGCGGATGATTGCAGAATTACAAGGACACGGCGTAGAGGCGACGGCGCGGATTGGCGGTGGTTCGGGTGCAGGAAGCGACTTTTCAACCAGTAGCGCGGCCACGGCGGCGGGACAGGGGAATCAATATCGCGGTAGTCAGGGACTTGATCCCGATTTCATTGCAGAGTTAGAAGAGCTATACGGCTTTGATAAACCCACGCATGAGCGTTTTTTTCTAATGGTATGGAATTACCTGCGCTTCGATTTGGGGGAGAGTTATTACCGCGATATTGGTGTGCTCGATCTTGTACTTGAAAAAATGCCTGTTTCCATCTCGCTTGGATTATGGTCAACACTCATCATTTATCTGATCTCTATCCCTCTTGGAATTAAAAAAGCGGTGAAGGACGGGGAGGCGTTCGACATATGGAGCTCGGCGGCGATTTTTATCGGGTATGCCATTCCGTCATTCATGTTTGCGATTTTATTAATTATTCTGTTCGCGGGCGGGCGGTATTATGATTTTTTCCCGCTACGGGGGCTGGTCTCTGACGGGTTTGACGATATGACCTTCTGGCAACAAACGCTGGATTATATCTGGCATATGATTTTGCCCGTTGCCGCCATGGTTATTAGTGGATTTGCGGGGCTGACCATGCTGACCAAAAATTCGTTTCTGGATGAAATCAATAAGCAATATGTTTTAACTGCACGTGCGAAGGGCTTGTCCGAAAAACGCGTGCTTTACAAACATATCTTTCGTAATGCCATGTTGATTGTGATTGCCGGATTTCCGAGTGCGTTTTTGGCGATTTTCTTTACAGGCTCACTTTTGATCGAAGTTATCTTCTCATTAGACGGCCTTGGTTTATTGGGCTATGAAAGCATTATTAATCGTGATTATCCTGTTGTTCTGGGAACGCTTTATATTTTCTCGCTGATGGGTTTGATCATGACGTTGATAAGGGATGTTGTGTATGTTTGGGTTGATCCCAGAATTGACTTTGACGCGCGACAAGTCTGATATATTAGAACAAACTCAAAACACTTTGGCTCGCCTGATTTGCCAAGCTGAGTGACGTCACGCCCAATTGTTGACGGGTTTGAGAGGCAAGCAGATTCGCGGCTTCTTCATTTTGATCTGCAATCGTCAGATCGCTAGAGCCGCTTTCAAGGGTGTTAATTTTTTCGCGGGTGTAGCTGTCGCGGGTTTTGATGATATTCAAATCGCTGACAAGGGTTCGCCCATATTCTCTGACCACTTGGCGGGCTTCGTAAAGAGACTCAAGAATACGATCAATGTCCTCTAGCTTGTTAAAATCAAAACGCGGTATGCCAAGCCCTTCTGCGGTAAAATCGACACCTTCGGTTATCAGCGCACTTGTATTATTCGGATTGAAAAATGTTGTTAGATCGTCGTTTTTTAATAGGTTAATACCGAGGTATTGGGCATCTATGGCGATTTGGGTTATTTGATCCCAAATGTTGTTAAAGTCCTTATTTAAAAAACGCTCTGACGTTGTGGAATTTAATGATTGCGCATGGGACAAAATCTGGTCGTCTGTCAGATTATTGTTATAAATGGCCACGTCGGAAATACGTCCGTTGAAATAAAAGCCGTTTCCATTTCCCAGGATATCATCAAACCATGCATCCTCTTCTACGCCGCCTATGCCTGTATTATTACCATGACTGGGAAACGGCTGATTACCAACAGGAACTGAGCCAATGCTGACGCCATTTACATATCCTTCGAAACGATTTTCTGATTGGCTGTAAACAAACGCAACATGATATGTTTCGCCTGCATTTATAGGCACGCTAAGATTGGTAGGTCCGCCGGGGGTCGATGGGCCCCAATTTCCTTGGTCACGTCCTGTAATATGCAGATTACCGTTCAGAATATAGATATTCAGACTGTTCGTCGGTCCGCCCTCTTCATAAAGGACCTGTCGCGGTGTTATGTCGTTTGCATTGAAAACCAGCTCAACGGTTTTTTCCGGACGTGCAGTGGTATTTATAAGCGCGCTATCATTTACGCGAACACGATCATTTATCCCGTCAAAGGAAGCGCTGTTTGATCCGCCATTCGCATATAGTGCAGGCGCGCCTGTTGTTACACCACCTGCGTAAGTTGCCGTAACGCCGCCGCCAAAGCCGGAATCCGCCGCCGCGCCGCCGCCATCATTCAGGCGGTAATAAACATCGGGGCTGTTGGCAAGAATTTGATCGCTCAATGATGCGGGACTGGTATTGGTTTCTTCTCTAATTAAGGACAGATTATCAACGCCCAAAATCAGCTTTTCACGTGCGTCCAGTGCAATAGCTTCGCCTTGATTGATTAATCGCTCAATTGCTTCAACACCGATTAAGGCTTCCTGAACGGTGCGTGCGCTTTGTCCGATACCGTCGATCAGGCGATTATGGTCACTTGCGCTGTTATTCAAATTAAGGGAGGCAAAAAAGTTCTGCGGGTTATCAAGTGCGGAATTCACTTTGCGACCCGTGGCCAAACGTAAAGCTGTCGTATCAAGCTGGCGCTCGGTACGTTGCAGACTAAGCACTGTCGACTTAATCGCTCCACTAAAAACTATATCGCTTCCCATCAAACTCCGTTCACTTTTGCGATTTTATGGAATACCTTGCAAAGAAAGTGCCAAGAAGATTTGAAAAAACCCAGATTTTGATACCTTTGATCAGAAGAGATGATATATTTCCCTATGGCTTTTTCACCTTTAACCCAGAGACGTCTGCAACAATTTCGTGCAAATAAGCGCGGATATTGGAGTTTTTGGATATTTTTGGTGTTATTTTTCTTTTGTCTGGGCGCGGAATTTGTCGCCAATGACAAACCGATTCTGATCAAGTTTGACGATAAATATTACACACCGATTTTTAAAGTCTATGCCGAGACGGAGTTTGGCGGCGATTTTAAGACGGAGGCAGATTATCGTGATCCTTTCGTTAAGGAATTGATTGAAGAAAAAGGCGGATGGATGATGTGGCCTTTAATCCCTTTCTCGTACGATACAATTAATTACGAATTGCCCGAATCGGCACCGTCACGACCAACAGCGGAAAACTGGTTGGGGACAGATGATCAGGCACGCGATGTAATGGCGCGGGTGATTTACGGGTTTCGTTTATCTGTTCTGTTCGGGCTTATTTTAACACTGGCCAGTTCCTTTATAGGTGTCATTGTGGGCGCGTTTCAGGGGTATTACGGCGGGTGGCTTGATTTAATTACGCAGCGCGTGATCGAGGTTTGGTCATCATTACCCAGCCTTTATATCCTTATTATTTTCGCTTCATTATTCGTGCCGGGATTTTGGACATTGCTATTTATTCTGTTGTTATTTTCTTGGGTGTCGCTGGTCGATGTTGTCCGCGCTGAATTTTTGAGAGCGCGTAATTTCGATTATGTGCGCGCCGCCAATGCGCTTGGCGTGAATAATTTAACGATTATGCGGCGTCATGTTCTTCCCAATGCCATGGTGGCCACTCTGACTCTGATGCCGTTTATATTGACGGGATCAATCACAGCGTTAACATCTTTAGATTTTCTCGGACTAGGGCTTCCGCCCGGCAGTCCGTCTTTGGGTGAAATGCTGGCACAAGGTAAAAACAATCTGGAAGCACCATGGTTAGGAATAACCGCATTCGTTGCGCTTGCATTGATGCTGTCACTTTTGACGTTTATCGGTGAAGCCGTTCGTGACGCTTTTGATCCTCGTAAAACAACACTCTAAATTTTCTGTATTTTGTTCTTGTTTTGTTTCACGTGAAACTTTTTGCGTTAAATATTCATTTTTGTATTGCATCTGCGAATGAGTCTATGCATTATATGCATAGGTCAAATGCAAAAAATGGATATTAGTTATGTACGCCCACAGCCATCAGATCATAAAAGATAAAATTATTGTTCCGGTCTTTGATATTGATTTTGCGCTTCCTGAAACCTTGTCATTAAAATTTGCGGATCAGAATAATCTTGTAAATATTCAAGATTTTTTAGAAGAGGGCGATCAAAATATTGGGGATTGGCTATATGCCCTCAATAAAGGGCGTTTGGTGTGCCTGCTAAATCCATTAACGCATGATATATACGGAGTATGTTATGCGGAAAAACAAAATACGGGTCATGACCGTCACACTATTTTACGTTACGCTCAATCAAAACTGCCGTGGATTGCACTTGATCAGATGATGGCCGCGGCCGTGTATTTGAATGAAAATATACGCGACATAGGAACTAAAATTTATAATCATCATAATCTTTCAAACCCGTTTCATTGTGTGGAGGACGCTGAGAATTATTTACAGCGCGCCTGTTATATAAAGTCGGTAACGTGTGGTTCTTACCAGATGAAACTAGATTTGGCAGAAGCTCTTGGCGACATTGCGTACCTCAAAAAAATTAGAGGTACAGTGCGAGATCGATGCGGGTCATGATTTTTTTCGAAAAAAGCTTGTAATCATTTTTAACTTCGTGCCATAAAAGTTTATGACTTTGATGAAAAACATCACGCGTACGCTTATTATAAAAGCACTTGCTAAACGTAAGGGCTAAGCCCTTATATTCTTTTTTTCTCACACTTCAGTTTTAATTTATGGTATTTGTAATTCAAAAGAATTATAGAAAATAAAAATTTAATTTATAGAGAGTATCTAATATGGAAACCTATACACAAGAACATTTAGAGCAAGCAACATCACTCGTTAAAGAATGGCAAGAACGCATATCGGACGGTAGCGCCCCCATTGTAGAGAGCGCAAGTCGCACTGTGGAGTTGAGACGTCATCCGATTGCGGAAGCTTTATCGCAAGGATTTACCGATGTTGTTGGCGTGCCCCGCATTGGAGGAGAGGTTATTGCTCTGGAAATGCCGCAGCCCATTGACTAAACATGAAAATCCGAAATTCTATCGCTGCAATGCAAGATGAGATCACGGCCTATCGTCGTGATCTTCATCAAAATCCACAAACATGTTACGAGGAAACATATGCCTCTGACTTGATTGCGGAGAACTTGTTAAAGTGGGGTGTGACGCATGAGCGAAACTGGGGCGGTGGAACGGGTATTGTCGCTATTATAGAAGGCGAAAAAAATACGTCGGGGCGTGCAATCGGCCTTCGCTGTGATATTGACGCGCTTGATATAATAGAGCAGTCAGGACAAGAGTGGGCATCGAAGATTTCCGGGAAAATGCATGGGTGTGGCCATGACGGACACACAGCCATGATGTTGGGCGCGGCAAAGTATCTTCAGGAAAATCCTCATTTTGACGGCAAAGTCTATCTTATTTTTCAGCCAGCCGAAGAAGGCGGGGCGGGCGCCATTAAAATGATAGAAGAGGGGCTGTTTAAAAAACACCCCATGGATTTTGTGTATGGACTTCATAATTGGCCAGCGCTGCCCAAAGGGAAAATTGGTTTAACACCCGGGCCGATTATGGCGTGCAGCGATGATGTTTTTATTACTGTAACAGGGCGCGGCGGTCACGCAGCGATGCCTGATCAATGTATTGATCCAATCGTTGTCGCATCGCAAATTGTGACGTCCTTGCAAACAATCGCCAGTCGTAATGTTAGCCCCGTTGATACCGTAGTATTGTCGCTTACAAATATAAACGGGGGGACGGGCGCCTCTAACGTTATACCTGATATCGTTGAAATTTCGGGCACATTACGCGCGTTTCGTTTTGAAACACGTGAACTGGCTGAAAAACGGATCAAAGAAATATCTGAAAATATTGCAACAGCTTACGGTGCAACGGCTGTTTGCAAATATGTCTATGATTACGATCCGACAATTAACCATGCAGAGGAAAGCGCAGAATGTGCAGTTGTATGCAAAGAGCTGGTTGGTGCAGAAAATGTGAATGATAATATTGAACCTTGCATGGGCGCGGAAGATTTTGGTGCAATGCTGTCAGAAGTGCCCGGATGCTATATATGGTTAGGGCAAGGTGTTCCCGAAGAACCAAACAGCCCGCATAATAAAGGCCTTCATAATTCAGGCTATGACTTCAATGATGATGTGGCCACTCTAGGGATAGAATATTGGGCGCGATTGGTTGAGTATAAGCTGCCGATTTCTTCTTAGTAAGCCCCTATGCTTTTTTCGTGCAAACATAAAACCATTCTTCTTCATATGCGGCATATTTGTTAGGGAGAAGAATATTCATATCCTCTTGTGCGATATAGTTTTCCGCGACTTTAGATCCTTGTGCAATAAAATCGAGATTTTGCCAGTCTTTTATAAATGCGCCATGTGATTGATTGTTATAAATAATTTCTTTTATTTCAAGGATGTCAGGCTCTTTTTCAATTGAATGGCCAGAGAACATTCCTAAATAAATACCAGCATTTAATATGGTCTGATAAGCAACTTTTGATGATAATAAGTCTGTGTGTTGACCGCATTCTATCACAACACTTCCGTTTAGATTGTTATGCCGAGCGTATGTCGCGCTGTCCCAATCGTTATTGTCATCATAAAACTTTGGCCAGCCAGTGATGATATAATCGACCCCCAGGTGTTGGCAAAAATTACGGTTTTCTGCAGTTTGATAATCATCAAAAACAAAGGAAGGTGTTTGCGCCGTTGTCGAATGCACGTCCAGAAAAAAATCACCTTGATCAATCAAATCACAGAGGGGAGCTGGATATGATTGTTCGATAGATTTTGGAGAGGTATTTCGAAAAAAATGACGATTAATATCATGTTCTACAAAGCGTTTATTATGTTCAAAAGCAATCAGATTACAAACAGGCACCATAATCAAGCGTCCTGTTTGTAAGGAAAGCCTTTCATTGGAAAGATCTTCAACAATTTGATGAACCGCGCGTGTGCCACAATGCTCATTGCCATGAGACGCGCCAAAAATGACGAGGCATGGGCCTTCTTCCTTGCCTCTCACGTCAATAATTTTATGACCAAGCGGGCTGCGGCTCTTCTTTATGTCCATCATATCCAACATAACTTTCGCGTGTTTTGGTGGTATTTAGTATATAATCAAGCTTACCTTCTTCATGCATTTGAACAAATGGTTTTAAGGTTGTCGGATCAATGTTTAGAAAAGCACTGAAATCCCCCTGAACTTCTTCTTCGATAGATGCCAGAAATTCTGAGTTTGATAAACCTCTATCTAGTACATATTCAAGCGGTTCAAGATATTCAAGCGCCACAGCGCTCATATGTGGTTTTAAGGTTTCGCAAACATCGATTAACAAGGATTGTAAAGTTTGACCGCTAGGTCCAAAAGATGTTTGTAGACCATGAACGCCGACTTTGTCACGCGCATCTAAAAGTGTTGCAGGGTCAATATCACTCTTCGCAATAACTGCTTCAACATCACATAATGCATCATCATCCATCATCATTGTTGTCATTAAACTGCCCATAGCTTTACTGATCCATGGAGAGCTACCAGCCATTCTGGCTTCCAAACGAAGCAAATCAATGCGAATGTCGTACCAAAGTGTGCTGACGTGTTGCATATATTGCGATGTTCCTGCAGCCGCACGCGCATCTCCGGCAATTTCTGCAAAGCTTTTATGTGATTGCTCTTTACCATGTAAAATTGTGTCCTGATCAATAATAACAGTGATCATATCTTTCAGATTGCTTTGTGGATCAAAGCAAAGTTCTGCAATTTTGCCATTAATACCAGTTCTTTCTGGATCTGCGAGCGTCCATAGACGTGATCTGGGAACAAGAAGCTGATCATCAAAAGTAATATTTGCGCCGTCTTCTTGTAAAGAAAGAGCCGTTGGCTTTGGAAGAATCGTTTTTTCACCCTCCAAAGTCACCTCCATTGTAGGCGGAGAGCTTGAGAAAGCAGCATAGAGTGCGGGGACAAGCTTGGTCATAACCTTTACCTGACGCCATAAATGTTCAGGATCTTTATATCCAATACTAAAATGGGAAGAGGATGTATGACGGTCAATCAATTCATTAAGAGGATGTTCATGATCATAGAAATCTAATAATCCGCCTTCACCGAAACGTTCACTCGGGGCGTGTTTTCCCTCGAAAGCTTCGGGTTTACAAAAGGTATCAAAATCAAAAGGACTCAATTTGATATCTTGATCTGTTGCAAATTGAGAAAGTGACGCCGTAAAACGATCTATAGAATCGCCAAAAACCTTCAGATTTTCAGCACTTCCTGAATAGGAACGGTCGGCACGTTCCACAAATGCGGCATAATTTTCAAATGTAATGACTTCACCATTATCATTAGTTAAACCAATCGGCAGGCCCTCGACCCTTTTTGTAACGTCATAACCTTCTTCTTCAAGAGCCACAAGAAAATCACGCATCCCGGGATTATCTGTATCACCCATATATCCAACAGGTGCATATTCACCGTTTCCATCCATTTGAAGGGCCATAATTTCAATTTCTCCGCCAAAGGAAGGTGTTGAGGAAAAACCATGTAATTCTTCAATTTGCGGCGAAAGCGGTTTTGTAGCTTTAAATAGGCTGTATGTTTTTGCTGTTAAATGTCCAGACATTGTTTTTTCATCCTTTATTCAGGGTAATTTATCTTATTCATATTATTTATTTTGGGAGGAGGATGTGTATATGCTTAGCGAACTAAGCGCGACGACGAAGAGCAAATCTGTTAAGGTCTTTTATAAACATAACTATTATCTAGATGACTTCAAAAAAATTTGCAAGTTTTTAACGTAATTAATTTTCAGATGTTGTCGAAAGCAATTCTTCAGCGCGTTTTAAATCCTCTGGCGTATCAACGCCGGAGAGTAAGCCACCTTTTGGAATATCAACGGGAATACATTTAATGCTGATATTATTTTCCAGTAATCTTAACTGTTCCAAACCTTCCAGTCTCTCGAAATGGCTTTCTTCTAAAACAGTGAATTTTTCCAAAATATCAACGCGGTATCCGTAAAGTCCTATGTGTCGATAGACGGGAGACAAGTCCATATTTTCGCGGCATTTATCTTCATTACGAATGGCGGGAATAATATTTTTGGAAAACCATACAGCGCGGTTTTCATCATCCATTATAACGCTTGTTCCGCTGAAAGGTGTTTCCTTCTTCGCAGCACGAAAGCGATCCAGATCATCCCAACTTAGATGATGCACAGGCGTCACAACATCTAAATGCGGATTGGAGGCAATGGTATCAATCATTTTTTTAATAACGTCAACGGGAATAAGCGGCACATCGCCTTGTAAACTGATCACGTGTTCCGGATATTCTGGAAGCTGGCGAACGGCGGCAATGGCGCGATCCGTTCCTGTTTTGCATGATTCAGGTGTGAGAATGGCGGAGGCACCATTTGCTGCGGCGTGCTCCATAATGCGTCTGTCATCACTGGCGACGATTAGGTCGATATCGTCGGGATTATACCCTTCCATGGCTTTCAAGGCTTGTGAAATAACACGTGAGAGCATTGATTTGCCGTTGATTTCAGCCAAAGGCTTTCCGGGAAAACGCGTCGACCCATAACGGGCAGGGATAAGGATAAGTAGTTTCATTCAATATCTAGAATAGCCACGGTCAGGCGGCTTGTGCAAACCAATTTATCATCATCATCAAAAATGTCAGTTTGCCAGACATGGGTGCGTCGCCCGATATGAAGCGGTTTACAGATGCCGGTCACAAAACCTTGCGTGGCGGAACGTATATGATTCGCATTTATTTCCAGTCCGACAGCGCGTTTTTTGCTGGGGTCGATACACATCCACGCGGCAATACTGCCCAAACTTTCGGATAGAACGCATGATGCCCCGCCGTGCAAAATCCCAAAAGGCTGTTTAGTGCGGTGATCAACGGGCAAACGTCCTTTTAAATGATCATCGGCAATGGCGGACATTTCCAAGCCAATAACCTCTGCCATACCCCCGTCGCGGTTCATTTCTTTAAGGTCTTCCAGTTTATAAGGTTTGAACCACATATATTAACCGCATATCTTTATATTATTTTTAATAACTTATTCTATTATATTATATATAATTAATAAACGTTAGATTAGGATCGGAAAAAACGTTGTGCCCCATAGCCAAAGAAAATTTCTATTACAAGCCAGATTATATCGCATGTTATCAATTCTGTTCGTTTTTACAGGATTAATTATTTTTATTTCGCTTTATCTCAAAAACATCGAAGGGCGTTTGTTAGAGGCCTTAAGTGAGCCTGCAACGGTTACAATCATTATCTTTCCGTTTGTCCCGGCTATTGTATTATCTGTACTAGCCAAATCATCCGAAAAGAAATATCTTTCTATAAAGGATCAGAGTAAAAGCGAAAAAGCCAATCCCGAACAAAAGTAGGATACCAACGTGAAAGATACAAAACAGGATATTTTATCTTTTTGGTTTGATGATATAAATCCTTCACAATGGTTTCAGAAAAATGACGAATTTGACCGTGCCATTTCAGATCGCTTCCTAGCGGATTATCATTTAGGAAAAGACGGGGTGTATGACGGTTGGCGCGATGAGGCGAAAGGTTGTCTGGCGCTTTGTATCTTGCTTGATCAGTTTCCTAGGAATATGTTTCGCAATACACCCCAAGCATTTCAAACTGACTCGAAAGCGTTGCTGATCGCCAAGCATGCCGTATCTAAAGGATATGATAAATTAATATCGGAGGATCAACGACGTTTTTTATATTTGCCTTATGAGCATAGTGAAAATCTGAATGATCAAAAAATATGCGTCGAATTATTTGAGGATATCAAAAATGATGATCCGCAAGGCTATAATTATGCTGTGCGCCATTTGAGGGTCATTGAAAAATTTGGGCGTTTTCCACATCGTAATAATGCTTTAAACCGTGAGAGTACGGAAGAAGAGCTGGAATATCTCCAAAATGGAGGTGGGTTTTGAGACGACAAGAAAATGGTAATGCTTTTGTTTATGTACTAATCGCGGTGGTTTTGTTTGCCGCGCTGTCATTTATTCTCGTACGTCAGGAAGACTCAAAAGAAACGGGCACAATAACACCGGAAACTGCCAAAATATTAGCGACCCAGCTAATTACCACAGCGACGCAAATAAAAAGCGCACTGGATCAGATGCAATTTGCCGGTACTAATGCCTCCGAAATGGATTTTGCGAAGCCGGGGGCCTTCGGTGCCGCGCCTCATTTCGATAAAGTATTTCATCCGGATGGCGGCGGAGTGACATTGCCGCCGCTTTCATCGAACGCTCTGCCGGTGACAACGGTGACAACACCAAATTCATCATGGTATTTGGGGCGTTTTAATAATATTGAGTGGACGCCAACAACCGCACAAGACATTATCCTTACGGCTTACGGGATTAATGAGATGGTATGTGAAGAGGTTAATCGTATTATTATTGGCACAACCGATATTCCGCAACTGACGCAGACTGCACGCAGTCTTTTGGTTGATGTTGCAGAGCACGGCACAGCGAATAATCCGCTCACTCCTGTTAATTGCCCTGATGCGTTATGCGCCGATCAGGTTTCGCTGTGTGTGCAAAATTCAGCAGGGGATCGATATGCTTTTTTCAATATTTTAAAAACACAATAGTTTTTTAAATCACACTTTTAATAATCTCTTCTATTTCAACCAACCCAACCTTTTTATGCGCGCTACATAAGTGCGGTTCAGGAAACGCAGCAGGATGTTTTTTTAAGGCCAGCTTTGTCTCTTCAAAAATCTTATCTGCTTCTGATTTTTTCATTTTGTCAGATTTTGTCAGGATAAGGCGATAGGGCACGGCGGTTTCGTCCATCATTTTCATCATTTCGATATCGCTTTCTTTCAAGCCATGACGGGAATCAACCAAGAGGAATACACAGCGTAGCGTAACGCGTCCGCGTAAATATGTGCGTATAAGAGTTTGCCACGCACTCCGCATGGTTTTGGAAACCTTGGCATAGCCGTAGCCTGGCATATCGACTAATAAAAACTTTCCTTCAATATCAAAGAAATTAAGTTGCTGGGTTCGACCAGGGGTATGCGATGTTCTGGCTAGCGCCTTACGGTTTGAAATCGCATTAATCAGGGATGATTTCCCCACATTTGAGCGACCTGCAAATGCAATCTCGGAAATTGTTGCGGGGGGAAGCCTGTCGAGCGTTTGCGCCGCGGCAACAAATTCACATTCGCCTGCAAAAATGGATGCCATTATTTTTTCTTTTTCTTCTTTTTAGGTTTCGGCGGCGTGATCTCTTTTGGCGCTTCTGGCACAGCCTCTATATCACCGTCAGATTCACCGTCTGTTTTTCCGTTCTTTGGTGCGTCTTTTTCTTTTTGTTGTTTTTGCACATCTTCGGAAAAACCAAGGCGCGCCGCATCGGGCATATTTTGCTGATATTCACGTCCGAACCATCCTTGGAATAACTTCACATCAACCCCCATCATGCGCATGATGGTGTATTGTTGTAACGCGGATAAAATATTGCTGAATGTCCAGTAGATAACAAGTCCCGCCGCAAAGCCCGACATAACAAAGCCCATAATATAAGGCATAAAGCGGAACATATCGCGGACTACAGGATCGGTCGGTGGCGGGTTCATTGATTTTTGAACGATTAATGTCAGCACCATAATACATGGCCACGCCCCAATCATCAGAATGGATGGTACATCATAAGGAAGGAGGCCGAATAAATTAAACAGGCTGGTCGGGTCAGGCGCAGATAGATCATTGATCCAGAAAAAACCGGGGGCGTGACGCATTTCAATCGCAACATTCAACACTTTAAACAAAGAAAAGAAGATCGGGATTTGTATAAGAATAGGAAGACACCCAGACGCCGGATTAACTTTCTCCTTTTTATAAAGCTCTAACATGGCGCGCTGTAGACCCGCCTTATCATCGCTATACATTTCTTTCAGCTCCATAATACGCGGCGTAATAATACGTAATTTCGCAAAGGAGCGGTAAGAGGTATTTGCCATTGGAAAAATCATTACACGTAACAATAGCGCAAACATCAGCATACTGACGGCGAAATAACCAACGACGCCGTTGATCATAAGCAACACGGTGAAAAACGGTTTGGTCAGGAACCAGAACCATCCCCAGTCAATCGCGGAATCAAGATTATTGATATTTAATTTGTCGCCATAAGCTTTCAGCGCATTAAATTCTTTTGCCCCTGCGAAAATATGGGTTGTGTGTTCGATTTCTCCGCCCGCTGGTATAACTTGCGCACCGTTCATCACATCGACCTGATAACGGCCTTTCGTATCACCAGGATCTTCGGGGTTTTTATAGGCATAACGAAATGTTTTTGCGCTTTGCTGTTCCGGCAAAATGGCGGTCAGCCAATATTGCTCGGTAAATCCGATCCATCCTGTTGCCGATTCTAGCGGGTCAACAGGCGTTCCCGCCATATCGCTATAGTCGCGTTCTTCCAATTGGCCGTTAATGAAGCCGATAGGCCCCTCATGAATGATATAACGGTTTATCAGTTTGTTGGGCAGGCCGTGCTCCGTGATTGAGCTGTAGGGGTAAAGTGTCAGTTCGGATGCGGTCGGGTTTATAACGCGCTGTGTTACTTTCAGTAAGAAGTCATCGGTGATTTCTACATCACGTTCAAACACCATTCCTAACGGGTTTGTCCAGCTGAGCGTTATTTTATCTGCCGTTTGCGATTTGACGGTCCAGTTTGATTCTTTGTCAGGTAGGGCCGCGCTATTATGATCGCTCCCCAGCCAGCCAAATTCGACGTAACGGGGAAAACGGCTTTTTTCCGGAGACATGACCGCAACAGTTTCGTCTTTTTTCAAGCTTTCAAAATAATTTTTGAGCGTAATATCATCAATACGCCCGCCTTGTAATTTGATAGAGCCGCGCAAGCTTTCATGATTAAATTCAACGCGCTCATTTTCCTCGACAACGTCTTCTCTAGGGAAGAATTCAGGCGGCGTAGTACCTGTTTCAATCGCGGCTTTTTTCTGCACCACTTGTTTATTGTAAGAGTCCATTTTCTCCATATGCGGACGCAGTACAAACCCATCAAAGATCAAATAAATAATCCCAAATGCTATGGCAAAGATCAAAAGGTTTTTCTGATCTTGTTTATGAAGCTTATTTTTCTGATGTGGTGCAGGCATGTTGTTATTTCTTTATTTCTTTAGAGGGGCTTTTATAACCCAAGATATCGCGCCACGCAAACCGTTCTGGCACAGGATCATCGATATCTTTTCTGCTCCATGGATGACAACTGAGAATTCGGCGTATTCCCAGGGCAATCCCCTTCCTTGCACCGTGCCGTTCAATTGCGTCTTTTGTATAGTCAGAGCAGGTCGGAATATAACGGCAATGGTGTCCGATAAAAGGCGATAGTATTATTTGATACAAACGAATAGGAAGCATGAAAAAATACTTCATTTCAATAATTCCATTCTTTTCAAACACCAGTTCAAATCTTTAACCAGATCTGTATAGGGACGATCAATCGTTTCTGTTTTACCGATCAAGACAAAGTCATATCCCTGTTTTGCATTTTCCACCAAAACGTCATAGGCAAGCGCGCGCATACGACGACGAATGCGATTGCGTTTTACAGCTTGTTTATAAATTTTTTTCGTAATGGTCAGACCAAAGCGTGATTGTTCGAGATTATTCGGAACGGCCTGAAGAATTAATCCGCTGGATACCCAACGTTTACCGGCTTTTGCCGTATGCAAAAATTCAGGCCGCTTTTGCAAGCGGCCTATCAATTTCATTTTTTCTTTAAGTGTCTGCATAGGAGACAGGCTCCTAAGAGTGATTAAGCGCTAAGACGCTTACGTCCTTTTGCGCGACGACGTGCCAAAATGGCGCGGCCGTTTTTTGTTGCCATGCGTGAACGGAAACCGTGACGACGGGCGCGGACTAAGTTACTTGGTTGAAACGTACGCTTCATAATTTTTCTCCAAATTAAATTCTGCACCTCTTTTAAAGGATTTTTATAGGAGATGTCAAGAACAGGCTTGCGATTTATTGACAGAAGATTTAAGGTTTTAAAAATATTAAGAAATACAGGACGATAAATGTATACAGATGAAGAGAATTGGAACGCCGTAGAGGGCGAAGAAAAAGTCGGTTTCCTAGAGCAAGTCAATCCGATTGGCGGCAAACATAAGGTTTCACCCCAGACATCCCAGGTGCATTGGCGTAATCTGCCTTTCTACAAAGACATGGCAATGATCCGCGTGACGGACTCCCTGTGGCCGAATAAAAAGCTGAAAATTTATTATTTAACTGAAAGTGGTAATTTATACCGCTTGAACGGAACGTCGCCGCCTATTCATGAAGTGAATAATAAGGGTTTTATAAATGTGACAGAAGAAAATGTTCTGGAATACCTACGTTTTTTCTGTTTTTTCGTACGCGGAGAAGAAGGGCCTTTCCTGATTTCAGAAGATACAAGCAATCCGCTTTTACCCGATCTGGATGAGCCAACACGTAATGCGTTTTCAAATGTATTGCGTCCTGCGTCCTATGAAGGAAAAGATGAAAAAGGCAATTTCCGTTGTGACGCGGTGGTTTTTTATTCCAATGCATTATTTCTTGCGAATTTTTCGGTACAACCAACCGGTATGATTGAAATGCTAGATGATGAGCCAATTTTACCCGATATTCCGGTTCGCGTTGACCAGCCGGTGGATTAAACCGTGCGGCTAGGAATTTTTGATTTAGGTATGGGCGGTCTTTTGATCGCCCGTTCCATTTTGGAGCATATTTCCGATATTGATATGACATATTTTGGTGATACGCTACACGTACCTTATGGTGCGCGATCAAAAGAGGCTATTTATCAATATACCGAAAAAGCAATTGATTATCTTTTTTCCGAACATGATTGCCAGTTAATTATTCTTGCCTGTAATACGGCAACTGCGGCGGCTTTACGTCGGCTACAGCAGGAATATCTACCTGAAAAATATCCGGATAGACGTATTTTAGGCGTTGTTGTTCCAACGTTGGAAGCGGCGGCAACCGCGCAATATAAGCGTATTGGCATGATTGCGACAAAATATGTGATCAATTCCAACATATATCACGATGAATTATTCAAAATCGATCCGCGCATAGAACTATTGACCAATCCGGCACCGTTGCTGGTACCCTTAATCGAGAATAATGGAGAACCATGGTTACGCGATGTTTTAGAGAAATATCTTCTGGATTTCAGGACGGATAATATTGAGGCGTTAATCCTTGGTTGTACGCATTACGCCTATGTTCAAGATATGGCGCGCGATATTATGGGACCAAATGTAAAAATATTGTCACAAACCGATATTCTTCCGCAAAAACTAGTGCGCTATTTGGAACGCCATCCAGAGATCAATGAAAAGATAAGCTATAAAAAGCGCAAGGATTTTTTCCTGACCGATCTGACGGATACATATATAAATATGTCGGCGCGTCTTTATGGTGACGAGGTTATTTTCCAACAAGCAAGTCTACCAACTTAAAATTTTTGCGTTGCAATAAAAATAATTTCATGTTTTTATTATGACTATGAAATTTTGTTATCAACCAGTTGTGAAACATATTGCCCTAGAATTCTCTCGAAAATTCTGGCACGAATATGCGCGCAGGCTGATGACAATATAAAATTTAACTTGTCAGCCTTATGTTTTCTCTGGCTGATAAGAAAAATCCCTTCTCTATGTATTTCTTTTCTTTTTAACCAGATAAAATTTTGGACTGTTTTAATATGAAAGAAAAGAAAATGACCCAAGAATTATACGATGTTGATCCGGTTATGGTGGATGTACCAATGCCTATTGTTACGCCGCGTTTACTTATTCGTCCGCCGCAAAAAGGTGACGGGCAAGATTTGTTTGACGCAAAAAGCGCGAGCTGGTCTGAGCTTACCAAATGGATGCCATGGGCAGAGAATCCAGAGGAGCATAGTGCCGATAAAGACGAGATTATGTGCCGTCAAAAATATGCGGCTTACTTACTACGCGAAGATTTGATGATGTTTGCGTTTGATCGTGCAACGGAAAAGCTAGTGGCATCAAGCGGCTTGCATCGCATGGATTGGCGCGCCCGCACGTTTGAAATCGGCTATTGGGTGCGTAGCGACGAGACGCGTAAAGGATATGCGACAGAGGTTACAAATGCCTTGTTGCATTATGCCTTTAATCAGCTTGCCGCAAATCGTGTCTATATTTGCCATGATAGTGAAAATAATGGAAGCCGTCGCGTGATTGAAAAACTCGGTTTTGAAAAAGAAGGTGAAAGCCGTAAAAGCGATGTCCGCGGAGATCGTTTGGCAGGGACGTGTCACTATGCACGATATGATTTGGATGGTTTGCCCGACTTGAATGTTAAATGGGAGCATGAGCCATGAGCCCGCCTCATAAAAATATTGCTCTGTTAAATTATTATAATATCTTGATGGGGTTTCTGCCTGTCATAGCTGTGATTGTACCATTTTACAGTCATCAGATCGGGTTGACCTTTCAGGAGTTTTTGATCGGGGAGGCTATCTTCGCCGCAATTGTGGTGGGGATGGAAATTCCCTCTGGCTGGATTTCTGATATCTGGAAGCGGAAGCAGGCCTTAATCATTGCGGCGGTAATTGAAACCATCGGCATGGTGGTTATTGGTTTTGCAGATGGCTTCTGGATGGCGGTATGCGGGCAGGCATTAATGGGAATTGGCGTCAGCTTGACGAGTGGTACAACCTCTGCGCTTCTCTATGACACATTACTGGAAGATGGGCGCGAGGAAGAATTTCGGAAACGTGAAGGAAAACGCGCCAGTATGGGGCTTTATTCAATTGGTATAGCCTCTTTGACCGGCGGATTTTTATATGAGATTGACCCATACTTGCCCGTTTGGATTTCTGCGGCAACCTATGCCATGTGTGTGCCGATCGCCATGATGATGAGCGAGCCGGGACGGCATAAAGAAACGGTCAAGAAAAACCCGTTTTACGATATGGTGCAGGTAATAAAGTACGCCCTTCGCACAAATCGAGAGATCGCGGCGCTCATTTTCTTCACAGCCATCTTTTACGGCAGTACGCAAATGGGAATGTGGATGCAACAACCCTATTATATCGCGCTTGAAATTCCCGAAATGTGGTTCGGCGTGTTTGCCTCCCTCGGTTTTTTGGTCGGCGCGGTGGGCAGCCATCTTGGACATTTTTTGGAGAATTATATGCGCCCCGTCAAAATTCTGGCTTGTTTGTGGTTGGTTGCGGCGATGTGCTGGATGGCATCTGGCGGTATTTTGGGATATCACGCACTTATCTTGTAAATGATCAGCAATGCCGCATGGGGCATCGGGTTTCCTGTCATGCAGGACGCGTTAAACCGGCGGGTGGATAGTGCGCGACGTGCCACCATTTTATCCGTTGCATCGCTGATGATCCGTTTTGTGTTTATCCCGCTTGGCATTATTTTGGGCTGGGTTGTTGATACCTACGGCATTCAGAACGGATTGCTCGCCCTCGCCGGATTTGTCGTTGTGGCGAACATCTGGAACGTGCGGAAGCTACTTTCTTGAGTATCGTCATTGCGAGGAGTAAAGCAACGCGGCAATCCAGACACACTTTCTGGATTGCTTCAGCTTCGCTTCGCAATGACGCTTATTTTTACTTGTTACAAGAAGACGGGTTTGTAAAAAAAATAGCCATTTGTTTTTATAAGTTTAAATAAAACATATAGAAGTATGAGTATTGTAAAGTAGTGGAGAGATAAAAATGCAACGCCCTGAATTTGCATTACATTAAAAAGTTGATTTCGATGATAGGGTTCAATAATAGATATTCCTAAGAGGAATGTATAAACTATAAAAGAAGGAACTAACAGGAAAATCCATAAGGCGATTAATCTCCATCTTCTATATTTTTGATGATGGACCCCCGTATATTTTTCTTTTTTTCTAACAAACAACCAAACAATTATTACATATAACGCAAGTGCGAACATGTATAAAAACGTGACTAAGTCAAAGATAAAGTTTAAGTAAATCTCTATATAAATAGGACTTATTATTCTTTCTAACTCTATGAGGACTGTCTCGCTTTTTTCTGTATATATAAGACCTAAAAAAAGGATTTTTTGCGCTATTATTACAGCCAGAACTACAGCAGCAAAAATAAAACAAAATTTAAAAATCTTCCCTCTAGCATCATTTATATAAAAAGCTTCTCCCGGATAGCCCCATGGGTAAAAGAGATCATTTCCTTCATCATCTTGCCTAAAAAATTTACCACTTTTTTCTTTATTTTTGCGAGACCAGAGTTTTATCATTTTCCAATTTCAATGTATTATGCCGCCAGCGGCATCGCTTTATTCTCTGTCGCGACGATCCAGCCGCCGCCGAGGACGCGATTGCCATCGTAACACACGGCGGCTTGACCGGGGGCGATGCCATATTGTGCGGCGTCCAGATGAATTTCCGCTGTGCCGTCTTCATTCACGTATAAAGTCGCAGAAGAAGGTTCGGACACAGAGCGCAACTTGACGCTAATTTTTTGTGTGGACATGTCTAGCCAATTGCATTGACTGAGATAAACGACATCTCTTGCCAAGGCTTCTTTCGGGCCGACAATGACTTGGTTTTCAGACGGGTTTAGTTTCACAACAAACAGGGGTTCGTTATTATCGCTGACGCCGCCGCCAATGCCTAGCCCTCTGCGTTGCCCGATGGTGTAGTGAATAATGCCGTTATGAGTACCGACGGTGCGTCCGTCAACATGTACAATATCGCCGTGTTTCTCTGCTTCGGGGCGGATTTTTTTGACAACTTTTGCGTAATCGCCATTCGGTACAAAACAGATATCTTGGGAGTCCGGCTTGTTTGCCGTGATAAGGCTAAGACGCTCCGCATGTTCGCGCGTGACATCTTTCGCCCAACCACCCAGCGGAAAGCGTAGGAAATCAAGCTGTTCTTGTGTTGTGGCAAAAAGGAAATAGCTTTGATCTTTGCCACCATCATAAGCGCGGTGAAGTTCGGCTTGACCGGTCTCTTCATTCATCACGCGTTTGATATAATGTCCTGTTGCCATACAATCCGCGCCCAGATCATGCGCAACTTTTAACAGATCACGAAATTTAACGGTCTGGTTACACTTCACGCAAGGGATCGGGGTTTCGCCGCGCAGATAGCTATCGGCAAAATCATCAATCACGCTTTCGCGGAAATTACTTTCATAGTTCAAAACATAGTGGGGAAAGCCGCACGATTCCGACACGCGTTTTGCATCGTAAATATCTTGTCCCGCACAGCAGGCTTTGGCCTTATTGATCGCTGCGCCGTGATCATATAGTTGAAGTGTGACGCCAACAACGTCATAACCTTCTTCATGTAACAGGGCCGCCGTTACGGAGCTATCCACGCCGCCGCTCATCGCAACGACAACACGTGTATCTGCGGGCGCTTTTGGGATACCTAAACTATTCAAGGGTGAATTCATGACAGCTATATACATGATAAAGCGCAGAAAAGCAATAGATTAGACATAATGCACTGTCTTTTTTGGCATGGAAAATGCTAGTCTATCATTATGAGATATTTTCTTTTTATAATGTGCTTTTTATTCTTTCCTGCTTACGCCATCGAAGTCACATATTCCCATCAAATGTGCCGTTTGCTGGAGAAGCATGTACCGCGCGATGATGTGACTTATCAGCCAGGCGCTGATGTAAATGGAAAACCGGTTGTTCCTGCAGATTTAAATGGCGGTTCTGCTTTTCAGCTACCAGACACGATCAAAATTCCGTTGTCGGTCGATTTGGCGCAGGAATTTAATCTGACGGAGTTTGATGATAATGAGCTGGTTGTGCCACTTGGCATTCTAGAAGTGACAAAAGATGGGCGTGTTTTGCAGGACGGACGCGATTTGACTGATCAGGCCTATGTGATCTGTAAGGAAAAATCCTAATTCTTCGTCATTGCGAGCGTATGTGACGCAATCCATTTACAGATTGCCACGTTGGCTTTTAACTTCCTCGCAATGACATCGTTACAAATCACTGGACAGCTTAGATGCTATTTCCTAATGTCTGTCACATGAAAAGATCACATTATTTTATACCGACACTGAAAGAAAACCCTAAAGAGGCAGAGATTGTCTCGCATCGTTATATGTTGCGCGCGGGCATGATTAAGCAAACGTCTGCCGGTATTTATGCCTGGTTGCCGATGGGGTTGAAAGTTTTACGCAAAATTGAAAATATTGTGCGTGAAGAGCAAAATAAAGCTGGCGCGCAAGAGGTTTTAATGCCGACGATCCAGCCCGCCGACCTCTGGAAAGAATCCGGACGCTATGATGCCTACGGTGCGGAGATGCTTCGTATTACAGACCGTGGTGAGCGTGAAATGTTATTCGGTCCGACAAATGAGGAAATGATTACGGATATTTTTCGCTCTCATATCAAGTCTTATAAGGATTTGCCAAAAAATATGTATCATATTCAATGGAAATTCCGTGATGAAATCCGTCCGCGTTTCGGTGTAATGCGTGGTCGTGAGTTCTTAATGAAAGACGCCTATTCATTTGATTTGTCACCAGAAGACGCACGTATTTCTTATCAGAAAATGTTTTTGTCATATCTGCGGACCTATCGTCGTTTGGGTGTTAAAGCAATTCCAATGAAGGCCGATACGGGGCCAATCGGGGGTGATTTGTCACATGAGTTTATTATTCTGGCAGAGACAGGCGAAAGTGAAGTGTTCACTGATAAAAAGTGGAATGACGTTGATGTGACAGCCAAAGGATTGTCATATGATGATACGGATGCTTTGGAAGAATATTTCACGGAAATGACAAATATTTACGCGGCAACAGATGAAATTCACGATCCGGCAACTGCGCCATCTGAAGATCAGCTGGATGTGGCGCGCGGTGTTGAGGTAGGACATATTTTCTACTTCGGGTCAAAATATTCCAAGCCAATGGGAGCAAGTGTTCAGAACAAAGACGGTCAACTGGTCGATGTTGAAATGGGATCCTACGGTATTGGAGTCTCCCGTTTGGTGGGCGCGATTATCGAAGCCAGCCATGATGATAATGGCATTATCTGGCCAGAGGAAGTTGCGCCGTTTGATATTGGTTTAATTAATCTGCGCGTTGGTGATGAGGCATGTGATAGTGCGTGTCAGAAAATATATAACGAATTACAGAGCAACGGAAAAGACGTTTTGTATGATGATCGTGACAGCGGCGCAGGTGAGAAATTTGCAGATATGGATTTAATCGGCTTGCCATGGCAAATCGTAATCGGGCCGAAGGGGCTTAAAAACGGTATTGCCGAAGTAAAAAATCGTAAGATAGGCGAGAAGAAAGAAGTTGCCCTCGATCAAATCACGTCTATCTTTTAAATTTGGATTATTAAAGAAAGCGCATTCATGAAAATTACGGTTATTATCGGCTCGCATCAGCAGGACTCACAATCTCATAAAGTTGGAAAGTATATCCAGCATCAGTTAAATGACCTTGATGATGTGGATGAAGTGGGTGTCATTGATCTGGGTGGTAATCCGATACCGTTGTGGGATAACACATTCTGGATGGAAGATTCCGAATTGAAGCGTGAGCTTGCGCCTTTTATGGAAGAGCTTTCCAGTGCGGATGGTTACGTCTTAATCGCACCGGAATGGGGCGGCATGGTTCCCGGTGGTCTCAAGAATTTCATGCTGTACTGGTCGCAGAGTGACACAGGACATAAACCCGCCACGATTGTGGGTGTTTCGGGCAGCATCAACGGGGCGTATCCTATTTCTGAACTACGCAGTAGCGGTTATAAAAATTGTAAAATAGTTTATACGCCAGAGCATTTAATCGTGC
This sequence comes from uncultured Alphaproteobacteria bacterium, assembly GCA_963710165.1. Taxonomy (GTDB): domain Bacteria; phylum Pseudomonadota; class Alphaproteobacteria; order Micavibrionales; family Micavibrionaceae; genus JACKIP01. Next base: position 567,424 of record CAVPYZ010000004.1, read on the forward strand.
GTAATGTTGGCGATATGATGAATGACATGGACCCGAATGGCGGTGAGGGTCAGTTTGATAAAGATATTCGTGGTCGTACGACGCATTCAAATAATTGTCTGGTGGCCTATGCAAAAGCCCTTAAGATGATGCGTGAAATGACTCCTGATCTGATGAAAAAAGAGTATCCTTTCGGAATGTAATCAATCCGTTATTGCCAGAACGCATCGCTTTCTATAAAACAAATTTATGTTATTTTCCCCCTTTGAACGAATGATGGCTTGGCGATATTTACGTGCGCGTAAAGCCGAGGGTTTTGTGTCTGTTATTGCAACATTTTCCTTCATGGGAATTTTATTGGGTGTGGCAACGCTGATTATTGTTATGAGCGTTATGAACGGATTTCGTACAGAGCTTGTTAGCCGTATTTTGGGTCTGAACGGTCATTTGACGGTCTATACACCTGGCACGTCCCTTACTAACTATCAAGATTTGACGGAACGTGTTGCACGTGTTTCCGGTGTGAAAAATGTATTTCCATTGATTGAAACGCAGGCATTATTAACTGCGCGTGGTGTTTCGAGCGGCGTTGTTGTGCGTGGAATGCGCCCGCAAGACTTTGCCGCAAAACCGATTTTGAGCGAAATTCAACCAAAGGGAGATGCGTATCTGCAAAAAGGGCGCGTTGCCATCGGAATTAAGCTGGCAGAGCGTTTGAACCTTGATATTGGCGGTACATTACAGGTGTTATCACCAAAAATGAAATCATCCCCATTTGGAAGTATGCCACGATCAAAAACGTTCGAAGTCTCACAAATATTCGACGTGGAAATGTATGAATATAACTCCGGCTTTATTTTCATGACATTGGAGGATGCACAAGCCCTGTTCCAGATTCCAAATGCGGCGACAGAGTTAGAGGTGCTAACCAATAATCCTTCAAACGTTATTCCTATTCGTGATTTGGTGCGCCAGACCGTTCTGGGGGAGGCAGAAGTTCATGATTGGCAGGCTTCGAATAAATCTTTCGTCAATGCTTTGGAAGTAGAGCGCAATGTTATGTTTTTAATATTGACGCTGATTATTATTGTGGCGGCGTTTAACATCATTTCATCCATGATTATGTTGGTGAAGGACAAATCACGCGATATTGCGATCATGCGCACCATGGGCGCGGCGCGTTCCTCCATGTTGAAAATATTTATGCTGACAGGGGCGAGCATTGGTATTTCAGGAACATTGGTGGGCGCACTTTTAGGTGTCACATTCGCGGTTAATATTGATGCAATTAAAGAATGGATAGAGGGATGGAGTGGCGCGGAGCTGTTTAAAGATGAGATTTATTTCCTATCACGTCTTCCTGCCGAAATTAACTGGGTGGAAGTAATAGGTGTTGTTTCAATGGCGATTGTTATCTCTATCTTGGCGACGCTTTATCCTGCATGGCGCGCGGCAAAGTTAGACCCTGTGGAGGCGCTTCGTTATGAGTGATCAGCTTCTTGAAATAAATAATCTGCATAAAAGTTTTTCGCAGGGTGGGAAAACTTTAAACGTACTTCATGATATTAATGTCAGCGTCAGTGCAGGTGAGATTGTGGCATTGGTCGGACCAAGCGGTGCGGGTAAATCGACATTTCTTCAAATGGTCGGCTTGTTAGATACACCGACCAGCGGTCAAATATTGATCGGCGGGGAAGACATGACGCGCGCTGATGATAAAAAACGCACGGCCTATCGTCGTGAACTGATTGGCTTTGTCTATCAATTCCATTATTTGCAACCCGAATTTACCGCGCTTGAAAACGTTGTCATTCCCCAGATGATCGCAGGAAAAAGCAAAGACGCGGCACAGGTGCGCGGCCGTAAAATTTTAAGTCGCATGGGGCTAGAACATCGCTTCACGCACCGTCCTGCAACCCTTTCCGGTGGGGAGCAACAACGCGTGGCTTTCAGCCGTGCCCTTGCCAATGCACCCAGTTTATTATTGGCAGATGAGCCGACAGGAAACCTTGATCCTGAAACATCGGACATTGTCTTTAACGAAATGCTCTCCCTTGTACGCAATGTCGGCATCGGCGCAATTATCGCAACCCATAACATGGACTTAGCCGCCAAAATGGATCGCGTGTTGATACTTCAAGGCGGAACGATAACTGATTAAATTACTTGGATTTAATATGATAATTAGACTGACATTTTTTTTACTTTTATTTATACCATTATCGGCGAAGGCGGCATCTTCTGAATATGATCAAAAGTTTCTGGAAATGGTTTCGTTTTCCAAATCAATGCCTGATAATTTTGATTTTTTACATTTTAGAGATTTGTTTTCCAAAACCAGTATATATGAGCCTTATAACTTAACTCCCAATATCGCATTTGATGAATATTTTGAAAAATCGAGAAATGGTGATGATGCATTTTTACCTAAAATGAGCGCTTACGTGATGAAAAGTTATGCTGTTGGTCCAGTACATAACCGTGCAGCATTAGTTTATAAAAATTTAGGACAATTAGAAAAATATAAATACCATCAATGGATGGGAGAGGGGCTAACAAAAGCTCTAATAAAAAGCGGACATCCTTTACATCGTGAAAATCCTCCCAAAGTATTATTAGTTGCAGAAGAATATATGATTGCACGGCATTTCCTTGAAGAAAAACCTACTCAGCAAAGAGTTGAAAATATTGATTTTAAAATGTATGACGTTTTGACTGGTATATCAAAAGAAGGTCAAAAAATCGATTTATGGTTTGATACAGGATATATTTGGAGTGCTAAAAACGCAGACAATAAACGCAAATGTATGTGCTGACTCTTTTATTTTGAAAGTGTACATTTATATTCATGTTCATCCATCTTCACACACATTCTGCCTATTCTTTGGCGGAAGGGGCGATTAAGGTTAAAGACCTGATTAAGCGCTGTAAAAACAGTGGGATGCCCGCTGTTTCTGTGACGGATACGAATAATTTGTTCGGGGCGATGGAATTTGCAAAAACGGCCAAAGCGGAAGGCGTGCAACCGATAATCGGATGCCAATTGCAAATTGAGCAATATGGGCACGTTGTTTTGCTGGTACAAAGCGAAGAGGGGTATCAGAATTTATGTGCGTTGGTCAGTTCCGCGCATTTGGATACGGAAGATAACGCGCTACCCAATGCGACCTTAGAAAACGTGAAAGTATATTCCGCAGGTCTGATTTGCTTGAGTGGCGGGTATGGCGGGGTTTACAACAATTTGTTGTTAGAGGGGCAGAATGCGGATCATCCTGTTATTCAAAAGCTGCCTCAGATATTTAAAAACCGTTTTTATATCGAACTTCAACGCCATGGTTGGGCAGAAGAAAGTCAAGTAGAAGAAGCCCTTATTGACTTTGCTTATAAGGAAAATATTCCTTTAGTCGCGACGAATGATTGTTACTTTTTAAATCGTAATATGCATCGGGCGCATGACGCGCTTTTATGTATTGCGGCGGGGCGATATATTACTGAAGATGATCGTCGGAAAGTCACACCCGAGCATTACTTCAAAACAACCGAAGAAATGACTGCGTTATTCAAGGATATACCGGAAGCCATTGCAAATACGGTTCATATTGCGCGGCGATGTTCTTATCTGTTGCAAGAGATTGATCCTCTCCTCCCCAGATTTGATACGGGCGAGGGGCGTGATGAATTTGAAGAATTACAGTACCAATCACAACAAGGGTTAAAATGGCGACTGCAAAATTTTGTTGAAAATTTTGAAGATAAGAACATTCAGAAAGAATATGAAGACCGGCTGGCATTTGAACTCTCCGTGATTAAACAAATGGGTTTTCCGGGATATTTCCTGATTGTTTCCGACTTTATTAAATGGGCGAAGGAGCAGAAAATTCCTGTTGGGCCCGGACGTGGTTCAGGTGCGGGATCGTTAGTGGCATGGTCATTAAAGATTACAGATCTTGACCCCATTCGGTTTGGCTTGCTGTTTGAACGGTTCTTAAATCCTGAGCGTATTTCTATGCCTGACTTTGATATCGACTTTTGTCAGGAACGTCGTGACGAGGTGATCCGCTATGTTCAGGATAAATATGGCCGTGATCGTGTGGCGCAAATTATCACATTCGGTAAATTACAGGCGCGGAATACCATTCGCGACGTCGGGCGCGTGTTGCAAATGGGGTATGGACAGGTTGACCGCTTGGCGAAGATGATACCAAATAACCCCGCCAATCCAGTTACGCTGGTACAAGCGATTGAGCAGGATTCTGATTTGCGCAAAGAAATTGCCAAGGATGAGAATTACCAAAAACTGATCGAGATTGCGAAACAGTTAGAGGGGCTCTATCGTCACGCCTCCACGCATGCGGCGGGACTGGTTATTGGTGATCGTCCGTTAACCCAACTATTGCCGCTGTACCGTGATCCACGCTCGGACATGCCTGTAACACAATTTAATATGAAATTCGTGGAATCGACAGGACTGGTGAAGTTTGATTTTCTGGGTCTAAAAACGATGACCGTCATTCAAAAAGCGGTCGATCTGATCAACGAAAAACGCGATGAGCCACTAGATTATCTAATGCTGCCGTTAGATGATAAAAAATCGTTTGATTTAATGGCGCAGGGGCAAACGATTGGAGTTTTTCAGCTAGAGAGTGCGGGTATGCGGGATGCTTTAAAGCGTATGGAGGCAAGTACCTTTGAAGATATTATCGCGCTTGTCTCGCTATATCGACCTGGTCCGATGGATAATATTCCTATGTATTGTGATCGAAAACTGGGTAAAGAAAAGCCAGATTACATGCATCCATTACTAAAACCTTATTTGGAGGAAACTTATGGCATCATGATTTATCAGGAGCAGGTCATGCAGGCGGCACAAGCGCTTTCCGGTTACACGCTAGGCAGCGCAGACATTCTTCGTAAAGCAATGGGAAAGAAAATCAAAGAAGAAATGGTGCGCCAACGTGTTTTATTTATTGAGGGCGCGGCAGAGCATAATGACGTTCCTCAAGAAAAAGCCGAGGAAATTTTTGAACAAATTAATAAATTTGCGGGATATGGTTTTAACAAATCACACGCCGCGGCTTATGCCCTTATAGCCTATTGGACGGCCTATTTGAAAGCCAACCATCCGGTTGAATTTATGGCGGCGTCTATGACGCTTGACCTTGGAAATACAGATAAACTTTCAATTTTTAAACAAGATTTAGAGAAGCAGGGCATCGCCATTCTATTACCCGATATCAATAAAAGTGATGTTGATTTCTCTGTGGAGGAAGACGCTGTTCGCTATGCTCTTGCCGCGCTGAAGGGTGTGGGTGAGGGGGCGATGGATGTATTAGTGACAGAGCGTCAGAAAAACGGGACCTATAAAACATTGGATGATTTTGCGGCGCGTTGTGATCCGCGGTCTTTGAATAAGCGGCAATTGGAGCATCTGGCGGCGGCGGGGGCATTTGAATGCGTCAATGATAACCGTGCGCAAGTGTATGAGTCGGTGGAAACTATTTTACGTCATGCCAATAATTTGGCGGAAGAGCGGGAAAGCGGACAGGTTAGTTTATTTGGGGGCGAAGCGGGCGGAACGCAAACGCTCCCCACTTTGCCGCAGATTAAAGACTGGACGCCGCTGGAACGTTTGGAAAAAGAATTCAAGGCAGTCGGTTTTTTCCTGTCTGCCCATCCGCTTGATACGAAAGAAGACCAACTTCAAAAACTCAAAATCAAAACTGTGGCAGAGGTTGAGCGTATTTTGGAAAACCAGCCCGGTACAGGCGTCAAAATGGCGGGTATCTTGCTCAAGAAGATGGAACGGATTTCGCAAAAAGGCAATAAGTACGCATTTTTGCAACTGTCAGATGCAAGCGGCGTATATGAGGTCACAGCGTTTTCAGACTTACTGGCGGTTAGCCGTGAATTTTTAGTGGCAGGGGAGCCGTTATTATTGTCGGTGACGGCCGAATCACGTGAAGATCAGGTGCGTTATACGGCGCAATCGGTGCAACGGTTGGATGAAATGCTGGAAAAACGCACGGATGAAATTCATATTTCGGTAACCTCGCCTGAGCCTATTAAGAAATTAAAAGAATTTATCGATATTGAAGGAAGCGGTCCGTCGCAGATTATTATGCATCTGCCGCTAGAAACAGGACGGATGGCAGAAGTTATTTTGCAAGGGCGTTATAGTTTGTCCTCACAGGCGCGCAATATTTTACGCGGCGAAGATAATGTAGTTGACGTGAAGGAACTTTAGAGTTTCATGATGTGTTTTATTAAAAAGTGGAGAAAAGTATGAGTTTAGGTGGCATTATTTCGGCAATAAAAGCAACGGCACTGGGTATTATCGGGGTTTATTTTGCGGCATTATGGTTTTTTGGTGGTATCATCGGCGCTATTGTCGCCGCGTTTAACGGGCATCTTTTTCACCTTTTACTCAGCCTATTAATACCCGCATATGGGGCGATCTACACCATCATTATGACACTCGCGGCGATATTCTGACGTCTTTTTCTTATTGGGAAATAGATGGACTGCCGCGCTACGCTCGCAATGATATTTACAACAAGTTTAGTTCTCGTTCTATTTGTTCATCAATACTTTCTTGTCTGTTAATCACCCAATGTTCTGAGCCATCAACCATGATCTCTGTCGCTGGTGTGCGGGCATTATAATAGGATGACATGGTCGCGCTGTATGCGCCTGCGCTGAAGATCGCAAGAAGATGATTTTGATCGGGGGATGCAAGAGGGCGGTCTTTTGCAAAGGTATCACCACTTTCACAAATCGGCCCGACGATATCAACGGATTTGACAGGGGTTTCCGTCTGTTTTACGGGCTTGATTGTATGATAGGCCTCATATAAAGCCGGGCGGATTAAATCATTCATTGCCGCATCAACGATAACATGGGTTTTAACCGCCGTTTCTTTAACATAGATGACTTCTGTAACCAAAATGCCGGCATTTCCGACCATATAACGACCTGGTTCGAAGCCCAAGTGACAGTCGAGTGGTGTGATCATCTCTTTAATAAGTTTGGCATAGGCGTCAATGTCTGCCACTGGTTCGTCGCGATAGGTGATACCAAGTCCGCCGCCCAAATCCAGTTCACTTACGATGAGATTTTTATCTCTTAGTTTGTGGACCAGTTTTGCAATACGCTCGAATGCCGGCATAAAATAACGTGGGTCAGCAACTTGCGAACCGATATGCATGCTGATACCGAGCGGCGTTATATGCTTATGATTACTTGCCGTTTTATAAAGCTCTAAAATACGCTCAGCCGTCAGTCCGAATTTATCTTCGCTACGCCCTGTGGAGATTTTATCATGTGTTCCGGCTTCGACATCTGGATTTAAACGAAAAAGGATATTTATATTTTTGTTTAATTCATTCGTGACGTTTGATAGCAGATCCAGTTCGGGTTCGGATTCAATATTGATCTGGCGGATATTTGCGTTTACGGCTTCTTCCAAATCCTCTTTTGTTTTGCCCACACCTGAAAAAATAATTTTATCGGAGGGGATGCCTGCAGCCAATGCGCGTTTCATTTCACCGATTGAAACAACGTCTATTCCCGCGCCCAACTCACTCATCAGCTTTAGAACGCCAATACGGTCATTTGCCTTACAAGCATATGCAATTAGCGCGTCATCGATCCCATGTGTGTGGAGGGCTGTGTTGAATGCCTTATACTGCGCACGAATAGAATTTGCAGAATAAATATAAAGCGGTGTGCCATATTCAGATGCTAAATCAGCAACAGAAATCTGTTCCGCGTGTAATTCACCCTGTTTGTAGTCGAAAAACGGGGTCATTATCCGTTCTCTTTCATAATGCGTTGTTTTTGACGATTCCAGTCACGCTGTTTGCTGGTCTCACGTTTATCATGCAGTTGTTTCCCTTTGCCGAGACCGATCAGAAGCTTTGCGATACCGCGATCATTGAAATATAATTTAAGGGGAACGATCGTGTATCCCTCCTTTGACGCTGCGCCCATCAGCTTATCGACTTCCTTTTTCTTGAGAAGAAGTTTGCGAATGCGTCGTGGTTCGTGTTGAAGGTGTGTTCCTGCCTGCATATATTCGCCGACATGTGTATTAAATAGCCACATTTCACCATTTTTTTCTCCGGCATAGGCCTCGTTAATACTGGCTTGGCCAAGGCGCATGGATTTTACTTCCGTCCCGACCAGCGCTATTCCCGCCTCAAATGTTTCCTCGATATGATATTCATAACGCGCACGTCTGTTCTCCGCTATTGTGGCATTTACAGATAGCATTCCGGATTTTGATTTCTTCTTTTTATTGTTTTTTGCGTTCGCCATAAGGCGGTTATAATATGTGTGGACATAAATTTAAAGGTTTAAGTCGCGCTCAAAAAATAGAATGTATCATAATGGTTGAATTTTGCATTAGGCTTCAACCTTTTATTAGGATATTCTATCTATACTATTCTTTGAAAAGGCATGCCCTTTAACTCCTATCCTGAGAGATATTATGAAGCTTTTAGTTGCAGATGATCATACGTTATTCCGTGATGCGTTATTACAATATATTAAACGCGCCGAGCCGGATGCAGAAATATTACTCGCGAGCGATTTACAAGGGGCGCTTTCATATCTGGAAGCGGGTGAGATTCCGAACCTTATTCTTTTAGATTACAAAATGCCTGGCATGAACGGTCTTAAAGGATTAGAAAAATTGCGAAAATCCTATCCGGATATCAAAGTTGTATTAATGTCGGGCATCGTAGAATTACCGGAAATTCAACAAGCCATTGATATAGGAATTTCGGGGTATTTTCCAAAAACAATGTCTGGTAAGGCCTTTATCAAAGCGATACAACTGGTAATTACAGGTGAGAAGTTTTTCTCTTTCGACTCTGAAGCGCACAGTTTAATGCCGTCTTATTATGCTGATGAAGCGGGTGTGAAAGTAGGGACTGTCAAAAAATCAGCAACGGTTACCGATCAGGATCTTAAAGCAAAGATTGAGAGTTTAAGTGCGCGCGAAAAAGAAGTTTTATCCTATCTTGTCAATGGTGATGCGAATAAAGAAATTGCCGCGCGTCTGGATTTACAAGTTGTAACGGTTAAATTACATGTTCGTGGTATTTGCCGAAAATTGGGGGCAAAAAACCGCACACAAGCCGCTTTGATCGCACAAGAAAATGATTTTCAACAAAACGTAGAATAGATTGAAGGTAAATAGCGGTGTCCTCAATATTACTATCCAAAAATTATATGGGTCCTGTTCTGAGCTGTATGTCATTATTTTTCGTCGCGGCCTTTGCGATGCTTTTTTTCATTTTGAACGATACAGATCATCAGGATTATAGAATCCTCGCTTCGCTTTTTGCTCTGGGCATATTTTATTTCTTTCTGATTTTTTTTCTCGCTTATAAAATCAGGGAACTTGAAAAGCTGAATAGGAAATATCAAGAAACCTACGAATTATCGAATACGCAGATCGTTGCTATTGAAGCCTCTAGCGATGGTATTGGTATTATGGACGCGGAGAAAAGACTTCTCTATATGAATAAAGCTTTACAAAATCTGCATGGTATTGCGGATGAAGATGCCGCCGATTACATAGGGAAAGACTGGAAAGAGCTATATAATGATAAAGGTAAAGCCCATATAGAAGGTAATGTTTATCCCATTCTAAATAGCTTGGGAGAGTGGCAAGGGGAGTCGCGGATCAGACGAAAAGATAATGAAATCATCGACGCCGAACTAACTCTGACACTACTTCCTGATCATAAAAGTATGATCGGAACGGCGCGCGATGTCACACATAGGCGGCAGGCAGAGCGCGAAAATAGAGAGTTGCAAAGTCAGATACACCAAGCACAAAAAATGGAGGCCGTTGGACGTTTGGCAGGCGGTGTTGCACATGATTTTAATAATATACTGGCAGCCATTCTGGGGTATGCAGAATTTTTATCAGAGGATCTTTCCAAGAATAAAAAGCTAAAAGAATTTGCCGATAACATCATGATGGCGGGGCATAAAGGTAAAGCGCTTGTGGACCAGATGTTGGAATTTTCACGTCGTAAAGAAAGCCAGATAAGCGTTGTAAATCTGAGCGAGGTTATTTCCGAGACCGTTTCTATGGTTTCTGCAGGACTTTCCAAATCAATTCAGATACAAACCAATATATATCATGACAAGCCGGCTTATATTAACGGTGATGCCTCACAAATTTCGCAGGCTTTGATGAATATAGTGGTGAATGCCGTTGACGCGATGGAATATGAGAAGGGCGATATTATCATCTCTCTTTTTCTTGTTGATCCGGATGAAGAAACCTATGAAGGCATGATGATCGATGAATACGCGCCCAAATCAGATATGCCGCCCATCCGTATTCAGGAAATCGCGCCGAGCCATATCAATCTTGAGTTAAGTAGTCTGAAGCGTCATCAATCCTACTTCCAGATTAGTATTACTGACAGCGGAACAGGAATGCCGGAAACAGTTATGCAACACATATTCGAACCTTTCTTTACAACAAAAGCGGTGAATAAAGGAACAGGTCTCGGCATGGCAAATGTTCACGGCGTCGTTGTGGCGCATCAGGGTGCGATGATTATCGACTCAGTTCTTATGGAGGGAACAACATTCGACCTGTTTTTACCACAGGCGCAATATATTGATGATGTATCATTATTATCGGACGCAGATCAGGAAACACGCTTGGTGGACTTTTCGGGTATTCGCATTCTATTAATCGATGATCGCCCGGATGTTTTGAATATGATGCAAACACTTCTCGGCCGGTCCGGTTTTGAATGTGTTGCAATGCCCTCCGCGATTGAGGCGCTTGATTATCTGAAAGAAGCGTCTGATGCCATTGATCTGGTTATTACTGACCAGAATATGCCGAAGATGACTGGGGTCGAAATGGTGGAGCAATGCGCGGCCGATTACCCCGCATTACCCTTTATTATTATTTCCGGCTATTCGCACGAGAAATTGCAAGAGATCAGGGTCAATCTTCCGGCTATTAAAGCGACACTGCGTAAACCTGCGAAAAAAGAGACATTGTTACGCGCGATTGAGCGTGTATTGAAAGAGACATTACATTAAGATTATGGCATTCTGATTATATGGACTTAAATCGCTACAAAGACTATGACCATGAAGATAAGCTGGATCGTGATATACATTTCACGATTGATCATAACGGCGTGTGGTATTATCACGGTGAGTCCAGCCCCGGCCCCATGAAACGAGCGGCACTGGTAAAATTATTTTCCGATAAGGCTTTAAAAGAGAAGGAGGGGCGTTTTTTCCTTTCAACTCCCTATGAATCGTATGAAGTGGATGTGGAAGATGTGCCTTTTATGATTTAAAAATGTAAGTATGATGGTGATAACGTCATATTGACAAGTAATTTGGGTGATGAGATCAAGCTGAGTAAGAAAACACAATTATTTTTAAAGCGTCCGTCTTTTACTGATCAAGATTTACCTTATGTAGAAATTCGCGAAGGTATGTTTGCACGTCTGTCTCAAAATGTGCGTGATGATTTAATTGAGAAAGCTCTTGAGCAAGACGATTCTAAACATGATGATGGTGCATTATATCTGAATATTAAAAATGTAAAACATCCGCTCGGTAAGTGGGATGAGTAGATGAAATCCGATTATTCAATACCTCCTGAATCTTGGATGCTTGATCCACGATGCCGTAAAATTATGGATACCCTCAATCAAAATTCAGATGTGCCCATGGCCTTGTTTGTTGGTGGATGTGTCCGCGATCTGTTGGTTCACAGGCAAACATCAGATTTGGATATCGCAACCAAATACAGACCCGATGATGTAAAACGCTTATGTGAGAGTGCGGGCTTTAAAGTGTTTCCAACAGGCATAGATCACGGAACGCTAACCATTATTATTAATCACCAAGTGTTCGAAGTGACAACTCTGCGCCGTGACGTTGAAACTGACGGACGTCGTGCGACGATCGCTTACGCCGATAAGTGGGAAGAAGATGCGGCGCGCCGTGATTTTACCATGAATACCCTTTTAATTGATTTGACGGGCAATGTTTACGACCCAACAGGTCGTGGTCTTGACGATTTAAAAAAGGGGCAGATTATATTTGTGGGTGATCCCGTTCAAAGAATTAAAGAAGATTATTTACGTATTTTAAGATTTTTTAGATTTCATACCAATTTTGGAAAAGGCGTTGCGGATAGAGCGGCTTTAGAAGCATGTAAAGCCCAATCGGATAATATTCCTAAACTTTCAAAGGAGCGTATAACGCAAGAAATCTTTAAAATAGCGATAATGGAAAATAGTCCTAATACATTTAAATTAATGTTTAATAATAGTGTTTTAGAAGACTTTTTATGTTCTAAAGATGATTTCTTTGACGTGCTAATTCAAAGACAGTCTCGTTATGATCTTATATATTTACCTGCACGATTATACTATTTAATGGGTGCGGATTTATCTTTAATAGAGCAGGCGTCGCAAAAATATTTTGTTTTCACTAATGCGCAGAAACAATATTTTCGTCAATTTGATCATCTTTTAAAACAGAAACATCTTACTCAGAATATTAAAGAACTTTACTATCGTTACGATCTGCAGCTTGCGGAACAAATTGTTCTTGCCTCTTATGATGATAATCAAATTCCCCAAATTCTAGAAGAATTACATCACTGGGTCTTGCCGGTCTTCCCATTAAACGGACACGATGCCAAAAAACTGGGTATCCCGCAAAATCATATGATGGGCGAGCTGCTTACGAAAACAGAGGAATGGTGGATCTCACAGGATTTTAAACCGCAGAAACAGGATTTACGCGAATATTTGAAAAATTTACTCGGTTAAATCATCCCATAATTCTTTGACTTTACCAAAAAAACTGGAGGATGCTGGGCTATGCTTTTTTGCATTTTTACCGCTGACTGTTTTATCCAGTTCCCTAATCAAATCCTCTTGTTTTTTGTTCAAATTAACAGGCGTTTCAACAAAAACCTCAATAAACATATCTCCTCTGGAGGAGGAACGCATAACAGGCATTCCTTTGCTTTTTAAACGGAATTGCTGTCCTGTTTGTGTGCCATTAGGAATTTTAACCGATGTTTTTTTGCCGTCAATTGTGGGAACTTCGATTTCCCCACCAAGCGTTGCTGTTGTCATGCCAATCGGGGCTCGGCAATGCAGATCGGCGCCGTCGCGCTTAAACATTTTGTGCGGTTTTATACTGACCAGAACATATAAATCACCCTTACCGCCGCCGCGCACTCCGGCTTCACCTTCACCACTCAGGCGGATACGACGACCATGGTCTATGCCTGCGGGAATAGTCACTTTCAATTTGGATGTTTTACGGATTCGACCGGATCCGCTACAATTTTTACATGGATTACGTATCATGGAACCCGCACCACCGCATGTGGAGCATGTTCTTTCAATTGTGAAAAAGCCCTGTTGCATACGCATGCGACCCGCGCCGTTACAGGTTGAACATGTTTCTACACCTGCACCGCTTTCTGCGCCGCTCCCCTTACAAACGTCGCAATTTTCTTGTTTTGGTATCTCAAGCGTTGCTTCTTTACCTTTAAAGGCCTCTTCAAGCGAGACTTCATAAGTATATTGAAGGTCACTACCACGCGCCGGACCGGAGCGTGATCTTCCGCCGCCTCCGCCGCCCATGAAATCGCCAAAAACATCTTCAAATATATCGGAGAAATTACCGCCGCCAAATCCAGCACCGCCGCCCATACCGCCGCCACTGGCACTTCCCATGCCACCATGTTCGAATGCCGCATGGCCATAACGGTCATAAGCGGCGCGCTTTTGTTCGTCTTTTAAGACGTCATAGGCTGCATTAACCTCTTTAAATTTGGCTTCTGCTTCGGGATTATCTTTATTTTGATCGGGATGAAACTTCATAGCCTTTTTACGGTAGGCTTTTTTAAGTTCGTCTTGAGAGGCACCTTTATCGACACCTAAGGTTTTATAAAAATCTTCTGACATTGCGTATTCTTATGCTTTTTTACTGGTTTTCTTTGTAAGCCACTCAAATAAACGCGGGGAATTCTTCTTTTGATTATCGTTCTTGGACTCCATGTTTTTATAGCGCGGTTTGACGCTTTCAGAAACCTGTATTCGAAGAAGTTCATCATAAGAAGCGCGTTTTTCAGGAGTTTTCAAAGCTTCATATGCTTCTAAAACAGCTTGGAAACGCTTATATGCAAAGGAATTACAACCATTTTTTTTATCAGGATGATGCGCTTTAAGTTGTGCAAGATAAACACGTTTAATTTCGTCTTGCGAAGCAAAAGGATCGATTCCGAGAATATGATAGTAATTTTGTATATGCATAGTCACCGCTTTATTGCAATAAGAATGCCGCGAGTGTACACGGCATTCCCATTTTAATCAAATTTAAGCAGATTTTTTCTTGCTGTCCGTATCGTTTTCTTCTTCAACTTCAAGCTCGGTATAATCCGCTTCAACAACATCGTCAAAACTCGCTTCGTCAGATGATGTCTCCTGAATGTCTTCGGGGGATACATCTGATGTTTCTGACGCTTGTGCTTCCTGCGCTTTACGATATGCGGCCTCACCAATTTTCATTGATACTTGCATAAGTGCATTCGTTTTTTCAGTAATCACTTCGACGTCATCGCCTTCCAAAGCTTCTTTCAATTCGGCAATTGCCGCTTCTGTAGCTTCTTTATCTTCTGCCGGAACATCACCACCAACTTCTTCAAGTGATTTTTCGGTTTGATGCATCATTGTCTCACCCTGATTTTTCGCTTCGATTAGCTCTTTGCGTTTTTTATCAGAATCAGCGTTTTCTTCTGCGTCCTTGATCATATTTTCAATATCATCATCAGTTAAACCGCCAGAAGCCTGAATACGGATTTGCTGTTCCTTGCCAGTTGCTTTATCTTTTGCAGAAACATTTACAATGCCGTTGGCATCAATATCAAATGTCACTTCAATTTGTGGTAAACCACGCGGTGCAGGGGGGATACCGACCAGATCAAATTGACCCAGCATTTTGTTATCCGCTGCCATTTCACGCTCACCTTGGGCAACACGAATTGTTACAGCATTCTGGTTATCTTCAGCTGTTGAAAAGGTTTGTGATTTTTTGGTTGGAATGGTCGTGTTACGATCAATCAAACGCGTGAAAACGCCGCCCAGTGTTTCAATACCAAGTGAAAGCGGTGTCACATCTAATAATAGGACATCCTTCACATCACCTTGCAGAACGCCGGCCTGAATCGCCGCACCATTGGCAACAACTTCATCGGGGTTAACGCCCTTATGTGGTTCTTTGCCAAAGAATTCTTTAACTGTTTCCACAACCATCGGCATACGTGTCATACCACCAACCATTACAATATCGTCGATATCGCCAGGTTTCAGGCCTGCATCTTTTAATGCTGCTTTTACAGGCTCGATTGAACGCTTAATAAGTTCACCAACAATGCTTTCCAGTTTTGCGCGTGACATTTTGACATTCAAATGTTTCGGGCCAGAAGCATCTGCTGTAATAAACGGCAAATTGACTTCTGTTGATTGTGAAGAAGAGAGCTCAATCTTTGCTTTTTCAGCCGCTTCTTTTAAACGCTGTAGGGCAACTTTATCATCACGCAGATTGATACCTTGTTCTTTCTTAAATTCATCAGCAAGATAATCGATAATGCGTTGGTCAAAGTCTTCACCACCAAGGAATGTATCACCATTGGTTGATTTTACTTCAAAAACGCCATCACTGATTTCCAGAATGGAAATATCAAATGTACCACCACCAAGATCGTACACAGCAATGGTTGAATCTTTTTCTTTATCAAGACCATAAGACAGCGCAGCAGCCGTTGGCTCATTAATAATACGAAGCACTTCCAAACCGGCAATTTTACCGGCGTCTTTCGTTGCCTGTCTTTGGGCGTCGTCAAAATAGGCTGGAACGGTAATAACAGCTTTATCAACTGTTTGTCCGAGGAAGCTTTCTGCAGTTTCTTTCATTTTTTGTAAAACCATCGCAGAAATTTGTGACGGAGCATACTTTTCGCCGTCAACTTCTACCCACGCATCATCATTATCGCCTTTAACGATATTAAACGGCGCAGTTTCCATCATTTTTTTAACTTCTGCATCCCCAAAAGAACGACCAATCAAGCGTTTTGCGGCATAGATTGTCGCAGCCGGATTTGTGACAGCCTGACGCTTTGCTGCGGCGCCGACCAGGCGCTCACCGTCTTTTGTAAAAGCAATCATTGAGGGGGTTGTGCGTGCACCTTCGGAATTTTCTATAACGCGGGGATCTGATCCCTCCATTACTGCAACACATGAATTGGTTGTTCCAAGGTCAATACCAATAACTTTACTCATATTTATATACTCCTTTAATTAAGCAAGTTCGATGTACGGCCCATATTGGCACCATACGATTTAAAATAGAAAAAGTTTCTCGCGACCCTGTTTCTATCTCTAAAAAATTAGTTATAGAACACGAGCGGCATCGCGTGAAGCCTTAATCAATTAAATATATAGAATTTATCTGGAACAATGCAAGAACGGAGTAAAGTTTTTTTATATTTATTTACGCAGCCATGCCCATACCCGGTTGTGGCTGTAACCACAAACGTGGATCAATTTGGTTGGCAGGTTGCGGCATAGCCTGTTCGTTACGATCCATCATATAGTCATCGTAAAATTCAACGGCATCACATCCATAATCGATAACCATTTCAATCCAATCAAGGCCTGTCGCAGCACCAAAAATTGCGCCTAAACCATCGCTGATACCTTCTTGTGTGATCGGGTTATCATCGTGATCGTTTTTCAAAGATTTTGAAAAAGACGTTGTGCGTTCAGATTGTTGAAAAGGTGTTTTGTGGGAAGGTGCAGGGGGCTGATTACTATTTGCAACCTGATGTGCAGAAACCATCGATTTTTTCGATAATTCACCCTGTATTACGGCACCGTTGTCCGTAATCATTGTTTCTGCGCGTCTGTTGTAAGTGTCTGTAATCATTTAAATCCCCTGTCCTATTCTTAGAGTACAGGAGGGCTTTAAATGGGCTCTTAATTATCCATAAAATTCGAAATAAAAGAAAAGGCTTATATCCAGCGGCTGGTTTTGCGGTGGTAATCTTCGTATGTATCTTCATACGTTTCTTTCAAAAACCGTTCACGCGGCTTGATAACATAACGATTTAAGAGGGCTATAAGAGGTAGGAGTAAAACGAACCCCCAAAAATTATTTAAAAAGAAAAACAAGGACATATAAATCATAACAGCGCTTAAGAAAATAGGGTTTCTGGAATAATGGTACGGTCCGAATACGATCATTACTTGTGATTCCATTTTTAGCGGAGACCATGTTTCGCCGTTTAAATTGATGTGTTTTAACGACCATTTGAATATCAACAATCCAAGGAATAGAAACGCAAATCCGACCGACACACAGACAAACCATGGGAAAAAGGCAAGTGTTAGAATTTCATTTAAAATCAAAGCAAGAATTATACATATAACGAAAGGAACATAAGGTTCTTTAAGGTAATATGAGATGACCTCCTTTGATTTGTCTTTGGCGGCTTGCTTTTTATTTGTAATATCGTCTTTGTGATCGGTCATATTTTAATTATAATCGTTTCAACCTCTTTGGAAAACACACTTTTTACGAATGAAAGAAAAATTATGCGCATTCTCTCCCTTTTCACGGCTCTTATTATTTTAACACCTTCTCTTTCTATGGCTCAGGACGGCATGGTTTCAGCGTTACCTGCGGGGGGAACGCTGCTCAATATTTCAGCGACGGAAAGCGTTGAAGTCGAACAAGATTTGTTGGTTGCCAATTTACGCGTTGAAAAAAGACTGGCGGATGCGAAAGAGCTTCAACAAGAAATCAACCTTATGATGAAGCAAGCAATTGAAGAAGCCAAGAAGTTTGACGATCTGGATCTGGCCACCAATCGATATTATGTGCATGAATATAACACAAAAACGCAGAAGCTATGGCAGGGTGCGCAGGGGATAACAATCAAAAGCAAAAATGCAGAAGATGTTTTGGAATTATCGGGGCGTTTGCAAGATCAAGGGTTTTTAATGAACGGGCTGAATTATCAGTTATCACCTGAAAAACATGAAGAGGTTAGAGAGAGTTTACTTGAAACAGCTCTAGAAAAACTTATAACGCGTGCTAAGCGTGTAGGTAGTGCGATTGATAAGCCGAATGTTGATTTGTGGGAAGTGAATGTAGACGCGGCGCCGTCACGCAACTATCCGCAACCAATGATGGCCACGCGAATGGTCTCTATGGATATGGCAGAAAGTTCTGCAATGGCGGCACCAGTGGCACAATCTGGAAAAGATCAAATTTCGCTGAGTGTTTCAGCAAAAGTTATTTTGAAATAAGTTTATAGTGGCAGGAGGAGGGCGATAACGCGTCTATCCTCCGCCATTAGAACGTTATAAGTCCTGCATGCCGCGCCTGTATCCATGATATCGGGCTTCAAATTTTTCGCCTTAAGGTCTTTTATAAGGCCGGCTTGTGGGAAAAGGGTGCTTTTCCCCGTTCCGAATAAGCACACATCATACTGATCGGCTTTTGAAAGGACGGATGCAAAATCATCAAGGTCTAATTGATCTGCACTTTTATTTGTCCATAGCCATGATTTTTCGGGTGTGACGATAACTCCCTTATCGAAGCGATGTCCACTTACTTTGAAACCGTTCAGGCCATAGCTTTGTATGATTTGACGTCCTTCGGGAATAAGAGGAGTAATATCCATTCGTAATTAAGAGGGCAATTCGGCGTTTTGATGCGGGGACGCCGTATCCGCGTGACGGTCAACGCCAATTAAAAGTAGGACGGCGCCGCAACAAATATAGAGGAATATGTTCCAATAATGATGCCGAAAAGAAGCGCGTTCACGAACCCCTGAATAACTTCCCCGCCAAAAACCCACAACGCAACCAGTGCAAGCAATGTTGTTACAGATGTCACAAGGGTTCTGGATAATGTCTGATTAATAGAAAGGTTGAATAATTCCGATAAGGGCATTTTTTTATATTTACGCAGGTTTTCACGAATACGATCAAATACAACCACCGTGTCATTAATGGAATATCCTGCGATCATCAAGATGGCGGCAACCGTTGATAAGTTAAATTCCATGCCTGTTATGGCGAATAAACCAATTGTGGCAATGGCGTCATGTGCCAAAGCGATGATGGCAGCAACACCGAATTTCCATTCAAAGCGAAGCGCTATATAAGCCATAATCCCACATAGCGAGAATATAATGGCATACAGCCCCTGTCTTTTTAGTTCTTCCCCGACTTGCGGGCCTACATATTCCACGCGACGATAATCAACGTCTTCATATGTTTGATCCAGTGTGGCGCGGATTTGTGCAATGGCGGCTTGCTGGGCTTTCTCATCTCCTTCTTGTTCCGGCATACGAATAAGCAGATCGTTTGGTGCGCCAAATTCCTGAATTGAAATCCCGCCTAGATCAAGGGCATTCATCTGGTCCCTTAACGCGCCTAAATCAGGAGCATTTTGCAAGCGAATTTCAATTAATGTGCCGCCTGTAAAATCAATACCGAAACCTAGGCCCTTTGTCATTGTCAGACCGAGAGAGCCTAAAATAATAATCGCGGAAATAACATAGGCGATAAAACGCATACTGATAAAGTTGATTTTTGAAACGTCGTCCAGTGCAGTTCGTGTCATATCAGACCTTCAATTCTTTTGGTTTTTTGTATTTTATCCAGAGGACAACAAATAAGCGTGTCACCATAATTGCCGTAAAGAGGGATGTCAGAACGCCTAGTCCCAATGTCACGGCAAACCCCTTCACAGGCCCTGTTCCAAAGGAATATAGAATGGCCGCGGCAATCAAAGTGGTCAGGTTCGCATCAATAATAGTTCCGAACGCGCGGGAGTAGCCCGTATCAACCGCGGCAAGGGGAGAGCGTCCGTTTCTAAGCTCTTCTTTTATGCGTTCAAAAATCAAAACATTTGCATCAACCGCCATACCAATGGTTAAAACTATTCCCGCAATACCAGGAAGGGTTAGCGTGGCCTGTAGCATGGAAAGAAGTGCAAAAATCAAAGACACATTAATGACCAGCGCAATATCGGCATAAAAACCGAAAAGGCGATATTTAACCGCCATAAATAATAAGACGAGAAGTAAGGCAATCAGGCTGGCCTTTTTACCTGCCTCTACTGAATCAGCACCGAGGGAAGGGCCAACAGAGCGTTCCTCTACGAACTTAAGGGATGCGGGCAGGGCACCTGCACGAAGTAGGAGGGCGAGATCATTTGCCGAGGCAACATCAAAGCTACCTGAAATTTGTGCTTGTCCTGCGCAGATCGCACCACGAAAGACGGGCGCGCTGATAATTTCCTCATCTAACACAATTGCAAAGCGTTTCCCTATATTTTCAGAAGAGACCTTACAAAAGCGTTTTGCCCCAATGGTATTGAGTTGAAAGTTGACGACCGCCTGTGAGCTTTGATCAAAGCCTGCTTGCGCATTGGTCAACATGTCGCCTGAAATATCTGCGGTGGCTTTGATCGTCAGGGGGAGCCCCCCTTCGGATTCCGCCATGGGCAATGTCATAGTGGTTAAGCTGTTACGACTGGAATCCGATACAAGATGAAAGCTAAGTTTTGCAGTTGATCCGATTAATTCTTTCAAACGAACCGTATCGGAAATGCCTGGAAATTGTATCAGAATACGATTATCACCTTGACGCAGGATAGCAGGTTCTTTTGTGCCGGTTTCATCGATACGGCGGCGAATAATTTCAATTGATTGCTCGATGACTTTGGTGCGGATGTCTTCTAATGCTTCATCAGTAAAGCTTATGTTTAGCGTATTGCCCTCTGTACTTATATTCAAACCGTCTTCCATACGATTTATTGCGCGCGTTGCTTCATCCAGCTTTGTGGTATCTTTTATTTTGAGGGACAGGTTATCTCTTGCTTCTTTGATACGTCCGTCGCGGCGAATATCGTTTTCTTTAAGAAGATCATCAATACTATCGCTCAGGCTTTCAATACGCTCCTCAATAACTTCAGGAAATTCAGGCTCGACCAGCAAATGCGCGCCGCCTTGCAAATCCAGCCCCAAGTTAATCGTGTTGGTTGGAATCCATGACGGATAATTCTGGCGGATATGCTCGACTGTTTGGGTGGGAAGTAGGTTTGGCGCGCTATTGGCAAAGCCCAATAGACACACAAAAATAACCAAAACAATTTTCCAGGTGGGAATATTAATCATAAAAATTACAGCCTTTTCGTAAGGCTGTAATGTGGTCAAAAATCGCGGTTACGTCAAGCGCTTTTGATTAATCCATCCCCAAACCTCTAGGTGCGGAGGGTGCAGCAGGTGTTGTGCTTTCTTCACCTTCGATCACAGGTTCTGTCCGCGCGGTAATTTCTTCTCTTGCACGATCCCAACATTCCACTCGTAATCAGTGCCTGTTGTATATAACCAGCGCCAACTTCACCTAAATCAACTGTTCCATCAACGACCTTCCCTGTGAATCCTAATGCCGCTGCGGCCATTTCATAGCCGCTATTTTCAGCCAAGATTTGCGCGTCCGCTACGTAACGCTGGGTCGAAAGTGCCTTTCATGGTGTTCAGGGCGAACGTTTCCTTGGCGTCCCATACATTATTTGCATAGTTTCGACCGATCTGTGCGTAGTCAATTGCCGGATATCCGTTCGAACCATCAAAAATAAAACCTCGTTCAGCTCGTGCATAGGATTCTTGTGAGGGAGACGTTTCCATTCCGAAACGTGCCAACATGGGCCCCATGCTATCAGGCAAAAAGCCTGCTACATTTCCCATTCCGCCAACAATCCCGCCTAAGCCAATCGAATCGAGTAGACTATGAAATCCGTTTAAAGTTCCAGTTATTGTGTTCGCCGTATCCGGGTCACGCATTTGCTTTGCTCTTGTAATAGCTTCATTAATACCAACGCCGCCAAACATTAAGAATGCCGTATTAGTTCCCATGCCATTTGCCGCCATCATGCCGGCTTCTTCATAAATCACACTTTCAATGGCAACATCTTGAATGGAATCGAGAGTCAAGATTATCGCCCTCTGCCTGAGACTGTACTATAATCTCATCCATTAAGCGCGGGTCAGTTAAAACAGATGTTATTAAGTTGGAATTTGCATAATCTGAAAAGAACTCGGCAGAGGTTTGTAAAGTATCCATTACATTGCCGGTTGTTCCTGTTTCCGCGGAAGCTTGGGTTATTGAGTTCATAATAGCATTATCAATAACAGTAGAAAATTCAGGGTTAGCTTCCAAAGCTGTTTCTAGAGTTGTTTGAAATTGCGCAATTTCTTCAGGTGTGGAACCGCCCATCTCCATAAACAGAGCTGTTTTTTCTTGCAATGAAATACCAGCGATTAAATCCATTGCACCTGTTTGGTCTAGTGCACCACCATTATTAATATGCTGTGCCGTAAGTGCCAATAAGTCATCAAAAACAGGCGAGCCTGCGAGGTCAGAAGTAGCGATGCTTTCGAAGACATCAGCAGATTGTTGCAAAGCTGTGAATGTATTAATGCCAGTTGCGTTTTCGCGTTGTGCCAGATTTGAAATAGCATCATTTATTTGCGCTTCAAGCTCTGGACGCTGCTCTATAACAGTCGAAAGTCTTTCTTGAAAGGCTCCAATTTCCTGATCTGTTGCTTGTCCCATTTGCATGAGAAAGGTTACTTTTTCATCTAGCGGTAAATTTTCAACTACCTCAAAAATAGCATTTTGATCAAAGCCGCTATTTGCCGTATTTGGGTCACTTAGTTGACCGACTACGACAGCAAAGGCATCTGTCTGAGCCAGAGTTATAAAACTGTCGGGATCTTCTGCTATGTCTGCAAAAATGCCATTTGCGCTTTGCATGGCTTCATCACTACCAGATCCGGGTGTTATTAAAGAGGCGATATCAACTGATTGCAAAAGCTGATTTAAATTTTCCCGCGCAACAGGAGCATTTTCCAATTTAGTTAAAAATGTTTCTATAGCATTTGGTTCTACGCCCGCTTGTGACATTAAAACAGCACTGAAAGTCTTTGGTGTTGCTATTTGTTGATATACGGCAAGTAAATCTTCCGCGCTGTCTGGGCGAATGCCGTTTACAAAGTCAACAAGCTCTGCATACTCGGCTTCTCTGCCCGGTTGTTGTAATGCTTGAAGATCATCTCCTAGCTTTTGTTCAATAAAGATGCCCATGCCTTGTGGACTGATGGAATGTAAAAATTCTTCCCCTTGGTTAAATGCCTCCTCACTGACACCACTATGATAAACATTTGTGATCGTTGTAAGCCCCGCAGGAAAAGCATCTGTCACCAATTGGTCAAAGGCTGTATCATAAGATGTTTGAACATCTTCATATTCTGTTACGTCACCGTCTAATGCCATTTAATTATTCTCCTGCTTTGTTCTGTCTTCATCTCGATTCATGCGGCGGGGTATAAATGAAACAACATTCATATTTTGCACATCATTATCTTCAATGTGAGCTGACATCAAATATTCGCATCTCAATAAGTGTTGTTTTTGTTCGGCCTTCATTTTTAATCCTAAATCGTATGAAAAACCTTCTTTATTGATAAAATATATTTTGTCTGCTTTAGGGTCATAATCTACCCAATCTAGTCCACCGGGAATTTTTTTGTCATGAAATACCCAAATTAGACCATCTTCATGAATCAAAAGTGCTATCTTCATAACCTCCGCCAAAGTGGACGGTTTTTTTTTAACTATTTTTTCAGCACTTTTTAGACTTCTACGACGTCTCATTTTAACTACATTATAAAGGATTAAGGATTAAAAACGCAAATTTTACTCACCTTGCCATAGATCGGCAAGGGCTGCATCTCTTTTTGAGCGGGGGGTCAATAAACTAGGTGGATTCATTAAAATGGCATTCAGACCCTTATTAAAGTTTTCTAGGATTTCTTTTTCGATGGGATTGTCCTCATTAGTATCACTCAAAACTTTTCTATCAACCCTAACTCTTGTAATTTCGAGTGTGCCTTTTCCATACTCACACTCTACTACATTGAAATTAAATTGACCTGAAGCATCGAGATGACTAACAAAAAGCCGAACGTTCAGTCCGTAATATTCGACTTCTCGTATATTCATAGTAGTAGGGAAATCAACATACCTCTCAGCAAAAACTTTACAAACACCATAATACATTGTTCCCCATTGCGGTCCGTGGAAGACGTACCATAAAAACGCACTTACGGCGAAAACAAGAAACACAACAATCATAAACATTATTTTAAGAGCCTTAGCTGCAGATGATGACTTGTTTTTTACAAGATCCTGTGCCTCAGCAGACATTGCGCCCTCAACAGCAGGAGCACCTTTCTGTTTTTTGTTATGATTAGGTGGAGATGCTTTATTCATTAATTTTTAGAAAGTTTTGATTTTGACGCTTCAATAAGTTCCTCAACAATTTCTTTAATCACCTCACTTTGTGCTGCAGATTTGTCTAAATCACCTGATTTTGCTTTTTCGGAACGCATTAAAATTCGACGTTTTATCTCTGATCGGGCACTACCTCCGGGAAAGTTAGCGGCAAGAATCTTACGCGCTATTCCCGCGCCTATCACACTGTATAGTCTTGATCTTATTGCAACATCTTCAGAGGAGGTTGAAAGTGCCCATAATTCAACAGGCCCCAACGTATTGATTAGATGTTGTTCATAACGACCTTCATTTGTTGCCAGAACAAGCAGGCAAGGCGCACCGGTGGATTTCGGACCAGTTAAGTGGTGTCGAATAACGTTACGCGCCGTTTGTGTAAGGCCAAATCTTTTTTGAATATCATCAACGGCCTGATCTGAAATAGCTGCGCCCATAACCCAGACACCTGTCGCCAGATCAACCATGTCATCATCAAAGTCATCCAGAAGCTGTGAAGCAAGAACAATTTGAACGCCGCGCTTACGTCCCTCGCGCACATCGCGAATAATCTGAGAACGTACGGAATGGGATTTTCCTGTTCTATGAAACTCATCATAACAAAGTCTTTTTGGTGATTCTGCAATCTCTTGTAATCTTAATTCGTGGTAAGACTGGTATTTTTCTGGTACATGAGCCACGGCCTCTTGGCCCATCCACCACTCACGCACCAAAACATGTCGCGCAAGCATATACATAATCGAACTTTGTCTATCGGCTGTTTCATCGCCTTGTGGGCAAACATCCATCAGATCTAGTGAGCATATACGTGTTCCTGAGACATCAAATTGTGTAACAGACGCCAAAATAGGAAATTCCCTGATGGCAGATGTAACCATCCTTTCAAAGGCAGATATAACACTTTCAGAGCTTGCTCCAATTGACGTCTCTTCTAACAAAGTTCTGATTTGGGGGCGACGTGATGCAGTAATACAATCGCCCAGTGTAGGCACGGCGTGTCTTTGCGCCAGAGTTGCAACGTGATGCTCGCCTATGTCAAACATTTTTTCAACAACATCCCACCAAAGCGGTTCTGCGGGAAGGTGCACATTATGCTTTTGCATTGCTTCGTCAATATCAGCGTCAAGTCTTGGTAAGTAGGGACGTGGTTCGGCATTTGCGCTTTCGTCATCTCGCCATCTGAACATTTCATCGACGACGAGGCCGGCTAATTGTTGTATACCGTCATAGGGGCGATCATATCCTGGCGGCGTACATAAAAGTGTCAACAGTTCCACCAAATAACTTCTTTCATCGGATAATGGATAGCGACAGCCCAGTTGAGTGTCAAAGGGGTTAATGGCATATTGATGAGACATCTGAAGACGATAATATGATGCCTCATGTGATCGTTCTTCGGGTAGCGCTTCTTTAATGAGAGAAATAAGGCCAGAGGATGAAGACCCAATATCAACAATAGCGATAAAAGGTAATTTATTTAATCCCGCTTGAAGGCACGTACCAAGATTGAGCGTATTCATCATGACCGACTTACCAGCACCAGGCTGTGCGAAAATGATATCAAACCACGTTGTGGTTAAATTAGTACCTGTTTGATACGGCCATACTTTACCATCAGGCGTTCTGAATAACATGGAGCCGCGTGCAAAAGGACTTGAAGGACGTTGCCATGGCAGCATCTTCATAATTTCAAATAAAGGGGCAATCGCAACTGGAGCTGTTCCTGCACAATGAATACCCATTGCAGATGACATGACGCAGTCCAGCGGATCACCGGAAAACTCACTGGCCTGACAATAACCCCAACTCTCTAGCGATTGTACGACGACCGATAAACGTTCCTGTATTAGTTTTAAGCTTGTTGCAGGTGCCCACGTCGCGATAGAAATTCTAAGTTTTGCAACGGGCTCACTTCTTGAAAGATGTTGTAGCCCTTCTAATGAATATTTTATTTGTTTATTAACAGCGTTTGTGACACTCAACATAGTTGCAATTGAAGCACGTAATGATGTTGCAGCCCCGCCGCCGCCTTCTATCATGAATGAAATACGGTGTGGTACGCCGGCTTCGACAAGGCGGTTGAGAAGTACCGGAAAAGCATTTGTATCCATGGGACCAAGTGTCATATCGGCGCCTGCCCAAAACTGGTTGCCAATTTTTACGATAGATTCGTCAATAAGCAGCGCATCGGAAGAGGCAATCTGCTGTTTGAGAGAGGGCCATAAAATTTCTGATAAATCACCACGTATAGTTGGCGCACGCGGTCGGATATTATCCCCTGGTAAGCAAGGATACCAGTTTTCATGAGCTTTTTCCGGAAACATATTATTTTTCACAGCTATGAGAGCGTCATGTGATTCAAGTTTTATTGCTTTTATATCAAGTTCGTCCAGTGCAGAAACAATTGCGGAGACATAACTTCTGTGTCTTGTACGAAGCGCATCAAGTGCGGCAAGAGGATTTTGTGAATATCCTGCACTTACCCATTTTTTTTCTTTAGATTCTTTTGCAGCACGATTGACTTCCGTTTTTGTTAGAACTGACGGCCGTGTCCATAAAACGAAATAAGATTCTTCATATGAAATAAATTTAGATAAATGTTTTTTTCTTTCATCGAGAAGGTCAAGAACGTCCATTTTTATATTTTGGGCAGATATTCTGCTTGGGCGAATTAGTCTTTCAAGGCTTTCTTCTACACGATCTTTATCACGAATAAAGAAAACCTGCAGCGCGTGTCCGGCGCGGTCAAACCTTGATCCTAATTTGATTGTAGAAGACTCAATCAAATGTTTATATTCTTCATCACCAATAATTTGGCGACTACCCTCTATTTTTAAATATGTAAGTAAAGATCCGTCTGTAGAGACAATCGTATGCGCGTCATCGGCAGTTTCAAGGCGAACATATGATTCTATATTCTTCTTAAAAGCTGTTTCAAAGGGAGCTAAAAGTTTATTTAAAAAATTCATTCTTATTCGATCAGACTATAGTTCAATAAAATTATAATATTTATTTACTAAAAATAATATAAGTTTTATCAGGATTCAAAGAGCAATTGATTATGCCGCTTCTTTTAATAATAGATCTTTGTAACGCGGGAGCCACTCTAAAGGTGGGTGGCCTTGAAAAGGACCATGTTTTGATCGCCAAAAAGCAAGGATTTGTGGGAACTGATTAAATTCAAGACCGCTTTCTTTAACTTTTCTTCGATCAAGAGGAAAAAGGCGAATTCCATCAAGCTTATCATGACGCTTATCATAGACAGCCTTCGATAAAAGATCCCCTAATACTGTGGCTAGTACATAGGGATCATCGGTACCGAGGCGTTGTTTCGCTTCTTCTCGACGTGTCATAATCACTTCCAGCATGGCTTTGGCGGTGTCAGCCATGACGCCTTGCGAAATACGTGCAATATATATGGCACGTGCAAGGTTATTAAGGTCTGTTTGTGAAATTTCAGGAAGCCAGATTAAGACGCCTGACCCCATAGACGCAACATTATCCAGATTAAAGCATTGATTACAAAATATACATGTTGTCACCAGATTAGAATTGGCTTCATTTTTAGAGTTGCCGTCAAAATAGTGAATATGTTGATATTTATCTGCGCGAAACTGACAATAATGACATGTATAATCATCACGCTTCAAAATTTCATTTTGCTTTGCTTGAGATAATTTATTTTTAGATCTCTGCCTTAAAATACCAAGTTGCATGATGGCCTATTAGGTGAATGTTAATGTCGGTAGTCCTGCAATCGGTCCAAGTGTATCTTGAACAGCGGTTAAGAACGGACCTAAGTTAACAAGAATAGCTCCTCCTAGCAAGTGCGTAACGGCCGCCATCATAGATGATTGCTGATCACCTTCTGCTACTTGGCGGAATATGAAGAGGCCGCGTACAAAGCTGACCCATCCAAGGATTATCATATAAGCCAGAACAGCACTTATAAAATTCTCCATACGATCAGTATAATCAACAAGTCCACCACCAGGAACGGTTAAGTTTACTTGTGTACGGCTGACATTATCTTCAAACAAAGACTCTGTAAATGCCGCCATAGTAGGTCCAACAGAAAGTAGTGCCGCTCCTGTTATAAAAGTCATGATCGTACCAATACCGCCGGGGCCTCTTGGTCCTTCTTGCATGGTTTTGAGTAAGCGAAATATGCCAATCATGATTAACGTCATACCGGCTATATAGCAAAAACCTTTAATAAGAAATCTTGAGGCACCATAGATGTTAAAAACAAAATTGCCAACAATCATATCTAGCGTTTGATCTCCGCCAGCTGTGTTATTCAAATTATATCCTGTATCTCCAGATCCTATCCATGTACCTGCATAAAGGGTTTGTATGGCTGTTTCTAAAGTATAAGGAAAGACAAGCAAAAGGCTTGCGACCACAAAGCGCTGTAGGGGAACCCAAAGAGATGTAGAGTTAGGATCTTCAACACTTTGTTTTAAAGAAAGTGCTCCGAAGTACATGAAAGTTAAACCTGCAATGTATGAAAAACCACTAAATAATCCGGGCAAATTCGATGTATGCTGCCATAGATTACACATCAGCCCACCTATAGTAGAAGAATATGCAGCATCTCCACATGCAGCGCTAGGGTTCCCTAAGTCTGTAACAACCCCTCCGACCAAGACATAAACATTGTCGCTTCCAGGGTTTGTATAAAAATGAGCTCCCGAAACATCAAAAGCATTGGTTCCATTTACAGTTGTTATTATAACTTCATATAGGAATGGTAAAGCTAATAACATGCCAGCAACAACCAACTCGATAATGGGAGTGCGTATAGGCATTTCTCTATGACCAGAAACAACGTGTGTTTTCATGTCTAGAACACCTTTGACACCTAGTGCCAAACCGGTCAAGTAGGCCGCAACAGAAACGAGGCCTGGTAAACCGAAGCCGTTTTCTATAAGATTTGCTATTATACAATTGAAATCCGCAGCTACACAGGCATAAGCAGGAGGTGCACCAGCCAAAGCATCTGACATCGAAAGAAAATAGATGCTGAGTGTGGCTATGAATGTATAAAAATAATGATTCCCTAAACGCATTGGCTTTATCTTTTCCTGAGTTTTTTTCTATATATACAATTTGAGCACAATTTATACTAATTTTGCAAATTTTATTATACGACAGTAATTCCTTAAGATTACTTAATATCTGTTAAATGCATTAATAAAGTGCCGTAATCTGTTTTTACACGGACCTTTACGGGTAGTGCGTAATCAAATCCATCCACTTTTGCCATCCATACACCGGGCAAGGCTCCTTTTTGTCTTCCTTGTTCTTGTATTGATAACCATCCTCGTGGCTTTTCATGCCAACGCCCGCCTTTTGGTTCAATTTCAACAGTGCAAAAGCGGGCCGGACCCGAAAATATATTATACTTAGATTTTCTAAGTTGGCTCTCGCCTTTATCTTCAAAATTTAAAGTAAAGCGACGTTTTCCATCATATATGTCAGATTGACCGTTACATTCGGATGTTAGGATAGTATTCTTCATAACATCTAGGGTCGCAGATAGAATATCTGTTGTGTTGTCTGTAAGTTCAGGTTTTATCGTTTTGTTTTTTATAGGTTTTTCACCGTCCTTGATCGTAAGAGAGGTTAAATTATTGTCAACGTAGCCAAATGTCTTTGTCTCAATCTCATCACGCCAGACAGAGATTGTCTGATGTTTTTGTGGTGTATACTTACCATCAGACATGTTGCCTGTTGTTGCATAAATGCCTTCCCATGGAACAACGGAACTCAACCAACCTCTCGTATTCGCTTTTAAAGAGACATCATATCCATCTTCTGTAACATCATAGTCCAGTACAGCCTCTACAGCATGTATTCCCCCTGCATAGACTTGATAGATTAGTTTTTTATCAGTTGTCTGAGCAAAAGTAGGGTTAAAACCAAAAGCAATAAGGAGGAATATAATCTTAGGAATAAATACCTTTGTATAATATTTTTTGTCCATTCAAACCTTCTTTAAAATGTTGGATACCCTTTGCATTATAAGCATTTATGCCGCCTAAATCAAAATCTTTTACGCCAATGTTCTTTAAATATAGAATAACGTTCCATATTAAAAAATAATTCGCGCACTTATTTTTTGCCTCTTCTTCAACTAAACCAATCTGATAGGTAGCCGAATTACCATGAATAAGTATTAAAGCAGATGCAATTTTTCGCCCTTTACAAACAGCATAAAAAATTAAAAAGTTTTCTTTTTGGGAGAACTGTTTCTTGTAATAAGGTAGCAATTTTGGAGGTATGTTTTTATATTTTTTTTCAATAACTTGCGCAATGTATCTATGTTTGAAAAGCGATAAGGTCTGGCCTTCTTTATCCGCTTCAAATGATAAATTTAGTTTTTCTGATTTATTGAGAAGATTACGCCATTTTTGTTTTAAATTTTTTCTTAACGTCTCAATATCTTGTTCAAGGTTCATCCAAATAGTCTCATATGATAATTCGCGAGATTTATAATTGTCGCTACTTGGTATATTTTTATAATCTGTGCGATCTTCTAGATAGGGAATAATGCGGCGTTTCCGGTTAATTTTGGCAGGGTAGAGATTGTCAAAAGCAATAAAAAACGCGGCCGACTTTTCTTTTAGTTGATTATTTTCAAACCATAAGGGTCCCATATCCAGAATAACAATCTCAAAAAGATTAAATGGAAGTGACGTTTTGGCGATTTGTACAATCCCCGCTTTCTCATGATCGATGTATATAAGCCCCCATGATGGCTTTAAACCTTTTTGTACATAGGTGGACATAGCATAGTCGTAAGATTGTAATAATGGTGCACGGCGGATACGACTATAATAATTGTCCCATTCTTCCAAGCTAAGGGTATTCCATTCGATATGACAGTGCATTACACTCAATTCTATGTTTATACATTTTTTTCTTGGAGCTATTTTGATTATAATAACGGTGCTTGTACATGCTTTTGTACTGGATAAGCTGATTAAATTTCTAAAACATTATAGTCCCAGATGTAAGAAGCAGTTTTTTAGGCAATGGAAAATTATTCTGATAACAATCACTGTTTCAGGTGTATTTTGCGCAAACGTTATTCAAATATGGATATGGGCTATCGCATTCTGGTTGCTACAGGTTGAACCTTTAAGCAGTTTTGAAGAGGCTTTATATTTCTCAACCTCTTCTTTTACGACAGCCGGCTATGGCGATGTGGTTCTAACAGAAAAATGGCGATTGATGGGCAGTTTCGAAGCGGCAAACGGCATGATACTTTTCGGTTGGAGCACCGCTTTTATATTCGATGTTGTCTCAAAACTTTATAACAAAGATGATTTTGAATAAGCATCTAGTTGGGAATGCCCTCGGCTGTAAAATTCTCAATTACTGCGACATATTCTTCTGCCAACTCTAAGTCATTGTTAAAACCACTATTTTTGATGCTGAGGCCGTTCGGGTAAGGCAGGACGAAACGCTCATAGTCAGGTCTTGATTCTAAACCTTCAATTAATACACCGACAACTTTCTCGGCTTTTTCATCGGTAACAACTTCATCAACAACGCCGATTGATTCGCCTGTGGGCAACAAAATATGACGGCCATGTAATCTGCGCGCGCTGACCAAAGTTTCAGACTCTTCTCCTGCGGCGGTTTCTATGTTGGCAAGAAAGACGGCTAATTCTTCTTCCATATTTTCAGCATTCATCGCCAAAGTATAGGATTCCTGATTTTGTGAAACATCATTAAAAGCAAGATTCATATGTGACATGCCCAAATTCATATCATTCAGCTCACCAATAAGTGTTTGAACCTCGCCTTGATTATTGATTAAAAAGTCCTGAACGCTGCCAATGACAAGGTTATTTTCATCTGCAAGCTTTTTTGACAAATTGTCATTTACAAAATAATAGGTTCCTATGTTTTGATTAAGGGCGATTAATTCCTTCTTATAGCTATCAACATTATTTTCGGCTGCAAAAGCAGTCGAGATCATAAGTCCAAAAACAAAAACACTTGCTGTTAAATTGCGTATCATAAAGTCCCACTTTCCAAATTTATTTAGTTATGTAATATAAAAATCATCAAAAGTCAATACGAAATAAATATAACCCACCTGCTGGCGCTGTCATACCGCCTTTTGTACGATCTTTAGCTTGTAATGCATTATGCAAATCACGTGCCACCCATTTATTTTCGCCGATCAGTGTCAATGTGCCTGCAAAGTTACGAATCTGGTGATGTAGAAAAGACTTCGCCTCGGCTTCTATGACAACCAAATTATCTTTGCGATAGACATCTAGACGATCCAACGTACGTAAAGGTGAGTTTGCCTGACATTGAGAGTCTCTGAAGGTAGAAAAATCATGACGGCCAACAAGGATTTGTGCGGCTTCGTGCATTTTTTCCACATCCAGCGTACGCCAAAAGTGCCAAACAGTCCCTTTTTGAAAGGTCGGTGGGGCGGAACGATTTAAGATAAGATAGCGATACATTTTGTTGGTAGCACTAAAACGTGCATGAAAATCGGGCTCAACCTCTTCCGCTTCCAGAATACTAATAGAATGACCATGGAGGTGCGCGTTAATCGCTTTAGATAGCTCTATAGCTGTAAGGGATCTATCCCCGTAATCCAGATCAAAATGTGCTACCTGTCCCTGCGCATGAACACCTGCATCTGTGCGACCAGCGCCATAGATTTGAATGTCTCGCTGACAAAACTTAGAAATGGCATCTTCGATAGATTGTTGTATCGTCGGCACATTGATTTGACGTTGCCACCCCGCATAGCCTGTTCCGTCATATTCAATTGTAATCTTCCAACGTTTAAGGGACATCTTTTTGTAAGTATCCTCCGTTTATGGCAGAAATATAATCCATTGATTTTTTCCCCTCTGGTTGAACCTGATCAAATATAAGATGGTCACCTGACAAGTGGGCGCTCAGAATTTTGACACGTCCTTTCAGACCGTCTACGTAAGTTCCGGGCCAAGGATTAAGCGCACGAATTTGTTGATCAATCTCTTTGACTGATTGTGAAAAACTAATTTTTCCATCTTCTTTTTTTAAGAGAGGGGCGTAGTTTGATTGGGCGTCATCCTGCTGTTCTGAAGTAATGGCTTGGCTGGAAGACAGATCGTCTAAAACTTTTGTAATAAGATTACCGCCAATATTGGAAAGCGCATCATGTAATTCCTGTGCGGTTGTGTCAGATGAAATTGGAACACTTTCTTTCAAAATCATCGGGCCGGTATCAAGGCCGCGCTCCATTTGCATGATTGTTACACCGCTTTTATCATCCCCCTTCCAGATAGCATGTTGAATAGGGGACGCGCCGCGCCATCTGGGAAGGAGGGAGGCATGAATATTTAAGCAGCCATATTTGGGAGAGTCCAAGATCGCTTGGGGTAAAATCAAACCATAAGCGGCGACAACAGCAACGTCAGCCTTTAGATTTTGAAACTGCTCTTTTGCGCCATCGTCTTTAAAACGGGTCGGATGAAAAACGGGAATATTATATATCTCTGCATGCAAATGGACAGGGGACTTTTGTACTTGATGTCCGCGCCCCTTTGGACGTGGTGGTTGAGTATAAACGGCGGTTACATTATGTTTCGATTTGAAAATAGCTTCCAAGGCAGGGACGGCAAAGTCCGGAGTACCCATAAAGATAATATTGAGGGGGTTCTCGCTCATAAAATACGGTTTTGCTTTTTGAACTTTTTAACGATCATATTGCGTTTTAAGCTTGAAAGATGGTCGATAAATAATTTTCCGTCCAGATGATCAATTTCATGTTGAACACAATGGGAATGTAGACCATGACTGTCCATTTCCTGAACATTTCCATTATAGTCGATATATTTTACTTTAATATGTGCGGGGCGTATGACGTTGGCATATTGACCGGGGATAGAAAGACATCCTTCTTCATATACTGATTTTTCATCTGAGCACCATGTCACTTCCGGATTAATCATGAAGATCGGAGATTTTTCTTCGGTATCTGCGTTGGGGCCACGCTCAATTGTTTTAACGCCGCTTTTCTCTATGCCATATTGCCACATACCTTCCGGCACATCGACAATCATAATACGATTCAGGATTGATACCTGATTGGCAGCAAGGCCTATTCCGCCTGCCTCTTCTAATGTCAGAAGCATTCTGTCCATCTGTTGGGTGATGTCCGTTGTTACATTTTCGACGGCATTTGCTGTTTCTTTTAAAACGGGGTCGGGGATGGTAACGATGTCATATGTGCTAATCATGATGGGTAACAGGTAATCTTTTCAAGTCTTTACGTCAAGCTTTCTGGGGTTTGTTCTAATAAGGTTATTTCAATTTAGCGACTTTTGCCGGTTCATCATCAGAAAATTTTTCTATTTCAGGTGCGGTTAAAATCTTGGCGGCGGTGTCAACAGCCTCTGGCTGATCTAGGTTTTTCTGTTCAGGCGCGGCTTGCAAATCTTCGAATTTTCTAGCGCTGACTAACACACGGTTTTCCAGAGAAGACACAGCCTTATTATAATTATTGGTTGCGGCGGTCAGGCTTTTACCAACAGCGCCCATATGACCTGAAAAGATAGAAATACGTTCATAAAGCTCACGACCCAGAGATGAAATTTCCTTCGCATTCTGCGCAAGTTGTTCTTGTCGCCATCCATACATGACAGCTTTTAAAAGGGAAATTAACGTTGTCGGTGTCGCGGGGATTACTTTCTGGTCAACGCCAAATTCGATTAAGGCAGGATCACTTTCTAATGCCGCGCTGAAATAACTCTCTCCGGGCAAGAACATAACAACAAATTCGGGACTATCAAATTTGTCATGATAGGATTTTAGTCCGAGTGACTTCATATGGTCACGCACATGACGTGTGTGTCTGGTTAAATGTGTCCGTCGCTCATCGCCGCCCGTCCCGTCTTTCATCGCATCTAGATAGGCATCAATCGGCGCCTTCGAATCAATAACAATCTTCTTACCATCCGACAAATTAACAACAACGTCGGGGCGTTGTGATCCGCCTTCGGATGCGGTTGTGACTTGTGTTTCGTAATGAATACCTTCCCGCAGACCCGCCATTTCAAGACAGCGCTGGAGTTGCATTTCACCCCAGCGTCCGCGTGTGGAGGGGGAACGCAAAGCCTGCACCAATGAAGATGTTTCTTGACGCAGGCGTTGTTGATCATCCGTCATATTCTGGACGTGTGTGCGCAGTTCGGTATAGGCATTGGCGCGTGCCATTTCGAGTGCGCGTAATTTTTCATCCATATTTTTAAGGGCTGAATTGACCGGATCAACCAAAGCCGCTATTTCCCGTTTGCGAACATCAAGATCTGAATTTCCATCACTTTGCGCCTGTTTCAATCGTTGTTCGGCGAGTTGTAAAAAAGTTTCATTTGATTGCCGCAGAGCATCTTGCGCCGCGATAGAAAAAGTCTGCTTCGCTTGGTTTCGCCAAAAAAATATAATAATAAGCGGAATAAGACCAATCGCCATACCTATAAGAAGGGACGGGATATCCAGAACAAGGTCTGCAAAACTAAAATCACCGAGTCGAAACGTCATATAATCAAACTATCACAAATAAATTGTTCTTCAAATGTTCTTTTAGCTATAAAAGTTTGAGCCTTTGGCATTCTTGTAATGCCCAGATTGTGTAATCCATAACTTTAGGATGGTTTAAAACATCTTCCACAGTATCAAATGTTCGCGCCTCAGCTTCATAGCATCCTGTTATTGTATGATCTCTATCATGCCAAAAATAAATATGGACGACTTCGGTATGATTAGTCCACGCTTCTGTTATGGCGCCTATAAATTGGAAGGTGCCATCCTTTATTAAACCGCCTGTTTCTTCTTTGATTTCGCGTTTTAATGCATGGTCAATGGGTTCATCTTTTTCAACGTGTCCACCAAAAATATTTAAGCAGTCCGGAGATGTTTTCCAATGTTTCGGTCTGTATTGAAGGAACAGTTTTTGATCATGAGTTAATATGACACAATCCGCTACATGCGTTTTATATGATTTTAAATCAGTATTCTTTAAATCAACAACCTTAACGTTTTCAGTCATTTTAGTCAGCTAAAACCGCCTTGATACGGCGCACACCTGCGGAGCTACTGCCTTCTTTTTTGATTTTGAAAGTACCGAAGTTTGAGAGAAGAGATGTGTTTTCCGCGTGTGGTCCGCCGCAAAGTTCCTCACTCCAACTTTTACCGGTTTCATCCTGCATCAGATAGACTTTGACGATTTCGGGGTATTTTTCCCAAAAACTGCCTTCTACGCCTGCATCCATGGCGTCTTGTTTTGGCATTTCGCGCACAACAACTTTTGCCGCCGCCGCCATTGCTTCATTAACATATTTTTCAACAGCCGCGCGTTCCTCTTCATTTACTTTTTGATCATGGCTAAAGTCAAAACGTATTCGTTCTGGCGTAATATTGCTGCCTTTTTGGTGAACGTGTGTTCCCAGAACTTCGCGCAGTCCAGCGAGCATCAAGTGCGTGGCGGTATGAAGGGCGGTTGTTTTCTCACTATGATCTGCAAGACCACCTGCGAATTTACCTGCCGCGGCTGTACGGCTTTTATCTGCGTGGGCTTTCATGGCTGTTTCAAAGCCTTCGGGGCTAGAAATTGTTTTATTGTTTTCTTCCAGAAGTTCACGCGTCAGTTCGAGAGGGAAGCCATAGGTTTCGTAGAAATAAAACGCATCTTCCCCTGTCACAGCGTCATTTTGCTC
Source organism: uncultured Alphaproteobacteria bacterium (assembly GCA_963710165.1). Taxonomy (GTDB): domain Bacteria; phylum Pseudomonadota; class Alphaproteobacteria; order Micavibrionales; family Micavibrionaceae; genus JACKIP01. The sequence continues at coordinate 604,598 of CAVPYZ010000004.1, forward strand.
CAGATGCTTCTGGATTTCGCGCTCCCCAGTTTGAAGTGTTTTCTGGAATTTTTCTTCTTCTGCTTCGACGATAGACAGAATGTTTTCTTTGGATTTGATCAGCTCGGGATAGGCCGTGGCTTCATCAATAAAAATCTCTGATAGCTGTGTCATGAATTTGTCGTGAATACCCAATTTACGCGCAACACGAATGGCACGGCGCATGATACGGCGTGTGATATAACCTGCATCAACGTTACTGGGGACGGCGCCGTCCGCGATCAGAAATGTTGCGGCGCGCGCATGATCAAGAATGATACGGAAATTACGTGTTTCTTGCTCATACGTTTTACCTGTTAGCGCAGTAATTTTCTGCATGGCTGTTGTAAAAAATGTTGTCAGGTAGAGGTCGGCATTACCGTTCACCGCCGCCATCAGGCGTTCCAGTCCGCCGCCATAATCAATATTCGGGGCTTTCAGTGCTTCGAAGCCGCTTTCTTCGCGTTTATGTGACATGAACACATTATTGCCTATTTCCAGAAATCGGGGTGTTTCCGTCGCAGGATGGTCCTTATCATCGCCGTTTGGTTCAAAATCAAAGAACATTTCACTATCCGGGCCGCCAGGTTCGCCAACGGGCATATTTTTGGGCGCGCCAACGCGGCTCCACCAATTTTCGGAATCATCATAGAGAAAAATACGTCCGCCGCGTGATAGTCCGTATTGTTCCGGGTCTTCTTCGACCTGCGGGTCTATGCCGACGCTTTTGAATAACTTTGTCCATGTTTCAATCGCGCTGTCATCACGCGCAATATTCAGTTCGGTATTGCCTTTATAAACGCTGATATATAAGCGTTGAGGATTAAGCCCCAGCTCATTGACCTGCCAGTCCCAAATAGCCTCAATCTGTTTTTGTTTATAATTTTCGGGATTGGCGCCAAGCTCCCAACGTCCGATCATTTCAAAAAATGTCAGATGGGAATTATCGCCGACTTCTTCAATATCAATCGTGCGAACGCATTTTTGAATATTGACAATATCATTGCCCATTGGATGCTTCTCACCAAGAAGGTATGGCACCATCGGCTGCATACCGCTACCTGTGAATAGTGTTGTTGGATCATTTTCCGGAAGGACACTGGCGGAAGGAACAATCGTAGAGCCGTTCACTTTCTTCATATGATTAAGATAAGAATTGCGGAGTTCATCCGGTGTGTAGGTTGTCATGGGCGCTGTATCTTGTTTTAAATTTTGCATGGAACAGATAAAAGCATACTTATCTCTCTTTTTCAATTCTGTTATATAAAGCGGGAATAGTTATGAACCATTCCTTTTGATAGATGTTTGAGATAAATAATATTTTAAAAGTCATCTAAAACGGTGCGGTCTTTCTATAAAGGAAAGAATACACAAAAACAGGACGCCTATATGCTTGCACAATTTGCAACTGACAAAATACTAAAAAAGCTGGATAATATAGAAGAGGGTACGTTGCATGTGACCACTCCTGATGGTAAGAAACGAAGTTTTCAAGGGAAGCGTCCGGGCATTCCCGCAAATGTTGAAATTCGTGATTGGAAAGTTTTGCCTAATTTGGTGGCGAAAGGCAATATCGGATTTGCAGATGATTACCGTAATGGTCTGTGGGACGTCGATGATCTACAAGGTTTATTTGAAATCAGCCTGATTAATGCCGATGCGTTTCAGCATATGGTTGTCGGTGAGAAATTTGCAGGGTTTAAAGCAATCCTAGGGTATTTATTACAACGTAATACGGTGGCGGGCAGTAAGAAAAATATCCACGCGCATTATGATTTGGGAAATGCGTTTTACAAGCTATGGCTCGATCCGACGATGACCTATTCCTCTGCGCTTTATAAATATGAAGATGAGGATATGGTCAGCGCGCAACACAATAAATATGATCGTATCTTGAGCCAATTCGAAAACGGCGCTGGCGATTTGCTGGAAATTGGTTGCGGTTGGGGCGGATTTGCAGAGCGTTCCATTGAGAAAGCCAATCACAATATCCGCGGTGTAACTATTTCGGATGAACAATATGAGTATGCGCAAAAACGCGTGGAGGGACATGCCAATATTGTGATGGAAGATTATCGTCATCAAAGTGGAAAATTTGACCAAATTGTTTCAATCGAAATGTTTGAAGCTGTGGGGGAGGCCTATTGGCAAACGTATTTTCAGAAAGTGGCGGCTTTACTGAAAGATAAAGGTAAGGCTGTTATTCAGACAATTACCATTCGGGAACAAGATTTTGAAGAATATAAGCGCACGGGTGATTTCATACGCAGTTATATTTTTCCGGGTGGTATGTTGCCAACCAAAACGCGTTTCGCACAAGAAGCCAATAAAGCAGGCCTAAATGTAGGTGATTTTGAGTCTTTTGGCCAAAGTTATAGCCGTACATTGTCAGAGTGGTTAGGTAACTTTGACTCAAAACGTAATGAAGTTTTGGCGCTAGGGTTTGATGAAAGTTTTATCCGACTGTGGCGTTTCTATCTGGCAGCATGCGCGGCAGGGTTTAAAGCAGAGCGAACAGATGTGATGCAGATTTCTTTAACCCATCAATCATAATTTTATTACATTGGCAAACACCAGATAAAGAAAAACCGGAGAATAATCTCCGGTTTTTTTAATTTTATATAGATCAGCTCTCTTAGAATAGACGTAAGACTGACTGCTGTGACTGAGACGCCAAGGACAGGGATGTAACACCCAGCTGCTGACGTGTCTGTAGAGCAAGAAGGTTTGCGCCTTCTTCGTTCTGATCAGCGACAGTTAAATCATCTGCACCTGATTCAAGTGTATTGATTGTCTGCTCTGTAAACTCACGGCGTGTCTGAATAATAGACAAGTCGTTAGCTAGAGTAGAGCCGAAGCTTCTGACTGCTTCAAGCGCGTCACGAACGGCGTCGGCCGCTGAGTCAACGATTGTTGCACTGGCAAAGCTTGTTTCTGTAATACCAAGGCCAGCAGAGGAGAAGTCGATCCCTTCTGTTGTTAATGAACTTGTACGATCTTCATTAAAGAAGGTTGTCAAGTTATCACCAGCAAGAAGGTTAACACCACGGTAGCTTGCATCAACAACTAAACGATCAATCTGATTACGGATTTCGTTATAGTCATCAGCCAAAGCTTCAACCGCGTCGGTACTTGTTGCAAAAGCGTAAAGACGATCTTGCGCGTTACCACCTGTTGTTGTTCCAAGTGCATCAAAGTTTGATGAGGAAGATCCAAAACCCAAATTAAAGTCAGTGTTGGCCGCGCCATTGACACGGATTTCAACGCTGTCCGTATCACCAGAAATGGCTGTTAAACTGATACGACCATTTTTTGCATCAAAATTAGCTTCAACAAGTTCATTCACGGCTGTGTTAGAGTTAATTGAATCTATCACATCTTGGAATGTATCACCGGCCGCAACGTTATATGTTACTGTCGTTGCAGCAGCGTCATTTACAGCAAATTCAATCGTATCACCGGCGGCAAGGCCACCAATAATTTGCGTGCCGTCAACATCCTGATAGTTACCTGTGATTAAATCACCAGCTTCGATCAGATCACCATCAGCTTCAAAGATTGAACGCGAGGTAATTGTGCTACCTGCAATGATAGTACCTGCAGCTTGTGTACCACCGGCGCCATCATCTTCGTCAGCAAAGAAGTTACCAAGACCAAGAGCCTGGAATTCAGCCAATGTAACATCTGCGCCACCTTCTATACGGAAGGAACGACCATCTTCACTACTGATGCTTAAGAAGCCATCTTTCGTAACTTCGGCTGTAATTTCCTGATCCTGATTATCTGCAAATGCATTCTGGATTTTAGCTGCCAATGACTCAGCAGTATCACCTGTATTCACTGTAATGGTTTCAGTAATTTCAAGGCCACCGTCAGAAACAGTACTGATTGTAAACTGGTCGCCATCGGTAAAGCCGATTGCGGCATCAGTTAAGTCAGTTACAAGACTAAGGTCTGTATTACCAAGTGCACGAGCCTGACCTTCGGACGCTGCCAAAAGATCACGTGCGGATTGCACAATCGAGTCAGCTTGCTCAACAAGACCTGTCAGCGCTGTAATACCATTATCTGCTTCTTCAACTGTTCTGATGGACTGGGAAATACCATCGAGCAAACGGTTCAAGTCAGATGCACGGTTATTAAGAGATTGTGATGCAAAGAAGTTTTGCGGGTTATCCAAAGCACTATTGACTTTCAAGCCTGTCGCAAGACGAAGCTGTGTCACGTCAATTTTACGTTGTGTGTTTTGAAGAGAGAGTAGGTTGGAACGCAACGCGTCCCCTAGTACGATATCACTAGACATAATAGTTTCCTTTCCTAGGTTACTGTTATAAGTATGTTTATGGCTCCATACTGGAACCGTATGTCTATTATTATTATATCAGAGTTCTTAAGAAGGTGTTAAGGGAAAAGTAAAATTATCTTTATTTTTTCCAGAATCACATTAAAACTCAGCTTTTTTGGCTTGATCGTGGGTGTGCTTTTTTATGGATGGCGATCAATTCAGCGGCATTTACTTCTGTATAACGTTGCGTAGTAGAAAGCGATGTGTGCCCTAACAGCTCTTGTATCTCTCTTAAATTCGCGCCGTTTTGTAATAGATGCGTCGCAAAGCTATGACGTAACGCATGCGGCGTTGTAGTTTCAGGTAATCCTAAAGTGATTCGAATTTGACGCATGGTGCGCTGTGCCACGCCCTGATTTAAACGCTTGCTTCTTTGCCCCGGAAAAAGAGGTGCCTTCTTTATAAGTCGATTGGGATGGCGCTCTATATAATCAAATATAATTTTACGTACCGTTGGGATCAGCGGAATTTGGCGTTCTTTATTGCCTTTTCCGACAACCCTTAAATATCCATCATCTTTTATATTCTCTATATTTAAGGAAAGCGCTTCCTGAATTCTTAATCCGGCACCATATAAAAGGGTAAAAAGGGCGTGATCACGTAAGGAAATCCAGTCGCCTTTTTCTTTGAAATCATCCAGCATTCTAAAAATACTTATCTCGCCAATCGGTTTGGGCAGTTTATGCGGCAGTTTCGGAGTATGTAGAAGGCTAATCGCGGGATTATGCATGTGACCGTTTTTATCCAGCCATTTCAAAAAATTTTTAATGCCCGAAAGGCTGCGGGCGCGAGAGGAATTTTTCAGCCCGCTCATCGCTTGCCGCGACATCCACGCCCGAAAATCGCGTAAAGAAGCATCGGACAAGCTGTTCATAGAGACTTTTTCTTCGTGATGAGTAAACAGGAAATTCAGAAATACCTGTAGATCATGAGAATAGGCACGCAGTGTGTGTTTTGAAACATGTTTCTCATATTTCAAATAATCCGTCCATTCTTCTACTTTTTGAGCTAGATCAGCGGCAAGCCGATCTGTAAGGGCAAAATCCATATTTTTATTTTATCATAAAAGTCTTTTTGTGATGAATACTTTAAACCTTCGTCAGTTTGTTTCTTCGTGCTAAAATAATTTTATGTTCTGGAAGAAAAAGCCCGCCAAATCCGAAAAACCCTCCCGCGAAGAAATTATGGCGGAGTTAAAAGAGAACTCTCGTAAAGCCGCAGAAGCGATTGGTGAAGATACGCTGGATAAAGTGCGCGCCCAAATGGCGCAGAAGGAAAATAATCCGTTCGAAAAAGCGTTGAAGCAAGTTAAGGCGTTAGATCAAGAACGCATCGCGGATAATATTCGCGCCACATACCGTGATGAATAAAAAATTTACTAATTTGCTCTATATTATTAAGAAACGATAAGGAAACCTGAATGCCCATCTATAACGCCCCGATTGATGATATAAAATTTGTTTTGCATGACGTGTTAAAAGCGGAGGAACATCTATCCGCTATTCCGGCTTATGAAGAAACCGCCTCGGCCGAGTTAATTGACCAGATTTTAGAGGAGGGCGCAAAGCTGTGTCAGGATGTTTTGTTTCCTATTAATATGAGCGGTGACCATGAAGGTTGCAAGTATGAAAACGGCATTGTCCATACGCCATCAGGTTTTAAAGAGGCATATGACCTCTTCTCGCAAGGCGGTTGGTGCGGTGTGTCGGCAGACCCCGAATATGGCGGCATGGGGCTGCCCGCGCTTGTTAATACAGTCATGCAAGAGATGATTTGTTCTGCAAATATGTCATTTGGCATGTATCCGGGTTTGTCACAAGGCGCGTATGAAGCGTTGCATCATTTCGGAACAGATCAACAAAAAGAAACCTATCTGCCTAAACTGGTCGAGGGCACCTGGTCGGGTACGATGAATTTGACAGAGCCGCATTGCGGAACGGATTTAGGCCTGATTAAGACCAAGGCTGAAAACCTTGATAAAGAAGATGATAGTTACGAGATTACAGGGCAGAAAATCTACATTTCCGCAGGGGAACACGATTTAACTGAGAACATCGTTCATCTTGTTCTGGCACGTTTGCCAAATGCGCCGGAGGGGGTAAAGGGTATTTCACTTTTTGTCGTGCCAAAATTTTTACCAAATGAAGATGGTTCGGTCGGGCCGCGTAATAGCGGCGTGACGTGCGCGTCTATTGAAAAGAAAATGGGAATTCACGCCAATGCCACATGCGTCATGGTTTATGAAGGCGCAAAAGGCTGGTTGGTAGGTGAGCCGCATAAGGGGCTGAAAGCCATGTTCACCATGATGAATGCTGCGCGTTTGGGTGTTGCGATGCAGGGTTTGGGCATTGGTGAAGTGGCGTATCAGAACGGTGTTGCCTATGCCAAAGATCGGTTACAAATGCGAAGCCTCAGCGGCGCAAAAGCTCCTGAAAAACCTGCAGACCCTATTATTGTTCATCCCGATGTGCGTCGTATGTTATTAAAAGGCAAAGCCTTTAATGAAGGCGCCCGCGCGCTGTCTTACTGGGCGGGTATGATGCTGGACATTTCAGAAAAACATGAAGATCCCGACGTTAAACAAGATGCAGAAGATTTGGTCGCGTTAGTGACGCCTATTCTGAAAGGCTATTTGACTGATATGGGGTTTGAAATCGCGAGTGAATCGGTACAGGTTCACGGCGGCGCAGGCTTTATTCAGGAATACGGCGTGGAACAATATGTGCGCGATGCGCGAATTGCCATGATTTATGAAGGTACAAACGGTATTCAGGCGCTTGATTTGGTCGGTCGTAAAATGGCAAAAAGTTTTGGGCGTTTGCTGCGTCAGTTTTTCCATCCCGTGATGGAATTTATTGAGGAAAATCAGGCGAATGAAAAATTACAAGATATGATCTTTCCACTTGCCAAGTCATTCGCAAAACTTCAACAATCCTCCGCTATGATCGCGCAAAAGGGACTTAAAAACCCCGAAGAAGCGGGTGCAGCCTCAAGCGATTACCTACGTCAATTCGCGCTTGTCTCACTTGCCTATATGTGGGCAAAAATGGTCAAGGTGGCGCATGAGAAAATAGAAAGCGGTGAGGGCGATCAAGCTTTCTATGAAGAGAAAATCCAAACCGCGCAATTCTTTATGACCCGCATGCTCCCCGAAGCCGATGCCAGATTTAAAATGATTCTGGCGGGGGCAGAGCCGTTGATGCAAATGTCTGCTGATAGGTTTTAGGCAAAAGTAAATACGTGCCTCCAAAGTCAAAATTCTCGAAAGCGCGGCCGCAGGTTCTAAAAAACTATGCACCGCCACAAACGCCTTTGCATATTCTTTATCATGACGATGATCTTCTTGTCTTATCAAAACCGAGCGGTCTATTAAGTGTTCCGGGGCGTGAGGCGCATTTGAATGATAGCTTGCAAATGCGCGTATTGAGAGAATATCCCGAAGCGTTACTGGTACATCGTCTTGATCGTGGAACGTCCGGTGTATTTATTATGGCGATGAATAAGAATGCACAGCGTAATCTCGGGCTGCAATTCGAGCGCCGTAAAACAGAAAAAACCTATATCGCATGCGTCTGGGGACGTCCGAAAGAGGATGAGGGATTTATTGATCTGCCTCTACGATGTGATTGGGAACGGCGCCCGATACAAATGGTGTGCCATGAACATGGAAAGCCCTCCCAGACAAAGTGGCGTGTATTGAATACAGAGGCTGATAATCACGACAATATTATCTCGCGTCTGGAATTGAAACCGATTACGGGGCGCTCGCACCAGTTACGTGTACATCTTTCTGAAATAGGATACCCCATTTTAGGCGATTCATTTTATGCACATGAAACAGCTTTTAAGCTAGCGGATAGATTGCAACTACATGCTGAAAGTTTGACTGTGTATCACCCGAATAGCGGTGAGCCAATTACTTTTAAAGATGACGTACCCTTCTAATAAAAAACACCCTGGGAAGGGTGTTTTAAAAATAATTATAAGGAAAGTTTAAGCAGATTTTTTCTTAAAGAACCCAAAAACACTACTGCCTTTATCGTCTTCTTCGGCTTGTTTATTCTGGTTTTCACCTTTCAGGCGTTTCATTTTTGCTTCCAGAATTTGTTTACGACGGGCTTCTTCTTTCTTATCGCGATCATCAAGCTTTTCTTTATATTCTTCAGCTTGTTTTTGCGTATATTCGGTCGTTAGAAGAACCTGATGCGCTTGTTTTTGCCATTGATCACGCTGTCCGCGCATATCGCTTAGCTGTGTCTCAAGGCTTTGGATTTGATCTTCCAGCATTTTAACACGCATTTTCATACGCTCTGTTTCGATCATATCCGCCGCTTTTTTCAGCTCGGCTTCAACATTAGCGTTCACTTTGGTTTCTTCTTGTTGTGGAACAAGGCCAAATACACGCTCCAGCTCGGACACATCTATGACATTACGGCCGTTCATATCTTTTTCAAAAGATATTTTACCGTTTTTCATTGCACGTTGAATGGTGGATTTAGATTTTCCAACCAACTCCGCTGCGCGTTGCGCTCCTACTTTCGCCATAATTTGCTCCTTACATATATATTTGTGTGAACCCTGTATCCACTAATCTCGCTTATGCAGCTTTTTTCTGATCAATTTCTTTTAGAAGAAGTGTCAAACGTTGCCACTGCGCGCCAGAGAATAGATGCGCATACATAAATGGTAACCAGCCTTTTTTATGTAGCTCGACAACTTTATCATCTGACAATTCTGAAAGTTTTTTCTCGTCGATAATTTTAAAGCCTGAAAAATTAATACGTGTTTTTTCACCGGCATTAATTTGCGCTTCTCTCTCAACCAGCATATCTGCTTCAATCAGCCATTTGCTGAATTCAAGCGTCTGTTTTGCCGCGGCGTGGTATGATTTGCAAAACTCAAGCGCATTATTGGCCAGTTGTGACGGTTTGCCGTCATCACCAAAAAACTTCTGTTCGCCGTCTTTCTCTGTAATATCATCGTTCATATCAATACAAAGTGACAATTGCTCATTATCCGGCATTTCAGAGAAGATGAAAGGATAGCGACGAATATAAGCGGGGATGTAGTGTGCTTCGGCGTTCCAAGAACCGTCTTTATTTAAAAACAAGTTTTCATCATTACGAACACCCAAAATGGCGACTGGTGTTGCATTATTATCGGGGCTGAAAGCGATCGGATAATAATGACAGATTTGTGGCATTTCGATCAAATTAATCGGAATTGCGTTAATGCCTTTGGTAAAATTCAAACCAAAATTCTTTTTAAGCGCCAAGTCCGTATGCTTTTTCGCATCAAGCGGTACCGGATTTGTATAAAATAACGGTAGGGCACTGTCTGTCTTTTGTTCTTTAATATCTTTACCTTTGCTCATAATTCTCTCTTACTTTTAAAATTATTTTTGGAAACTATCCATAACTAAGCAGAGTTCATTTTTAAAAGCAAACCTTTTATCTGGCTTTTTATCGTTCTTTCCACATCTTTTTCCTTTTATTTTACTTATAAAAAAGATATGTTCACCGCAGTTTTTACTCTACAGGCTTTAAGGAGATATATATGCATATTGGAGTGATCGGAACAGGATACGTTGGATTGGTGTCAGGAACTTGCTTTGCCGAGTTTGGAATTGACGTGACGTGTGTTGATATTGATGAAGGAAAAATTGACAGACTGCGCAAGGGGGAGATCCCTATATATGAGCCTGGTCTGGAAGATCTGGTTGAAAAGCATATTAAATCCAAACGTTTGTCTTTCACGACAGAGCTATCGGACACTGTCAAAAATTCTGATGCTATCTTTATTGCCGTTGGTACGCCCACCAGAAAAGATAATGGTCAGGCTGATCTGACATATGTATATGACGCGGCGCGCGATATTGCGCGAAATCTTGAGGGATATACTCTCATCGTCACTAAATCCACTGTGCCTGTGGGTACGGCGAGGGAAATTGCACGTGTTGTGCGTGAAGAAAATCCTGACGCCGAATTCGATGTGGCATCTAATCCTGAATTTTTACGTGAAGGGGCGGCGGTCAATGACTTCTTGCATCCTGATCGTGTTTTGATCGGGTGTGATACAGACCGTGCGCGTGAAATTATGGAGGATTTATATCGTCCGCTATATCTCAGCGACACGCCGATCGTCTTTACAACGCCTGAAACAGCTGAAATTACGAAATATGCCGCAAATGCGTTTTTGGCGATGAAAATTACATTCATTAATGAAATTGCCAATTTATGTGAGAAAACAAATGCAGATGTGAGCGATGTGGCGCGTGTTATTGGTATGGACTCGCGTATCGGCGCAAAATTCTTGAATGCAGGTCCCGGTTACGGCGGATCATGCTTTCCAAAAGATACTTTAGCATTTGCCCAAATCGGACAAATGTATGGAACGCCACAAAGTATTATCGAGCAAGTAATCGAAGTGAATGACGCACGCCAAAAAGATATGGCAGATCGTATTATTGCTGCGTGTGGTGGCAGTGTTAAAGGTAAGCGTATCGGTATTTTGGGGGTTGCATTCAAGCCAAATACTGATGATGTGCGTGATGCCCCAAGCCTTGTGATTATCCCCAAACTTCAACTAGAAGGGGCACATGTTGCGGCATTTGATCCCGTTGCAATGAAGGAAGCGGATAAAAAGCTGGAAGGTGTTGAGTGGTGTAAAGACTTCTTATGAGGTTGCGAAGGATGTAGACGCCTTGGTTATCCTTACTGAGTGGAACGAGTTTCGCAGTCTAGATATTGCACGTTTGGAAGAATTAATGGCGACAAAACTTATTCTGGATTTCCGCAATATTTATGATGCCAATGATATGTCTGATGCAGGTTTCCGCTACATTTCTATTGGTAAGCCAGAGATTGAACCAAAAACACAATTAAAGAATGTGAAAACAGCCTAAATTGGTTTTAGTTGTCGAAAAAGCCAAAGCCAAGCTTAATTTATTTTTACACATTACTGGGAAGCGGCAGGATGGTTATCATAAACTTGAGTCATTGGTAACCTTCTGCGACTTTCATGATCTTATTACGATCAAACCTGCAGAAGAGTTTATATTTTCATGCGACGGACCTTTTTCATCACATATTGATGTTAAAAATAACTTGTGCATTTCCGCAGCAAAATTAATGTCATCCGAATATGTTCAGCCATTAAACGCCCATATTCATTTAGAAAAAAATATTCCGGTTGCTGCCGGTTTAGGGGGCGGGTCATCCGATGCTGCGGCAGTTATCAGGGCATTAAAAACATTCTGGAAGATTAAATCGATTGATAATTTGTCAAAAGAATTTTTATCTTTGGGAGCGGATGTTCCTGTTTGCCTAAAACAAGAAAGTGTTATGATGAGAGGGATTGGTGAGAATATCAGCCCTGTTACGATCCCCAATTTTTATATGGTTTTAGTCAATCCGATAAAGGCGTGTCCTACTAAAAATGTATTTGCAGGGTTTGATTTGGATTTTTCGAAACCAATGAATATTGATAATGTTCAATCATCCTATATAGATTTTGTAACGTTTTTAAAATCTACTAATAATCAACTTGAACCTGCAGCAATAAAAAATATTCCAGAAATAAAAGTTATTCAGGATGAAATTCTGCAGCAAAAAGAATGCGGTTTTGTTCAGATGAGTGGTTCTGGCGCTACGTGTTTTGGTCTATTTCAAAATAAAAAAGATGCAGAAAAAGCTGTTCAAAATTTAAGCGTTATCTTTCCTCATTACTGGATAGTGGCAACTAAAACATCACTCGCCTGAGCCTAGCTCAACAAAAGATGTATTGCGGAGTGTTTTTGTCATCATATGTACCAAAAGATCTTCGGATGCCTGTCCATTAACAGCCATTTCATGACGTTTCTGATAAAGGCGTATGGCATCTTCGGTCAAAGGACCATAAGAGCCATCGGCAGGGCCAGGATATAACCCAAATGCCATTAATTGATTCTGTATTTGAGAAATAATCTGATTGGAATTTTCAAAAGAACTTATATTTTTCGTTGCACTTAATTGACTTTGTTTATCAATTTGCGGCGTTTTGATTTTTTCAACGATAGCATCAATTTCCCTAGCACTGATATTAAGTGTTTTTGCAAGTTGATCAATCGCGTTTTTAGCGTCAGGATTTCCTAGATCAGAAGCTGTTTTGTACCATAGAATAGCTTCTTGCGGTTGCGCCGTTCCGGTTAACCCGTTTTCATAAATTAAACCCAAATTAAATGCGGCTTCCGGCACACCTGTTGCTGCGGCAGATTGAAAGTATTGTGCAGCAAGTGACGGATCATATTGTACGCCAATGCCTTCAATATAGGCTATTCCCAAATTATATTGCGCCTCGCCGTGACCTAATGCTGCGGCTTGCTGGTACCAGTCAATTGCTTTCTCTAAATCCTGATCAACGCCTAAACCTTGATGGTAAAGAACGCCAAGATTGTAACGGGCATTTGCAATGCCTTGGTTGGATGCCTTTTCAAACCAGTAAGCGGCGCGTTCAAAATTTTGCGGCACATTATCACGGCCAGCTGTATAGATTACTGCCAAATCATGCTGCGCTTCTGCATTTCCTTTAAAAGCTTCTGCTTCTGCGCTTTTCAAATTATCAGGTAAATCTTTATCTGAAACAAAAACGCTCGGTGTGGCTGATGTATTTTTTGTAACTGTTATACTTTGCTGCGCTTCCTGTACAGGTTGCGACTCTTCAATTACAATTGTCTGATCAGGTTCTGCAAAGGTATTGGTACTTGGTTCAATATTATTTAATGCTGCAGCAATTTCTTCCTGATCTCTATTATTAAAAGTACGTATAGAGGGTATATTTTGATTAAAATCAAACGTTCCTGCGGGTTCATATCTATTGGTCGTTGCCGCCTGATATGAAGTTGAAGCTTGTGGTGGTTGTGTAGTTGTCACACTCGCAGGCGCTTGTGCAACGCTTTCTTCAAAACGTACAATTTCTCTATCTTGTGGTTGTGAATTAATATTTTTGCTTATAAACCATCCTGCTGTTCCTGCTATAATGGCAAAGGCGGCAACTGTTATCGCCTGTTTTGTAAAGCTGTTATTGGCTTGTGATTGAGGCGGAATGAAAGCGGCGTGATCTTTTTGGATTTCTTTTTCCTCAGTCTCAAAAATCGGATCATGCTGTTTTGTTTCATGGAAAAGCGGAATTGACGGCGCGTCGGTTTGTGACACAACGCCATGATCGCTTAATAACACAAGTGCCTTGGATGCTAGTGCGTGTCTGGTCGCATCAATACTTTCTTCGAGTAGAGAAATTTTGCGGTTTAGTCTTTGTTTATCCTGCACAACCTTATCTATGCGCCGCGTCATACGTGTCTGCATCGCCATAGATTCATCAATACGCTCAATCAGGCGCGCTGTTTGGAGGTCGGATTCTTCCAAACGCTCAATCATCTCACGTCTGATATCTTCTTGATCTTCGGCATTGCTTTCTTTGGCGATGCGTTCAATCTCATCTATGCGTTCGGATAGTGGCGCTTCATTTAATTCCGTGCGGCTGAGGCGATTTTCAAGAGAGATAAATGTTTTCTCTGTCGAGGTTGAGCGATCCTCAATCGCGCCTAAAATTTTTGTCTGGTCGCCAATGGCTTCCCACAACTCTGACCGTTCTTTATCAATGTCGGTTAAACGATTGCGTACTTGCTCAAGCAATTTAATGATTTGAGATTGCTGCTGGTTGTTATTATTGCTGGTATTGCTGATTTGTTGTGCGGAACTTGGGCGCTTATAGAGCATGGCTCTTTCGGCTGCACCGCGATCATCCTGTAACTTTGACATCTTTATAACCCTGACATTTATAGATGCTTAAGCTTATCTGGATTATGACAGATCAGCCAAGGTCTTTTTATAAGTTTTCCACAGGCGCTTTCTATAGTAATATTTGCAATCTTAAAAAGGTATCTGCATGAAAAACATATTCTCTGATAAATCCGTTCTTTTGATCCATCCTGATGATAAATCTGGGTTAATGCTTCAATCGGTTTTGAAGATCATCGGTTTTGAAAACGTTGACTTGGCAACGGGGGCTGTAAGCGCGTATGAATTTGTGCAAAACCAAAACGTTGATGTTGTCATTGGCAAAATGAACGGCGGGCAAGACGATGTTGTTACTTTTTACACTCTTTTTGAAAACGATTCATATTCCATAGAACAGCCCCCGATCTTGGCAATTTCGGATCATGTTTCTGCCTCTTCTATGGCTTTACTACGTGGTACAAATATAACCGATATGATTCAACAACCCTACAGTCTGGATGATATTTCTTCAAAGTTACGATACGTATTAAGCCTATCAAAAACAGATATTCAGAACAGGCATGAGACTTATCAGAAACAAAAGGGCAATCTGTCCGCACAAAAAGATTGGCCGGAGGCAAGTGAAGCGAAGGCTTTAACTGATACTTTGCTTGACCATTATTTCAAACATCACGAAATTGTTTTTAAAAAATTAAAAATAGCTCAGGACGCAACGCATCATTGTATTGAAGAAGTGCGCGAGACTTACAAAAAAGTGCGAGAGAAAGATAATACGAACATTCTCGGCTTTAAGGATTTTGATAAAATGTGGGAAGATGTCTTAAACCTGTTTGTGAAAGGCGGGCTTGCCGAGGAAGATTTATTTGAAATTGAAAAGCTAGTCTCCGTTGTTCCAAAAGATATTCGCGCGCGTTATGATATAATTTCCCAACAGGATAAAAGTTTTTTGGCGCTGGTCGATAGTTTAAATGCGACGGCATATAAAAAAGCGAAAGAGCGTGTCGTAGCACTACAAGCGCAACCCAATCCCTATACTGGACGCACATCGGCAGATTATAAAAATCTGGATCAGGAAAAAGGAAAGCGTAGCGATACATTTAAGTTCAAACCTAAAATCAAGGGTGAGGACTCTTAGTCCTTAGCGCGCTCTTTTCCTTTCTCTTTTTGGTAAAACTTGATATGTGATAGGGCATGTCTAACAATACCGATTTACTTCTCTCCGTTAAAGACGCAACTGTTCGCTATACCGAAAAACCGGTCTTCGAGGATTTGTCATTTAATATTCATGACCGCGCGCGTATTGCCTTGGTCGGGAAAAACGGTGCGGGGAAATCGACTCTTATTAATATTATCACAGGCATACAGGAAATGGATGCGGGGGAGAGGTGGCAAGCGCCGGGGCTTACCATTGGATATTTGAAACAAGATATTCAGCCAAAAGCCGGGCAAAAGGTGTTTGATTATATTTTCAGTGAAATAGAAGGCGAGGAGCGCGAACTATACGCCTATAAAGTGGATATCGTCACAGACGCGCTACAGATTAATCCGCAAAGTTATATGGATAAATTATCCGGCGGGCAGTTGCGTCGTGCAGGCTTGGCGCGGGCATTGGTGGAGGAGCCGGATATCCTTCTTCTTGATGAGCCGACAAACCATCTGGATCTGGAAATCATTGAATGGCTAGAGGGCTATCTTAACAATTATAACGGAACATTATTATGCGTCAGCCATGATAAGACGTTTTTGGCCAATATTACGAATAAGGTTTTCTGGCTTGATCGCGGCGGTTTGAAAGTATCACCACAAGGATTCAAATCATTTGATGAATGGTCCACGGATATTTTGGAACAAGAGGAGCGGGAGTTGAAAAACCGCAAACAATCCGTCGGGATTGAGGTGGCATGGGCAAGCCGCGGCGTGAAAGCGCGTGTAAAACGCAATGTCCGTCGTTTGGAAAAAGTGCGGGATATGCGCGACAAATTGAAAGCAGATGAGGCGTCTTATCGTCGTGCCACAGAAAAGATGAAGATCAAGCCGTTAAAAGATACGGATCAGAATTCCAAAGTGGTTGCAGAATTTTATAATGTTCATAAAAGCTTTGATCATCACGGCGAAGAACTTAAAATTCTGGATAAATTCTCTTATCGTATACAGCGCGGCGATCGCATCGGTATTTTAGGGCGCAATGGTTCCGGCAAAACAACATTTTTGAAAATGTTAGTGGGGGAGATGGAGCCGGATATCGGCCGTGTCAAGGTACGAAAGGAACTGGAGTTTTCCTATTTTGACCAGAAACGTAGCGATCTTGATCCGACATTTACTTTGAAAAAAACACTATGTCCGGCTGGCGGAGATCATATATTTGTGATGGGGAAAGATCGTCATGTATATGGCTATCTAAAAGATTTTATGTTTGATCCCTCCCGTGTGGAAGATAAGGTCTCACAGCTTTCGGGCGGGCAGAAAAACCGTTTAATGCTGTCTAAAGTACTTGCCGATCCGAAAAGCTGTCTGATTTTGGATGAGCCGACCAATGATCTGGATATGGAGACGCTGGATATGTTGGAGGAGATTCTATCTAACTATAATGGCACTTTAATTATTGTCTCTCATGATCGTGACTTCCTCGACCAGACGGTAACAAAAATACTGGCATTTGAAGGCGATGGCAAAGTTGAACAATGTGTTGGCGGGTATAGTGACTATCTGGAAAAAAGAAACCAGTCACAAAAAAATAAAAAGCCATCCGCTCAAGATAAAGAGCAGAGTGTAAGCGCCCCTACAGCAAAAAGTAATAAGGTAGATGAAAAGCCAAAGTTTAAGAAGCTATCCTACAAATTGGAATATGAATTATCGGAGCTACCGAAAAATATCGAGGCATTGGAAAAGGAAATTTCTACGCTTCAACAAAAGCTTGCCGATCCTGCATTCTATAAAAATGACCCTGATGAGTTTAATAAATCAGCCGAGCGTCTGACCCGTCGTAAATCAAAGCTGGAGCAAAATGAAATGCGCTGGCTGGAACTAGAAGAAATGAAGCAGGAAACTGAAAGTGTAGAGGCTTGATTTTAATACAAAGGGTATGAAAGGGAAGGCGGTATGTCGTCATATAAGCTAGGGATAGATTTTGGAACATCAAATTCGACATGTGCGTTTTTGGACGGCGACAATGCACAGCTTATTCCATTAGAAGGTGACAGCACAACATTGCCCAGCGCCATGTTTTTTGGTGCAGATGGACATATTTATTTTGGGAAAAAAGCTTTCGTAGCGTATCTGGACGGTGAGGAGGGCCGTTTTATGCGTGGCTTAAAGTCAATTTTGGGCACATCCCTTATGAAAGAGAGAACTCTTATCAATAGGAAAAGTTTGGATTTTGTCCAGATTATAACCATTTATATCCACCATATAAAAGCGTGCGCAGAGCAATATATCGGAAGTCAAATTAAGGATGTTGTAATTGGGCGACCTGTGCATTTTCATGATAATAATCCAGAAGCCGATGCGCAATCAGAACAAACTTTACAACAGATTTCAGAAAGTATCGGTTTCGAAAATATTTCCTTTCAATATGAACCGATTGCCGCAGCATTTGCCCATGAAAAGACTTTGCAGAAGGAACAACTGGCTTTAGTGGTTGATTTGGGCGGTGGTACGTCAGATTTTACGGTCATACGTTTATCACCGCAAAGTCATGCGCAAGCAAACCGTAGTCATGATATATTTTCGACATCGGGAGTCAGGATTGGGGGTACAAATTTTGATCAAAAGCTATCTATGAGAAGCTTTATGCCGCATCTTGGTTTGGGCAGTACGTATGCTTCCGAAATGGATGCGAGCAAGATTTTGCCAATTCCTCCCGCTGTTTATCATCAATTATCAGACTGGCCGCAAGTTCATTTTGGGCAAACAAAAAAAGCTATTCGGGAGACGAAAGCATTAATAAGAACAGCCGCAGACCCCGAAAAAATGAAAAAGCTTTTGGCGTTACAAGAAGCAGGGCTCGGTCATGCCTTGCTGCAAGCTGCGGAACAGACCAAAATTTCATTAACTAAAAATGACAGCGTCACGGCCGATTTCTCTGATGTTGATTTAGGCTTTGATGTAACTGTCAGCCGAACTGAATTTGAAGAGGCTATTCACGTTCTAATCTTGGGTATTTCAACCTCTATGGATGAATGCATCGCATCTGCCGGAGTTGAAAAGGACGCAATCGGGCTTGTTATTTTGACAGGTGGGTCTAGCGAACTTCCTATTGTTAATCAACTTGTTACGAATAAATTCCCTTCCGCGAAAATCTCTAATGATAATAAATTCGGCAGTGTCGGTTTGGGGCTGGCATATAATACGAAATATGCTTTTTCGTCTTAACTCGATAGTTTCAAGCATAAAAAAACACGAGATACCGAAATACCTCGTGTTTTAAAATTTTTTAAGTGTGCTTAAATTAAGCAGCTTCTTTCAAGTTAGTGGCAGATTGCTTGCCTTTTTCTTCTTGAATATCGAATTCAACTTTGTCGCCTTCATTCAAACCGTTCAGGCTTGACGCTTCAACTGCGCTGATATGAACAAACACATCGCCGCCGCCTTCTGAAGGTTCGATGAAACCAAAACCCTTTGTTGGGTTAAACCATTTTACTGTACCTTTTGCCATTGTAATTACTCCTTATGCAAGTGTCGGTATTTTTCAATT
This sequence comes from uncultured Alphaproteobacteria bacterium, assembly GCA_963710165.1. GTDB lineage: Bacteria > Pseudomonadota > Alphaproteobacteria > Micavibrionales > Micavibrionaceae > JACKIP01. Next base: position 623,430 of record CAVPYZ010000004.1, read on the forward strand.
ACATCAATGTAACCGAATTCTTCTGTTTGATAATGAATAGCATTATCTATCTCAGTTAAGCCGAACAATCTCGAAAGTAACCCGATGTTTTATACGTAAAAATCAAACTTAGGGAGACTAAGCCTGATTTTACACGCGGCGTCAACCAAATTAAACATTTAGACCGTTTAATATCTATAATGTATCGCTGTTTTCGAGTGCATTTTGGAATTTTGATGTAAGTTATGGTTTCTTCACAACTTTTGGTTTACGTGCGGGGGCCTGCGCTTTTGCCATATGTTCCCGGCAGTAAGATGCATCGGGATCAGTCGGCTCGCCACAGAAATTAAAATCGTCATCTTCAGGATTACCTGATGGCCAGCGGCACATCCCTGTTTTTAATTCTCCCATTGTAATTATACTCATATCCGGACTCCTCTATCTAATTTTTATAATTATTAAGCGCAAAATCTGTTTAAACTTGATTGGTTCGTGTTAGAAAAGTTAAGAAATATCAAACTTAAGAATATTAAGTATAAAGATATTTATATATTTTGCAATAATTACATAAGCTTAGATTGATTTTTATAGGATAACGAAGGGTGCTTTTAGAATGGGTGACTATCAAATTATAAATCATGGTGTTTCAAAACCTATTAATATCATTCAATCTCGTCATAAACATACAATATGTATTTCAGGTATTTTATAAATTTGTATTAATGAAAGCATATGCTTATAAACTTATAATAAATAAAAAATATATAAAATTTAGAGCAGGGTTGTTATGTTTCAAGAGCGCAAAATGTCAATTTATATTGCCGAATTCCCAAATCGAAATGAGGATACAACAAGGTATCATACAGCGTTATTTTTAGTAGATGAAGGAAGTGATGAGCCGGAAGTTGTTCAGCAGCTTCATTATAATGATCATGCAAATGATTTAATGGATGAGTTGCAAGGAATTATCCGAATTGTTCCTAACATTAGACATGGTTTGAAATCTAAAACTTCTCTAGGTGATCTTCATGTTTATCCGATCATAGGCGGACATGAAACTGATATGTTGCAGATGTGGAATCATATACTGGCGCACTCTATCGAAGTGCGTTCACAAGAACTACTTTTTGATTACCATGATAGAAACTTGCCGCATGCTAATAATTGTCGTGCAGGGATTATAAGTGCTCTTGCGTCCATCGGAATAGGTGTAGAAGACGAGTATTACGCAAGTGATGCAGGTACTATTGCATCGCGTATAGCGGTAAGTTCTGTTTTTAATACTAGTGTAGCGCCTGCCTTAAGTTTGAGTGAAGTTATAGCGGAAAACGAAAGATTAACAGCCGCTTTGATACCCCCTTGGGAAATGGAAGAAAGCTCTAGTATCACAGGATTACAGCAACTCATTAAAGAATAAATACAGATTCATAAGTGAACCGTCCGAGTCTCTGGAGGGATCATGCGGGTTTTTGCCAGTTGCAACGCCATAGCGAAAGATTTGACCGTATAAAGAAGACAATAAAGCATTCTGTGAGTTTCTGGATAATATTAAAAAAGTGGATTAATAACATTTTACCCAAAATGGTTTATTTATTTTTAAGTATGTATAATAATTTAGAGCTAGACGTGTAAAATAAGCTGAGCTTGTCTTGAGAGTATTTTAAGTCTCTCTCTAAAGTTTTTCCGATAAATCCGCTCATGGAAATATGCTAGAGAATCCTAATATTGGTTGTGTGGCTTTCTTAAATCTCATTCTTCTTAGTGGCAGTTTTTTGTGCAATAGATATTAAATTTATGTATAATACTTTTCAATTTATAAGTGAGTTATTTAAAGATGGAAATTATCAAATCGCCTGAAGGAAATTACCATATCGCTGCGAATAAGGATGAATGGTTTCTGATTCATTTTTACGCCAACTTTTTAAATGATAATTACGACAAGATAGATGAGTTTATTTTTGGTCGTTTTGACGCACAAGAAGAAGTCGCATCAATTACTGACAAAATTAATAAAGCGCACATTGCAGATCGTGATGAAAATTATCTAACACTAAATTTTAAAGAATTACATCTATTAGTTGATATATTAGCTGACGCAGCAGATGAACAAGCATATCAACTTAATCAATTTTCTGATCGAAAAATGGAGCTTAGGTATATTTTGTCAGATACTACTGACAAACTTTTTTATTTTTACATAGAGCAATCTAAAGAAAAGAAAAAAAATGATACGAGATAATGAGATTATTCAAAGATATGTAGAGAGCGTAGTGGATCATGCTTATAAGGAGCATGTGCACGAACTAAGAAATGAAGGTGAGGATGGCTTAGGGAAGCAAATAACAAATGAGCGAATGAGCTTTGGTAAGCCAAAAGAAGTGTTTACCCGAGCAGACATGCGTGAACATATTTTTGATATGTTGGAAGATCCGCGAACTCAATATGTTATTCATCCTGAACATGGGCGAATGTCGTTTTTTAATCCGGATTTAAAAAACGGTGGATTCTTAGGCTTTGCTCCTAACCTTAACAAAGATGGTCATGCGGGCACATTTTTCAAACCAGAAATGTACCGGCACAATAATAAATTTGAATATGATATAAATCATGCAAATGATAATTCTCTTGGAGTAAAAGTCGAGCCAAAATCCGTCACAGATTTAGGCTGGTTAGATCATATGGAACGCCATCGCGCCGCAATCATGTCGACCCCGCAACTTTTGCCTGGGGAAGAAGGTCATGCCAAACGAAGCTTTACAGATGCAGAAACGCTACGTTCTGATCTGGCGATAGATACACAACAAGCAGATATTAAAACCACACTTGATTTATCAAAAGTAAACGCAGGGCCATGGGTTGATGCAGGTATAACTACGGGCATGGCTGCGACCTTAATGTATAATGGCGCAACGCCTGCGGAGGCAGCGGGCATAATGCTAGAAGAACCAATAAACGCTTATGAGCAGGCGCAAGTTGGCAATTACCACCCGACAGAGAAATTAGTGGCTGAGGCCGCTGCAGGTGGCATGGGTGCTTATGTTGGAGGAGCGGCTTTTGGACTAGGTTGTTCTGTCGTAACAGGCGGTACAGGAACAATTCCATGTTTTATCGCCGGCTTTGCAGGTAGTGTAGGGGGCGGCACGCTGGCCGCGTCCAAAGGCGGTGATTTATATGATGAATGGCGTGAAGGACAAAAGACAATTCCATCGATGAATGAAGACGGCACAGTTTACGAGCCTGATCCCGAGCTTCTAGAATTAAAAGATAACCAACTTGTCGAAGACCGTGCGGCGCGTTATGCCGCACTTACACCTGATGATGGCATCACCATGGCAAAGTCGCCTTATGCGGCTGATGACCAGGCAGTAGATACAATAGATTACGCGGAAGCGCATGAGAGATACGCCGTGATAGGACAAGGGCCAGATGAAGGCATTACTATGACAGCTAAAGACTTAGCACTGGAAAATAGCGAAGACTTCGCCCGCGTTGCTATTCCTTTGGATAATATGCGTAAAGGAATAGATAGTGACCCGATGGAAATGCGTGATATGTGGAATACGTTTAGTGATCAGCAAGTCGGAAAACAAATTATTGATCTTGCAGATAAGCGTTTTCCAGAGGAAATGGGCGATTTAAGATTGGAAGCACAAGAAAGAATACGCCAGCAAGAATTTCAAAAACAATATGAGCGCGAACAATCTATGCTTCCTAATGCTGGTATTCCAATCGAAATGGATCCGACCCAGCGTATGATGCGCGGCCCTGATATGAACATGGGTATGGGCGGAATGTAAATATATATCCCCTTTTTCTTTGTAGCGTATTACATTTCAAAGAAGCTTAATTCTTTTAATACAAAGCCGCAAGTCTGACATAATGATTGCATCTCTTTCGACTTGATGCCCCCACACTTAATACATTAAGGATAGTAAAGAAAAGGGACTCTCTTTGTATGTAACGACAAAAGGCGTGAAAACATTTTTTATTCGAAAGCGAATTAATGGCAGAGATGAACGCGTTATCCTGTTTGATCTTTTGTATTGCATCCATTTACTCAAATTAACTACGATTTCTGATATTTTACAGCATTATCTTGCATTGACTGTCGGGAAGCACAAGGAAAGCACAAAGAACTTGGTAAAATTCCTGTATTCTAAGAGTCGCGGATTTCTGGGGTTTATTGGTTGCGGGAGATGGATTTGAACCAACGACCTTCAGGTTATGAGCCGTATATATACATATACTAACAAGTTGATTTAATTTAGTTTTTTAGATTTTAAAATGTGTATGTGTAAGATACTGTGTAAGTAATTAGAGCTATTTTGAGGCCTATTAAGACCATTTTTCAGCTTGTGAAAAAGTTTTTTATGCACTAATTTAAGCATTTTAAGAGTGACTAATGGCATCCTGAGCATACTCACGAGGTAGCTTGGCAAAAGTACGCTCTAGCTCAATAAATTCTTCGCTACTCACAATAAATTCTTATTCTAAAGAGGATTAATAAAAGCATTCTAGTAGCAATCACCCCACAACCTCATTAATCTGGTCGAAGAAATCCTTGCCATTCAAACCCTCAGACGCAAGTAAAAACAAATGCCCTGATTTAACCGCCCAGAGCTTCCCTACATTTGTTTTTTCTTTCGTATCATCGTTGGTCAAAAGATGTGCGCCTTTATATTCAATAACCAGCATACGCCCATCTTTTAGCTTAGCAACGAAATCGGGATAGAACTTATCGGATGATGTTGGCAACCAAAAAGCATGCTTAGGCTGTCTCTCAAGATTACGTACCCAAAATTCTATAAGCGGATTTTTATCCAGCGCAAATGCAAATTCAGCTTCTTGCTTATTCATATCAGCGACACGCGGATAATAATGCTTGCCGTATTTATACTGTCCCTCATATAGCCTGTTAGCTGGATATTGCGCTGGATCAAAAGTGAAGCTGTATTCACCAATATCAATATCGGCAATGGCATCATTTGAGAATAAACATTGCTGAAAACCTTGCTGTGTAGCTTTTACCCTATATGCAGCAATTTTATCCCGAATAACTTTCTCAAGCAGGAATTTTCCCTGCACAAGTTTTGGCATATCAAGGTCACTACGCTTAAGCAGGTAATCAATCATACGGCGCAAAAATTCTAATAAATCGGCTTGCTTTACATCCTGCTGTTTCAAGCGTTTATCAAGCCAACGGCTAAGCTCAAGTTCAGTCCACGGCGTATCAATTCCTTCGAGAGAGAGTTGCTGCTCACGAGTGGCAATATCAATTTTAACCTTTCGGCCTTCAATATCAGCAATATAATGTTTGGCATCATCAGTCACAGAAAATTCTTGTTGCGTAAGCTGTGCAGGAAAACTTAATAAATCCCATCCGACTGCATAAAGGCATGTTTCAGGCTCAGCTAGCTCCAGACCATCTTCAAAGCGCAAAGCCAGTTGCGGTAAACTGAACGCTACACCTTTTTGAGCAGGCGTAAAACTGGCCTCCTGGTGCGTCTTTTGAATATTGGCAGCTAGCTCGAATTCTTTTTTGTCTTTGCCTGTTATGGTTTTGGAAATTTTTGTAATGACTTCATCGGTAACATAGCCTTTAACCTTAAGCGTAACTTCTCCTGTTTCTTGTTCTTCAATTTCAACCGTAGCTTTTTCAGCCAGATCAAGCTTTGAGAGGTCAGGCGCAGAACTCAATGTAACGCTAAAGGATTGCTCCTGCGGCACATCACTCATGCCGGACATAGGGTATTGATAAGTAAACTCCTTGGCCTCTTCCTCCTCAAAACCCATACTCACTAAGCGCTCATAAAGTTTGTTTTGCGCATTTATCCATGTCTTCGATGATACATGCGCATAAGCGCGGTTTAGTTCTTCTTGAGAGCGCAGCTTGGCATACGGCATACGAAGGACACGCCCCAAAAGCTGTTCCACTGCCGTTGGAGAGCGCGTATTCGCAACTGAGCATAGTATATAAGCAAATGGGCAGTCCCATCCTTCTTTCAAAGCCTGAATGGTAATCACATATTCAATCGGGCAATTCGGATCAAACAGATTAATACTATCCAATTCTTTTTGCTCGCCAGTTGCTACAGCGATTTTCTCACGCGGTACATTATTATTTTCGGTCAGCTCTTCCAGCAATACCTCAACAGTCACATCATTGTTTGCGCTTTCCGCCTGAAAAAGAACTATAGGCCGGATATAATCTTTATCCTTCTCGGCTATTTTATTGAGCTTCTCACGCTCTAGAACGCTCTCAGCAACGGCCATCTGCCACGTCTTATGTTCGGACAGCATGATAGGCAATTTAATCATCTGCTCAGCTTTCAATTCCGCCGCAGAAACAGAATAAAGCACGTTCGAGTTATCGGCGGGTGTTGCTGTATATTCCACCATACAAGACGGGTTAATCCGGCTAAACATTTCAAAACTCAGGCCGGACTTTGCATTGTGCGCTTCATCAACAATCACAAGCGGTCTGTGATAGGCTAGAAGATTAGCCAAAGAAAATTTCAGCTTTCCCTTATACTCTCCGCCTTCAAAACGCTCTAGCCCTTCAGCATGACTTGGAATTTTTGTAAAGTGAGGCTCAAGGTTTTCATTATGAGCATAAACCTTGCGAATGCCCGTATTCTCCACACGGAAAGATTGGAAAGTCGATACAATCACGCAAGCACGGTCGCGCAAATCCTGCGGTCTTATCCGCTCAAAATCTTCTATATCATAGACCTGAAAACGGCCTTCAAAAGCTTTATCCAAAGCAATCCTATTAGCATTGCGAGGGTTTTTAAGCGTCTCAAGCGTTTGCACTTTAATTGCATCTGATGGCACGAACCAGAGTGTCACCGGATAATCGTGCTCAATATAACTCTCTGCGGCAAGCTGCACAGTATAAGCGGACAGCAGCGTTTTGCCGCCTCCGGTCGGAAGGCGTAAACACACATAAGGCACGTCTCGCTCACCCTCTGCGGGCAGCGGCTGATACGGCCTGAAATGCTCCATTTCCAGTTTTTCTTTTAAAACTGTGTCATAGGCGGTCTTGGCATCACTGTATCGCGCCTGTTCAAGATAGGATTTCAGCACATCCAGTGTTTTTGCTTGATAATTCTTTAATCGTATCTGTGTCATGCCGCTGCCTGTTTAAGCTCTTGAGCTTTTTTATAATGAATTTGGTCAAAAAACTGAATGACATGAAGCGTTTGCTCAGCCAGTTTTTTGAGCTCCGTCTCGGATAGGTATTCTAAATGCGTGATGTCCTGTGTTGTACCATGACTTTCTGGGTTGGTTTTTTGTTTTATCTCCAAAAGCACGGCTTTTAACGTTTGGGTGTTCGTAATTCCAGAAACAGCGGTAAAACTATCAAACATCTTGGAATCACTGGTAATCATGCCAATTAAAGAATCTAGCATGGCAGGTAAGAATTTATCTTTACCTCTGAGGCGTGCAAATTTGAAAGATATAAACGCTTCTAAAACCACCCTTATATAATTGGGCAGGTAGTCTTGTGCGCTTTCGTGCCCGATGTCACCAACAACGTAAGCCTGAATTTTTTCGAGTTTCTGAAAATAAGATGTTTGATAGTTTCTGAGGCTGTTCGGTAAAAGAGATATTACACCTTTTTCGATATATAGATCGGCGCGGACTTTGCATTGGTCTGAATCAATAAGGTTGCTCATAAATTTTAGGAATATGATGTTATGACTTAGGATGATGATTTGTTTGCATCCATCCCAAGAAGAGATAACTGTTTGGCTATTTGCATCTTTTCCCTTTTGGGCTACGGGCAGCAACATATCCTGTATAACCAGTGCTGTCGAAAACAGTCTGTTTTCATCAAGGCTTGAGACGGGGTCATCAATTATAATTACAAAGTCTTCTTTTTTTACCTGCGGATTGTCCAAAACTTCATGGCGGTATTTACTCAAAAAATATGCAAACGCCAATGCCGTTTTTTCACCTTCGCTCAAGGAGTATTGGATTCCTTTTTTCGGCGGCACACCAGAGTAATGAATGGTTATTTCTTCATTGCCCTCCATACTGATTGTAAAATTTCTGACGCAAAGCCGTTCTAGAAATTCATTAACATACTTGGATTCATTTTTAAGCTTTGATAGCTCGGTTGCCTTCTCAGTATCCTTTTGCGTTAGCATCATCTGTATGGTTTCTGCGGCATTTTTTAAAAAATGGTAGAAGGAAACTCCTCCGATCTTTTCAGGAATTTCAAGTTTTGTATCTTCCTTCTCCTTCTTTCTGGCTTCACTGGCTATTCGCTTGCCATGATTGTCAAACCGCTTCCACAGAAGTCGTTCACAGATAGATTTGGCATTTTTGTCATTAAAACGAGCTGATTGCAGTCGATTAAGGATTTTATCTTTGACTGATATTAGGGCTGCAATGTCAGAAGAAAACTGTTCGGCCTCTTTTGTAAGGCTTACAATATTCTCCAACTGCTCTTTGAAGGGGACAAAGTCTATTGCCTTTTTCTTGCTCTCAAACAAGGCGTTTACGGTTTTGATCGAGTTTTTTATAGCCCGCTTTTGTAGTTGAGACAGCGCTAATTTTTCCTCTTTGGTCATCATCTCTTGATAGCTATACTCAGCCAACAAAGCCTGAACGCGCATACTCTGAGCGGATTTAATCTGGGATTCTTTCAATAAGCCATCAAGTGAAGCTGTAATATTGTCGATTTCTTTCATTAAAGCGGCAAGCTCATCATTGAAAAAGGCATCGTATGACGCAATTAATTCCTCAATATTGGGTAATGCGCTGTCACATAATGGGCATGTTTTATCCTCTTTGGTTTGCCGTAAAAGGCTTGCACCATCTTCTAGCCAATTTTGGATTGAAGAATGTTTTAGTGCGTGAGCTTTCAGCGCATCAATTTTACTTTGGGTCTTCTCTCTGGCCGCTGCTGTTATTGATCTTGCGATGGTATTAGCCATACCATCGGGCAAGCTGATAGTGCTTTTTATGATCTGATTGAGATCTGAAATGGCCTGCTCCAAAGCGTCCTGATCCTTGGAGGCTTTAAACTTTGAGAATTCTTCTTCAAGCGCTTTTTGTAGCTCTTCCTCACTATCCTCGGGCGAGTGTTGCGGGCAGTCCTCAAATTTAACTGTAGGCATTCGTTTGCCTTCGATGTTTTCATTCCATGTTATTGATAGTGCTTTCTTGAGGGTGTTAAACAGTTTCTCAAGGTTTTCAAAATAACTTTCTACATTACCCTTTTTCGTCTTTTCGGCGGTAATGGCTTCCTCAATCTTCTTTAAAGCCGGATTAGAAAGCTGTTCCTTCGTGGTTATCTGCTTGAAATTCTTCACTTTGGCTTGTGTGCCATCATAAACATGATCGGCAACAAAAGCAGAATTGAAGACGTATAACTTTTGTCTATCTTTAGGATGCTTTGCTGATTTGCAATCCCATTCAATTTCAATTTCTAAGGACTTTGCCGGATCGGCGGCAAGACCATGCTCAATACGTTTTATCTCAAGATCATCGTGATCTTCAGAAAACAGTCCAAGGATGTTTGAAAGGGTTGTTTTACCACTACCATTATAGCCGTAAACCAGATTGATTTTTTTGAAAAACAAATCTTGTTTATCTACTGGCCATTTATATTCAGAAAAAATGCCTGCGTTGTTAATCTTATTAATTCTTGTGATGCCTGTTGCCGTGATTGTCATGATTACCGTGCCTTTACATCATAAGGGGTTTGCTTAAAGGTAATATTTTCATCCGCAAGGCGAACTGCGCCAATGCGGGAGCTTTCACCAAAAATGACTTTTGCACCGTCATGGGCGGGAAGGCTTTCCAGTATCTTAGTGGTAAGTACATTTCCGCCTTGGGGTCTCTTATCGCCAAGAATGCCGTTATAGAGCAGGTAATAGGCCGTGCCGTTATGAATACCAAGAAGCGGGCTGTCCGGCTTTTTACCAAGCGCATGTTTCGTTTCCGAAAACCAAATATGTGCTGCCAAATGTTCGAACTTAATACCTTGGGTAATTTGCCCCTCTGAATCAAAAACGGCTTCCCCAAGACGATAAAATTTAAACCCTCCACCGCCTTTCCACTGAACGTCTTTGGATATACCGCCTTGCTCACCATCAACAACCTTTTTCAATCGGGGCTGGCAATGTGAGACGGCATGCTCACCTAACTCAATGCCAATATATTTTCTATCCATTTTATGGGCTGCTGCCAAAGAACTTCCCGAACCAATGAAGCTGTCTAAAAATAAATCCCCTTCTTCTGTACAGCTTTCAAGTAAAGTCCAAATAAGCTTTTCTGGTTTGGGAAATGAAAATTTGTCAGATTGACCGAACAGCTCAACGCTCTCTTTTGTACCGTGCTGCGTGTAGATACCTTCGATTATCGATTTGGGCTTGGTTCTACGCTCTTCTCCATCTTTGCTTTTAAGATACTGCTTATAATTAACCGTATATTTTCCTTTGTTTTTACTGATCACCAATTCATCATTTTTTTGTGCACTCTCAGCCCGTTCCCTCGACCATTGCCATTGTTTCTCTGGCCAAATTTCTTCTCCATCATCCATCAAGATGGGATAGCGTAAATTAGGCCGCTCATCCATGCTATTCGTGGCCAATGGCTGAAGACGATAAGGGCCACGTTCTTTGAATTTCTGATCCTTATATTTGTAGTATTTCAAAACAGATTCATCCGGCGGAAGGAACATATCAGGAAATGTCTCAAAGTTTTTGGTGTAACAATGAACATACTCATGTAGTCCAACAAAATGTTTGGCTTTTGCACCGCCGCCGTAGCTTTTTTTCCAAATAAATGTTGTTAAAAAATTCTTTCGGCCAAATATTTCATCCATAACAACTTTTAAGTAATGTGCTTCATTATCATCCACAGAAACCCATATACTTCCGTCTTCTGATAAAAGCTCACGTAATAACTCAAGGCGTGGATACATCATTGAAAGCCATTTTGTGTGCTCCAGATTATCATCATAATGCTCAAAATGTGCCGCTCGTGTATTATACGGAGGATCAATATAAATACACTTCACTTGTCCGGCGTAATAAGGCAGAAGGGCTTTGAGGGCTTCTAGGTTATCGCCTTGTATCAACATATTTTCAGTATTCGCATCACCGTAGGATAGCTCGGGTACACCCTCCAACAATCTATACGGCACATGCTCCGCCGCCTTTACGTCTTTCTCTCTATCCAGCCAATGTAATATGGGCATTTACGATTTGTCCTTATATTCTGCGCCTACCAATTTGCCAAACGTGTAATCTGATACAATTTCATAATTAAATTTTCGCCAACCACTCATGCTGCGGCCTCATGATAAGGTATCGTTTTCGTTTCAATTATATCCGCAAGATAACAGGCAAGGCTTATTTCCTGTAGGGCTTGTGTTTTTATAATATCTGTTTCCGCGTGCATATGGATTTTGCGGATAGATTTAGAAAACCCCATGAGTAAATCTATATATCCGCTCTCAGCATTGTTGATATGCAATGGTGCTAATTCCACAAATTTCAAAGCAGGATCAATTCCCTTTTTAGGTTCACCGTAAAACGCAAGTTTTACAAGCTCGCATGCATCCGCTGAAATGCCCGACATATCCCGCAACACATCATAAAGGCCGATTGTTGCGGCGCGGACTGCTCCACAATAATCTCCCGCATTAAAAGAGGGTACGGCTCTTTGTTTAATACCTGCATGAAATTCAATTTGATCAAATCTAGTTGGTGAGACTTCAGGCAATTTTGCAAAGTCAACGGCATCTTCAGGAAGCTGAATGAGATCATCTGGTAATTTATCTATTACTTTTGCCAATACATAACAGAAACCGACAAAACAAGCTCCCGCCGTGATCCATTTTACTGCTGTATCGGAAATATGAATATTTACTGCGACATTACTCATGTTTTACTCTTCCCCCGCCTTCTAGTGCTTTTAAATTTTAGTCCCTGCACCACAGATTCCCTGAAAGGCTTTATCATTACAAATTTGGTTGCTTTTTCAAAGAATTAATATGGCTTCATCACCAAAATTAGAATATTTTATAACATTCAAGAAACATTGAGAATTTGTATGAAAATCATCACCTACAGCGATTTACATTTAGAATTTGGACATGGCTGGTCTTTACCGGACGGATTGGATGCGGATTTGCTTGTATTGGCAGGTGATATAGCCACGTTTAGAGATTCTTGGCCATTTCTAAATTTGCTCAAAGATTGGCAGAAACCTGTTTTATTCGTTGCTGGAAATCACGAATACTATACAAGCGAGCCAATGCAGCGCGGTGAAAATGCGTTTATAAAAGCCATCACGGATTTTCCGCACATCCATTTTCTGCGCGATGAATCTGTGGGCATAGACGGCGTTCATTTCTTCGGCGGCACAATGTGGACTGATTTTAACGATAATAACCCGCTGGCCATGCAACATGCGGCGCAAGGCATGAATGATTTTCGACTTATTAGAAATGAAGATTTCTTAGCCTTTCGGCCAGAAGATAGCCTGATTTTACATGAAAATTTCAAAAAGAATTTACTGGCGTGGTTTGAAAAAGACTTATCCGGCACCCGTATTGTAATCTCACATCATGCGCCCTGCATAAATCCAAACAGCCAATATAAAAGCAGCTTGCTTCAACCTACTTTTAACTCATTGGATATGATTGAGATTATCGAAAAATATCAGCCTGATTATTGGATATACGGACATACACATGAATGTGACGATCAAATGATTGGTAGAACGCGCATTATCTCCAATCAACTTGGCTATGCCAATGGACGCGGTGGCTATGAATGTGCAAATTTTGACGAAGGCGGAAAGCCGATTATCGTGTAATTAAATACTATTAAACCAATCTGTATTAACCGTTACCAGCCGAAAATTTCTTCATTTAGTTAAGTCTGTTTTTCATTTAAAGCATGCGATAGAGTATCTGTAATTTAATTTTCTAGACAGGCTGTTAAAAATGCGTTCATTGATTCTTCTCTTATTTTCTTTTTATTTGTGTTTTCCGGTTTTTGCGGAAGCCAATAATTCTAATGCAACTTCTATGAAGTCTTTAATTGAAAAAGCTGAAAATGGAGATCCTGAATCTCAGTTTTTATTAGGAGGCCTTCTTTTGTCATCTAATGAAAAGCAGGCTGAACGCTGGTTACTTAAAGCCGCAGAAAGTGGGTATGAAGAGGCACAAGTATATCTTGGTTTTCAGTATTACACGGGAGATCACTTTGAAAAAAATTCTATTTCATCTGCAAAATGGTTTTCTAAAGCTGCCGAGAAGAATAATGCTATAGCCCAATATTGGCTGGCATTACACTATGCAGACGGTGAAGGTGTGGAGCAAGACATTGAAAAAACGACCGAATTATTAGAAAACGCTGCTCAGCAAGGACTAATCAAGGCTCAGACTAAGCTTGGTCAGATGTACTATCTTGGTAATGTTGTTTCTCAAAATCACCAAAAAGCGTTTATATGGCTAAATAAGGCGGCTGAACAAGAGGATGTTATTGCGCAGTTTTATCTTGGGTTACTATACGAAGGACAAGAGGAATACGAACATGCAGTGAAATGGCATAAAAAGGCAGCTATGCAGGGTGATCCAGACGCTCAATTAATGCTTGGGTTAAAATACGCGCAAGGTCTTGGGGTGCCGAAAGATCAAAAGAAAGCTTATGCATGGATCAGTTTAGCTGCTGATAAGGATGTTGAAGACGCGCAGCAAGCAAAGGCAATGCTTACAAAAGATTTTTCTGACGAATTTTTAATTCAAGCAAAAGCCCTTTATCATGAATACCAGAAGTCCTATAGAATCCCTTAATGTCGAAAATATAATATTAGCCTATTCGAGTTGATACCAAAATTAAAAAGGGGATGCCGGGCGGGCGGGAACGCAACCGGCGGGGCGAAGCCCCAAGAGGTGGAATAATAAAATGCCGCAGGTTCAATTCCCGCTTTGGGAATTGAACTAAGCCAATTTTCTGTACCTCGTTTTGTACCCTAAAAAAAAATTTACTAGGCCATGCGGTAAATATAGTGCGTTCCGTCTATGGTCGTTTCACTGTATGCGTTACGCTCATTTAATGGATGATCCATTAAGAAGGGCAGCGGGTATTTAAAATGAACAATCAGCAACTGAAATCAATCTCGATCTTTTCTGGCTTAAGGACAGAAGCTTAACAGATATTGAAAGTTTGCCCGAGCTTGATATATTGGCACAGGATATAATTGAGAACTTAGAGGCGGTCTTGATAGTTTTAAGTAAGTATTATCGTTATTGAATAAAGCAGTATAGAAAAGGTAAATAAAATGAAAATATCTAGTGTTTTAGAAAAGATTGATGAACATCAGCTTTTTGTTCCAGCTTTCCAAAGAGAGTATGTTTGGAAAAAAGATGATGCTAAGCAGCTTATAGACTCGCTAATCAAAGAATATCCTGTTGGAACATTACTAACTTGGGAGACTAATAATCCTCCAGAGCTTAAGGGTATGCATAAATATGATAAAATGCAAGGTGCGGTAAAGCTTCTATTAGACGGACAGCAGAGAATAACAACGCTATATATGCTTATTACTGGCAACTTACCCCCATATTATAAAGCCAACGAAATTATGCAGGATATTAGGGGGCTTTATATAAATATTAAAACGTTAGAACTCTCCTATTATATGAAAACAAAAATGGAAAACGAGGCTCTCTGGCAGAATGTGACGGACGTTTTCAAGAAGAAACTAACAGCGTTTGATATTGTTAGATTAGTAGAAGAAAAAATGGATGGAGAGCGGTTGGATCGTGGAAGCCAGGATACTATCTTGCAAAATATTTCTAAGGTTGAAAAGATTCTGGATAGAGAATTTCCTGAGCAAACAATACCAGCAAAAGCTAGTATACGCGAGGCCATAGATATTTTCTACAAGGTGAATGCAAGCGGTGTATCACTAACAGATGCAGAGTTAGCACTGGCACAAATTTCTGGCTATTGGCCTGAAGCGCGTGATGTTTTTAAAGCCAAATTAGAAGAGCTGAAAAGTCAGGGGTTTCCTCTGAAGTTAGATTTTATCGTATATACCTTATTGGGCTGTCTGTACCATTCTGGGTCTGAAATGCAAAAGCTTCATTCTGAAAATAACAAAGAGAATCTTATTAAAGTTTGGAATTTATTAAACGACAAGATTTTAGATTATGTATTTAATATTATTCGTTCAAGAGCTTATGTGGATCATACAAAAGAAATAGGCTCTCCTTATTCCCTAATCCCTTTTATTGTCTATTGTCATGATAATAATGGGCGCTCTCTAACGGATATAGAAATTAAAAAATTTATTAAATGGTTTTATTACTCTCAGTTAAGAACTAGGTATTCTAGCCAGCATAAACAAAAACTTGATAAAGACTTACGTATTTTACAGGAGTTTGAGCAACCTTTTGATGAATTACTAGCCGTAATAGAAGATGATAGTCGCTTAAAAATATTAGCGGCTGAATTTGTTGGGAGCGGGATACAGAATCCTCTGTTTGCTATTATGCGTTGGTATTTCAAAAGTAGAGGGGCTGTTTGCCTTACAACAGGTATGAGTATTCATAAAAATATGGGCAGTAAGTATCAACTTGAAAATGATCATATATTTCCTTACTCAAAGCTTAAGAAGGCGGGCTATAACCAAGAAAATAGAAATAAATATGCTCTGGCGCATGAAATTACAAATAGGGCTATTTTAACACAGCTGGCAAATAGACAAAAATCAGCAGCTTCCGCGTGTGATTATCTTAAGTCAGTTCAGGACAATTTTCCTGAAGCGTTAGAGTTGCAAATCATCCCTGTAAGACAAGAGCTTTGGCAAATAGAAAGCTACGAAAGTTTTTTACAAGAGAGACGTGAAATGCTCGCTAAATCATTGAATTCTTTTTTAGAAAATATTACTGATACTTCGGAGTCACAGTTGCCTGTGAATATATTAGATTTAATAAGCCGAAGGGAATCTTCTGAGATTGAGTTCAAGTCTAGCCTTCGCTGGTGTTACAATACCGATAAAGAAAATAAGAAGTTGGAAGAGGTTATCATCAAAACGATAGCAGCATTCGGCAATAGCTATGATGGTGGGACTCTTTTAATAGGTGTGGGAGATGATGGTGAGATTCTGGGGCTTGAAAATGATTATGCTGCGTTGGGAGGAGATAACGACAAGTATGAGATGCACCTGAGAAATATTATTAGTAACCATTTTAGCGGTACTTTCTCATCTTCACGTGTCATGATTGGTTTTCCAGTGGTCGAAGGTGTTGAGATATGTAGGATTGACATTCTGCCATCATCTAAACTGCTGGTGTTTAACTCAAGAGATAAGCATGGAAAATTAGAGGAAATCATTTATAGGCGAAATGGGAATCAATCTGATATTGTGCCAACGAGTGAGTTACAAGACTTTATTGAAGATAGATTTAAAACAAGCAACTGATGAAATATTCTAAAAAGCTATTTTTTTTAGAGCACTGTCTGCTTTATAATTAAATAGAGCAATAAGTTTTATCGAAATAAAAACATAGTACCCTTCTAATGTTCTATTCTGTAAGCCTCCAATATCGGACACTAGTCGGACATGAAGTGTTAAAGGTTTAAGTTGCTAGGGGTAAAATATTGTTTATTTTCAATTGGTTGCGGGAGTTGGATTTGAACCAACGACCTTCAGGTTATGAGTTTTATTTTAGTATAATTGCTTAAAATTGCTAAAAGTATATTAAGTATATTTATCAATAACTTAAAATAAAAATGACTATGCTTTAAATTTCCCTATATTGACTATTTTTGCCCTATAAGGTAGCACCAGAGTAGCACCAAAAAACGTTCTGAAGATTATATAAATAGAATTGAGATTAAATGAGTTTTTCAAAAGGTATTTTTTTATTTTTATTTTTTGTTTCTATACCTTTTCGATCTTGGGCGTTAAGTCCGGATCAATTTTGCTTGGTACCAGTTTCCATTAAAGATTTAACGGGAATTGCTGTAGAGGAAAAATGGCGTTCTGTATCTCATGTCACAGTTTTCGATAAATCAGAGCATGCTTTATTTTTTAGTTTTAATGGTCACAATGTTATGAGGCTAAATGGGTATGAATTAGTACCCGTTAGCAGAGAAGAACTATCATATAATAGTCTAGATAGAAATAGATTTTATTATGACAATGAAGGGAATGTTTATGCTCATAAATGGTTAGGCCCACAAAAAACTTTTTTAAAAAGAGATATGAGTACAGGGGCATTTCAGGCTTTACCTAAATCGGAACACCAACATTTAGAGAATGAAATCAAAATTATAAATGATCAAAGATGGTATATAGGTAAAGAAAATAAAATTATGAAGCCTGATTTTCGGAATGCGAAGGCATATTTGGGCGGAGAAGAAATTTCAGTAGTATATCAAGGTCAGCCTGATACAGGAAAAATGAATTTATATTCTGCAAATTATTATCCCGAATTCAATAACATTTTTGTTTCTGGCTATATATTAAAACCTCACAAATATATTCCTTTTTACAAAGAAAAAGAATTCGGAACGTTTACGTGGAATGTTTCCAGTAATACATGGAAAAGAATATATTCTGAAAAAACTCAAGATAAATTTTTTCACCCACGAGGATATTCAAAAATATTAAAAAAGATTATCTTTTCAGGATCAGAAAGCCGCTGGCATTATGATGTTATTAATGAGGAAGATTATCATAGTACCTATTATATGGGGGATGATTATAAGCCAATCCCTATGAAAGGCGAGTATCCCGAAACGAAAATAATTAGAGTTTATGATTTGCTGAGTTTTAATAAGGTTGTGTTGCTTACACACACAGGATTATATGAAGCTAAAGACTACTATACCTTATCTACAATTAAATTGCCCTCAATATTAAAAAATCAAAGGTTCAGACATATAATAGAACTACCAGCGTCAAATGCGGCTATACTTATTACTGATAATGGTTTGTATCTCATAGATAAAAATCTTCATATTTATGAATATCCAATATCAGATATGAAGCCTTTCCGGAGCATAATTGATATTTGGAGTGTAAAGCGTATTCCAGTTAGGGAAGAACTTTTTATACATTCTAGCAAAGGTCCTTACTTACTTATTGATAAAAACATCTCTGATGCAGGTGTTTGTAATGAATAAAAAATTCAACTTCACGCAATCTCTTATTGATGATCTGCCATTTCCTGAAAAGGGTAAGCGGGCATATTATAGTGATGAAAAAGAGGCAGGATTAATAATTGATGTAAAGGCTTCCGGCTCAAAATCTTTTTATCTTTACAAGAAAATCAATGGCCGTCCCGAACGTATTTATCTTGGGCTTTATCCTGACATGAAAATTCCCCAAGCGCGAAAAGCCGCGGCGATTAAGAAAGGTGAGATTGCCGTAGGTAAAAATCCGCAAGAGGAAAAGCGCAAAATCCGACAGGAAATTACGCTTGGTGAGTTCTTCAAAGAATATATGGAGAAATATAGCAAGCCGAATAAGAAGTCTTGGCAATATGATGAACGTGAAATTCCTGTATTTTTAGGGCATTGGTTTAACCGAAAGCTATCCTCTATCTCAACACATGAAGTAAGAGAGCTTCATAATTCTATTCGTAATAAGACATTCAAGAAAAATGGTAAATCCAGAGGTGGAGATTATCAGGCTAATCGTGCATTGGAACGTACAAGATCCCTTTATAATAAAGCGATAGAGTGGGGGTGGGATGGTGGTAATCCTACGAAGGGCATTCGTAAGCTAAAAGAAACAAGCCGTGACCGTTTTATACAGCCAAATGAATTGCCTTTACTATTTCAAGCTTTAGACATTGAAGAGAATGAAACGGCAAAGGATTACATTTTAATATCCCTTATGACAGGAGCACGAAAAACTAACGTTCTACAAATGCGTTGGGAGCAGATTAGTTGGGAGCAGAAAACTTGGCGTATTCCTGATACAAAAAATGGTGATCCGCAAGTTGTGGTGCTTATTCCGCAAGCGGTGGAAGTTTTAGAAAAGCGACGCTTTAAAACAAATAGCGTTTGGGTGTTTGAAGGAAAAAGCCAAGAAGAGCATTTTAAAGATCCTAAAAAATCATGGAATAGAGTAAGGCAACGCGCCACATTAGAGCTATGGAAACAAAACTCAAAACATGCGGAGCTAATAGAAGAGGTAAATGCTCAATTAAAAAAAGCTAATAATTATGGCTTCACTATTCTTAAGCTTTTTAATACGGTTCTGAAAGAAGCTGAAAAAAGAAATATAGAATTGCCAGTGGGATTAATGGACATACGCCTTCACGATTTACGCCGTACATTCGGAAGTTATCAGGCTATAACAGGCGCTAGCCTCGCGATCATTGGAAAAACGCTAAATCATAAAAACCAAAATTCTACGGCAATTTATGCAAGGCTTCATACAGATCCAATAAGAGATTCGATGGAAAAAGCAGCAGACGCCATGCTTGGATTTGGAATTAAAAAAAATGAATTTTGATCTAGACGGTTTAGGCAGAGATCTATCTATATTTGAAAATTTTGCATCAGAACTAGATAGTGAAAAACAATTTAATATGTATTTAATTGGAAGGGAATTACTATTCTCCATATTATCAAATATAGATAATGATCCTTTAGTAATCCGTATTTTATCTTATCGATTAGGTGAATTACTTTCAGATTTTATGATTATTGATCGAGCCTATGTTTCAAATCTTTATCATTATATAAATTTAAGGTTATCAAAAGATTTATTTATAGATGAGCAGAAGTTTTTTATAAAAGATATTGATGTCTATATAAGGCCCAAGGGCAATAAGCAAATATCTGATCTTGATAGGTTTTGCGCAGCATTTTTTATTTTCAAATGTTCTTATCAAAATAATTACACTTCAAAAGATGAAGCTAGAAATTTTATTGGTTACATGTTTGGACTTACTGAAACAGACGCAAGATCTAGCACAAAAAAATTTATTAATAGTTTTGCGAAATATGAGACGTGCGACAATGATTTCTATGGCGATTTTAAAGATATTTTAGAGGCTATATTCTTTTGGAGATTTCATGATGTCTTGAGCAAACGAAAGGGATCTTTTGAAGGGTGTTTCATTGATTATCAAAATCAATCTTCCAAAAAAGATAGTACGACTTTTAAAACATTCAAAGCTTATGAATATTTAAAAAGAGATATTATTGAGAATGCTAAGCCATATCTTAATTGGCAAGATTTGCAGTTATTTTTGATGTTCACACGTTTTAAAAGTTTAAGCATTCCCAATCCTGAATTATTAGAGAACGCCTTTTTTATAAAAACGCCAAGTGAGGTGTCTGAAAGAGAAATGTTTTATTTACCTCTTCTTAAAAAATCAAAATACTTATTATAATAACCCTACAAAGTTACTTTGCAGGGTTATGCAAAAATTTAAAGCCGTTTAAATTTGTTTTATATTAACGAGAACTATTCTTGTTACCTAACTATAATGAGTGGATTAAAACATGGAGAATTTATTAAAGCCAAATGACGTAGCTGAAATGTTGGGATTGAGTGTTGAAACACTTAATACTTGGCGTGCAACAAATCGTTATCCATTGCCATACGTGAAGGCAGGGCGTCTTGTTCGTTACAAACTTTCGGATGTTCAAGATTTTATTGAATCTCGTATTCAAACAATTCCTACATAACCAGTTTTGCCCCTAGCGAGTTGATAGCGCGTTAGGGGATTTTGGGAGCAATCCTTTAAAAGCAGCCAGTTTAAACACTGGCTGCTATCGGGAGAGCTTTATCTGAATGCACCCAAAACCTTTGCTATCTCTGCGCGAAGCGCACTATCCAACTAATCAATAGACATAGAAAGGAATTACAATGTCAAAGATAGGTTACTTGAATCAGCCTAACGCTCAAGGTGAGCTAGAAGGCGAAATAAAATCACTTCAATTGCAAATGAGAATAAAGTTTATTCCAAATCCACAAAAACTCTCAAGTGCTGCGCCAGATTATTTAATTGTTGCGCAAGGGGATATTGAGATCGGTTCAGCTTGGAAAAAGACCAAGCACAAAATAGGCGATGTCATCATCGAGTTTTTATCTATCACAATTGATGATCCATCAATGCCACATGCGTTAAATGTCGCTGCATTCAAAAAAGATAATGGAAACTTCGACATTACATGGCGCCGTCGTCAAGTGGGTTCATCAGATCAAGTCGATGCAGCATAAAACACCAAGGGGGCGGGTTTTGTATCACGCCCCCCTACAACTCCTAAAAGGACTAAATAATGGAAATGATCTATCATAATTTTGACGGACTCGATATTACCTTCCAAGGGATCGTACCAGAAAAAATACTAAATCAACTGAAAGCAATAAAGGAACAAGCTCAAGACGAAAAAAGAGACATTCCTATGAAGCTAGGTAAGACTGGAAAGATGGTCATGGTAGCAGAGAGTGGAATGGGCGGTGGATATCGTTACCGTTTTAGTACAGGTCCAGACGGCGAAACTTGGGCGTTTATGCATTCTACAAATTCTCAAGTCTGGGGAATAAGAATTTCAGTAAATAGTATGGCCTTGGCACAGCACGGATATGAAGGTGTGAAGAAACGCATTCTTGATCGCTTAACAGAATTAGAAGCAATAGGGCCAAGCCGCCTAGATGAAGAAGGAGGGATTACAAACTTTCCTCTCGAACGTATAAGCCGATTTGATTATTGCTTTGATTTTGTAATGGATGGTTCGTTTAATCCTAACCCTGAGCATTTTATAGCGCATCACAGAGCCACAAAGCACGTTTATGACGAGCGCGGTTCTATAGTTGATGGCTATAGAGCATTGAGTGGAGATAGGGTAAATACTATACGAATTGGAGGGATAAAAAATAGGCAGGTTGTTCTATATAATAAGTCTATAGAAATTAGGGCGAAATCTAAACATCATTGGTGGCAATATTGGTCTATAGAAGATCGCACGCCTTTTATAGAACGCTTAAAGCAAGTATGGCGTATAGAGGTTCGTGCTGGAGGCGAAGAAATCAAGAAATGGGAAGCACGTCGCTTTAAAGACTTTGAGAAAAAAATTGGGGATATTATACCCACTCTTTTAAAGGCATATCGATATACAGTTCCTTTAAAGAATAATTTAAAGAGATCCTCATGGCCCATGCATCCAATTTGGCAATATGCTTTAAAAACTTCTTTAAAGGAATTAGATGCTTATAGCAGCAACGCTATAAGAGAGAATGTTATAAAGCAAAAGCGCGAAGACATAGAACAGGGGAATATAGATCGAGCTATAAGTGGAATTATTGGCTTAAATGCTATAAGAGAAAGGGATTTTTCTGAATTGCCAGAAACTATTAATAATATAAAAACTTATTTAAAGGAAATGGCAGATAAAAATTCTCAAATTTTAATTCGTAAGCATGATAAAAAAAGAGGTGATTATTTAGTAATTCGCTAAGTTGAGAATAGTGGTTAAATCAATTAATAGCATTGTCTAGTTTTCTGAAGAGGTTTTCTTTATAAACATATTCAGAAAGACATTTTGTTTCTTTAAAGCCTATGCGGCCATTTCCGGCCAAAAGCGGACATTCATTACTCAAAACTAGCCCACTGTATTCTTATAACTGAGATAAAGATTTTGAATCATTCTTTATGATCTGATTTCTAATATCGGATAGTTTTATTGAATGCATTCTGCCACCGATATCATGTGTATGTAGCGCATACTACGATCCTTGTGAGGTGTTAACAGCTTACGTGCACAAATTCCTGACGCAATAAGTTTTAAGCTTTCTAGTTGGTTTTAAGCACTCTGTTTAATAGCCTTTTTTACAGGGGGCATCTTTTTCTAGGTATAGATCACTAATGAAATTATATCACTCATGAAAATTAACGACAATGGCCAAGAGCGGACGTTATTTTATCTTTTTTATTTCCTAAATAAGATTGGATGTGTTTATGGACTTCTGCATCTAACTCACCAAAAAAATCGATTAAAACATCTATTAATTGATCAATAAATTCAGAATCAAATCGAACCGAATTATGATAACTCTTCCCAAAGATGTGTTTTTGACTGTCTATAAATTGATGTATTTTATGATTTTGATCTGTGGGGAGTACGCCTCCGTTATGCACAATAACATTACGTAATATATTTACGTTTTTAATGAAGGGTAATGTCTTTCCCATTTTAGATATATCTAATCCTGCGACTTTAGACAAATATTTTAAAGCTCTTTCGATTCCCTGTCCGTTTATATCCTTCAACACTATATCTCTCCCGACGGATTCATAAAAAGTAGAACATAATTGATTTAGCTCTTTTTCAAGAAAGTTGTATAGTGTGATTACAAGAGATGTTCGGTGTATTGATGGATATTTTTCTTGGTGCTCGTAAAAATCCATAGAATAACTTTCTATGATTTCATCTTCGTGCTCTGGGTCTTCCTCTATTAATTTAGCTATCTTACTCTCGAAGTCTGCATCTATTTTCCCCCAGTTATCTTCAGTTAACTTATGGAATGATTTAAAATATAACAGTTCATTTTTTGCCATGTGACATACCGTGCATAAACCATTTCCAAAAAAATCCACTTTTTCTGTTTTTGTGTATTTAAGGATTGTGTTCATGAACAGTCTTTCGGACAAAAGCAGACGTTTATATTAATAGATATTATTTTTTATCTTCCCATTTTGGATCACAATTTATATTATAAACCTCTGGATCAAGATTTGTTCTAATCCACACTAAGAATGATTTCATAAAGTCCACTTCCTTTCCGCGAAGCATCATATAATTAGGAAGGGCCTTAAGAATTGCACCTATGGCGGCCTCTCGTTGATTCATAGTAACTGTTGCGTCCTCTTTAGAATCCATGTGCTTGAGAGCGTTGATATGGAACATATCGTTAATTTCTCTCCCTATATCGGGTATTGTTTTATCAGGATCGTCTTCCGATTTGAGTACATGCGCCGTAAAGTTTTCTTCTCCATGGTTTGTAACTAAGCTGCAAAGCAAAACGTCTGCTGCCCCTGCAAGAGTTATTGCAGAGACAAGGTCACCTGTGAAAAATAAGCAGATTGAAGAGCGCAGCTGATCTTCTGCCAAATCTATAACTTTGTGTTGTTCTAAGCTCATGGCTTCTTTAACTCGTCTGGAAGTGCTTCAAATTCTTTCATCTTGTTTTCACCATCATGTGTAACCCATAAGTATTGCATAAAAGAATTCACAGCGGGATTTCTACGTGCTTCCGTGTCCCCATATAGTTTTATAAAATCCAAAGTTGCTCTTGTAATAGCCATTTCAGCAGAATCCTCTAAGTCAATTTCAATTGTATCAGCCCCCCCTACGCTCATGTGCTTTAAAGAGTTTATTCCAGTCAAATCGCCAAAGTGTTTAAGGTATTTGCTTCTCTTTGGAACATAACCCACTAATTTTCTACATAGAAGGCGGGCATACTCTAATGTAGGCTGCTTACTTTGATGCTCTACAAGTGAATGAAGAATGTTTCCCGCAGCACCAGCTAATGTAATGGCTGAAGAAAAATCAATGCCGTTAAGAAACAACCATATGGCTGATGTAAGTTGCTGCTTAGCAAGCTCACTTTTCTCGTAGGTTCGTTTAACATCAAACTCCGTGTTATCAATTTCATGCCACTGCTTTATTTGTTTCATCTGGTTTTTTACTTCTCTCACATGCTGCTAGTCAATCCTTCGCCATAAAGATATCAAGAATTCAGATATCCATTTTTGTCTAAAATGTCCTTTTTGGGTCGAAAGTGAAATTATATCACTCATAAAAATTACGACAACGGCCAAAAGCGGACATTAAAGCGGTTTTTAAGCATCAAACGAATTTATAATGAATAGCTCTTCATCTTGATCCGTAGAGTCTTTGACTATCCAGCGTACTTTATAATATTGTTGACCGGACTGCACTTCATTAGAATGCTCTACAAGAACGGTGACTTTCTTTATATTTGTTTCTGTGGTGATATTTGAATTTATAATTAAAGGGCAGTCTTCAACAATTGAAGCATATAAGAATATAAACTTTGCCCATTCACTGGATGAATACCCAGAAATATTAATATTATGGACGTGTAAGAATTTTTTAAAGCTTGAAACTAAACCTGTAAATTTAGAAATATTTTGAATTTCATCAGGTAGGCTTCCTTCATCGCCTTGTAAAACTTCATGTGCATTATTAAAAAACTTTAGAATGTATTGCGCAGTGGGTCCTGATAATTTTGCGTGAAGCGCCCAATCACAATAAAACTTTACAAGGTCTTGTTGTCTGTCGGATTCTTCTTGCTCTAAGACTTTACGAATACATGTAAGCAAATAAACAACATGGCTTTCCTGAGTTATTTCCTCGTTGATTACGCTTTGCATTTTTTCACATATGCTTGGTATCAATTTTTACACTCCTCAACATCTTCTTTGGGTGGTCGGGTGCAGCTTGTTAGAACATATGGCCACAGAGTTAGACCTTTACTAACTCCGCGATTTTTTCTGCAACAACTTCCATTGAATCTTCAGAAGTGTCCAAGCCAGTTCTGGAGGCTAGCATAGGACTTTCATTTCGTAGAGCTTCATAAGAAGTATTGTGTACGATAGGAATGAGTTGGTTACCCGCTAATAGTGTTGAAAGTTCTTTGTCGGCGACACTCTCTTTTGGTAGGCGTTCCAGCATTGCTGGGGTCACCAATACAAGCCCTATTCGAGAATTTGCTAAACCCTTGTCTATGGCACGCATCATTGGCACCCCAAGCCCAAGATCCTTTTCACTGAACCAAACTTTGACACCAGCAGCCTCAAGTAAGTCATGCAACTCTTTAGCTGCTTCTTTACGATCGCTCCAAGCATGGCATAAGAAAACATCGCGAAGGTCAGGTTGCTGCGCTGCTCGAGTCTCAACAGTTTCTCGAATTGGTGTGAGAGACTGAATTTGAGCAGGTGTATATGATATAGATGAACCTGATTTCGACCAGCGTGGCTGTGCACTGCGACTTGATCCGCCGCCACTGCCCCCACTGCTTCGATACGGGGAGTGAGATGGAGTCGTATATGAGCTGTAACCTCCGCCTCCATAACGCCCGCGCCCACTACAAGCGGGGCAGTTTGCTGCACCGCCTCCTGTGTGCCCCCTTACTGGTGCTGTGCATCTAGCCATGTATCCTTACCTTTCTATTTTATTTTGAACGTCCGCTGTGGGTCGGAAACAGACATTTTATTAAAGTAACTTACGATGAACCACTCAATTTTGTTTTACATTGTAAAATTAATTCATCGCAACTTATCTAAAAATAGTCAAAAAAATAATATTCACTATTTCTAGCAAATGCCATCTTTTTTGATCATAAGGAGGCCTTTTGTAAATCTGGTGGCCGATAAAACGCCTATTGTTATTATCGATCAACATGGTGCTTTTCTATATTATTGATCGAGTAAGTGCGGCTTGGATGTTCAAGAGGTAGCACCAGAGTAGCACCAAGCTAAAATAAAAGCCGCTCGAAAGCAGCTAAGTCATTGAAGTAATTGGTTGCGGGAGTTGGATTTGAACCAACGACCTTCAGGTTATGAGCATTGTCCAGACTAATAACGACAACTAAACACAACTGACTATAACAATTAAATCAATAGCTTGGCAAGAATTAAGTATTGTGACTTGTGGCATATTATTGCCACTTTTTATCCACGAGTGTGCCGTAAGTGTGCCATGCAATGGCTGGGGCAAGCAAAAACTACGACCCACCCCCTGGGGACGGCACCACCATCGCATTTTTTTATTTATCCGATGGACGGTTGCAAATTTTTATATTTTAGGAATTAAACTACAACTTGTAGATTTTGAATTTATGTATTCTGTTTATCAGAATACATAACGTCACTTCTGATAACATATTTCATACCATCCGTAACCTCATCACCGCGGTGGAAAATGGGGTGAAAGAATAGCAGTGCGTTCCCTTTTTTTGGCGCGATGGAAAAATCTTCATAGACCATTGGTGATTTAAAAGATGAAAATGATGTCGTTCCGCCATCGTAATCATCATTGAGATAAATTAGAAAAGTGAATTGGCTTTTTTCACCATTATCTCTGACAAAACTACCATCCAGATGCCAATCAAATTTTTGACCGACATCATAACGATAAAACCGAAAGCGTTCATTCAGGCCGATGGCGTTTCTGCCACTAAAGACGGTTGGTATGTGAGGTTTTGCTCTTTGCCACAGTTCTTCGGCATAATCGGCGTTATCGTGAATAATGCGATCATTATTGCGAATGTCTTCATTTCGGACAGCGCCATCTTGTGAAACTATTAAAGCGTCCTCATAGCCATGATTTTCACTCCATTTTATCCAGTTATCGCATTCCGTAGGCGATAAAAAACCATCTATTTCAAATATGTATTTTTCAATATGTGTCGTTAATTTCATGTTTATTTTCCTTCTTTAGAGTTTATTTTGTTTGCGCGCCTTCAATGTTGCGGACAAAGAAGTGCGTGTCTGTATTTTTTGTTGCGCGGTAAAGCATTGCTGGTCTGCGGCCTGTATCTTTCATTTTGCCGGTTTCTTCCAGAATGTCTGCGCCAATAATGCGCCGGCGAAAGGATTTGTGTTCCATCTTGCCACCCATAATCGTTTCATAGACACCTTGTAACTCCGTGAGTGTAAATTCTTTTGGCATTAAATGGACGGGCAGGGTGGTATATAGAACTTTGCTTTTTAATCGTTCTGTACATTCTTTTAAAATTTGGGTGTGATCAAAAGCCAGATTTTCTGTCACTGTGCCGTTTGTAACAATTGACCATTTTATATCTTTTGCACCTTGTCCAACTTCCAGAACAATATCTTCAGTTGGAATAAGCGCAAAATATACTGTTGTCACGGACCAGCCTCTAGGATCACGTTCTTTACCTCCGAATGAACAAAATTGCTCAAGATAAGGTGTTTTGACGCCTGTCTTTTCCTCTAACTTTCGTTTGGCCGTATCGATTAATTCCTCATCATTCTCAACGTCAATAAATCCACCAACTAAACACCATTGCCCCTTAGATGGGTGATGTTCACGTTGCATAATCAATGTTTGCAAACGCCCTTCTGATACAGTGAAAATTACAGTGTCCACGGAAACATTAGGCCGTTTGAACGCCGTCGCATCATATGTCTTAAGAAACGCAGCTTCGGTTTTAAAATCATTAGGCGGCATGCTTCACTCCCTTATTTAGAATGCTCTGTAAATCATCATCAAGTTTCTTTCTAATATCTGCAAGGCTTTGATCTTTGATGAGGTTGCCATCCTCAAATATGATTTCAAATGCGCCTTGCTTCTCCTGCTCTTCGCTTTGTTGGTCATAGAGTACATAAGACCCGTTTTCTTCTTCTACGCGCAATAAGCCTTTGGCGGACTTTTTAATGCCATCATCTGTCTTTGGATCTTTGAAAATATCACGGCGCTCACCATTTACAACGCCGCTTGTCGCTTTCATGGCAAAGCCAAAACTGTCACGGGTTACGTACTGATAAGTAAAGGAGCCAATACCAAAGACAACATTGCCGGATGCAAAGCCTTTGGCCTCTAACTGTTCCAATATAGCGTTGGCACGTTCCAGAGAAATTGAGTCTCCATAAATCAAACCAATATGATCATCCAACATTTTATAACCAGTCTGCGTTATGGTCCCTCCAAATATGTCCCACAGGCATTCAACTGCGCCTTTATATTCTGGGCTATCTTTTGCAGCATCTGGATCACCGCATACGATTTTGACGGGGTCGCCGCTGTCTGGGCGGATAACGACTTTGCCCTCACGCGCCATAATATCGTCTTTTAACGTATCAAGATAGCTCGTAATAACTTGCCAAAAATCCCATGTGTCGGAGACAATAGAGACAATGCCTTTTGGATATGTCTCATTGATCAATCTACGGAATGTGTCTAACTCGCCGTTTTGCATGCCCATACACATAACGGAATGCTCAGTCGCGGGGACTGAAAAGCCAACGGGCTCTTGTCCTGCATTCGCACCGTAATATTCCTCCACCATGTCAATCGCGGGGACTGTATCTGTTCCCCAGAAAGATGTTAGGTGCGCCGCCCCGCTTAGCAATGAATCTTGGATTCCTGATAATCCGCGGAATGAAAAATCATGCGCTTGAAACTGAACAAAGTCCAAAGGAGATCCAGTTTTTACCGCATATTGGGTAAGTAATCTTTTATATTCAAACGCTGTCGTCGCAGAGGTCATGGGTTTCCAAAGATAGCAGGAAATCACAGATTCAATGTAGTTGGTCAGCCAAAAGAAATCTGGATTTGTATTTACGACAGTTAAAGCAGGCACGCCAATTGGTACACGCGCACCCTCTGGCAGCGCTTTGATGCGCAAAGGCAGGTAACCAAGATCGTGTAATGCTTCAATATGATCCAGCGCAAAGGCATCTGGACCAAGTGCATTATCCATGCGGCGTTTATAGGCGTTTACGACTTGGTCTTTTGGCAGATTAAAGAAGTTATCGTTCCAAACATCTATCAAAAAATCTTTGATGAAATATTGAAGGCCGAACATCACAACTTTATTATCATAATCGTGTAGCACTCTGGCATGCGTACTGCTGCGCGGGGTGAAATTCGCATACACTTCGTTTGTACCGCGTGGGTATTGGTTTCTATGATCTGCTTTATAAAAATCTATAGCTGTTAATGGATTAATTCTCATTTGGTTTCTCCTTATTGGTAACAGTTAAAAAGTCTTTGTCTATTTGTGTCGCGGTTAAAAATGTATGGGCGCAAAAAACGTGTGTGAAATGCTGTCGCAATGCGTCCAACCCTTTGGAAAAAATGCCGTGTGTGACATAAAGGTAGATATCGTTTGCACCGCGCTCTTTCAGCGTTCTGCCAAGCTCAGTGAATGTGCGTCCGCCATCACAGATATCATCCAGAATAATAAGATCTTTACCGGTAACATCACCGTGAACGTCCGAATGGGTAATGTGTCCGGTTTTGGTGTCGCGCACTTTAGAGCAAGAAATAACATTGGATAACCCTAATAAATGTGCCGCCTCTTTTGTTTTTTCCGTGGCGCCTTTATCAGGTGAAACCAACGTCAGTTTTTTGGAGATGATAAAATCACTAACCGCACCTTGGATCATTTCGGCTTGTGAAATGACGCGACAATTATTTAGACGTTGCTCAATAACGGGGGAGTGGGGATCAATAACACTGACGCTGCGGCAATTTAAACCATTGATTAAATCAGCCATAACAGCGGCGCTGATCGCTTCTCCTTTATTGCAGACACGGTCTTGACGTGCGTATGGGAAGTAAGGGATTTCTAGATCAATGATTATGTTAGGATCAGCCTGACGAATGGCATCCACAGTCATCAATAGACGCATAATATCATCAGAATTATATAGGTACGCTTTGATTTCAGTCGCTGGCTTAAGCTTTATATCTTCAATACTGATATGGCATTCACCACCACTAAAATTGAAAAATTTAATTTTTTGATTGTTTACTGTAATAATCATTTTATTATCTCTTACTTATTTATGGCTTAGTGCCATAAAATATATAATGTCAAAGAGACAGTTATTGAGTCAATAAAAATTTATGATGTGTTTTTTTAATTTCAAAATTTCGCGGTTTAATCCTAAAAATATGTGGAGATCAAAATAAGTAACTAAAATACCATTTCATGGTAAATTGGTTTTTTGAATTATTAGCAGTTTACTATGATTAGCGTTTATCAACTTAAATCCCATTTTCAAGATTTATTAAGGCCTCTAAATCAAAAGCTCGTTTCATTGGGTGTAACGGCAAACCATATAACCATTGCGGCCGCTGTTTTCAGTGTTATTTATGGCGCGTTGCTTTGTTTAGATATCAGTGTTCTTTGGATTTTTCTTCCCGTTATACTATTCATTCGTATGGCTTTGAATGCCATTGATGGCATGCTGGCACGTGAACATAATATGAAGTCAAAGTTGGGGATGGCGCTGAATGAAATTGGTGATGTTGTGGCGGATACGGCGCTGTTTATTCCTTTTCTTGTCTTTGCGCCAAATGCCTTATGGGCGGTGGGTTGGTTTATCATCATGGCTATATTGAACGAGTTGTGCGGCCTAGTTGCTTATATGATGAGTGGAACGCGGCGTTATGATGGACCTATGGGTAAAAGTGATCGGGCGTTTGCAACGGGAACAATCGGTTTTTTGATTGGTGTGGGTATTGTCATTCCAAGCTATATTAGCTGGATTTTTATACCGCTTATCGCTCTAACAATATGGAGCTGCGTTAATCGTATCAAAGGGGCGTTAAAGGAAGAAGTATGATTGAAAATATTTTAGGTAATCCAGTTCATCTGGGCATATCCGTTGTAATAGGCATTCTGTTTGCGGCAACACTTATTGTTGCGGTTTTACGCATGTCTAATAAGGCTGCAGATTATAGTGAGTTATCCAATAGAGTTAAAAGCTGGTGGGTGATGATTGCGGTGTTTTCATTTGCGATTTTATCGTCGCCAATTGTATCGGTCGTTTTTTTTGGCCTCATCAGCTTTCTGGCGTTTAAAGAATATATCTCTATCGTTCCGTTGCGGCGTGCGGATCGGCGCGTTTTATTCTGGGCGTATCTAGCCATACCAATTCAATACTTTTTCGTGGCGGATGCTTTCTACGGCATGTTCATTGTGTTTATTCCGGTTTGGGTCTTTTTCATGCTGCCATTTCGTTTGATTGTTGCAGGCCAAACCGAAGGGTTTCTGGCATCTGTTTCCATGATAAGCTGGGGGTTGATGATTACGGTATTTGCCGTTTCGCATGCTGCAATGTTAATGCAGTTTCCGGCAACGGCTGAGCATATTGCGGGCGGTGCAGGGCTTATATTATTTCTGGCTATTCTCAATCAAGGTAATGACGTTGCGCAATATGTCTGGGGCAAGCTATTTGGGAAGCATAAAATCGTTCCAAATGTCAGCCCAAATAAAACATGGGAAGGATTCTTTAGGCGGTGTTGTTACCACAACAATCATGGGGCTGTTATTATTCAGTTTTCTAACACCCTTTAGCTTTACCTTCGCTTTGTTAATAAGCGCGATGTTAGCAGTCACAGGTTTCATGGGGGATGTCACGTTCTCAGCTCTTAAGCGTGATTTGAAAATAAAGGATGCTGGCTCACTCATTCCCGGTCATGGTGGTATTTTAGATCGCATAGATTCTTTAAGTCTCAGCGCACCGTTATTCTTTCATATGGTTAGGTATTTTTATTACTAATGCAAAAGCTTATTCACACTCTGCGCTTATTATATTACGGGGTTATAATACGCCCGTTACTTCTGCTATTTTTGGGTTTGAATGCGCGGCATTTAGACCGTTTACATGTTGACGGCGCAAAGTTGATTGCGGCGAACCATAATTCGCATTTGGACGCGATGGTATTGATGAGCCTGTTTAAGCTCCGTGATATTAAAAACGTAAAGGTTGTTGCGGCGAAAGATTACTTTTGCAAAACACCGTTAATGAGTTGGTTCTCCATAAACATCATCGGCATTATACCAATTGATCGGAGCGGTGGAAGTAAAGATCCGCTTGCACCTGTTCTTGAGGCACTAGATCAGGGTTATAAAGTGATCATGTTTCCCGAAGGTTCGCGTGGTGATCCGGAAGAACGGACACCATTAAAGTACGGTATTGCCAAATTATTAGAGCTACGCCCTGAAACACCGATTACACCTGTTTTTATGCATGGACTAGGGAAATCATTGCCGCGTGGCGAGGCTCTATTTGTGCCGTTCGTATGTGAAATAAACATAGGTGAGGATCTGGCATGGAAAGGTGATCGTGTTGACTTGATGACACGGCTGGAGGGCGAGTTCAATAAGCTGGATGCTGAAATGGAGCCAAAAGTGTGGCGATAGTAACGACAACGCGCATCATTACCTTCATCTGGAGCTTTGCCGAGGCCACATTTTTCTTTCTTGTCCCTGATATATGGCTTAGCCGTATCGCCATCAAAAACCCAAAAGAAGCCTACATTAATATATTGTTCGCAATCTGTGGCGCATTGTGCGGCGGCGTTTGCATCTATCTTTTAGGCCATTACATGTTTCAAGACATAGAAGCCATAATGACTAAGATCCCTGCCATTACAGAAGATATGAGCGCACAAGTCGGACAAGAAATGAATGGAAACAACATCTTTCTGCCTATTGTTCAGGCGGGCGTATCTGGCGTGCCATATAAACTCTATGCGTTATGGGCAGGGTTGTTAGAAATACCTTTATGGTTATTCTTGATCGTAAGCGCTATTGCGCGCGGATCTAGGTTTTTAATTGTAATCGTTCTGTTTCATGTAATTTCGGAGGGCTCAAAGTATTTTATAAATACAAAAAAAATAATTCAGCTCCATTTTTTATTTTGGATTGTTTTTTACACGCTTTTTTTACTGAGAAAATGGGCTTGAGGTATGATCCTTCGCCTTTTAGGTTGTAAGCATTAATCAATGAAATAATAAAAATTAATTATAATAAATAATAACAATAAATCCAATGCTTTATCAAGAATCATCTTTTGTTATCTATTACTAATTTACATCGTTTTTTGTGTTTTATTGTGCCACCCTTAAATGGGGGGGTGGCTCCGTTGTGATGACTTTTTAATATCTGACTGAGCGGTCAATAATTTTACTTATTTGGATAATGACCTACAATCTGTTGGAGCATTTTATTAGAAGTTCTTCATATTATTTTTAGTTTTTGAAAATACTTTATATTCTTAATTATATTGAAATATATATTCTCTAAAGCAATGAATGTGTAATTTGATTTTGATAATATGTTTAATATTGGAAAGCTAGGGTTGGAGCGTTAAATTTTCTAATTTATTAATCCAAGTTGAGAAATGAGCGCATTGTGATTTTATTGTATCTAGACCTATTTGATCAGATATTAAACTGCCTAAAAAAACCTTATCATACGAAGGATAAATCTTTTTTAGTCTTTTGGATGGGGCGCTTGTAGGTGTTGTATTGATATGCTCAGGTGTATCATATGTATCTTCAATAGTTTTTAAATTACTATGTTTGCCAGAACTCATTATATAGCCCCATGCAATTATCTATTTTGTTAATATTGGAAAAAAGTATAGCTTCAAATTCATGCATCTGTATGTAAGGTATGAACTTTATATTGCTAATATCTGTCCCCATCGCATTTTCAATTTTCTCAGCTTTTTGATAAATATCGCTTGCGATTTTTGCATCATCAAAAGATGGAAAGTCATTAGGGAGAGCATAATAATCAAACATAGTAGTCACATATGCATCAGTATCTTGTTTTAACCATCTAATAATATCACTTTTTGCTTTGCTGTACGAAACTATTCCACCTCTAAATATTTTAGCTCCTTGCCTTCCTGTCTCAACGCTCCTAGCCACAGGATATACTCCTCTAGTAGATAGATAGGGAGATAAAACATCTCTAACAAATGTTTCTTCTGTTTGACCTTCAACTACAAAATTTACTCTTGTCATGACGCAGGACGTCCCCCAAAAATATTTTTTTCCCAAAGATCCCCTAAACTATAATCCGAAAGCCAATCATCAAGAGAGCCATCTTTAAGATTATTAAAAACTGTCTGATCATTCTTTCTATCTACGGCAATAATATCTTGAGGTGAAAACTCATTTACTAATTGAACTGATTGCGTTGAAAGAATAAGCTGAGTTTTGGATGCTGCACTTCTAAGCAATGAACCCAATATACTTAAAGCATAAGGATGAAGTCCTAATTCTGGTTCATCAATAATTATTGTAGAAGGCGGGTCGGGCTGTAAGAGTATCGTTGCTAAACAGATAAATCTTAACGTTCCATCAGACAACTGATGGCCATTAAATGGTTCTTCATTTTCTTTGCCAAGCCATTCTAGTCTGATTTTACTTTCATCGAATGGATCTGGACGCAAATAAAAATCTCTAAAATAAGGAGCAACCATCTGCACAGCCTTAACAATCCCTGAGTAGTTAATATCGCTTGTTTTTTTAAGTTTATAAAGAAAGGCTGCTAAATTTCCTGCATCCATATCAAGTGATATATTGTTACTAATAGAATTAAAGTCTTTAACTTTGGCCGTATCGCTCGTGTCGTGAAAATGGTAAATAATCCAACTTTTTAGCGCAGGGATAACATAGTCTTTTGCCGTGCTATAGCCATTTTCACTTTTTTTGATTTCATGTATTTTTGTCTCATTTTGACCAGAACCTTGCTGATATCTTGAAACTCCAAAGTGTGGTCCTTTGAAGTATAAAGTCTCTTCTTCAAAGATAAATCTGTCAGATTGGGTTGGCTCGAGATTGAAAATATAGCCATTCAAATCAAAAAAAACCTCTCCTCTAAAAGATGATGTGGTTTTTTTACCATTATATAGAATACTTGCAGCTCCGCCCATTTTCTTTGTAGTAAGCTGCATTCTTTCATTAACGATTGAATTCAGAAACTTAAAAAAACTAATGAAGTTTGACTTGCCTGCGCCATTAGCACCAATCATAACGTTAAGACCAGAATTCAATTCAAATTCTTTCAGCTCCTTGATTGATTTAAATCCGTACAGATTAATTTTACTAATTTTAGCCATTTGTAATCCTCAAGCGCTAATATAGCATCATTTTGCTAAGATAATACTTTTGTTTAACTATCAGCTAGACATAATAAAATTTTTTAACAATATTAAAAGCCAATTAAGATGGGATAAGTTAAATATTAATATTTAAGAGTATTTAATTTTATCCTGCTCTGCTCTCTCATCTTCTCTTTTAGCATCTGCATCCCATTCGTCAGCAATACTGGTTAATAATTTTTGTGTGCGAGGCCATTTAAGACATTTATTAGACCAGCCTCTATATTTTTCGGCGAGCTCTCTTTCTTGCTGTCCTCCTGCAAATATCTCCCTCATATGCACTCCTCTATTATTAAACAGTTGAATGCGGATACCTGTTTCAATATTTTCTGATGCGAGTTCCTCAATAACATTTCTCACTTGTTGATGCGGCCAAGCGTCATCTGTATAATCTGCTGGACTATGTGCTAAAATGTGACCTATGTATTGATCTCCAATATCTCTTCGACCTTTTTCTGCCAGGATCGTTCTTGCTGACTTAATCCAACTTAATAGAAAGTCTCTATCTATATTACCTGCTTCATCAAGGCCTGGTATTGTTTTCCAATCATCAAGTATTCTATAAGCAACTGTGGCTCTACTCCTTTTTCGCTCTAAATCATCGTCATTACCCTTAGCTTCATTCGTATCTTCTGAGCTAACAAATGCATCACACATTAGATCAATAAACAGAGATGGATTATGAGATAAAGCATCAAAAAATTTAAGATTAACACCGTGCAAATATCCAAGTAGAGGAAGGAAAAAATATTCTATCGGTGCAACATCATCAAAACCTATATTCTCCCTTTTATGTAAGGATTCTATAAACTCTTTTATTCTTGATGGTATAAAATTCTTAATATTCTCATCACAATCCAACTCTCTTAATTTATCCATCATTTTATTAGCAACAGATAATACTGTCTCATCAGATATGTCTTCATCATGAAATGAAACAGCATCAAATACTTTAATAATACGTCCAACGCTCAATAGTTTTTCAATTTGAATATTTTTTTCGTCCTTGTTTCCTTCAAGTTTAAATATACGAATATTTTCCCAATAATCCCTAGATACCGTGTCTCCAAGCGTATCTATAAATTGCCATACATCTTTTGTATCAGGCCATAATATTACTAACAGAGATTTTAATTCTTCTTTCGTTTTGTCACTTGAGTAAAGCTCTTTAACAACGACAAATTCCCACGCAGAACCAAAATTATTATATAAATTTGCAGATAATATAGATATAAATTTTCTAGTTTCAGGCATATCTTTTAGAGCCGAATTTATTATATCTAACCCTTCTTCTAGCTTTTTAATATGTTCTATTAGAAATTGAGCGACGATTCCGGGGAAGGTAACTTTTCGAGCTAATTCTATAACCTTTGCCTTTCCCCCTATTGTCAATATTTCTTCAAGTGCTTCATATCGAACTCTTTTTATAATAACTTCAAATTCTTCAAATTCAGCTTTATTAGCATTTGGCACGTCAGGGAAATAATCATTAAAAAGCCATATATGTTTATCAATCAAATCTGTGGGTTTTAATTTTTCTAAGACATCTTCTAAAAGTTTCATTTCACTTTTTTTGAGTGACCAATTAGAATCCGGAAATGATAAATGTCTATAAATATAAGCTCTTACGACAGTCCATAATTTGTATTTATCATCATTAGAAATATTACTAGAAGCTATCTCATCAAGTCTTTCTTGTATTTTAACTTTAATTTCTTCGTTTGTTCGTGCGTAAGCCCACAATAATTCCTCCCATCTTTCTGAAGAGTTACCTACATATTTTAAACCTGCCTTCATAAAGTGGTCTTGAGATTGCCATACTGTTTTGTTTAAAAGTGGCTCTTTTTGATCTTTTCCAGCTTCACGCCATTCAGGTTCAGAATTATTACTACATGATCTTGTGTTTTCAGGAAGTAATCCATTAATCAACGACCAGCGAATATTTGAGAATTTTTCTATGATAATATCAAAAATATCTAGCCTTTGTGAGAGCGGGGCATTTGTACATGGATGCCAGCTTAAGAAAATATCTCTCAAGCTGTTAATGGGTCTATTGCATAGCTTTCCACCAGGATCGTTTTCAGCAAGTGCCGCTAACGCAAGAGATGCTCTCATGGTATATTCTGGATCATATGCAATTTTTTCTAGAGCCCATAAAATTCCAGTGTGCATTGTATTCATGCCAAAGTAGCTCTGCCCTTCTTTTGTCAAGTAAGCAAAGCCATCAGAATTGCCCTTGAGCAGCGCTTCAAGGGCTTCTAATAAAGGGCCTGGGGTTGCCTCCATCATTATTGAGTAAACATCTCGAATACTAGCGAGCCAATCCCAGCTTTCTATATGAGGAATATTTTTTGAAATATTATTAGCGAATACTTGTGCATCACCGCCTTCACACTGAACCTGATCTAAAGAATTACCTACTTGCGATAAAAGTAATAAAGTTTCAGCTAGCCCTTTTCTGACCCATTCTGAATGTTTAAGCTTTTCGTCATTATAGGAAGAAGAAAATCGTTCATCTGGGTCTTTTTTAACTTGTGGATCTATTTCATCAAAAACTTTGATTGCTGCGTCTTTAAAAAGAGCAAACTGCTTTTTTGTTATTTTACTACCAAAAGATATAAAAGAATAAACAGGTGCTTCCAAAGACCATACGTCACCTGCTTTCGTTATTGGAGATTGATTTACTTTAAGCAATGGGAACAACATTTCTTCAATCTCATCATAATCTTCAACCTGACATAAACTACACATTACTTCACGATCACTTTCGCATGAAGCGTTCCAGCGCCCTGCAAGAATTATGGGTAAAAATTTACCAATTTTATCTTCAGTGTCCGCCCAATCTGGTAATGTTACAGTGTCGCCATTTAAGGCTTGGAATATCGTAACGCTTCTGGAATAAAATTTTGATTGAGCCTTCGCTTTAGAATGATTAACCCCCATTCCCTCTAAAGCTTTACTGAAATCTTCTACAGATGGACGCTCAAGCTCTATAGGATTTCTTGGCTGGATAGCATCTGACCCCAAGGGCACGATCACATGGTGACCTTTTTGAGATAACGAGTTTGCACTAACGGTTGACTTAGAGAAAATACCGTTACTCTGAGCAATGATAATTAAGGGGTTTACCCTAGACAACTCCTCAGCACTGTCGGTATCTTTAACGATTAAAGCCTTGGAAAGTAAAGAGAGCTTAGTTTCTTCATCTTCAACTTGACGAAGTGTTGCAATTACAAATCCAACTGCTTCTTGTGGGGAGTCACATTTGATATGTATTGGTTGAGCGCCTTCTTTAAGTCGAGATATAAGGTCAGCCTGAGCTTGTTCTCGGCCAGCTGTTACAAGAGCTTCCGTTACTTGAGGTAAAGAACGGTGACAAAAGTTGTGCCACCCCTCTTCAAGCAATGACAGGCCTCTAGGTAAGCGGTTAATAACTTTAGCAAACTCAAGTGACACAGCAGGACATTCAGAAAGCCATTCTTGTAAATCAACTGCATCATAAGCTTTTACTGTTTTGAATATATTGAGCTTGTTTTTCTTGTCAACCCAGTCTTCTTTGTCTTGCCATCGCCTTGGGGTTACAAAAACATATGTTGTATCAGATTGCTTTATTTTTTTGTCTTTAGCTCGTTTATTAAAATCAGTCTCAGCTTTTGTGCCGGGTCTTTGTCCAACACCTAGCTCCCAAACTGAAAAACCGCTCGGCACATAATAATTGTTTGCATCATTAGAAACTAAGACACCATCAAATCCAGAGAGTTGAACTGCTCCTCCATCTGGAAATCTTAGTTTGTCATAGCCTGATATAGAGCTTCTAATTAATCTCTTAACCAAAGCTGGAAAAGCTGCTCTTGATTGGATCAAATTTGACCAATTATTTAAATCATCTGTTTCAAGTATTTTCATAGGACGCGTAGCATTCATTAATATTTAAATAATTCATGTTTTATATTATCAATTTAGGCCGTTTTACCTAGCAAAATGTTCTGCTTCATAACTTATTGCGAGATGTAGATATTTTTATACAAAAGTAATTTAAAAATACAATTTGTAGGAGGCTACATGCATAGATTTAAATTCTTAAAACGATAAATATAAAACTTAGTCATTTTAGCGTAGATTAAGGGCTTATATGCATACTAACCAGTTACGTCTGTAAACTTTCGTATGTAATTGACGCATTTAAATCAGTTTTTTTTATGCATATATTAAGTTCT
Organism: uncultured Alphaproteobacteria bacterium; assembly: GCA_963710165.1. Taxonomy (GTDB): domain Bacteria; phylum Pseudomonadota; class Alphaproteobacteria; order Micavibrionales; family Micavibrionaceae; genus JACKIP01. The sequence goes on from CAVPYZ010000004.1 coordinate 663,312, forward strand.
GAAGCGTATTACTTTAAATATTCCTTTTGAACCCTTGGTCAGTGCTATATGTCATCTTGTCTTAAACAAGATGAGGTTTGTTTTATTATTAATACCTATTTAAATTAGATTTGTACTCTTCCTACACAATGTCGATTTGGATTGTATCTGAAGTTTTAATTAGTTAAGTTTTCAGTATAAGGCAGTAAGAACTGCTTTAGGGGTCTTTCAACTCCTGTCGTAAGCGGCAAAGACACAGCCGGAATGTGTCGTCACTCAGTTATGTCTGGGTGGCGATGTCATGTCCAAGGCGCAAGCCCAAAAGCATCGCGCCGTATCTTACGACACGGTTGAAAGCACCCAGTCACCAGAGGAGAAAATCTCTGGTGGCTTTAACCGCTTTTAGGAGTAGATATTTTGAAAAAAATAATTACAGGTGTTTTATTTATTTTTTTATTGCCGTTTACAGTGATAAAAATGGCATCAATAAGATTTTTTAAAATCACTTTAGCGATAGAGCATAGTATTATTTATTGGCATGCAAACAGAGAAATAAGTAACCTCATTTATAATATTGGATTTTGTAAAACTATGTCTGTAGTAATACTTTCCCCACAAGAAATTGATTTAAACGTATTGAGTTTTAAAGAATATTTAAATTGCATCGGTGCAACAAAAACCAATAAAGAAGCTGCGGCAATCATTCTCTTAAATTTTTCTGAGTTTTGGTTGAGACAGTCATCTGATGCTAATAACCAAGAAGATTTGCGTAGATTTTTTTTATATCACAGCTTTTGTAAGATTGCGTCAGAAAATCTTTGTTCAAGTTAGAAGGAAGCATCATGAATTTTTTACTTTTCACGTTTACATTGATCATACTTTATTTAGCGAGTTATTTGGAGTGGCGCTGCATAAAAGAAGAGGGGACCCGTCCAAGCATAGATGTTATTTTTTCAATATGTGGACGTTTGGCTTTTATCATTTGGGCAATACTGGGTTTGCAGGGAATACATGTCTTTAGTTGGTATGTCGCTATTTTGTCTATTTTAATGTCAATATTTATACCTGCCTTTTTTTCACGTAAAATTATCTCACGTGATAAAGCGCCTGTAATTGTAATTTTTTCATTCTTTATAGGGTTATGTATTTTTATGTTTCAAGTAAGGTTTTAAATTATATGAACAAACTTTTTATGATTATATTTTTATCGATTATTATAAGTGCATGCGGAATGCCTAATGGTAAAAGTGGCCCATACAAAGGCTATTTACTATTAAAAAGCTCAAATCAAAAAATTGTCTCATTCTATTTAGGTAGTTATGAAGCTTTAAGTCAATGTATAAGCGTAGTTCAATATGAAGTAAATAATGCAAATGCGGGTAAGTATTTTTGGACAAATCCCGATTATTCTTATGGTGGCATGAAGCGAGACAATTGGATAGAAAATGAGATCATTGGCATCACATGTGAACATATTGACAGACATGAAGGGTGGAAGCTTTTAGGCGTTAAAGAAAGTTTGCAACAAGATGAGCAGCCCAATACTAAAAAATGAGCGTTTCGAACGTTGCAGACGTAACATTCAGTCAAATCAAATGCTTGGTTGTAACGTCTCAAAATAGTAGCCGTTACGTTTTAGGATATTGTACTGGACATAAAGGATTTCCATTACTTGAGAGCTGATCAAAATTTATTTTATAAAGTCGTGTCATTTTTCCATTAACGCGCATAGCCTTAGAACGCTCACCTTTACTATTTGCAGGAGGAATGATCCCGCTCTGTTCCAAAGAATTTAGAGCTAGTTTTAGATCAAAGCCTTTAAGCGCTTCGTTCATACCATCAGAAATTAAATAATAAGTTCTTATGTCGTTCTCATCACGCCAATACCCAGCTCTATTGTTAATAGTTTTGATGTTACTAGTTATGTCCATGTCTGAGAAACGGCTATCGCCATGCCTTTCGATAAAATCTTGGAGTGCATTGAAAATTTGGTGCTTTTCTTCATTTCCTTCACCTCGTTGAGCTCTCCAACTTTGATAACCTATTATTGCGGCTTCTGTTGCGGCGCCTATAGGCCAGCATGTGATGCCGTATTCTGTCGCTAATTCACCAGCTACGGCTATTAATGAAAAACGACCAGCTGCTCTTTTTTCCTGTCCTTGTGATCCATCAACACAAAAATCAGATTGTGATTTCATATCATTTAGGACTTTACAAAAATCTCGATCATCATATGTAAGACGTTTTAAAAAATAGCGTCCAGCATGGCCATAATTTTTCAATGCTTCGCTGGAAATATGATCAGCGAAAGCAGCTCCATTAGAAAACTTGTGTAGATTATCCCAAGCACCATATTGACGTTTTATTGGTAAGTCTAACAAACGCATGCTTTGCCCAGATTTTACCCTACCACCACCTTCTTTTATTGCTGTGCTGATAGTTCGTTCTCCATTTGAAAGAGGAAAACAGAGCCAGCAAGTCAGTGACTTTGCACCGCCATGACGATTAGCTCGTTGCTTACCACAACCGTTTCCTAGAGAATACGCAATCTCTCCAACGTCTTTAGGATCACATTCACTAATTTCATCTAGAACAATCAAGCCATCGTTAAACAATGCAGCGGCGGCCTCTAGGCCATTGGCTGTAGTTCGCCAGCTTCGACGATATTCTTTTCCACCCCATATGCTAGATGCCGCTCGTGCAATTGTGCTTTTACCTGATGAAGAATCTCCCACCATATGAACGCCACCGCCTTCAGAATTTGTAAGCATTAATAATGGACCAACAAACGCACAAGATAATCCTAATATCAACATTGGGTTATGTATGGCCATCTTAGAAACACCTTTTTGCCAACTTTGTAAATCTCCAGTGGTGTTAAATTCTTCATATGCCGCTTGATTGCTTTGAAAGACAACTTTATCAGCTTCCGGACCAATAACTTTATCAGGCAATATGTACGCACGACGCCCATGCCATCCTGTTTGTAAAGAACAAGAAATATTCTTGCTTGGAGGTGTTGTTTGTAAAAGATAACGTGACATTTCACGAAATTTTGTGGGATCAATAATAACGCCCATTGATAGTAAAGTCCCTCGTATTTCTTCACCTGAACCACGTAAGAGCTCCATTGGCATCGCCCAAGTTTTCCAACGTTCAGCGGTATCCTTGAAGCGCAAAAACCTACCGAAATTATTACTTCGATTATCTAATGTTTGAGCGTCAATATGAAGTGGGCTACATATCCATACATCTTGTAGCTCGATTTCTTCTGGTTTTTCGCCTTTGTAGGTAAGCCAGTATGTACCTGGGCGTAAACGTTTTCCATTATCTAACAATGTCCAATCATCATAAATATGCCAGCAAGGACGTTTTTGATAAGGAATATGCGTAATAGATGTTTCCTTCGTTAAGGTCTCTTTAGTCTTAATAGTCCTACTTATAGGCTTTTTAGAAGTAGTTTCTGTAACGTGTGTAACGGCGGCTTTATTCTCTAAAGTTTTATCTATATCATTGTTTTTTATAGCTGTAACACTTGTAACGTCTGAAACGGTTTTTTCAATTTCCCTTGGAATAAGATTAATTTCAAAAGTATTGTCCATTTTATCCCTTCCATCCTAGTTTTGCTGCGTCGTTGTAATCAGTACCTTGTACTTTGTCTGGAAAGTCAGGATAGATTACTGTTGCTTCTACTAAGTGAGCGGCTTCTTTCGCTTTTGTCAGACCTGGATTACCAACTGTAAATCGGTCATTGTCTGCAGCAATAGTAATTTTTGCATTAGGAAAATGTTCTCGTGCAGATTTAGCTACATGTTTAAGATTTCCAGCGTTCATCGAGCAACATACAAATTCTCCCATTAATTCATGCAAAGTAGCGCCCGTAGCCCATCCCTCACAAATAATGATATGAGAGAAGCCACTCATATTTTCTGAACCAATAGGGCAAAAAAGATTACTTACACGCCCACCTTTTTCAAAACGTTTTTCACCATTAGCAAAAATTGTTTGTAAACTCCAAATTGTGCCGTAGAAATCAAAAAGTGGAACAAGTAAAAAATTTCCATCTCTCCGAAGTCCGTGTGGTTTTACGTGTTTTTCTTGTAAATAAGGATGCTCTGGATTTGCTAGTGGTGATGCAAACCATTTTTTTTGAGATGCTTCCGCGACTTTGATATGTTCTTTATGTTTTGCAATTTTATGATCGCTAAGAATCTGATCAAGTTGCTTTTTAACATGTATACCAACGGCTCTAGGCATTTTAGCATTCTTGGAGTACCACGTAAATTTTTCACCCGTTTTCCAAGATCCATACACACCGACTTCTTCATATAAAATATACCAGCCGTTTTTAGTTCCAGATTTGTCGCCTTTAACACTAAAGCGCTGAATTTTTCCGTTATTTATAACGGGCTCTCTGGAAGCTAACCCATGAAAATTCATGGCGTCTTCAAAACTATTTTTATTATCTAAATTCATGATTTATCCTGTTCCTCTACCCATTTAAGAAAAGCAGTTTCGTTAATAAGTACTCGTCTCCCCACACGTCTTATAACTTTGTCAAATCCATTATTTTTTTCATTAAAAACGAGGTGTCTTAGCCCTCCAATTGGTGGCCAGCTATGAAATTTATTCCATTCTGTAAGAGGGATAAATCGTGTCCATTCTGTCTTGGAATATATAATTTGGCTTTGTTGTTCTTTATCGTTCATGATTATTTCCTTTCAATTCGTGTCGAACGTTATGAAATAAATCTGTCAGATATTGATTTTGAATTCGAGGAGATTGATTACCCAGAATACTTCTGGGTAATAATACTTAAGGCGGCTTCATTTTAGAAACCATAGTGCAAAATTCTAATTTCTAACAATTTGTAAGCTTTTTCCGCAGTTTTGTTATTGTGTTTCCCTTTTGGAAATTGTTTAGGGACGCTATTGATAAATATGCTCGCAATTCTAAAAACTTGAGCTTTTACAAGAGTTGAAAATTCTATAGGCGCGTAGCCACTTCTTAATTTCTTATAGATGTTGTAAGCATTTTCAGTGTAAGTTTTGGAAGTATCAAGCCAGAAGTTTATTTCTTCTAATGCTTTATTCTTATTACAATCACATTCAATTAGTGCTGCAATAAATCCGCCTAAATAATAACTTTGTAACAATGTTTCTTTTTTACCATTCATCTGTTCAGCAAACGCTTGGTATATCCAATCAGCATTAAAACCATTTAGTTTTGAAAAATCACAAAGATTTTTTAAGGCATGTAGTTGAAAAAGCTCGGATGGCATGTCATTGCGCCTATTATCTTTAGCTGCTTGATATCTATGTTTATACTGACAAATAAGCTCCTGGTGCAGCTCAGCCATGGCCTCTTTAGAAACATAATCTTCTCGTGTTTCGTTTTTAATCATCGCCAAAAATCTTTTTATTCATACTTGCTATGACAGTGCTCGTATGTGCTTCCGATAGATGAGCGTAGCGTTTGACCATCTGTAGTGTTTTATGCCCCAGTACCTCTGCAATTTCTGCTAATGATGCGCCGTTCATGGCAAGGTAAGAAGCTGCGCTGTGCCGTAAATCATGGAAACGAAAATCTTCTATTTTAGATTTCGCAAGAGCGTTTTCCCATGAGGTACGAATATCAATAGGCTGGCACTTCTTTTTGCTTGGAAACACATAATCACAATGAAGATTACGAACCTTGGCATGCGCTTTCATAAGTGAGAGCGCAAAGCCTTGAACGGGCAAAACGCGGCGCTCTCCGTTTTTAGTCTCATGAAGAATGATAACCTGTCTTTCAAAATCAATATCCGACCATATGAGGTTTAGAATTTCCATCTTTCTTGCGCCTGTGCTGAGGGCTAAAACCACAATTTTATATAAATGAGGATTTTCGCTTTCTTTACATGCATGGAGGAGGGCTTCTCTTTCTTCATCCGATAAAAAACGGACGCGTCCTCTAGAACTCTTTATATTTTGATATGTTTGTTATAGGATTTTCATTAATCCATCCCCAGTCTTTTTTTGCCACTGTGAAGACATGGCCTAGAGATTGTGTATATCTATTTGCTGTGGTTGTCCCGACACTACGCCCATATTTATTGACAGCTCCAACCAATTCATTTCTGGATTGAACAATTAAGGCCGAGGAAATATCAGACAAACGATAGTCACCCAAAGCTTTCTTCCAAAAATTAAGATAAGTGATTTGATTAACGGGATTTTTACGGTGGGCTAAAATTTCTTTGAAATAGCGGTCTATGGTTTCGCTTAAAGTATGCTTCTTAGCTTCGGATGTTTTGAAGTGACGACCTTCTCGGATTGCCGTTTCCGTATGCTGTGCCCATTTCTTTGCATCTGTAAGCCTTTTAAAACTTGCGCTTTCAGTCGGGTGTCCTTTCAAGCGTACTTGAACTCTATAGGAGGTGTCTCCGTTTTTTGTGGTGCGTTTTTGAACTGTAGCCATTTTCTATCCTTATATTTGATAAGTTAAAATAAATGACCAAAAAGCACAACATAAGACAGTTAAACTGATGTATTAATCCACAAGTATTAGTTAAAACAATGTGATATAGCTTTAACGAACGCTCATGGCACAATAGCGGCACAGTATCAAATAAATATGGTGCTTTTTGACCATGTAGTTTGTTGTAATATGTTGTCTGGAAGTGTGCCGTGAGTGTGCCACGGTGCTTTTTCTGAAATCATAAATCCGCTGTAAGCCTTGGATTTATTGGTTGCGGGAGTTGGATTTGAACCAACGACCTTCAGGTTATGAGCCTGACGAGCTACCGAGCTGCTCCATCCCGCGACAAGTTGAGAATAGGAACATAGCAGATAATTTTGGAATGACAAGGTTTGTTTGTTTAATTTTTATAAGAATTCTTGTCTTTATATACTGTGCTATGCTTTATTACGTAACAGAATGAATGCATCGTTAAATATTACAAGTATCAACATGCTTAGAAACAATTTGAACATAAAAATGAGTAAAGCAATTTTTCCGGCTCTATTGGCTTGCGTGTTATGGTCAGGGACATCTCTGGCTGAGAAAGTTCTTGATCAACAAGCTGTAGAAGCGCTATTTCAGGAAAAACTTATCTCGTATCAAGATTTAATTGCTGAGAATAAAATTGAGGAACTGCAAGCGGCGGTAAAAGATTTTACGCATGATGAAACACTTATTCTGTTTGAATTTTCCTTACAAATGCCTGATCAGGCACCGTTGCCCGCGCAAAAGGCCTATTTTAATAGAGAGCCGTTTATCGCACTTTTGAAAAATGCCAAAAGCCTTGAGCCGGATAGTTTCAAAATAAAGTATGAACTGGAAAAATTTCAGCCGCAATTTGGTGGCGGCTCAGCGATTATTCATGATTCCGGAACAGCGCAAGGGCGCTTGAATGAAAATTTCAGCGGAGATTCTTATGATTTTAAAGTAACACAGAAGTGCCGTAACACAATTACCGCCGATGCCAAAACCATGTTTAAGGTTGATAGTATCTATTGCCGTATGGATATAGAATATGAGCCGGTTTACAAAATTATCAAATCCGTTGACCATATACAGGAAGTGGCACTTGAAAAGCCGGAAATAGGCGATATTATCTCTGAACTTGAAGAAAAAAAGCGTAAAGAGTCAGAGACGGAATGAAAATTTATCAGAGCCTTAGCGGGCTTTCTAACGATATAAAATCACAGATCGTTATTATAGGAAATTTTGACGGATTACATCTGGGTCATCAAACGTTGATTGATTGTGCCAAATCCATCGCACAGGAACATAATAAACAAGTTGTTCTACTAACCTTCGAACCGCATCCACGCCGGCTTTTTCGTCCTGATGATCCACCTTTCCGTATTACGCCATTTGGTATCAAGACCGAAAAACTGGCACAATTTGGAATTGATATTTTAATTTCTTTGCCATTTGATTGGGCGTTTGCAAGTCAAAGCGCGGAAGATTTTATTAATCATATTCTGATAGACGCTTTAGATGCCCATACTGTAATAATTGGTGAAGATTTCTGTTTTGGGCAAATGCGTAAAGGCACGCCCGAAATGATAAAAAATAAAGGATTGCGCGTTCATACTCAGTCGCCCGCGCTATCCAAAGAAGGTGATAAATATTCGTCCAGTAAGGTTCGGCAATTATTGCGGGAAGGCAAAATACAGCAAGCCAATGAAATACTAGGATGGGATTGGGAAATTATCGGCAAAGTTGTAAAGGGCGATCAGCGCGGGCGGGAGCTTGGCTACCCCACGGCTAACGTACCTTTAAATAACACGCTACATCCTGCCTATGGCATATATGCCTGCTTGGTGCAGATAGAAGACGAGGAGGAATGGCTTCCTGCTGCGACTAATATCGGTATCCGTCCTATGTTTGAATTACAGATCGGACAGGTTGAAGCGCATATTTTAGAGGGCTTTGATCGTGATATATACGGCAAAAAGCTGAGGATAAGACCTGTTGAAAAGATCAGGGTAGAGGCCAAATTTGATAGTCTGGAAGCATTATGTGCGCAAATGAAAAAAGATTGCGTTAAAACGCTCAGAAATTCTGGGATAAAAAAAAGCCGCATGATGCGGCTTTTTTAAATATTGATTTTACTTAAGCTGCTAAATGCCTTGCTTCAGACTCACCAGTAATATTTTTAATTTTTTCTCTTTGTTTATCATCCATCGGGCGAACTGATAATAAAATGGCGCCTTCTTTTAATTCACGTTCAAAAACTTCTGCATCGTCAGGTGAAATACCTGCACCGACAAGCGCGCCAACTAAACCGCCTGTAACAGTACCTGTTGCCAGGCCAGCCAATGTTGTAGCAAGAGAGCCAACGACAAGTACGTTTAAACCTGGTATGCCAATTGCACTAACTGTTGCCAGTGCACCTAAGACTGTACCAACTAGGCCGCCCGCTGCGGCACCTGCTGCGGCTGTTTCTGCTGTTACATTTTCATCTGCATGTGGTGGGACCATTCCATCACGTGTTTGTTCATTCGTTATAAGGCTGATTTGCTGTGATACAACGCCAATATTTTCTAAACGCGTAATAACGCTCTCTGCTTGTTCGCGTGTGCTATATGCTACTGTGATTAGGTCTTCTGTCATGTGTAGTCTCCTTTTATCTAGTTACATCATTCAAACGATACAAAGAAACTAAAGTTCCGAATTATCTTAAATCCCAGATCAGGTCGAACATACGTTCATGCTCTTTAATAGCGTAGCGGTCGGTCATTCCGGCGATGTAATCTATGACAATACGACTCCGCGCGGTCATATCATCATGTCCGTTATATTCATCCAATCTTCTTTGCCAGTTATTGGGAAACAAGGCAGGGTCTTCCATAAAGGAGTTGTAAAGATCGGAAACGATACTCGTAACTTTCTTACGCATCCGCATAACTGTGTAGTGGGTATACATTCGATCCCAAAGAAATTTGCGCAACTCCTCGACTTTTTGGTGCATATCATCGGAAAACGCAATCATTTGTTGGCTGGCTTGCCGTATATCATCGATATTTTGTGGTTTAAGGTTGTCCAGCCTGCGACGACTTTCACCCAGTACGTCTTTGACCATAGCGCCGATCATGTTTCTGATGACTTCTTTGATCATAATTTTAGATGAAGCTTCTGGCCATTGCTGCTTTGATTTTTGCAGCATTTCTTGAAATAGACGAATATCAGTTAGGTCTTCAATATCAAAAAAGCCAGCTCTCAAACCGTCTTCCAGATCGTGATTATTATAGGCGATATCATCCGCAATTGCTGCGGCTTGAGCTTCGATAGACGCGTAACTATTAAGATTCAAATCTGTTAATTGCTGCAGATTTTTAAGGGTATCTGTTATCTCTCCGATATAGGGGCCGTTATGTTTTACTACGCCTTCTAATGTTTCCCATGTCATGTTCAGGCCGTTCCATGCGGGGTAGGTGCGCTCCAATTGTGTTATCACGCGCAGCGACTGGTCATTATGATCAAAACCATTATATTTTTTGTTGCAGTCTTTCAGCGCGTCTTCACCCACATGTGCAAAGGGGGCGTGGCCCAGATCATGGGCCAGTGCCACGGTTTCCGCCAAGTCTTCATTCACGAATAATGCACGTGCAAGTGACCTTGCTATTTGGGACACCTCCAGTGTATGAGTCAGGCGCGTACGATAATGATCCCCTTCATGATAGACAAATACCTGCGTTTTGTACTTCAGACGACGAAACGCAGAGGAGTGAATAATGCGATCACGATCACGTTGAAACGGGGTGCGGGTCTCGCTTTCTGCCTCCTTAAACAACCGGCCTTTTGATTGATCGGGACGGCACGCATAAGCGGCAAGGGGCAGGGCGCAATAATTATAAGCAGGATCAGACATGACAAAGATTATAAGACACTCTATATTATATGTCATGTCAGAAACAAAAAATGTGTCCGCTATATTAACCATTGATCAAAGCGCGATTGATCGGGTTCAGTCCTTGCGTGAACAACGCGGGATCAATAATTTGATGTTGCGTGTCACGGTTGAGGGGGGCGGATGTTCCGGCTTTCAATATAATCTGAGCTTGACTGAAACCGTCACTGATGATGACCACATTTTTAAAGACTGTGTTGTGACGGACGATATATCTGTTCCGCTTATTGCGGGATCAGTTGTGAAATTTGAAGAAAGTCTGGTGGGGGCCGAATTCAAAGTCGATAACCCCAATGCCGTAATGGGCTGTGGATGCGGCACCAGTTTTGCGGTATAGATACTTATGAAATTTGCCTCATGGAATGTAAACTCGATCAAAGCACGGCAAGATATTGTTCTGCGCTGGCTGGAAGAAACCTCTGTCGATGTCTTGATGATACAGGAATTAAAGGGGCTGGATTTTCCTGTATTGGATAAGTTTGAGGCATTGGGCTATCAGGTCTCAACTGTTCCACAAAAAACCTATAACGGCGTTGCTACACTATCCAAGCATGACATTAAGATTGTAAAGGATAAGCTGCCCGGTTTTGAGGAAGATGACCAGGCGCGTTATCAGGAAATGACCATCAATGGATGGCGTGTTATAAATATTTATGCCCCAAATGGTAATCCTGTTGACAGCGAAAAGTATCCTTACAAGTTGAAATGGCTAGATCACTTGTATGATCATTTAAAAACTTTACGCGAAAACGAAATTCCCTTTTTTATATGCGGCGATTTTAATATTATCCCTGAGGAGCGTGATTGCTACAATCCTGATGTTTGGAAGGATGATGCTTTATTTAAAGTGGAGTCGCGCAGGCGATTGCGAAAGATAATGTATCTGGGTTTAATCGATGCGTTTCGTGCGTTTAACCAGCAAGATGAGCAATATACATTCTGGGATTATCAAGGCGGCTCTTTTCCTGCCAATAAAGGCATTCGTATCGACCATTTTCTTGTGTCACCGGAAATTGCGGACAGAATGGAAAATTGTCATATTGATGCTGTTCCACGGGGATGGGAAAAACCATCTGATCACACGCCGATTATCTTAAAGTTAGAATAGTTTTCCCTGCATATTTTTTTCAGCAGAATATGCCATAAAGGGTAATTTTTTTGTAAACCATTTAAATATGCCATGATCATTCATCCATAAAGCATACTCTTTGTATTCTGGATGATTTTGCGTTAAATGAATTTCTTCAGTTTTTGCGCGTAGGTAGTATATAAAAGTTAAAAATGCCAGTGCCGTTGTGGAGGTAATAACTCCGCTTATTCCATACATGCTTAGAAAAGGAACATAAAAGAAAAACCGATTTAACATTTTACCAATATATTGTGGGTGTTTTGTAAATCTAAACATCCCACCTGTAATAAGACCCCGATAGCTCAGGTTTGAAAATCGTATTCCAAAAGTGCATGTTCCCAAGGTTTCAAAGAACTGTCCACAAACAACTAGCACTCCCCAAATCATTGCAATCCAATAAAATTCTCCAAACCAATATGTCCAGTTTTCGCTTGTAAATAGATAGTGCAACACTGTAAATCGAATCATAAGTTCAAAGAACGGAAAATAACATATTAAACAAACGAACCAACCAATGAACTTATTCTCCACAGATTTGATATCCGTATTATTTGCTTTGAATGTGAATACATAGCCAATAGATGCAAAAAAAACGTCAATAGCAGCTAATATTAAATAGACCATTATTATAGCTTTTAGTAGAATAAGATTAGGGACGAGTGATATATTTTCATCGTAATAACCCTGCGGATCATTAGAAATCAGATAAATATAACCACTACACCAAACCCACATTTCACAAAGAAAAAACATCTTTAACAAAAGTTTTAAGCTGTATATTTTTAGTTCTTTGAATGAAACTTCACTTATATTAAATATACATATTTTTGCAAAATGATATAAATCATCCTCGGGGTTAATAAGGCGCCTGTCAGTTTCTTGAATATAAATATATGAGAAGGGTAAGAATATAATGCCTCCTATCATAAAAAGATAAAAAGCTGTTTGATATCTTTCGGGATTTATTTCCGCTATTACAGAATATATTGTCAGCAGAATTAGCCAGCTACAAATGACGCCCCAGAACTTCATTAAAGATCTTTTGTAATTAATTCTGTTTTTCTGTAAAAAAAAATAAGTATTATCTTTATTGGATTTTAAAAATATATACTCAGCAAGAACTATAAATAAATATCCAGAAATTAAAGGTCCAAAAAATAAAATAAAGATATTCTGATTTAAACCTGTATAATTTAAAATTACTAATGAAATTATAAAAAACAAACCACCACAAAAATTTATGAGGAAATTTGAAGCGCTCTTATATTTTGTGAATTTTTTCATTTTTTGAATATATATGGTTTGTCTTCAGAAATGAATATCCTATAATGAGTTATGAAACAATTTTATATAAAATTATTATGGCTATTATTTACTTTACCTCTGCTTGCTGCCTGTTCTACATTCATGGAAAGTCGGGAAATTACGGCAAACCGAATCGCTTATCCTGTTTTCATGTTAGAACGTCAAATTCCGGCCGGAAAATTTAATCTAATGGCGTGGGAACGCGTTCGTGAAGAAGGTGGTGTGGCACATGTGTACATCGAAGGTGATGGCCTGGCATGGATTTCCAGATCAGAACCATCGCGCGATCCGACCCCGATTAACCCTGTTGCACTTAATCTGGCGGCAATGGATAAGCACCCGAATGTGTTATACCTCTCCAGACCGTGCCAATATAGCGGTAATGAAATATGGAATGATGCCGCGCCGAAATATAACGGCGAAGAGTTCTGCCCGCGCAAATACTGGACTGATATGCGCTATTCTGAAGAGGTTATAGAGTCTATGAGCCTTGCTCTTGATAATATGAAGGCAAAATATCGTATTTCCGAATTCCATCTGACCGGATATTCCGGCGGTGCTACCGTGGCGGCATTGCTCGCTGTGCGTCGTGAAGATGTAAAATCATTCCGTACGGTTGCTGGTAATTTGAACCATGATGTCTTTACAACTATTCATGATGTTACTCCGCTGACGGGTTCTTTAAATCCTATTGATGAAGCGGCTGAACTGCGCTTTATTCCGCAACATCATTATGTTGGCGGCGAAGACGAGGTCATACCGCCCGCAATTTTTGCAAGTTATAAGCAAGCCGTATCACCAAGCGCGTGCCTGGCATATTCGTTTGTGCCCGATGCAGGCCATGAATATGGCTGGGTTGATAAATGGCCCGAGTTGATGATGCGCCCGCTCGGTTGCTCTGCACGTCTTGCACCTGTTGATCCGATGCAATTTACGGCGCCGCCACAGGAATTCATTGATGTGAAAAAAGGCAAAGTCTTTTAATGTCGGATGCCGAGACGAATAAAAAGAGCAATAAAAACGAGGTGACGCCTCAGGATATTAAAGACTTCCTGAAACAGAACCCTCGTTTTTTAAATCAACACCCCGATGCAATTGATTTGATCTTACCGCCGAAAGGAAAGCGTGAGAAAGGCATTGCCGATTTTCAAGCATATATGATTGACCGTTTAAAAGCGGATAAGGAAGAAGTTTTGGGCACAGCGCAGGAATTGGTGGAGACGGCGCGCTCCAACATGAATAATCAGCAACGCATACATAATGCGGTTTTACGTATTCTGGAAGCGCGCACATTTGAGGAATTCATTAATATCATCACAATGGATCTGGCCGCCATGCTTGATACGGATATGTCGGTTTTGGTGGTTGAGGCAGAAGGGCGCACCTTGCCCCATATACAAACAAGCGGCGTGCGTATTATCCCCGAAGGAACTGTTGATCATTGGATGCGTGGCAAGACATGCTTGCTTGAGTCTAATATTCAGGGGATTGAGCCTATTTATGGTGGTGGTGCAACTTTGATCAGGTCGCAGGCTCTTTTACGTGTTGATATTTCAATGGATACACCGCCCGCAATTTTGGCATTCGGCAGTCGTGATGCAGATATGTTTCAGGCGGGGCAGGCAACGGATCAGGTTATCTTTATGGCACGTGTGGTTGAACGTGCCTTTCGTCAATGGCTACAGCTACCCTAAATATCAAACATCTTTTTCAACCAGCTTTTGGGCAGGATGAAAAATAAAATGGCTCTGACGATAATCCAGCATGGTATAAAAAGGATCACATAGAACACAACGACCCAGAACCAGAACATGAGATCGCCGTCATTTTCAATATCCGCCAGAGAAAAAACTTTTTCGTAATTAAAAATATCAAGTAAGCCAAAGCTTTCTTCCTTTGGCATTTCCTCTATCGGTTTTTTATCTGTCATGTTGTGACCAATCTTAAAATATTAGAATTTATTATTACGCGGAAAACCGTTTGGCGGCAAGCGTCCGGCGCTCGCACGTTTGCCAAGCCATGGGCGGATGTCATCAACGCTATGTACGCCGCGCCCTGTTTCATAGGTAAAACCTGCTTCCATATTGAATGTTTTCACATCCGACAAACCGCCATCTTTATATTTTTGCAGAATGACGCCTTTGCCTTTCCCCATTTCTGGCAATTCGTCCAATCCGAAAACCAGCATTTTTCGGTTTTCACCAATCACCGCAACATGGTCATCATTTTTCGCGATCGGGACACAGATTTTAGCTTCTGCTTTGCCCGATACGTTCAGCGTTTGAATCCCTGCACGACGATTACTGATGAGATTTTCGCTTGGTAAAACAAATCCATGACCTGCCGTGGATGTGATTAAACGCTTTTCATCGGCGACATACGTGAAAAGTGTAACAATATCCGCATCATTTTCCAGATCAATCATCAAGCGCACGGGTTCCCCGAACCCGCGTCCGGGCGGTAACTTTGATCCGTCCAATGTAAAAAATCGCCCGTTTGTAGCGAGGAGCAATATTTTATCGGTTGTTTGCGCTTCCAGCACAAATCCCTCGCGGTCACCTTCTTTATATTTAACGTCTTTGGCAGTTATGCCGTGACCTTTCAGGGCGCGAATCCAGCCCTTGGCGGAGCAGATAACCGTGATTGGCTCTTTCTCGACCATCGCTTGCTCCAGTTCTGCCAGATTGGTTTCGCCCGGCGCATCGCCTATTTCAGTACGGCGTTTACCAAGTGTAGTATCTTCACCAAATTCTTTGGCAATCTCTTGAATTTGTTTTTTGATTTGTGTCCACTGCCGCGCTTCTGACTTCAACAGTTTCTCAAGCATGTCTTTTTCTTTTTCAAGCTCTTCATGCTCTTGGCGTAATTCTATTTCTTCCAGCTTGCGCAAATTACGCAGACGCATATTTAAAATTGCTTCGGCTTGCGTTTCGGTCAGCGCGAATGCTTTGATCAGCTCGGCTTTCGGGTCGTCCTCATAACGGATAATGCGTATGACTTCATCAAGATTTAAGTACGCAATTAAATAACCGGCCAAAACTTCCAGACGATGATTGACCTTATCCAATCGGAAAGCTGTGCGACGGATCAGGACTTCTTGCCTATGATCAAGCCATGCGCGTAATACTTCCTTCACACTCATCACGCGCGGTACTTTACCGCCATCAAGAACATTCATATTCAGTGAAAACCGCGTTTCCAGATCGGAATTTTTGAATAATGCTTCCATCAGAAGGTTGGCATCAACATTTCGGCTTTTCGGCGTGATGACCACGCGAATATCTTCCGCGCTCTCATCAATGACATCATCCAGAATGGCAATTTTGCGATCAACAACCAAAAAGTCGAGCTTTTCCATCAAACGTGACTTTTGAATACCGTAAGGAATTTCCGTCACAATAATGCGATATTGACCACCCTTAATATCCTCAACCTCCCATCGTGCGCGCAATCTGAAAGATCCTTTGCCTGTTTTATAGGCATTGACGATGTTTTCATGTGGCTCAACCAGAATACCGCCAGTGGGGAAGTCGGGGCCTTTAATAATGGAATAGAGTTGATCTTCATCAATATCTTCTTCCAGCATCATCAACATACCTTCGCATAACTCGGCAACATTATGCGGCGGAATATTGGTCGCCATACCAACGGCAATACCGCTCGACCCGTTTGCAAGCAGATGCGGAAAATTAGCAGGAAGGACAACAGGCTCAGATTCCGACCCATCGTACGTTTCGCGAAAATCAACGGCATTTTCCTTTATGCCTTCTAATAATCGTAAGGCCACAGACGTCAGACGCGCTTCGGTGTAACGCATGGCGGCGGGGTTGTCACCGTCAATATTACCAAAGTTTCCCTGCCCGTCGACCAGCGGATAACGAACCGAAAAACTTTGTGCCAGTCGCACCATGGCATCATAAACCGCCGTATCACCGTGCGGGTGATACTTACCAATCACATCACCAACCACACGCGCCGATTTCTTCGGGGAGTTTTCCGGGCTAAGACGTAGCTCATGCATGGCATAAAGCAAACGACGATGCACCGGCTTTAACCCGTCCCGCACATCTGGAAGCGCACGCCCCGTAATGGTGGAAAGGGCATAAGATAAATATCTCTCCGATATAATCTCGGAAAGCGGTTGATCAATAATACTATGCGCGGCAATGTCTGACATAGTTTATTTTTAACCGTTTAGATCATCTAGCGCAACAGGAGAAAGTAAAGATCCTAGCTGTATTCTAGCGCCAGGCACACCTTTTGTATGTTGTGCGAAGGCCCATTTTTCCAGAAACTTTGCTGTGATGTTCAGGCCTTTGATAATTTCTGTTTCATCGCTGGGACCGCCATTCGGTTTCAGGAAAGCGGGCAGGGGGAGGAGTTTATCTTTATAAGGCTCGCCCGCGCTATAGCTTACGGCGCACCCCGATTTCGGGCTGATATAGCCGAGTTCTTGCGCGCTGCCGCCGCCTGCGCATCTGGTTAAATCTAGGGAAAATCCCAGCTCACGCAATAGAGATATTTCCCATTTTACGTAGGGCGCGCCCCAGCTTTCTATATGATCTTCGCCGTGTGTCATAATTGTTAATAGGGCCAAAGTATTCTGATAGAGATCGTGGTGTGCTTCACGCTCGGGCAAGCTTTCGGACAGAAGCGCGGTTATAGCGTTCAATGCCGCCATCTTCTGGCGATCTTCCATGATTAATGCAGAAAACTGGGTGTCGAGTTCTAGTTTATATGTGCCGAGCTGATCATCGGTTTTTGCGCTCCAATCAACTTGTAGCAAATTGCCGGCTTCCAGTAAGGCACGTTTCGATGAAGAATGTGCCCCGTGAACATATCCCGCATGCAAGCCGCGCTCGGCAGTAAAAAGTTTCAGAACAGCTGCGCCTTCACCATGTGATAAAACATTTAAGACGAGCCCTTGATCTGTCCAGTTTTCCATGTTCTCATCATGGCATGACTGACATTGTAATAGAAGAATTGAAACAGCTTTGTGACCAGCTACTCACAAAAAATGAGTGTCGGAAATAAATAGAGGATCTGTATATGCTACCCGAAAAATCATTTTACATCATTCGTCACGGTCAAACCGAGCATAATATTGCCAATATCGCAGCAGGTGGTGAAACAGATAGCGCGCTGACCGATTTAGGGCGACAACAACCACAAGATTTGGCGCCGTATTTAAAGCATCTACAGATTAAGCCATCCAAAATATTCCACAGCTCTATGCAACGCGCACGTCATACGGCGCAATATTTGAATCACTATCTTGATTTGGAGATGGAGGAAATTCATGATTTGAGAGAGCAGGAAATAGGTGATTGGGCGGGGAGGCCCTGGGAAGAGATTTATCCAAAATTCAGGGAGAATACTATTCCGCCAAATGGTGAAACATCAGATCAATTTGCTGCGCGGGTTCAGCGTGCAATATCCTATTGTCTGGAACAGTCAGAGGGGCAAGGACCACCCCTGTTGGTATGTCATGGCGGATTATTCTTTGGACTTGGTCTGATGTACGATATATACGATTCAATCACACATATAGAGAACTGCCAGCTTCATTATTTTGAACCTCATATGCAAGTTCCGTTTTTTCCGTGGAAGGTTTCACAATATGTTGTTAATGGCGATAATTTGGACGATAACAGCACATCTTTTTGTGCAACAAAATTAAAGAAGAAAGCATGATTGATTTAGACCTGATACCGGTAAAGCATTTTTATATGTTGCGCCATGCAGAAAGTGAAGCCAATGCCGCAAAAATTTATTCAGGCATGATGGATACCCCGTTAACCAACGCAGGCAAAGCGCAAGCGGAGGCCGCAGCAAAAGTCGTTGTGAATTTGACTGAAAAACCAAATATCATTGTGCATAGTCATTTGGTTAGAACAAAACAAACGGCACAGCCAATTCTGGACTATTTAAATCTTGAAACAGTCGAAATTCCGAAGTGGGCAGAGCAAGATTATGGTGATTGGCAGGGGCAACCACATAGCAAAGTTAGACATTTGCGGGAGTCCGGGATTGATCCCGTTGGTGGCGAAGCAAATGTTCAATTCGAACGACGTATCTATGGCGCACTAAAACAGACATTATTGAATTATGATCGTCCGCTTATTGTATGTCATGGCGGATGTTTTAGGGCGCTATCACAAATATATGGTGGTAAAATACGGGGTTCTCAAAATGCAACTCTTCACGAATTTGTGCCAAAAGAAACGCAACATAGTGGATTTCCATGGGATATATACACGTATAATTCTGAGAGTTTAGAGAAAGAAATTCTGGAAGGATTTTACGAGGATTTGGTCACGTAAGAAGGTAAAGTCCTACCACGTGCGAACATCACCCGTATCAACGTGAATAAAATCACTGCGCGGATAGTAACCAACGCCGCCAACACCCAGATCAGTTGCAATCTTACGCAAACGGTTGGTTGAATAGCCCGGAATATGAAGGTCGGCAGCTTTACCTTTCAAATGATATGATTTTTTCGCAACACCTGAGCTTGTTTTACGCAGCATATTATTGGTTTTCGGGCTGCGATAGCCGGATAAAATTTCAATCGGTGTTGTCTGACGGCTACGAACTTGGATAGATGCGAGAATATCAATTAATTTAGGATCAATTGAACGAACATCATTGGTGCGAAAATCACGCATAAAACTGTTAATTTTGCGGAGGGCGTCAGGAACATAGCGATTTCCTACGCGGTAAACGCCATGGAACTTTTCATTTGTATGCGCGTTTATAAGATGAACTTTGTAATGAGGAAGTGATAAACGACCCGCCATAGATGTTCCGGGAAGGGCAGTTATCAGACCACCCGCGGCGATACCTTTTAAAAGTGTTCTGCGGGACGCATTTTCTATGTCGTTATTCATGTCGAATTATCCGTTATATCAGTCGTTTTATGTTTGTGCTTTTTTCTAATGATATAGAAAAAGTATTAATGAAACTTAAGTATATTATAAAATGCCTAGTTTATGTATGCAAGAGTCTGGTTAGTATTTTTAACCGAAAAATTATAAGCTGGCAATTTTTTGTGATTATATAACTGCGAAATCATCAGCGTGTCCCACTCATAAGTATCCGGTCCATAGGTTAAACTTCCATCTTCATTAATCCATATGGTTAGATATAGCAGATAAACAGGAATGCGATTTTGTGCAGAAATATCAGTCATTTTGCCCTTTGCCAGCATACGCTGTGTGAAGGTTTCGTCCCAATTCGAATTATCCGATAAGATGAAGTTTGCAATGGCTTCGGGGTCTTTCATACGTACGCATCCTGAACTAACAGTTCGGTCCGATGATCTGAAATATTCAGGTGTGGATGTATCGTGAAGATAAATATTATACTGATTCGGCATCAGGATTCTGATCTGCCCGAGAGGGTTGGTCGGGCCCGGATTTTGCACCATCATATATTGTCCAACCGTTTTATCGGTAACAGTTGCCCAATTAATAAGCGTTGGATCAACGCTGATCCAACCATCATCTGTCTTTTCTTTAATATCAATTCCCTTAGATATTAATGCTGTGGCATCTTTTTTCAATAAAGGAAGATAGTCTTCCTTTTTAATTGTTTTTGGAACAGTCCATGTAGGATTATAACGTACGCCTGTAATCTCTGACGTGAAGCTAAGAGTGGGACGCTGTTTACGACCAACAATGACGGGCATTTCATGCGCAATTGTGCCATTTTCTATCGCCCATAGCGTAGCTGAGGGAATATTGACCAAAATATATTTCTCAGGCTTTTGCGGGTCAAGCCAGCGCAGACGTTCCATATTTGCCAGTATCTGATGCACCTTATCACGCGGTGTTTTATTCATCAGGCGTAATGTTTGCGGTCCGACAATACCATCGGCTTTCAAATTATTATTTTGTTGAAACCGAACAACTGCTTGGACAAGTTCATCATCATAAACATTTTTTTGCCAGTCCTCTGCGGGGACATTAAGAAATTTTCTTAAAACCGGAACGAATTCTCTATGAGTTGAACCGGGGTGTAATGTTTTTGTTTGTGTTAAGATAAGGGGCGGACGCTCATCTTCAGGTTTTTGTAAAACCGCAACCAGTTCTTCTTTCAAACGTCCATATAAAGGGCCTTGTGGTTCTAAGCCGTCTAACAGGGATTGCATAGAAACATCTGATGCCGCTTGATCCAATAGCCATTTTGTATCTATCGCGCGACGCCAATATTTTGCATTTTGCTCAATCAGGCTAGCATCAATCCGCATACCTGTCATATCTCGAACATAGCGCAGATAAGCATCACTGATCATCTGATCAAAGAAACGCGGCGCAACATTCTTATCACTATCAAGGTAATTTTTTATATCTTGCAGATGATAGTTGTCAGGCTTTAAACCATGTTGCCATGAATTTTCCAGATAGGTAATCAGCGTATCTGTATTACGGTTGGGATTACCGCGTCGATCAAGCCAAAGGGATGATATTGATTGTGTATTATAATAATTATCAATCAGGGAATGGTACTTTAAACCGTCAATGGCATGTGCAGGAGCGCCGCCTGCATTGATCAAAAACAAACAGGAAACAGCAAGAATAAATTTTTTCATATATCAAACTAACAAATTTTGTAATGTTCTTAAAGAAATAGCGTTACAAATCCATATAGGCAATGGTTTCTTTTTGACCACCAGGGTGCGTCACCGCCCCTTTTTCCGCTGTACCGACCAATTGGGCGTATTTCCACAAGGCTCCCGATTGATAATTTGTCTCTCGCGGTTTCCAGTTTTTCTTGCGCTCGGCCAGTTCTGCGTCACTCAAATCAACATTCATCGTTCCGTTATCGGCGTCGATTGTGATCATATCACCATCATTTAATAAACCGATAGGGCCGCCAACTGCGGCTTCGGGACCAACGTGACCGATACAAAATCCGCGTGTCCCGCCAGAGAATCGCCCGTCTGTAATCAGGGCAACTTTACCGCCTGTGCCTTGACCATATAATGCGCCTGTGGTGGAGAGCATTTCTCGCATGCCGGGGCCGCCTTTGGGACCTTCATAACGAATGACGAGAACATCGCCTTCTTTATAATCTCGGTCCATAACAGCTTGCAGGCAGTCTTCTTCGCTATCAAAACAGCGTGCGGGGCCTGTAAATTTCAATTCAGGTAATCCAGCAATTTTTACAATGGCGCCTTCGGGGCAAAGATTACCTTTCAATCCAACAACACCGCCTGTTGCGTGAATGGGTTTTTCCAGTGGGAAAACAACATCCTGATTTTCCGGGAATTTTACGTCACGATAATTCTCGCCAAGCGTTTTGCCGGTAACGGTAATGCAATCTTCATTCAGATAACCGCCCTTCATCAACTCCTTAATCACGACGCCAACACCGCCGATTTCATATAAATCTTTTGCAACATATTTTCCGCCGGGTTTCAGATTGGCAATATAGGGCACTTTTTTGAAAATATCGGCGACCATGTGAATGTCAAAATCAATGCCTGCTTCATGCGCGATAGCTGGCAGGTGAAGCGCAGCATTTGTTGAGCCGCCCGTTGCGGCAACAATCATCGCCGCATTTTCAAGCGATTTCATCGTCACAATATCACGCGGACGGATATTTTTTTCGATCAGGTTCATAACGGTTTCGCCCGAGGCAAAACCATATTCATCACGACTTTCATAAACAGCTGGCGCGCCCGCAGATTCGGGGAGCGCCAAGCCAATCGCCTCTGATACACAGGCCATCGTGTTTGCTGTAAACTGTCCGCCGCACGCGCCCGCACAAGGACAAGCAACAGATTCCATTTCTTTCAGATCAGCGTCACTGAATTCGCCCGTGGCGTGTTTGCCGACACCTTCGAAGACGTCAATAATTGTTACGTCTTCACCGCGAAAATTACCGGGTAGGATAGAACCGCCATACATAAAAACAGATGGGCAATTCAGTCGCACCATCACCATCATCATCCCCGGCAGGGACTTATCACAGCCCGCTAATCCGACCAGTCCGTCATAACAATGACCACGCATGGTCAGCTCAACTGAATCCGCAATTGCCTCACGCGAGACAAGAGAAGAGCGCATCCCCTCATGCCCCATGGCAATACCGTCCGTAACAGTAATTGTGGTAAATTCGCGGGGCGTGCCGAATGCTTCTTTTACGCCGCGTTTAACCGATTGCGCCTGACGTTGTAGCATAATGTTACAAGGCGCTGCTTCGTTCCAGCAGGTGGCAACCCCCACCAAAGGCTGGGCAATTTCGGCATCGCCCAAATCCATCGCCCGCAACATCGCACGGTGCGGCGCAGATTTCGGGCCAATAGTGACGTGGCGAGAGGGGAGGGCGTCTTTATTCCATGTTTTTGTCATGGATTGAATAAACTATATTATTTATGAGGATGCAATATCTAACGGTTAAAGCTTATATGTTGTTAAACGTGTTCCTTGATAATAACAAATGGCAAAACCGTCCAGATTTGTGAAATCGTCAAAATCTTCTGCCAGTCTTTTGCATTCGCGTACATCTGTCGGGTGGCTCTCAAAATCAATTATAACTGTTTTAACGGTTTTAACGCCCTGAACAAAATCATCCATCAAAATCACTACTTTATCGACAGGTGGCTGCTTTTTATTCTGCGCCATAGAGCTAGCGGGGAAGTGAAGTAGAAATGCAGTCATCATAATAATGACGGTTAAAATTTTTCTCATGAAAACATCTTTCTGTTTTTCAAATCATAGCAGAAATCAGCGGCAAGGTTGAAATAATGTTGATGAAGCGTTATATTAGAAAAAAAAGAAACAGGGTGTAGTAAGAATGAGTAGAGCATTTAACAAATTAGCAAAATTAAGCGCAATAGCGGGAATCCCCCTGATCGTTGCAACCAATCAAGTGCCAGGTTCGTCCCCGGGTAGAGAGCGCAGCGAAAGTTTCTTATGCGGTTCAGATAAAACCCACGCCCCAATATCCAGCTTTTAAAAAGCGAGTTCAGTCTATAGAAACAGTTTGAAATAAAGAGTGACTTGAGAAAGTCCGGTTTGCGTTTCAATACTCTATTATGACACAAATACATCCGACCGCCATTATTGATCCGAAATCCGAAATTGACGAAAGCTGTGAAATCGGCCCTTTCTGCGTGGTGGGGGCAAATGTAAAGCTTCATAAAAATGTTAAACTGGTTGGACATGTGATTGTGGACGGTCATACAACGATTGGGGCGAATACGACGATCCACCCCTTTGCCTCTATTGGCGGCGCACCGCAAGACCTGAAATATCATGGGGAGGCATCCGAGCTTATTATCGGTGAGAATAATATGATTCGTGAGTATGTGACGATGAACCCCGGTACAGAAGATGGCGGCATGAAAACAGTCGTTGGAAATAACAGTTTATTTATGATGAGCGCACATATCGCCCATGATTGCCATCTGGGTGATCATATTGTCATGGCAAATCACGCCACGTTAGCGGGGCATGTCACAGTTGGTGATCATGTCTGGTTCGGCGGGTTATCTGCCGTTCTTCAATATGTACGTATCGGCTCCTACGCCGTGATCGGCGGTATGGCGGGTGTTGAAAATGACGTTATTCCCTTTGGTCGTGTAAAAGGGGAGCGTGGATCACTCGCGGGATTAAACCTGATCCGTATGGAGCGTATGGGTCTTGATAAATCACAAATCAAAAACCTTCAACGCGCCTTCAACATGATGTTCGGCGAAGAAGGCACAATGGACGGGCGTATCGAAGCCGTCGCCGAAGAATACGGCGAAAACGAACTAGTCGCCCAAATCGTTGAATTCGCGCGTACAAAAGAGAAATATCCTCTTTGCCAGCCATCGAAGAAATAGTACAAATATTCTAGATGAATGATGATATGTACGACCCCAAATCCGAAGAACCTATGGTATTTGAGGTCGGTTATACAAAAGGATGTGAATTAAAATATCCGTTTAAATATTCTTTTCTGAGAGTTTTTTTTGTTGCTCCAATAATTGGAACATATACTTTCTTTTTTATATCATTACTCTCAATAACTTTTGTAGAAATACTTAAATTTTCGGGTGGCGATTTTACAAAAGCATTATTTTTTTTCTTATCAGCTCCAATTGCCTCTGTAATTCTAACATTTATAGCATGTATTTTCTTTGTGCCGCATCTCGCGATGTTCTTTATAGGTGTGCCTGCAATTTTTATATTGCAAAAATTTAACTTACATAAATGGTATCATTATCTAATTGCGGGCGTGCTGTGTTGCTTTCCCTTGATTATATTATTGTTTCTTTACGGAAACATTTTTTTCGTTATAGAAAGTATAATAAATCCTTTTTTATTAGTCATTATTCCACCTATTGTGACCGCTCTCTCAACTTGGTACTTTATAAATATTCGTAATCTAAAGAAATCTTTGAATGATTAAAAGTAACGTAATTAGACCCGATATTAAATCCCTAGGCATCATTGCTGGTGGTGGCAGCTTGCCGGAGCGGCTGTTACATGTTTGTGATCAGCGCGGGATTGAAGTATTTATGATCGGGTTGGAGGGGCAAACCAATCGTAATCTGATGGCGGGTCGAAAGCATCTTTGGACAAGAGTCGGGGCTGCGGGGCAAATCATGCAAACCCTGAAATCTCATAACATTCGTGATATTGTTCTGATCGGCTCGGTCAGCCGCCCCAGTTTTTCCGAATTAAAGCCGGACTGGAAAACAGCGGGGTTTTTGATGAAAATTGGCTTAAAATCCCTTGGTGATGACGGTTTGCTTACTGCTATTCGCGGGTTGTTGGAGAAGGAAGGATTTACCGTCCACGGCGTGCAGGACTTTGCCGAAGACCTTCTTGCGCCCGTGGGCGCAATTGGAAAACATAGCCCGACAAAAGAAGACCAGCCAGATATTGATCGTGGTCTGGAAGTGGCGCGCGCGATTGGCGCCCTCGACGTTGGGCAGGCAGTTGTTATTCAGGAAGGTCTAGTTTTGGGTATGGAGGCCATAGAAGGCACAGACGCGCTGATCAACCGGTGTGGAGAGCTTAAACGCGGTGGGCGTGGCCCCATTCTGGTCAAGCTTTGTAAACCGCAACAGGACATGAGCCTAGATATGCCGACCATTGGTCCGATGACCATTGAACATGCTGCCTTTCGCGGGTTTCGCGGTATTATCTTTCAGGCAAGTAAAACCCTGTTGATTGACCCCCAACAAGTTGCCGAAAGTGCCGATCAAGCAGATATGTTTGTTTATGGTGTGGAATAAACTTGATTTCCTAGAATCAATTCGTTTATAAGACGTTTGTATTTATAAGATATGGAGATAAACATGGTATTTAGTACGAATTGGGGTCATGATGAAAGCAATTTGCAGGTTCATCAAGTTACACTCAGAATGAAAGCAGGCAGTGAATTAACAGACACTATGAAAACCGATTTTGGTCGCGCTTTGGGGATATTGGGTGTTTCAGTCGAACATGGCTCTTACGAAGTAGGGCAAGATATAGAAGAGTGCGAAGTATCAGGCACGTTGGTTGGCGTTCTTGGTGAACGAGCTGCGGTTTTAAGCCGTATTTTTGCAGAGACTTATGAAGTAAAAATGCGTCATGACAACGTCATTGAGTTGGTCGCTTAAAAACTGCTTCGCATCATGGTCGGTTCACGCTAAAACATTCCTATGACAGATTCATTTAAAATTGCGATCGCCGGTCTTGGCACTGTCGGATGTGGTGTGATCGACATCATACAAAAACATCAGAAGTTACTTTTCGAACGTACGGGGCGTGCGATTGAAATTGTGGCTATCAATGCCAGATCACAAAAGGATCGCGGTGTTGATCTGTCATCCTATCAATGGATTGAAAAGGCAACAGATTTGGCCTCTCTGGAAAATGTTGATTGTATAATTGAACTAATCGGTGGTGAGGAAGGTGTAGCAAAGGACTTGGTCGAGGCGTCCTTGGCACATAAAAAGCATGTTGTCACAGCGAATAAAGCGCTGCTTGCGTATCACGGATATAACCTTGCCAAAATGGCTGAAAAGAATAACGTCGCACTTGCCTATGAAGCCGCGATTGCAGGTGGCATTCCGATTGTGAAGGCTTTAAGAGAAGGGCTTGCCGCGAATAATATTCAAGCGGTTTCGGGTATTTTAAACGGTACGTGTAATTATATTTTGTCGACAATGGAAGATACAGGGCGCGCATTTGACGACGTGTTATCAGAGGCGCAGGAAAAAGGGTTTGCCGAAACGCCGCCTGATCTGGATATTGACGGATATGACGCGGCGCATAAGTTATGCCTGTTATCTGCTCTGGCTTTTAGACGCAAACCCGACTTTGACGCGCTAGAGATTGAGGGCATTCGTGATGTGACATCTGCTGATATCATCAAAGCCAAAGAAAATGATCAAGTGATACGTTTGATTGGTAAAGCAACAAAAGATAAAGCTGTTTTAACACCTGAATATATATCCCTAAGATCACCACTTGCCTCGATTAAAGGTGCGCAGAACGCTGTTTTAATATCAGCAGATCCGGTCGGTGACATTTTCCTAACCGGCGCCGGCGCTGGCAGAGGCCCCACAGCATCTGCGGTGGTCGCAGATATAATTGATATCGCACGCGGGAATATACGCCCCGTTTTTGGCGTGCATACCAATTCTTTAGAATAAGTATTCTGACTGCTCTCGCCTCATGTTAATTTTATTATAGAGGAGACATTTATTCATGCTTCATTCGTTGCAGGTAGTTTAAACATAGTAATATGAATCTTTAGCAATATATTGCAATGTAGCACTTGAATTTAGAAATAATATATCATATCAAAGCCTGTCATAATTTCAATCTTAAGTAGTTTCAAAGAAATGAATAAACTTTAATAAAGATCGGTTTCAATATTTACTTTTGTTGAAGCAATTTCTGTATCTTTTAAGTCTAAGTACCAGAAATTCTGATTTTCATGGAAACCGTGATCTTTATAAAAATCCCTAACCATCATATTCTTGTTGGTTTCGATATATGATGCCCTTAATGTTTTTGCCGAACTCTGTTTCGCATAAGTAATTAGTGTATTAAGAAATGTCGTTTCGGCTTTGCGACCTAAGATACGACAACTCATAAGAAAAGTATCGATATAGAAGTCATCAGTTTTCTTATCAATAATAGCAACGCCTACTAGACCATATTCGCCATATTTATCTTTTAGCGTCATAGCAATAATGTCGTAATTGTCTGATTTACTAAAATTCGTTACTTCCTCCAGGGTTCGTCTTATTGTAGTAAGATTAAATTGATTTGTTTTATTTATAAGCTGAGTAACACGACCTATATGTTGTGGTTTTGCTCTAAAAATAGACATTTTAAGATCTAAAGAAGATAGGAATTCCTCTTCCGACATATTCTTTTCAAGTTGTTTTCGTTTTTGGCTCGCCTGCATCATTGACGTTCTATTTAAATCCTCTTCGGTTAGCTTGTTTCTATCAAAAAGGTGTGTGTTTTTAAAAATATAAGGAAGCGCAGACAATTCTTCGGGGACAGTAAAAGTTACAACTTCAGGAAGCCGATCATTTACTTCAGCTATTTCCTTTGGATTATCATCAATAAAAACAAGTGCGTCTAAGCCAATGTTGAGATCTGTTGCAATCTTTTTGAGACTGTCTACTTTTGAATTCCAGTGTATTTGAAAAGATAAAAAGTCATCTCTTCTCAAGATCATTTCATCGTGCCGGTCAAGAACTTCAAAGAAATCAGATTCATTATTCTTACTTGCGACGGCAAGCATGACACCGTTTTTTTTCATAGAAAGAAGCATCTTTTGAAAATCTTTAAACGCGCTTCCAGGGAATTCATTGCTTAATTGAATGCCCTCAATTCCATCCTCCCCAGTGATGCCGCCCCACAAGGTATTATCTGCGTCTAAGACTATACATTTTTTAGAAGGAATATATTCCAACCTAATATTTCGTCCTATTTCTGTGGCTAATGCTTGCCAATATTCTTCTGTCCATGGCTGTCTATATAGATACCACTTTCTATGATCGTATACTTTTTTTCTGCCAAGCTCGTGTGTGATTGCAAAGAAATCTATAAATTTAAGTAAAGATAATTCTTTTACACTTTCTTTCCAATATGTTCGAAGGCTTATAAAGTTTTGGATGTCTGTAAGCCCAGAAGCAGGATCGAGAGGTTGTAATTGCGGTAGATTAGGATAGTCTGGAAAATTCGTTATAATCGTACCACTAAAATTTTGTCTTAATGTTTTTAACGATGACATTAGATCATCCAAAGCGCTCTTTATTTGATTTGTCTTTTCAATATTCTCTCTAGTCAAGTCCTCTAGTCGCCATAAAATACAAATAACATCTGGCTTTGACGGAAAACAGGAGAGGGGATTTCTGCATATTTGATGTATCTGATCAAACTCGGCAACATTTATTACAGGATTTTGAAATCCGTTCTCAAGTAAATAACAACCCAAATACGGTTCGATAGGTTCGGCAGTAACAGTCGCGGCGACGCCTATATTTAAATCTATTTCATGAGTTTGATATTCTTTTTTATGCGTACGCCATTTTTTAAAAAAATGAAAAGATTGCATTAGAGATCAACATTTTTACTTTTTAACATTGATTTCACTTCTACCCACACTGTTCATTTCTTCAATTTCTTTTGTTGTGAAATGAACATTATAAGTTGTTTCAATAGCCGCAACCAAATGCATAGCAGTTAAGCTGTCCCATCCGGATGTATTTTTCGGCGATGTCTCATCATTAATTTGTTCTAAAGGAACCTCAATGATCTCTGCGAATAGGGCTTCTAGTTTTTCTGTCATGTTTTTATCCAGCTATAATTAATGATTAATAATTAAAAAGTAGAATATAAGTTCAAAAATTACAATATGTATCACGTAAATTTCAAAGCTTTTGCGTCCTATGAAGCTGCATGCCTTTTCAACAATATCTTCTGGTCTCCTTCTAATAGAGTTTAATAGCAAGTATTTAAAATTGTAGAGTATGTACATAATTAGGGCAGAGCCGATGGATATTATAAACGTTTCAAAATAAGAAAATCCGAAGACTATGTGGTTGAAGAATATATGCGCTAAGGTAGCGAATATAAAGAAAATGACAGGATCAACCTTGTCTTTACATTCCACTCTATTTCTTGCGATCCATCCGGCTATCGCCATTGTGAATGCAAGCGTTCCATATTCAAAAAAGATATTGAAAAAAGGAGCTGTGAAAATAAAGGCAAAGTTTATGTACCAGAAACGAAATTCACTTTTCAACAGAAAGCTTAATAACGGAAGCAACAAAGCTCTTGTCATAATAAGTGTAATAAGAATATTTAGAGTTATTTTCTCTATCAAAAAGAAATGTATTAAAAATAACAGAATGGCTCCAGCCCATACTAGAGAGCTAAATTTATAACCGGCATTATAGCCGATTAAAACCAGAAATACGGGAACCACAATTCTGTCAGGAACACGTAGCCACAATTCATTTGGCAAAAAATAATAACACATATGTCCAAAAAGCATGATGACAACAGTTAATGCCAACAAATCATAAGCAGTTAATTTAGAGAAAAGTTTTTGAAATAAAACAGGAGCCTGAAATGTATTCATATCTTAATTACTTTGACCGTTATTATTTAGAAAAGAAAATAGAAGAATTCATAAAACATCCTTATTATCTCAATTTTCTATAAATTCTATTATTCCATATCCATAAATTTTATAAAACGAGACAAGCTTATTTTGAAATAAGATAGCTGGCTTTGGTTCGCGTAAGCATACACATCTCAAACCGTTATCTTCTATAGATTTGATTGTCTCTATTAAGTTATTTGTTGTGTAACAAGAATGATAGAAAAGCTCATTATATTTCGAAATAAGATTATTTACTTTACTCTTCGTGGATCCTGGCGTGATTATCTCTATATCAGGGTCTGAGCTATGACAACACATAATCAAATTAACATCCTGAAGCGGATCGTATATTTTTTCACTAATATCATATTGGAGCAAAGAGAGTACCTTTAATGCTTCGTCTTCTTTGAAAACGGCTAATCCAAAATGGTGAAACTTTAAATTACTAAGCAGTTTCATTTTAAAGGCTTTAAAACGTACGCTACATTAATTGATAATTTCAGTTTTTTAGTTTCTTCAAGTGACTTTCCTTCGTAAGGTACAATCAATTCCTTATCAATTTCAAAGCCGCATTGGTTGAACATTTCTTCTATTTCTTCTGTCGTTTCGAATAAATAAATATGATCAATTGCAGGCGCATTTATACAGGTTGTTACAAACACATAAGCATCGTCTTTAGCAATACGTCTAATTTCTCTCATAAAAGCATCAGGCTTTTCGACATGCTCTAGCACTTCTCCCATTATAACAGCATCGAAACTTTTATCTTTTAAGTCAGAGTTTAAGAAATCTTCACAGATCATGTTGTATTTGTTTTTTATTTCAGGACAAAAGAAATTGATAATGTCTTTTGTCATTTTTATGCTTGTTTCACTAATGTCTAATCCCGTGAAATTCTCAAAACTTGTTTCTTGTATAGATCGCATAATATAATAACCATGCCCGGGACCAATATCTAAATAATTCCCTTTTTTATCTTTAGGCAATGTCTCTAAGAAAAAATGCCTCATCTTGGCATGGTTTGGCCATAAAAAAGATGTAATAGCAAGTCCATACATATAATTGCTCATATAATTATCATCAAAGTAAACATCTGATGCAACATCATCGAAACTTTTATTTCTATATGACCCATGCTTAAGAAAATATATTTGTTCTCGAATTGTATCTCCAACAATGACTAGATACGAATTTGCCAATTCTTCGATCGTAAGCCCCTGTTTTTCACAATATTCTAGATATGTATTTAAAAGATTGGCATCATCTTCAGTTAATTGCGCAAAAGCATTATAAAGAAAGCTTTGATGCATTGCATTTTTAAATACAATTTTATCATAAAGATCTTGAACTTTTTCTGAAATATTTTCTTTGATTATAATACTCATGCCCACTCCTCAAAAGTTATAAAAATTAATGTACATGAAAAGAAGAAGATGTAGAACATAAATCTCTAGTGTTCTGCGTCCTGTTAAAAATAACGGATATTTGATGACGGATAAAAAGGTGCTCTTTCTTTCAAAAGTGTGTGGTTTGAAATGGATAAGCGGCAAACAGACGCACGTTAGCATTAAGAACAAAAATCCGGTATTGAGAGTATCAAACCCGATCTCATACCACATCATCGCTGTATAAGCGGTTACGGATAACATCATAAAACCATATATTTGCGTTATTGATATGTTATCCAAGCTGTCTTTACGTCGCGCCATATAACCTGCCAGGGCAAACATGTATCCAACTGCGCCATATTCAAAAAAGAATTTCGAGGGAATAATAAGGAGCGCCAGAAGCCAGAATACACCGATTAGTTTTTCAAAATCCATGGTGGCGCGTTTCATGACGAAACCACGCGATAATCGTATTACCAGAAACATAAAAATAATGTTGAGCGGTAAAAGTGAAATACCGTTTTGCGGGCTGAGGTCATATTTCATATAGGCCATTCCCCCCAATAATATAAACCCCCAAACCCACAAACGTATTTCGGCTTTTGAATGAAGTGCATAGCCAATTAGAAAAAACCATACAGGTGAAGATAAACGCCCGATCAGGCGCATTTCTTCTTGATTGTCAAAGAAGAAAAACCCCGCATGATCAATAATCATTGTAATAATCGCAAAGGTTTTAAGAAGATCATGCGCCGTTACATCGGGGGAAATATCTGTGCGGAAAAGATTGAAATTCATGTTCATATATGACCCTTAGCCAGATTTTATAAAAAGCTTTGCGGGTCAATATCGATCTGTACGCGCACTGTCGATGGCACTTTAACGTTTTCAACCCAGTATTTGACCGTCTTTTGAATATGCAGTTTTTTGTCTGCAATCACAAGCAAACGAAAGCGGTATTTATCTCTTAATTTAGATAGCGGAGCAGGGGCAGGGCCCAAAACCTGTATCTGGTCATGCTTTGGCGCGGCGATGGACAAATCGCGAGCGCTTTGCAATGTCTGCTTTTCATTACTTCCACTAATAATGAGGGAGACCAAACGACTATAGGGTGGCATAAAGGCATTTTTACGCGCATCCGCCTCTGCTTCTAAAAAACCGTCACGGCCGCCATTGGCAAGAGCTTGTATTACGGCATTATCAGGCATCCATGTCTGGATAAAAACCTGTCCCGCATCTTGTTTGGTTTTTGCTTCACGTCCCGCACGTCCTGCGACCTGATGCAACAGATGGTACGTTTTTTCTGTGGCACGAAGATCACCCCCATCCAGCCCCAAATCGGCATCAACAACACCTACGCAAGTCAGTTTGGGAAAATGATGACCTTTGGCAACAATTTGCGTCCCTATAATAATATCAATCTCATTATTCTTAATACGGTCTAGGGCGGCGCTCAAAACACTGGGATCATCCGTCACATCACTCGCTAAAAGTTCAATTCTTTTATCAGGAAAATATTCCTTAGCCTCTTCTGCGATACGCTCGACTCCGGGACCGCACGCTGTTAGGGAATCATTTTCGCCGCATGATGGGCATGTATTAATGACTTTTAAATAATGTCCACAATGATGACATAAAAGCTGGCGTTTATTTTTGTGCATTGTGAGCCACGCCGAACAACTGGGACATTCAAAACGATGTCCGCAGGCACGGCATAGAGTTAAAGGGGCATAACCGCGCCTATTCAAAAATAGCAATCCCTGTTCGTTTTTTTCAAGCGCGGCGAATAATGCGTCTTTCAAGGGTGTTGATATGAAGTAACCCGTATTTTCAGGCTTATGTTCGCGCATATCGACGATATGAATATCTGGTAATAAAGCGCCCCCGAAGCGCTCTGGAATTTGTAAATGTTTATATCGCCCTTCCCACACATTCTGAATTGTTTCCAAAGACGGGGTGGCAGAGACAAGACAAATAGGAATATTTTCAATGTGGGCGCGCAATACCGCCATATCACGCGCATTATATATAACCTGATCTTCTTGTTTATAGGCGGGGTCATGCTCTTCATCTACGATGATTAACCCCAAGTCTTGATAAGGGAGAAGGAGGGATGATCTGGCCCCTACGATAACTTTCGTTTCTCCGGTAACAACGCCGCGCCATGTTTTACGACGCTGTGCCGGGGTAAGGGCGGAGTGCCATAGAGCCGGAGCGCAACCAAAGCGTTTTTTAAATCTGTCTAGAAAAGCATTTGATAGCGCGATTTCAGGAAGCATGATAACGACCTGTTTTTCTTGTTTTAATGCCTCTGCTACAGCTTCAAAATAAACTTCGGTTTTACCCGATCCTGTCACACCGTCAAGCAACGCGCAGGAATAGGACTTTTTTCTTATATTATCTATAAGTGCTAGCGCAGCGTTATTTTGCTCTTCTGATAATCCAAAACTGGATAGGGTCGGATCTGGATGTATGCATGGTGCAGGCGAATATACAGAAATAATTTCAAGCACATTATTTTTAACAAGCGTCTTTAACCTTGCAGGGCTATAAGACGCTTTAGATTTTAACTGTGCGGCTGTTTGCGCGCCATGTTTTCTGAGTATTTTTAAAAGGTCGCTATGGGCTTCTTCATCCTCAGAAGAGGGCGTTTTAATTTGATATCCTGTTACGCCTTTCTCGGGCGCGAAAGCTTTTGGCGCGGACAAGCTCATCTTTAATACTGCGCCAAGGGGGGCAAGCGTATAAGCCGCAAGCCTTTGTAAAAACTCCATATGTGTTTTTGAAAGCGGGGGCAGATCAAAAACCTGTATAATCTCTTTCAACTTTGCGCTTTTCGGTGGTTCTTCGGATTGTTCCCACACTACACCAAATGATTTACGATTATTCAAAGGCACCTCGACAAACATCCCGACCTCCGGCATTTCCACGCCTTCGGGCAAAGCGTAGCTATAGGCTTTATCAATAAATGTCGCCGGCAAAACACAGACACTTTTCCGCTCTTGCAAAAATAAATCAGAGGTGGTCATATGTGTCAGAATAACGAAAAATCAAAGGAATGACATATGAAATTTTTTGCCGATACATCTGATATAGACGAAATTAAAGATCTGGATAGCACAGGGCTTTTGGACGGTGTCACCACCAATCCCAGTCTGATTGCAAAAAGCGGTAAAGAGTTTTTGCCTTTAATTGCAGATATTTGCAAAATTGTTGAAGGTCCGGTTAGTGCGGAAGTGGCGGCAACTGATTATGAGACCATGATGAAGGAAGCAGAGAAGCTGGCAAAAATTGCCGAAAACATTGCTGTGAAGCTACCCCTTACAGAAGCGGGATTAAAGGTTTGTAAAAATCTGAGTGATAACGGTACCATGACAAATGTCACGCTTTGTTTTTCTGCGGGACAGGCGCTGTTGGCGGCAAAGGCGGGCGCGTCTTTTATCTCTCCTTTCGTTGGGCGTCTGGATGATATCTGCCTGAATGGTATGGAACTGATTGAAGATATTGTTACGATCTATGATAACTACGCTTTTGAAACGGAAGTTCTTGTCGCCTCCGTCCGTAACCCGATGCATATCATTGACAGTGCGCGCCTTGGCGCTGATGTTGTGACATGTCCGGCGAAGGTGATTAAACAGCTCTATAAACACCCGCTGACGGATAAAGGCTTGGCTGCATTTGTCGAAGACTGGAAGAGTACAGGACAGAGCATTCTATAAAATGCCAATGGCTACATTTTATCATTCAAATTTTGCTCATTTTTTGATATACTCGTAGCTCAAATTTAAATTAAGAATTGCTTATGGATGATGAAGAGCAGGTTCGCGAGACGTTAATCGAGCGTGAACTGGAACATAAAGATCTGGATGAAACAATTGCGCGGCTGATCGACACGCCGCCTGTAAACTTTTTGCAATTACAGCGCCTAAAGAAGCGAAAATTGCAATTGAAAGATGAAATATCCAAATTAAAAAGCGCGCTTTTGCCGGATATTATTGCATGAGCGTAACTCCGCAAATCGCCATTATCATGGGCTCCCAGTCTGATTATCCAACGATGCAGCAGACCGAGCTTATATTGAAAGAGCTTGATATTTCATGTGACGTGCGGATCATTTCTGCCCATCGTACGCCAGATCGTATGGTTAATTTTGCCAAAAGCGCGCGTGATGAAGGATTTAAAGTGATTATTGCCGGGGCTGGCGGCGCGGCGCATCTACCGGGCATGGTGGCCAGCATGACAACCCTCCCTGTTTTAGGTGTTCCGATTAAAAGTAAAGCCTTGAAGGGGATGGATAGTTTATTGTCCATTGTTCAAATGCCGGGCGGCATTCCTGTCGGGACGTTTGCGATTGGTACATCGGGTGCGAAGAACGCAGCGCTGTTTGCGGCATCTATACTATCACTAGAAAATCATGATATTGCGGACAGATTATCAAATTGGCGTGCGGAGCAATCCGCTAGCATCAAAGATAAACCTGTTTAGTTTAAGAAGAAAGAACCTGAGCGGGAATATCAATATCGCCTGAATTCAGATTATCTTTTGGCGATAATCCCAAACGCCGCTTCATTGCTTCGAAAATAGTGCGGGGAATGTTTTCCCCCGTTGCCTGTTCTAAACCTTTAAATCCAGGGAATGTATTGGCTTCGCAAATTGTATAGCCGTCTTCGGAAAATAGAAGATCAACACCCGATATATCAATATCAAGAACTTCTGATGTTCTAAGCGCTAGATTAATGGCTTCTTCATCCGGTTCGAACAGCTCGACAGTGCCACCTGTGGAATAATTGGCTTTAAAATCACCTTCTTTGGCGCGGCGCTCCATCGCGGCAACGACTGTGCCATCAACCACGAACAGGCGTAAATCGCGCCCTTTACTGAAGGCAATAAATTTTTGGAAGATCAGTTGAATGTTCGGGTTCGTTTCCTCAACCAGATTCATCAAATCGGAAAACGCATTTTGATGTTCAATCAGAAAGACACCACTACCATTTGAGCCAAGCCGTGTTTTTACAACAACAGGGAAACCAACCGTTTCCTCAACCAGTTCAAGATTAACAGGGAATTTTGCAAGAAGTGTTGTGGGGGTGGGCAAACCCGCACGTGCCAGTATTTGATGTGTATGTAGTTTATCGCCGACTTTTTCGATCACAGGCTCGGGATTAAAAACGGGCACACCCAGCTGGCGTAATTGACGAATGATGGCAAAAGAGAAAAAGTTACGATCATTTTCAGCCAGATAGGGAAACACAAAATCGGGCAGTTTTTTATGCTGACCATTTACGAGGATCGAATCCGTGTCTTCTTCGGTAATAAGTAAATCGAAATGTTGTGGTTTAATAACTTCCACATGAATGCCCATTTTTGGGCCCTCTGCCAACATACGTCGGACTTCGTAAGCCAGATCAGCAGATGAGTCAGTGTCTTCTCCGTATAAAATCCACACATTCATATTGTTTCTACAAAGCCACGCGGGCTTTGCCTTTCTTGATCATTTTGTATATAAGAAATAACTTATCATAGATTGAGAAAGCAGGGAAATTACTCTGCTTTTTCAGATTCTTCTTTAAGTTTCAGGGCGGTGAAACGCACATTTCCTTCACGGTTTAACAGGAATAAAACAGAAGACTTTTTCTCTTCCCGCGCTTTTTCAATCGCGCTGTTAATATCCGCAATCGTTGAAACATTTGTCTGGTTCATCTCTACGATGATATCACCAGGAAGAAGTCCTTTTTCTGCTGCTTCTGACAAGTTATCAACTTTGGTCACGGCAACACCTTCAACTGTTTCCGGCACGCCGAATTCATCACGTAAAGCGGCTGTCATTTCAGATGCACTGAAACCGAACGCCTTGATATTCTCGTCTTTAGAAGACATCGGCGAATTATCATTCGCGGCAGTTTTAATTAAACCATCATCTTCGGCTTTTTCCAATTCACCAACATTAACGGATTTCGTTAGTGATTTTCCATCGCGCCAAATAGTAATCGGCACATCCGTATCAATTTTGGTTTCGGCGACGATACGCGGTAACTGACGCATTTCATTCACATCTTGGTTATTAAATTTAAGGATAACATCACCGGCCTGTAATCCTGCTTTCGCTGCGGGGCCGTCCTTATTAACGCTTGCCACTAATGCGCCGCGCTCTTTATCAAGGGAAAGGCTTTCCGCGATTTCTTCCGTCACTGTTTGAATTTTTACACCCAACCAGCCGCGACGTGTGCGCCCATATTCGATAATTTGCTTGATAACAGGCTCTGCCAAAGCAGATGGAATGGCAAAACCAATTCCGACTGATCCACCGGAGGGAGAGAAAATAGCGGTATTGATACCAATCACTTCGCCGTTTACATTAAACATCGGCCCGCCGGAATTACCGCGGTTGATTGAGGCATCTGTTTGAATGAAATCATCATACGGGCCTGAATTAATATCACGTTGACGCGCAGAAACGATACCTGCTGTGACAGTGCCACCAAGACCAAAGGGATTACCAATGGCAACAACCCAGTCGCCTACACGCATAATATCACTATCGCCAAAATTAACGGCGTCCAGTTTCTTTTTTGTATCAACTTTTAAAACGGCAATGTCGGTTTTTTCGTCTATACCGATAACTTCGGCTGTTAAAGTCGTATCATCATGCAAGGTTACACGCACCTCTTCGGCATCGCGGATAACATGATTATTTGTAATAACATACCCGTTTTCCGCGTCGATTATAAATCCTGACCCAAGAGAGGCGGAGGAATTTGCGGCATACCACGACCATTGCCGCCGCCACGACGATTGAAAAATTCTTCAAAGAAATCTTCGAAAGGGGAGCCTGGGGGTAGTTCCGGCATTTCTGGCAAATTTTCGCGGGACTGCACTTTTTGTGTGGAGGAAATATTGACAACAGACGGCAATAAGACTTCGGCAAGATCCGCAAAGCTTTCAGGGGACTCATTATTTGTGACGCCTTCGCTTTTTGGCTCGCTCTTCTTACCAAAAAACTGTGCATCGGATGCAGAGGGTGCAAATGAAACGAGTGTGAAAATTACAAGGGCGTTTGTGAATAAAGCAGTCTTTAGACGCATATTATATTTTCCTTATTAGTCATGTTTAATATCTTTAAATCTTAATGTAGGCGTGATCAGACCCTAGTCAATTTTGTTAAAATAGTCAAAAAATTCGCTATCCGGATTGATCACGAGCGTTGTTTCTGGATTGGCAAGCGCGTTTCTGTAAGCCTCTGTCGAGCGATAGAAAGAGTAGAATTCTTTATCCTGATTAAAGGCTTTTGAATATGTCTGAATTGCAATCTTGTCACCTTCACCACGAATGATTTCCGAATCTCTTTGTGACTCGGCGAGGAGAACATCACGCTCTTTATTCGCAGTCGAGCGAATTTCAAGGGCGCGTTCTTCGCCTTTCGCACGTGTTTCTGTGGCACGTTCAAGCAGTTCGGAAATCATACGACGCACAGTTGAGGCACGCAGGTCCGGTGTTAGATCGGCACGAACGATGCGCACGTCAACAATTTCAATGCCCAACTGGTCATCTTTTGTTTTATTATTTACACGTTGTAAAATACTATCCATCACGCTTGTACGTTCCAAAGAGAGCAGGTCGCGCAGGCTTGTTTTACCCAAAACCGTTCTGGTCGCATCATTTAAAATATTTTCCAAACGGCTATTCGCCTGATCAATTGTGCGTAGCGTTTTCAAAAACTGTAGCGGATCAATAATTTTATAACGCGCAAATGTATCAACGATAATCGGCTCACCGCTAACATTTTGTAGCGTACCATCGCCCGGTAAATCTTCTTTAATCTCAATCGCTTCTAAAGAAGAAGGATCGGCTGGTGTGACTACCGGTTGGATCGCGTTACCATAAGGCTCATTCAAGCTGGTGCTGGCGATAACAACCTGCGCGGGGGCAGGGTCAACGGATAAAATACGACGGTCAAAATATTGCACACTGTGGAAAAACGGAATTTTGAAATGCAATCCCGGACCTTTGATAAAGCTTTGCGGATCATTTTCATTTCCATCAGGACGTCCCAAGAACAGCAGGATTGATTGTTTGCGCTGGTCAACGATGTAGAATGACTGGCTCAGCCCGACGATTACAACCGCTAGAAGTACAAATATAAGGGTAAGTTTATTAGACATTATTGTGCATTCGCTTTGTTTTGTTTTGTAAGTTCATTAAGTGACAGATAAGGAACAGTGCCCCCATTGCCGCCGCCACCTTGTGATTTATCTAGGATAATCTTATTGGAGTTCTTAAAGACGTTTTCCATGGTTTCCAGATAGATACGTTTCTTAGTTACGTCCTCACCCGTACGATAGGCCTCCAGAACAGAATTAAAACGATCCGCATCACCAGTTGCCTGTGCAATTTTCGAATCTTTATAGGCTTCTGCTTGCTGTATCATCTGAATGGCGTTACCACGCGCTTTGGGTAGAATGTCTTCTCTATAAGCCTCGGCCTGGTTTTGAATATCTTCACCATCCTGTTTGGCGGATTGAACATCTTGAAAGGCATTTTGAACTTCGGGGTGAACTTCGGCTTTTTGAATAAGGATTTGAGAGATATTCACGCCGGAATTATAGTCATCCAAATTCTTTTGAATGATGGCTTTTGTCCGCGCGCCAATTTCGTCACGCGCACGTGTGATAATCGGGAACATGTCATTTTGTCCAACAACTTCACGTATGGCACTCTCGGCCACTTTTTTAATCGTATTTTCCTGATCTTCAATATTAAACAGGAAATTCTCTGCGGAATTAATGTTCCAGAGGACAACCAGATCAATATCAACAATATTCCGATCAGAGGTTAGCATAAGGCTTTCTTCGGGAATGTCTCTTTTACTACCTGATGAAGACGGTGCGCCAAAACGCGATACCGCGCCAACTTCTGCAAAACCAATACTTAGGCGACGGAATTCTTCGACATTTACAATCGTGGCGGTTTCAATCGGCCATGGAATTCTGTAACCGATACCTTCTTGCACCTGTGTACGTTCATACAGACCAAATCGTTGAATAACGGCTTGTTCACCGGGTTGGACGATAAAGATACCTGTCGCCAGCCATCCCAATAGAAGAATCAGAATACCGAGGGCGATAACTTTGCCGCCGCCAAAACCGCTGGGCAGCATGTCTTCCATATTGGCACGAGCTTTACGGATCATTTCATCCAGATCGGGTGGCTCGCCGCCACTACCGCGACCACCACCGCCGCCGCCTTGTTTCCAAGGACCACGTACAGGATCATTGTTGCTGTTCGCATTCCCCCATGGGTTACGGCGTTTGTTTCCGTTGTCACCTGAATTATTGCCAGAAGCCATATCTTATCTTTCGCTCTTCCCTAATTTATCGTATGTAATGTAACATATCGAAACCGACCAGAAAGGCAAGAGGACTTGGTTACGAAGAACGAAATTTTTGATGCTTTAGAGAAAGCCGGATTATCCGAAAAAGATATTGGCGGGCTTCATATTACCGATTTTGGTCAGGTTCAATTCACAATCGAGGTCGATCCGCAAAACGGTGCGGAGCTAGAGCCGTTACGTCAAAAGGCCGAGCAGGCAGTGAACGAGATTGAGGGCGTCACCCGCACCATGGCGATTTTAACGGCGCAGAAAAAAGCACCCGACATTACGATGAATGTCCCCGACCCGCACGGCATGACAAAAAACCCCAAGCTAAACAATTTGCCGATTAAACATATTATTGCCGTTGCAAGCGGTAAGGGCGGTGTCGGGAAATCGACTGTTGCCGTGAATCTGGCGCACGCTCTGGCGCAGAACGGACAAAAGGTTGGTTTGCTGGACGCGGATATTTACGGGCCTTCAATCCCGATGATGACAGGATTGGAGAATACCAAACCCCCGACCGAGGGCGGAAAGCTTATTCCTTTTGAAAAAGAGGGTCTGAAAATCATGTCGATCGGATTTTTAGTGGAGAATAATCAAGCCCTGATCTGGCGTGGCCCGATGGTACAGACAGCGCTTTATCAAATGTTGCGTGATGTAAAATGGGGCGATGACGACCACATGCTGGATATTCTGGTCATAGATATGCCGCCGGGAACGGGGGACGCGCAATTAACTCTTGCCCAGAAAGTGCCTGTGACAGGCGCGATTATTGTTTCCACCCCGCAGGATATTGCTTTGATAGATGCGCGCAAGGCTGTTGAAATGTTCCGCAAAACCGATGTGCCTATCTTGGGTTTGATAGAAAATATGAGCACGCATATCTGCAGTAATTGTGGTCATGAAGAACATATCTTTGGAAACGGTGGCGCAGAACGCGCAGCAAAAGAGCTTGAGATAGATTTTCTAGGCAATATTCCTCTGGATATATCCATCAGAATACAATCAGACGCGGGCAAGGTCGCAGAAGGAAGCCTTTTCAAAAATATTGCCGTATCTATTTTGAATAATCTGACGGCAGATAGTAAAAATAATAACGAAAATCAATAACTAAGAAAACGAGGGTCAAGATCATGCCTTTATCACCAGATTTGGAAGACATTTTATATGTGGAAGCCGCACCTTATACGCAGGGGCATTTAAAAGTTTCCGACCTGCACGAAATTTAC
Source organism: uncultured Alphaproteobacteria bacterium (assembly GCA_963710165.1). GTDB lineage: Bacteria > Pseudomonadota > Alphaproteobacteria > Micavibrionales > Micavibrionaceae > JACKIP01. The sequence continues at coordinate 705,736 of CAVPYZ010000004.1, forward strand.
TGGCAGGCCTATGGCAATAAAAACGGTATTCCTGTTCTGTGTCTGCATGGCGGGCCGGGTAGCGGGATGAGTAGCTGGCACCCCCGTTTGTTCGATCTTGAAAAATACCATGTTATTCTATTCGATCAGCGCGGTTGCGGAAAATCAACGCCTTTTGCCGAACTTGCGGATAATACGACTCCGCATCTGGTACAGGATATTGAACAACTTCGCGCTCATTTCGCGATAGATGACTGGCATATATTTGGCGGGTCGTGGGGTTCGACCCTTGCCCTTGCCTATGCTGATCAACATGCCGAGCGCGTTAAAAGCATGGTTCTATACGGCATTTTTCTGGCACGCCCAAGTGAGCTTGCGGCGATTACAGACCCGAACGGTCCGGCAGCACAGCTTTTTCCGGAATATTACGAGAAATTTTCGCATATGGTGCCTGCCGCAAACCGACATAATTTGGGCGAGGCTTACAACGTTTTATTCCATACACTATCACAACGTGAAGATGCCATACGAAACTGGTGTCATTGGGAAATGCGTATAATGAATTTGAATGTGGATGAATCTTTTTTCAATACAGATGAAGAAGACATCCAAGTCATGACGGCGTTGTCCCTATTAGAGCACCATTATTTTGCACAAAACGGCTTTATTAATGGTGACAATATTTTATCAATAATTGGTGATAAGATGAAGGGCAAGCCCGTATCTATTGTCCAAGGTCGTTATGATCTGGTTTGCCCTGCACGCACCGCTTACGAACTGCATAAGGCAATTCCACATAGTACCCTTGAAATAATTGCGACGGCAGGGCACACGGCAAAAAATGTTGGAACGATGCGTTCTTTAAAACAGATTTGCTCTAATTTAAAATAAGTTTTTGAACTATTCTATGTATTATATCGTATGAAGGTCAAATAACGAAAGATGAGAAAAAACCATGTCACATTCAAATACACCAGTTAGTAAAGCATTGAACGAAGTCGTTCAACAGACTTATATCTTACTTACGCAAACACACCAGCATCACTGGAATGTTGAGGGGCATTTATTCGTTTCTCTTCATGAACTTTTTGAAAAGCAATATACCGAATTATTCACAGCGATTGATGAAATTGCAGAGCATATCAGAACAATGGATTGTTACGCTCTTCCATTCAAGGGCGGCGTTACATTTCCGCATATGAACAGCGCCATTGAAGATGCTAAAGATACGACAGAAGGCGCGCACCAAATGGTGAAAGAGCTGATCACGCAAAATCAGGCCGTAATAGATAATTGTGAAAAAGCCAAAGAAGAGGCTGTCAAAGCAGAAGATGACGAAACCGAAGATATAATGATCGAAAGAATTACCGCACACAGATTGGCGATCTGGATGCTGAAAAGCGTTATTAAATAAAATTTGATTTTATAATCCTCCCTGCCTATTATTCAGAATAGATTGCCATAAGAGTAATCATTTAATTCATATAGCAGGGAGTATTACATGTCTGAATCCGCATTTTCACAAGCAAATAAGTGGGCCAATCTTATAGGTATGGCAACAAAAATATGTTTTGAGAGGCGACCTGATCTGGACAGCACTCCTTTTTTTGCATCTACATCACAGGCAATGAAAGCAAGGCTGGATCATACAACTCAACGAAAATTAGTGGATGGCCCTTCCATTCTCCAAGATTTAGTCAGACCTTTTTTCGAGGAAACAAAATACGCATATGATGTAAAGACACAAGTTCCCGCTAGTGAAAGTAGTAAAAGATACAAGATGATTGAAGCGTGGGAACATGGCGGTGTCAGAACAACGCAGCCAATATATACGGCTTTGCAAGAACAAATTGAACAGCGCCCGTTGGATACAGAGCTTGTAGAATTAAGAGGGTGTATAGAAGCACTCGCGTCCGAACTTCCTCAAGATCTTAAAGAAAAATTTGGTGCGGATAAATTCGTTATGGGTCAAAGGCTTCCCGACACACCTGTTTCCTCTCTGACACCGGAAGTGGTCTCTTAAAAACCCTATTGTTTTTTAATCATCATCGTCCTATACCTGAGTGATACGCGCCCTTAGCTCAGCCGGATAGAGCGTTGGTTTCCGGAGCCAAAGGCCAGAGGTTCGAATCCTCTAGGGCGCGCCATTAAGCTGTTTTTTTGAATTTTTTATATAGTGTCGGGATAATTGCAAAAATTCCTAGCAGGACAAATGCACTTATGACTTCGATGCTGAAAATATCTTTTGGATCATCGATGTCACCTAAACTTTGGCCGGTATAAACATAAACGGCGGAGCCGGGCAGGATTCCTAAAAATGTAGTTACAACATAGGTTTGAAGCGATATGTTGAATAAGGCAGGGGCGATATTGACCAAAAAGAAGGGAAAGATGGGAACGAGGCGCATAAAGAATAAATAGCCTATCGCATTCTCATTCATATCATGTTCAATCTTTGTATAGAGCTTTCCCGCTTTCTCACGCAGAACGGCGCCGAAAGATGTTTTGGCGATAAGAAATATAATCGTTGCACCAATTGTCGCGGAAGAAACGACAATGCCTGTTCCCAACCAAAAACCGAATAAAAAACCGCCCAATAATGTAAGCAATGTCGCAAAGGGCAGGGACAGGGCGACCGCAATTACATACACTAAAGAAAATATTCCTATGGATATGACGGGATGTTCGTTTGTATAAGATTGAAAATCCTCTTTACGGTTCTGCAATTCTGAAAATGAAAGTGATTGATGCAAATCAAAAACATAGGCAAGAATCATTAGTATGACGAGTATTAGAGGCAGGGCATATCTTTTAAGATGTTTCATAATATTTATTCTGCCAATCGGTCTGGATCGTTACAAACAATCATGGTCGGATGCTTTGAATAAATTGCCAGGCGACCCTTCCGGAACGGCTACCGCGTGTGACGGACCATTCCAAAGCCTTGCGATGAAGAATGTCTTTCGGCGTTTCAATATCAAAATGCGCTGCATACGTATCAATAATATCTAAAAACGTTTCTTGATTACAGGGATAAAATCCTAACCACAATCCGAAGCGATCAGATAAAGACACTTTTTCTTCAACAGCTTCGGTGGGGTGTATGCCGCTACGCTGTTCATTATCAATCATATCGCGCGGCATTAAATGGCGGCGATTTGATGTGGCATATAATATTATGTTTCGCGGGTTACGTTGAACCCCGCCGTCCAGAATTGTTTTGAGTGACTTATAGTCCTGATCATCATGCCCAAAGGACAAATCATCACAAAACAGAATAAATCGTTTATTTGTCTCGGGCCTTAAAAAATCAATTAAATCAGACAAACTGCCAATATCTTCCCGATGGATTTCGATCAGATAAAGCGGATATTCTATAGAAAGGGATGAATGTAACGCTTTGACCAGAGAGCTTTTACCCGTTCCACGTGCGCCCCACAGCAGCGCGCTATTCGCTGTTTTCCCCTGCGCCAGTCGTAGCGTGTTATCCGTTAAAATATCAACGTTATGGTCGATACCTTTCAAAAGCTCCATCGGTAGCGCGGAGGAATTTTGAACGGGCTTTAGCAAGCGTTGATCTGCATGCCAGATGAAAACACGGCTTGCTTTCCAGTCAGGAGTTTGTTTTATCGGTGGCTTTGTCTGCTTTTCGAGCGCTATGGCCACTCTTTCCAGTAGGGTGATTATTTTTTCATCGGTCATTTCATATCACACATTGTTTTTATGATTGTCTTTCTGGGGATGCTTGTTATATTGCTATTCTAACAAGAATATACGAACCGGAGAATGAAAAATGTGGATATCAACCGCACTTGCGACAGAAGCAACAACTAATTTTGAGGCTGATCCACCATCAATGGGGCAGGCATTCTTATATAATGCAGGTTTTATTCTTCTTGTGGTTATGATGTTCTATTTTATCTTTATCCGCCCACAGCAAAAGCGTATGAACGAACATGCCAGCATGCTAAACCAGTTAAAAGTTGGTGATAGAATTGTAACTGGCGGCGGCTTGGTTGGCTCTGTATCGCGTCTGGTTGATGATCGTGAAATAGAGGTTGAACTCGGCGACGGTGTAAAAGTCGTTGCGCTACGCTCAACATTATTGGAAAGCCCGATTTTAAAAGATACAAAGCCGAAAAAAGAGGTCGCAGCGAAAGATAAGCCTGCAAATGATGCGAAAGAACCGAAGAAAAAAGCCGACAAAAAATAATTTACATAAAATTATAATAAAATAACAAGACTTCTTTAATCATTGTCTTGATACAATGATGGAAAGAAGGGGCATAGTATTTGAACAACGACATTCAACATATCACAGAAAGCCGCTTTTACATGTGGCGCGCCATCTTTGCGGTCGCACATGCAGATGGCATTGTCACGATTGAGGAAACCGATTTTCTATCCAAATGTTTTGGAAAAGACAATTTTTCCCCCGGGCAGCAACAGATTTTAATGCGTGATATGGGCGAGCCACAGAGCGTGATGCATATGTTCAAGCATATTTTAAAAGAAGAAGACAAGCTGGACTTTTTCATCGTCGCAGAAGAGTTGAGTGAAGCAGACGGTGATTTTTCCTCGTCTGAAAAAAGATCAATTAACAGTTTGAAGAAAGAAGCTATATTGGGCTTTCCGCCATCGGAACTTCAGCAAAAAATTCTTGAGCGTAAGGTTACGCGCGCGCCTTAAGATTAAGAGCGGCCTCGATCAGCGTTTTTGTATATTCTTCTTGCGGGTTTTCAAAAATATCTTTCGATAATCCTGTTTCCACAATCCTGCCGTCTTTCATAACAACTATCCTGTGTGCCATCGCACGAACAACGCGTAAATCGTGTGATATAAATAAATAACTTAGATTGCGGCTGTTTTGAAGCTCTCTTAAAAGCTCCACGATTTCAACCTGAATTGAAACATCCAGTGCAGATGTCGGTTCGTCCAAAACGATGAAATCCGGCTCCAATATCATGGCGCGTGCAATCGATATACGTTGTCGCTGTCCGCCGGAAAACTCATGCGGGTATCGATGACGTACGGACGGATCCATATGCACATCCTCCAATGCTTTGATCACCAAATCATCCCGCATTTGCGCGTTCAGTTTTTTCCTATGAACCTGTAATCCCTCGCCAATAATTTGCGAGACAGACAATCTGGGGGAGAGGGAGGCGAACGGGTCTTGAAAAACAACCTGCATATCCTCCCTCAGGTATTGTAGGTCTTGTTTATTTTGGTTAGAAATTTCCTTATCATTGAAATAAATTGTGCCTTCGCTTGAAATCAATCTGAGCATGGCAAGGCCGAGCGTTGTCTTTCCGGAACCGGATTCACCGACTACGCCTATGGTCTCGCCTTTTTTTAAGGAAAGAGACATATCTTTGACCGCGTGCACAAATTCCGTTGTTTTACCAAAAAAATTCTTCTTGATCGGGAATTTGATATTCAGATTTTCAGTGCGCACGATAACAGGTGCGTTTTCCTTGACTGCGTGCGGGGCGCCTTTTGGTTGGGAGGTTAGCAGGCGCTTGGTGTAATCTTCTTTCGGGTTGGCAAAAATCTGTTTTGTATTATTGGTTTCGACCAGTTTTCCGTGTTGCATCACACAGACGCGATCCGACATATTCTCGACAATGGTCAGGTCGTGGGTGATTAATAAAAGCGCCATATCCAGCTCTTTTTTCAACCCTTCCAATAATTCCAGAATTTGCGCCTGTATGGTGACATCCAACGCAGTTGTCGGCTCGTCAGCGATTAAAAGATCGGGATTATTGGCGAGTGCCATCGCAATCATAACGCGCTGTCTCTGTCCCCCTGATAACTCGTGAGGGTATGCGTTTAAACGGGTAACCAGACGTTCCAGACCGACAAGGCTTAGCAATTCTTTGACACGCTCTCGCGCTTTAGATTTTGAAACGCCTTGATGAACGATTAACATTTCCGCAATTTGACGTTCTATGGAATGTAGCGGGTTAAGAGCGCTTTGCGGTTCCTGAAAAATCATTCCGATTTTTTGCCCACGTATAGAGCGCATTTCGGCTTCTGTTTTATTGATTAATTCCTCGCCATAAAAGCGAACGCTTGCATCTTTATTATGTTGCGCAATCGGGTAAGGAAGCAGTTTCATGATGGAAAGTGCCGATACAGACTTGCCCGATCCTGACTCTCCTACCAGGGCGAGCGTCTCTCCCTTTTTAATAGAAAAGCTGACATTGTCGACGGCACGAAACGTGCTGTCTTTTGCTTTAAAATCAACACATAAATTTTGAACGTCTAAAAGGGTATCACTCATTGAAATTTATATTAGGGGCTATACTTACAGCAATCAATTCAAATATAAAGGAAGCATGACAAGATTATTGATTATTCGCCATGGAAATACATTCGGCCCGAACGAAACCCCAACCCGTGTTGGCGGACGTACCGATTTGGCACTTGTTGAAAGCGGTATAGCTCAAGCAAGGGTTTTAGGAAGGCATTTTAAGGATAAGGAATATTATCCTGACGTTGTTTTCACGTCCGAGCTTAAACGCACACAACAAACAGCTAGATATATTCTGGACGAGTTATCGCTTGATCTCGAGTTGCAAAAGCTTGAAATGTTGAATGAAATAGATTACGGCCCCGATGAAAATAAGCCGGAAAAAGATGTGATTGAAAGAATAAGTCAGAAAGCGATTGATTTATGGGATCAGAGCGGAATAGTCCCGACAGGCTGGGAATTTGATCCTGATAAAGCCATTCAGGATTGGAAGGAATTATCATCTAAAATACTGAAAGAGTGTAAGGATCAAACAATTATGATTGTAACCAGCAATGGCATCGCCAGATTTGCGCCTTACATAACAGGTCACTATGACGCGTTCAAAAATGCTCATAATATCAAGCTAAAAACGGGCGCCTATGGTCTATTTCATCATGATCACAACCAATGGAACGTGGTGGAATGGGGTGTTCGACCTGAAACCAGATAATTAGCTTAAGAAACACTAAGTAAGTTACTGATATATATCATATATTTTATTATATATGAAATTATTCCTTGATTCTCAAAAACGTTTATGAGATATTACTAATGCTTTCAAAATAAAAAATACTAATATAAGTTGCATTGAAATATGTGACATGTGTGGGCAAAATGAAGTTATTAAAAGAAAAAGAAGTAAACCTTCAGGGATGGAGCGTTTTTTCTAATATAGAAAGACCGCATGCCGCCATCATTATGAGGGACCCGATTGATGCCGTTATCAAAGGTGTCAGATATCAGATTATTCCCGTCGAAAGTGACGGAAAAAATACCACGCATAAATTTATATTCGAAACGTGGATTTACAAAGCACGCGGCGCAATTGAACATCATACTTTTGCCTCCTTTTGTTTAACAAATCGTCCGCGTTACGACACAAAAGTTTCCAAATATATTAATGATTTGCGCATTTTGAATAGACGTGTGGAGAAGACAGAAAACGCTTCTACGTCAGTTATAAAATTTGCAAAATTTGTGATTGATCATATTACGTATGATGAACATTTCGATGTGTATCATGCTTTGGAAAATTTCGGTCTGATAGAGCATGAAGATGCGGTGGTTGCGCGTATGCCAACATCTTATAAAGAAGAGATGGTTTCTTATTGAAACGACTTGATTTTCTTTAAGACGTTTTCTTTAAGACCAAAGTCGACCATTCTTTTATTTTCTTATGATCAATACGTTCCAGAATTTGATAAGATTTCAAAATATCATCCGCTTGTTCATTGAGTAGGCCAGACAAAATTACATGACCATTTTTATGAGTAGCTTTTATCAAATCTTGTGACATATTTTTGAGAGGGCCAGCCAAAATATTCGCAATAACAAGGTCATAAGGCTCATTTTCAATAGATAGACCAGTTTGAAACCCGTTCCCTGCGGCGCTTATAATATTATCTTGATCAATATGATTTAATTCCTGATGACGCTTTGTTACCTCAATGGCTTCGGTGTCTATATCAATGGCAATAATCTGGCTTTCAGGAAACAGTTTTGCGGCTGCAATTGCCAAAATGCCCGATCCGCATCCCATATCCAGAATTTTGTCGGGAGCTATTCCCTGATTTTTCAAATCAAGTAGCGCTTTCAAACATCCTTCTGTTGTCGGGTGTTCGCCCGAACCAAAAGCGGTTGCCGCGTCAATCTTCAATAATATTTTATTAGGGGGAAGGTCGCCTTCATAATGGCTGCCAAAGATATAAAAATCTTCAATTTCAAAGGGTTGAAATCCCTTGTAACTTTCCGCTAACCAGTCTTTCTCTTCATCTATTTTTTCAACGCTCCAATCATCTTGTGAAAAGGAAACGTCAATATCTTGGGCTTCCGCCCATATATTCAAACGCAGTGTAAAATCTGTTAAATCGGGGGACGTTTCTACGATCCAGCGCATCAGCCAGACGCTGTCCTCATCATCTTCAACCTGACGCCCTGCATAATAGCCTGTATTCAGGCCATCAAGCGCGGGGCCCAATTTCTCAAGAGCGCTTTCTTCAAGTCGGGCGGGGAGTGTTAAGCAAGCAATGTACAATGAGGGGTCTGATGACTATTTGTCATCATCCTCATCAATATCTACGTCAAGATCATCGTCATCATCATCCAGATCATCAATACCAGCGGATAGATCATCATCATCCAGACCTATTTCCAGATCGTCGTCATCATCATTGTCATCCAGATCGATGTTTTTATCATCATCGGATGTATCATCGCCGTCATCCACATCATCCAGACTGACAATATCTTTTTCAATATCGTCTTCTTCGTCTTCTAATTCGTCCTCTTCAACAACAGCTTCCTCTTTTGGCTTTTTCGCTTCGCTTGGGTCAACAGCTGTGCGGCTGCGACGTGACTTCACTTTACCGTCTACTGAAAATTCTGTCGAACAGGAGGGGCACGTAATCGGGCGATTATTCATATCATAATAATGCGTGCCGCAATTCGGGCAAATACGTTTCAGTCCGCGCGGGTCTTCGGCCAAAGTTGCTGTCATGTTCAAAATACCTTTTTCTGTTCTTTATCTTTTCTCGGGAAAACTGTCTTGTAAATGCCTGATTATCGCGCGGCTGTCAACTCTTCATCTTGCATAAAAGAAACCAATTCTTAAATGAACTAGGGTATGCTTGGGGCTATGCTTATCATTAGAATATGCTAGATTAAATAGAACATAAGAATTCGGAGAAAATATATGCCTCATACAGACCTTCATCATTCAACAGTTATTTGCGGTTTTAAACGCTCCCCCATGCATTTCGCCAATAAGGGTGATTTGGCAAAAGTCCGCCCCGATGATATGGCGGCGGCGGTGATTAAGGCGTTGCTGGAAGATACGAAGGTTGATCAGAGCGCAATTGAAGATTTGATTATGGGTTGTGCGTTTCCAGAAGCCGAGCAAGGGTTTAATATTGCCAAAATAGTCGGCCAGATTATCGGTCTGCCCGTGACCGTGGCGGGCGCGACCATTAACCGTTTTTGCGGATCGTCCATGACAGGTATTCATTTCGCAACAGGCATGATCCAGTCGCATGCGGGCGAGGCCTTTATTTGTGCGGGCGTTGAGTCAATGACTCGTATTCCGATGGGCGGCTTTAACCCGATGCCAAATCCTGCGCTGGGTGAAACCTATCCGCAAGCTTATATCGGTATGGGGCAGACAGCTGAAAATCTGGCAAAAGAATATGATATTTCTCGCGATGCACAGGAAGAATTTGCCGTTAATTCTCATCATAAAGCTGCAAAAGCCGCAGAAAGTGGTAAATTCGATGATGAATTGGTTGCTATCGGTGATGTGACGAAGGACGGGACTATTCGCGCCGAATTCATCAACGGAAAAACTGGCGACGCTTAATCCCGCATTTGATAAAAACGGCACAGTAACGGCGGCGACGTCTTCCCCCCTGACCGATGGATCGGCGGCAACGCTTGTATGTTCAGAAGAATTTGCGGATAAGCACGGCTTACCAAAACTGGCGCGTATTAAGTCGATAGCAACAGCGGGCTGTAATGCGGAAACAATGGGGAATGGCCCTGTACCCGCGACGCATAAGGCGTTAGAACGCGCAGGATTAAAAATATCCGATCTAGACATTGTTGAGTTGAATGAGGCATTTGCCGCGCAATCTTTAGCGGTTCTTAAGCAGCTTGAAATCGACCAGAAAATTGTCAATATCGATGGCGGCGCGATTGCGCTCGGCCATCCACTTGGCACATCTGGCGCGCGCATTACAGGCAAAGCGGCCTCTCTTCTTCACCGTGAAGGTAAAAAATACGCCCTCGCCACCATGTGTATTGGCGGCGGACAAGGCGTGGCGACCATTTTAGAGAAAATCTAGTCTTTTTGACTTTCCCAACTTTGATTGTACTTTCTTAAATATAATCAAAATTCAGGAGAAAATATGTCAAAATTGAGAAATAAAACAGCCCTTATAACAGGTGGAAGCCGTGGTATCGGCGCATCGATTGCAAAAGCTTTTGCGATAGAGGGGGCAAAAGTATTTATCACATATAACAGTTCTCCTGATAAAGCGAATGATGTTGTGAAGGAAATTGAGGCGCTTGGCGGTGTGGCATCCGCCATTAAGGTCGACGCGTCCAAACCCGAACAAATCAGCACCGTGTTTAAAGACGTTTTGGCGCTTATTGATGGAAATATAGATATTCTGGTCAATAATGCCGGCATTGGTGCGGGCGGTAAAATCGGAAGTGAAGATGCCGGACTGGACGCATTTGATGAAGTTCTAAACGTCAATGTACGTTCAGTTTATGCGCTAACCCATGCCGCTGTGACGCACATGAATGACGGCGGTCGTATAATCAATATCAGTTCGATTTTAGGGGAGCGGGGTATTTTCCCGGATATGGGTATTTATAATGCATCAAAATTTGCAGTGACGGGATTAACGCGCAGTTGGGCGCATGATTTGGGAGATCGGAATATAACCGTAAATGCCATCCAACCCGGCCCAATTAATACGGATATGAATCCGGAAGAGGGAAGCGACATGGCGGACATTACCGCGCTCAAACGCTATGGCCAACCACCCGAAGTGGCCGCATTAGCAGTTTTTCTTGCAAGTGACGGAAGTTCTTACATTACCGGTGCCACAATGAACGTCGATGGCGGTGCCAATGCCTGATCTTTTCTGAATAAGCTATTTTGAGTGTAACTTATAATATTATTGCTTTTTTCTTATTCTTATCGAAATCCTATTGACCTTTCACATGCGACCATGCGTATTATGCATGAAGAAAAAATCACATAAGTGAGTCAAATAGGGAGATATTAAATGGGTATTGCGTTAAAAACTTTAGGTGTGGGGCATTTCTTGCAGCTACTGTCACAGGAAATCAGGAAGCATCGGCGGAAAGCTTAATAACTTTTCCGACACAGGAAATAGAAGAAACTGAAGAAGCACCTGAAATTACCTATATAGATAAACATGCAATATTAATTATCGATGTTTCAAATTCAGTAGATGCTCAAGAAAAAGCAATGATGATGGAAGGCTATGCAAGAGCTCTTACATCGGAGGAAGCCAGTATGAATTTTGATGCTCCCACAACTTATGCCATTAGCGTTATATTCTTTTCGTCTAATGCGTCTGAGCCCGTTACATACTTCGTAAATAATTCAGAAGATGCCTACGCCATGGCTGATCATGCCTTTTTTGATTTTGACGCAGAAAGAAGTCGTTCAACACCTATCGGTCTTGGAACACAGACGGACATCAGTTCTGCTTTGATAGAGGCTGAAAACCATCTCCGTGATGAAGAGGAGCAAGGCTTTCGATCCATATCAAAAACAATTGTTATTGCGGGTGATAACGGTCAGAACGAGCATGAAAACGGCGTACCATATTTGCGTGTTGAAACATTAGGAAATCTTTTCAATGCAAGTGTTTACAGTATTCCAATCGTACCTGCGGGGTATGATGGTACGCAGGAAAACTCAACTGTCAGCTTTTATCGTAATCAACTTACAACTCCTATTGGTCTGACGTACTCTCAAGAAGGCTATAATGTGAGCGTAGAAGCAGGAGATGTTTTTCCTGCCAATGGATTTGAAGATATTCAGTCACCTGTTGTGCAGGCATTAAGAGTGGCAATGTACTAGAATTCGGCGAATATCATTGAATTTCTAATCTATTTCCCCTATATTAAAGATGTTGGGTAACCAACTATGACGCTAAACGCTTATTGGAATAAGCGCCGTGGACCCGGGGGCAGTACCCGGCGGCTCCACCAGTTAAGAGGGTTAGATATCTTATCTGGTGGGGCCGAAACAGCTTCGACACACGTAGTAAAGAGTGAGTTTGCGTTCGGTATGATATCCGCCGTTACCGGGTTAATTTTTAAATGCAAATGATAATACATTCGCACAAGTAGCTTCAAACGATAACGGCGCACGCGTCGCGATCGCTGCCTAATTTATTAGACAGAGTTACTTATAAATCCTGTGGGTAGCCCTACAGGTGGGGTCTGGGTCGTACCTTGCAACAGAATCGGCCCATTTTATTTTTTCTAAGTAAACTTAGTTCCCTTATATCTCATAAAATCAATGACTTAAAACCGAAGTAAACTTAGTTTATTTCATACGTTGCCGTGGTGAGCGGAGCGACGCAACCTCATTCTGGCAAAGATTAAGACCATGGATTGCCGCGCTCCGCGCGCAATGACAGAATTTTTATTTACCGATGTAGGAATTATGTTTCAACATATCTGACATCGCCATGATATGGCGGATTTCATCGCGGACTTTTTCCAGATCATCTTCCATTACAGGGCGCAGGATGGAGCCGATTTCAAAATGGTCTTTCTTATATTGCGCCATGATGAGTAATTCTTTGTCCTTAAAACTGGCTTCCAGCCATTTCGCACCTAGATGTTCGCCCAACTCCATAAAACGCTCGATAAAAAGCGGGTCGAACAGTACGCGTGATTCCACCTGATGCGTAGAATAGATTTTATATTTTTCGCTGAACTTGTTACTGACAATTTTAACTTCTTTAAACCCTTTGCGATGCGGAATTGAACCGGCATCGACATTGGGACGTAAAAACTTGTTCGGAAAGATAATTGTATGAAAATCGAGACGTTTTTTCAGATCAACTTTAATCATAAGTCCCTGAAAAACGGGAATATCATACCGTTTGTTCTCACGCTGATCTTCTTCAATACGTAACAGCGATACTTCCTGAAAAGAAATCGGAAAAGCCGCGTTCTTGCTTTTAAAACCGTCTTCTGTCTGCTTCACGGAATAGGGGGCAATGATGCCATGGTGATGCACACTTCCCACTTCAAAGGCATGTGACGGACTGAACGTCAGATGAAATTCCTCCGCTATTGACGTCAGGAACAGGGCTTTTCCCTTACGTTTAAAATGTCTGTGTAGCAGATAAAAAGCATAAATATTCAATACCCCCAAAACCAAGGCAAAAAATGCAATAAGGAGCGGAGGAAACATAACGCTTAAGCCCGCCAAAATACCACAACTTATCGCCAGACATCCGAAAAAGAAATTACGATCCCGTTTTCTGCGTTGTTCCAGTTCATTGATTAACTCTTCTGCCATTAGTTTAGATTACCTCTATCCCAAGCGTTAATACAAATATTGAAGACCGAATGTGGGTAGGAACACACCATCCGAATCGCCGATACTGGGGATGAAGTTGGCCGTTCCTTTTACGCTGATATGATCTGTAAAATTATACGTTAGCCCCGCGACAACTGCCGGAAGAACGGCTGTTTCATCGCCGATGCGCGCATTATCTGCCAGATTTTGATATCCGTCCACAATGACGATGTTTGTTCCGCCAAAGACATCCCATTGTTCAAGTATGGGCGTGCTAAGGTTAAGACCGAGCGTTACGCCCTTTGACGTATCGTCATAACTGTTTTTAAACGCAATCAATCCGGCGTTGGTATTTAGATCAAAGTTACTAAATTCGTTTTTGCAAACACCTCCGACCGCTAATCCCGGATTATCTTCATTATATCCGCCTTTCGGCGCGTGATCGTTTGATAAATGCTCTGAAAAAACCATTGCTTCGGCATAAACGCCCACACGCTCGCACCATTTAGCATGCGCGGGAAACGTATAAAAAATCGCGGTCGAGAGGAGGGCGATGGCTGTTATATGTTTCATCTTAAATACTTCCCATTGTTTTAATTTTGGCTTTGGGATGGATTTCATTCTGGCTCATCACAATTGTTTGTGGGCGAAAACGTTCAACAACACTTCTGACATACGGGCGAATAAGCGGGGAGCATAGCATCACAGGTGTTTGACCCGATTGCGCCATTTCATCATATTTTTCGCGTACGGCTGTGATAAAATTCTGAAGCTCGGACGGTGCCATGGCGAGTTGGCGCTCTTCACCATCACCGACCAGGGCTTCACCAAAAGCCTGTTCCCATTCGGGGGAAAGGGTGAGGAGGGGGACTTGTCCGTTTTCATTGGCATTGGAATCACATAACTGACGTGCCAGACGGCTACGCACATGTTCTGTAATCGCTGAAGTATTTTTGGTATAGCCGCTGGCCTCTGCAATGCCTTCCAATATAGACGGAAGATCCCGCACCGAAACGCGTTCCGATACCAGACTTTGTAAAATGCGCTGTAAACCGCCAACTGAAATTTGTCCCGGAATAACATCTGCAACCAGTTTCTGGTATTCCTGCGGCAATTCATCCAGCAGTTTTTGCGTCTCTGCGTAAGAGAGCAGGTCGGGCATATTATCTTTAACAATTTCAGTAATATGTGTCGTGACGACAGTCGCCGCGTCAACAACGGTATAGCCTTTAAAATGCGCTTCCTCGCGATATTGTTCGTCAATCCACATGGCAGGCAAGCCAAATGTGGGCTCAATCGTTGCCTCACCGGGCAGAGTAATTGAATCACCGCTGGGGTCCATGCACATTAACATTCCCGGCCGTACTTCACCGCGCCCCGCTTCAATCTCTTTAATACGAACGGTGTAGGTATTGGCAGGAAGTTGTAAATTATCCTGAATAC
The DNA here is from genome assembly GCA_963710165.1 of uncultured Alphaproteobacteria bacterium. Classification (GTDB taxonomy): domain Bacteria; phylum Pseudomonadota; class Alphaproteobacteria; order Micavibrionales; family Micavibrionaceae; genus JACKIP01. Next base: position 720,750 of record CAVPYZ010000004.1, read on the forward strand.
GCACAGCGGGCAAAATATAGCCCATATCTTCGGCAAGTTGACGGCGCAGCCCTTTGACCTGATCGGTTAATTTCGTGCCTTCACCTTGCACCAGCGGTAGTAAGCCATATCCCAGTTCCAGACGAATAATATCCATTGCCAGTGCCTTGGAAATGGGCTCTTCCGCAACGGGCGCGCCGGGCCCTTCCAATTGGGCAAGCTGTTCGGCGTCTTCAATGGCGGCCTCGCCCTGTTGCCATAGATAATATGTAATGCCGCCGCTGAGTAAGGACAAAATGGCAAATGGCATAAAGGGAATACCGGGGGTCAGCGCCAGTAACAGCATCAACGCACTGCTCATCCCCAATGCTTTAGGGTAGCGTTTAAACTGATCTAAAAGCGCAATATCTGCCGCGCCTTCAACACCCGCTTTTGAAACTAATAAACCGGCAGAAACGGATACGATTAAGGCGGGGATTTGGCTAACAAGACCATCACCGATAGTCAGGATGGTATAGGTTGCGGCGGCTTCGCCAAGTGTTAATTGCTCAAAAACCGTGCCGATGACAATACCGCCAATGACATTAATAAACGTGATCAATAATCCCGCAATGGCGTCACCACGTACAAATTTTGCGGCACCATCCATGGCACCGAAAAAGGTACTTTCCTGTTCCAGATTTTTACGACGGACTTTGGCTTCTTCTTCTGTGATCAGGCCAGCGGACATATCGGCGTCAATCGCCATTTGTTTCCCCGGCATGGCATCCAGTGTGAAACGTGCGGCAACCTCGGCAATACGCCCCGACCCCTTTGTAATAACGACAAAATTAACAATCACCAAAATGGCAAAGACAATACCGCCGACCACGTAATTATCCTGAATAATGACCCCGCCAAATGCCTCAATTACGTCACCTGCGGCGTCACCGCCTTCATGCCCCTCTGCCAGAATTAGGCGCGTTGAGGCCACGTTCAGCCCTAATCGCAATGCCGTCGCAATCAGTAAGACGGTCGGAAACGTTGAGAATTCCAACGGCGCGCCGATAAACAGAACGACCATCAGAATAAGGACAGACAGGGCAACCGATGTTGATAAACCCATATCCAGCAACCAAGGCGGAATAGGTACCAACATGAAAAGCAAAATGCCGACAATACCAATCGCCAGCGCCAAGTCACCCCGCATTAGAAATGAAAAGTTACGACGTGAACCTGAACCTGATGATGTCTCGTTAGAGGATGTATCGGACATGGACTTATATTATAGCGAAAATTAAGCGGTTTGTCCGCACGAATTAACTGTTAGAGGCAGGAATATTTATTCCTTCGTCTTTATACTGGTTTAACTTGTTTCTTAACGTACGTATAGAGATACCCAAAATGTTGGCGGCGTGCGTGCGATTGCCAAGGGTGTGTTCCAATGTATTCAAAATCATATCACGCTCCACATCGGCGAGTGGACGGCCAATAAACGCCTCGACCGCGCCCGGATTTTGAATATCAACGGTGTTCTTTTCAATAACAGCTTCAACAGAAGAGGGGGCTTTTTCGGGTGCAACTGCTTCGCTATGCCCTGAAAAACTATTATTTTCCAGCATGATAGCCTCGGCCTCGATCTCGTCTTCCAGTGAAATAATCACGGCGCGGTGCAGGGTGTTTTCCAGTTCGCGAATATTACCGCGCCATGGATATTGCTCCAGAATATTTTGTGCGGCGGGGGACAGCTTCTTTTTCTCCATCGCATTTGCATCAGAATACTTATCGGCAAAAAACTGCGCTAATGCCAGAATATCGCCCGGGCGTTCGCGCAAAGCCGGCAGCTTTATATTCATCACATTCAAACGGAAATAGAGATCTTCGCGAAACTTTCCGGCTTCGACCGCTTTTTCCATGTGACGGTTTGATGTTGCCAGAATACGCACATTTACCGGCACGTCCTTATTACTGCCCACGCGGGAAATGACGCGCTCTTGTAAGACGCGCAGAAGTTTGGCCTGTAAGCCGATATCCATTTCTGTAATTTCATCCAGAAGCAACGTACCGTTATCGGCCTCTTCAAACTTACCGATGCGGCGAGCGGTTGCACCTGTAAATGCGCCTTTCTCGTGACCAAATAATTCGGATTCCAACAGGTTTTCCGGAATGGCGGCACAGTTCAGCGCAATGAAGGCACCGTCCTTACGTTTTGATTTATTATGGATGTAGCGCGACATCACTTCCTTACCCGTACCGGATTCGCCTGTAATCAAAACAGTTGCTTCTGACGGGGCGATTTTATCCGCCAGCATTACAACGCGCTTCATGGCGGGGTCGGAAGCAATCATGTCGGATTGTTCTTCGGTGGCGGCTTGAAGGACAGCGGCAATCAATTCCGCATCGGGGGGAAGGGGAATATATTCCTTTGCACCATCCTCAATCGCTTTGACAGCGGCGCGTGTATCAGATGAGCCGATCCCGCAAGCAACGACCTCGATATGAATACGCTCATTTGCCAGATTTTTAACGAATTTGCCAATATCCTGCTTAATATCGACCATTGCCAAATCGGCGCTGCGTCCGTTGCGTAGAGCGGCGAGTGCTTCATCCACGTCTTCGCAATGAATGACTTTCGCCCCCTTTTGCAGGGCAATTTTCCCCGCACTTGAAATATAACCTTCCAGTTGTCCGACAATCATCAAACGCATTGGATTTTCTTTCTATCGTTTTTATTAATCAAAGTAACGGATTCGTTGGGCGGGGGGCAATTCACTATTTAACAGCATTTCCAAACGACGCGGATTTTCCTGTCTGGCTATTGCGGACATGGCCGTCATGATCAGGCTTTTGTAAAGTGTCTCATCATTCGAATTATTTTCAAGCTTTCCTGCCATAGGGGAGATAACAACTGTTCCCATGATCGCACCGTAAAAAGTGGTGAGCAGGGCAACCGCCATTGCGGGGCCAATCGCCGATGGATTATCCAGATCGGCAAGCATTTGAACCAAGCCGACCAACGTTCCGATTAAGCCCATAGCGGGGGCGACATCGGCGGCGCGACGTAAAATACCGGCGGCGCGTCTGTGACGATCTGCCAGCATATCAATTTCCTGTCCCAGCAAATTATTTACATCGGCTTCATTATAACCGTCGGTCACATATTGCGCGGCGCGCTCCAGAAAAGGTTCTTTGCGCAGTTCATTTTCCACATTGGATAAGGCAAGAAGACCTTTCTTCTTTGCCAGAACCGCCATATCCATCAGGGAAGTTGCCAGTTTTTGAGGGTCGTGTATTTTTTTGAAAAACGCCTGCCCGATAATATTGGTCGTCATTGCCATTTCGGACATACTGTAAGACGTGGTTGTGACCGTAATCGTGCCCAGTATTACCATTAGAACAGAGGGGACATTTAAAAAGTTGGCATTGCTTTGCCCGATATAAATCGCAATCCCGATCAACGCAATACTAAACACCAATCCCAAAACCGTGGCATAATCAAGCACGGTTCTTGTGGGCGTAATCTTGATATTTACATCACTTGCCGTTGTGGTGTTTTGTTCGGCGGTGCTTTGACTTGTAATATCGCTCATCTGTGGTCGGCTTTCTTAACTTGTGCGGTCTGATTTGACGATTTCTGTCATAGTCACACCCAGTTTATCATCGACCACAACAACTTCACCACGGGCGACAAGACGATTATTAACGTATATATCAATGGCTTCCCCGACTTTACGATCCAGTTCGACCACAGCGCCACGACCAAGTTTCAAAAGTTGCGAGACTTGCATGCTGGAGCGGCCCAAAACTGCTGAAATCTGGACAGGAATATCATAGATGGCTGATACATCGCCCGCCATGGCTTCACCAACAGCAAACTCTTGCAAGTCATCTTCGGTAAACCCTTGCTCATCCATATTTTCAAGGGGCATAACGCCCTCATCACCGCCCGATCCTCCTGCGGATTCTGTTTCTTTATTCTCTTCGTCGGTTATATCGTCACTCATCTGAGGTCTCCGTATTTATTGTTTTATTGTGCCGTGTTTCCTGTTGTTCGGCAAGGTCTTCTTGTGTGTCTGTTTGTTCGGTTACGGGTTTTTCGGGCAAATCTTCTGTTAGTGCTTGCAGGATGTGTGCCGCAAGTTTTTCCGAGTCCCTGACCGCCCCGCCATTATCCCATTTCAGACGCATATCATTTTCATTAAGCGCGTCATTACCATGAAATATTAAATGAATATCGGATAATTGCGCCGTAATGGGTTCCAGACGTTCTTCAATGGCATTCAATATTGTGGGGGCAACTTCTATCTTTATATTCTGTTGGTTAGCAGCGGTTTTTAAAACATCACTTATGGCATTTTCAACTTCTTTCGGGCCAAATTCGGCAACCCATGCAGGGTAAATATTCCTAAACACATCAACGGATAAATATACGGCCTCTCGCTCATATAGGTTTTCGCGTTCCTGTTCGGCAGCTTGTAATTCAAGAAACGCCTGTTTGGAATTTTCAAGTAGCAAGGAAATCGTTTTTTCCAAACTTTGCTGCGATTCGTCAAAGCCGTCTTTTTTGCCTTTTTGATATCCTTCTTCCCGCGCCTTGGCGAGCTCTTCTTCACTGAAGGTTGGCGGCGGAGGCGGGCCCTCATCTTCCTCTGCCCCTTCGGTGAAATTATGCAGGTCGAAAAAAAATTTTTTCTTCTTATCGCTCATTCTAATAAATCAATTCGTCATCGCCTTCACCGGTGGAAATTGTTACCTCCCCGCGGCCTTCCAGGTCTTTCACTAATGTCACAACATATTGCTGGGCTTCTTCCACTTCTTTCAAGCGTACGGGGCCCATTGCTTCCATGTCTTCTTTCATAATCTTACCGGCACGTTCCGACATATTAGAGAAGAACAGGTCTTTCAGCGTATCGGTCGAACCTTTTAGCGCTAGTGTTAGCTGATCTTTATCAACCGCGCGGATAACTGTTTGAATACTTGTCGGATCAAGATTTGTAAGGTCCTCAAATGTAAACATGAGAGAGCGGATTTTCTCGGCTGAATCCGGTGTGATCTTATCCAGTTCATCCATAAACTTACTCTCGACCGAGCGTTCCATATTATTGAAGATTTCAGCAATCAACTCATGACTGTCACGGCGCTGTGTCCGTGCCAAGTTGGTCATGAATTCTTGACGCAAGGTTTTTTCAACCTCTTCGACGATTTCTTTTTGAACCGATTCCATTTTCAGGAGGCGTTGTATCACTTCCAATGCAAAGCCTTCGGGCAGAAGGGCCAGAACGCGCGCGGCGTGATCTGTCTGGATTTTCGACATGACAAGCGCAACGGTCTGCGGGTATTCTTTTTGCAGGAAGGTTGCAAGGGTCTCTTCATTCACATTGCCCAGTTTTTCCCACATCGTACGACCGGCGGGGCCGCGAATTTCTTCCATGATGGAATTGATTTTGTCCTGACTCATCCCCGCTTTCAACAGCAAGCGTTCCGTACTGTCCTGCGTTCCGATCAAGGCATTGGTTGAAGTCATTTGCTCGGCAAAATCAACGAAGAGGCGTTCCACTACGTGAGACGGTACTTTCCCCAGACTCGACATAATTTGGGACAGCTCCATAATTTCTTCATCATCCATGAATTCAAAAATTTTGGAAGAATGTTCCTCGCCCAAGGCCAGCATAAAAATAGCTGCCTTTTCCGGCCCGCTTAATGTTCTATAGTCCTCACGCACACGCAAAGCCATGCTGATTTATCCTTCCTGTGTCATCCAGCTGCGAATAACCGAAACTGTTTCTGATGGATATGCTTCCACAATATCTTCTACTTTTTTAAGAGAGGAGGCTTTTACCTGCCCCTCAACCTTTGTCATGTCGATCATATCGTCATTTTTATTTCTGCCGCTGATCGATATTTCATCTCCGCTATAATCATCATCGCTCTCTCGCGCACCCGGGCCTTCCAGCGCGGGACGCATACCTGCTGATGCCAGTAAGTCAATCTCCATATCTTCGTCTTTGGTCTCTGGCACTTCGAGAATGCGGCCGACCATGGGGCGCAGAACCAATAAAACAACAAGCACGATGGCAATAGTAACAATGATGACTTCAACCAAATCTTTAATTTGGCTTGGTTCAAACCCCATTATCAGATTATCTTCAAACAGATCGCTAACCTCCACATCTGCAAATTGCAAATTGACAACTTCCAGCGAGTCGCCGCGTTCTTCATCTATTCCTGCCGTTGATCTGACAAGGGCACGAATTTGGTCGATTTGCTCTTCGGAGCGCGGTTGATATATCTGTGTTTCTTCACCATCTTCATTGGTTTCAGTGATGTATGTGCCGTCCACTAGAACCGCAACAGACATTTTACGCACTTCACCAATCTCACTAACGCGGTTACGTACCGTGCGACTAACCTCGAAATTTGTAACTTCTTCCAGACGGTTATTCTCGGAAGTTGGTTGTTGATCGAGGAGCAGATTATCGCCTGCGCCCGGTAAATTGTTCTGAACGCCGACTTCATTATCAAGCGGCTCACGCTCGACGCTGGTTTCTTCTGTTACTTGCGTGGAGCGTACAACTGTTTCGGGGTCGTAAAATTCTTCATTGGTGGTGATGCGATCAAAATTCAAATCCGCTGTTACCGTGGCACGGACATTGCCGAAACCGACAACCTTACCGACGATTTCTTCAATGCTTTGACGCATACGCGCTTCCATATTACGTCGCAGTTCCTCGCTACGGTTATCGAACAAGGTGTTTTCGTCATCTTCCCCGCGTGCAAGTAAAGTTCCGGTTTGATCCAGAACGGATACATTCATCGGATTAAGATCAGGAACAGCAGAGGATACAAGTGATTGAATGGCATTGGCGCGCTTACGATCAATACGCTGACCGGGCTCTACATTTAAAACAACACTTGCGCGCGCCTCAACATTTTCACGGCTGAATAGCTCTCTTTCAGGCAAAACAATATGAACACGTGCATTTCGGATGGTGTCTAAAGACGAGATTGTGCGCGATAATTCGCCTTCTAAGGCGCGGACCTGATTAATATTCTGCACAAAGTTTGTTGTGCCAAATCCTGACTGCTGGTCAAAAATTTCATATCCCATCGACCCACCGTTCGGCAGACCAGCTTCGGCCAGTAACATTCTGGCGCGTCCAATTTCATTGGCAGGAACCATCACACGTGTTCCATCAATCGATACGGAAAACTTGATATCCTCCTCTTGCAACTTGGCAGCAATTGACGACGAATCAACCGTGGACAGATCGCTATAAAGTAAGCTGAGGGACGGCGTAGAGACACGCATGGAGATAAAAACAAAGAAAACCAACAGGCCCAAAATAACCGCACCCATCACCGCCAAACGCGCGGGGCCTAGTTTTCTAAGGGTTTCAAAAAAGCTATTCACTGGTTATATCTCCGCATAGGGCGCGCTTAAAAAAGCTTGTTTTACGTGTTGATTGATAAGAAATTTGAAAGAACTTCATCATTAAGCTTTTATTATACCTGTCTTTTTAATTTATTTCCATGTTTGAAATGCATAAATTGTGCCGAGCCGGTGCCAAACCTTTAAACAATTAAGGAAAAACACAAAAGTTTGTATAAAATCCTGAAAAGTAACGAATTATTGACTTTTACGTGAAATACTGGTAATGTATAAGTAGAAAAGTGTAGTAAACATTTTTTTAAAGGTTAGGGTAAAAATATGATTGAAGCAGTCAATTCAGTATTGTCTAGCGCACCACTCGTACGTCAGAACACTGACGCGCAGAGTAACACAGCGCCTCAAAACAATCCTCAAACAGAGAGTGTGCGTGCCGTTACGCAAGCTCCTTATATCAGTCCTTATATCTCTGTTGATATTAATTTCGATACGGCGGTCATCCTTTTACGTGATGCCGAAACAGGGGATACGGTTCGTCAAATACCTTCCGAAGGTGCTTTAGAAGCACGTCAGAGAGAACAAGCGGTTGCCCAGACATCACAAGAATCACTGGTTAAGCCAAATATTCAAGGTGATGCCTTGAATGTTCAGGTTGAAAGTACACAAGTGACAACGCCTGCCCCGCAAGCTTCGGCACCTGCGCAAAGTGCCCCTATCTCACAAAGTGTGTTATCGGCATTTGAATTGGGATCTCAAACATCGGCGGCACCTAGTTCAAGTTTTGCAACTTCGGCATAGTATAAATTTATGCCATTGTTGTATTATTGCCCGAGCCCATCTCGGGCTTTTCCTTGTTATCAGCCTTATTTGACGCGCTATTTTTAACTTGTTCCATCAATCCGGCGGCGATTTCGCGGTTGATATTAATTAAAACATCCAACTTTTTCTTTTCCGGCTTCGTCATAATTTCAACTTCACGTTTAAAAACAAAATTTGCCAGATTCAGGATATTACTCCGTAAATCTGCCGGACGATCATTTTCCGGGTTTTCAATCGCCGTATCGTAAAATAACATCCATATTTGACGGTTATATTTTAACGACTCTTCCAACACATCCGAACTGACATTATCCCAGTCGGATTGCAGGTCTTGCAAAACCTTTGCAGATTTTAATAAAACGCGTGCTTCCAGCTCACTTTGATTTGTGGCGTGTTTTTGTGCATTATTACCGTAGGTTCCTGCGGCGCTTGCATAAGGATTATCAGGCTTGCCGGGCATTATTTATCAACTCCTGCTCATATTCGATTAATTCTTTGGCATCTTTCATGGCCTTGTAATATTGACCTTGAATAATTTTTTCATTGATCAATAAGAAAAATGCTGTGGTGGTGGGGGCGGCGTCTTGCACTTCGCGCACCAATTCAAAATATTTTTCGTGATACATCTTCGGGCTGCGCGCCAGATACATGCATTGCACCAAAAAATACACCTGCTTACACGGCGAATCGGCGTCTTCTTCCTTCATGACATCTTTTTCACGCAAAATCGCCGCTTCGCCCGCAATGTGCAGGCGCGTTCGTTGCGAATCATTGGTAATGACTGCTGTGCCGATCAGAATTTTTTCATTGGGTTTTAAATCAATAACGAGTGCCATAGAGTTTCTCTCTGTTTGTGACGGGCGGTTTCTCCACCTAATAAGTATAGCATACAGATGCAATCGTAAAAAACAGGTTAATATTTTTTATTCTTGAAATCATAGTCTTGCCAATATGCGGGGCGTTTTTCTTTCGGAATGGCTTGCCAGCCTTTATTCAAAATATCCAGATCATTGTCCAAAAACTTGCCATTATCCATGATCAGCTGATTATCCAGATAGATTTTGCCGTCCTTACCATGCAACATGGTTGTGATATCCCAATGGATCAAACTGCGGTTGCCATTATCGAATTTGACAGGCTCTCCCATATATTCGGTGGCTGTATAGGCATTTCCGAAGGCGACATGAAAACTTCCGCCGATTTTCTCGACGAGAGAAATATTGGCCACAGGGCGTTTCAGGTGCGGATTTGTGCCAATGGCAACTTCCCCTAGATAGCAACTGCCTTCATCTGTTTCGATCATGGCTTTCAAATACTCGTCACCTACACGTGCATTATATTCGGTGCATTTACCGTTTTTGAAGAGTAACTCAATATCTTCAATACGTTCCCCCTTCATGCGACCAGACGGGCTAAATACGCCTTTTGCCACAATCTTACCATTGGCACTGTCTTTCACAGGGGCGCTAAACACTTCCGAACCCGGAACATTGCGCGCGATGAGTGAGTTGGCGAATGTCATCCCCTTAATGCTCAGCGTAATGTCGGTGCCGTCATTATTTGTAAATCGTAAGGATTTTCCCCGCGCCAGTTGATCAATCAATAAACGGTGTGCTTTATCAATATCGTCCCACGGCTGGTCACACATCTCAAAGAATAGCTGCAGATAATCTTCATACGGAATGTCGTCGAATTCTGCATCGCGCGGAGACGGGATTGACGTTAACGTATAGTGTATTTCACCGCTCATCACACGATCATGTGCGGGTTTTAAAACAGCTTGTAGCAATTTTTCCTTGCCGCCCTCCACATCCGGAATATTATCTTGCGGTAATCCGGGGACAACCACCATGCGCCGCGTGACTGGCTGCCACATATCCAGCATATATTTTCCAAGCAATTTTACACCATCATCGCTAGCTGTATTCAGAAGCGTTGCTTTAAACACGCTATCTGTAAAAAGAACATCGAATTTTTCATTTTCGTCTATTAAACGTTGAAATATGACCTCCACAACAGAACGGACATTCTCACCGATATAAAGAAGGCCATAATCATTTTCAGCTGAGCGCATATTATAAACCTTATCAGCAAGGCTTTTGATTAACTCTTCATCAACCGGCGGGCTCATCTGTTTTTGCCAGCTTTTCATTTGGAAGGATGTAAAATAGTCAAAAAATGCCTGATTATTCTGAATCCCTGCTTCATGGACCATCATTAACCGCTGGGCTTCCAACAGGATGTTAATGGCCTCATCTATAAATTCGACCTCGCCCTGTAATCCGTCCAGGGCGCGTTCCAGAATGTCTTTATAAAGCGTGTCCTGTCTGATATGTTTGCGTAAATCATCTACACGATTAAGAAAGGCGGGAGAAATCTCGGTCAGTTGATATGTCATTTTATTATTGGAACAGAATTCCCGCCTTTCGGCAACAAATAGCTATTGATTGGTCAGGGGCAAAATCACCGGTTAAAAGCAAAAATATCGCCGTGGCGCGGTGCGTTTCAGATCAGCTAACGCTGGAACAAGGCCCATGGAGCCGTCAGGATGTGGCGGATTTGATTATTCAAGAAGCAAAGAAGGACGGCATGACCATGGTCGGAATCGATGCCAACTTCTCGTATCAAATCGACGTGCTTGAAAAAATATGCGGCGAGGGCGCTATTGCGCAAGATTTGTGGAAGAAGGTTCAGCACATCGCAGGGGAAGAGAAAAACTTCTTTGCGGGAAATATCTGGAAAACATCTGAATTGAAATCGCTTTATTGGACAGAAGGCAAACAGTCGGAAGATTTCAAACCCTATCACAGGCAAACCGAATTCTCTTGCAGAGATAAAGGTTTGGGACGCCCCGAGAGTACCTTTAAGTTGATTGGTGCTAAACAGGTCGGAAAAGGCGGCTTGGCGGCGATGTTGTTATTTCAATATTTGAAAGAGCAGTTAGGGGATCGCATCAGCTTATGGCCATTTGAAAAGCCCACAGATCAGACAAAAATCGTTTTGTTTGAAATTTACCCGCGTACCTTTATTAAAAAATATCATCTGGATCATTTGGGGCATTTAAAAATCAGGGAACTATCCGATTTGCAACGCGCCATTCCGCTTAGAATGAATATCAACAAAACTATTCTAAGCGATCACGAAACCGACGCGCTAATTTCTGCTTACGGCCTCATGAAAATGGCAGGGGAGGAGTTCATGCTGGCATCCCGAACAGCTCTCCGAAAAAATTGCCCGAACTGAGGGCTGGATTTTTGGCGCTTAAACAGCGTATATATAAGCATGGGTTTAATCTTATACATTGCGGCGGGCGGCGCACTTGGCGCAGTTTGTCGTTGGGGCATGAATACGGGCATATCATCCGTATTAAAACAGCCCTATCCGTTTGGCACATTGGGCGTGAATGTCCTCGGGTCGTTTTTAATGGGATTATGCATTGCTTATTTCCTAAAAAACAACGAGCTATCGAATGAAATGAAAATGTTTCTGACCGTCGGGTTTCTGGGCTCGTTTACAACATTTTCGACGTTCTCTATGGATGCGGTGACCCTGTTTCACAATAATGACCCGTACGGCGCGCTATCTTATATCTTCGCATCTGTTATTCTCTCGGTCGGGGCGGTTATGCTCGGCACATTTTTAATCTGGAAAGTATCATTATGAGCGGCGTAAAAATCGTAAAAGTAACAATAGCAAATGACGGACAACGCCTTGATCGTTGGCTTAAGCGCGAACTGGGGAAGGTGCCGCAGTCCCTTATCTTTAAAATTATCCGCACGGGGCAGGTACGCGTTGATGGTAAGCGTGCCAAACCCGACCAAAAGGTTAGTGAAGGGCAAGATATTCGTATTCCCCCAATCAGTACAGACCCGACAGAGAAAAAGGGGCTGAGCCATAAAGACCGCGATTTTATCAAATCACTTGTAATTTATGATGATGGTGACCTGATTGCACTGAATAAACCTGGGAATATTGCCACACAAGGGGGAACAAATACGTTCTATCACATTGACGGTTTGCTAGAGGGGTTAAAAACCAATAAAGGCGTTATCCCGCGTTTGGTACACCGACTGGATAAAGAAACCAGCGGCGTTTTACTATTGGCACGTAGCGCGGCCGCGGTGCGGGAATTGGGTTTTATGTTCAAGGGTAAGGATATAGAAAAGCAATATTGTGCGCTTGTCTCCCCGACCCCTGAAACATTCGAGGGCACAATCAACGCCCCCATGCAAAAATCCGGCGGTATGATGCGGGAGCGGATCATGATTGACGAAGACGGTCAAAAAGCCATTACAGATTATCAGGTTGTGGATCATGCGGGGAATAAAATCGCGCTGTTGCATTTCCGACCGCGTACGGGTCGCACCCACCAAATCCGCGTTCATGCGGCGCAGGTTCTGGAAACACCCATCGTCGGGGATGTAAAATACGGTTATGACCCCGAACCGTTCAAATCGCAACTAGGGACAAAGCGCACGCATTTACATGCTTTCTCGCTGATGTTTAAGCATCCCGAAACCAAAAAACCTATTCATATCAGCGCGCCGCTCCCCGATGATTTGAAAAAAAGCTGGAGAAGTTTCGGCTTTAATGAAAAACTCGAACCTGCATTTTTTGAAGAGATCCCATGAAAAAATTATTTAAAGTCCTGTTTTATATTGCCCTGGTTTTTGCCATTCTGTTTGGTGCAGGAATCTTCTTGGCATCCTCATTTTCGGGGAACAGCCCCGAATGGAAGAAACAGGTCGAGGAAATCGCATCCGGCATCGTCAGAAAAAACGTACGTATTGGCGAATTGCATGAGGCAAAGATTTTCCCGAATATGCAATTTGAAGGGGAATTTCTGATCGCGACAGGAACAAAAATCGAAAACCTAGAGGATATGGAGGCCGATATTCGTAAGGGTTCTACGGTCTTGGTTCGTCGTCTGGAATTCTCCGTTCCGTTTTGGTCGGTTTTTGTGGGACAACCCGCGGTCACGCATTTTAAATTAGAAGGACTGGCGATAGCGGGAAATAATGACTTCCTGATCGAAAGCGCCGTGATTGAAACACCTGAAAATGATTTTCCACGCTTGCGATTAAAGGGTGTATCGAACGCGAAACCTCTTGATATATGGATAGAGCTTGCTCCCAAGGGTAAGGGCTATATCCCAACGCCGGATTCCAAGTTTCAGGCTATTATGAATGACGCCGAAATTGACGGGTTCATTACTCCTGTTGATAACACGCTCGAATTTTCATCGTTAAATTACACATATAATAATAATGAACTGAGCGGCATGCTGGATATGTATAACGATGACAAGGTAATGCTACTGACGTTAAATCGTAATGATGAGGTGTTTATCGAAGTGAAGTCACTAGCGCCGGAAACAGAGGTTAAAGATGATTCTGGCTTGGTCGCCGATATATCGGATGATCTGATTAAAAACATACTGGTTAATTTTTGTAGTATCAGCCAGCAAGAGCACATTATATATAGCGTAGGTGTAACGTCCAATGAACAAATCAGATGTTTTGAAGTCATAAGCGAAGATAACGAAAAACCTGTTGCACAAAATCAGTCTGATGAGGATATTTCTGTTACAGAAGATCTTCCTTCCACTCAAAATGACTTTGTTCCAAACGAGACACAAGTAAATGAGTGAAGGGCTGATTATCGGTCAGGATGGTAAGCCGCGTTGTTCATGGTGCGGGCATGATCCTATCTATATCAAATACCATGATAAGGAGTGGGGACGACCACAAACCGACGATATTCGTTTATTTGAAAAGTTATGTCTTGAGGGGTTTCAGGCAGGATTGAGCTGGATCACTATTCTAAAAAAGCGTAATAATTTTCGCGGCGCATTTGACGGTTTTGATTTTCACATTATTGCAGATTATGACGATGACAAGGTTGATAGGCTTTTAAATAATGAAGGGATTATCCGTCATGGTGGGAAAATCCGCTCAACGATCAATAATGCCAAACTGATGATTGATCTGGTGGAGGAGCACGGCTCTTTCTATCACTATCTCCAACAATTCAAGCCCGCGCCAGAGGGGCGACTAGACGCATTTGATTTTCAAACATTAAAACAGATTACATACAGTCCCAAATCGACGGCGCTTTCTAAAGATTTGAAAAAGCGGGGATTCAGCTTTGTTGGACCAACGACAATGTATGCCTTTATGCAAGCTATGGGAATGGTGAATGATCATTTTGAAGGATGTTTTGCCCGCAATGCGTGCGAAAAATGATAGACTAGTTATATGAGTGACGGCGAACAGCAGGATGACGCCCAGAAAACCGAAGAACCCACCCAGAAAAAGCTGGATGAGGCGCGCAAGCGTGGACAAGTGCCGCTCAGCCGTGAGGTGAATAACTGGATCATGTTATGCGCCGGAACAATGCTGGTCGCGGGGATGGCATCATGGATGATGACCGATCTGACCGTTTTAATGCGGGTTTTCATTGAACAGGCTCATGCCCTGCCACAACTTCCCGGCGGGACGCGTGAACTGCTCGGCGGTATTTTCTTTAATGTGCTGATGATTATGGGACTGCCGCTCATATTTTTAATGTTTGCCGCTTTTATCGGCCCCTTTGCACAGGTTGGTGCGATGTTTTCTCCCGAATCGCTTACACCTAAAATAGATAAAATCTCGCCTGTAAAAGGATTCGGACGTATTTTCTCCATGCGGTCATTGATGGAGTTTTTAAAAGGGGTCTTAAAAATGGGGCTGGTGGGCGCCGTCGGCACTCTTTTACTGTATCCGTTTTTTGACACAATTGATCATATGGTCGGGCAGCCGCTTTCCTATTTTTTGTATGAATTGCACAGTCTGGTTATTCGTCTTCTTATTGGCGTTTTGATTGTAATGATGGTGATCGCGGTGGTCGATCTGGTTTTTCAGCGCCAACAACACTACAAGAAAATGCGTATGTCCAAGCAAGAGGTTAAAGACGAATATCGTCAAGCCGAGGGCGATCCGCAAATTCGTGCAAAGCTACGCCAGTTAAGGGCCGAGCGCGCGCGAAACCGTATGATGCAAGCTGTTCCCGAAGCCGACGTTGTTATCACAAACCCGACGCATTTCGCCATTGCCTTGAAATACAATCCTGATGAAATGGACGCGCCCCTGTGTGTGGCAAAAGGACAGGATAATATCGCCCTGCGCATTCGTGAAGTTGCCACAGAAAATGGTGTGGTTGTTTATGAAGACAAACCGTTGGCGCGGTCTTTATATGACATGGTGGAAATTGACCAGACCATTCCCGCGGATCAATATAAAGCGGTTGCCGAGGTGATCTCATTTGTGTTTCGTCAAAAAGGCCGCATGTAAAACTTCTATACCGCTCAGTCGCATTTTCTGGCATGATAATAAAATCATTCTTATAAACATAAATTGCCTCTATGCCCCAATCTGTTGACCATTCGAAATTTATTGAAAAATACGATGTAAAGAAAAAGCTGTTCCGTGATTTGAATAAGCCGGATCCGCTGAATAGTATTGTGATGAGCGTTCTGTTCGTTGTGTATATCAGTATCTTTTTACTGACGTTAATGTCGTTAGATATTGGAACGGATGTCATCTTTCTAACAGGTGGTATTTTTGCAGCATTTACTATTCTGACGTTTCTGTTTCATAAGGTTTTTTACTGGCGCAAAAACGAGCAAAAACTTTCAGGCGTATTGCAAAATATGTTCGAGGGAAGCCAGAGTTCCCGCATGATTACGGATGTAGAGGGCACCGCCTTTTATTATAATCAAAACCTCTCCATGCTTTTCAAAAATTCCGGTCAAAATAGCGGGATTGTGAATATTCAATCGCTTGCAGATTTATTTGAAGGAAATCCCGAGGCACATGAAAGCTTTGGCTTGTTGCTAGATCAGGCAGAGCGAGGCATGTCTAACTCCGTTGAATTATTTACGACCCTGAATGAAGATGAACGAACATTCGAGGTGACAGTTCAGCCAGTTGAGGATTTTAAAGGATTCATACACTGGCGTATTGAAGATATCTCTCAAAAACGTTTGATTGACCGCGGTATTCGTGAAGAGCGCGAGAAGCTGATTGATTTTACCGATAATGCACCGGTGGGCTTTTTCTCGGTCGATGAGCAAGGACGTTTTGTCTTCGTAAATGCAACATTTGCACGCTGGGTGGGGGAAGATATTGCGACCCTTCTTGAAAAGGGACGGTTACATACCTACTTCGTTGATATTCCTGAAAATGCTGCACCTTATGACATTAAACCGGAAGGTGGTATGCGCCAGATTTCTGAACTGATGATGAAGGGGCCGGGGGGCAAAACATTTTTTGCAGCCATCAACCAGACGGTTGTGAAGGAAGATGACGGACGTGTGCGCACAAGAGCGGTTGTCAATGATTTGACCACCGAACAAACTATGCGTCAGGCATTACAAGAGTCAGAAGATAAATTCCAAAGGTTTTTTGATGAAGCGCCGCTCGCGATTGCCATTGTAAACACTGACGGTGGGATTGAGAATTGCAATTACGTTTTTGGTCAAATGCTTGGATATGATTGTAAATCAATTCAGTCCGGATCGAACCTGAAGGAGCTTATTTCACAAAATGATCTGACCTATGTATTGCAGCAATTAAAGCGATTGCATCAGGAAGAGCGTATGAAAGCGCCTGTCGAAATTATGCTGCAACCAACTGAGGGCGATCCTATCGCTGTTCAGCTGTATGGGCGTAAGTTTAAAGACAGCCAGAATATTGTGCTTCATTTTATTGATGTAACCCAGAAGAAAGCATTGGAAGAGCAATTTGCGCAGTCGCAAAAAATGCAGGCTATTGGACAATTGGCGGGTGGTATCGCGCATGATTTTAACAACCTTTTAACGGCTATGACAGGGTTTTGTGACTTGTTATTGCTGCGCCATAAGCCAGGTGATCCTTCATTTTCTGACATTATGCAGATTAAACAGAATTCAAATCGCGCCGCAAATCTTGTGCGCCAATTATTGGCATTTTCCAGACAACAAACGTTGCAGCCCAAAGTTCATGACATCACAGATATTTTGACCGAGCTATCGCATCTATTACGTAGATTGATCGGTGCGAATATCGAACTTGATGTGTCACATGGTCAAGATTTGGGACTGGTCAAAGTTGATGAAGGGCAGATGGAACAGGTTCTGATCAACCTGTCTGTAAATGCGCGTGACGCAATGCAGGAAAACGGTGGAAATCTAACGATCAAAACCTATTACTACGAAAACAAAAAAGCGCGTGATTTGTGGGAAGAAGAAATGCCCCCGGGTGAATGGGTGGCGATTGAGGTGCAGGACACAGGGTGCGGCATTCCCGAAGAAAATCTTGCTCGTGTTCTGGAACCGTTTTTCACCACCAAAGATGTTGGACAGGGGACAGGACTGGGGCTTGCCACGGTTTATGGTATTATCCGCCAGACGGGTGGTTATCTGGACGTGCAAAGTAAAGTCGGGGAGGGAACAACCTTCACCATCTACTTGCCAAGCGTTGTGCAGGAAGCGGATGATGAAGCATTTGAAGATGACATTATTATGATTCCCGAACAGCCTAAAGACCTGACCGGAACTGCCTGTATTTTATTGGTGGAAGATGAAGACGCCGTGCGAACATTCAGCACGCGCGCATTATCGAATAAAGGCTATGAAGTTCTTGCCGCGGAGAGCGGTGAACACGCGCTTGATATTATGAACGGTGAAGACGCCAAGCCAATCGATTTATTAGTGACAGATGTTGTCATGCCGAATATGGACGGCCCGACTTTGGCACAACGATTACGTCAGGATAATCCGAAACTAAAAATCATTTTTATTTCCGGCTATACCGAAGATAAATTGAAAGACCATATGGGGGAAAATATCTCGTTCCTACCCAAACCATTTACCCTTAAACAACTTGCGGAGAAGGTGAAAGAGGTTCTGGATAGTTAGAAAATATAATATGTACTGGAAAATGCGAAATGAGGTTTTGCAACCTCACTCCTGACTTTTCAGCCTTTTTAGTATTTAATCGAACAACCATATGGTGCTGTTTGTGCTGGCTCAACTGCTTCACCGGCAGCCATGCTATCCAGCGCGGCAAGGACATAGTTCGTTGATCCTTCAACTGTTTCAGGACGCGGTGAAGAATTATCATCAATCGCTCCGGCATAAACAACGTTACCTTCGCCGTTAATGACAAACATATGCGGCGTTGTTTTCGCATCATATAATTTGCCGATCTCACCGGATGTATCCAGAATGCGTGTTGTCGCATTTGCACCGGCTTCTGTGATTATGGCTGCGGCTTCTTCGCCTGTTGTATTGCCCTGCTTACCTTCAGCAGATGAGACAATTGTTAACCAAATTGCGCCGTCTTCAACGGCTTCAGCCTGTGCCTCTTGCATATTATTGGTATCATAATGCTTCATAACGTAAGGACATTCGTGATTGGTCCATTCCAAGACAACATTTTGACCTTTATAGTCGCTTAGCTTTACTTCATTGCCCTTATAATCTGTTCCGATAAAATCGGGGGCAGGGGCGCCAATTTCAACAGCGGCATGTGCACCAATGGGGGCAACCAGCAATGCAAGTGCAAAGAGGGATTGTTTGATCATGATAGTCTCCTTCAGGTAGGTTAAGTTTTTCGTGGGTTAAGTTATCTGTTTAATGTTTCTGCCATAATAGACGGCGATAATATTTGTGGCAACATTTCGGGTTCTGGCCGTTTTCCAGTCTTCACATCGGGTCGTCCATAATAAATATAGATAGGAACACCGTTTCGTCCAAATTTATTTAGATAACGCGTAATTTCGGCGTCGTGATTTGTCCAGTCACCAATCAAATATGTGACGTTTCGTATGTCTATAATATCGCGTGTTTCTTGTATATCTATCGCGCGGTAGTGATTGACTTTACATGTAACACACCATGCGGCGGTCATCTCCACAAAGATAGGATCATCGGTTGATAAGGCGTTTTCTAGTGCGGCAGGGGAGTAAGGCGCACCAAATTCGGGCATAGGCTGTTCTTTTGCCATTTCAAAAGACTGGATTTGGAACACCGTATACAGCATTGTGCCACCAAATACGCCCAAAGCCAGAACCATCAGGAAAAGATTTTTTGCACTTTGGGACGTGCTTGCGTATTTATAAATCCATATAGAAAATACAATCCCCAGCAACCCGATCATCGGTGTAGCAAAGCCGTTCATATCGATCTGGCTTGATAATATCCACAGCAACCAAATAACGGTCGCATACATTGGAAAGGCGAGCAGCTCCTTAAACGTTACCATCCATTGCCCCGGCCGTGGCATCATTTTATGAAGCGCAGGAATAAAAGAGATCAGCAGATAGGGAAGGGCAAGCCCCAATCCTAGAGTTGCAAAGATCATTAAGGCAACGGGGGTTGGTTGTAAAAAGGCATAACCGATGGCGCCCGCCATAAATGGTGCGGTACAGGGGGTTGCAACCAATGTTGCCAAAATACCTGTCATAAAAGAGCCGCTGACGCCTTCTGTTTTGCGCCCCTGACCAATGCTCATTAACCTACCACCAATTTCAAAAAATCCGGAGAGGTTGAGTCCGATTGCAAAAAACAGATATGCAAGAAGAAGGATAACGACAGGATTTTGAAGATGAAATCCCCAGCCGATTTCACTACCACCTGATTTCAGGATAATCAAAAGCCCCGCAATTGCCAGAAAGGAGAGAATAATTCCTGCTGTATAGGCGATGCCGTGCTTTTGCGCTTCAATTTTACTTTTTTCCGCAATTTTGGACAGGCTCAGCGCTTTCATAGACAACACAGGAAACACGCACGGCATCAGATTTAAAATAAGCCCGCCAATCAGGGCAAATAGACAGAGCTTTTCCTATGCTGATTTCGTCTTTAGGGGGTAGGCCCTCTGTTACTGACAAAGAATTCACAGATGTTTCATTATCAGCCGCAATTGATTGTGATTGTGCGATCGCGGGAATATTTTCAACAATTTGTGGGGCAAGTTGATAAGAGCTGCGTATACCTGTTTCCTGATCTGTGAGGATCAGAACGCCGCCAATATTCTCGATACGATCAAGGGCGAAGTCGCCGCGCGCCTGTTTGAAAATAATACGGTTTTCATCAATTATAATAGCTGTCGGTGCGGGATATTGAATCAGACCATATTCGTAAGAGAAAAATTCAATATCAGAATTTTTTAGTTTTGCTTCCTCAATATTGGTTTGAATATCCAAAAACATATATTCGTCTTTTTCGGAAAGCTGTGTTGTCCAACCATTCACATCTGCGCCAATCGGAAAAGACGATTGTACATCATTGATCATATCGACAGATGCCTTTATTTGCGCTGTATTTGGGCTGTTGAACGTAAGATTTTTTTCAACGCTTTCGGGAATACAGATTTCTTTACATACCAGAATATCAAAACGCACTGGAATATTGATTGCCCCCTCGGCAATTGTGTCAGGCGCTGTGATGGTTTGTAATGCGCGAACCGTTCCTTCAAATCCATAATTTAACAAGGGATCAAACGGCAGTTTAATTGGGGTCGGCCATGAAATGTCAGAGGCGGTAAAACCTTCGGGAAGCCCCAGTTTGCTTTCATCACCTCGCCGGAATCACCGGGGTTTTGCCAATATGTGTGCCAATGTGGACGAATGACCTGTTCTAAAACAACAAAAACATCTTCCCCTGCATCAATAGTGGTCGCGGCAGGATAAATATTTACGAATACATTTTGTTCTGTATCATCCCAATTTATGTCTGATGACATTTGCACTGCCTGTACAGGCAGTGCGATCAAAATCAGTACAAACAAATAAAGTAATGGTTTCAAAGGCATAAATCTCATTTTTACAATCTATGAATTTATTCGAGAGATGTCGAGAAAAGTTACATGAAAAATCTGTTTATGTTTGTTTTTTGCCGTGGTTAAATTTAAGGGTAATCAAAGGATGATCATATGACAGACCAAAAACCACTCTGGACACCCTCGGAAGAGCGACAAAAAGCCACAAAGCTTTATGAGTTTATCAAGGTGATAGAAACCGCAACAGACCGGACGTTCAGCGATTATCACGACTTTTACCAGTGGAGCATCGATGATCAGAAAACATTCTGGGATAAATTCTGGGATTTTTCAGGCGTCATTGGTGAAAAAGGATCTGTGATTCTGGAGGAAGGGGAGCACATGCGTGATGCACGCTATTTCCCAAAAAGCCGTTTGAACTATGCAGAAAACCTCCTTCGTCGTCAGGATAATGGCAAGGCCCTTATTTTTCGTGATGAGCAGGGGCAGGAGCGATTTTTAACATTCAAAGACGTGAATGACCAGGTATCACAGCTTCAGCAGTTTTTAAAAGATCAGGGAATTAAAAAGGGGGATCGCGTTGCCGGATATATGCCGAACCTGCCCGAAACAATTATTGCGCATTTGGCAACGGCGTCACTGGGGGCAATCTGGTCATCCGCATCGCCGGATTTTGGGGCGCAAGGGCTGTTGGATCGCTTTGGACAGATCGAACCAAAAATTCTGATCACAGCAGATTCTTACTTTTATAACGGAAAAGTCATTGATTGTCTTGAGAAGGTGAAAGACGTACAACCGCAATTAAAAGGTTTGCGAAAAACAGTTATTGTGCGATTTGCGTCCCATCATTGTGAGAATCAAGGCGATGAAGCAATCCAGAAATCCATGCATCGTCAGGATTGTTCCAAAGACAAGCTCGCGATGGCAGAATATTATGATGATATTTTATCCAAATACTCGCCGCAAAAGATTAATTATGAACGGGTTGAATTTAACCATCCGCTTGTCATCATGTTTTCATCCGGCACGACCGGAAAGCCGAAATGCATTGTCCACGGTCATGGCGGCACGCTGCTCCAACATTTGAAAGAGCATATTCTGCATTGTGACGTTAAACGCGATGATACGGTTTTCTATTTTACGACCTGCGGTTGGATGATGTGGAACTGGTTGATTACAGGGTTGGCGGCGGAGGCGACATTGCTTCTCTATGACGGCTCGCCGTTTTATCCCGATGGAAATGTGTTGTGGGATTTCACATCCGCGCATCATGTATGTTATTCGGAACCTCTGCAAAATATATTGATGCGTTAAAAGCGCATGACATTAAACCCGCACAAACCCACGATCTATCAGCGTTGAAAGTTATAACATCCACGGGATCGCCTTTGGTGCATGAAAGTTTTGATTTTGTTTATAAGCAGCATCAAGAAAGACGTTCATTTGGCCTCTATTTACGGCGGGACAGATATTATCTCCGCCAGTTTCGGCTTGGGCAATCCACTATCCCCCGTTTATCGCGGAGAGTTGCAAAGCGCGGGGCTGGCAACAGCTGTTGATATTTACGATCATCATGGAGAGATCATCCCGGAGGGCGGCGGCGCAGGGGAGTTGGTTTGTACCAAACCGTTTATTTCCATGCCTGTGATGTTTTGGGATGATCCAAATGGTGAACGCTATCACAATGCTTATTTTACCATGTTTGACGGTATCTGGCAGCACGGTGACTGGGCAGAGAAAACCATACATCATGGTTTAATCGTTCACGGACGTAGTGATGCAACCCTTAATCCGGGCGGGGTTCGGATAGGAACAGCCGAGATTTACCGACAGGTCGAACAAATCCCGCAAGTTCTGGAATCAATCGCCGTCGGGCAGGATTTTGAGGGTGATGTACGCGTTATTTTATTCGTTATTTTGAAAGAGGGCATAACGCTGGATGAGGATTTGATTAAAAAGATCAAGCACAATATCCGAAGCGGCGCGTCCCCGCGTCACACACCCGCCAAGGTGATACAAGTCAGCGACATTCCCCGTACCAAGTCCGGCAAAATAACAGAACTGGCCGTGAAAGATATCATCCACGGACGGCCCGTCAAAAATAAAACCGCGCTTGCCAATCCTGAAGCACTCAAGTTGTTTGAAGGATTAGGAGAATTAAAAAAGTGAGTATTCTTAAAAAAAGTTTTTTTATTCATATATTTTTTTGGATTATTTTGTCAGTTTTAGGGTTATTTACACCAATTGCGACTGCGGTTGGTGCAATTATAATATTCGGAGTGGCGGGGTTAAGTTATGCATTATTAACTATTATTACGGGAGCGAGCGATCCTCTTTATACACTTAAAGAGGGTACTCAAATTCCTGATATAGCATGGGATATATATACAGGCATTTTAATTTTACTAGCTATTCTACTGATTGGTTATTCGATACATCAATATAAGAATAAGAAACCGATACTATTATTTTCACTAATACATGTTCCTATATTTGCTGCGGGGCTTATTCTTTCAGCATACATTGGTTCGTTCTATTTTCCATTCCGTCTGTAACAGAAGTGAATACAAAGACCTTTCGGAGTTGCAAAGTTAGGCACTTTCTTTTTTACCGCCGAATCCTACATTTGTATCTATGGCACAAACAGAAGAGCAGGCACATAAACAGGCGAAACTTCCGGCAACACTTCCGTTGTTTCCGCTGACAGGGGCACTGCTTTTACCTCATGCTCAACTTCCCCTGAATATTTTCGAACCGCGTTATCTTGATATGGTGAATGACGCGCTGCGTACGGATCGTTTGATTGGTATGGTGCAAACACATGATGCGGACGGCGCGGCGAGATTATATGGTATTGGCTGTGCGGGACGCATTACATCCTTTGACGAGACAGAAGATGGTCGCTATTTAATCACATTAACGGGGCAAAGCCGTTTTCGCATTTCACAGGAAATGGACAGCATGACAAAATACCGTCGTGCCAAGGTTGAATGGTCAGAGTTTTCGGATGATTTTTCCTATACGGGTTGTTTCGGTTTTAAAAAAGATGTCTTTTTTAGCGTGTTGAAAGAATATTTCGAGCGTCAAAATCTGGATATGGATTTTGATATCCTGTATGACGCCCCCGATGAGAAAATAATTTCCGCACTATCTATGATTTGTCCGTTTGAGCCGAGCGAAAAGCAAGCCTTACTGGAAGCTCCGTGCTGTAAGTCTCGCGGTGATATTTTACAAGCAATGCTAGAGATAGAAATACACCAAAAAAATCTTTGAGAAACACACAATCATTATAATATAAATAGTTCTTGAAAATGGCACGTTAATTGAATTAAGGTCTAGTCATGGCAGATATCCATCCAAAGTTATTAGAATTGTTAGTTTGTCCTTTGACTAAGACAACTCTTCGCTATGACAGAGATGCGCAGGAATTAATTTCCGAAGCCGCCGGCTTGGCCTATCCGATTTAGGACGGCATTCCGGTGATGATACCTGCCGAAGCCAGATCAATCGATTTGAATAATACAGAAGGTCGCGGCACTAGCGGTTAACCCTCATGATGTATCAACTTACTCTTCTCTCACTCCTTCGACTTATCCGCCCCTGATCGGGTTATGCGGAAGTTTTTCCTTTTCCACCTTTCAGGGGTTTTTCAACAGTCATACACAGAATATCGTCTTCGTAATGCGCGGAAAGTGAAATATTCAAACAGATTACCGCTTTCATCGTTATGACGATTAGTTTTAAAATAAGAAAAGAGAATATAAAATGCCAAATACACAAGAATAACAACCAAGTCATAATTTTTGATACAACCTTACGCGATGGGGAACAATCGCCCGGTTGTTCCATGAATTTGGATGAGAAAATGAAAATTGCCGCCTTTTGGATGCGATGGGCGTTGACGTGATTGAGGCGGGTTTTCCCATCGCTTCACCAGGGGATTTTGAAGCGGTTCAGACAATTGCCAATACATTGCAAAATTCCGTTGTCTGCGGTTTGGCACGTGCCAAGGCAGGCGACATTGATAGTGCGGGAGAGGCATTGAAAAAAGCCAAAAAACCACGTATTCACACATTTATTTCGACCAGTCCCTCTCACATGAAATACCAGTTGAAAATGACACCCGATCAGGTGTTCGAGGATGTAAAATCCAGCGTCACGCGCGCGCGCAATTTGTGCGATAACATCGAATGGTCTGGAATGGATGCTACGCGCTCTGACTTTGATTTTTTGTGTAAATGTATTGAAGCCGCTATTTCATGCGGGGCAACCACGGTAAATATTCCCGATACTGTGGGCTTTGCAGAACCGCAGGAATATGCCGACCTGATCAAAAATATTCAAAATACCGTACCGAATATCGATAAGGCGATCATTTCCACACATTGTCACAATGATCTGGGCTTAGCGGTTGCCAATTCTTTAGCGGGGGTTAAAGCAGGCGCACGCCAGATTGAATGCACCATTAACGGTATAGGGGAGCGCGCGGGTAATGCGGCATTGGAAGAAATTGTTATGGCGCTGAAGGTGCGCGGCGATGTTATGCCGTATCAAACTAATATCGATTCCACGATGATTACAAAAATGTCACGTACACTTTCCACGACAATCGGGTTTAATGTCCAGCCTAATAAAGCCATCGTCGGGGCGAATGCTTTCGCGCATGAAAGCGGTATTCACCAAGACGGCGTATTAAAACATGCCGAAACTTATGAAATCATGACGCCTGAATCCGTCGGACTAACCAAATCCAATTTGGTATTGGGCAAGCATTCCGGTCGTCATGCCTTGAAAGAAAAATTGAAGGAAATGGGGTATGAGCTTGGCGATAATGCGTTTCAGGATTTATTCGCGCGTTTCAAAAAACTAGCCGACCAGAAAAAAGAACTTGAAGATAATGACATCATCGCCTTGATTGAAGATGAAGTCGCAACCGAGCATAATAAAATACAATTTGTGTCTCTCCAAATTCAAGCAGGAACGGAAGGCCCTCAAATTGCGGATTTGAAGCTGTCAGTCAACGGGGCTGAGCAATCTGTTAAGGTTGAAGGCAACGGTCCCGTGGACGCCATCTTTAAAGCTATTCGCGAGATTTGCCCGCACGAAGGCGCCGCACTACAGCTTTATCAGGTTCATGCGGTTACCGGAGGTACCGACGCACAGGCAGAGGTTACGGTTCGTCTGGAAGAGGATGGCAAAACCGTGAATGGTCAAGGTGCAGACTCCGATACGCTTGTCGCATCAGCCCGCGCGTATGTTCACGCACTCAATAAGCTACTTTCAAAGCGGGAGAAAACAAAGCCTGTGGAGGATGTCTCTTAGACTTCTTTTACAAATCAACGGAACCTAAAAATTTATAATTCGTTTTATTAGAAATTAATAAAGGAATTATCATGAGCCACTTAGATTTAAAAGATATCAGCGAAATAATCCGTAAGATAGACATTTGTATGATGGGAACATTACACGATAAAGGAAGGATTGAAAGTCGTCCTATGAGTAATAATCGGGATGTAAATTTTGAGGGTGACTGTCATTTTTTTGCTCTTCAAGATTCCGGCGCAGTCGTAGATATAAAACAAAATCCTCAAACATGCCTCTCTTATGTTGGTGACGATCACACTTATGTTTCTATCTCGGGTAAAAGCGATTTAATTAAGAGATAAGAATGTTATGAAGGATCACTGGATTAGCGATTTGGAAAAATGGTTTGAAAAAGGCATAGATACAGAAGGTCTGACGCTAATACATGTAAAAGCCGAACATATAAAATACTGGAAAGATATGAAGGAAGGAGAGATAGACGTTAAATAGCTTTTTAATTACTATCCTTTGCAATGTCTGTTGGTTCGGCCTTTGAACCGGTTATTTTTTCCTGAAAAAGCTTTGTGGTTTCGGCACCCATCAGCAACGACATACAGGAATAGAAAACCCAGATCATAATCAGGATAATTGATCCGGCGGCCCCAAAGGTTGTTTGTGGCTGCGCCGTTTCAAAGTAATATTTCAGGGCATATTCCCCCGATCATAAAGATACAGGCAGACACAAATCCTCCGCGAAAAGCGCATGACCACACGATCTTTACATCTGGTAGGACCTTAAAAATAACGGTGAATAACAAGGTAACTGTTATAAATGAGAGTAAGAAATTGGTTGTCTCTATTGCTTGTAGCCACATGTCTGAAAATTGCTCTGAAAACCATTCAACAAGAAATGTGACAAAAGTTGTCATGAGCAAAGACGTAAGTAGAACAAATCCGACGGTAATAATAACGCCTAGCGATATCATTCGATCAAGAATAAAACGCAATATACCTGCCGATTTGCGGACTTCTATCTCCCAGATATTATTAAGCGAGCGTTGTAACTGCACAAACAGTCCTGTTGCGCCCAGCAATAACGTCAATACCCCGATGGCCACGGCGAGCAAACTGCTATCCTGCACCTGCATATTATAGATAATTTGATAAATGTTATTCGTCGCATCTTCGCTTAACATAGTACTCAGTTGTGCGCTGACCTTCTCTTTCACCTCTTCTTTTTCCAGAAAAAATGCAGAAATACCTGTAAAAATTATTAATAAACCGGGTAACGAAAAAATGGCGTAATAGGCGGCCGCCGCGCTTTGTGTGAACGGATCATGACTCAGCCAGCTTTTGAGAATTTTTTTAGTATTCGAAAATGTGGAAAATAATAAATTCATTTATAATTCGTTTGAGGCGTTATAAATCTGGTGGATATAAAATCAAATAGAGATTTTGGTGGAGTCGAAGAGTTTCGAACTCTCGACCTTCTCGCTGCCAGCGAGACGCTCTACCAACTGAGCTACGACCCCATAAGCCTTTAATTAACTTGCATCCAGACATTACACGCTTTCCATTTATGCCTTTATGGGGCGGTGTTCGGGGCGGTGTTATCATCGTGACTTCCTTTCTTTTAGGTAATTGGGACTTAAATGTCCATAGGTTTTTTCAACCATATTCGAGGTTGTATGCCCCATCATTTTAGCTACTGCATGGATTGGCGTATCGCTTATTACTTCCCATGTAGCAAAGGTATGTCGTAGAACATGGGGAAATATATGGGGCATATCCGCTTTGTTCTTTAAAGTATTAAAAGCCTTCTTTATGTCTTTGATATGCCCCTTTTTATTGGGGAAAACATAACCAATATCAGTGCCATATTTTTTAGCCCATTTTAGCGTCGTCATTAATCGTTGAGAAATTGGCACAATAGAGCGGCCTTTAATTTTTGAAACCTCTCCCCGCTTGTAGTTAATAAACCCTCTTTTCAAATCTATATCAGACCACTTTAACCCTAAAACTGCGCTCTTTCTTGCCCCTGTATGCAAGGATATTAATAGGAATAAAGGCATATATGGGGGACTGGTGCGACGAGCTGTAAGTACAAGCTTTGCCGCTTCCGACTTCGTAAGAAAAACCTCCCTTGGTTTGCTTGGGGATGGCAACCAAGATTTTTTAAATACGTTAGTGACTTCTTCATCATAACAAAACTTCAAAGCTGCATTAAGGTGTTGAAGGTATCTCCGAGCCGTATCGTTAGAAATTGGTTTGGGGCGGTTTTTATTTAATCCGGCTATGTACTTCGTCGTATTTGCCCGATTAACCTCTGATATATCCAGATTAGACCAGAACTCTTTTAATTGCCTATGAATTGATAGGGCTTTCTTGGGGATGCTGTAGTTGGTATATGATGTAATAAATAATGTGCCAATATCTCGCCTATCAGGATCTTATCCGTGTTACGTTTTGTTCCAAATTTCCTTTCAAGGATGATTTCGGCAAGCGCGACATCAGCATCTTCTCTGCTGCCGTAGCCTGTGCTAAGCCGCTTACGCTTTCCATGTCTGTATTCAATGACTTCGTAAGTTTCTCTATCTGTTCTTTTAACGACTTTAGGCGGTTGCTTTTGCTTTGGCATTTTTTTCTCTCCACGTATTCAAGTACGTCATCGCGTTCAATTCTTATTCTCTTAGGAGAAATAGGAACATTTGTTATTTCATCATCCTTACATAGCTGCTTTACAACTTTGACAGGGATTTGCAAATAATCAGCGACAATTTCCGGTGTGCATATATCAGGTAAACTCATTGTATTGCACCCCCTCTTTTAACATCACGATTAGAGCGTTCTCCATTGGAGGAGGGGCTATCACACACAACAGAATTGTCACCGACGATTGGCCGTGATGCCCCTCCACCATTAGAGACTGCCAGATTAGGGAATATTGATTTATACATTATAAGCCTTCCATCTTCCAAACTTTGATTGCAGCTCTTTAAATTTTACTCCCGGAGCGGTATCTGCAACTATCTCCGCGCATGACATAACCCTGCAATAATCCTCAATAACCTCTTCTGACCACTCACGCGCTCCAGTATCTTTTAAATGTGTAAATTCTGTTTTTAAAAACTCTCGTACGCGCTCGTCTTTTGCCATCATTTTAGCTTGCTGTGCATAGCTAACTGGCTTTGATGCCTTTTGAATATTAAGCCTCACCACAGCTACAGGTATTTCTTCCCCTGGCGTTGGATAACCAAGTGTATTTAATGCTTTTTGCGCTTGCTCAACAGGCACTTCAATTTTAAGAACCATAACCGAACGGCTTTTAATGTTCTGTATGTCTGCAAAGTTGCCCTGAATTACTGCCTCATCCATGTCTAAAATCCTCCAATATTTCTCGTGCCATCCATTCGTCGCCTGTATTCTCAAATAACCTAATAGCAAAGTCCTTTGCCTTACTTACCCCGCCAAATGGTTTATAAAACTTTTCCTCGGTTGTTCTGTGTTGTTCCAAATGCGTTTCAAAGTGCATCGGCACGACATACTCATCACTTGGCTTCATTCCCATTGCAAATAACCCATGACGTATATGGCAAGCCTGTGTGCCGCCTTCCCGCCCTGTTATGATGCAGGGGAGGGAGGCGATAAACATCAAGTGCTTGCGGCTACGTATCATTAAGCCATCACCCACATCATAGTGTCGCTGAACGGTATGGAATCCTCAAAGTCATCAGGCGGTGTATATGCCTTCTGTGTCTGACCGCTCTCACGGCTATCAAGCATGGTCAACTCGCCCTTGTACGGTCTTAAAACGACCTCTGTGCTGTACTTGTCCTGACCGCTTTGATCTGTCCATTTGCGCGTTTCCAGTTGCCCCTCGATATAAACCTTCGAGCCTTTTTTAAGGTATTGCTCACACAAATTGGCAAGCGGTTCTGTGAAAATAACAACGCGGTGCCATTGAGTGTTTGACTTTTTCTCTCCTGTGTTTTTATCTTTCCAGCTTTCCGAGGTGGCAATGGATAGGTTCGCTATCTTACTGCCTTGTTGACTTTTTCTGATCTCTGGGTCATTTCCCAAATTCCCTATAATTATTACGCGATTAACAGTACCGGCCATTTTCATCTCTTTCTCTTAAATTTCCACTTAGCGCATCTTCAAACCTATGAAGGCGCGCATGAGCAGATTTGGTTAATAGTGCTAAATTATTTTCACCGTTATTTGATTTGTTGCCATCAATGTGATGAACACATTCATCAGGCTTTAAATTTCGCCCAATTCTTTCTTCCATTAAAACAACGTGGACAGATTTTCCTTTATGTTCACCACGAGTATATTCAATGTAACCGGTAGTCTTAAGAGTTTTACCTTTAGCGTTACTATCAGCCCACTTAAGTCTACTTTGTCTCATTTTTTCTTTAGTATTGCTGCTATGAGGAATTCTTTCTTGAAGACGAGACATTCTTCCTTGCTTTCCAGCAAGCGAGTGCGCCTCTTTAGGAGTACGTAAGCACTCTTCTTTTTTCAAAACATTTCTTATAGAAGACAATGGTATTGAGTATTTTTTATTTAGGTCTGCAATAGAGAGACCTTGCTTATAATCACTCACAAGACATTGGTTAAGCATTATATTCTCCTATCTGATATTTAATGATGTTTTTTTGTGAATCTTAACGCCTACGATCTGACGCTTACCGTCACGAACAGCCTTATTGATAGCTGTCTGAATATGATCTTCTGTGAAGTATTCTTTCAGGGCGTTCAGGTCTATTGCCGCTACTGATTCAATCTCGCCAGTCCAAGTAATCTTTTGCGATGCACTTGCTCCCATAGACGAACGAACACGCCCTTTAACGTCTAATGCGCTTGATTGTATTGCCTGCGCTTTACCTTCACTCTGCATAGCCGCGTCCATTAAATCTTCGGCGGTATCATTTATGCCCTCGGCCTCATGCTCACGTGCTTGTTCTGCAAGGCGCTCTGCATCCTCACGTGCTTTGCGCGCTATATCTAACTGGCGTTGGCGTTCTTCTTCCTGCTTTTTAACAAGAAACACCTGCAATGGCTTTTCAGCTTTAGCCGCTAGATTCTCAATCTTGATTTCATAGTTTTTCTTCCATGTATCGGCAATGCGGCCCGCCTCAAGAAAAGGTGCTTTCTCTTTCTTGTGTGCTTCGGTGACAGACTTTTTAAGGCTTTTTACTGCCTTGATGTAATCAGTAACAGGTTGGGCTTCTTCTTCATTATTTACGACTTCTGGAATGTCTTTCTTGGAAAGCCGTCCATATTCGTCATGTAGTTTTTGGTAGTTGTCCTC
The DNA here is from genome assembly GCA_963710165.1 of uncultured Alphaproteobacteria bacterium. GTDB lineage: Bacteria > Pseudomonadota > Alphaproteobacteria > Micavibrionales > Micavibrionaceae > JACKIP01. The sequence continues at coordinate 752,335 of CAVPYZ010000004.1, forward strand.
TAGGCGTTGTTCTAATATTTCGCTTTCGGATGGTGGGTTATTATGCCCTATGTTTGATAATGCTTGCATGATGTTTCCTTTCTATTCTGCTGCCATTGGTTGTTTGATTTCATTGTATTTCTGCTCGATCAAAGCCTTTAAAGCTTCTTTCTGCTTCACGCCTAATGCATTGATCTTGTCTTGATTGGTATTTTCCCATGAGACAAGCGCGGCGCTGTCTGTGAAGTTTTCAACGACTTCACCGCTGTCTTTCAGCCACTCCAAACGCTCTTCATTAGTTTTAAAAACAGGCTCTATTTCAGGCTGTGCATTACTTGTCTTTGTCTCTGGCTGACTTGGCTTGGTATCAGGCTGACTTGCCGCATTACCATCATCATCTTCTGGACATACGCCAACCATAGCCATTAATGAATAACGACGTGCGTATGTGATGGCACTTCCAAGCCCTTGCGGGTCATTCTTGGTCGGGTTTAAAACCGTATAGGATCGCAACCATTGACCGCTTGTATGCATGAGCGTTGTGGCAAGGTAGTTTTTACCATCGATCACGGTTGGTTGCTGTGCGATAGACATATCATTTTTAATGACTAAATCGCGGCAGGCATCCCAAGCACTGCCAAGGTCGGCATACTTGGAATTAAAGAAGGGGTTCTTGCTGTCTTTAATGGCGGGCTTTAAATCCGATTGCGCTTTATTCAAAGCCTTAGCAATTTCCTTTATGTCTTGTGATTGTAATTCCATGATTAAACTCTTTCTGTTGCTTTCCAAAAATCCCAAGAGGTTTTAAAATCCTCAAAGTTATTCTTGGCTTTTGGTGTAAAAAATGACCGAACGAAGCCAAAGGACTGTTTTCCTATTACTCCCTTTGGTTTAAGAAAACGCTCATATCCCTGTTTAAGATTTTGACGTGCGGTTTCCTCGTTCGGTCTAGGTAAAACTTCAACGTTCGACTGGTGAAGAATTATCGTTTCGTTCTTGAATGTGCGGCAGGTAATCTCACCGCTTTTAGAAAATGTAATGTTGTGTAGGTCGATCATGCCGCCTCCTTAAAGAAAGCTTTAAATTCACTTCCTGCATAAGCGTTTTCTGTCTCAGCAATGATTTCTTTCAAGGTGTACCTGGCTTTTAAAGCGCGACCCCTCATAAATTCGCTTGTTCCGTAACGACAAGCGCCAGTTACCATACGGTAAACAAAAGACCATTCTTGAGGTGTTTTCTGGGTATCTAAAGTAAGGTTTTTAAACTCAGACAAGTCCCTATCAGATGATTTGAAACGCAATTCCTCAATAGCTTCACGAATAGTCTCGCCATGCGCGTTATATTCTTTATTAGAAGCCACAAAGAAAGTATCACCGACAACCTTGCCGTCTTTGAACTCTGATTTCCGGCACTTTTTAAGACTAATATCGTCTTTCTTTTTCTCGCAAATAATTATACAGAATATTCCGTCAATAACTGAAAATACGTAATCGCCTATAGTGCCGTTGAAATATAGTTCCTCACAACTCAGACCATCAGGTAATGCCGTGATGCTTGTGCCTTCCAGATAGAGATACCCGCCAACACTCAGACCATCAGGTAGTGCCGTGATGCTTGTGCCTCTCAGATCGAGAGACCCGCCAACACTCAGACCATCAGGTAATGCCGTGATGCTTGTGCCTTCCAGATAGAGATACCCGCCAACACTCAGACCATCAGGTAGTGCCGTGATGCTTGTGCCTCTCAGATCGAGAGACCCGCCAACACTCAGACCATCAGGTAGTGCCGTGATGCTTGTGCCTCCCAGATCGAGATACCCGCCAACACTCAGACCATCAGGTAGTGCCGTGATGCTTGTGCCTCTCAGATCGAGAGACCCGCCAACACTCAGACCATCAGGTAGTGCCGTGATGCTTGTGCCTCCCAGATCGAGAGACCCGCCAACACTCAGACCATCAGGTAGTGCCGTGATGCTTGTGCCTCCCAGATCGAGAGACCCGCCAACACTCAGACCATCAGGTAATGCCGTGATGCTTGTGCCTTCCAGATCGAGAGACCCGCCAACACTCAGACCATCAGGTAGTGCCGTGATGCTTGTGCCTCTCAGATCGAGAGACCCGCCAACACTCAGCGCGCCATCTGCCGCAATCACGTATTCAATATTATTCTTATCTAAATATTCTTTAAGTTTCATACCAATCCTCCTATAACGTGGTAAATAATTCCTATTACTGCACACAACGAACTAGCGGCTGTGACTCCTGTGATGAAGTGTCCGCTTGTTGCAAAAGAAGTTGTTCCAGTAGCGTGTTGTTCCTCTCTATCGCCGTTAGAAGCCTGTCTTGCTTTGAGGCGTTCGTTAAATCTATGAATAGAGTTCTGTGTGACATATCCTTGGCTTTCTGCTTGTAGTTGGAATGTTGTAAGTGATCTGGCTATCTGCCTTTTTGATTTCAGGCTTGATACAGAGTTAATGGCTTCATTAAGACCGTGCTCAGTTGCATTAATACATGCTTGCGTGAACAGGTCGTTTTCCATGTCGGGGAGGGTTCTCATGATTTGCCCTCCGCTTTTGCTATGGCTTTTTCTATCAATTTAATATCGTTTGAAAGTCTTATATTATCTGGCTCACGTTTTTGCCGAAGCCTTAAGCCAAATAATGATTCTTTTAAAGCCTCATACATATCAGGCGCGGCGGCTATTAGGTGGGCGGTGGCTATAATCTCCGCTTCACTCGTTTTGTGATTCCCACAATTAGCTATAAGCATATTTCCATTCGCTTCTTTTGAACCATAAACCAAATGATTAGATTGCTTACTGACTTCTGGCGAATAATGCCAAGGCGCGGGCGTGTGTTTAATATCAGTCATTATCTCACCCCCATATTTGCGCGTGAAATGCCTTGTGACATTCCTTCTCTGTAATAGGCGTGTTGACCAGCTTCATCAGCCATGGCGCGGTCTATTAATTCTTCCGCTTCCATTTCATCAGCCCACTGAAACACCTCATACGCTTTTAAGTCCGCTTCTGCTTCAAGAGTCTCCAGTTCACAATCACGTGAATGTTTTTCGTTGAAGGGAAGGTCTGGGCTTATAGTGCGACGTTGTTGCTGATATTCATAAGAAAGATCGTTCAGCTCGTCGGATATATCATACAAGGCTTGTGAGAGATTTTCGTTTTGGGCTTTTTCGTAAAGTTCTTCGATTGTGTGTTTCATGTTTGACCTTTCGTTAGTGACAAGATCAATATTACCATTAGTAATGTTTAAGTCAACAAAAAAGTTTACCAATAGTAATATTTTTTTATTTACGCTTTCTGAATTGTGTGTGAGTATAAGAATCAGAAAAGCCCGCGAGGTTAATCGCAGGCTTTTAAATTGTAGACGTTTGAAATGCTCTAAGGAAGGTTTGCACCTGAACAGCCGAGCATCTCTAAGACTTACAGCTTTCCTCCTAGAGGTTAGCAACCGTAGTAACTGACATTACCGCGGCAGAAGCATGGTCAAGGTCGGCGGCACCCCCTTATTACGCCCATTTAGTCTTTGCCTCACTTTAGAAGTGTCCGTGTATAGCCATTTTGGCTGTTCACCCTGAATGTGTCAGCATCCAAGACCTTTGAAAGGGCTATCTATGAAAGCTTTTATGCAAATCATCCTAGTTCCTTTCTATGAAAGAGTTTTACACGGACATTCTAGGGTGATTCTTTTGAGGGAGTCAAAGCTACTATCTGCATTGCACCATTAAATGTTGTGATTGTACGTTAGCTAATACACTCCCAGTCGCCACATAGCCTTTATGTCCTGATTGCTGATCTATAACGTCATAACCAGACGGGCATAATTCCCCCGCTGATTTATAACAATCATCCCAATCGCGCATATAGCCGCTACACTTTAGTGCATAAGATTGTTTACCATCCGGCCCTGTGAAGTTTGACACGCCCGTCGCACAACCGCCTAATATTAGACAAAGCTTAATTAAGCATAATGTGGAAAATGTTCTTGATCTGTTCTTATTCATTTGTTTAAATCGTCCTATATAAATAATTGTGTGGAAGGGAATTATCATGAAGCTTTTGTGGCTAAGGGCACTTTGTTATCTATTTTCTATTAGGATTTATTTTCTTCGGCTTCAATCTGGCTTAGAACGTTTGCTTGTTTCTTCATAAGGTCTAATATTTTCAAGTCAGTTTTTGATACCTGCGCTCCACCCATTAGTTCCGATGGATGTATTTTAAAAGCTTTTGCGGCTTCATATATCCACTTTGTTTTCCATGAACGCTGCGCAGTTTCGAGGTGTGTTATCATGCCAGTGCTACAACCCATCATCTCGGCAGCCTTTTCTTGAGTTACGCCACGTTCAAGACGTAGTGCTTTAAAGTTATCCGCAATCAATTCATCTAGTGGAACAATTTCTCTTTTACCCATAAAGGATTCCTACTCTTACCATTGGTTATTATCCATAGACCAATAGTAATAATTTATGTTGACTATAAATATTACCATTGGTAAATATTAAGTATGAATAAAAACTCAATATGGGAGCGTATCCGAAAAGCTTGCGATCAAGCCGGAATATCAAGTGGGTACTTCAACAAAATGAAATCAACCAATTACGTTCCCAAAACAGCAGCATGGGATATGCATTGTGCCGCAATTAAAGCGGGCGAGCCAATTCCTACAAAGGTCTTAGAGCCTTTGACTAATAAAAACCCTGCGCCAACAGGGGAATAAAAATGGCAACTCTGAAACGCGGCTTCCAACAGCCAACATTCCAGAGCACCTAAACAAACAGAAATATGTATATCTGAATGATTCGCATTTTCCAGTTATACACATTTCATAACATTGTCAACAGATAACCATAATATTAAAAGGATAAATTATGAATGAAGATCAAATCCAAGAATTAAAATATCAACTTTTACAGGTCTGCAACGGCGATGTTGTGCAAGCGCAATGTGCTTATGACTGGATATATGCAACTAAACATCAATAGGTCTCACACCTTTCACCGCTTTGATGCAATCCACATAAGTATTCAATAATTCTTTTTTATCAGTAATCGGGTTATCTCCTCTATGCTCTATCGTTTTCAACAAAATATATGCGATTTCTTCAGGTGTTCCTGTTTGAACATTGGGTGGTTGTATCATTTGAGTTCCTTTCATTTTAAGAAATTTAATCTATCCAGATTCGGCGGGGTGAGTCCATGACCTCCAGTTTAAAAACATACTTAATCATTCCTGTACCGGCCCCGCGCATGACGCAATCTGATAGATGGAACAATCGCGCTTGTGTTGTGAGGTATTTCGATTTTAGAGACCGTGTGAAGGAATTAAATATTTCAGTCGTCAACGGCGATAAGGTCACATTCTATCTGCCTATACCTAAATCATGGTCAAAGAAAAAACAGGCGCAGCATGATGGTATGCCGCACAGGCAAACGCCAGATATTGATAATTTACTTAAAGCATTACTGGATTCAATTTACGAGAATGACTCGCATATTTACAGCGTATGGCCTGAAAAAAGATGGTCACATTCCCCGCGTATAGAAGTGGAGGCGATATGACCCATAAACAGGCAGAACTATTAAAATTTATCAAAACATACATACAGCAACATGGTGGTGTTCCTCCGAGTTATAGAGAGATGGCAAGCGCGATAAATCTTCAAAGCGTATCAGGCATATCAAGAATGATTGACGGCCTTATCGAGCGAGGAAAGCTGAGAAAGCTAACGGCACGTGCCAGATCATTGGAGGTGTTGTAATGGCGTGTAGATGGACACCTGATGAGTTAGACACTCTCCGCGAGATGTGGGGGCAGAAGATAGACGAGGAAGTCATAGCCAAGAAACTGGGGCGCTCAATAGGCGGCTTGGTCAACAAGGCTAAGGAAATCGGCTTACCCCTTCGCAAAGATTTGCGTGCCAGAAGAAAGAAAAGTGCGGTCAACTACGCCACCCTGCCGCCTCATAAAAACATGCATATAGCGGTGCTACCTAATCAGGGATATTGCCGTGAGATTGTAAGTGACCTTATGTGTTGCGGCGCTAAATGTATGACCTCCCATGAAGGAAAAGTTATTCAATATTGCGAGGAACACGCCCTCAAGAACTTTACACCGAAGTCATTCAGAAGAATTAAGTCCGGCGCAGAATACAACGATTATGTATCTGACGCGGTCTGGAAAAGATTGAGGGGTGAGTGATGGAACATATTAGAGATATTGTTGCGCGCTTAGTTGATCGGCAGAAGATTTTACAGGGGGATAGTGATGGCGAATAACTGGCTTGACTGGGCATTTGAGCATGACCTCCCTGCGGGCGCTAAGTTTGTTCTTGTTGCGTTGGCAAACCGTGCAAACAAGAAAACAGGGGAGTGCTGGCCCTCACAAAAAGACATATCAAAAGACACGGGGCAATCTGAAAGAACAGTTGTCAGAAATATTCAAGTTTTGGTTAATATGAAAATAATAGAGGTGTTTGAGAGGCGAAACAATGCAGGTTTCAAGTCCTCAAATTTATATGTCCTAAGTGACAAAATGTCACATGAGAGTAACAAACCTCAAGTGTCAAAATGTCACATGAAAAGCCAAAACCTAAGTGACAAATGCGACAAACCTCAAGTGTCAAAATGTCACTTACATATAGATAATAAATTATCTATAGAACCCAAAACAGAACCCAAAGAGAAAAATAAACAAGATTTAATTGAGAGTCTAATCGACGAGTTCAAAGAACATAGGAAAGAAATAAAATTTCCTCTTAAACCTATGGCAGAGAAAAAAACCAGAAATCAGCTAATTGAATATATGGAAAAAGGGCATGATCCAATCAAGATTATAAACAAATCAATTCAACACGGTTGGCGCGGGATATTTGAACCAAGTGACAAACCTGAAAAGAAATCGAAAACTATCAATGCAGATGAAATTATGGAGTTAATGGAATGAATAAAGAAATTCACAATGAAGCAGAGCAGGGTCTTATCGGGGGATTGTTCCAGAATAACGCTGCAATTCTGGATATTAATTTGAAAGAAGAAGATTTCTTTCAGCCTTGGCACGGTAAAGCTTTCACAACCATGCAAGAAATATTCAATTCCCGCGGAGCTTTTACCTTGGCAGATTTTCAAGAATGGCGCTTTTACGAGTTTCCAAAGGACATGGGCTATGATGACCCTTATGATTATCTCCGTGAAATTGCAGGAACTTACGTTTTTGGAATGACCCACCAGTTAATACATTACGCAGATTTAATCAAGGAGAACAAAAACAAAAAAACACTTCTGGACTTAATCGGGGATATAAAAAATAATCTTTGGAACATGCCTTACAGAGACTTGCTGGCAACCTTGCAAAATGACTTGCAAGAAGATCAGATTGATGATGACTTACTGACAGAGGAAGATGTTCATCAACGTGTTTTACAACGCCTAGAATTACCTCCGGCTTGCTCAAAAACAGGCTTGCCAAGTCTTGATATGGCTATGGCAGGGGGATTGTATCAAGGATTTACCTACGGCTTTTGTGGCGCCGAAAAATCAGGTAAAACAACCCTAGCGCATACCATTTCATATAATCTAAATCAGCTTGGAACAAAGCATTTATACATCGCTTTGGAAATGGGAGCGGAGCAGATTCACGAGCGGAATGTAGCAAGAGACATTGGCAAAAACTCACTTGTATTTCTAAATGAAAGCAGGGCAATCGGAGCAAAGGCAGCGGCGCATAAACCAAAAAATAATATCATTTATTCAAACAAGCCTGGGGCGAATCTTCAAGAGGTCTTGAATGTGATTGCAAAGGCAAAGGCGCGCTATGGCATCGAGGGATTTATTCTTGATTACTGGCAGCTTGTAACCGGAAAGAAGAACGGAGAGAGCGAAGAAAGCTTTACAAGGAATGTCGCGCAGTCCGTTGCTAACTTCGCCCGCAAGCATAAGCTTTGGTGCGTCATGCTTGCCCAGATGAATCAAGATGGTAAGCTTTTTGGTGGGAACGGTCTTAGGAAGGCGTGTGACCAGCTTTACATGATACAGGAGTCAGAATTTGACGAGGAAACCAGATGGTTAAAAATGGACGCATCACGCTACACAATCAGGGGCGATGTAGGATCAAACACTCAACCTGCCTTTGAAATGAATAAGCGTGTCGGGCCCTATTTTATGGATTTAATGTAATAAACTGGAGGAAGTCGTGAAAAAAAGACACACGTTTGTTGAAAGAAAAATATCAAAAGATCGTTCTCAGGTTGTCGCAATAACCAAAGAAAGAGCACTTATGCTTGAACATATATCCCCCGCCATGCTAGATGCCGAGAGGGAGATTAAAAACTATTACACCATGCAGTTTGCCGGAATGGGGTATGCCACGCAAGACGATGAAACAAAATCCTCCGCCCCCGATAAAGAACCAACGCAGGATGATATAGACAAATACAATGCACAAATTGCAATCATGAAGAAGTGGTCACGGGAAACACCAAGCTACGTTCGGGGTATTGTTATCGACAAGAACCAGTTTGAATTTAGCTTGGAGGAAATATCCATTCAACGAGCCATGACAGAAATGGAGGTGCGGGTTCAGTACAATGTAGGGCTTAATGACTATTGCATTGTGAGGGGGTGGGGAGATCAGTACGATTAATTTTAAAAAAGGGTTGACGGCTCTTTAAAAATTTAGTCTAATAGTCGTGACCAAGTGCGTCAAAAATAAATTGCCACTAGGCACATGCCCGAAAGGGAGTAACAACCGCTTTAAGTTAATTCTTGAGCGGTTTTTTTATGCGAGGAATAAAAATGGCTAATGATGTTATTATTGAAGAGTATGAAAGTTTTGACAGCTCTTTCCAAGCGCCCACAACACCTATAGCAACACAAGTTTTAGATATTGGCACTTTATCCGGTCAGCTAAACGACAAAACACAATATGTGATAATCACATCACGTGATGCGCCAATATGGTATAAATTCGGATCTGATAGCGTAAGCGCAGCATTGGAAACAGATGGTAACATATTTGTTCCGGCAAATTTTCCGAGACCTCACAAAGTTGGTAAAACGTCGAAACTTTACATAGATACTGCCACAAATGCCTAAAGCCTTTGCAATTACCAATCAAAGCAACCATATCAGAGACCCATTACAGCAAATTGCCAATAAAGGCGATAAGGTCGAATACCACCTTGACTATAAGCCATTTGAGGATGATGCCGGAGATGTTTTAAGTGTAACTTGGACTACTCTTTCAGGTCACGCCATTATAAGTAATGAGATCCTTTCAGACAGCATATCGAGGGTTGCTATAAATTACCTGAATGAAGAAAAGGTTTTGATTAAGGTAGAGGCTAAAACAGACAGGGAAACGCATATAATTTATATGTCTGTAAAAGTTAAAGACCCAAATACAACCGATGATTATGGATATAGTTATGGATAAAGAAAATTCATTAAAAGAAAAAAGAAGAAAAAAGAGTTTGGGTAATCTTAAACCTATTCAAAAAGGTGAGGTCAGAAACCCCAAAGGAAGAACTAAAGGTACGCGTAACAAATTTAGTGAAGCGTTCATGCAAGATATTCTTACCGATTGGCAAAAAGGCGGTTCAGAAGCCATTGAGAGGGTTCGTATTACAGACCCTTCGACGTATTTACGTGTGGCAGCATCTATCATTCCTAAAGATTTTAACATTAACAATGTCAGCGAGGCCGCATTTGATAGTTTTATGGACGACTTAGAAGATGACGAACTTGATAAGCTCATTACCGGACTTGTTGCAGCGGGTAGCCATTCAAAGAGCAAAAAAGGCACGACTAAAAAGGGAGCTACAAAGCAACCTAGTACCGTTCACTAAGTATTTCTTTGAGGCGCGCGGTGATAAATTTATTGAGAATTGGCATCATCACGAAATAGCCGAAAAGCTTAAATGGGTTGAAGAAGGAAAGATAAAAAACCTTTTGATTAATATGCCGCCAAGATACGGAAAAACAGAATTAGGCGTCATTAACTGGGTTGCGCAATCTATAGGACGTAATCCAAAATCAAAATTTATTCATCTGTCTTATTCAAACAGCCTAGCATTAGATAATTCATCAAAGGCTAAAGAATTAATACAGTCCGAGGAATTTCAGAATTTCTGGCCTGTCACCTTAAAGGAAGATAGCAAGTCAAAAGAAAAATGGTACACATCACAAGGCGGTGGGCTTTATGCAACGTCAGCAGGTGGGGCGATAACAGGATTTGGTGCCGGCTCAACAAGTGAAGAAGGGTTTTGCGGGGCAATCATTATAGATGACCCTTTAAAAGTAGATGACGCAGAAAGGGACAATGAGCGCGATCACGTTAATGAGCGATTAAACACAACCATTAAATCAAGGCGAAATTCACGTCATACTCCGATTATTATAATTATGCAGAGGTTGCATGAGGATGATATGTCAGGGTTTGTTCTTGATAATGGTATTAATGAAGCTTTTTATCATTTAAAGCTGCCAGCTATCATTAATGATGGCGCAGAAGATGCGGCGGCGCTTTGGGAGCATAAACATACGCTTAAAGAATTAGAGCGTGAAAGAAAAGCAGATAGCCGCACGTTTGCAGGCCAAATGATGCAAGACCCATCACCGGATGACGGTAGTTATTTTAAACGTGGTTGGTTTAATCGTTATGACCTTGGTGAAGAACCAGAGCAACTATATAAATATGGCTCATCAGATTATGCGGTGACAGAACCTAAGAAGGGTAAAGAGCCAGATTTTACAGATATTGGAATAGGTGGCTTTGATACGGATGAACAGCTTTGGTTGGTCGATTGGTGGTTTGGCAAAACTGAATCCGATAAGTGGATAGATGCAGAGCAGGAACTTTTAAAAAAGCATGAAATATATGTTTGGGTTTCTGAATCAGGTGTTATTAAAAATGCGGTCAATCCGTACATAAAAAAAGCAATGAGACGTGGCAAATATGTTCGTCGTGAATGGTTGCCATCGGTCCATAATAAAACAGCAAGGGCGCGTGGGTTTCAAGCAATGGCTTCCGCAGGTCAGGTTTACATCCCAAATACAACATGGGGCGATAGATTAATTGAGCAACTTGTGACCTTTCCTGACGGAAAGTACGATGACGCGGTTGATGTTTGCGGACAGTTCGGGCGCTTATTAGATCAAACATACAGCCCCCGGGCAATTCAAGAAGAAGAGAAAATACCGCACCGCGATCCATACGCAGATGATGAGGATGGTGACGATAACTGGAAAACGCTATGACAATAGAAACAAGACAGCAGCAGGTCGTTGATTACCTCAATGACACAGAAGATTCGCGCCGTATTTCTGAACGCAACCGTGATTACCATGACCATAAACAATGGACGCCTGAACAAATCAGCAAACTAAATAAGCGTCAACAGGCCGCGATTGTTGTCAACCGTATAAAGCCAAAGGTCGAAGGCTTGGTTGGTATGTATATATTACGCAATACCGATCCGAAGGCTTATCCAAGGACACAAAAACATGAAGAGGCGTCACATGCTGCGACCGATGCCTTGAGATATGTTGCAGATAATAATGATTTTAGCATGCTGCGGACTCATTGTGCAGGCGACTTCTTTATTGAAGGTACATGCGGGGCAATCACGCAGGTTAAACAAAAGAAAAGCGGTGAGATTGAAATCGAGGTTAAGCGTATTCCTTGGGATAGGATATATTATGACCCTCATTCAAGAGAATTAGACTTTTCAGACGCGCGTTTCTTAGGAATGATTATCTGGATGGACGCTGATGAGATTAAAGCGAAGTTTCCAAAATTTGATGCAAGCAACCTAAGTGATGATATGCCGATGGCTGCGGATGAGACATTTGAAGATAGGCCGCGTTGGTATGATAAAGTTAAGGGAAGATACCGTATTTCTTTTCACTTTCGAAAAGTTGGCGATGTATGGCAAATGTCAATATTCTCTGGAAATACAGATATTATAGATGAGATAGAAAGCCCATTCCTTGATGATGAAGGCGAGCCAATGTGTCCAATAGAATTGGCTTCCGCTAACATAGACCGTGACAATAATCGTTATAGCGAAGTGTCTGCTTTTATTGACCAGCAAGATGAGATTAATCATAGGCGCTCTAAAGCACTTCATCTTTTATCGCAAAGACAGACTTATTCGAGAGATGGTTCTATAAGAGATATACCGGCAATGAAGCGTGAGCTTGCAAAGCCTGATGGTCATATCTCTTATACTGGTGAAAAGGGCGATTTTGATATTTTACCGACTGGTGATATGGCGCAAGGCCAATTCCAACTATATCAGGATGCAAAGGCAGAACTTGATGCAGTTTCGATCAATGCGCAACTTTCAGGAGAAAGACAGCAAGGGGATTTGTCAGGCCGCGCTATTGATAAATTACAATCCGCAGGATCGTTAGAACTTAATAGGCAGTACAATCTATTAACAAACTTTGAAAAACGTATATACAAGCAGATATGGGCGCGTATTAAGCAATTCTGGAATGAAGAAAAGTGGGTGCGCGTAACAGACGATCAAGATAATCTACGTTGGGTCGGTTTGAACTCTCAGATAAACTTACAAAAATATTTGGAAGAAAAAATCAATGATGAATCAATAATGTTGGAAGAGCGAACCGGAGCAAGCTTTATTTATCAGCAAATGATGAAAAGCCAAGACCCACGTTTAAACCAGATTATTGAAGTCCGTAACGATACGGCTGATTTAGACGTTGATATTATCATAGACCAGTCATTCGACAGTATAAATGTTCAACAAGAGCAATTCCAGATGATAACGCAGTTCGCACAGTCATCTAAAGATATTGATATTATCGAACTCATAGAATTATCACAGCTTCGAGGTAAAGAAGATTTGATAGAGAAAATTGAAAGCCGCCGCGCCGCCGCATCACAAGCCGCAGGCGGGCAAGCGCAAATTGCACAGGCAGACGCCGCCGCAAATATCAGGAAAGTTAATGCAGACGCCGCAAAAGGTGAGCAAGACGCTATTCAAAGACGAATAGAGAACGTTTTGTTGGTAAAAAACCCACCAGACCAAGTAAGCAGCGTAAGCGTTTAAATCGGGCGTAATTTTACAGGCCGCCGCTGTAAGTAGTTAACCACTCTTTCGAGTGGTTTTTTTGTGCCTAACGCACACACCGCCGCCGGGTTTCGGGCGATATAAGGCCGCCACTTTTTGGGCGTTTAAGAAAGGTAATAAACATGACAAATGAAGCTCAACCTTCAACTATCGAAAACCTAGATAGTATCTTCACGGACGAACCGGACAAAGCAGAAACTTCCGAGCAAGTAGAGCCTAGCGGCAATGAAAGCGACGATCAAAAAGCCACGACCGAGGAAGCCACGGGCGATAACACCAAGGAAGAAAATTCCGAGGATGACAATTCCGAGACGCCAGCGGAAGAAGAAAGAAAGCATGTTCCTATGTCGGCATTTATGGGCGTTAAAGACGAACTTAAAAGGTACAAGGAAAGAGTTAAGGAAATCGAGGAAGAGAACGGCGTACAAGATGAAAACGCACCTGACCCTATCGAAGATCCGAAAGGATATGAGCGATATATTAAACAAAAGGTATCAGGTGAAATTCTTCAAGAACGCATTTCAACATCCCGCGAGAAGGCTTTGGCAGGAATAGACGACTATCCTGAAAAGGAAGAGCTATTTTTATTCATGGCTAATAAGGACAAATCGCTCATTGATAAAATGAACGCACACCCTGACCCTGCTCAATTCGCTTATGACACAGCAAAACAACATCGAGATTCCGAGCGCGAAAAACTACGAGCGGAAATCATGGCTGAACTTAATGCGAAAGAACCCGAACCAGATAAAAAGTCCAATGCGCTCAAAGTGCCTGATCTAACCACGGCAACGGCAGCAGGATCAAATGCAACCCAACCAAAAGTCAACAGAGAAAATCTGGATGATGTGTTTGCAGATTCTCAATTCTAACCCGTTGCCCTTAAACGAAGGGCTTTAAAATGGCACAAAGTACAGTAAACGTCGATAACGTCGTCACCAAATTTCTTAATGAGGTAAACCGTGAATATATTCGCGGCGGTAAATTCGCTTCATATATCGGAAAGACGGAAAACGCAGTTATCCAAGTAAAACAAGATTTGAAGAAAGTTTCTATTCCTCTTATCTCAAAACTAGGCGGCGCAGGAGTTAAGGGCGCTTCAACCCTAACAGGTAATGAAGAAGCACTTAATAACTATGCTTACACTCTTATCCCAACACACTATCGTAACGGTGTGCGTATTAATGACGAAGAAAACGAGAAATCGACCTTCGATCTTATGAAAGAAGCGCGCCCTGCATTAATGAACTGGGGTATGGAACTTAAGCGCGATCACATCATTCAAGCATGTGGCGCAGTTGAGGCGGGCGGTAATTACTTTAATTACGGTGACGCTGCGGCTGGAAACCTTGATACGTGGAATACAAACAACGCGGATCGCATTTTATATGGCTCTGCAAAAGGTAACACGACCTTGGGCGACCATACAGCATCACTTGGATCGATTGATACAACAAATGATAGATTGACGGCCGCAACCGTTTCTCTTGTTAAGCGTATGGCAGAACAATCTTCCCCGCTTATTCGTCCGGTGATGATTAAAGGTGATGATCCATACTTTGTTTATTTTGTTGATAGCAATGGTTTCCGTGATTTGCGCAATGATGCGACAATTTCACAAGCAGATCGAGATGCCAGAAAACGTGGCCTTGATAATCCTATCTTTACCGGATCAGATTTGATCTATGATGGCATCATCATTAAGAAAATCCCAGATATTGATAAGTTTATCGATGGTGATGGTTCTGGCGACAATTTTGATGGTGTTTGGGGATCTAATGCAACGGCTGACGGTCTTGATGACGCGGGCGCAGCAAGCAGTCGTGTTGGTGTAGGTTTCTTGTGTGGAGCGCAAGCTTTAGGCTTTGGACTTGGCAAACAGGCATCATTTAAAGTTAGTAAAGAGGATGATTACGGATTTAATCCTGGCGTAGCTTTACAGCTTAAGCATGACATTAAGAAAACATTCTATAATGACAAGCAGCATGGTGTAATTACTCACTTCTACTCAGCTCCTTTGGACGCTTAAATATATAGGGCGGGGTTATACCTCGCCCTTATTAACAAGGAATTACAATGAAAACATTTAAATATACCGGCGATAAAAATGCGCCTGAGAATATTAATTTTATGGGTCGCGTTAAATTTACGCTATCGGAAACATCTGATGTTGAGGATGAACATATCATTTCAAAACTAGAAAACCACCCTTCGTTTAAAGAGGTTGGTGATGCAAAAACGGAAAATGATGAGGTTTCCTACAAGGAAATGGTCGCAGCTCTTTCAAATGCAAATATAACTATATCATCTAGGAAAAAAGAAGATGTAGTGAAACAATATGAAGAATTATTAAATGGCGAGTAAGGCCGAGATCCGAGACCGTGTTGGAGCGGCTCTCGGATTAATACGTCTTAATCAGCAGCTTAAAAACCAAGACAAGGTTCGCATTGAAATAGCCTATGATGAAGAATATCAAAAATTAAAAATAGAGGGTTTGGCAACATGGTCAATCTCTAGTGATTGCCCTAGTGCAATTAGTCCCTATATGGAGGGTTTAATAGCTAATAACTGTTTGATGACATATGGTGTCCCTCAAGAACGCTATGACCGAATAAAAAGAGCGGTTGGTAATAACGGCGAGATTGCCATGAGAGAAATTCGTAAGATTGTCAATATAGATTACGTATCTCAAGATGAACCGTGTGATTTCTAATGTTAGTGCCTATCAATATTACGGGTGGAACATTTAAAGACAAAGCGCCTTTATTATCAAATCAGGTGTCGCGCAATTTCTGGCCACGTTTGGTAAAAGACAGCTCTGGAAAAGGGGCATACGTTCTTGATAGCTTCCCCGGATTAAGGCTTTGGGCTCAAACTGAGGGTAATGCGGATAGAGGGATGTTGGAGCATAAGGAAACTCTTTATAAAGTAACTGAAAACGCTCTATATTCCATAGCGAGCGATAAGACAATAACTGTTTTAGGTGAAATACCAGGTAATGATAGGTGTGTTTTGTTTGGAGCAGGCGACAATATAATCGTCATAGCGGGTGGTGTCGCTTATGAATGGAACGGAACAACATTAAGCGCCGGATCTGATGTAGATTTCGAAACACCTTCAAGTGGTGGCTTTTTAAACAGTCGTGCAATTTATGATGGGGATGATGGTCGTTTTTGTTGCAGTGATGTAGGTAATTATCTTGATATAAATGGTTTAAATTATGCCACAGCGGAAACTAGTGCTGACGATCTGATTCGCGTTTATACATTTGACCAGCTTTTATATTTGTTCGGAGAAAAAACGATTGAAACATGGTGGAACTCTAACCAAGGGAGGCCGCCCTTTGATCCTATTCAAGATGGGACGATACCCGTTGGATTGGGCGCGCTACATTCAGTCGCAAATGATGATGATTTTATTTACTGGCTTGCTGATGATAACCAAGTTTATTTGGCGCAAGGCTCAACGGCTCAAGTTATATCCGACTCTGCTTTAACGGAAACGATTGCCGGATACAGAACTATAGAAGATGCGATTGGTTGGACTATGTCGCTTAGAGGCACAAATATGTATTGCCTCACCTTCCCAAATGCTCAAAAAACATGGATATGGCCCCGTGAGGGGGAATGGTTTGAGTGGTCTTTTGGGATAGACGGAAAGAGGTCTCTTGCAAATTCGTACTCTTATGCTTATCGAAAGCACTTAGTTGGTGACTTCCGATCAGGGAATATATACGAACTAGATTTTAACGCCTTTGACGATAATGGTAGCGAAATAATTAGAGTTAGGGACACGGCAAATATAAACGGTGTTCTTTTGGGTGCACCGGGTAAAACATTCGAGTTATCTCGCTTTGAGCTTATTATGCAAGTGAGTGTGGGTACATTATCCGGGCAAGGCGCAAATCCTGTTGTGATGTTGTCTTTATCGGATGATGGAGGGCAAACATTTGGAACGGAAATGTTTGGAGAGATAGGAGCTTTGGGCGATCTTCAATGGAAAGTTGAATGGCATAATCTTGGAAGCTTTGACAATCTTGTGATTCGCGTGAGGTGTTCCGATCCTGTTTATTACAAAATATTCTCCGCAGCAGGGGAGTTTTCACTTTGGATATAAGAGAAGCCTTTATCGATGATATGTATCTTTTAATCGCAATGGGTGAAATTTTTTACAAAGAAAGCAATTTTGAAGATGGCGGCTATGACCCTGAAAAATTTGCAAAGACATTAAGTATTATATTTCAAGACGGAAATCACCATGTTTTTATTCTTGATATAGAAAGTAAAGCGGCCGGGTTTATTATTTTTGATTGCTCGCGTTATTATACGAAGCAACCCGTCGGGCATATGTTTTTATTTTATGTTCTTCCCAGCCATAGATCATTAAAAACTGCAAACCTACTTCTTGATGCGGCATTAAATCGCGCAAGGAAAGAAGGGTGCTCATTGTTCTACGGCTCATCATCGGCGGGGTTTTTAGATGATGGTCGAACAGATAAAGCATTAGAAGCTATTTATAAAGAAAAGGGTTTCTAAATAACGGCGTATTTATGAGGAAAGAACTATGAGTAAAGTAGGTAAAGTAGTCGGATCTATTACAGGCACTAATGCAGCGGCAAAAGATGCGGCAAAAGCTTCCAAAAAGTCAGCTCAAATACAAGCAGATGCAACCGTTAAAGCAGCGGAATTAGATCGAGAGACAGCACAAGAACAAATTGCCTTTCAGAAATCTTCGCTTGAACAGGCTCGCTCGGACTTGGCACCGTTTCGTCAATCCGGTGTTGAAACGCTTGATGGTTTATCTAAACTTATTACAGATCCGCAAGAGCAATTAGATTTTATTAATAATAACCCGTTTTTTTATGCCTTAGCGGAGCGTTCTAACGAGACTATTATGGGTAACAATGCCGCAAAAGGAAAAGTCGGGTCCGGTGGTACGGCGGAAGCTTTACAAAATAGTTTAATTTTGCTTGGTGCAGACCTCGTAAACCAGAATATTGGTCAACGACAGAATTTGGCAACTCTGGGCGCAAATGCGGCATCAGGACAAGCAACAGCAACTCAGAATACAGCCAACTCCGTTTCTAATATAGCCACAACAAGTGCGAATAATCAGGGCTCACTTATTACTCAAGGTGCAAATGCACAGGCGGCAGGGATCATTGGGGCGGCAAACGCCAAGACAAACGCCGCGCAGCAAAACGCACAAACTATATCTTCCTTAGCAGGGGCGGCGATTATGGCTTGTGATGAAAGAGTCAAAAGAAAATATTATTGAAGTTGGTAAAATGAATAACGGACTTCCTCTTTATAAATTTAATTATATAGGGGAGAGCGAACCTAGAATTAATGTTATGGCGCAGGACGTTGAAAAAGTTAATCCAGACGCCGTTATTGAGATTAACGGTATTAAACACGTAAGAATGGATATGATATGGCAATAGACGCAAGAATCCCCCTCGGTATTAAACAGCTTGATGTATCAGCTCCTATACAAAATATTGCAAATGCTTTTGTTCAAAAAAAGCAAATGGATAAGAACGATGAACGATATGAGCGCCAGGTCTCACGACAAGACAAAATGGACGCTCAGCAAACAGAATTACGTGACTTGCAGATAGCAAATGAGAAAATAGACCAGTTGTCAAAGCGTGAGCAACAAAGATTTGAAAGTGTCATTTATGGAAGTGCGGAGCTGGGTATTTACCTTGAAAGTGGAGACTTAGATAGTGCGGAAGCTTATTTATTAAACCGCAAGAAAAACTTAGGAGGTAAAATAGCCTCGGGTGAGGACGTTGATACAGAAGATACGGACTTTGCGCTTAATGCGATCAGAAGTGGCGATCCAGAAGCCATAAAAGATTTACAGCAAAAAACAGGGCAGTTAATACAGTTGGGTCAAGTGCGCGGTATTCTGTCCAAACCCCAAGATAACAGCACGTCCGCACAAAAAGACTTTTTGTTTATGCAAGGGCTGCCTGATGAGAAGAAAGCAGAGTTTCAAGGGATGAGCAAAAAAGGGACAACTGTAAATGTTAATACCGCAGAAGGTTTTGATAATGTGTCCCAAAAAGAAGCTGCGAAAAAAGTGGGGCAAGGCGTAGGTAATCGAATTAATACGCGAACTGAACAGGCTATGGAAGCCATTAATCAAAACAATGAATATGCTGTTTTTGAAGAAGTTCTAAAGGGCGGTACTGAAACTGGTTTTGGTCAAGAAACTCTTTTAAAAATGAAAAGTCTAGCGCAAACATTTGGAATTGAATCCGAGGGGCTTGCCGCGCAAGAATTAGTCAGACAGATTGGCTCAAAGGCTGCGCTTAGAGCAAGAAACCCCGAAAGCGGTCTTGGCTTGCCCGGTGCAACATCAAACAGGGACTTAGCCTTTCTTAAGGAAATAAATCCCAATATTGTGAATACGCGTGAGGGTAACTTGGCAATCATTGAAGCAAATAGATCACTAAATAACTTAAAGCTTGCATTAGTTGCAGAACAAAACAGATTGATTGCTAAGAATAACGGATTACCGCCACAAGATATAGATGAACAATTAATCAGGTATGCGAACGATTATGATGTCTTGCCCGAGAACCTAGTCAACAGGCTTAAGGACTTAGGCGCTATTGGCAGCGGTGATGAGGGCGATATTGATTCTGAAATACAAGACTTAGAAAAAGAACTAGGGCTATAATGTCGTATTACCGCCGATTGGCTGAGATAGAAAGCAATAACAATCCACTTGCCAAGAACCCAAACTCAAGCGCCAAAGGGCGGTTCCAATTTATTGACAGTACAGCGAAAGAGTATGGCATTACAGCAGAGTTCGGGACGCCTCAATATCAAAAGCAGGAATTAGAGGCGGTTCAAAAATTTACGGAGAATAACAAGCGCATATTGACCCGTGATTTAGGTCGGTCGCCGACAGAAGGTGAATTATACCTTGCGCACCAACAAGGTGCAGGAGGGGCCTTAAAACTATTAAAAAACCCTAATGCAAGCGCGGTGGAAACGGTGGGGCAGGACGCTATAAACCTAAACGGCGGGAATGAGTTCATGACAAACGCCGATTTTGCAAGTAAATGGACAGGTAAATTCGAAGGTGAAAAAGTGACTAATGTTGATGCCAAGAAAGAACGCCTTCAAAAATTGCGTCGTTTAAAAGAGCTTAAAGATTTAAAGGCACAAAAACAGCAGGAATCACAACAAAGCCAAGTAAAAGAAGAACGTAAAGATAAAAATTTTTTTGAGCGTGTTGGCGATGACCTTAAAAAGCGTCAGGTACAGGATCAAGAAATAAAATCAGCCTTTACAAGTGGTGAACAAGGTCTTGGCGAAAGTATGTTCCAGGCAGCGGGGGTTGGAGCAGGGACGATTTTAGACTTAGGCGGTGAAGTAGCAGTCAGCGCCTTTAGAGAGCTTCCAGAAGGAGTTCAAAATACAGTTAAATCGACGGGTGAGTTTATAGCTCAAAGCCCTTTGGGTGATGCGGCAAGATTTGGCGCGGAAAAATATGGTGAGTTCGCAGAAAGCAATCCGAGAGCCGCGCGCAATATTGGAAGTGCTGCGAATATAACGTCTTTGGTATCTCCTTTGAAAACTAAAAAAGTAAAAGCAGAGAAAACACCTATTGAAGAAGTATCTTCTGATACTAAAATGATTGAAGCGGCAGAGCCGGTGCGGGATAATTTAAACAAGATACAAAGAAAAGAAGCTAAACTTTACAATGAGGCGAATATAGCGGGTCAAAATACAAGTATTTCAGGCGATGTTATTTCTAATATTCCTGACAAAGTGCAAACTCTGTTGAAGCAAGAAGGTAGATCGTTAGGTGATGAAAACTTAAGTGAGTTAAGCGCCGTTATGAATAAATTGAATAACTTCAAGCGTGAGCCTGTCCGATCGGTTGGTGATGTTCCTGTAGGTGGCGAATTAAAAACACCTAAAGTATCCGAAATTATCGGTATTCGTGAGGACTTAAGTAAGCTTGCAAATTCACCTGATGGCCGTCTAAGAAACGCGTCAGGAAAAGCTTTGCGCGAGTTCGACGAGGCTTTATACGATAATGCCTCTACAGCAATAGTCAGCGGAGATAAGGATGCCATTCAAAAGACGTTGAAAGCAATAGAATTTTCAAAGAAGAAGTTCAAGAATTTTTATACAAACAAGAAAAAAGGGCAAAATGTTCTTTTCGAGAAAGTAATTACAAAACAGCCTATAGATAATGCACAGTTTGCAGATGTTGTGGACGGTCAAGCGGTTTTAAATGCTTTTGGTACGAATGTAAAAGGCAAGGAAGCAACTACGGAGTTTATAACACGACTACTTGCAAATGCCGGGACAAAGAAAAATGAAGTTCGCCAGTCTTTGCGCGACGGATTTTTATATAAGGCAATCGAGGGCGCAAAAACAACAGGCGAAAACGGAGAAATTCTTATCAAACCAAACATACTTGCCCGCGAAATAAATCGTCTAACTAATCTGGATCGAAGCAAGGGCGGGCTAGGTGTTATACGTAATAAAATATTTACTACAGATGAATTAAGAGCCTTATTACAGTTTGGTAAAAAGATTGAAAATCCTGCGAAAGTTCGCGGAGCAATCAGGGACTTAGCAACGGCAATCCCTGTTCTTGGGAAAAACATAACGCCGTCAAAGATTAAGAGCCAGCAAACTGCAAGGAAGCAAACAGAAAGCTTTGTGAGTGAATTTGTTTTAGGTATTCAGCCGGAGTTAAAAGGACAGCCTGTATTTTATGGCTCACTAATAGGAACACAACAAGGTGTTAGTTCTTCCCAACAAGTACCCAACGCAGGGCAAGGCCAGATCCAACGATAACGCCAAAATGAGTAATTAAAACTCCGAAGTTATGCGCCGTATGCGGTGATATGGCAAGAATTATAAAGCACCAAGCAAGCGCAAAAACAACAGACAGTCGGAACATCATGTTCCCAATAACTTTAAGCATATTTAACCATAAGAGGTAATGGATGGCATTTCAACCAATTTCACGCGTACCTATTCAGTACCAAGATAGCAATGGTAAACCTTATTCTGGTGCGGTTTTAAAGTTTTATTCCGCTGGCACATCTACACCTATATCTATCTCAAGCAATAACACAGGGTTGCCCGCATTAAGCACAATTCAACTCGGATCATTAGGCTATCCAGAAGTATCAGGGTCAATTATAATACCTTATATAGATCAGGCCTATAAACTTGTTCTTTACCCTAATCAGGACGCAGCGGATACAAACACAGGTGCAATTTTATCACATGATAACCTTTCACTAGGTCTTAGCTTTGGTGAAAGAACGATTGAGATCAATGCCAATACAGTTCTAACGCAGGAGCAACACGCAAATGCGCAGTTATATGTTACCGGAACGGTAACTTTAACATTACCACCTATTGAAAATGTCAGTAACGCATTTATTGCAACGATATATAATGCGGGAACGGGTGTGGTTACTTTAGACCCGGATACAACGGAAACAATTAATGGCACATCTTTGGCAACGATTGGAGCGGGTGGGGGTGGTATTTTAGTCGCTGGTGATTTAGGTAGTACGTCATCATGGGTTTTTAATTCAGTACCGGCGGTATTAAACGAAGATAATTTTGGCTCAAACTCATCAACACAAGCTCCCTCGCAAAGATCAACAGCGCAATATATAGCCTCACAGATTGCCTCACAATCTATCCCGGTAGGCTTTCCGATTATGTGGCCCAATCCTGAATGTCCGGTATGGGCTTTAGAGCGTGACGGGGCCGAAGTTTCAAGAACGACCTATTCAGCACTATTTAATGTTATTACCTTTGATGAGGACGGCGGTGCCACGACTGATACGTCAACAACAGTTACAATGAGCTCAACAGCTATACTTGGAGAAGGTATGACTATTGAAGGGGATGGTATTCCTGCTTTAACGACGATTGTAAGCGTTGATAGCGCCACCAGTGTTACAATATCTCAACCCGCGACAGCAACAGGTACAAGCCTAACCTTTAAAATATTTCCATACGGCGGCGGCGACGGTTCTGCAACTTTTAATATGCCTGACGATCGAGGATTAGTTGAAAGAGGGTGGGATAATGGACGCGGCTTTGATACGGACAGAGTTTTTGGATCATATCAATCTGACGCAATCAAAGAGCATAACCACTCTGGATCGGTCAATATTAATCACGCTCACAGCGTAAACGCTGATACAGGATCAGGTAACGGCGCACAAAGCTTTGAAACAGGCGAGTTTGTTGTAACGACTGTTAGCACCAACTCGGCTGGCGGCACAAAATCTTTTACCACAAACAATACCGGAATAATCGAAAACCGCGTTAAAAACCGCGCCTATCTTCCAATCATTAAATATTAAGGAAATCCATGACAAAGATTTATAACTTTAATCCAGAGACAAAAGAATTTGTAGGGGAGTTTGTAGCGAGAAAATCTCCTTTAGAAGATAATGTTTACTTAACGCCAGCAAATTCAACAAATATTGCGCCTCCACAAAAAGAGCAAGGAAAAGCATTAGTATTTGAAAATGGGTCTTGGGTTCAAAGAGACGATAAGCGAGGCGCTGTATTCCACGACTTAAAAGGCGTTCAGTACATACAAAGATCAATAGGGTTATTTCCTGATTGGGCAATTACAGACTACCCGGAAGATACAGGAGAAGATCCAGAGAAATATCATTATTATAATATTGAAACAGATGAAGAGTTTAAGTTGCACTTCTCACTTGATGACGATTGGAAAGAAAAAAACGGATATAAATTAGTTGTGACTCCTGAAATTCCTGATGGTAAGAAATTGACGTTAGATGTTGAAGTTATAAATGGAAATCCAACTTACACGCTTATAAATATTACTGAGGCTGAGAAAATAGCTTATCTTCAAAGATTGGGTGTAAATCTTGAGAACAGCGCGTTTACTTTTGGCGGTATGACAGAAGATGGTACAGAAGAACATCGCCGCAATGTTAAAGAAACTATAGACTTCATACGAGAACTTGGTGGAAATGCCCCTGCGACGACACCATGGAATAGTCCGAACCATGGCGATCAATCTGTCACGCTCGCCGATTTGTTAGGATGGCTTTTAGGAGTAGGTGAGCGAAGATTTAAACGCTTTGTAATTCAAACAGCCACAAAAGAAAACATTTCGGATTATCAAACATTTTCAGGTATAGAGGCAGCATTTAACGAGGCTTACAATGCCTAAGTTATCACCACCACCTGAGAAGATACCAAAGAAACTTCAACAAGATTTTGAACTAAATGAGTTTTATAAAAAACTTAAAGGATCTCTTCGCACAATGTTTTCAGCCCTTGGAGGGGATAGTGAAGGTGTTGCTACGGCATTGGATCAGGAAGGCGTTCCTTCTTTATCTATAGGTTGGGAAAGTTCTTCAACAAGCAATATGGCTGCCCCCAGTGGGTATATAAAAATATCGATACAAGGGAATATTAAAGTTATTCCGTATTGGGACGCTTAAGAAATATAGATAAGGATTAAGATGGATAATAACCCCCGAAGATATTGCACCGTTCCAAGCATACTTGGCTTTCGTGAATGGTTTGAAAAGCAATATGGTGATTTATGCGAAGTTCATGACCGTGAGTATGTTGATAAAGGCTGCTTAATTTGCGCCGACATTAAATTTATTAGCGGTATGGTGAAAAGCGACTGGAAGAATAGAAAACGGAATCTTTTTTTTAGTATTCCTGCCGCGCCGGTATCATTTCTTGCTTTCACCGGATTTAAAATCACTAAATTATTGAGGTTCTAATGGAGGTCGTTAGCTTTATCACAAGCGTAGGCGGCTTTATCTTGACTTTGGGCGGGCTGTTTTTCGGTGGACTGTTTGCGTTCTGGGGTCTGTTTAAGCAGGTGAAAACTCATACAAACTTACACGAAGAACACTTCAAAACGCAAAAAGAGCAGATCGAGGAAAACAAAAGAATTGAAAGGCGCGTTGATAAATTTGAAAGATCAAGCATCCGTATTGATGAGAAAATGGCAAACCATGAAAAACAATCTGATGAGATTATTAAAATAGTAGGGGAGCTGAACAAAAGTTTAAATCAAATTCATCTTCATCTAGCAAGGTTTAAAACAAAGGAATTTTAATGCACGTGGCTTATATAGACGATAACGAAAATGACTTCAAACTGTTTTGCGCGGTGATTGATGACAATGAAGATTTTTCCAATTTCTTTAAATTGAAATTAGATGGCTCAATAGATTTATATCCCGAGGTCAGCCAGTTTGAAGATAAGGGCTATGATGTTGTTTTTACCGATTTAAAACTTTTTGAAACTTTCGGTGTTGATACCGTTTGTGCGCTTTCTAAAAAAACATATGCCCCGATCATCGTTCTAACAGGCATAAATAATATGTCGTCTAGGGATATGAAAGTATTTTTAGACGCAGGTGCAAAAGAAATATGGTCGAAAGAAAGAATTAATGATCCAACATTTTTAGACATGGTTAAGGAGGTTGTAGGATGAGTTTTAGAGTAAAGGCATTAGGTGGAATTGCCGCAGTAGGAATAGCAGGGAGCGCGGCATTTATTGCGCCGTGGGAAGGTTTGGAGACAACGCCATATAAAGATGTGGGGGGGGTTCTAACGGTTTGCTACGGCGAAACACAAAATGTTCAACCTAGAGAATACACACCGCAAGAGTGTAAAGATATGTTGCTTTACCGCGTTGCTGATTTTTACAACCACGTAGATACAGGCGTCACATACAGCGTACCATTAAGCACACAGATAGCTTTTACATCTTTTGCTTACAATGTAGGGCTAGGCGCTTTTGATCGCTCCATGTTGCTTAAATTGGCAAATAAGGGTGATATTATTGGCGCGTGTAATCAGCTTGAAAGATGGTCATACGTTGGGCGTATGTGGGTCAAAGGCTTAAATAACAGGCGTAAGGCTGAATACGCGCTTTGTATTTCAGATATTAAGGCATGAGTGATGAAAACGGAAATGATTGTCCTGATTGTGATTTGTGTCTCGTTTGTTGCTGTGTACTGGAAAGGTCGCAACGATTGCGCGATCAAAACCCAGATTGTGACATTGGAAAAGGTTGTAACAGTGAGAGAAAAACAGAATGAAATACGTAATAAACGTCCTGATTCTAGCGGTGTTTCTGACCGGTTGCGCAAAGCAACATTCTAAGCCAACAGCTTTAATATTACCTGATATTGTATATTACCCGCCTGCGCTTCAACTTCAAGCGGCTGATGAAATAGATACTGGAAGATGCCCGATTTTATCGGGTTTTTTTATGCCCGATTACAGCGTCATGCGCGACCAAACACGGGTAGCAAAAAATGAACTTAAATAAGATTGGATTTCAAATATGAGCATAGGTTTAGGTTCGCGTTTTTTACCCGCAGATATTGTGCCGCCAATAGTCATTCCACCTGATGTGGTAATCCCTGGCAATGTTCTCACTTTCAACGGCGAGGCGCTCACATACGACAATCAAAATTTAACTTACGGAGCATAAAAAAATGACAGCTATTGAAGAAGCAATTAACACAGAAGATTTTATAAATTTAACGGTAGAAACAGCAAATAATTTTTATATTACTGGCTATAAAAATTCAGACGGTGAAAGGATACAATTAGGTTCTGTAAGCGCAGCGCAAAGAATTTTAAATGGTGAAATACTACAGGAAGCTGTAAATTATGGTGCGAGCACAGGTAAAAATATTATTCCATTTAGGACAAGGTGTGAATTTTTCTTGGATGGCGGTCTAATAATTCCGTCAGGCAGCGTTAATTGGATTGGAAAAAAGGGAAGCACATTACTTGTAAACTATGCTGATGACTGCCCTGTTTTAGTTTTAGGTGATAACACATCAGGGTCAGGCAACCGTTCTTTTAAAGGCGTTAGATGTTGGTATGGTGCAGATCAAACAGGTAATACAGGTGCTGTTGCTATTAGAGTAGGAACAGGATGGTCAGAATATTTAGAAGATGTTGAAACAATATTTTCGCCACACAAGCCTTGGATTGGCGCTTTGTTTGATGGCATTCCCTCAACACCAGGTCAAGAGTTTTTCTTTCAAATAAGTTTAAGAGGGTGGAGACTAGGGCAATGTCAGCATACTTCTTTGCAAATAAACAATCCCGGAACGCCAAATATATATTCAAATTTCTATCTAACTGGCGGTGGACATCCTAATGTTGCTGAATTAAGCGGACCCTTATTGGATAAAGATGTGTTTGGCGGTCGCGTTGACGGCGACACGATGGAACTTTTAAACCTTGAGTGGGCTAAGACAAATATTTTAGCGCGGTTTGATGGTGTTAATAAAACTGTTTTAGAAAATGTTCATTGTGAAGGTGACTATATGAGCGGTGGCAGCCCATGCCTTTTCTATTTCGAAAATGGTGGAGCAACTATTACAGGGTTAAATTTGACTGAAATTGGCATTTTAGATGCTGACGTAAGCGGCACACCTTCTATCTTTACAGATGCTATTAACGGAGATTTATCTATTGATAGTTTGACGGTCGTATATGCTAATGACCTTGGCGATATTGTAGATACGCCTTTTGTTATGTTTCGCAAAAATAACTTTGTGAAAGCCGCAGCTCCTTCAAGAAATACTATTAGAAACTATGAGGTTGTGGATTTTGCGCCGGAAAAAGGCTGGACAAACAACTTTGCTGGATTTACAGAGGGCGTAGCATGGCCTACGAACGTCAATATATCTAAAATTGCGCACGTTGAAACTATGGGCGATAACTACGTTTATTGTGAGCGCGGTTTATACACAACTACAAGCAGCGTCACATTACCCGCTTATATAGTAAACAAAAGCCAGATCAATATTGGCGGTGATGTAACAATAACGCTTCCTGATGATGCAGAAGAAGGATACTGGATTGATCTGTATCATTCATCATCCCCTAGCACGATTACAGTTCAGCAAGACGGCACTACAATCACAACCTTAACGGCTGTTTCCACAACAACAAGATTCACGTTCCGTAGCGGAACATGGTCAAACTAAAAAAGGAAAATACTATGACTAAAAAAACATTTAGAATTGTTAAAACACGCGAGCAAACAAGATTTATTGATATTGAGGTGGAGTACGATGAAGCAGATCGCAACGATCCAGAGACGCCTAAAGTTATACCAAAGGATATTGCTTTGAGGCTTGCTAAAGATAAAGATTTTGAAACAGATTTTCAGCAAGACAGGTCAAATGGTAAGCACTATCAGGCTGATAAATTACATTTGTTTGATGTGGTTGAGATTTATCTGCTCTGAATGGATCTATGACTACGCCTTCCGCGCAGATGAAGTGAAAGAGCGGCTAAGAGTATGCCAACAATATTTTAAAGGGATGAATAAATGAATTTCGGATTACAACTAGGATTCACAAAAAGGCTAGGGCTTGCGGTTGTATCGGCGGCTCTTGTTCTTTCCGACCGTGCTTTCGACTATTTCCCCGAAGATCGTGACAGCATTACAGGTGTTGACGAAGATGTTACAGCGATTGCAGATCAAGCGGGCAACCATGATGCAACCGTCACAGGCGCAATCTTTCAAAAAAGATATTTCTCAAAAGGTAATCAGGTTTTAGGGGCAACTTACTCTGCTTCAAATCTGATGGATACAGGGACTAAAAATGTGGGTGGTGATGTTCTTTATTGTGAAGCAGGAACAGCGTGGCAGATTGATTTCTTCGGGATGAAAGCTTCGACCTTTAATGGATATTTCATGTCACAAGCTAATTTCAGTAATCGTATGTTCCGTTTTGGTTACGATACTGGAAACGGCGGGCAAATATATGTTGCTGCGAACGGCGAAAGCACTGTTTTAGAAACCAACATGGAGAATGATTTATTCAATGCACGTGTTATCTGGGATGGTACAGAAATGCGCGCCGGTATGATGTTAGACGGTGAAAGTGAATTTACTTATACAACGTGTGCAATCGGTGCGGGGGCAAAACTTACATCAAATAATATCGTGTTCTTTGCGAGAGAGCCGACCGGTGGCGCAGAACTTGTTGGTTCGATTGGCAGAGTTGTAGCTTATAACCGTATTTTGACAGAAGAAGAGAATAATCAAAACGAAAGATATGGCGCCGCGAACTGGACGAATAAGCCATATGATGCACGGATTGTTTTATTAGGCGACAGTATCATGCAAGGATCATGGGATACGGCCCTTGATAATACGGCGATGAATATTGATACAGCGTTTGCGCTTGGCGGGTCCGCTTATGTTGAGGTTTTTGAAGAAGGGGACCCGGGGGAAACCGCCGAATTTTTCGCCAATAATATAGATACGATATTGGGTGATTATTCAGTTCAGGATTATCCTACTTACTTTATAGGCCATATAGGGACGAACAATATTACGCAAACTCTTCCTTATCACGATCCTGTCAATAGATTTGAAGCGTTGATTAATGGTTTTGCGGATGATCTAACGTATATTCATAACGCGATCACAACGGCCGGACATAAATTATTTTATGGTCAAGCACCATTTTACGACCGTCCTTATCCTGATCCAAATTCAGGAAATAAAACAGGACTGGTTCAAGAGTTTCAGTACATGGGAGCGCGCCCTTATAATGAAAATATTATTGAGCCATGGCTATTTACAAATACGCCTGAATACTGCTTTCCAGATGGAACGCCCTATTTACAATTTTATGACCTGACTTATAACGACCAGACAATCATTAGCGCAGATGGTATTCACCCTAGTTTCTCAGGTTATCAAAAATACTATAAATATTTTGCGGAAGTCGTAGGCAAGGTTATTAAAGGTGTTGTGCCAACTCCAATCGCCAAAGCTCCGAATGATGACTTGGTCGGATCCACATTTGTTATTGCCACAAATAGTGAAACAGATCCTACAGGTACGAATATAAACTGGACTGAAGGTGCTATGAATACTTCTGGAGGTACTTTACAAAGCCTTATAGGGTCACAAGGAGAGGAAACGCCTTACAATCTGGATTATTCTTCATTCTCAAACCATAATGGCAATACAAGAGCGACGACAGGTAACACAGCAGACTCATTAAGTAATTCAACTCTACTCGAATCTGATATGAGGACATACAATGGAGGAGGTAATATGACGCTTGAAGCTGCAAACCTTCCTCCAGGCGCAACAGTAAGGGCGAAAATTGTCGGGTCTACAACACTGCCAAGCCCGACAGGGCAACTCGTATCTTTTGAAAATGAGACAGCAATAACCCATAATATAAGGTCATTTCCTCCAACAGTCGTAACAGATGATATTGCTGTGCCGGCAGACGGGCGATTATCAATTTTAGTTACAGAAGATAATACCAATAACACAGCTTCCATTTGCGGTGTTAGCTTTGAGGTTATGGGGAATCCTTAACTCCATTTTCTTCCAGTAATTTCTCAAGCCTTGTAATCTCGGCTTGGTGAATGTCTGCGCGGATGTATTGAACATCTTTATGGCTTATCGGGAAACTATATTTAGCGCAGATGGGAGGTAAGTATAATTCATGCGGCATATCTGTCATGCGATCACTTTCCCTTTGTGGTGTTTTATAAGGTGTTCAATGCAATCATTCCACCCTTGATAAAAGTTCTTTAAATCTCTAGGTATATACTGGTTTCCGTCAAAGACGTGAGTGTCCTTTTTCAAACTCTCTAAATCCACGCTTTCAGGTGCGCGTTGTAGGGCTGTTTTGATTTTCTTTAATTCCTTATCCCACGTTCCGTCGTAAATCATACCACCGTTCGCAAGATGGGTAAAAACCTCCTCTAAAGCCGCCATCGCATCTTGGTTCACAGTCTTATCTATTTTACTGCACTTAAGCATGGTCAGGATAAATTCAATCTCAATTTCAGGAAGAAAATTCCGCATTGCTTTTTTATTCTGCCTTACGTTGTGACTTGTTGAATTTATCATTTCAATATCTAAATCTCTTGATGATTTTATATTACTCATCCATTCTCTCCTTAATTTTGGTCATGGTGTTGGCGGACATAGCTATGAAATCAGCGTTTAAATCTTGTTTTTCATTAGTGATGCTAAAACTAAAATCTGGATACTCACGCATCATGTCGTAGCGCAATATTGTTGGTGTGCTGTCTTTGAAATGGTTGACGGATTTTATATGACCATTAGTTTTATCGTAATCTTTTATCCACTCACCACCAGTCGCCTTATCCCTAGCCTCAATCAGCGGCATAATGAACTCATCAAACATCGCGGCTTTTTCTTCAATCGTTGGCATTATGCAATCCTGTTCTTTTCATTATGTCACCGCACTTTTTGCAGTGCAGATTAGGATTTCCTTGTGCATTAAGTTTAATGTCATTGACTTTAACTTTTTTAAAAGAAACAGCAAATTTACACTTAATACAACGCCAGTATTGTTGCCAAAAACTTTGTCCGACTGTGGTAGTTCTAGGCATCACTCCATCTCTTTTGTTATGAGGGTGGCGGCTTCAAATATTGCTTGGGCTTCATATTCAGAAAGGCAACTAATGACATTTTCGCAAACCCTGTTATTTTTGAAATCATTTAACCCCTCTGGCACATCTTCCTTGCGAATAACAATGCAGTCATTTAAGATTTCCTTGGCCGCTTGAATCATTTCCACAGAATTGTCGCTATCATCTTGTGCGCTAGATAATAAATCTATAACTGTTTCTTTCGCTGTCATTTCTGGCATGTTAATTTTTCTCCTGATTTTTAACATTGATTGAGGGTTGTGTTAAATCGGCTGACGTTCCGCAATCAGTACACATCGGCATAAATAAATCCTGTTGACCTATTTTCTTGGCTTTAATACGTTTAGGCATATTTTCACCCCATCCAAAACCATGAAGTCTGATAGCTTCCTGTTCAAGTTCATCAATCATTTTACCCCATTTAGGATATATAAGACTGGCTTCAAGCCTTTCCTCTTTAGATTGCATCGTGCCACACATACATTCACCAGAGCGACACAAAGCCTTTGCAACAGGGTTTATTTCACAACCTAGTTTTGATAAATACCCTTGCTTATCTTCTTCCGTCCAATCGTGAATTGCATTAAACCAAACATTGTTTTTCTGCGCAGGGTCGCTTCTAAATCTTTGAAGGTGTTTTTGACGATTTGTGCTTTCATCTTTACGCGCACCATTAAGCATTAAAACTTTAATATTCCTTTTCCGCTTTCTAAAATTTGCTGATATAACTTTGCGGAAAGGGGTGGCTTTTAAAATACGATATGCAAAACCATGCGCTGAAATACCTTTACCAAAAAAGCCTTTTCTCAAAACATAATCTTCATAAGCCGTTCCCGCGTCTGCTTCAATATAATCCTCATCTTTCCCAAACTGGTCACGAACCCATTCAGTCGTTTGAGGTATGCCGCAACGTGTATTTCCATGGATAACAGCGTCAAGTTTAACACCGCACTCTTTCACAAAATTATAGGTTGCAATACTGTCTGTACCGCCTGAAACCATACAAACGATATGTGTAGGTTTAAATTCATCTATAAAGTTTAATAAATGTTTTTTACTCTCATCCATATCTACTCTCTTTCTGCTAGGGTCATTAGGCTTAATGTGTGTTATCGCGGAATTTATAATTTTTCGTTGCCATCAATATTCTTTTTAAAATCATTATAAATAAGCTCTAATTCCGCGCAGGCTTCTTCGTATGTTACAGGTTTTTTAAAATCTATAAATCCGTAAGGTGTCCTCCAGCCTTTGCGTTTAATTACTCCATCTTTTTCCTTGTCAATTATTGCGGTTTTGTATTTTTCTGTTTCTTGATGTTTCTTATGATTATAAATTCCCATATCTACTATCTTTCTTAGTTGTTTGAAGGACGGGCGCGTGAATTAACTAGACCACTTAAGATGTCGTTCCTATCACGCTTGACAAACTTGTAGGTCGCCCGTCCAAAGAAACACACCCGAAGATGTGTTCCGCAAGAGGGGGTTATTTAGAAAGTTTCTCTCTCAATAGATAGCCCTCAAGACCCCAAATTTGATCTCTAGCTTTACCTCGCGCAATTTTACGACCAAGTTCCGCATCAAAGTTTTCCGGACTAGCGCATGCGCTTTCACCTATGACTGTATATCCATTCTCTAAAGTAAGACAACAAACAGTTAAACAGGTCTTCTCAAATACATGATAATCTTCATCAACAATTTTGCTGTCAATTAAATCAGGGGTCAGGCGCGGAGCATTTAACCCTTTTTCATTGATCTCTTTTTCAATCTCTTGTTCATTTTCCATTTTCTTCTTCCTTTCGTTGTGCCCGAGGGCGGTTAATTGGTGCCGTCTCTCCGAGCTGTCACGCTGTTTAATTGCCTGTCTCTGGCCCGCGTTTGGTCTATACATTACGTTGACAATCCAACGCCCTCATTTACTGGCCTTCTGAGGGAATACGGCTTTATTTTTCTAGCTTTAAAACTATTCAGGTCGATTAGGCATGACCAAGCCCCAGCGCAAAACTAATTCTCTCTTTCTATTAAAAAATCCAAGCCATTAAAAAACCCATGATAAAGCCAGACGCGGCAGTCATTAGGTAGGCTGTTATTTGTGGGTTCATGATTGGTCCATCTCAAAATATGGGGCGGTATTGGGGCGGCAATGACGTGAACATAACAAGAATTTAGGAATAAATCCTTTGTATAAATCTGTTATTTTGTGGGATATGTAGGGGGAAACTGTACGCTGCCAGCGAGACGCTCTACCAACTGAGCTACGACCCCATAATTTTTAGAAATTAATCATCTAGGGGCGCTTTGGCAAGCGTTTTCTCCCACTGTTTCAATTTACGATAAATTGTTGAGGGCGCGACATCAAGAAATACAGCTGCTTTCGGTACGTTACCATCGCATAATTGAATGGCTGCTTTAATTGCATGACGCTCAATTTCTTCTAAAGGGCGAATTTTTTGATGTAGGGATTCTTTGCCAATACTTGAAATATATAGCTCCTGACCCTCTCCGGCTATGTATTGCAGAGTATTATTAATTTTATATTTATCAACCATAGGTAAAATTATGAAATTTCAATACATAAGGCAATAAAAAAGCCCGGCAAATGCCGGGCTTTTAGAAAAAGTATATTTCCTTATTCTCTGTTACCCATTAGCGCCAGTAAGAACTGGAACAGGTTGATAACATTTAAATACATGCTAAGCGCGCTCATCACGGCCATACGTCTGTTGGCATCATCACCATTTGCGGGTGTGTACATGGCCTTGATATTTTGCGTATCAAAAGCAATTAACAGTGTGAAGATCAAGACGCCCCCAACGGATAAAACCATACCCATGAGTGTTGATCCAAGAAACATATTTACAACCATAGCAATGACCAGACCAATCAAGCCCATCATTAAAAATGATCCCATTGCGGATAAATCACGCTTCGTCGTGTATCCCCAGAGTGACATTGCGCCGAAAGTTGCGGCGGTTATAAAGAAAACACGTGTAATGCTTTCACCTGTATAGGCTGCAAATATATAAGACATGGACAAACCGATAAGGGCGGTTAAACCAAAATAGAGGCCATTAACTGCACCCATATTCATTGTCATGACACGACGTGGCGTCAAACCGAAAAAGATGATTCCAAGCGGCGCAAGCGCGACAACCAAGCCAAGCCACGTGCCGTGAATTTGTTCGAATAACCCCGGCATTTGTGATGTCATGTAAGCCACAAGGCCCGTCACCACAAGGCCCAAGCCCATCATGTTATAAACGCGAGCAAAATGTGCACGTAATCCGGCGTCATAACTGACAGAACTGCGTGAACCGGTTGACTCAAAACGATCAGGTTGCATAATATTTATCTCCTTTGCTGTACCTGTTAAATTCGTACTAAATTATTACTGAATATACCTTAATATAGCAGGTTTTCAAGTGATACAGCAAAAAATCGTACGAATATAAATGAAAACTTACGATCAGGTTCTAAAGGGGCGGCTACGTGGAAGCCACGGATTATGGCGCTCTTTCGGAAGGGTGCTTTGAGAAACGGGAGAAAGCGACTGTGGTATTTCAGTTTGAGTGCTGACGCTAATCGCTTGTAATCTTTTGTTAATTGGTGGGTGTGTGGAAAATAATCCCATAAAAGGTGTCGAGTTTTCAATGCACATAAAGGCAATATCGGCCGTTGCTTCAGGAATATTATCCCTTCCGGAAATACGCATCAGGGCACGCATCATGGCATCGGGATTTTTTGTCATACGTATCGCGCCCGCATCCGCCATATATTCACGACGACGTGACAGGGCAAAACGCATGAAAAGCGTTGCAAAATAACCAATCCATAAAATCGCCAAAATGGCGAAAAGTAACATGATACCGCCGCCTTTTTTATCGCCGCTTCCACGTGAAAACAGCATATTATAACGAACATTACTCCAAACCAGTTGCGCCGCCAGCCCGACCATGCCCGTAAAGACGATCGTAATCATTAAAAGCCGCACGTCACGGTTTTGAATATGTGTCAGTTCATGGGCAATCACGCCCTCAACCTCGTCTTTGGATAAACGATTGAGCAGGCCGCGTGTCAGTGTGACTGTAAATGTTTTTTCGTTGATACCGCTTGCGAATGCATTAAGGGCGTGGCTTTCAATAATATTGAACTTTGGCATTCTCATACCTTCGGCAATACAAAGATTTTCCAATAGATTGTAAAGTTCCGGCTCTTCCTTGCGTGAGACGGGATGGGCGTGTGCCATATTGGCAATCATGCGGGTATGGAAAAAATAGGAAACAACAAACCAGCCAACAATAACGGTTAATATGATAGGAAAATAATCATAAATAGCATTATTGGCAAAACTTAGAATAAGATCTGTTTCATTGAAACGTGCATTTGGACTTTGCATCGTCATTGCGGCAATAGCCGCCGCACATGCCCAGACGATACCAACAATAATCAACGGATAAATCGCCAGCAATGCCAGCGACTTTAAATTGTTATTCCAGATGTGAGTTTCGAGACCTGCGGAACGTGCCACCATAATGCTAGAACTTCACTTCTGGTGCCTGACGGATTTGTTCCTGTAGATTATCATCCAGTTCAAAGAACGGCTCTTTTGAAAAGCCGAATGGTTTGGCCACAACATTATTCGGGAATTGCTCTGTATATGTATTATATTCATTGGTTGCAGAGTTGAAGAAACGGCGCGCGGCGGCGATTTTGTTTTCGATATCCGATAATTCCGACATAAGCTGTTGGAAATTGGCACTGGCTTTCAGATCGGGATAATCTTCCGCAACGGCGATCAATCCTGTTAAGGCACGACCCAAAAAGCTTTCAGCGGTTTGACGTTCTTCGCCAGATCCTTCTGATTTGCTAACGGCGGCGCGTGCTTCGGTTACATTCTCAAAGACAACTTTTTCATGTTTGGCATAACCTTTGACGGTTTCAATCAATTGCGGGACCAGGTTGAAGCGTTGTTTCAATTGAACATCAATATCTGAAAATGCATTATGACGCGTATTTTTTAACGAAATTAAGCGGTTATAGATAACGATGACATAAAGAATAATGCCGACGATAATAATAATGGGAAGCCATTCCATAGAGTAATCCTTTGTTATAATAATTATATATATAATCATCTTGAAGATTTTCTAGCAAGATTTAATGATTACTAAAAGTAAGTAGAGTACGAGAATTTACGCCTTTGCGCCCATCTTATCAAGACAGTCAAAAAATACTTGTGTTTGCAAATCGTCTTTAGAAATAATATCCGACGCGCCCATTTTTTTAGCTTTAGTTTCAATTGTGTCTGTCATCATCCCTGTCATAGCGATAATAGGTGTTTGTCCGTGAAAGCGTTTTAATTCTTGAATAGAACCCAAACCATGTCCATCAGGAAGATTTAAATCGAGCAAAATAAAATCAGATTTGTGTGTTTGATATATTTTATATGCGTCTTCAAGAGATGTAGCGTGCAAAACCAAAATATTGGAATATTTATTCATAATAAGATTTTTTACGATAAGAAAATCATTTTGATCATCTTCGATAATAAGCATTTTTTTGGGATACTGGGAATTACTTTGGTGATTATTAGCGCTGTAAAAACCAGTCATTCAAATGTCTTTCTTTTTATGGGGTAAACCTAGGGTAGAAAATAAGCGAATATTCATCTGAATGCAAAGCAAAAGATTTTTTGAGCGTTTTACGTATATTTATAGAGATGTTTCTCTTCCCCTATATAAAGCCATTCTTCGTGAAGGGCCATGGTCGATCTTATATCTGGCATAACGATTAAGCCGCTTGCTGGTGATTTGACGTTTGTACCATCAGTATATGTGACGAGGATATCGCCAATATTAACAGGTTGAAAATTCTGCCATGGTTGTGTTAACGCCCCTTCCTTTTCTTTGAAAATGACGTGCTTCATTTCAATAATCTGGCACGAACGATGTTTTTTAAGGGGGGGGCTAGTTTTAACTTCAATGAATCCCAATCCGTATAAAACGTTTTGGATGATGTGATAGGCGACATCTTCACTTTCAGGATCATCATGTTGCCCGCATTCTATTGTAATTCCATAACCACCTTGGGTTAATATATATTCGCGCATTCCCATGGCTGAGTTTTTGTCAATTTTGATATTCGCATTTTTATAGGCTTCGCCAAATCCATAAACAGCATACGGCAGGTCGCAATGGCCGATCAGGTCGATTTCTTCCTGAGTAATGGCGGTGCTGATAAATCCGAATGCAGGGCCTCCACGGCTATAAGAATGAAGGTCCAACAAAATATCTGCCTGTTGTAGATAGGCACAAAGCTCGTTACCTAATTCATCTTCATATGTTTCAGGATTATCCTTTGGGTAAAGATGCCTGTTCAAATTACTTTCTACGTAACGCACATTTTTTTCAAATGCTTTAGGATTACAAACAGGAATAAAGGTGATCGAACCGCTTATTATATTAAAAGTGTTCTGCTTGATTTCTTTTAACATACGTTGAATTGCGCGTGTGCCGCATGGCTCATTTCCATGAACAGCGCCCAGAATTAGTAAATTTGGCCCGTTCTTCTTTCCCTTAAATGTAAATGACTCCAAATATTTCATAATTTATAAAACCCGCAAAGTGTAAAAAGGGCAAATATTTAATTGGCAATACCGATGAAAATTCTAAGTTTTGTTTTATGAAGTATATTTTATTGATGTTTCCTATTTTGTTTATTGGCGCGTGTACCCAGCTTGGTGCTGGCGTTGCGAATATGCCGACATATTTTGATAACGTCACAAGATTTGCAGATATCTCCTATGGTCAAAAGCCCATGCAAAAGCTGGATGTATATGTACCGCAAAATTTTGAAGGCGAGCAATTGCCCGTTTTGATGTTTATACACGGCGGCAACTGGCAAATGGGTAATAAGGATCTATACAAGTTTCTGGGCAGTCGATTTGCCAGAAACGGTTATATTGTTGTCATCCCCGATTATACCAAATATTCCAACGTAAAATTTCCGACCTTCGCGGAAGAGGGCGCCATGGCGGTCAACTGGGTTTATCAAAACATCGAAACATATAACGGAGATAGGAATACATTCTTTATATCCGGTCATTCCGCAGGGGCACATACAGCCGCCATTTTAAGCACGGATGAAAGGTATTTAAAAGATGCGGGACTGCCCGATGATTATATCACAGCATTTGCGGGGCTGGCTGGGCCATATGATTTCACGCCGGAAGAAGAGGATTTAAAAGATATTTTTGGCCCACCAGAAAACTATAAAAATATGCAGGTTCCAAATTTTGTTGAAGGAAACGAACCGCCAATTCTTCTACTACATGGTGCCAAAGATGAAGCGGTTTGGCTTAGTAATCTGGAAAAACTTGTCCAAGCCTATGAAGACAAAAACCTTCCCTTTAATTATCGGATTTATGAAGACGTTGATCATGTTGAAATTATTACAACTTTAACATGGGTCTATGACGGAATAGCGCCCGTTGAACAAGATATGCTGGATTTTTTCGTGCAATACCGTTAAACCAGAGATATGTCAGGAAATCGTTTCGGAACTCTGTTTCAATATCACTCTTGGGGCGAAAGCCACGGTCCCGCAATCGGATGTATTGTCGATGGTGTGCCGCCGCGCATTCCTTTAAATGAATCCGATATCCAAAAGTATCTGGATAAGCGTAAGCCCGGTCAATCGAAATACACCACTCAGCGTAAAGAGGCGGATGAGGTGAAAATTCTCTCCGGCGTAATCGAAGGATTGACTACAGGAACACCAATTTCCTTATTAATTGAAAATACCGATCAAAAATCAAAAGATTACGGCGATATCAAAGACAAATTTCGTCCGGGTCATGCCGATTATACCTATCACCAAAAATACGGTATCAGAGATTATCGTGGGGGCGGGCGTTCCTCCGCCAGAGAAACAGCTATGCGTGTGGCGGCCAGTGCTATCGCCCGTAAAATTCTTGAAACACAAATAAAGGAAAATATTCTTATTCGCGGGTGCGTGACACAGATCGGGACGGAGACAATTAATCCCGCACATTGGGACTGGGATCAGATAAATGAAAACCCGTTTTTCACGCCGGACGCACAAGCTGCAGAAAATTTTGCAACCTATCTGGATGCTATCCGCAAAAAAGGATCTTCCGCAGGGGCAATTATTGAAGTCCATGCCAGCGGTATTCCGGCAGGATTGGGCGCGCCGGTTTATGATAAGCTTGACGCCGATCTTGCCAAAGCCATGATGTCGATTAATGCCTGTAAAGCGGTTGAAATAGGAAACGGTTTTGACGCCGTTGCGCTTGGTGGTGAAGATAACGCCGACGAAATAAGGCAGGGTGATGGTAACAAGCCCGACTTTCAATCGAATAATGCAGGCGGTATTTTGGGCGGTATATCCAGCGGACAAGATATTGTCGTGCGCCTTGCAATTAAACCGACCAGTTCAATCCTGACTTCGCGCGCGACGATTGATAAGGATGGTAACAACACCGATATCATTACCAAGGGTCGTCACGACCCCTGTGTCGGTATCCGCGGCGTG
The DNA here is from genome assembly GCA_963710165.1 of uncultured Alphaproteobacteria bacterium. Taxonomy (GTDB): domain Bacteria; phylum Pseudomonadota; class Alphaproteobacteria; order Micavibrionales; family Micavibrionaceae; genus JACKIP01. The sequence goes on from CAVPYZ010000004.1 coordinate 792,458, forward strand.
CCAGTCGCAGAAGCCATGATGGCATGTGTCCTTGCCGATCACTGGCTACGTCATAAAGCACAATGTTTGTAGATTCATATAAGATATGGTATTTTGTGTTATGTCAAAAATAATTTCTTACTTCAAGCAAACAAACCCATCTTTTTTAGAGCCTATTCAAGGTATTAAAGATATGCCTGATGATTGGCGTGAGATTCCTATTGATAGTTCATCACCCTTATACAGCGATCCGCTTGTGCCCCTTGGTATGTTTCAAGATAATTTTCGAATTTTAACAAACAGTATTTATTTTGGCGAGAGAACTGACTCTCCTTATAAAAATGATGAACTGGAGGGCGCGTTGCTAACCTGTTTTGTTCGTCAAAGTGTTGCGGAGAAACTAGAAGCTGCGTCATCCCTTCTACCAGCAGGTTATGCACTAATGGTATTTGATGCTTATCGTCCTAAGACAGTGCAAGATAGTTTATACACCGATTATTTTGAGCAATGGGTTAGTCTAGGTTTAAGCGAAGAAGAGGCCCAAGCAAAGGCATTAGAGTTTGTCAATATGGCGTCTGATCATCCTGAACATCCATCGCCACATTTAACTGGTGGTTCAGTTGATCTGACAATTATTGAAATTGATGACAGATACATTAATGAATGGGAATCTTTAATTGATCATATAGCTCAGTTACAATCAGAATTAAAAGAATTAAAGGCTAATCCGGAAGCTGACCCTACAGAAATACACAGTAAAGATTTAGAAGCCTTTGTTCCCGAGATGAGACGGCAGGAAATTATTCGAAAACATAGTCGTTATATTGATGTTGGAGCAGAATTTGATGAAGCTACGGAAAAGTCAGCGGTCACATATTTAGATGATAAAATTGTTAATGGCGAACAACTCACCCCATATGACGAAATATGTATGTTGCATCGTCGAATTTTACAAAATTTAATGCAGTCTGTTGGCTTCTCTTCTTTTAAACATGAATGGTGGCATATTGATGCAAATGAAGGCAACCAGTTCAATGCAGCTATGACTGGCGCGAAAAATGCTGTCTTTGGTCCTGCGCAATTGAGCGACGAGAATTTGGAGTGGGAAAACATTCGAAGGCAACATTACAAAAATATGAATTTACGAATTGAAAATTCTCGTGGCTGTCAAACTAAGCTTGGCCAAAATGATGCGTTTCCCAAACACCCTTTAGTAATAGATGTGCCGCCAACAGAAGTTCAAAAAGCTGTTTTAAAAGCTGTCAAATTTGGCAGCTTGACCGAGAGTGGCTCTTCAATGGCATGTCGATTGCTTGCACAGGTTCCGATTGAGACCACATCGCATGATTTCACATTATGATACGGACTTAATTTAAATTGACCTTCGGCATAAAAATAGCCACATTACGTGAATGAGAAAAAAATCATCGCTATTTTATAAGCCAAAACCTGCCGCCACAGCTAAGTCGAAACGCAAATGGGTTATCTTGCCCTATCTGTGGCGCGCAGTGAAATATACCTGTATGTCGATTGGTGCGATGATTATTTTGTCATTAATTATCGGCTTTTTCTTCACCGCAACTTTGATGAAAAACGCGGATATAAACGCTGCTCTGCCCACAGAAATGATACTGTTCTATAAATTAGAGGGTGCCATTACTGAAGGGCCGCCAACATCGGGATTTGAGGCATTTGGCCCGCGCCAATCATCGCTTAGGGATATTATCGAAGGATTGGAGGTCGCCGCAACGGACGATCGTGTCAAAGCGTTGGTCTTTTCCGTGCGAAGCAGTCAGCTTGCCTTGTCACAAATTCAGGAACTTCGTACCGCCATCCTTAATTTTAAAAAGGCGAGCGGAAAGCCTGCTTATATTTATTCAATGTCCTACGCTGAAGCAGGTCAAGGTTTAGCGCTTTACTCTCTCGCTTCTGCTTTTGACGAGATCTGGATTTCACCATTGGGGAGTCTGTCCATAAACGGATTACAAATCGAGCAACCTTACATGCGTGATCTGCTTAATTTTGTCGGGATAGAACCACAGTTTTTACAACGTGAAGAATATAAGGGCGTTTTTGAGAATTTCTCGGAATCTGGTATGACAGACGCCTCGCGTGAGGCCTATGAGGCTCTAACCAAAAGTTTTGTAAAGGGGTTTATCAAAGATATCATCACGGCGCGTCCCCGTCTGGCAGAAGGGCAAGAGCTTTCAAAATTAATCAATCAAGGATTATTTCTGGATCGTCAGGCTTTAGAGAAGGGTTTGGTTGACCGTGTTGAATACGGCGATATTCTTCTTAATGAGCTACGTGAAAAACTGGGGGGAGATAAGAAGGAAAAAACACCCGAAATGGTGCGAATAGGTCGTTATAATTCCTACCTGACAAAAGAAAATAAAAATATAAAAGCTAAGAAAAACGATCTTGCAGTGATTTATATTCAAGGTCCAATCATGATCACACGCGAAGGTGAGCAAGGAAATAGCCTGATTGGCGAAACATCGGAAAGCGCCGATCAAATCGCGGCTCTCATCGTTCGCGCTGCCGAAAATAAGCACGTAAAATCAATCGTCCTTCGTGTTGATAGCCCCGGAGGATCGCCGACTGCATCCGAGTTAATCCGCCGTGCCGTTCTACGTGCACAGGAAATGGAAAAGGACGTGATCGTATCGATGGGATCAATGGCTGCATCTGGCGGTTACTGGGTGTCTGCGCCTGCGGATCATATATTTGCGCTGCCTGCGACGATTACGGGTTCTATCGGTGTTGCCGGCGGTAAAATCAGTATGCGTGAATTCTGGCAAAACACAAAAGTGAACTGGGATAAAATCAGCATTGGTCGTAATGCGGGAATGTATTCTATTCATTCACCTTTCACCGAGTCCGAGCGTGAACTGGTCGAGGCATCAATGGATCATATCTATGACACGTTTCTGGGTGTTGTCGCCGAAGGTCGGAATATGTTGCGTAAGGAGGTCAGAAACGTTGCCAAGGGTCGCGTTTGGACAGGCGAGCAAGCTTTGGAAGTTGGTCTGGTGGATGAATTGGGCGGTTTAAATGAAGCGTTGGATTATGCCGCGAAACAGGCTGGTTTCAATAGCCGTAAGGACATGAATATTATTATCCTGCCTGAACCAAAAACGCCGATAGAAGAGATTATGGAGCTATTTAGCAAAACAGCCAGTTTGCCCGCATTGATGGATCAGCAAAGCGCATTGATGGATTTGATGATCTCCGCGCCGGATCGTCAAAAACTGCTGCGTGACGCCGCTGTAATGCAGAATAGCAATGGTGTTTTTGTCTATGAAAGTATGGAAAGTTTGCAATAGCCAGACTTAAGTTTGGGAAAATACTTTTTTTAACACCTTCAACATGTCTTCATAACTGATCATGCGTTGTTCGGGCAGCATTTTGTGGTCCGGTTTTATTGTGCTGTCGATAAACGCTTGTAATGACACATTTGGCCCATACGCAAAGGGTATAATCGGGCAGGGAAGGTGTTTACGGGCGTTAAATGCGGCTTCGATATCTTTCCATCGGTCCCCTACAAACCAGATAACATCATCACGCGTTACATCAATTGGCAGCTGTTCGACAGCACGTAAAATTGCCTCCGGATGTGGTTTGGCATTATCTATATCTTCGCGAAAAATCAGTGACTTGAAATATTTTTCTAAATCAAACTTACGTAGAATATCATCACCATATCCCGCGCCCAGTCCGTTACTGGCAATTCCCATTGGAATATTTTGTTCTTTAAAAAACTCCAATACCTCAATTACCTTTGGGCAGGGTTCAACGATTTGATCAACTTCTTTCCAGCGGAAATAATGTAACGCCCGATGCACAAGCAAACGACGCTTTTTCACCTCACCTTTATTCACAATACCCAAAAACGGATCTTTGGTCTGAAACCCGAATTTTTTGGTAATATAGGAGCCGATTTTGTAAGACAGATCATCCAGCCATTCCATCAGGTTCAAAATCCACGGGCTCATATGACGAACGGTGGTGCCGTCCATGTCAAAGATTACAATGGTGGGTTTGGGGGGAAGGGACATATACACTTTTTAATGCGGTAAGTAATATTTGTCGATAGATAACTGCAATTAGGGCGATTTAGCTTGGAGAATAGATATCATTATCAACAATATATTCTGCCAAATTTTCAGGTAATCCGTGAACCTGTCTATTTCCGACTACTAATTCGTTTCTAATATAAGATGAGCTTACCCGCTGACCGTTCACATCAGAACGCTGGGTTGGTTGTAAATCTGAAACGCAAGCCAATGTCTTGTATGCAAATTCAATTCGATCAACAATAGACAGAGCAAAAGGTGTTGCAATAGAGCTTAGTCCTAGACGCGGATGTGAAATTCTATTTACAACGCTGAGCGTTGCAACCGCGAGTTTTATACGTGTGTTGAAATCATTTCCACCTATCAATAAGTAGTTTGTATCTGGATTTTCTTCCCCAAGATGCTGCACTAGCCGTTTTAATGATTGCAATTGACCAACAGGTCCAGATTCAAACTGCTCTGCTGCGGAACTGACGCTAAGCCAATCATGGGGTTGTGCAATCATTTCGCACATTTTAACTTTTTCGGTAAAATTTGCCTGTGCAATTCCTTTTTTCGTTGCCGAAACGGGAATAGGCAACATGATAACTTCTGATAATGATGCTTGCTTATAAGCTTTGGAAGCAGTCAAAACGTGACCGCTATGTGGTGGGTTAAAAGACCCTAGCATTAACCCAACACTTTTTTCCATTCTTCAAAAATATATAATTCTACATTAAAAGGCAACTTTTTATGTCATTGTAGTTTTTTAAGAAAATTCTTCTGCATCTTCAAAAATTTGAGTGTCTGTCTGACTTGTTTTGAATATAAACCATGTTTCTGAGCATTGAGACAAGCTTCTTTCTTGCCCGCATCAGTTTTGGGGCCGGTGGATCGGGCGGAGGGGGTATATTTGCGGCAGCGTTCGGCTTGAGCGCGTCGTCGCGCCTCCGGCCATCCCTTTGTTTTTGAAAGCATTATTCACTTCCTTCAGTTCGTTTTACAATTTGGGGGGAGGGGGGTGCCCCCACGGTTGCCGCGCGCTGCGAATGTTGCGTGATCGACTTCATATAATCCAGCCCGCCGCGCACGCGCAATGTCTCCACACTTTGTTTCTGGATTTTCAGGGCAAGTTCAAGAGTGTTTCGGGGATAGCCTTGCTTCTCTGCCTTATAAAGCGTGCGCGCGAACAGGTTATTCAGCATTTGCGCCTGCGCCGAGAGCATATTATCAATATCCGCCCCGCGCATAGCAGAGAGGTCGCCAATGGCATTCAAATCCTCCAGCATCTGGATCATATTTCCCAGATCGGGCGGGGGCGGTTCCGCCTCCTTTGCCTGCGCGGCTTTTTCTTCCTCTTCTTTGGCTTTACGCTCCTTTTCTTTGGCTTGGTCTTCTTTATATTGACGCTCGGCAAATTCGTTCATGGCATTGGACAGCTCTTTCGGCATACGTTTGATAATGTCATGAATATTCGGCGGGCGATCAAGCGTATCTAACGGCGGTAACCCGTTATTACGTTCATAGGAGAGGAATTCGGCGGGGATGATGTCTTCATAATTCATAGACTTATTATAGGACATTATTCCCGATATTATATTTCCCGTACCCAAAGCGGAAAAGGAGTGTTATAAATGACTTCTTTTAACGAAAAACGGATATGGAGCCTTTGGGAATTGTTAAAGATAATTGAAAACGGTCAATTTTTATCGCTCGTGAACACAATAAGTGTCAATTCTTCACTTTTGTCTGATGTTGAGCACCCTGATTATGATTTTTTAAGACCAAATATTATTGAGCAGGTAAAAGTTCTTATAGTTTTTCTAAAAGAAATTGATTTGCCTGTTTCTTTACTCAAAGCAAAAGATTTAATTGAACTTTTAAATACTGGCACAAATATTTCTAATAAAGGGATGCAAAAAGAAATATTTGTGTTTTTTGATATTATAGAAAAAGAAATGAGTGCTAAAAGGTTTTTTCTAGTCGAAAATAATAGAGTTGAATTTTACGATAAAGCAAATAATCTTTTCGGCGATGAAGTCGTCAATAAATACCCTAATGCTATTGATGATATTGAAGGAGCAGGAAGATGTTTAGCTTTAGGAGAGGGAACTGCGTGTGTGATGCATCTAATGCGCGTCATGGAAAGTGGACTTAAATCTTTATCTAGCTCTTTAGGTATAACCTATGCTCCATCATGGGATTCGCATTTGAAACAAATAGAGAGAAATATATCATTAAATCACAAAAATAAATCAATAGAGTGGAAGAATAACGAAAAAATTTATCGTGATTTATCTGGCGACCTTTTAACTATAAAACAGGCGTGGAGAAATCCGACTATGCATGTAGGGAGAAAATACTCATCAGATGAAGCCTATGAAATATACACAGCTGTAAGAAATTTCATGAAAAAAATAACGACTGAATTACCTAAAACTAACGAGGCGCCTCAGGTTGTAAAACTTCCTTTATAGCTTTTTTGAACGTTTTCCCGGATTTATCACATTCAAGTTCCTTGGCATACTCAATGAATTTCTCTTTTTGAGTAAGTTTTTGCGGGACTTTTTTCTTTGGTTTTTCTTTTTTGGTCATTCTATTGGTTAGCTGTTTGATAGGTTAGGCGTTTTCCTACGAAGCCTTTTAAAAGAGCATTTGCTCTATCTTCGTCATTGTAGCCTAACTTCTCTCTATAGTTATAGCGAAAATCATATTCGTTAAGATATCTGTGCAGATGCTTTTCTGCACAATGTTGATATATACCTCTCATTCCGCGCTTAAATATTGAGAAGTAGCCCTCTGCACTATTATTATGAACACCGTTTCGAGCATACTCACCCGCCGCATGACGAACGCTGTGGTGTTCCAAAACGTGCGCGTCAGAGCCAGTATAAAGACGACTTTCATCAGTATGCAAAAGGCTCTCTTTAGCTATATTATTTACAATAATATTTGCAATAGTTGCCTTGTCTGCACGATCAACGTGGAAGGATTTAACTTTACCTCCACGCTCAACTAAAGAAACGATAGATCGTTTATTCGCACGCAAATGACCACCTTTTCTGCCACTAAAGGGTTCGCCATTAGTTCTGACAGTTGCTTTTTCTGCCTTATAGCCATGATAAGTTTCATCAGCTTCAACAATCTTACCCTCACCTCCAAGCATATCAACAGAGCCGTCCTTCATGGCCTCACGTATGCGATGCGATAAGAACCATGCAGACTTAATAGTAATGCCAAGAACCCGCGCAAGCTGATTAGTGCTTATGCCTTTTTTGCTAGATGAAATAAGAAATATTGCTTGAAGCCATACATGCATTTTAATATGGCTAGATTCAAATATAGTGCCAACTTTTACAGTAAAAGGCTTGCGGCATGAATAACATTTTTTTACACCTATGCGAGTGCTTTTCCCTTTTAATTCACCTATGCGCTTGCACTCGCCGCAATGCGGACAAGTTTCTCCATCAGGCCAAATATGTTTTTCAACAAATTTAAAAGCCGCTTTTTCATCATGAAAATGTTTTGCACTTAATACTGACATGTCTTAACTCCTTGTATATCCTATTATACAAAGTTGAATGGGTACGTCAAGTATAATATTGGGACATTATTCCTAATATGTCAATTTATTCCAATCCTAGAAAGACTAGTTTGGTTTTTGTAAGTTTTGTGTAGATTTCTTCACCAAAAATTTCTTTAACTAATTTTTTTCTAGTTACGTTGGCTTGTTTGTTAAGTGAAGAAATTAAAGTATTTATATTAGTACAATTCGAAAAAGCACTATTGTATCCTTTTATAACATTATCTAATCGGCTAGAAACAGTTGCATAAGTTAGTTTATTTTTAATGTTGTTATCTAAATCCTCATAGTCCGTTATTTTTTTTATAGCTTTTTCACATGTGCTGTTTGGTATTTTTTGTGAATATTTTCCATTTTTTAATTTGTAAATATCTACTCCTAAAAACTCGGAACTGGTTCATTAGGCTGTATTATTTCAGATTTATTATTTTTGCCTATGGAAGGGACTGTTTGATATAGTTTTTTTAATTCGGATTGAATAAATGAAAAAACTATTTCAGCTTCAGATTTATTATCTGTAAAAGCTATTATGTCATCAGCATAGCGTAAAATATTGTATTTTTTTGCTTTTTTATCAAATTTATGGAGAAGCAGGTTTGATAAAAGAGGTGAAAGAGGCATTCCTTGACGAAGGCCAATATTAACTTTTATTCCACAGCTCTTAATGGCTTCTTTTGTTTTTGGATCTGTTGATGTTTTTAATTCGCAATCTATAATTTTTTCAATTAATGGAATTAGACTAGAATTTTTTAATTTCGTTCTTAAATTTTTTTTAAGTAGATCTCTAGGTATATTATCAAAGAATTTTGTTATATCTGTTTTAACAACCCATTGATGTTTATTGCGGGTTTCGATTGCTTTTTTAATAGCTGCATTTGCTGAGTATTCTTTTCCTTTTTCTAAAACCATATGCTACCCCATTGTCAATTTTCAATTGGTCAATGTTGCGCCCGGTTTTTGTATTGTAAGTAAGTTTTGCTAATATAAGCCTTTGTACTAATCTATCTTGTACTGTGGGAATGCATATTACTCTGTAACCTTCATTTTTTTTATCAATTAGGAAGGCTTTTAATGGACTAAATGAATACGAACCATCTCTAAGTGTTTGTGTGATTTTAGAAAAGTTTGTTTCCAAACGTCCTTTGAAAAAATAAGGCGTTATACCATCTACACCTTTGGCTCCGCCGTTGCCACGATTATCCTTAGATAAAGCCCATACTGCTTCTATAAACTTTCTTGATGATAAACTAATTGGTTTTGGAAAGACTCGTGGTGCTTGCTTGTTACTCATATTATAAACCTATTACACTCAAGCACTTGAGGGTCTTAAGCTGCCATTTAGCAGCAATCTTGAAAATAACGCTCGCTTTACATGTAACCGCTGTGGGGCGGCAATGAGGCGCGCTACTTTCTAATAGAAACACGGGCACTGATGAACAGTCATCGACAACTTCGAAATTACGAAGGAAGTGGAATAAAACAAGAGTATTATAGATTTATAGTTTTCACAATAATATTTTTTGCTAATCCCGCCTCTTCATACATCTTATCGGGTGTATCCTGATCGATAAATGTATCGGGCAGGTGCATGGTTTTGATTTGGCAGGTGCCGTCCAGTAAATTCTCGCGGGCGAGGAATTCCAGGACGTAAGAGCCGAAGCCGCCGACGGCGCCTTCTTCGATGGTGATCAGCTTTTTGTGGGTTTTGACCAGGTGACGGATTAACGCTTCATCCAGTGGTTTGGCAAAGCGGGCATCGGCCACGGTGACGGTGCGTCCGTTTTCCTCCATCTGGGCGGCGGCCTTGAGGCATTCTTGCAAGCGCCCGCCATAGGAGAGGATGGCGACGTCATTCTGTTTGTGTCCGCCTTCTTTCACGATCCGTCCTTTGCCGATCTCTAAAACTTCTCCGCGTTCGGGGCGGTCTCGCCCGACGCCGTTGCCTCTGGGGTAGCGAAACGCAATCGGGCCGCTGTCATGGGCGACGGCGGTGGCGACCATGTGTTGCAGCTCGACTTCGTCGGCGGCGGCCATCAGGGTGAAATTTGGCAGGCATCCCAGATAGGCAATATCAAACGCGCCTGCGTGGGTGCAGCCATCCGCCCCGACCAATCCGGCGCGGTCGATGGCAAAGCGCACGGGCAGGTTTTGAATGGCAACATCATGCACAATCTGGTCATAGGCGCGTTGCAAAAAGGTGGAATAAATCGCGCAGAAGGGTTTATAGCCCTCTGTCGCCAGCCCCGCGGCAAAGGTGACGGCGTGTTGTTCGGCAATGCCCACGTCAAAAGTGCGCTGCGGAAATTCCGCGCCGAACAAATCCATGCCTGTGCCATCCGGCATAGCGGCGGTGATGCCAACGATTTTTTCATCGTCCCTTGCTTGGGTGATCAGTTCTTCGGCAAAGACTTTGGTATAGCTGGGCAGGTTGGATGTCGGTTTGTATTGCGTGCCTGTCACCACATCGAATTTCGCCACGCCGTGCATTTTATCGGGGGAGAGTTCGGCGGGTTTATAGCCCTTGCCCTTTTGCGTGACAACATGAAGCAGGACAGGGCCGGTTTGTTCCTGATCGCGCAGATTTCGGAGGACGGGGAGCAGGTGGTCGAGGTTATGACCGTCAACCGGACCAACATAGTAAAAGCCCAACTCTTCGAAAATCGTACCGCCACCAAGGGCGGAGCGGGCGGTTTCTTCGGCGCGTTTGGCAGCTTTTTGAAGGGGGGAAGGGAGAAAAGACGAAACTTTCTTGCCGATTTCCCGCGCGGTTAGATACGGTTTGGAGGACACAATATCGGTCAAATATGTGCTGAGCGCGCCAACGGGCGGGGCAATGCACATACGGTTATCATTTAAGATGACGATCATATCGGACTTTAAGGCGCCGGCGTTATTCATCGCTTCATAGGCCATGCCCGCCGTCATTGCGCCGTCGCCGATGACGGATATGATTTTATTCTTATTTTGGGACAGATCACGCGCAACCGCCATGCCCAGACCCGCCGAAATAGAGGTCGAGCTGTGCGCCGCGCCAAAGGGGTCATATTCCGATTCCGCGCGTTTGGTAAAGCCGGACAGCCCGCCGCCTTGGCGAAGGGTCTCAATGCGGTTTTTGCGACCGGTCAGGATTTTATGCGGGTAGCATTGATGGCCCACATCCCAGATGACGCGATCTTCAGGGGTATTGAATACAGAATGAAGCGCAACAGTGAGTTCGACCACGCCCAGCCCCGCACCCAGATGCCCGCCTGTTTTAGAAACAGCTTCAACCGTCGCATCACGCGTTTCATCGGCAAGCCGTCGCAGTTCCTGATCGGTAAAATTCCTGAAATCGGCAGGGATGTTTATGCGATCTATCAGTTTTTTTGGGGCGGGTTTCTCTGGCTTGGTATCTTTTTTGGCATGTGGCATTTGTGATAATTAGCACCTGAGCAGGGATAGACCAAGAAAAAGTTATTAGTATGTATTTGCATAACGATTATTATTTGGAGTATATTTAACACATGGGAAACGTAGTATTTGATTTACCACCAGATGCGAGAGAGCAATTAGAACAGAGTGATCCGGGTCGGGTGGCAGAAATTGATGAAGCGACGCGCGATTTTGCGCCGCATATGAGAGAAGCTATTCACGATGTTCTAGAAACTGAGCAGGGAAGTAACACAATAAGAGGGGCATTATCTGACCGTAGATCAAGAGATAACACCGTTTATGTTTTTGTTGATCCCACGCAAAATGACACATCAGGCGCGGCAATTACACGACAAGATGGTTATTCTGCGATAAAGATCAATCCGTGTGACGGACTTACGAGTTATATAACGCCAACAGGAGAAACACGTCCTTTTACGTTGCGTGATGTGATCACACATGAAATGGAACACATCAATCGCGGTCATCATCAAAGTTCAGTTGCAAAATTATTACGTTCTGAGGAAATTGAAGAACGTCAGGCTATTCGTGCAACAAACAGTGTAAGAGCGGAATTTGGAAGAGAACCCAGAATTGATGATAATTATCGGGGTTCTGCTGTGATGCCTGATGCGCCTGTAGATTTTGATCAATGCAAACCTTCTACGTTTGCTGATATTGCACGTTAAATAATTAGTTTTCGCAAAAATTGACAAAAGAATGTATGATAATATATACCTCTTAAGGTTTTCAAATATAATAAGAATAAGTGAGCTTTATGCCCGATCGTAGTTATTATCCTGACGCAGACCAGAGTTCTATCTTTATCGAGACAACGTCCGATGCGGCGCAGTTTATGAAAGACAGTTTACTTGTTGCCAGCTATCGCAGTGCGGCACAAAGCGCGGGCGTTCCGATCAATCATACATTCGACGGCAAAGGTCAAACGATTGCGTTTCGCAATGCGTCTGACCGTGCAGAGGTCGAGGAAAGCCTTAATAGCTTGTCCCATATCGAGCGTTTTGATCAAGGCGAAGATCCGTCTTATATTAAAGCATGGTCATATATTGTTCCTGAACTTTTGGCAGGGCGTGGTCATGAGGTCTCTACAGACATTAAACTGGAAGATCAGCAGGTTGCTGTAACTTTTGCCAATGATGACGCAAAACAGGCTTTTACGAATGCAGAACGTAACGGTGATTTCATTGAATTCGCCCTGAATCGTCAAAGATTGATGTCGAAATTACTTGATGTTGAGCCTTCTATAGAGAGCGGTTTATCTCTCGATCAAAAGATTAGTGTCTAAATATTATTTATTATCTCGGCGGGTAGTTTCCTGTACCACGAACGGCTTTTGGAACCTGATATGTTCCCTGTGGGGCCGGCTTTCCTGTATTTGAGACATAATTGCGACCTGTTGCGGTTTCATAAGCTTTTAAACAGGCATCCATACCTTTAAAAAACTGATTATTATTTGGTTTGCAAAGGCTGGCGCATTCTCTTGCTGCAATCGGATTAACGGGTTTTATCGGTTTACGGTTAATGCACGTCAAAAACATCATCTGTTGATCCTGCTTTGTTAATTACGCGGCAGAGTTCTGGGCAATCGCGCCAGTTGAAAATGCTGTTACAAACAGAATTGATAATAAAATAGATAGCTTTGTCATTTTTTTCACTTTTAATAAGTTTTCAGGCACGACGACTTAATACATACATAGCCAATTCTTTCAACATTCCTGCGCGGCTTCCTTCGAATACTTTTAAGTGACGTATGGCTTGATGAACCAACATTTCGGCGCGCATTTTGGCTTGTTCTTTCCCCATGGCGGATACAAATGTCGCTTTTCCTGCATCTTCGTCCTGATTAGCGGGTTTGCCAAGTAGGACTTCATCGCCCTCCACGTCCAGAACATCATCCGTAACCTGAAACGCGGCGCCCAGATCGTGGGCATAGTTTAAGAGGGCTTTGCGATGTGCAGGATCAGCCTTGCCAAGGATAGCTCCGGCTTCGCAGGCAAATGCCATCAGTTTTCCTGTTTTCATACGCTGCAGGCGTGAAATGGTGCCAAGATCAAAATCTTCTGTTTCTGCCATCAAATCAAGCATTTGACCGCCGACCATACCATGACCACCCGCGGCGCGTGCCAAACAAGCGACCAGATCGCAGCGAACACGTGGATCGGCGTGTGTATCGGGGCTTGCTAGAACCTCAAAAGCAAGGGTCAGGAGGGCGTCGCCTGCCAATATGGCGGTGGCCTCATCATATTCTTTATGAAGTGACGGTTTACCACGACGCTTATCAGAGTCATCCATTGCCGGAAGATCGTCATGAATGAGGGAATAGCTATGCAGCATTTCCAAAGCGGCGGCCACACGGCGCGAGCAGTTTTCATCCACTTTGAAAAGATTCGCGCTGTGCATGACCATGAAGGGGCGAAGGCGCTTACCACCATTCAGCGTGCCATAACGCATGGCTTCATAAAGATGTGCTTCGGGTAGGTCGGTTTCAGGAAGAAGGCGTTCAATTGTTTTATTCACCTTCGATGCAACATCATCCATTGCTTCTTGAAGGTCATCACTGGCTTTACGTGGGGACGGCATATATCAATCCAAAATTTATTCTTTTAAGACTTAGTATTATGCCGCATTCCTGTATTTCAGCAAGAAAAGATTTTTCAAAAAAATAACTTTAAAAATATAAACGTATTTTTGCTTTACGGATTTAAGTTTGCTTCTTCCACGTAACGAGATAATGCAGTATTTATTCTATCAATCAAATAGAGTGGTTCCTTGTAGAAAATATTGTCTTCACCCTTCACCTGAATACCGTAGGAGGGAGCATTTACCTTATGTAATAAATCTTGAGATCTGTTATCTTCAGACTGCTTCATTAATATATCGCTATATGCGTTTGAATATAAGGCGTGAGCGATGACGTCTGTTTCGATACCTTCTTCATTTGCAATGTCTGTCAAGGCATCACGAACGGCGTCTACATCTGATAATATCCATCTGGAACGTTGTGCGTACAGAGTTTTTGCAAAATCCATCCGCGCATCGTCTGTTTCCAGACTTTGAACCAAAGCATCTGCAAGAACGGAATATCGATTATGGTGATAGTTAATAAAATCTATTTTTAACTGATTGCGATCAACGTAAGAAGATGTGATATCATTAAGATAATGATCAAAAAATCTTGCTGTTTCCGGACTAGTGTATTCAGTAAGAACAGTTAGTGTGACGGGAGCGTTGGAATCGCCAATAGAATATGATGGAATAAGACCGTTTTCTTCATCCACTTGTGCATTTTGTTGAGAGATATCTGAACTATCAGCTATCTGGGTATCAGAGGCGTTTGGAGTTAAAAATAAATATCCAACAAAAGCACATAATGAGAAAGCAGATGTTGCAATAAGACCAGTTTTTATTTTGCGGTTATCACTCATATCGCTTTTTCTTATTCTCCAAAAGGTTCGGTTTTGGTTGTGCCATCGCCCCCGATCGAGATTTTTTCGATTTTCATTTGGGCATCGGCCAGTTTCTTTTCACAGTGTTTTTTAAGGGCGACGCCGCGCTCATACGTTGCGATTGATTCGTCTAGCGGGGCAGAGCCGCTTTCGAGGGAGCGAACGATTTGTTCCAGCTCTGTCAGGGCGGCTTCGAAGGAAAGGGTACTTACGGATTGTTTTTCAGTCATGTCGAACTATAACCTTCGCGTGCTTATAAGAAAAGAGGGTTTGTCAAATTGATCAGACATGGCATCATTCAATTATGACACAGCAAGAGCAGATTATTTTTTCAATGGATTTTAATGGTAAGGGCGGCGGGAAACAACTGCATGGTGATGATATTACGCGCCTGTTAAAAGATAATAAGCTGGCATGGGTTCATCTGGATGCAAATCATAAAGATACACGCGGATGGTTAGAGGAGAATGTCGATTACCTGGATAATATTATCTTGGACGCTTTATTAGCGGAAGAAACGCGCCCGCGTGTGGTGGAATTTGAAACAGGAATGCTGTTGATTTTACGCGGGGTGAATTTGAACGAAAACGCCGATCCGGAGGATATGATTTCGTTACGTATCTGGATCGACCCGCACCGTATTATCACAATGCGCAAGCGGAAGTTAAAGGCGGTCGAAGACATCAAACTAAAAATGGAGGAGGGCAAGGGCCCGAAGAATGCCGGTGATTTTCTGGCAATACTCTGTTTACGGCTGTTTGAGCGTATGGAGCCGGTTATTCTGAATATGAATGAGGGGATAGACGATATTGAAGAGCGTATTCTTGATCATCCGGATATAAATGAGCGCGGCGAAATTGTCGATTTGCGTAAAAAGGCGATCATCATGCGGCGCTATGTCATGCCGCAGCGTGATGTGGTCGCGGCACTCAAAATAACAGAGCAAAGCTGGATAGAAGTACATAATCGCCGTAAATTGCAAGAGGCGCAGGATAAAATTATTCGCTATCTGGAAGATCTGGACATGGTGCGGGAGCGTGCGCAGATTGTGAAAGACGAACTTGCCAATATTCTGGCGGATCGTCTGAATAAGAATATGTATGTTCTGTCGGTGATCGCGGCTGTGTTCTTGCCACTAGGGTTTTTGACCGGCATGTTCGGGATTAATATTGGCGGTATGCCCGGCGTGGACAGCCCGTATGCCTTCGGGATATTCACAATTTCCCTGATTATTATTGTCGCTGTTCAGATTTTCATTTTCAAAAAAATGAAATGGTTTTAGCCGGCATCCGGTAGGCGATGCTTTCGGGTGAGTCTTCAACAAGGAAATCTGATTCTAACGGAGAAGGATAATACGTCAGGTTCAAATGACTTTGTGGATTAATTTGAATTTTCTATGCGATGCATAATTGTGCTCCGATAGGGGAAATTATTTCGAATTCAGCTTCCAACTTGGCTATTCACTGGGAATGTAGCTTTCCTCACCTTCACAAAAGCTTATAAGAGCTGGCAGTATCGATATTATCATTTACACCAAAGGCTGAAACTACCTGTTCAAGCTGTTGTTTTGATATATCACTATCTAGGAGGGAGCACTCAACGATTGCTGTCATAATACGATCTCTTCTAGGGGCGTAAATGTCCAATCTAATATGTGTAAATCTGTGTATTTACCATTTGAAAACGTTTGCGTTTTGGAAGTTATATCAATAAGTTCAGGAGAGATACCATCTGTATTTTCTAAAAGTTCAGCAGGAGTACCATCTGTATCTTCTATACTACTTAACATTAATCTAAGAAGTAAGTTATCGCCTATAAATTCAATATTTTGAGATTGAGTTCCAAGTGCATCAGATACATATATATATCTTAACGTGTGTCAGGACTATTGTTGTGACATGATTCAAACTCTGATTGCGGATGCTATACTGCTTACAATATTTGTGTGAGTATCTTCTGCAAATGCTTGTGACGCCGTTAATAAAGATGCACCAAGTGCGAAGGCAGTACGTATAACCCATAATAATTCTCCCTGTTATTTTTGTATTTTTTAAAAATTTAAAATAGTTTCAGGAAACTGTCAAATTTTGGAATTTTTATAAATATTCTGCATGAATATCAATGGATGATGTCTCGCCAATTTTGTCGTAGTTTTGATCAAGCCATTTTTTGGCGTGGCGACGGCCTTTCTCTTTCAGCTCACTCAGGAAATCCCAGTCGGATGAAAATTTTGAGCTAACGTCAAATTCTTTCATATCATCATCGGCGCGGATGGCATGCATGCGTATTTTTTTTAGCTTGTCTTTATGCTCATCCTTTAGCCAGTCTTCCTGAATGAGTTTTTGCACAAAGGCAATGGCGCGAAGCTCTTTAATAAGAGACGCATTAAATGTAATTTCATTCAGGCGATTGGCGATATCTTTTCCGGTTTTCGGTAATTCTTCCCGTACGATGGGGTTGATGTGCACGATCAGAAAATCGCGGGTTTTCGTATTGTAGATGAGCGGATAGAGGGCAGGGTTACCTGTATAACCGCCATCCCAAAAATATTCGCCGTCAATCTCTACTGCTTGGAACAAAAACGGCAAACAGGCAGAGGCTAAAACGGCATCGGCGGTCAGGTCTTTATTTTTAAAAATGCGCGGGCCGCCTGTCCGCACACTGGTGGCGCAAACGAACATGTTTGTCACTTCGCATTCATGCAATTCTTCAAAATCAACGTGCTTTTCAAGAATATCTTTCAACGGATTAAAATTGATCGGATTAAATTGATAAGGCGAAACGGCACGTGTCAGAGTATCAAACAGATTATATGTCAGCATTTGCACAGGTGCCACACCCCAGAATTCAGAGAAAAAAGGTGTGGTTTTAACGGGGCTTAGAAACGCGCCTGCTTGGGAAATATCCCACCAGAAATCATCCAGAGCCTTGCGCGCGCCGTTACGTCCGCCCTTCATTTTACCGTATGAAAAGACAACGGCGTTCATGGCACCTGCGGATGTACCGCTCAGCCCGTCAATATCTATGCGTCCGTCTTCGGCGAAATAATCGAGGATACCCCATGCAAATGCGCCATGCGCGCCGCCGCCTTGCAAAGCAAGATTGAGCGGTTTTTGGGGCTGTGTTTTGGTCATGATTATTCGGAGGCTGTGATCAAGCACTCATCAGGATTTAAAACTTCGATATCGTAAAGCCAAACACCCAGGGTGTTATCAATGTCAGAAAGCTTTGCACGTCCCTGTACACATTGACCTTCCAGCTTTTTCTCAACAGTTGTGTCTTTAAAGGTGACGAAATCATCACGCAGTTGATACACCATGTCCTGATATTTTGCATTACAGGTGTTGCTGAGTTTTGAAAGGGGGGAGGAGGCGGTGCGCTCATTTTCATTGCTAAAATCCTGTTCCAGAACAAAAAGCGTGGCGTCGTTAAATATTTTTGTGCCGTTTTGAACTTTTTCCGTGCGCTGGTGACTGTCTTTTATAATGCCTTTTACATTGCATTCGGGTGATGTGAAGACGGGAACAGCCTGCGCCGCAGTTGTGCAGACGGATAGTAGTAGAATGGTTGAAAACAGGCGGGCGGGCTTCATGGGTTTATTCCTCTGCGTTTAGGCGGCGGTCCAGCCACCATCAACGGTAATGTGTGAGCCTGTCATGTTATCGGCAGCAGGCGAGCATAAGAATAGGGCAATGTCGGCAATTTGTCCAACGGTAACAAATTCCTTGGTATGTTGCGCCTTTAGGATGACGTCATTCTTCGCTTCGTCCTCACTAATACCGCGTGATTTGGCGGTGTCGGCGATTTGCCCCTCAACCAAAGGTGTTTCGACATATCCCGGGCAGATGGCATTGACGCGGATGCCGTGCTCTGCGGTTTCAAGTCCGATTGTTTTGGTAAAGCCCATAATGCCATGTTTCGCTGTAACATATGCCGATTTAAAGGGGGAGGCGACCAGACCATGTGCGGAGGCGATGTTAATAATGCGTCCCCACCCCTGTTCTTTCATCAGGGGAACGGCGTGATGGGTTGTGTAAAAGGCGGATGACATATTGATGGCAATTATCGCTTCCCATTTTGCGGGCGGGAACTCCTCTACAGGGGCGACGTGTTGGATGCCGGCATTATTGACCAGAATATCGACGCTACCGAATGTGTCTTTTGCGTCCTTGATCAAGGCCTCTATCTCATCCGGCTTGGTCATATCGGCGCTGTTATAGATGGCTTTTATGCCGTGTTTTTCCAGATCTTTACGCGTTTGCTCGATCTCGTCCTTATCACCGAAACCGTTCAAAACAATATTAATGCCTTGTTTGGCAAAGCCCTCGGCAATGCCAAGACCTATGCCGCTTGTTGATCCTGTAATAACTGCTGTTTTGCCTTTTAAGGTGTCTGTCATCGTAAGCTCCGTTTTATTGCCGATAGAAATGTTTTGTTCCTTTAATCTATCCTGTGATATGAGAAGGGCAAGAAAATAATGGAGAATGAAATGAAGATGTCTATGCCGCAAAAGGTGCTGATACGGGACTGGAATTTATCTTGTCGTATTGGTGCGTATGATAGTGAACGAGACGCCGCACAAAATGTGCGTGTAGATATGGATGTTACATTAGCGGAAGGACAAGACGCATTAGATTTACAAGATACGTTCGATCCGGACAGGATGTTTTGTTATGCAACCTACATTCAAAATGTACAGGATATTTTGAACCGCAGTGGCCACATTGATTTACTGGAAACGCTTGTTCCTCTCTTGGCAGAAATCGCATTTCAACATAAACTTGTTGATGAGGTGCGCGTCCAAGCGATAAAAACGGATGCTTTCGATGACGCGGATGTCGGTATAGAAATGGAATTTCAAAGGTAGGATATGATTACAAAAAAACTAGGTATTCTGGGCGGTGGACAGCTGGGACGGATGAGCGCGATGGCAGCCGCAAAGCTGGGTATTCAGACATTTATTTTCTCGCCCGAGCAGGGGTGTCCCGCGTCCCACGTTTCTGCGGGAACGTTTTTCGCGGATTATACAGATAAAGAGGCACTGGCACAGTTTGCGGATATGGTTGACGTGGTAACATATGAATTCGAAAATATTCCTTTAGAAACAGTAAGGTACTTACAAACGTTAAAGCCTGTATTCCCCGATGATCGCCTTTTAGAAATTGCACAAGAGCGCACGATGGAGAAAAAATTCCTAAATGATATCGGGGTAGAGACTACACAGTGGAAATCAATCAATAAGTATAAAGAGATAGAGCCCGTTTTAGATGAATGGGGCGTTGAGGAATTTATTCTTAAAACAACACGTTTTGGTTATGATGGAAAGGGGCAGGTCACATTTAAAAAAGGGGATGATGCCAAGAAAGTTTGGAAAGAACTGGATGGTCAGCCCCTTATTGCCGAGAAAATTATCGATTTCGAATGCGAAGTATCAATGATTGTCGCGCGGGACAAGCTGGGGCAAATGGTGACATATGGCCCGATGGAAAATGAACACAAGAATTCTATCCTACATAAAACACATATGCCGCCGCTGAACGCTTATATTGATGATACCGTCATTCAATCAGCAAAGAAAATGGTTCAACATCTTGCAGAAGCAGTTGATTTGGTTGGTGTTATGACGATCGAGTTGTTCCTCACCAAAGACGGAGATTTGCTAGCGAATGAAATTGCGCCGCGGACGCATAATTCAGGGCACTGGACGATAGATGCGTGCGCCGTATCCCAGTTCGATAATCATGTACGCACGGTTTGTGGATTGAATGTCGGTGTCCCCGCGCAACATAATGACGCGGAGATGTTAAACCTGATCGGGGAAGATGCCAGATCGGCGACCAAACATCTGGAACGCGATGGTGCGTGCTTACATCTCTATGGCAAGCACGACATACGCGCCGGACGAAAGATGGGACATGTCACGTTTCTGAAGGATAATTTAAAAGACTGAATTTATAGTTGTACTTCGAGGTGTGATACCGGAGCAGTTCTGCTGGCGTAATCTCTCGTCTGATCCATAACAGTTCCTTTACCATCATGAATTAATTCGTCAATGCCATCCTGTGCTAAAAAAGCTTTAGTATCATCAAGTAATTGATCTGACATCCATTCGGGGCGCTCTCTTTCACCGCTAATAATTTCTCTGGCTTCTCCAATCAAAACGTATCGATTTGTTTTTTTATTTGGTTCATCAAATCCAACGCTATAATTGAAATAATGATCGCTCACTTCCCAATTTTCGCCTCGCCACGTAAAGCCTTGCGCTTTTTCACGTCTGTCTTGATAAGCAGCTTTCTCTGCTTCCCAGCTTAAAATGTCTTCTTTTACGGCGCTACCAAATATACCAAGCCTGGACAAACCCGGTAATTCTTCTCTAACCATATCTTTCATAAAATCTGCAACAGCACCCATTTTTAAATCCCTATAATATTTCTATATAACAGTACGCTATAATATTTGATTATTTATTGTCAAAAAATAGCGCATTTCATCATATAGATCTGAATGTAACTTTTTTGCAAAAGCTTATAAAAAAGAGGAAATAGTTTTACCACCTAACTTCTGGTGGCATTGACATTAAAATGGCTTCGGTATTACCGCCGGTCATAAGGCCAAAACGAGTACCGCGATCGTGGAGGAGGTTAAATTCGACGTATCTTCCGCGACGTTTAAGTTGATGGTCACGCTCTTCTTCTGTCCAGCTTTTGTCTTTATGACGCTTTACGATCTCGGTATAGATATTTTTAAGTGTTTCGCCAACATCTTTCGTAAAGGCAAATGTTTTGTCCCAGTCATCCTCCAGATAATCATAGAAAATGCCCCCCAAACCACGGGGTTCGTTACGGTGGGGCAGAAAAAAATAGTCATCGCACCAGTTTTTAAAATGAGGATAATCGGCCACATCTTTGTGTCGTGCGCAACATTGCTCAAAAGCGTTGTGAAAATCTGCGCCGTCTTTTGCATGATTTTCAAAAAACATGGGGGTCAAATCAGCACCGCCGCCAAACCAGATTTTCGACGTGCAAATCATGCGTGTATTCATGTGAACCGCAGGAACATGGGGGGAGCGCGGGTGAATGACGAGGGATATGCCGGACGCCCAAAATTCTCCCTCACTCTCCTCCGCGCCGGGAATTTCCTTGGCGAATTTATCGGAAAATGTGCCGTAAACTTCCGAGAAGTTAACCCCTGCTTTTTCGAAGGTATCGCCGCCTTCCAATAGCGCTATCCGCCCGCCACCTTTAAGGTTAGGGTTCGTTTTTGCGGGTTTTGCGTTAGAATCACTTTTATTCCATGTCTTAAATTTAAAGCTGTTATCAGACTCTTCCTTTACTTCCAATGCGTTACAAATCGTTTCCTGAAGATGCCTGAACCAATTCACGGCCTGTTTCTGACGTTTGCGTAATATTTCTTTATCCATACCCATCATATATATTTATCTGATGAAAACATGCAATAAGCAAGATGGAGAGTGGGGAGGTATTATCGATTTATCTTGATTTAACAAGGGCTAAAAGGGTATATTCAAGTTTAAATCAGTGTTTTATTTTAAGAAGTAGCTAATAAAATCGCAAGTTTAAATACAAAAATTTGCAATTTTGCTGTGATTATCCTAATATTAGGCAAGAATAACAAAAGTGAAAGTCATTATGGGTTGGTTAAGAGATATCGCAGTTGGTGGTCAAGGCTTAGCAAGAGGTCTTGCTTCCGGTGTTGGCGCAATCGCGGATATTCCTGCCGGTATCGGAAATCTGGGCGTTATGGCGGCAAATCAATTTAGAGAAGATGATAATCAAATTGAACACTTTGAAGGTTTTAATATGGCTGATAGGGCTGCCGAAGCTGTTACATTTACAGAAGCGCGAAATGATAGGGAAAGAGCCATTATGAGCGGTGCACAAGCTGTTGGTGAGGTGGGAGCATTTGTTGCTGTGACAGTTGGTACGGCAGGTTTGGGTGGCGCAGCAGTAGGTGGCGCGGGTGTTGCAACCAGATGGGCCGGTGCAACAGCGCGCGTTATGAATCCCGTTAATGTAACAGGGCGTGTGAATCAGGCAGTCACAACAGCTGAAGTAGGTTTAACTGGTCATAGAGCTTATGATCTCTACACAACTGATCAAGAAGCAGCACAAAATGTTGGTCGAATTTATGAGAACAGTATTGACGGTCTAGCCACAGATATTGAGCGTGAGCAAGAGATGATGCAAGATAAGGCAACAACGCTGACCGAGGAATTGCAAGGGATGTCGGAAAATCTTCTTGACCCAAATTTGACAATTGGGGAACGCCAAGAGCTTTTGGATCGTTTGGATTTGATAGAAGAGGGACTTACAATTATTAGGGACATTGATGATGTAGAAGATATGGATCAACGTCAGGATATGCTTGATCGTTTGGAAGTTATTCAGCCCACGGCAGCTGATCAGGAAGCCAATAATACGCTACGTTCACCATTAAGGCCTTCTGTGGATGTGGGCGGCAATGAAGTAAGAACAGCTTTTGATGCGGGTGTCGCAAATGAAGCAGGAGTCCCGGCAACGCCTGCACAACAGGTGGATTTAACGCTTACGGCAAGAGAATTTGCATAAAAGAATTTTAAACTAAGGAAAAAAAATGTCAGCAACAATTATTAGAACAGTTCTTCGTGGGTTATCAGAAGGAGGCGGCGCGCTTGATGATATCATGGAGAATACATCACAAAGAGCCGCATTTGTTCGCTCTATTGAAGATGGAAGCTATGCAGAGTTTTTAAGAGGTGTTGGCGGTGGTGCGGAAGAATTACTAACGGCTCCTACATTCACACGTATGATGAGCCGTCTTGGCGATAATCTTACTGAGTTAGATCAGATTGAAGGGGCGCTAAGAACGGGTAGCGCAGATGCTGTTCCCGATTTATTACGTATTTTAGAACTAGATGCGGCTGATAACGCGGCTATTGCTATTACAAACCGTTTGAATAGTACAATTCCTGCCATGGCGAGAGCAACGGAAGCTAGTGCAGATTCCGGACTAGACGCTGTTGCAGGATTTGCGCGCCAGACTAGCCGCAGAAAGTGCCGCACGTGAGGCGGCAGAGGCTTGGAGAAGGCGCCAAACGACTGATGCGTTGCAAGAGAGCGGACAGCGTTCGAGACATGGCGACTATTGCTGGTCGACATGGTTCCAACAGCTTGCTATCCCTGGCATTTCTGCCATGGACAATGCCGTCGATAATCGTTTCACAGGCAGTAATTGATAGGTCCTTGTAAGATCACCTCGAGGCGATTGTTAGAAGGCTTATGAGGCTATCAGCTGTTGATCAACCAATACAGCGATTTGGGTTGTTTATGATAATCCTGGACATTCACGTGAACTAACGGAGTTCATGGACTTAATGAGATCCTGCGATCCTGAAGCATAGTTCACTCGCCCAATCTGCTTCGTTGCTGCATTTTCATACATACTGGTTGGTTTAGATTCAACTTATTCAAGCGGCTGGTATGAACTTTGGCTGGTTTGACTGATGTTCAGGCTATCTGACTTTAGTTGCAAATTATCAGATTAATTGCCGGTCGAAGAGATTCTGAGCGTAGTGAAGCTGATCCATATTGTAGAGAAATGGTCGAGATGGATGTATGGTGGCACACCGTGAGGCAGCGTTTGGGTAGGCGAGCCTGTCGAGAATCGTATTTGGCGGCATAGAAATTGATGAAAGATTGCCGAAGCTCAGAGGCCGTGCATTCTATAGGTTGATCGGGGACATGGACTTCAAGGTCTGGGAATTGCCTGCCCTAGGGCGCGTGATCCTAGCCGTATTGGAAGATCCAAATGACTGGGTGAAGTTCCTAAGCAGTATGCTGGAGTGGCAGGATGCTTGGGGGGCATAGCGCATGGGCGGCATTTACGGCGGCGTCGAATTCTGTTGTAGATGTTATGGAAAATGTAGGTATGTCGGAAAACTCATCACGTATGGCAACGGGATTGCTTGCATTTGCATCAGCATTTTTTGTTGGTAACTTTTTAGGCAAACAAATTACCAGGCCCAGCAGGCTTTGCTATGAAATTAGGTGTACTGACAGCGGCTGTTACGACAATGACGTCTATCTTTAACGGGGAACATCCGGATGCTGCATTTCGTGCAGCGCAAAGACAGTTGGTTCCGGATACGCCAGAGAGTATAGCATTGGAACGCCAAGCACTTGGCGGTATGGCTCTTGATCCTGTCACAGATGAAATCGCGCCCGGGCAGGAATATGTGCCACGTGAGGAAAGAGTTATAGCGGCCTCACCTGAAAACCTTGTCGGTGTATCTGGTCCTGCGGCGGTGACAGCGGATGCGATTATCGAGGAAGCGAGCATAGCCGTTGAAGGCGAGGCAGAAATTATTGAGGGGTTGACCACTCAGTTACAGAGTATTGCAACCGCAATGAATAGTTTCCATGAAGATGGTCTTGGCCCAAGTGGTCAACCAATCCAAGTTGCTCTTGCGGCGGGTGATATCGAATTAGCAGCTCAGATTGCATATCAAAGTTTTGATGAAGCAATAGAGGCATTACCAGCTGATATGGAAGGGCGCCAGAACATGATTGATATGGCGACAAGTCATCAACAGGCAATCGTTCAGTCATCTACAGCTTTGGGTTTTGAAATTCAGACGAACTCCCCCGAAGCGACATCGTTTGCGGCGCAAGTAGAAGAGCACCAATCATCTGGAGTGGGGCCGAACCCTGCAATTCTGCCATCGGGTGAAAGATTGAGTGCCTATCAAACAATACTTAATAGTGTTGGGGATGTTACGATACCCCTATCAGCATTTGGTGGTGAAAACGCCGATATAGCTTTATCTACAGGCGGTGATATCGAGATTGCCTTGGAAGCGGATGATACGGAAGCTGCAGCGAGAATTGCATATAATAATCTGGAAATTTTGAAGGCAGATCCAAATGCGGATGTTCGTACAATGGAAGCTTTGCAGGTAGATATTCGTAGTGGTGCAGAGGCGCTTGGCTTTACGGTTGATCAGCCGAGCGAAATTCCAGCACAGGAAATGGCAATGGCGGATGATGGTTTTCAAACACCCGGATTTGGCAGTGCGCAAAATTAAAGAGCACATATAACATGTCAAAAAAAGCATATATTACGCCCAGAGCGTCCACGCACTTCGGCGGAGATGCACTTACCGAAGGCTTTGAATTCAGGATATCTGGTATTTTTAAACCTAATCTTGAATTAATGCTGGATCCTGGTATGGCATTTTATACCGAGCGCGGTTCGACAACGTCACGTAGCACGCGCGACAGATTTGCCTTGGGTCACGGTTATTTCCCAACTATTGCCGGATCAATATTGGGGATTGCAAATCGTGTTATTGGTGATGGCTGGAGTACTGTGCTAATGACCAAATATACAAATAATAATGACGCGCCGCGATCTGTTACGATTACATCGCCACGCGAAGGCAATTTGGTTGCCATTAATCTTGACGAGGTTGGTGGGACAGTGATGTGCAAACGAGAATCTTTTTTTGGTAATCCTCACCATCCTGACCATAATAGCTGGATGCCGGGTAGCTCTATTCGTGCTGGATGGGGGGTGGATTTGCAACTATGGAATTGGCGTGGTCTTTTTGGGGGTCTTTCACTCGCAATAGGCGAGCAGACTTTCTTATGGCAACAAATACGTGCGCCCAAAAGTAGAGAACATTTTAAATATGCTGTTAATTCCGGACCTGTACTGCCAGAGCTACCAGGATCCAAAGATGAGTTTGAAAGTGTTGAAGAAGGTAGATTAGCAGCCAAAAATTGGGTTTTTCTTCAAACGCAAGGTGATGTTGTTGTGAAAGATTTAACGGAAGATGATCCGCATCTCACCATTGAAAGAGGTACATTGCTGGCAATGGCACCTCATGTTCGACGGGGAGCATGGTTCACGAAAAGTGGTTTGGTCAGTAACGCAATAAATTTAGGTGCGCAAAATGACGGAGAAACTCTTTTCAGTCCAACCTTTGACGTGCGCGGTAATGATATTCTAGATATAAAGGGCCCTTGCCGTTTATGGATCGCAGAGCCGACACCACAGTAATTATAAATTTGAATAGAATAAGAAAAGGAAAATAATATGAATTTGATAGGAAGAGATAGCTGGTTTAGATCAAGAACAGCTATGTACATAGGTACTTCATTGGCGTCAGCTGCAGTACCAAATTCTGAAACGCTTGCTGTGGCAACGGCTGTGGCAACGACATCTTTGCTTTTGAGTCCTGTAAGGGATCGCCTGAATATTACTGGCAGAGGTCTTGGAGTTGTGGCTGCGGTGGGTTTGGGTGTTGCAACTGGATTTAATGCGTTAGTAGATGATGGTGCGGTTGATAGGGGGGCAAGCGGTGTCACTGCTCTTGAAGCAGGTGCCTATGAAACTTATACTGATTTTGTTGTTCCTACTTGGAATCTTGCCCATAGCTTTGGTGATAAAGCCAGAGTGCCTGCAGATGCATTTCTAAATCTGGTCGGTGTTGAGGAAAGAATTGAAGACGGTGTAGCAGGAACAAGTATTGATATTTTTGAGGAAGATATTGGTGATTTTCTAAGACAGGCTATATCCCCTTATGAAGACATAACGCTGCCTGAATACGAATAACCGCTAATCAGGCCCTAAAATAGCTGTAGTTGATCTTCCTTTGAATATTGTTTGAGCAAGCGAGGTAATATGGTCAACGCTTACTTCTTCAATACGTTTCAGGGTTTGTTCCACGTTTGGTAATTCATTGAAATGAAAGAGGTGTTTCGCCTGTCTGTCGGCGCGAGACAGCATGGATTCACGGCTCATCAACAGGCTGGCGCGAATTTGTGCTTTGGCGCGGTTAAGCTCTTCTTCGCGAATATCGTTATTTTGAACTTTTTCTAGCTCATCTTTAATAATAGGCATTAATTCCTTAATACTATCCGGCCCTGTTCCGGCATAGATCTCGAATTGTCCGTCATCGCGATATGTTGCCTGGTGACTGTAAACGCTATAAACCAGACCGCGCTTTTCGCGAATTTCCTGAAATAATCTTGAGCTCATACCGCCGCCGAGGATTGTGGAGAGTAGAAGGGCTGTTTCATACTCTTCAGATTTTCTACCAACGCTTTGAAAGCCATATACAATATGGGTCTGTTCAAGGTTTTTTATCTCAGAAATATTACCGCCTTTATAACGTGGGGGCGGGGCTTTGATCGGAGAAGGAGAGGATTTTAATCCTGAAAAATTATCTTCGACGCGTTTCACAAAATCTTCGTGATCTATATAGCCGGCGGCAGAAATGACCAGATTTTCAGGGGTATAGAATTGAGCCGTATATTTTGCCAATGCCTCATGCGGCATGGTCTCGATGATATTCGATGTGCCGAGGATAGGTGCGCCTATGGCTTGATCGGGGTAAGCGGTCTGTTGATAGAGATCAAATACCAGATCATCGGGGGTGTCATTGCTCATGCCGATTTCCTGCAGGATGACCTGTCGCTCTTTTTCCAACTCGGCTTCGGGGAAGTTTGAATTCTGCATAATATCGGATAAAATATCGAGCGCGAGCGGCATGTCATCTTTCAATAAATGAATGAAGTAAGCGGTATTTTCGCGGCTGGTATAGGCATTCATCTGCCCGCCGACGCTTTCGATCTGGCTGGAAATATCAAGCGCGCTGCGCTTTTGCGTACCTTTAAACATCATATGTTCAACCAAATGAGCAATGCCGTTATATTTCAGGTCTTCATATCGTGTTCCGACATCACACCATATTCCAAGCGCGATAGAATGCATTTCGGGAACATGATCGGTAACGATACGCAAACCGTTGGGAAGGGTTGTCAATTGAAGGGTCATATATTGGCTTTCACAAAGTTTTGTACTTTTTGCAGATTATTTTCGAGGGGAGTGACAAATTCCGGTAAATTCATTACGGCGGCCAATCTGTCGGGAACGTCCGGCTCTTTGCCGATTGCTTTTTTGACAGCATCTGGAAATTTGGCAGGATGGGCACAGGCGAGGGATATAATTTTTCCCTTAATACCTGAATTTTTCGCGGCATGTACGCCGATTGCGCTGTGCGGATCAAGCACATAGCCGGTGTTTTTGTACGTGTTAGCGATGGTCTGAATGGTTTCCTCTTCATTACAGCGTTTTGCGCTAAAACCTTGTTGTGCAAGGTTAAGTTTTTCGTCACTGACTTTCATATGACCGCTTTCTGCGAAAAGAGTCATGAGTCCGGACAGAGCATTGGTATCATAGTCCATAAGTTCAAAAAGGTAGCGTTCGAAATTACTTGAAACCTGAATATCCATGGAGGGGCTAATCGTTTGGGAAACACCGCTTTTCTTCATTTCACCTGTTTCAAAGAAACGGGTTATTATGTCGTTCTTGTTCGTCCCTATGATCAAGGTATCTATGTTAATGCCTATTTTCCGTGCGCAATGCGCCGCAAAAACATTACCGAAATTTCCTGTCGGAACGGAGAAATTCACGGGTTCGGACGTGCCTAGCTTGATGGACGCCGTGACGTAATAGACGATTTGCGCACAAATGCGTGCCCAGTTGATAGAATTAACGGCGGATAAATTAACCTGATCGCGAAAAGCATCATCGGCGAACATGGCTTTAACGATTGCCTGACAATCGTCAAAGGTGCCTTCCAAGGCGATGTTTTTGACATTCGGGGCGTCAATCGTGGTCATTTGTTTGCGCTGCACTTCAGATGTGCGTCCCTTTGGGTGCAGGATAAAGATATTGATATTTTCGCAGTGACGACAGGCCTCAATCGCGGCGGAGCCCGTATCGCCAGACGTTGCGCCGACGATCGTTATTTTCTCCCCACGTTTTTCGAGTGTGTAATCGAACAGGCGTCCCAATAATTGCAGGGCATAATCTTTAAATGCCAAAGTAGGGCCGTGGAACAGCTCCATAATCCAGAAGTCATCTTCTATTTCAACAAGCGGGGCAATTTCGGGATGTTCGAATATCTGGGTGTTATAGGTTTCTTTAATAATACGGGCGAGGTCTTCCTCGGGGATGGTATCGCCTGTAAATTGTTTTAAAACAGAGGCGGCGATTTGTGCATAGTGTTGGCCGCTCATACTTTCCAACTTGTTTTTACTTAAAGAAGGCCAGCTTTCGGGGATATAGAGCCCGCCATTTCTGGCCATGCCGGATAATAAAACGTCTTCGAAAGTTGAATGTCGCGCATCTTCGCGTGTGGATATGTATTTCATGATTATAATCTATTGTTATACTAGATCATATAAGCGCAAGAGGTGGTGAAACAACAGTTTTATTTCGCCGAAGCACCTTTTTTATCAATCATAGAATCACGATATTTTCTTAAGTCGTTGCAAGTTCTATCCACGTGCGGTAAATTTAAAGAGAATCAAAGGACTATGACGCATTTTCCGCGTTATATATTTCATGCCCATGGACGTAGATAAACAAAATACAAGAATATTGATCGCAGAAGATAACGATTTTGTGCGGATGCAGCTTGTCAAATTTTTGAGTGATGACGGCTATGTTGTGGATGATTTTGCCAGCGCGGTTGATGCCGCCGCCGCCAGTAAGGACGGATATGACATCTCTATCGTAGATGTAAGAATGGAACCCATGGGCGGGTTTGAGTTTATTAAAAATATGCGTAGCGAATCCATTCAAACCCCCGCAATTTTGGTCACGGGGGATCAAAACCCCGATTTATTAAGTGAGGCATCAAAATTGAATGTGGCGGCAATTCTAATTAAACCGGTACAAAAAGACCGACTTTTGCAAGCCGTTGAGAAAACGCTTCAAAAAGAAATGCGGAGACGTAACGGATGAAAAAACTAGTTCTTCTTTCTTTAACGTTAATCGTCACATCAGCGTGCTCTCAGGTAAATATACCCGGGCCGCGTAACTTGAAAATTCCACAGCCGACACAAGCAGGCGAGCGTAAGAGCGCAGTGAATGAGCGTCCTGATTCCGTTATGTATCTTCCTTTGGGGAAAGACGTTTTGATCCCCGAAGTCCCGCCGAGTGATTTACTTCCTGATAAAATTATAGGGCCTTTAGAACTTCGTGGTGAAACGCTGGCGGGTGCATTACAGCTGATCACGTCCGATTTTGATATTCCGCTCGCGTTCGAAAGTGACGAAGCTTTAACACGTCGTGTAACTGTTTCGAATATGCGCGGACCCATGCGTCGTGTGGTTAATCGTGTGTGTTCTTTGGCGGATTTATATTGCTCATTCGAAGACGGCGTTCTGGTTATCAAAGACACACAAACCTTTACAGTCAGCGTGCCACCTGTTGGTGGTCCTGCCGATATTATCACGGCAGTTGCATCAGGTATTCAGGGGATTACAGGGCTGAATACGATAACCGATACAGGTACACGGACAATTATTTATGAAGCCACACAAAGAACATCCGGTCTGGTAGATCGCTATTTCCAACGGATGCGTCGCAGTACGGCTATGGTGATTTTTGAGATGTATATCTGGGAAGTGTCCTTGGATAACGGCAATGCGACAGGTATTCAGTGGGATCAGATTCTGGATTTTGGTAAGTTTTCCAGTAACGTTTCCCTTCCATCAACTATTCCTGCAGACTTTGCCCCAATCAGTATCGGCCTGCCCAGCACAGGTGATATTGACCCGAATGATGTGGTCAGGTTTATTTCAACATTCGGCGCGGTTAAGACAATATCACAGCCACAAATTACAATGTTGTCAGGCTCGCAATCAACTTTGAGAGCCGCGGATACGATAAATTATGTATCTTCTTTGGAGCGTACGGTTGATAACGGTGAAGTGTCGGTCTCCACAGAAACCGATTCAGTTGATACAGGTTTTACATTGGAAATCAGCGCCGATTGGGATAACGCAACTGTTTATAGTAATATCCAGATCGAGCTGCAAGAGTTCCGTCGTTTTGAAACATTTGGCGAAGGAACGGAAACAGAATTACAGCTTCCGGAAACAACCGAGCGTGAAGTTTCAACGCAAGTTCGTATTCGTCCCGGTGATTCGTTACTATTAGCCGGGCTTGTGCGTGAAACGGATCAGTATAATAAAGAAGGCCCCGGTTTTAACGCTCCTGTTATTCCAACATCGCGTAGCACTCAAGTGTCCAATGTCGAACTTGTCTTCCTGATGAAACCACGGGTTATTATTTATACAACTGATCCTGAAAGTGGTCCTGTACAAAACAATACGCCAAGAAATGTTCTGGAACAAAAGGTTGCAACACCCCCGCCAATCGTTGAAAAAACTGTAACACCTGCACCTCCCGCCCCCATAACACCACAGGCGGCAAGACAAAATCAGGCTGTTGTTAAAAGACAGGCGCAAGACGAAGTCAGACGACTAGATAAAGTTATTCGTGATGTGAATATTGATAGTAATTTCTCTGCACCACAAACAAAGACGGTTATTAAAACTCTGAACGCACCGCCCAGTCTGTTTCCGAAAGCCGACAGCATTTCCAAAGCTGAGAACGGGCAAGCGGCTCTGGTTGTACCGCTGACTGAAAATCAGAAACGGGACGGTGTTATAGAAGAGATAGTAGAAGAAGTTTTACAAGAAGAAGACGAAAACACCACGCCCATGATCGGAACAGTGCCGCTCGATTTACTAAATCCTAACTAATTTCATTATACTGGATAGATATGCATTTTAAATTTACACGGATACTGAACGCAACACTCCCCGCACTATTTGCTGTGTGGATCGGTTTGAGCGCGCCTGTATCTTTGGCGCAATCTGCCTTCGAAAATCCGGGAACACGCGGCGGTTCGGGCTCCGGGCTTATCCCTGTCGAAGAAGAGATTGACGGCGGCACAATCGGTATCGGCTCAACAGCGCAAATTGTTGTTTTATTTCGTAATGAAGGCGGCAGCCCTGTGAATACAGGTGCGATTAATCTTTATCCTTCATCAAATGCGACTGCGAATGTGACGCTTAACCAATGTGGCCAAGAACCCCTAGCGGGCGGCGCAGATTGCGCAATTGCCATTTCTGTTAAGGGATTACAGGCAGGACCGTGGCGGGTTGCGATGTTAATGCGCCATGACGGACGCTCACGCCTAGTTAGTACAGTGCTCAGCGGCGCTGTCGAAGCAGGTGCGGAAGGACAAAACCAGTTAATAAGCGATTTGGAAGCAGTGCCTAATGAACTTGATTTCGGCACATTATCAGCCAGTCGTGCGCAACTTAAATCTGTGACACTTCGCAATATTACATCCAATCCGATTACAATCGACGATATTTTTATGAGAACAGAGGGAAGTGCGGGTCTAAGCCTTGATCATGAATGCCCCACATTACAAGCAGGGCAAGCCTGTATTGTTGCCGTGAAATGGTCGCCGTTACAAAGTGGGCCTTCATCCGGTGTGATTGTGGCCAAGCATAGTGGCCCGACAGGAATTACAACTGTTGACATTACAGGGGAATATAATCCTGAAATCAGTCAAGCAGCAGAGTTATTTCCGGAAGCTGTTCCGGGTAAGGGATTGATGGTGTCGTCGCTATCAGAAATTGATTTTGGTGAGGACATTGACACCATCTCCGCGATTACAACGTCTTTGGTTAATTCGGGTGACGCGCCATTGCAAATTACAAAAATAGATTTGTCGGGTTCTGAAAACGGTTTGGAAATTGTAACGACAGGATGCGCGGACGGCACGGTTTTAGAACCTTTTGATGCATGTCCGTTAACGCTCAGCTGGGGGCCTGTTCGTGAAGGTAGTTTACTGGATGATGTAAAAATAAGACATACAGGCGCGCGCGGCGTTTTGGTCTTACCTGTTCGGGGAAGCGCGATCACAGCCGTTAGTAAAGATTCACAATCAATTGTTTTAAATGCATCTCCCGGATTTGCACTTGATCCTTATGTGAATGCCACAGTTGCAGAACGTATGGAAGAAGATCGCTCCGCCGGATCAATGGCTGAGAGTGCAGATCAAGAACCAAGAGCGCAGGTCGCCGCACAACCACAACAACCAAGCCGTATTAAAACACTTGACGGATATTCCATCACATCACTTGCCGGTGATCGTGCCATTATCAGCAGCCCGCGTGGAAGCCGCGTAATTTTTGATCGTGAACCGTTGGTGATTGCAGGTGTTACATGGGTTCCACTTGTTCAATATAGCGGTGTAGAGTTTCAAAGTGGCGCAGATCAGGTTTTAATGTTGTTTGACAGATCTTTATCTTCTTTTAATACATCTACGTCACAATCAGTTGGTAACGGGAACAATTCTGTTTCTTCTACAACTGACGAGCAATAAATTCAGCCTTTCGTCCACATAAGGGCATATCATGAGTGATCTTGAAAAAAATAGTATAGAGAATAATGAGTCTTCCGCATCCGAAGATGACAGCCACTTGCCACCTGAACGTCGTGAGCGTGTAGAACGTCGCAAAGAAAATCTTGGTGGTCCTGGCGGTCTTGAGCGTCGCCGTAAAGGCGAGCGTCGTAAAGAGCGTTTTGCAGAGGGGCGCGAGCGTTATCTTGATATGGTACAACGCGAACGTTCGATGTTGATAGAGCAGGGACATTCCCGCTCAACTGAACAGCTTTTAGATATGGCGGGCGCGCGTTCGGCGGCAGAGCTGGATGATGAAAGCGTGAAAGATCGTGCTTCCGGGGATTTACTCCGCTCGATTTTGCCTGTTCAATCGTGGCTACCTCTCAGCATACATTTGATCGGATTAAGTGACGGCGTTTTGAAGGTCGCACCGCTCCATGATATTAATGAAAAGCAAATTGATACGTTATTATCCACGGCAAATCGTAGTGGATTTCATGTTGAAAAAATTGATGTTGAAATATGGGATCGTGCGGAATTAATCAAGACACTTCGGTCTGTGCATGATCTGTCGGCGGATCGGTGTGAGAAAACGTTATCACAATGGTTGATGGATATTGATAACGGTTTGCTGTTGAACCAGTTTGAAAGAGATATGCTGGCGGAGGCATTGCAATTGCGAGCATCGGATATTCACTTGGTACAGGATAATAATCCTGATGCGCCAAACTGGATTAAATACCGCATTGATGGGGATTTAATTCCTATGCACTTATTACCTGCGGATGCGATGGCGCGTATGACAACTTTATTAAAACGCGAAGCCGGTCTTAACTTTGGTGATAGAACAACGCCAAAAGATGGTCGTTTTGGTTTTACATGGCAGGGACGTGGTATTGATGTTCGTGTTGCGGCGGGACCACAGGCACAGGACGGTGAAAAACTGACCCTGCGTTTGCTTGATCGTGCGGCTTTGAAAGGATTTGATGAATTATTTCAACGCCATGAAGAAGTTGGCGATCATTTGGCAAGATTACTCTCCCCCGAAATTAAAGGTGGGGGTGGATTAATCCTGCTTTCCGGCCCGACGGGGTCCGGTAAAACGACAACAATGTATGCTTGTGTTCAACAAATTGACAGGCGTAGGAAACATGTCCTAACAATTGAAGATCCGATTGAATATGAACTGCGTTACGCAACACAGTGGCAAGTGCGCCCCGGTATGGAAGGCGGCGGGTTTGCCGATCTTATCCGTGCCTCTATGCGTCATGATCCGGATTATATTATTATTGGTGAGATGCGTGACGCCGATACGGTTGAAACTGCGCTGAAGGCGGCGGAGTCAGGGCATACAGTTATTTCCACTATTCACGCGGATACCGCGCTTCAGACATTTGAACGCTTACGCTCACTGATGCCGACTGACCGCGAAAGAGCGTCAACCTATACTTTGTCACAACAGGTGAAAGGCGTTTTAAATCAACGTCTTGTTAGAACTCTCTGCCAAGGGTGTGCGCATCGTAAGCATGTTGTCGATTGTATAAATGAAGAAGAACTACACCGCCTGAACTTAGACGAAAAAACGCCTGTTAGAACACATAATCAAGCCGGGTGCGACCTGTGTAATAATACAGGGATTTCGGGACGAACGCTGCTGCTGGATGCTTTGATGATTGATTTGGGTCCCGCGCAAAGAAATGCCATTTATGAAGCGCTTCTCAAAAACGTCAATAATATGAACGGTCAAGAAGGCGTTCTTATGCACACACGTAAAGACGGCTTAATCGATCTGGTCGTCACAGGGCTTGTCGACCCAAAATCAGCGGTCAGTTATCTGGAAGATTAAAAAAGCCTTCAAAAGATTGAAGGCTTTTTAATGTTGATAATTTTAAAATCTATCTAATTGGGGTTAGGGGTTAGGAGCATCTAATACACTAGGTACAGTACCATCATTATTATCTCTGGCATCTACAATAGTTTGCGCGCCTTCTCCTGCTAACACCTGAAGATCTTCCCATCCGTTCCAACGCTCGGCTCTAATAATTTCTACCAGTTGTTCTGCACCACCAGAAGCTTCTATTCTAGCGGAAATGGCAGCAGCTTCAGCATCACCAACCTGACGAATAGCATCGGCTTGACCCGCTGCGCGTGTGATTGCGGCGTCTCTATCACCTGCGGCTTCAGCTCTTTCTGCATCAGCATTTCTTTCTGCTTCTGCTTCTTTAAAACGAGCTTGTTCAGCGGCAGCACGAGATTGAGCAATCTGATCACGTCGTGTTTCGTATTTATCATCCCATTCGAAGTTTCCTACTCTAAATGCAGTTACTTCAATAGCAGGAACCATTTCTGGGTTTTCTTCTGTACCAATGTTAATTTCACGAGAGATTATATTGTCTATTTCTCTTTGAAGACGTCTTTGAACAGCTTCTCCGACTGCCTCTGAGTTTAGAAAATCTAATCTACCTGGCGCTGTCGATGTAACTTCTTGCTCTTCGCCTTCATCAGCGCTAGCAACAACAGTCTGACGAACTACATCTCTAAGAGCTTTTTCAGCAAGCGACTGAACTCTATCATCAAAGTCGTTCATGTTACGATAGATTTGAGCAACAGTTTCCTCACGTTCTTCTTGCGTACCATTCAAACGTATAAAAGCACCGCTCTCAATGTTCTGAGCTGTTATTGCGCCATTTTGCAACGCGGCCGATGTTGGTTCAGGATTTATTTCGCGTACATCAGTCCTTAAAGAATAGACACCTTGATAAAGTGGCCATTTCATACCAAAGCCAGTATTTGCAACACCCGAAATCTCACCACCTGTTGTAATAAGTTTTGCCTCGTTTTCCCCTGTCATTGTTATGCCATCAGCTGCAACTAATAGTCCAACGCCAACTGCGCCAGCCCACGCGATTGCTGCACGTGGTATTCTTGGTCTTTCCATCATATTTCCTTTTGTTTATTATTAATTTGTGCTTATGAATAAACAAAGTAAGAGACTATGTCAAATTTAACCAGCGCGTTTTTTCGGTTGTTCCGCGTAACTTATATAAAGCGGGTGTTGGGGATGGCCGTTTTTTGTCCATTTGAACGCTTTTGGGGTGATGCTTTCTTTTTGGAATAGTTTAAAAATATCTTTTTCACGGTTGTTTAGCATGCCATGCGTTCCCCAGCCGCAAACGATATTGTCGTTTTCTACGTTTTGTTTCAAAATGAGCCGAATGAAAAAGTCGTTGTAATCACCTGTCGGATTTGATGTTTCATACAGGTTTTTTGGGTCTGTGCTGCGCAGGGCAAAAATATTTAAAACCTGTAAGCCGCCATATCCGTTTTGACGCGCGCGTCTTTCACATCTTTCAACCGTTGGATCGTTCTGTAATTCAGTTGCTGTCGAGGGGTTCAGCATAAGCATAACCAGAGGAGGGGACGCCGCGTCCCATACACGCTCAAGGAAAAAGCGGTATGTTTCGCACAGGGAATAAACGGCGTAATTTTTACATCCTGTAGAATCCTCATATTCGCGTACGCTTAAATCTTTAAATAAGTAGTGCATATATTTTCTTATGTAAATTATAAAGTATTGGTTTTAAACACTTTTTTCATATTTTGCCTGTAAAATTAAAACAAGTCAGGGATTTTCTATCCACACCAGACGGGAATTCTCCCTGTTCTTAAATATAACGGATTAATGACATGCGACAATGGATTGCTGAAATTGCATATGAGACGACCGCCGGACCAAAGAAAACGTCAGAAGCGTTCTTTTTGCCGACGATTGATGATGTGCGGCATGAAATTTCGAAAAAGGGCGGTTATGCCATTGCCATTCGTCCGCATGAAAGATCAACACTGGAAAGGCTGCTAGCGCGTTCTTCATGGTGGCAGGTGCAGTTATTACGCGGAATTCAGTTCCGTTCGAATTCCACATCACCGGGTGTTGCCTTGTGGAAGATCATACAGGCAGAATCAAATCCGCGTCGTCAGAATATTCTGGCTCCGGCGCGTGAAGCATTGACCAGAGGCTTAGGTGTGATTGACGCGTTAAAAGCGTTAAAGATTTTTGATCGCGGGACTTTGGCGATTTTAGGGGCGAGTGACAGGGCAAACAGGCTGGCGGAAGGTATTCCGCACGCCATTCAATCGATTACACAAAAGAAAAAGAATGCACGCGCCGTTGGGGCAACAATGTCTTGGTTGGTGTTTGACGTTTTTACAATTGTATCATCATTGATCGCCGGTAAGCCGATGGTTCTAAAGTGGTTTCGCGAGAATCCGCCGACAAACCCCGATGAGTTGGAGAAATTTGATAATGTTGTCGGGACGCTAGAGCTGACATGGGATGTTTTGATCTGGAGCGCGGTTGCGGCTGGTGTGTTCATGGGGTGGTGTGTCGTTTCTTTCTGGCTAAATCGCGGTAATAAAGATTGGCCAACGGCGCGAATCGTTCGAAAAATTCCGCTGGTTGGGGGGTACTTACGTGATTTGGGTTTTGCTGATTCGATGATGGCATGTGCGCGTATGATGCGGGGTCTTGTTCCTATAAGCGATGCATTAAATCAATCGTCAGAGGCGACAAATTCGCCGGAAGTCGTGGAATACTGGGAACGTGCAAACCGCGATTTGAACCGCGGTATTCATTTAGGGGCGGCATTGGATAATGTTCCACTCAGTCGCGCAGAACGTTTAGAACTTGCGAGCTTGTCTGATCTTGATCAAGTTGCTACAGTTATGGAGTTGATTGCCGATATGAGAACATCTGCGGCAAAGACAAAACATTCACTTATCGTTTGGATCGCATTTGGTCTGACCGGTGTCTATCTTGCCCTAGCCATGGGTAGTGCGATTTACGCGTTAACAGTTATGAATATGAGTATGGACAGTATTATGGGTGGTCTGATGGAAGGAGCCGTTTAGTTGGTTTTGCATACCGGAAAAGCAAAAGACGGCACGACGGATAACGACATAGGCGGGTCCGAAAAAAAAGTGCGTCCTGAAAAATTAAAAGCGGCAACACGTAAGCCAGGGCTTGCGGATAAACTTGCCGGTGAAACGTCTGATTTTGCAAAGGAATTATTTCCGCATCTTCCACAGGAAATGGTGGGGGGGTCACTTCCGCATATTCCCGGTGCAGAAGACGAGGCTGTTTGGAATGCAGCGTCGCAGGCGTGCTCGACGGAGAAAGTCCATTATTGTTATTCGGTAGATGATGAGCGCATATGGTACCTGGCCTGCCCCTCGGCACAGCTGGCCTCATATCCTGATAGTTGGTGTCCTTTGGCGGCGGCTTTACCGGGGAATAGTGAATATTGGGATCGCGAAACAGTCTATCTGTATGAGCAAGAGGGTTTGGCGTCTGCCTTACGGTGGGATCAAGAAACAGGTCGTATGCAAGTATATTTAGGGGCGTCAAGAACCATTCTGCCCCGGATACAGACGATGGATGCCAATTTTGTAACAATTAATGCGGAAGTGGCCGATATTGTTCCATGGAAAAACAAAGCGCTGAGGACAGAGAAGTTATCACGTGCAACATCCAGAATGCTGGTTCAAACAGGACTTTTTCTCAATCTGTTTATTATAATGA
The DNA here is from genome assembly GCA_963710165.1 of uncultured Alphaproteobacteria bacterium. Classification (GTDB taxonomy): domain Bacteria; phylum Pseudomonadota; class Alphaproteobacteria; order Micavibrionales; family Micavibrionaceae; genus JACKIP01. The sequence goes on from CAVPYZ010000004.1 coordinate 831,816, forward strand.
TTCTTGGGTTCCAGCTTTTAATGACGCACTCGGTGCAAAGAGATCTTTCAGCCGTGCAGGGCGAAACGCAAACAGCTGTTGGGGACTTAATGCAACGTGCGGCAGAGACCATGCGTAATAACTCGGTTCAACATATGGTAAATATTCAGCAGCTGTTGGATGCGCTTGTTAAAATTGACGGCACTCTTGTTCGCTATGAAATTAAGGATGGTGGGCGCGCAGAGTGGGAGGCACTTGTTCCCCTTGCATATAGTAGCGGTGTAAGTGGAATTAACGGAAAAGTACAGCCGGAAATTGAACCGGACGGGCGGGTTAAAATAATCGGAACAAAATAATGCCTAAAGCGGACAGCAATAAACATAAGAGTTATCTTAAATTTAACTTAATGTTTAAACGATAGAATAAAGAGAAGTAAACATCATCAGAATGTATACATATAAGGACGGAAAAAGTGAAACTAGGACAATTTAACTTAAGCTCAATAAAACGGCTTGTAAGTCCTCAATCAACACAGGACTTGAACCATTTTCTTGAAAACTTGCCCCAACATACGGGAAATGCAGTGCTTATTGCCGCGGCAGTTATCTGGAGTGTGGCAGGCGGATTAGGATTATATACCTTCGTCCAATCAAAATCTTTAGCGGAATTTCGTGCACAGTTGAATGAGACAGAGGCAGTCAAGCCAAATGTCCCCAGAGTTATTAATATTTCTGAGAGTGCGCAAAATGTACAAGCTTTTGTGGAGCGCGCAGAGATAGCTTATGATAATCTTGAAATGCGCGCAGAAGGCTCTTCTATCCGTATTACAGCAGAAGACACAAGATTCTTTCCCCAATTTCGTGAAGCCATTGGTCATGCACAAAATGGTGGACGTGGCTGGCGTGTCAATATTGATGAGATATGTGTGGGCAGAGAATGTGACAAAAAGCCCTTGGACATTTTGTTAAAAGTGAATAAGGTTTCAATAGAAACAAACAGTTAATTAGTTTAATACCAGAAAAAAAGCGAGAGTGAACCTATTATGAAACAGAACACAATAAATAAAGAATCGGGAAATGTACTTTTTTTGATTTTGATTGCGGTCGCCTTATTTGCGGCTCTGTCATACGCGGTGACATCTTCTACAAATTCAGGTGGCGGTAACGCAAATGACGAGAGTAATCTTGTGAATAGTGCGGCCGTTACCCAGTATCCTGCTTCTGTCAAAACAGCAATTATCAGGATGCAGGTTACTAATGGTATTAATGATGTTGAAACCGTGTTTGATAAACCACCCTTTACTGGTTTGTCTGGCACATCAGCTGCGGTGTTTCATCCAGACGGCGGTAGTGCGACATATTCCGATGCATCCGCCTCGGTTATGGCAGACGGTAATCCTGGTGAGTGGACATTCAATATGGATCAGGAGGTTGTAAATATTTCTACAACAGCCGCTGGTACAGATGGTAATGAAGTCATTGCCTTTCTTTCTGGAATTACATCCAGCATTTGTGATCGTCTTAATACAGAACTAGGTATTCCAACTGGTCAATATACAGCTTCTACATTATCGATTGCAGATAATATGGAGGAAGGTGATACGCCAGTTGCAGCTGTTAATACAATAGGCGGTGGAGCTAATGATTCTGGTCTGGCAGGGCAACCTTATGGGTGTTTTCAAAATGGAGGAAATACAACGCAACCATATGTTTATTATCATGTTCTTCTACAACGTTAGTTCTTGTTAAATATGAAGTATAAAAATACAGAAAAAGGCAGCGCGATCATTTATATTTTGATCGCGATTGCTTTATTAGCGGCGCTGACGACCAGCTTGCTTGATTTACCTTCTCAACAGACGCAAAGCCAAAACCGTATGAAAACACTGGCGGAGGTGAAGTCGCAAATTGATTTAATCCGCGCCGCGGTTGATGAGTGTGTTCTCATGAATCCAGGAGGTGATATTAATATTCCTAATGGATCTGGGGGAAATGAAGATGGTGCAAGCCATAAATATCCTATAAGACCTAATTCTCCGTATTATGATAGTTCACCAGCGGCAACAATTGGTGCAGCGTCTAATCAGAACGTTGAGAATATTCGATGTCCTGGAAACCCTGGTGACGATAAAAATCATGCCTCAATATTTTCTGGGCGTTCTGCAAAATTCTTACCTCCCGCGCCCTCTCTTTTTGACGACTGGCAGTGGTATAATGGTATTGATGGTGTTTATTTTTGGACGTCTACATCAAATACAGATGCTTTTCTAAATAGCGCGATTGAAAAACTGGATGATGAATATGGTGAATGTGAGGCGGATATTATTGACGCTACCTCAGGTGGGGCTATAAACCTGAATTCAGTTGGATCTTTAGCATGCGCATCAGGGGCGAAATGTTTTCGTGTATGGATTATCCTCAACCCTTCGGCACAACATGAAGATGCGGGTTGCCCATAAGCATTTGATTGCATATATTCTCTTTGTAAACAAATACAGGCGCTAAAACATGTCAGATCAGATAAAAGAAACGATAGAAAATATTATTAAAGAAAATAATGTTGTTTTATTCATGAAAGGCGAGTCTGCAATGCCTATGTGTGGTTTTTCTGCAGCAGTCGTGCAAATTCTATCCCATATGAATATTGAATATAAAGATGTAAATGTTCTGGAAGATCAGGACATCCGCGAAGGTGTTAAAGATTTTAGTGATTGGCCCACTATTCCACAGCTATATATCAAACAAGAATTTGTCGGAGGCTGTGATATTATCAGGGAAATGTATATGAGCGGTGAACTTCAAACAATGCTTAAAGAAAAAAATATCGCGTTCTCAACTTCATAAGTGACTCGGAGTGTTTCTTTAAGAATTCTTTTCTTTCTTAATGCTATATTTTAATATAAATTATTAAATTAAGAAATTTCGTATAGTTAATCACAAATTACTGGAAACGAAGACGACATGAAAGACGGAAAAGCAAACCCGAGAAATTTTAGACCAGCGGGGGCGTCAAAGAAAACAGCTCAAAAAGCGCCTGTTAGAAAAACAGCCGCTTCTAATAAAGCAAGCGTAAAAAACGCAAAACCGCAGGCTGCGGCAGTTTCAGCTAATCAGGACGCGGTCAAAGGGCTTGGGGCTGTTGTTGTTCGTAACGAATTCTACCGTGATGGGTATCGCAATATGCTGCGCGTTGTTGTCGCGCAAGCTGTCATCGTTATCTTACTGGTTTGTTCTTTATTTTACGTCATACATATTCATCAGCCGGAAAATAGATATTTTGCGACAACCGAAGATGGTCGTCTTGTCCCCATGATTTCTATGAATCAGGCAAACCTTAGTAAGCCTGCGCTTATGTCGTGGGTGGCACAATCAGTTTCCGAAGTAATGACGTTTGGCTTTAGTGATTACAGAAGACGTCTTCAGGAGGCTTCCAGGAATTTTACAAAACGTGGATGGGAAAGTTTTACAAAAGCGTTGGATCAGTCGGGTATTTTGGATTCCGTGAAGGAAAACCGTCAGGTTTTAACAACAATTCCAAGTGGTGCGCCTGTTCTTTTGGAAGAAGGTCTTGATAAAACGGGAAGATATTTCTGGCAGGTTGAGATTCCAATTGCTATTACTTATGAGGCAGGTTCAAAAAGACGTTCTGATAATCTTGTTGTTCGACTGGTTATTGTTCGTGTACCAAGACTTGAAAGCCCATATGGCATTGGTATTGAGCAGTGGCTTGCAAGTGAGGCATAAGATCAGCATAATTAAATTGGATTTAGAGATTAAAATAAGATATACGGAAAAAGGCAGTTTTTTGAATAAATTGATTAGAAGTTAAAATATGAAAAATATAAAAGTACTTAATTACCTTGCGGCTACGGCTCTATTTCTTACCCCTGCTGTTATGAATACAGCATATGCACAAGATGCTAATGAGATTGATATTTTTGATCGTTTAGGCATAGAGGAAGAAACGCAGCCGGATCAGTCATCTTTAAATGAGCCTGATGACGCTATGCCAGATGCGCCTGTTACTCAAAATGCATTCGATGCTTATCAAGATGCTTTGGATAGTAGCAGTGACGATCCATTTATGGGACAAGCTGATAATGAAATGGCAGGCAGTGAACCTACACCCGAAGATCTGGAAGCAGAAATACGTGATGAGGCGTTTAATGCCGCTGTTAACGGTTTTTTGCCTTTGCGTCCTGAAGAAATACGCCGGTTTTTAGAGATTTACGATGAAGTTAAGCAAGCTTCTAACACGCCCGTTTACCCGTATCCCAAGCCTGAAAGTAAGATTCAGGAAATTTCTTTTGATCCGTCCGACCCGCCACAAGTTATAAAGTTGGCGACGGGGCATGTTACACACTTGGCATTTTATGATTCTACAGGTGAAAGATGGCCTATAACAAATGTCGCTTTTGCGGGTGATTTTGAATTCAATTATCCTGAAAGTAACGAAGGCGGCTCTAGTGTTCGTATTATTCCGATGTCTGATTTTGCATACGGAAACATGGTAGTCTATTTTAGTAAGTTCGAGACACCTGCTGTTTTCACGTTACAGGCACAAAGAGAAATGGTTCACGTGCGCTATGATGCTATATTGCCAGAACCCGGACCATTTGCGAAACCCGGAATGATTGGAAGAAGTGGTTCGACAACAACATCGGGTTCTACGAAAGTTGTATCTGTCCTTGATGGGACTCCGCCAGAATCAGCAAGTGCCATGAGTGTCACAGGTGTAGATAGCCGTACGAAGGCTTATCAAGTTGGTGGGAGCGTATATTTAAGAACGCCACACACTCTTATATCTCCGGCATGGAGCGAGTCTGCAAGTTCGGCGGATGGAATGAATGTATATGTCATTGGAAATACACCCGTTGTTTTGTTGTCGGATGATGGAAAAGTAACGCGCGCTTTTTTAGAAGAAAAAAATAATTTGTAATATAATAATAAGTATAGTCAGGAAATTTAAATGGCAGATGATCTAGATAAAGAGAATCAAGAAACAGATTTTAGCTTTGGTGATGAAGGCGAAGCTAGCTCGGGTGATGATGGTTTTAATGATTTTAACAGTCAACCGTCCTCTATAGGTGGTGCTATTCAGAATAATATGGCTTTAAAAATCGGTATCATAGCCGGTGCTATTGTATTTATTATTGGCGGGTTTTTATTATTTGGTGGAAGCGCTGCTGATCGTCAAGAAAATTCGAGCGTTGGTACGACAGGCTCAACTATTAATCAGGCTCCGACAACTGAAGCTGTTACCCCTTCGATGAGGGAAGCTATTGGCCAGTTTAATGAAGAAGGCGAAGAAGTTGCAACACAAACTGGGGAAAGCTTTATTCCTGTTCCAACAGGCCCCGCTCAAAATACTGGTATTATTGTTCCAGAAGATGAAGAAATTCAGGAAGATCCGCTTGAAAGATGGCGTTTATTGCAAGAAGAACGTGCGCAACAGCAAAGAGAACAGCTTGCCATTGCCTCGGAAGATAATATGGATCCTAATCAATTGAGTGTCGAAGAACAGCGTCGCCAAGAAGCAGTTGAAGTACTAGCACAATCAATGGTTGCTTCCATGCAAGAGCTTGCACAGGGAAACCCATCGTCAGGTATGGTAGTTGAGAATATTATGAATGATGAGCAATATTATGATGATCTGGAAGAAGATCGTCATGATGACGAAATGAAAGCGATTGATAGAAGAATAGAACTAATTGAAAAAAGAGAATCACTAGAAGAAGTTGAGCCTGGTCAAGTAGAAGATACAGAGTATGCTGATGTACTTATTGAAGAAGGAACGATTGAATATGCACAAATGTTAATTCAAGCCAATTCCGATATTCCCGGTCCAGTTCTTGCGCAACTTGTTTCCGGGCCTCTCTCTGGGTCTCGTATGATTGGCTCTTTCACACGTGAAGACAAATATCTAGTCATTGAATTCGACAAAATTGTTGTTGATGGCTATGGGGCAGATGTTGAAGCTTTTGCAGTAGATCCAAATACCAATTTAACAGGTGTTGCAACTGAAGTTGATAATAGATATTTCAAACGTCTTATTCTTCCCGTTGCCGCAGAATTCATTGAAGGTTTAGCGGGCGCTATAGCAGATACGCAAGAGAATACTTTTGTTACGGGTGATGTTGTTGTTACGACTGACGATGGTTTAGATACTGATGAAGAAATTGCGCAAGCTATTGAGGACGCAGGCGAAATTTTAGGAGATTTTGTTCAAGAAGAAGCAAATAGAACGGAAATTCTTGTTCGTGTCGCAGCAGGTGCCCCTATAGGAGTTTTATTCACAGAGCCTGTTCTTGATTGTCCTGGTGGGTATTTATGTAATAATAGTAGCAGTGCTATTATTCAATAATTCTAAGATATAATGTAAGAGTGGTAATAAAAATGAGTAAAAAAAATTCGGATGAAGATTTAGGTGACTTTTCAAAAGATGAGTTCGATGAAATATATTCTGAAAACAATGAAGATTTAATCGATCTAGATGACGAAGAATCTCTCATGTCCGATAATTCCGAAGATGAACTTGATTTTGTTGAAGATGACATCGAAGAGATTTATGTTGAAAGCACAGATCAAGAGGGCGAGGAGATATTTGAATCTGATGAAGATGAGTTTTCTAAGTATGATAATTCTGCGCCAAAGAAAAAATCGTCTTTTGGTGTTATTTTGTTTCTGCTTGTTCTTATTGGTGGGGGAGTAGGGGCGTATTTTTCAGGACTTATTCCCGGTATAGGCGCTGCAAATGATACGCGTTCATATGAAACACCGGATCCCCAAGTTCAAGAATTTAATATTGCTGTAAATGAAGCGGGAGTATCTGATACAGATGCGATGTTGAATGTAGAAACAACATCAACAGATGATTTGAACACCTTATATGACGAGAGCTTTAGCGATACTGACCAAATGAGCGGCTCACAAGCAGAACTTATAGAAGAAGATGGCTTTGGTTTTGCAGAAGAGGAAACAGCCTCAAACGCGACAGAAGAATTATTTGCAGATGATCAAGTTGTAGATGATGTTGAAAATATTAAGCCGTTACAGACTCAAGCTCAAAATCAAATATCCAATGTGAGCGTTCAGCCTGAAACAAATATTAACTCAGCTGAAATCGAGTTGGTTGAAAGTAAGGTTGCACAATTAGAAACACAATTGAATAATATGCAGCAAAGTATTGAAAAACTTTCTCGCAATATGACTGAAAATATTCCTGCAAATAGTAATGCGACCAATGCGGATAATAATGCAGATATATCTGCATTAGAAAACAGTATTTCTCAAGTGCGTAATAACCTTAATGATATGTCAGCGCGATTTGAACGTTTGGAAGGTAAGCTAGAAACAAGTCTTACCCAGATGAAGTCTTCTTCGCAAAATCCGCCCAAGGTAGCTAACAATGTCATTGAAAAAGAGATACCTGCGGTAGTAGCAGTTGCTAAGAAGCCTGTTGCGCAAGTAATAGCAAAAGCTACGCCTCGTGTGACAGCAAACTCTTGGGAAATTCGTGCCATTCAGGTTGGTAAGGCCGTGATTGCCAGGAAAGGCAAGGGCGAGACACGCGATATTCAGGTTGGCGATAGTGTTCCCGGATTAGGCAACGTAAACGATATCAATTATAAAAATGGCGGATGGGTTATCGAAGGATCAAATGGCACTATTAAGCAGTAAGCGCTTATTCCCTGTAACCTCTACGTAAGAAAATTTTCCAAGTAGCTTTCTGAAGGTTACTTGGAATTCTTTTATGTGAGATGCGAGTTCTATTAATCTATAATCATCTTTGATCTGGCAGCCTTCATTTATTCTTATATTTGTATCGATTATAAGTGCATCTATCTTACGTCCAAATAAATCTGTTTTTTCACAAATTCTGATATATTTCACGTGAGGATTTGTTTGCAGCATAATGTAATTTTTCACTTTCTATCTGTACTATCTTTATTTTCCTTAAAGTATTCGTTGAAATTAAGGCGCGTATTTTAACTAAAATTGTAGATACATAGCTCAACTTATTGTTAATTATGGATAAAACGACTTTATCCACATTTAGAGAAGCGTTTTGTTTATTTGGTTATTGAAAAGCGACTTCGTTGAAGCTGCGTAGTTTGCGGGAGTGTAGACGTTCAGGGCCTATATCGCGTAATAATGCCATTGTTAACAGACCGATTTGTAGATGTTGATCGACGCGGGTGCGATAAAAGCTGTCAGCCATTCCTGGGAGTTTTAATTGTCCATGAAGCGGTTTATCAGATACGCACAATAATGTGCCATAGGGAACGCGAAAGCGAAAACCGTTGGCGGCGATGGTTGCCGATTCCATGTCCAAGGCAATAGCGCGACTTTGGCTGAGACGGCGATTTTGACGAATAGAGGAGCGGAGTTCCCAGTTGCGGTCATCAATTGTTGCAACCGTGCCGGTCCGCATAATTTTTTTCAGATCATACCCCTCATATCCGGTCACCTTTTCAACAGCCTCTTCCAAAGCCAATTGAATTTCGGCGAGGGCAGGGATGGGGATGGAGGGGTGAAGATCATCGTCCAGAACCTGGTCATTACGGGAATAGGCGTGCGCCAAAACATAATCGCCAAGTTGCTGGGAATTTCTGAGCCCTGCGCAATGGCCGAGCATTAACCATGCATGAGGACGTAAAACAGCGATATGATCCGTAATGGTTTTTGCATTGGATGGTCCGACACCAATATTCACCATAGTAATGCCCGAACCATCAGCGCGTTTTAGATGATAGGCAGGCATTTGCGGCATACGCAAGGGTGTCTCCCCACCATTTTTTTCTTTATTATTTTCAAGATTTTGATTGGCAATTATTTTATTGCCCGGTTCAACGAAAGCTGTATAGGCGGCGCGTTCTTTGCGCAGATCTGCATTATCGCTCGGGCTCATAATTGCGTGGCCTATGCGTATAAACTCGTCGATATAAAACTGGTAATTTGTGAAGATCACATAATTTTGAAAATGGACGGCATTGGTGCCGGTATAGTGTTTTAGGCGCATCAAAGACAAATCAACGCGCGGCGCCGTGAAAAGGGAGAGTGGGGACGCGTCGCCGTCACGTGTAACGTGATAGGCATTGGCAATGCGATCATCCATATTATCCAGATTTGGTTGATCAAAAACGTAAGGCAAGGCGCGAATTTGTTCTTGTGATAAATCCTGCTCCAGATGAAAATCTTCGCCAAGGGCAAAATGGATAGGGATTGGCGTGTCGCTTAGGCCTACCTCTATTTTGGTATTATGATTTTCGATCAGTAGTTTGATTTGTTCCCGATAATAATGATCAAATATATCGGGGCGTGTGACCGATGTGGCAAAGTGTCCGGGTTTGGGCGTGTAGCCGTAAGACAGGCGTGTATCTATACGCTCCGTATTTTTGGTTGTGACGGATATTTCGGGATAATAAGCGCGCACGGGATCTTTTGGAATTTTACCCTTGGCAAAATCGTCAAACTGATCGCATAGATATTTTACGTTTGTGTTGTAAATTCCTTTAATGGCGGTGAATGCCTGATCGGCATCGGAATATTTTTTAGGGCGTGCTTTTGTAACCATATTATTATTTTATATGTTTTTAGCGGATTGTCATTCGTTGAATTGGAATAATCAATCTTTGTTTCACAGGTGTTTGTAAAGATTTAAGTTGTCAGACCGATCAGGCTTTTTGCAAATTCTTTGGCGTGGAAGGGTTGTAAATCCTCGGCAGTTTCACCTACACCAACCGCATAAATGGGAAGTTCGAATTTATCAGCCAGTGCCACAACAATGCCGCCACGTGCAGAGCCGTCAAGTTTTGTGACAACCAATCCGGAAATATTGACCATATCCTTAAATGTCTCAACTTGTGCAATCGCGTTTTGCCCCGTTGTCGCATCCAGAACCAAAAGGCATTCATGTGGCAAAGTATCGCCGTGTTTTTTAAGAACGCGGTGCATCTTCCCAAGCTCTTCCATCAAATTGGCCTTATTATGTAGGCGTCCCGCGGTATCTATCATTAAGATATCAGTTTGATCTTTTTTGGCTTTTTCATAGGCTTCATAGGCAACGGCGGCGGCGTCTGCGCCCAAATCCTTACCATAGAAATTTGTGTGGGTGCGATCCGCCCAGATTTGAAGTTGTTCAACGGCGGCGGCGCGGAAAGTATCCCCCGCGGCTAGCATAACGCTCTGTTTGTCCTTCATATGAAAGTTTTGGGCCAGTTTACCGATGGTCGTTGTTTTCCCGACACCGTTCACACCGCATACCAGAATAGTAAAAGGTCCGCTTTCCGGCGGCGTAATAAAAAGCGGTTTTGCCACAGGTTCCAAAATTTTGGCAATGGAATCGGCAAGGGCTTCTTTAATCTCTGCCTCGTCAATATCTTTACCAAAACGATCGTGGGAGAAATCCGCAATTACTTTAGCAGCCGTGGAGGGGCCAAGATCGGCGGCGATGAGGACATCTTCCAATTCGTCTAACGTCTCTTGATCCAATTTTTTCTTGGTCAAAAGATCCGTAATGCCGGTTGAGATTTTTGTGGAAGATTTGGTCAGCCCCGTTGTAAGGCGAGAGAACCAGCCGCCTTCCTCAGAATCGTCCTTAAATTCTTCTTTTTCTTTAATATCGTCCAGTTTGGTATGTACAGGTTCGGGCGTCAGTTTTATATCCTGAATGTCAGGCTCATGCTCTTCTTCAAGATCATGCAGCGTTTCGACGCGGTCAATACTGTTTGCGGCGTCTTCATCGGGTTCAATCGCGGGTTCGCCCTTTGGGTGTATAACCTCTTGGCGTTGTTCTTCTTGTTCTTGTATTTCGATATTTTTCTTTTTGCGCCAGAAAACCATAACATCTCTTTCGGTTAAATTTGTAAGGACACTATACTAACGTTTTTCTGCTTCGCAAAGGTCAATACTGTTATCAACGCGCTGATATTCTTCGGGCGTATCAATCAGGGCGTTTCGTGCGCGGCTATCTTGCCAGATGCTATCGTAATAAATCTCGATCATGTCGCGTACGGAATCTTTTACTTTTGCAAATGTTTGATCAACTAATGAGCGGTCAACATAGCCGTGTTGTAACTCAATTTCACGCGCGATAACGGGCAAATCTTTCTTGAGACGGTCAGAGTAGGTTTTAATGGCGAACACGTTGGCGGTATGGTGCTTCCATTCATGCTTCATGACTTCTTCAAATTCGCATGACCCTTTAGGAATCTCGTTTGCAATAAAAATTTTGGTCGCATAGAACAGGTCGATGTTCACCTCGGTCAGATAAGGACAGTAATAAACGCCGTATTTATCAACGTTTTTTGCCTGCATTTTATAACTCATGGCGTAGGCATAACCGCCGGAGGCTAGTCCGCGAATACTAACATATTGCCCCATATGCTCGGCCACGCCGACGGATTGTATGCCTTGTTTTTGTATCCATTCCACGGTCTTTTCGAATTGATCATCGGTCAAATCCTCGGTCGAGCGCGTGAAATCATATGTTGCCTCAGGCAAATCAAGAATGATGTTTACTTTCAAAGGAGGTTTTTTAACGTGATCGCATGTGCGTTTTTGGGCATAGGCGGAGGTTGCAATACAAACGGACAAAACAAAAACGCTGAAAAGATTCAGCGTTTTAAGGACGGTTATAATTGGTTGTTTTTGATCAGGCACTTATATCCAATAAACTGCCCCGTGGCGGTCTTTCATTTTCACCAATGTTAAGTTCCTGACGAAGCTGGGATAAGCTGAGTTCATACGAATTATTACGCCCGCCTGTTTGGGTATTTGTATTTTGTGTTTGCGCAGCAGATGTGCCGCTGCGACGTGTTTGCGCCGTTTCGGTATTTCTGGCGGTAACAGCTGTTTGCTCTTGTTGTTGGCGCTGATTAATCTGTTGCTGTTGTTGCTCCCCACGTTGAAAGGGGGAGATAACATTTTGCTGTGCTAAATTCGTGACCTGTTGAACCATGTTTATCCTCAATAACTTTTATTATTATACTATAATATAGGCTTATATTTAAGTTTTTCTTTATTATACTCGTAATTTTATTTGTTATATTATCAAGATAGATACATTTTTATTAAAATTAAGAATGTATTTATTTTAAATTTACCCAATTGTAACTTTTCATCCCTAGAATAAAGATAAGAAAAATAAATAAGCACGAGTTACTTCGGGGTAAACTTAATGATAATGAATATGCTAACAGGTGCGCACGCATCACTTATACCGTTAATTACGGGATTACATGATGAATGTGTGTGTGGGGACGATTATAATGTTTCAGAAATTATTTTGAAACTGGACGCGATTTTGGGGTACGAATCCGAAAGCTGGGTTCAAAATATGACGATTGATATGGTCATTGATTTTTTTGAAAGTCTGCCCGAAGACGTCTTGCTTGACGTGTCGCAAAATGTTGAGTTGCATGACGGCATTCCGCTAAGACTTTGTCTTTATATGATGGATAAAAACGTCAGTATCGCGCAGAACATGATTGAGAATACGGATGTGTTGGATACAACGGATTTGATTTATCGTATTCATTCCGGTCAGGTACAGGAAATGATTGCCGTGGCACGTCGCAAGCAATTATCGCCGGAGGTTTTAAATGCCTTGATCGAAAGCGAGTCACCGGAAGTCTATATGGAACTGCTCAATAATCCGTGTATTCAGATACAGGTTGATGTCATCCGTCATTTAAGTGAGGTGACACAACGCTCCCCCAAGATGGCGTGGTATATGGTTACGCAGCCATTGACAGATATTGATTTGCAAGATCGCGTTATGTCGTCTTAAGAAGTGCGCTGATAAGCATTTTCAAGAGCGGCAACGCCCGGAAGGGTTTTGCCCTCTAGCCATTCAAGAAACGCCCCCCCCGCAGTCGAGATGTAGGTAAAGTCATCAACGACACCCGCATTATCAAGCGCGGAGACTGTATCACCGCCGCCCGCAACACTGATTAATTGACCGGATTTTGTGCGCTCCGCCACGGCTTTTGCCAGATCATTTGTACCGCGATCAAACGGTGTCACTTCAAACACACCCATTGGACCATTCCAAAGAACAGTTTTTGTTTCATCCAGTATTTTGGACAGATGTTCTATCGTTGCCGGGCCAATATCGACCGCTTCCATTTCGGCGGGGATATTTGTCGCATCCACAATTTCATGGGGGGCGTTTTTGCCGAAATCTTTCAAAATGATACGATCGGCAGGCAGGATAATTTCGCATCCATGCGCCTCGGCTGTTTTTGCAATTTCACGCGCTTCATCTGCCATGTCTTTCTCACAGAGAGATTGCCCGACTTCGAAACCGCGTGCGAACAGGAACGTATTTGCCATTCCGCCGCCAAGAACCAGTTTATCAACCTTCTTAACCAGATTATTCAGAAGGGCAAGTTTTGTAGAAATCTTCGCCCCGCCAACAATCGCAACGACAGGTTTTTTGGGAGCTTCCAACGCGTTACTTAATGCATTAAGTTCCGTTTCCATTAAAGCTCCCGCCGCCGTAGGCAGAAAGTGTGTAATTGCTTCGGTTGATGCATGTGCACGGTGCGCAGCAGAAAACGCATCATTTATATACACATCGCCTAGTTTTGCCAGTTCTTCGGCAAATTTGGGGTCGTTCGCTTCTTCTCCCTTATGAAAGCGCAGGTTTTCGAGTAATACGGCGTCTCCGGCTTTGACAGCCTCAATGGCTTGTTGTGCGGGCGCGCCAATGCAATCTTTTGCAAAAGTAACATTTAACCCAAGGCGTTCTTGTAAAACAGGTGCCAGAAACTCTAAAGAATATTCGGAATTAACCTCGCCTTTTGGACGCCCGTAATGGGACATCATAACAATTTTCGCGTTGCGACTTTTCAAGATATTGATTGTTTCCTGAAGGCGGTCAATACGTGTGAAATCGGTAACGTTTCCGTCCTTTGCAGGGACATTTAAATCGGCACGTAACAGAACAATTTTATTGTCCAGCTGTAAATTCTTTAATGTTTGGTAGGGCATTTTTTATTATCTCCTTATCTGTGGGCGGCACGCTAAACTCTTGGATCATCGAGTCAGTTTTGGCGACGCTGTCATCAATAAACTCTATCCGTTCGGGATGGTCAACCTCTATATAGGGGCCGTTATATTCGTCCAGCCAACCACGGACACGAATTGTTTTTCCCTGCCATTCGACGGGGGTGCCGCCGTCTTTTGAAAACAGGCGACGTGATTCAGGTTTTATCGCGACGGTAAAGTCATTGCGCCAGTTTCGCCCAAAGTTCAGAAAAATCCGGTTACTTTTAATGGCGGTTTTTGTAATTTTTCCCTCGACGATCTGGAACCCCTCGGGCGCGTTTTCAACGTCTTCTAAATTTAAAATTTTATAGAGATCATTATTCCACAGATAGGGGGGAGGGGGATTTTCACCATCTGTTTCTTTAGGAATATTTTCCCGCGCTATTTTTTCAAGCGACAGCATATCCTCTGCTAAAAAGCGGCTATCCATATCTGTGCGAACGCGGGCAAGTCCTTCTGCAATGAGGGCGCCTTGTGCCCATACATCATTATCGAATAAAGTAATATGTGCAATATGATGTCCCATGCGATTAACTTTTGTATCGCGCTGTTTTGGCGCTTGGTAAATATTTACCTTTTTATCTAGGAATAATGTCTCTATCAGGTTTTTCGCATTTAAGGAGAATTCACCCGGATCCCTTTGAAAAAAATCGGGAATATCTAATCCGGCAAGGTAGATAATACGGTTATCATCAAGTTGTAGGTGAAGGGCATCAATAACGCCTTTGACCGTTGCCATACCTGTTTTTTTCAGTTCCGTGGGGGAGGGCGTTAGGACAGGATAATTTTTTGTATCGGCTTTCTGACGATTTTGTGCGGAGAGGGGGGAGGTACCCATGACCAGAATAAGTATAAAAATACCGAATAAACGCATGATATGAGTTCTATAGGAACTTTCCATGTTATTGAAGTGTATTATCTATGAAATTGATTTTTTACTGAAAATGGTTAGATTACTCCTATGAAAAAAATATTCCCGCTGCTTTGTGCCTCCCTTTTAATTTTATCCGCATGTGCGACCAACCCCGCCACTGGGCGTAACCAGTTTACGGGATTATTGCCTGCGGCATCCGAAGAAAGCTTGGGCGCGCAAGAACATCAAAAGGTTCTTCAGCAATATGGCTTATATAAAGATCAGGGGCTGCAAGATTATGTCACAGCTATCGGTAATAAAATGGTGCCCTATACGGAGCGCGGTGATGTCACGTACCGCTTTTATCTTCTGGATAGCGATACGGTCAATGCCTTTGCATTGCCGGGCGGATTTGTATATGTGACGCGCGGTCTTTTGGCCTTAGCAAATAGTGAGGCCGAACTGGCGGCTGTGATCGGGCATGAAATTGGTCATGTAACCGCCAGACATTCGGCAGAGCGTTATTCAAGAGGGGTTGTCACGCAGTTGGGAACGACAGTTCTGGGCGCGGTTTTGGAAAACCCAAATGCGGCGAAAGCAATTAATACAGGCGCGGATTTATATATTCGTTCCTATTCTCGCGGTCAAGAAAACGAAGCGGACGGTCTGGGCATTCGATATGTGGCCAGATCGGGGTATGATCCGTTTGCTATGTCACGCTTTATGAACAGCATGCAAATGGAAAAAGAATTACAGACACAAATGACAGGTAAGCAAGCGCCGCCAGCATTTCTGTCAACCCACCCCGATAGTGGCGACCGTGCCGTATTAACAGCGCAAACCGCAGGAACATATGCAACCAGTTCCGAAGTGATTGTGAATAGAGACGGTTATTTGCGCCGTATTCAGGGGATGACATATGGCGAATCCGCCAAAGAAGGATTTACACAGGGGCAGACATTCTTTCATCCGAATATAGGGTTTAAATATACGTCACCGCGCGGGTTCGAGATTCAGAATACATCAGAGGCGGTCATTTCAAAAGGGCCGGATAATACGGTCATCATTTTTGATTTTGGCAGCAGTAAGGAAGCATTTGATCCGCAAAGTTATTTGCAAGGTGCGTGGATGAAACAAGAGCCGGTCGGGCAAGTTGAACGGATTACTGTAAACAACATGCGCGCAGCAACAGCCTTATATGAAGGACGAGTTCAGGGTCGCCCGATGAATATTCGTCTGGTGGCAATTGAATGGAAACCCAATGTCTTTGCACGTTTTCAGATCGCTTATCCACCCAATGCCTCCACCTCCCTTCAACAGGCATTGCGCGAGACAACATATAGCTTTGCACGTATGAGTGAGCGCGAGATTAAAAACGTGAAACTTGAACGTCTTGAAATTGTTACTGCGCAGAGCGGGGACAGCGTTGCACGCCTTGCCGCGCGTCAGCCATTTGGTAAATGGAATGAAGCGCGTTTTCGTGTATTGAACGGTCTTGCCGCAAATGAAGGTGTTCAAGCCGGACAAAAATATAAAATTATTGTTCGTTGAAGTTAATCGATTGATTTCATAAAAACTTCTGTTTAGTTTAGCTGAATGGCTTCTCTGGTCTTTCTTAACATCATTGCTGCGGTATGTCTTCTATTATGGGGGTTGCGTCATCTTAAAAACGGGATGATGAAGGGCTTCGGCGATATTGTGCGCCGTATGTTGCAATTTGGCACGACCAATCGTTTTCTGGCGGTTATATCGGGCGTTGTTGTCACGTTGATGGTTCAAAGCTCAACGGCGGCGATTTTGATTTTAGGGACATTTATATCGCAAGGCTTCGTATCCGTATCTTCGGGGATTGCTCTTGCGCTAGGCGCGGATCTGGGAACGGCGATTGTCGCGGCGGTTTTGTCGCTTGATCTGGGGCCATTGATGCCACTTCTTCTAATTTTTGGTTACGTGTTTTATGCGATAAAATCTAATCATTCCGTTCATAATATGGGACGGGTTTTAAGCGGACTGGGCTTAATGCTCCTATCGCTGAGTTGGATAAAAGACACAGCGGCGCCATTGTCACAATCGGAAATTCTACCTGTTATTTTTGAGCCGTTAGAAAGCGACCCGATTTTTGGTATTTTGCTGATCGCGCTGTTGACGTGGGTGTTTCATTCCTCCCTTGCGATGATATTATTGATTATCTCTTTATCACTTGCTGATGTTATTGATTATGATTTCGCGCTTTATCTGGTTTTGGGGGCAAATATAGGTGGGGCGTTTCCCGCATTAACGGCTAGTTGGCACGATCGTGCGGCCTCACAAATTCCAATCGCCAATGCGTTAATACGGTTTACGGGCGCGGCGATTGCCTTTGCTTTTATTCCGCTTATTTCGGAATTACTTGTTCCGCTTTCTGGTGAAACGCCGTTTAAGGTTATTTTATTTCATCTGTTATTTAACGTGGGATTGTGCGTCTTGGCGTTACCGTTCGTGGGCTCTATCGCTGATTTGGTGCAATTTATCCGCCCCAATACAATGAATGCCGATGACCCCGCAAAGCCGCGCTATCTGGGGAAAGACACGATGGAAGCGCCGTCGATTGCGTTATCCAATGCAAAGCGTGAAACATTGCGTCTGGCAGAAATGATGGAAGAGATGTTAGAGGAGACAATCCTGCCATTTGATCGCCGTGATCAGGCGATGATCAACCGTATTCAGGATCAGGATGATGTTGTGGATAATCTGTACGGCGCGATTAAAAAATATTTGGCGCAGTTATTATCGCATGAGGAACTGACAGAAGCGCAGGCAAATGAGGCGGTTCATATTTTGGCATTTGCGACAAATATCGAACATACGGGCGATGTCATTGATAAAAATCTGATGGCTTTGGCGGAGAAAAAGTATCGACTTCAGCAGCAGTTTTCAGAAGAAGGGCTGATGGAAATCAAGAAATTTCACGCACTCGTTTTGGATAGTCATATTCAGGCGCAACAGGTTTTTATGAGCGGGGATCCCGTTCTGGCGCAAAAAATGCTGGATCAGAAGCGCAATGAAATTCGTGACGCCGAGGAAAGAGCGACAGAACGGCATATTAAACGCCTACGCGACGGTGTGCCGGAAACGATGGGAACAACTTCCCTGCATCTTGATATTATCCGTGATTTCCGACGGATTAACACGTATGCCTGCTCAGTTGCATATGATGTTTTGAAAGAACATCAAGATGACGTAGACTAGATCAGGAATAAAAAGGAGCGCGCCATGACAACCATTCAGACAATTATCAAAAAAGCGGGATTTAAACGAAGCGAATTGATGAGCGGTGATTTGCGGGTCAGAAGCCCGATCAATGGCAGTGAGCTTGCCAGCATCAAGCAACATACCAAAAGCGAAGTCGAAATTGCCGTAAGTAAAGCCGAGGATGCGTTTAAAAAATGGCGCGTTGTTCCGGCACCTGTTCGTGGGGAGCTGGTTCGATTATTGGGGGAAGAGCTGCGCGCAGAAAAAGAACATCTGGGGCATCTGGTCACGGTTGAATGCGGTAAAATTCTATCCGAAGGTCTGGGTGAAGTGCAGGAGATGATTGATATCTGTGATTTTGCTGTTGGCTTGTCGCGCCAACTATACGGATTAACAATCGCGTCGGAGCGTCCGGGGCATCACATGCGTGAAGTTTGGCACCCATTGGGGCCAGTTGGCGTGATTACGGCGTTTAATTTTCCTGTCGCGGTCTGGTCATGGAACGCCGCGCTGGCATTTGTATGCGGAAATCCCGTGATCTGGAAACCGTCGGAGAAAACACCGCTTACGGCTTTGGCGTGTGAGAAAATATTCAATAAAGCTATCGAGAAATTCAAAGCCGCAGGGCATGAAGTGCCAGACGGATTATTACAGGTTTTGATCGGCGGGCGCGACATTGGGAACACGCTTGTTAAAAATAAAGCTGTGCCGTTAATCAGCGCGACCGGATCGACCATCATGGGACAAACCGTTGCGGAAAAAGTGGCGTCACGTTTGGGGCGCTCGCTTCTTGAGCTTGGCGGTAATAATGCCATGATCGTTACTGCAAAAGCCGATCTGGATATGGCGATCCGTGCGATTACATTCGGGGCAGTCGGAACGGCGGGGCAACGCTGTACATCCTTACGTCGTTTGATCGTTCATCAGAGTATTAAGGATGAGCTTGTTGAAAAACTGGTGCAGGTTTACATGTCGATCAAGGTGGGTGATCCGCTCTCTCAAAAAACCCTGATTGGCCCTTTGATTGATGAGGACGCCTTTAATAACATGCAGAATGCAATCAAGGCGGCAGATACACAGGGCGGTGGCATTGTTTGCGGCGGGCAGGAGATGAAGGTGATGAAAGGCGGATATTACGCCGAGCCGACAATCATAGAAATGCCGCGCCAGAGCAGTATTGTCAAACAGGAAACCTTTGCGCCGATTTTGTATGTGATGACATATGATAGTTTAGAGGAGGCGATTGAGATACAAAATGACGTGCCACAGGGGCTATCATCCTGTATTTTCACCAATGATATGCGAGAAGCAGAAACATTTTTATCCGCGGTCGGCAGTGATTGCGGTATTGCCAATGTCAATATTGGAACGAGCGGCGCGGAAATCGGCGGGGCATTCGGCGGTGAAAAAGAAACCGGTGGCGGACGCGAAAGCGGATCAGATGCGTGGAAAACCTATATGCGCCGCCAAACCCAGACGGTAAATTACTCGTCCGAATTACCGTTAGCGCAAGGTGTGAAATTCGATATATAAAATTGTAATAAAATTACAATATGCGAACCAAAATATTGCCTTAATTGCTTTGTGGAAAAGTTAGTCATTTCTTGATATACTCAGATTATTCTAGAAACTCACACTTACAAGAAAGGAGCTATCCATGCCTCACGCTCAACACGTACAACCGTCCGAAGCGCGTTACTCAGCATTGAAATCTAAGCATCATACATTGGAAGAAGAAATCCATGTGATGCAACAATGCCCAAGTTCGGATGATATTTTAAAAGCGTTAAAACGCGAAAAGTTGCGCATTAAAGAGGAGATGGAGGGACTTCGTAAAGTATCTTAGATACTTTTGTCAAAAAATAACCAAATATAAAAATCCCCTGATGATTTCGTCAGGGTATTTTTTTGGTTTTGTAAAATCACACCTTGTAAGTAGTAGTGCATCACGCTAGGTTAATTTTAAATAAAAAAGGATAAATTATGAGCGAGCAAAATGTAACAGACAGACTAAAAGAAGCTTCTGCAGATTGTATTAAAGCTTATGATGCGTGGGCGAATGATTTGAAAGATTTGTCTTTGAGAGAGACATTACAGGGCCACATTCATGAGCTTCGTAAGGTTGCGTCACGTTTGGAAATTGATATTGCGATGAGCGAGCGTGACCAGATGAAATCGAAACGTATTCCAATTCCGCCACATCGTTCTTCGAAGCCGCAGACCGGCCAGAATGAAGGTAAGAACAATCAAACGCATGCTAATAATGATGCGAATAACGAGGCATCAGCTGAAGTTAAAAAAGTTATGCGTCGCGGGCGTAAGCCAAAGGCAGCTGCAGCGAAAGACGAATAATTTAAAAATTATCTTTCTGTCGTCTTAAAGCGGCAAACTCTTCGGAATTCTTAGCGCTTAAGAAAAGGTTTGTCGCCTTTTCTTGACCTATCGTGGATGGCACCGTTGGTCGGTTTTGAGATCGAATATCTTTAATATCATTATATCTGTTTAATATAGCCTCATTATGTGGCGCGGCGTGTTTTAAGAACTCAGCATTGGCCAAGGTATACTCATGGCCACAATAAATACTTGTCTCATCCGGTAGCTGGGCAAGTTTTTGTAGCGAGTTATACATTTGTTCCATCGTGCCTTCAAATACACGGCCACAGCCCATTACGAAAAGTGTATCTCCGCTGAAAAGGAGTGCGCTTTCAGGAAAATAAAAATTAATTTGCCCGAGTGTGTGACCAGGCGTTTCAATCACTCTTATAGTTTCATTGCCAAAGGAGGGGGGGCTGTTTTCATCTAAAGCATAATCAATATTACCAATCTTGTCTTTTTCAGCGGCGGGAGCATAAACGTCGCAGGGATATTTGCGTCGAATAGCCTCAACCCCGTCAATATGATCGCTGTGATGGTGGGTTAAAAATATGTGTGTTGGTGTTAAGGATGTATCATAGAAAAATTCCAATACAGGTGCGGCTTCGCCTGGATCGATGATCGCCGTATCGCCGTTATCTGCTTCCAGAACATAGCAATAATTATCATTCAGCACGGGTATAATATGAATATTTATCATGAGCCTGTTTTTTCTCCTGTCGAAATTTCGTCTGTGTTTAGAAAGTCAGCTAGTCTGTTTTTTGCGGAACCGGGACGTAGTGGCTTCTGCTGCGTACTTGCAGGGGCCCAGCCAATTAGAAAGATCATTTCGAAGGTCGCCTCTATCTGTCCTGATTTGTCGGTGTGATGATTTTTATAATGCTCTTCTGCCTTTTGGAAAAGAGCGGATGCAGAGCAGGTCTTTTGACGGTTGTGAACAACGTTTGTCTCCCCCATACCGCGTAAATCAGACATTAATTTATAGATATTTTTATACGTGACCGTAATGAATTCTGAATCAACAACGGGTAAGGCGAACCCTGCACGTTGCATTAAAGCACCCATTTGCTGTTTATCGGCGAAGGGGTGAATGCGCGGGCTGTTTCCGCCTTTGATGGTTTGTTCGGCATGCGCTAAGGACTCGCGTAATTGCCAGAGGGTTTCACCGCCGAAGAGGGATGCGATAAATAACCCGTCAGGCTTCAGCGCTTTCTTTATCTGGATCAGGGCGCCGGGCAAATCGTTTGTCTGGTGCAGGTTAAGATTGCATATGATTAAATCCATCTGTTCCTGACCAAAGGGTAAGAATTCTTCGTCACCCATAAGATTTGAATTTTGATATGAAGTATGCGGTAAGCTATCCATAAAAAGTAAATCTTCGAATGTCCCGCTTTTTATCAAGTTTTGTATGTCATCAAGGGGAAGCTCTCTACCGATGAGCAGATTATTCTCAAATGTAAGTGTAATATCTTCCAATCGTTCCGAGACAAGTTTCAAGGCATGGCGATGAAGAAAATTATAATCTTTAAACTTCGCCGTAAAGCGCTGTTGCTTTATCTTTAAAAGATCACGGTCAAAAATTTTTATATCTGCAGACAATGGTTAGCGTTCCGGTGTTGGAATATCAGCGCCGCCGCTGGGGCTATCATCAATATTATTATCCATATCCATATCATCGCCGTCCATATCGTAATAGGCCTCACTGGTATCAACCGGTGCGATTGATGGTTGTAACGGTGATGATGCCGATGGCACTTTTCTGGATGGGGGCGGGCGCAAAATGGAAACAACGGGTGCTTTGCGCCCTTCTTTTACTTTTTGCTTTTCTTTCTCCTCGCTCGGTTTATCACCGTCAATGGAGCTATAGTCTATATTTTCAAAACGACGGGTATTCGGAGAAAGCTTTTTCTGTTGGGTGTTTTGTTTATTCTCTTGATTTTCAGAGCCGGATTTTTCCATACCACCACCACCGCCGCCGGAGCTGTCACCCGATGAAGACTCTCCGCTAGCACTTGATTTACTTGATGAAGCGCCGGTCAAATCCAATTCTTGGTTTGGTGCAGAAACATTACGATTAACTTTTTGCAATTTACGCACGTTGGATTTTTGAACATTATGATTATTCAGAATGTCAGGCTGGTTAATATCTACGGTCTTTGTGTTTTCTTTTGTAGTATCGCCCAAATTTTGCGGTGGTATCTTTGGCTCTTCTGCGGTTGCCATTGAATTACGGTATTCCCCGACGATGGCATTATGTTCTTCCATTGATGATGGTATAGGAAGTCCGAAAGGGGGGATGCCGCCATAATTATTGGCGTCTTGTCCCATATCCATACTGATATTTTTATCAATACCAAAATCAATATCTTTATGCATCCGCTGCAACGCCCATGTGAATATCGTCGCCATGCTCATATCAAACATGTGCCAGATAATTGCGACCAAGTGTGCGACAGGGGCGTATTCTGTGAATGTGCCTGTTGGCCCTTTACTGCCTGCGACATTATCGGTCACGCAAAACGGGAAAATACGTTGGGGCGTCATGCCGTTATGAATAAAGAAACTTTCTCCTAAAGACATGACTTTATCTTGATCCACGTCAAATTGCTTTGCGACAAATGCGCGCGCGCCGTCCATATCCTTTACCTCTGGCGGTAAATTGAAGCTGGGCGCCGTTATACTCTTCTGGTTTTTACCATAGCGGCCGGGAACAGGAAGGTAAGTCTGCACAAATCCAGCAAGGACTTCATTATTCTTATCTTTGATCAGCGGCAGGACAAGGGCGGTATTAACTGTTTTGTTTTCTTCAATTACAAATTCCACATCATTTGCAGATAGCCCGCGGATTGCACCGCTCTCAAAGCCCTCATCCACAAAATAAGAATGCAGGCTGCGGATGGTGCCAGCATATTCTGTGGTTTTATTGAAGTATTTTGAATCGTCTTTAATAATTTTCAGAAGATCGTCAAAGCTTGTACTTTTAACATCAGCTTGCTCAAGGTAAATCGGGCTGTCCGACCAGTTATCCGCGCGCAAACCCATGATGGAAAATAGAGCAAGAATTTGCTGTTCCAGACGCGTATTTGGTATTAATCCGACTGTAATGGCATTCAAAACATGCTGCGCGTCATATTCGCGGATTTTTCCGGCGCCGGAGGGTGATTTTGATACCTGGCTGATCCATTTTGGTGTCAGTGACTTTTTGGATTTTTCAACATTCAAAAATTTGGTTTCGATGCGTTCATCGATCATTGTAGGGCTCGGATAAAACTCTGGACCCTGTTCCATGATAGCCTTGTCGGCAGGGCGCAGCCCAAGGTGGCGCAAGGAAAAATCCTGTGTACTTTCCGCTGTCCAGAATTCTTCATATTCTGCCAGAATTTCACGTTGAATGCCGATTGTCTCAATCATATGGCCTGACCACATTTTGCCGTCAATGTTTTTGCCGCTACGTGGAACAGCATTCGTTATTGCACGCGGCATACCTTCATGTAGGAAAATGTGCAAACGACCATTATCACCGATACGGTAAGGAAGAAATTCGACAAATTCAACATCACGCGAAACCAGATCGACGATTGTTCCATTCACATTATTTCGCATGGAATTAAACGTTAAGTGTTTGGTCGGCTCATTTGACGGGCGACGTTCCTGTAAGGAAACACTTTCGCCGTCACCGACTTTGCGCGCCAGAAATACATGACTGGTCGAAGGATAGCCGAGGATGACGCCTTCATCATCATAAAGACGAAAATGCCCTTCATATTGGTTTTTGATGATGGCACTGTCCCAATGCGGCGCGGAATAAACCAGTCTTGCTTCAAAACGGCGCAATGTTTTGCGCGCTTCTCTTGCGGTCATAACCGTATATTCTTTACTAAGTTCTTGTTCCCATTTTTCGCGATTATCTTTCCGTAAGATGAATTCATACGCCCATTTATAAGGCAGACGAAATAATCTTGTTCCTTCATAATAAGGTTCTAGCTCTTCTAAAAAGAAACCGCGACCTTCACTATCTGACAAACGGGCTTCTGCGGAAAAGCTGACTAGTAAATCGGCCTCAGACATCTCTGTCGGGTGATCACCCATTGACTCCACATCGGGAAATTCGATCATGACATATTCACCAGGGGGTGGGTGTGCGTAATCACGTAAGAATAGCAAGCCGCCCGGTTTTAAAAGTGCAAAGTGATTATCCAGCATTTCACGAACATGCGTATCATTATAGCGCTGGCGTGAATAAATTTCATGAAGAGAAAAAGAATTCACAACGGCATCAAGGGAGTTATTCGGAAAAGACGGCTTTGACACTTTTGAAATAACAAATTCCAGATTTGTCAGCTGCCACGTTTTTTTCGCATCTGTAATCTGGTCACGATCCTGATCCAAACCAATAACGTGGAAATCAGGATTTAAAACAGCGAGTGTATAGGCAAATGTTCCGTCACCGCACCCCATCACCGCGACCATCGCCCCTGGCTCAAGCAATAAATGAGCCAGCGTAAACCAAGCTTGGCGTATAGTTTTGATCGGAACGTCTTTCAGGCACGCTGCTTGAAAAGGGGTTAGGGAGGTACGCGCAAGCATAGCACGACGCTTTGCCTGAATCTCTTCGGCTTCCTTCTGTGCTCTTGCAACCACGACGGAGCTTTTCTTTTGTTCCTTCGAGAAATCTGACAGCACACCATCTTTGCCGTTATTGGCTTGGTCATTATCGGGCATATATTTCGCACCTCAAAACCGTTATAATACTTGAATAGATATATTATAATGATGACCAAACTTCAACCAAATAACGACAAGAACGACGAGATATATGAAGAGATTCAGCGCGATAGAAGCGGTTTTTCCAAAGGGCTGTCGATATCCTCGCAATATTTACATAGACTTTCAGTCCGCGCCGTGAATCTTATCCTGCCGCCGCGTTGCGCGCTGACAGGGGATGTCGTCTCTGCACAGGGGGAGATTTTGCCGTCTGCATGGGCGGAGCTTGAATTTATTTCCAATCCGTTATGCCGCATATGCGGGGTGCCGTTTGATTTTAAAATTGAGGATGAAATGGAATGCGCTGCTTGTGCGCAAAAAGCCCCCATTTATCACCGCGCCAGATCGGCGCTTGTTTATAATGATCGCAGCCGTGATCTGGTCTTGCGATTTAAACATGCCGATCAATTGCATACATTACGCAGTTTCATGCCGTGGGTCATGCGGGCGGGAGAGGAGCTGATATCAGATTCAGATATTATCATACCTGTACCACTTCATAGATTCAGGTTGTTGAAACGGCGCTATAATCAGGCGGCATTAATGGCACAATATATTTCAAAATATAGCCGAAAGGCATGGGCGTCTAACATATTAATACGCGCGCAATCTACAAAAACGCAAGGTAGAATGACACTTGAACAACGTCGCAAAAATGTTCGTAAAGCGTTTGTCGTTCCTGATCCAAAAAAAGAATGTCTTGCAGGCAAAACAATTCTGTTAGTTGATGATGTTTACACAACGGGTGCGACCGCTCAGGAATGTGCCAGAACCCTTTTAAATGCAGGCGCAAAACACGTGAATGTTTTGACAATTGCCAAGGTCGTGAAGGATTAAGCGGCCTTCGCGCCCAACCCTATTTTCATCGCCTGTCGTTTCAAAAAGCTTGATCTATTCAACAGGCCTAATCCGGCTTGACGTAAGCGCCGAACGCGTTTTGATTTTTTGGACGTTAATTTACACAGGCCTGTAACCCCCGCAAAACGTGCGTAGGTTTCATTGCGACGAAGTGCTTTATATGTTTTGAGCATCTCAAGATCGCCAACATCCAGCCCTAATTCTTTCTGTTTGATAATTAAATCAGTTAGCGTGCGAATATCACGCAAGCTTAAATTCAGCCCTTGTGCGCCAATCGGATGTAGGGCATGAGCGGCCTCGGCAATCAGAACAAGACGATGCGCCACGAGTTTTCTGGCTAGAACGCCCTTCAACGGCCAGCTTTCGGGGCCATGTTCCAAAGTAATTTCGCCCAAAACGTTTTGTGACATATCCTGAAGCGCTTGTTCAAAGTCTGTTTTTTTTAACTTAAGTAGCTCTTCTGCTCCGGTGTGTTTTTCGCACCACACAACTGCGGACTGATTACCGGGGCAAGGAACGAGTGTAAACGGGCCGCCATGTTTATGAAATTCTATGGATGTATTGTCATGTGCGCGTGAATGATTTATTAAACAGGTCATCGCCGTTTGGTTGTACCCCGTTTTAATCGCCTTAATTCCGGCAATGCTTCTGACGAGAGAGTTTTTACCATCTGCACCGATTAATAATTTTGCCTGCACCTCGCTGTCATCATTCAGCCGTAAAACCATGTGATCGTTTTTTTCTTCAAAATCCCACAGCCCTTTATCATCCAGAATAGTGACGTTTTTAAATGTTTTTATTTTATTGATCAGGGCGGCGCGTAAAATATTATTAGGAACATTCTGCCCGAAGTAGGGCAGGTTGATATCCGACAATTCAAAAGTTGTGGATGTATCACCGTCGATAATCCGCATATTTTCAAGGGGCGCGCATTGTTCCTTAATATCATTCCATATCCCGATATCTTCTAAATATGAAAGTGATTCCGTCATCAGGGCAGAGGTACGGCCGTTATTTTCCGGTTTTTTATCACAGGTAACACGTAACTTTTCAATCAGGGCGACGCTTAAACCGCTTTGCGCAAGGCGAAGCGTTGTTAACAACCCTGCCAGCCCCGCACCACAAACTGCAATTTCAACTTTGATCATTTGTTATTCCGTTCTATTTGTATAAAGATATAACTTATTAGAAAGAAAAACACATGGCAAAGATTGAAATTTATACTTGGAATACCTGCCCGTATTGCCGTCGTGCAAAGGAGCTGCTTGATTCGAAAGATGTGAAATATACAGAGTATGATATTACAGGTGACGATACAGCGCGTGCCAAAATGGTCGAGCGAACAGGCGGCCCGAAATCTGTTCCGCAAATCTTTGTTGATGATACGCTGATCGGCGGGAGTGATGATATTCACGCGCTAGATAAACAAGGAAAACTGGACGAAATATTACAGGCGTAAATTATGAAAGTTGCTGCGATCCAAATGACATCTTGTGATGTGATAGAAGATAATCTGTTACAAGCAGACGAATTAATTCGAGACGCCGCAGCAAACGGTGCCACGTTCATTGCAACGCCTGAGGTTACGGATCAGATTATTGCAAATCGTGCAGAAAAGATTTCGGAGCATTTTGATGAGAATAACCATCCGGGGATTTCCTTCTTTCAGAATCTGGCGAAGGAATTAGGAATAACGCTTCTAATCGGATCAATGTGCGTGAAGGTGGCTGATGACAAACTTGCCAATCGCTCTTATCTGTTTGATCCGACGGGATCATTAATCGCCACATACGATAAAATACACTTGTATGATGTTGACCTGCCCACGGGGGAAAGTCATCGGGAAAGTAACAGTTTTCGCGGTGGTGAACATGCCGTCATAGCAGAGGTAGAAGGTCATAAAACGGGCTTGACGATCTGTTATGATATGCGCTTTCCGCATCTGGCACGGCATTTGGGGCAGGCAGGTGCGAAGATTATTATGGTGCCGTCTGCTTTCACTGTTCCAACCGGAAAAGCCCATTGGCATACGCTGTTACGTGCCAGAGCGATTGAGACAGGTGCTTTTGTTATTGCACCTGCACAAGTCGGGAATCATAACGGCGTGCGCGTGACGTATGGACATTCACTTATTATAGATCCTTGGGGACATATTCTGGCAGAGGCAACCGAAGATAAACCCTGCATTATTACAGATGATCTTAACTTCGATCTGGTTCAAAAAGCGCGGCAGGCCATTCCCGCCTTACAGCATGATCGTGATTTTGTTGATGTTACAGTAAAATAAAGGTATAATAAGAGTATGGTTAATATTTTATCCAATGGTGTAGATTTCGCGTCCATCGCAAGAGGGGCGTTCCAAAATAATGGAATTGGTCTGTCACCAAGGGCTAGAGCCATAACCAGTGAGTTTTTGAGTAGCTCAAACGAGCTGTTTAATACGTTGTATCTGCAGGCTGAAAATAAAGAAGCCAATCTTGTATTACAGATAAATGCGTTAAAATCCTCCCTGAATGTAGATCGACAAGATGTTGTGCTCCGTTCGCAATCACTTGGTTCCGAAGTGGATACCGAAGCCTAGAATTCTATTTCCCTAACCTTATGAATATATTTTAGCCATAATTTTATATACTTTGGTATACAACCATAAGTATATTTATTTATTATTTTTACAACTTATTAATGTTTGAATAGTATTCCTATTTTGCGTCTCAAATTGCAAATGCAGTTATAGGCGGAAATTGATAACTTATGGAATGGGGTAAAAATGACGTATTTTTCTTTAAAAAAGAGTGGGACGGACGATGTATTATTCGAAGGTGATTATGCATCCTTAATAAACTGTGTTGAAAGCGCGATAGAGCAGAGAGTTTGCCTCGATCATGTCAACTTACGCGGCGCAAATCTGGTTAATGCAGAGCTGGATGAGGGGAGCTTTCGCTTTGCCAGATTTGATCATGCGAATCTGACAGGAACAAATTTATCCGGTGCAAAATTGCAAAAAGCCTGCTTTAAAAACGCAACATTATATAATACGTGTCTGTGCGAGGCTGTATTAAATGAGGCTCAGTTTTTTGGAGCGACATTTGGGGGTGTGGACATCGCGTGGGCAGATATGACCGCGGCGTGTTTTGATACATTATCTGCTTTGGATTTGGACTTTTCAGATGCGATTATTATGAAGGACGCGCTGTTTTATGATCGCACAGGTGTAATTTGTAATATGTCACACGCGCCAATGATTATAAAGGGGCTGCAATACCCGATTATGCTGTTTGATGATCATATGAAGGTTGGCTCTGCCGTTATGTCTTTCGGGGCGTGGCAAAGTATTAAAAATAATATGAATCTATCTGGACTGGATCATGATTTATTGATGTTCATAAAAGTATACGGGGCATTTTTATTTACATTGGCAGAGATACGCGGGCGTCATTCAAAAGACATTGTCCGAAACAATCATAAAAACGTGGCATAAAGGTGCTTTTTGGAATTGCGTTTTAAGCGTTTTGTAATTATGGTGTTCCTACCTTATTCGCGAGCATGGCGGAATAGGTAGACGCAACGGACTTAAAATCCGTTGTCCGTAAGGACGTGGGGGTTCAAGTCCCCCTGCTCGCACCACCAATAAAAAGGAATTTCGATGAAAAAAACAGTATTAACATTATGGAGTATTTTTATTATGACAGGCGCAGCCACCGCTGAAACAAGCGGAAAAGAAAGACTAGAGATGACACTTTCAACAGGTGGTCCTGTTGTCATTGAACTGCTTCCGGATATCGCTCCGAAGCATGTTGAGCAAATTACGACACTTGCAAAAGACGGTTTTTATGACGGTATTATCTTTCACCGTGTTATTCCGGGTTTTATGGCGCAAACAGGTGATCCCACAGGTACAGGCACAGGTAATTCCGAACTTCCTGACATTAATGCCGAATTCAGCGACTATGATTATAAGCGTGGAACCATCGGCATGGCGCGTACAATGGATCCGAATAGTGCAAATTCACAGTTCTTTTTCTGTTTCAATGACACAGGATGTCGCTCTTTAACTGGTGATTACACAGTTTGGGGACAGGTTGTTGAAGGCATGGAATTTATTGACGCCGTTGCCGTAGGGGAGCCACCCAAAAACCCCGATAAAATCGTAGAAGCAAAAGTGGTTTCTGCAGAGACTGTAAATGAAGAAGCCGAGGAAGAAGCGGCAGAATAGAATTTCTTAAGAATACCGGTCTAGCGCCGGTATTTTTTTATTTACAAATGGTATTACCATAATGTAATTTAAGTTATAAATAGTAAGGTGTAATATGAGTAAGATTTTAACGTCATTTGTTTTATCGACGGCGCTGGGTTTTGGAACACAAGCTTCAGCGCAACAGGAACAAGCGGAAGATATAAGTTATTCCGAACCGGATGAAATCGTATCCTGTGTTTTTGAAGCAGCGAATTTCGATGGGATAGTTGTGCGAGGTGCTGCCAGAGACTATATGGAGGCAGATAAGCTATTGGAAATAGAAGAAGTTTCGGGCGGATCTTTGCCGGATGTTGACATTGATATGGTCAAAATAAAATATTCTCTATGCGGCAGTCAGGGGCATGAAGTTGAAGAATATTTTGATCGTGTAGATGTCGTTTCTTTTTTAGATGATGAAAATATGTTGACGGCTACGGCTCGGGAAGCATTTGTTGAAGCAAATGAACTTTTTTCAATGATACCATGTGACGATCCGAATATTGAGTGGATCTCCAGCACTTTAAGCGATACCAGCATGACCGCATATCAAAATTTCTGCTCACCCGAACAATAATAAAACGTAGATCTTAAATCCGTGCAGCTTGGCGTTGCGCTGTGTGAAGATGATCGGCAAGTGGGATGACATTATCCGTTGTCCATTCCCATGCGCTTTCATCTGCGAATAGAGCGTGGAGGATGCGGTTATTCATATCGTGACCGGCCTTAATACCGTGATAACGTCCTTGAATAGGGGCACCGGCCAAGGCCAAGTCACCAACCGCATCTAGTAATTTGTGTCTGATAAACTCATCGGGGCGGCGCAGACCATTAGGGTTCAAAATACCGTCTTCCCCTAATACAATGGCGTTATCTAATGATCCGCCTTGCGCAAGACCAACGCTACGTAGGTATTGAACTTCCTTTTCAAAGCCAAATGTACGGCATTCTGCAAGTTCGTGTGGAAAGTTACCATTAACAATTTCTGTCTCAAAATTCTGACGACCGATTGCGGGGTGACTAAATTCGATTTCACCACTAAAAGACGGTTCTTTTGCAGGAGACAGAAATACTGTTTTATCGCCGTCTTGGACGCTAACTGTTTTCAAAATACGGATCATGTGGCGTGGAATATCTTGCTCTAGTGTGCCGACGCGCTCTATTTCCTTCACAAATGCGAGGGAGCTACCATCCATAATAGGAACTTCGGGTCCGTTAATTTCGATGAGGGCATTATCAATATGACAGCCTTGCAACGCCGCCATTAAATGTTCAATCGTACCCACGCTGACATTTTCTTCGTTGCTGATAACGGTGCATAGTTTTGTATCACTGACATTGTCCCATGTTGCGGCAATGAAGCTGTTTTTGTCTTTAACGTCGGTACGCACGAAGTGAATACCATGATTTGCGGGAGCAGGGCGCACAATCATCGCAACGGATTTTCCGCCGTGAAGGCCGACCCCGTGGAAATGAAGTAATGATTTTAATGTGTGTTGCATAATACAAACCTTTCTAAGTTTAATATGCCTACACAGATCTGTCAGTTCAAATCACTGTTTATTGCCGAATGTTTCATGTAACACACACCCACAAAAAAAGCCTCGAAAGGCTTTTTTATCTATAAGAAATCTGTAAATTTTATTACTTAATTTGCCTGACGACGCAGGAACGCTGGAATATCCAGATCACTCTCATCTTTTTGTTGCGGCTTTGCTGACGGTGAGTCAATTGCCAAGCTACCTTGCGTCGGTGCGTTTTCAGATGCAGACGCAGATGGCGTTTCGTCTCGTCTGCCACTGCTGTGACTGACCGATGCGCGGGCATTTTGTGCCATACCTGTAATGCGCTCTAATAATGATGGTGACGCGGCAGATTTTTGTCTGTTCTCAGTTGCGGGAACAACGGGTGGTCTTAACGTATATCCTGCTTGCGGCACTTCTTCTTGTTGCATATTCGTAGAGGGCGCTGACGGCACAGGTGCTTTTAAAACAGGCGCAGGTGTTGGTTGATATGTTGTCTGGTGTTCATCCAGTTCGTTTTTATCAATTTCAACGGGAGCAGGGGGGATGAACGAGTCATTTACACGCTCACCGCGCATGGCTGTTGTTCTGGCGCGCTCTCTATGCTCGCTATCATAAGATTTTTGCTCGAATAATTCTGCTTCTGGCTCGTCCATTACAGTTGGCTTTGCGCTTGCTGATGGTTTTTGGTCATCCTGAGTGCGCGCAAATTTGGCAACGGGGGCGACCTCCTTATCATCTTGTGCGGCCTCTTCTTGAGATGCGTTGCTTATTGATGCGGCAGGTTTTGTTGTTTGAATACGGCTGGCAGGAACTTTATTAAAGTCAAACCCTGTACCAACGGGGCGCTTGGCGCGATTTCCCTGATCAATACCTGTGGCAATGACGGAAACACGCATCACACCATCAAGTGTTTCATCGAATGTGGAACCGAAAATAATGTTAGCTTCCGGATCAACTTCGTCACGAATGCGGTTACACGCTTCGTCGGCTTCAAATAAGGTCATATCATAACCGCCGGTAATGTTAATGATAACGCCGTTTGCACCTTTCATTGAAACATCATCCAGAAGCGGATTATTGATCGCAGATTCTGAGGCTTCGATAGCGCGACGTTCACCTGTTGCTTCACCTGTTCCCAACATTGCTTTCCCCTGATCGAACATAGCGGAGCGAATATCGGCAAAATCGAGGTTGATCAGGCCGGGCATGACCATCAGATCTGTTACACCGCGGACGCCGGATTGAAGAACGCTATCCGCCAGTTTGAACGCTTCGGCAAAGGTTGTCTTTTCATTGGCGACGCGGAACAAGTTCTGGTTCGGGATCACAATCAGCGTATCGACATATTGCTGCATTTCATCAATGCCGGCTTCCGCCATTTTCATGCGGTGTGATCCTTCAAAATGGAAAGGCTTTGTCACAACACCAACTGTCAGAATACCTTGCTCGCGACATGCTTTGGCAATGACAGGTGCTGCGCCTGTTCCCGTACCGCCGCCCATTCCGGCCGTGATAAAGACCATATTCGCATCATGTATGTGGCTCATTACCTCTTCGATTGATTCTTCGGCTGCGGCTTGCCCAATTTCCGGACGCGCACCTGCGCCTAGTCCGCCTGTAATATCCGGTCCAAGCTGGATTTTATTCGGGCAGAGGGATTTTGTTAATGATTGCGAGTCCGAATTACAAGCAAAGAGTTCAACGCCCTCTACATTTTCTGTCACCATATTATTGACAGAATTTACACCGCCACCACCAACACCAAAGATGCAGATTTTGGGGGAAAGTTCTTCACGTGAGGAAGGCGCTTGAGGTTGCATGCGGATATTAAGGGCCATGGTGAGGTCTCCAACTTATGTTTAAACTTAATGTGATCTCTCAAGATTTGAAAAACCGGATGATTAGAAAGATTTATATAAAGAATCGAAAACTAATACTGTGAAAGTCTGTCACATGATTTCCAAAAGCGGAAGGGGATAACTCTTATTTCCTGTGGATAACTCTTGGATAAACTCACTTTTTTCGCATCGTTAGGAAAATAATCTCGTCGCCATACTGAATTTGACCGCTCATTTGAATGCGTGTGTCTTTTCTTTGTAACCTAAGGATTGTCTCATATGTAACAGGATCACGCGTAGCGGTGCCGTTTGTTTTTGTTAAAGCAAAATCTGAAGGCGCATTGGTAGGATCGGCGACTGATGTCATCTTTACTTCCGAATCGTTCAGTATTGAAAAGGTGCTTTTCCATTCGCAACCGACATCATCTGTACGAAATGTCTGCCCGTTTGTTATCTGGGTCAGCCCATCGCTCTTCTTGCGTAGAGGACCCTGATAAGAGCTTGTTGTTGTGATTTGATATGTGCCGTCCAGTTCCGTACTCATAAATAAAGTATAAAACAAAAATGCTTAAAAATTAACTATGTGACGGAGATTTATTCCGAAGTCTTTATATTGGATTATTTTATTTGCTGTCCAATGTCATGGCGGCTTTTTCCCAGTAAGCGAAGAACTGCCTCTTATAAGCCTCTGCAATAATTGGGTTTTTCAGGACAATGATATCCGGTTCAGGGTCTAGCAAAATAATCGCCAAGTGGTTATCGAAGACATAGAAGGGAACAGGGATAAACTGTGATTTGGGGATCCATTTATATTCGCAAAATTCTGAATCGTGATAGCGGGTGTCGCCTTCTTTCAAAAGGATTTTATACGTAATATTACGGGCATCTGTCATGCGTCGCATATGCGGTCGTGTATGTTCACCGCCCCACCGTGCAAAATCATCCTCATCAACGTTACTGATATAGACTTCGCCGCCGTTTTTTTGCAGGGTCTTTATGACATATTCAAAAAAGTCGTAGAATCCTTGCTGTCCGCGGTATGTACGTACCTGATTTGATTTAATACGCACGCCGTTATCAATAAATTCAACCCCGTTCAGCTCAAAGCAATCGCGGATAATACGCAAGGTGCTTTCACGTGGCTGGGTGTTACCGTTTTCTATCGCGCCGATGGAGGTTGTCGAGATGCCGGTTTTTTCTGAAAGATCGGATTGACTCCAATTTAAAATTCCGCGAGCGCCCCTGATCTGTCCTGTTGTTATATTCATATTTATCCCTTTGAAGTGCTCTAGGCTTGTTTAAATATTAAGTTACGTCAGATTATTCGAAAAAAGAAGTCTATAAAAGAAGAAAATGGCAGAAATATGGAATAGGCGCTTGACATAGTTCGGATGTTGTGAAAAAAACCAATTTAACTTCAGATTATTACTAGTTTGGGATCTAAAATCCGAGCAGTGGTAATTAGAGGAACCCCACACAACACTTTAGGCCGTTTGATTTATTTCAAGCGGTCTTTTTTTATGAAAAAAAAGCGTAATAACCCGCAATATCCTTTGACTCTCCATAAATTTCCATGATATACCATATATATCCATTAAATGTTTTTCAGCATTTTGGACGTTTAGAAATTGGGGACTATTTTGGGATTATTTTTATCCACAGCTGTGAATAAAATTGATAAAAAGGGGCGTGTGTCCGTTCCTTCAAATTTTCGCGCGGTTATTTCTGTTTTATCTTTCAATGGTATTATTCTGTTTCCCTCACATCATTATGCGTGTTTGGAGGGGTTCGGGATCGACTATATTCAGGAAATCAGCCAGCGTCTTGATACTTTTGACTTATTTTCGAATGAGCAGGACGATCTGGCGACGACAATTTTCGGGGAGTCGGTGCAGCTACCTTTCGACGGTGACGGTCGTATAATTTTGCCACAGGATTTGCGTGATCATGCGCAGTTGGAGGGTGAGGCAGTCTTCGTCGGTTTAGGACAGAAGTTTCAAATCTGGCAGCCTGATGCCTTTCAGCAACGCAAAAAAGACTCGCGCCAGAGTGTCACATCAAAATCCCTTAGCCTGCCAAAGGGAGGTTCGCATGCGTGATTTTGAACATATTTCGGTAATGCGGAACGAGGTTGTGGAGGCGATGTCTCCGCAAGATGGCGAGGTATATATCGATGGTACACTTGGCGGCGGCGGTTATTCTATGGCGTTGTTAAAGCATGCGGATTGTAAGGTCTATGGTATTGATCGTGACGTTGTGGCGATTGATCACGCGCAAAACCTGCATAAGGATTTAATTCCTGTGCGGGGCAGTTTTAGTAATGTTGCCGCGCTTGTCCCTGAAAAAGTTGACGGCTTTATGTTGGATCTGGGGGTGTCTTCGGTTCAGATTGATACGGCGGAGCGTGGTTTTTCATTTCGTTTTGATGGCCCGCTTGATATGCGGATGAATAATGACCAAGAGTTGACAGCGGCGATGATTGTTAATTCTTATGATGAAACAGACTTGGCAAATTTGATTTATAAGTATGGTGAAGAGCGCAAGTCGCGCTATGTGGCATCGGCGATTGTGAAGTATCGCGCTGAAAAACAGATTGAAACGACCCTGGAGTTGGCAAGCATTGTCCGCGACGTCATTTATAAATCGCCGAAAGACAAACACGACCCTGCGACCAGAACATTTCAGGCATTACGCATTGCCGTGAATGATGAGCTTGGGGAATTAGAACGCGCATTAGAAGCCTCAATCTATATTTTGAAACCCGGCGGGCGACTGGTTGTTGTGTCATTTCATTCATTGGAAGACTCAATCGTTAAAGCCTTTATGCGTGAGAAGAGCGGATCACTGCCCAGCGCGTCGCGTTATGTTCCGCTTGCGATAAATGAGAATGATCAGCCGCTATTCAAGCTTTCCAGTAAGAAGGCTATTTTCCCAACAGATGAGGAAACAAAAACAAACCCCCGCGCACGCTCCGCCAGATTGCGTTGTGCTGTGCGGACGAAGACCGAGATTGAAGGAAAAAGATGAAAAATATTGTAACACTAAGCATATGGCTTTTAACGTTCGCTATTGGCGGTGCCCTGTTCTGGACAAGTAACGAGGTGCAATTGGCAGAGGCAGATAACAAAGCGCTGACTCGTGATCTTTCTGTTTTTGAAGAGCGTATCGCGATATTGAGCGCAGAGTGGCATTATCTGAATAATCCGGCATATCTTGATCACCTGACAAGCTTGGCATTCAATCAGGAATCATCTGAAAATAAACCTCTTATGCTGGTTGATAGCGGGGATTTACCGCAAATGCAGGTGGCGATGTTACCTGTGCGTAAACCAAATATGCCTGAGGATTTTAAAGTTATTCAGAAAGAATCAGTAAAAATAGAGGCGCCGATTATTGTCGCCTCAGCCAAAAAAGTGCATTCTGTTAAATCAACAACAGCGCAGCACTTTATGAAGTCCGTTGCGCGACCATCAAACAAAAATGACTTTTCAATGATCCTAGCCAACTGGACGGAGTAACATGATCTCGCTCACGCTATTCAAACGGGCACAAAAACGAAATGATACGGCGCTTTCCTCTGAAATAATGGGGGAGCGCAGTTCCATTTTTGATTTGGCACGGGGCAGGCTGTCGCTTTTGGGAACGGCATTCATCGTCTTATATATTATTGTGGCGGCGCGTGTGGTTGATTTGTCTGTTGTGCAGGGGACATTGTTACAGATTAAGGACGCCAACGCAGTTGAGAAGGCTGTTGTCACCGAAAATATGCGCGGTAATATTTATGATCGCAACGGCGTATTATTGGCAACAACCTTAAAGACAAAATCGCTGTTCGTTGACGCCAGTGTTATAGAGAACCCACAACAGGTTTTAGGCGAACTTAATAAAATCATTCCCAATTTGTCACAGAAAAAAACACTCGCCGCTTTGTCATCTGGTGCGCGTTTTGAATGGGTGGCACGTGATGTAACACCTGAACAGCAATCGAAAATTATGATGATCGGGGAGCCGGCTCTAGGATTTCAAGATGCACAACGGCGCGTTTATCCGCAAGGGCATCTGGCGGCGCATCTATTGGGGTACACGGATATTGACGGAAAAGGATTGTCCGGTCTGGAGCGTTCTTTTGACGAGCATTTGGACAACGGTGAAAAATCGCTGCATACAACGTTGGATATACGGCTGCAGCACGCGATGAATAAAGAGCTTGCCGCGACAATGGATGAATTTAAGGCACAATCCGCCACAGGTATTATTATGAACGTAAAAACAGGAGCCCTTTTGGCGGGTGGTTCTCTGCCATATTACGATTTGAATAAAGCGGGTGAGGCGGGTGACAATGAGCGTTTTAACCGCATGACGCTCGGCGTTTATGAACTTGGTTCGATCTTCAAGATTTTTTCCACCGCCGCGCTTTTAAATGAAGGTGCAGGCATGGGGCGTGAGTTTGACGCGCGCAAACCGCTAAAAGCAGGGCGTTTTTCCATTCGTGATTACCACGCGGAAAAGCGGATTATGAGCGTTCCTGAAGTCTTTATGTATTCCTCAAACATCGGCTCAGCGTTAATGGGGCAAACTTTGGGCAATGAAAAAATCCAGAAATATTATCGTGATTTGGGACTTTTGGATAAGCCGAATTTTAGTATCAAGGAAGTTGGAAATCCGCTGAAACCATCACCGTGGCGTGATATTAATACGCTGACGGCTTCATACGGGCATGGTATTGCGGTTAGCCCGCTACAACTGGGTGCAGCGGTTGCAACATCGGTGGGGGATGGTACGCGTGTTCATCCATATCTGGTCGCAAGCACAGACAAACATAAGACAGATATTCGTGTATTTAAAGAAGATACAGCGTTGAAAATGCGTCGTTTATTGCGCTTGAACGCGCTAGAGGGGACAGGTAAAAACGCGCTTGTGTCCGGTTACGAAATTGGTGGTAAAACGGGCACAGCGGATAAGCCCAAACCATCAGGCGGCTATTATAACGACAAAAAAATATCTTCATTTGTGTCTATTTTCCCTGCGCAAGATCCTGAATATGTTGTGCTGGTCGTGGTTGATGACCCTGTCGGGCATAAAGGAACATATGGCTATGCCACAGGTGGCTGGGTTGCGGCACCCGCCGCAGGACGCATTGTTGAACACATGGTTCGTATTTTGGGCATCAAACCCGTTGCGACAGAAGAAAACAGCGAATTCGTAGAACCGCTTTTGGAATATATTGAAAGTGATGATAAATTAGCGCGTGCAAATTAAAACCAAGATCACAGGACTTACAGCCGATAGTCGCCAAGTTAATGACGGCTATCTTTTCGCCGCGTTGCCCGGCGTTCACATGGACGGCAGAGACTTTATTCCTAAAGCTATTGAGCAAGGGGCAAAGGTTATTTTGGCGCCGAGTGGTACAACCAAACCACCGGGTGATATTGAATTTATAACGTCTGATAATCCTCGTCGTGATTATGCGTATGCTTGTGCCAAATTTTATCAAGAACAGCCTGAATATATTGTTGCCGTCACGGGGACAAATGGCAAAACCTCGGTTGTTAATTTTGTTCAACAAATTTGGCAAAGCCTGAATGTCAAAGGCGCAAGCTTGGGAACGTTGGGTATTAAAACGCCGGAAGAATTTATTGCGGGGGCAATGACCACGCCAGATCCGCAAGTTATGCATGAAATTCTGGCAGATTTATCAGCGAAAGATATTAGCCATGTTGCATTGGAAGCGTCCTCTCACGGATTGGATCAATATCGCTTGGACGGCGTGCAGATAAAGGCGGCGGCATTTACAAACTTAACGCAAGATCATCTGGATTATCACGGCGATATGGACACATATTTTCAGGCAAAAGCACGGTTGTTTTCTGAATTATTACCTGTCAATGGCACGGCTGTATTGAATAGCAATATCCCGTATTTCCTGACATTAAAAGACATGGCTGATCAACGTAATATTAAAGTATATAGCTATGGGCAGAAGGCAGGCGCGTCGCTACGTTATAAAATTACCTCGCCTACGCTTGAAGGATACGATGTGTCTTTTTATATGGAGGGAGAGAAAAAACATATTCATGTTCCGCTGATTGGTGATTTTCAAGTTGATAATGCGCTTGCGGCGATGCTGTTGGTTCTGTCCGAAGGGCGGTATAATCTGAATGATATTTTACAGGCTGTCACAGAATTGAAGCCGGTTCGCGGGCGGTTGGAAAATGTCTCCGGTCATCCAGATGGTGCAGGAATATTTGTCGATTATGCTCATACGCCTGATGCGCTTGAAAATGCCTTAAAAGCACTACGTCATCATGCAAAAGGCCGGTTGATTTGTGTATATGGCTGTGGTGGAGACCGTGACAAGACCAAGCGTCCTTTAATGGCAAAAGCGGCGGCGGAGTGTTCGGACGTACCGATCATAACAGATGATAACCCTCGTAGTGAAGACGCGGCATCTATTCGCGCAGACGCCCTTAAGGGTGCGCCCGAAACCATGGAAATAGGTGACCGTCACAAGGCGATCTGGTATGCGATTGAAAACGCGCAAAAGGGTGATATTGTTTTGATCGCCGGTAAAGGGCATGAGCAGGGGCAGGAGATCAAGGGCGTCAAATACCCCTTTGACGATGTAACCGAAGCCAAAAAAGTAATAGAGGAGATGCAATGAGCTTATGGACATCAACAGATGCGGCAAAAGCAACGAGCGGCACAACAGGCGAGTGGCGCGCCACAGGCATCTCCATCGATACAAGAACACTGAAAAAGGGTGATTTATTTGTTGCCCTAAAAGGCCCGAACACAGAGGGTCACGATTATGTCGAAACAGCTTTAGAACACGGCGCTGTTGCGGCAATTGTGGACCATATTCCCGAGGGCATTGATAAAAACAAATGCCTGCTGGTTAAGGATACTCTTAAAGCGCTCGAAGATTTGGCGCGCGCGGCACGCGTGCGAACAGATGCAATTTATATCGCCGTGACAGGATCGGTTGGAAAAACCAGTACAAAAGATATGCTGGAATGCGCGTTCTCTAAGCAATTCAAAACCCATGCCTCCCAGAAAAGCTATAATAATCATTGGGGGGTTCCCTTAACTTTGGCATTAATGCCGCAAGAGACAGAGATTGGTATTTTTGAAATAGGAATGAATCATACAGGCGAGATCAGCCCGCTTTCCAAAATGGTCAAGCCGCATATTGCCATGATTACAACGGTTGAAGCCGTACATATCGAAAACTTTGAAGACGGCGAAGAGGGGGTTGCCAAAGCCAAGGCAGAGATTTTTGACGGATTACCCGAAGGTGGTCGCGCGCTTATCAAACGGGATAATAAATGGTTTGATCTGTTATCCGATCATGCCAAAGAAAAAAACCTACTCATCCGAACTTTTGGTAAAGACGCCGCCGTGCCCCTTCATGCCGCTATTGAAAACGTGGTGGTCGGTGCGGAGACGACATCTTTCGAAACATATATTTCCGGCGGCGTGAATGGAAAAATTCTGATGAATGTTAGTGGTGAGCATCATGCCTATAATGCTGCGGCTGTTTTACTCTGCGCCGCTGAAATAAATCTGGCGGTAGAGAACGGCGATATTAGATCCGCACACCATATTGATATGGATATGTTCGAACTGGCTCTATCCAAATGGTCACAACGTGACGGGCGAGGTAAAAAACAGAAGGTTTTTATCGAAGGTAATGCGCCGCCGATTATATTGATAGATGAACATTATAATGCCTCCCCCGTGGCGATGCGCGCCGCCTTTCGCGCCCTTAAAAATACGCCGTTAGAAGGTCGCGGGCGGCGTATAGCTGTTTTGGGCGATATGGCCGAGTTGGGGGACGAAACCATTCAGTATCATAAAGACTTGGCAACTGACTTGATGGAGGCAGAAATTGATTGCCTGTTTGCGGCGGGGCCCAGTATGAAACATCTTTATGATCAATTACCGCCAGACAAGCAGACTGCCTGTACTGAATTGCCATCCGATCTGGTTCAACCACTTAAAGAACAATTGCGTGCAGGCGACGTTGTCCTGATTAAGGGATCTCGTGGCGGCGGTGAAAAACCGAAAATGCAGGTTTTGGTTGATACCGTTAAATCTCTCGCCCATAAATAAAGAAACATTCGAATAGAAATAAAACCATATGCTTTACCACCTGTTTGTTCCCCTTGCCGAAGATTACCAGATTTTTAATCTGTTTCGTTACCTGACATTTCGTACGGGCGGGGCGATTATGACGGCATTGATTATCGGGTTCTTGATCGGGCCGGGTGTTATTCGCTGGCTGAAAAAGAAACAAGGGGAAGGGCAGCCCCTTCGTGAAATAGGGCCGGATCATCAACACAAGCACGGAACGCCGACGATGGGCGGGTTGATGATTTTGATATCGGGGTGTGTTTCGACTCTTCTCTGGGCGGATTTATCAAATGTTTATGTGTGGATGGTTCTGGGTGTTTTTGTCGGGTTTGGTGCGATCGGGTTTGCCGATGATTATAAAAAACTAACCAAGCGATCACATGCGGGTGTTTCCGGTAAAGTAAGGTTGCTGCTGGAGTTTGCGATTGCTTTTGCCGCTGTTATGACGGTTGTGTATATGAATGAATGGACGTTTTCAACGGGGCTTGCAATTCCATTTGTGAAGGAATTTTTACTACCGCTTAGCTACTTCTTTATTCCATTTGCCATGCTGGTAATTGTGGGTGGTTCCAATTCTGTCAATCTGACGGATGGGTTAGACGGTTTGGCGATTGTGCCCGTTATGATTGCGGCGACCTGTTTCGGGTTAATTGTATATCTGGTCGGGAATGTAAAATTTGCTGATTATTTACAATTGCATTACGTCGCAGGAACAGGGGAGCTTGCCATTTTCTGTGGTGCGATCATTGGCGGCGGCATGGGGTTTTTATGGTATAACGCGCCGCCAGCAGCCGTGTTTATGGGCGATACAGGGTCGTTATCTTTGGGTGCGGCATTGGGCGCGATTGCGGTTGCGACCAAACATGAGCTGGTTTTGGCCATTATTGGCGGGCTGTTTGTTTTGGAGACACTCTCTGTGATTATTCAGGTCGTTTCCTTTAAGACCACAGGAAAGCGTGTCTTTGCAATGGCGCCGCTCCATCATCATTTTGAGAAAAAAGGATGGTCGGAACCGACGATTGTCATTCGCTTTTGGATTATCGCCGTTATTTTGGCGCTTGTGGGGCTAAGTACATTAAAGCTGAGATAAATAATTCTCTTATTGGAACTTTTTCTTTACCAATTTGTTGGTAATGCGTAACACAAAACAAGGAGACTTATATTATGGTTAAGAATGTAAAAGACATTAAAGAAACAATTGACTCAAACAGAGATTATACAGAAATTGATGCGATCAAAAGTGACATTGCTTCATTAAGAGATAATATCGCGGGATTGACATCACATTTGAAAAATGATGGTAAAGCACAGGTGCGTAGTGCAAAAGAAACATTGTCAGAAAAAATGACAGATTATAAAAGAACAGGTCGCGATCAAATTAATGATATTGAAGAGCGCGTTCGTGAGAAGCCAGGACAATCTGTAGCTATCGCTTTTGCAGCAGGTTTGGTCGCAAGTTACTTGATGCGTGGTCGCTAATAAATATAAACTTGGGGAATCGTAATGAATAGTGGTGTTTTAGCAGTAATTGAGCCGTTGCTAGTAAGTCGGATAATCAGTCATAAAGCACCATTCGGTTCTAAGACCAAAGCTGGAATAGTGTTACTACTTATTTCAGCTTTTTTCTTTACCTTCGCTTTGGCGTTTTTGGTATTTGGAGTGTTTTTACATTTATCTAATAATTATAGCGTAGAAGAAGCAGCTATCGCTGTTGGACTGGGAACTTTGGGTATTGCCATAGTGACGGGTTTGATATCCTATATTATTTACAAGATGAAGATGCGTCGTATTAAACATGCTAAAGAAGATGTTGAGGCATTGATAACTCTTGGACTTGATATTTTTGACCGAGAAGTCGAAGCTCCTATACGTGATCATCCCAAATCTTCTATCCTGATTTCTGGCTTAGCAGGGCTATTGGTTGGAGATAGATTTTTATAATCATATTGCTTTTAGATATAAGTTTTGAAATGATTTAACTATGTTGGATCTTTCAAAATTTTTGTATTCGCTAAATAATAAATCAATTTATGTTTACGGGCTGGGTAAATCCGGCCTTTCTTGTGTTGAGGCTCTTCTAAAAGCAGGCGCAGATGTAGTCGCGTGGGACGGTAAAGAGAGTCAGAAAAAACAAGCCGAAAAACTGGGCGCCACATTACAAAATGAAGATCAAATAGATTTTGCAAACGTTGCCTATCTTGTTCTTTCCCCCGGCATACCATTGACACATCCCAAACCGCACGCCGTTGTTACAAAAGCACATCAGCATAATGTCGATATTATTGGTGATATTGAGATACTGGGGCGTGTATTACCTAAAAAGATCAAAACGATTGGGATAACCGGCACAAACGGTAAATCTACAACAACAGCATTGGTAGGTCATATATTGAATGAATGTGGTATCAAAACGGAAGTTGCAGGTAACATCGGCCAGCCTGCGCTAAGTTCATATATTAAAGACAACACGCAAGCTATTGTTTTGGAGTTATCTTCTTATCAAATTGATCTGTGTTCGAGATTTCGTCCTGATATTGGTGTGTTATTAAATATCACGCCTGATCATCTTGATCGTCATGGCACTATGGACAATTATGCGGCGGTTAAAGGCAAAATGTTTGGACCGAATACCCGGGCGATTATTTCCATTGATGATGATTATAGCCGCGCGATAGCGCAAAGGCTTCATAATCAATCGCCGATTAAGGTTTCGACGCAAGAACGTTCAAAAGCCGATGTGAAAGTTTCGGATTTCAAAGGGGATGAAGAGGCGGATGTTGTTGTTGAATTTATTGGTGATCTTATGCGCTTTCCTTGTCTGGCAGGCATTCACAATCACCAAAACGCCTTAATGGCGCTCTCTGTCTGTCGTGAACTAGGATTAAAAGACGATCAAATTTTTGATGCCATGGAAACATTTCCGGGGCTCGCCCATCGTCAACAAATGGTCGCTGAAAAAGCAGACATTCTGTTTATAAATGATAGCAAGGCAACCAATGCGGAAGCCGCCTCAAAAGCACTTGGTACTTACGAAGATATTTTCTGGATATGCGGCGGGCAAGCAAAGGAGGGTGGCCTTAACGGGTTAGAAGGTCTAATGCCGCGTATTGAAAAAGCGTATTTAATCGGGGAAGCGGC
Source organism: uncultured Alphaproteobacteria bacterium (assembly GCA_963710165.1). Classification (GTDB taxonomy): domain Bacteria; phylum Pseudomonadota; class Alphaproteobacteria; order Micavibrionales; family Micavibrionaceae; genus JACKIP01. The sequence goes on from CAVPYZ010000004.1 coordinate 876,794, forward strand.
GGATGATTTTTCCAAATGGCTATCACAGGAAAATATTCCTTTTGACCTCTCTGGCACATTAGATAAAGCGGTTTCTGAAGCCTATCAGGACGCTAAGACACATGCAAAACCATGTGTTATATTATTAGCGCCCGCCTGTGCCTCATGGGATCAGTTTGACAGCTTCGAACATCGCGGAGATGAATTTATCCGTTTGGTGAAGGCATTACCGGAATAGAAGGCTTGGAAAATGAGGGTTTTAGTGCTTTAATATAAATATAGTGTTTTCCATTCTTTGCACGAAAAGCCCGTTATGATTAGTTCAGCCTCCATCAAATTCACACGTACAAATGACTCATTTTTATCGAAGTGGTTCTGGACGATAGATCGCAGTTTGCTGATGGCGTTTGGCACATTGGTTATTTTTGGTATTTTCATGGTAACAGCGGCCAGCCCCTCTGTAGCGGAGCGTATTGGCCTTGGACCGTATCATTTTTTAATTCGGCATATGGTGATCTTGATACCAACTCTAAGCTGTTTAATCGGTTTTTCTTTCTTAAGCGCGCGCAATGTCTGGCGTTTGTCATCGGTTATGCTGGCGGGGTCCTTGGTAGCTATGGTTTTGGTCCTTCTGATTGGTATGGAAATTAAGGGCGCGCAAAGGTGGCTGCATTTACCGGGATTTTCTTTACAGCCAAGTGAATTTGTAAAGCCGGCATTTGCCGTTGTTGCGGCGTGGCTTATTGCGTATCAAAAAACGCACGAAAAGTTTCCTGCCAATAAAATCTGTGCAGGATTGTTTTTTTTGATTGTCACCTTATTAATGCTGCAACCGGATTTGGGTATGACAATGGTTTTGACATCTATTCTGGCGGCGCAGATATTTTTGGCGGGCCTGCCGTTTCGCTATCTGCTTACGTTTGGTATGGCGGGGATTTTGTTTCTTGGTATTGTATATATGAGCTTTGGTCATGTGCAAAGCCGTATTGACCGTTTTTTAGACCCGTCTAGCGGTGATAGCTACCAGATTGAAAAATCGCTGGAGGCGTTTAGAAGCGGCGGTGTTTTAGGAACAGGCCCGGGACAAGGAGAAGTTAAATTACGTCTTCCCGATGCGCACGCCGATTTCATTTTTTCTGTAGCGGGTGAGGAATTGGGATTACCGCTTGTTATCGCTCTTATCGGGTTATATCTGTTTATTTTATTACGCGGATTTCAATTATTAATGACCTCTAGCTGTATGTTTACGGTACTTGCTGCAGGCGGGCTTTTGGTTATGTTGGGGCTTCAATCATTTATCCATATGGGCTCTGCCCTGGCAATTACTGCCCGCAAAGGGAATGACATTACCATTTGTCAGTTATGGCGGGTCTTCTATGTTATCAATGGGAATGGCAATGGGGATGTTGCTGGCATTACTACGTCGTCAGGAACAATCAGCCCTGAGCAAGGAACGCGCCGTTAACACTCTTGAAAAGGAACAAGTATAAACTATGTCTGAAACCATGCCACTTATCCTACTTTCAGCCGGAGGAACGGGCGGACATATGACGCCCGCCATCGCGCTTGCACAAGATTTACTATCCAGAAAGTATCGGGTTGAAATTGTGACTGATCCGCGCTGTCGTCATTATAGGGAGATGTATCCTGATCTGACCTTCCACATTTTACCTGCGGGAACAATTGGCGGTAGTTTAATCAAAAAAGCGATGGGCGCGCTCAATCTAGGGCGAGGAATATTAAAAGCAAAATCATTAGTGAAGCGATTAAAGCCTAAAGTTGTTGTCGGATTTGGCGGCTATCCCTCTCTTCCGTCGGTTTATGCGGCGCAAGGGTTAAAAATTCCCACCATTATACATGAATCAAATGCGATTTTAGGGAAGGCAAACAAAATGCTTGCCACAAAAGCGGAACGCATAGCGCTGTCATGGCCGGTTATAGAGAAAACAGGTTTGAGCGATGTCGAGGAGGTGCGCGCCATTATAACAGGTAATCCTGTACGCTCCGAAATTTCAGCTTTATTTACCCATCCTTATCCGTCTTTATCAGCGGATTCAAAAATGACACTATTGATTATGGGCGGCTCATTAGGGGCGAAGATATTTTCCGACGTGGTTCCTATAGCATTATCAAAGCTGCCCGAAGAGTTTAGAAGCCGATTGGATCTAATACAGCAAGGCCGTGCAGAAGATATTTTATCTGTACAAAAAGTGTATGAAGAAGCAGGTACATCAGCGCGCTTGGAAAGCTTTTTTGAAGATGTGCCGAAACTGTTGGCGCAGTGTCATTTATTTATCGGGCGAAGTGGTGCCAGCACTGTCACGGAAATTACCGCCGCTGGACGCCCCGCAATATTTGTTCCTTATCCACATCATAATAGATCAACAACAGCTTCATAATGCGGAAAGTGTTGCATCGGAAAGCGGCGCGTGGGTAATGAAAGAAGATACATTCACAGCAGAGGCGTTGTTACCGCGTATTGAAACATTTTTTCAACAACCGAAGCTTTATTCGATGCCGCAGAAGCGGCGCGTGCGTGTGGCAAGCCGGATGCAGCGCGAAAACTTGGAAATCTGGTTATGGCATTGGCTAGCGGTTGGAAATAGCGATATTAAGTCATGTGTGTTTTATGCAAGGCCAATATTAATTATAGTTGTGGATTTTCTTATTTCTGAACTGATTGTAAAGTTTGCAAAAAATTAAATAAATTTAATTAGCAACTTTTTTTGAAAGTATTAGATACAACTTTTTTGAATATTTTTTGAAAATACTTGATATAGTCTTTCTATAACTTGAGAAAGAAAACAAATGAATACTAATAACAAATCTTGGAATCCAGGTGCGATGAGCCGAGCATGGTCATGTGCTGAAAATCTTGCACCTCATGAAGCTGCGAACTATGATGGAATTGGCACGAAGAAGAGATCGAAATTCTGAGAGATAATATTATGTTTCCTCCGACAAGAGATATTCTCAATCTGAAGCATAATTCATATTACTTTTTCAAAAAGGGCATAACTAAGCAGTTGTGCCCTTTTTGTATTTTGCTTTGAAACAAAAAAGTCTTGTCACATATTATGTTTAGCTTGTAACTATTAAATATGAATTTGATTATCCCGAAAAACACAGGTCCTCTTCATTTCGTCGGTATTGGCGGTATCGGCATGAGCGGTATCGCAGAAGTTTTGCACGCGCTGCATTATACCGTACAAGGAAGTGATATTTCGGAGAGTTCGAATGTACAACGTCTTCGTCAAAAAGACATGAACATTTTTATCGGCCATAATGCAAGTAACATTACAGATGATTTATCTGCGGTTGTGATTTCCTCGGCGATTAAAGATGATAATGCAGAAGTGATTGCGGCGCGTGATAAGGGGATTCCCGTTGTGCGTCGTGCCGACATGCTGGCGGAATTGATGCGGTTTAAACGCTCTATCGCTATTGGTGGTACACACGGCAAAACAACGACAACATCCATCGTTGGACAAATGCTGGAGACTGCAGATTTTGACCCGACCGTTGTCAATGGCGGTATTATTAATAAGTACGGCACAAATACACGTCTTGGCCACGGCGAATGGATGGTCGTGGAAAGTGACGAGAGTGACGGAACATTTACCAGATTACCATCCTCCATCGTGGTTGTGACGAATATTGATCCCGAACATATGGAACATTACGGAAGTTTTGATGTTCTGCGTGATGCCTTTCGACAGTTCGTCAATAACATTCCTTTTTACGGTTATGCCGTTTTATGTACGGATCATCCCGAAGTGCAGGCCCTGCAGGCTGATATTATTGATCGTAAAATTTATTCTTACGGCTTTAATCCGCAAGCGGAGGTGCGCGGCACAAATGTGCGCATGAATCCGCTGGGTTCGACCTTTGATGTTGAAATTAATGCGTCTGTAACGGGGCAGTCCGAAAGTTCTGAAAGACGTGTTCTTTCCGATGATTGGTCAGCATAATGTTCTTAATGCCTTATCGGCGATAACGATTGCTATCAAACAAGATATTCCTGATGCACTGATCAAAAAGGCTTTGTCCGAATTTGAGGGCGTAAAAAGACGCTTTACGAAAACCGGCGAAGTTAATGGTATTTCTATTATTGATGACTACGGACACCATCCGGTTGAAATCAGCGCGGTGCTTAAGTCAGCGCGCACAGCTGTTGAGAAAACGGGCGGTAAAATTCATGCGATTATGCAGCCACATCGTTATAGTCGCCTGCAAGATTTAATGGATGATTTTTGTAAGTGCTTTAATGACGCGGATACTGTTTTAATATCTGATGTTTATGCGGCGAGTGAAGAGCCGATTGAAGGTGTTGATAAAGACGCTCTGGTTTCAGGGATTAAGAAATATGGTCATAAAAACGCGGCCGCATTCAATGCACCAAAAGAATTGGGTGACTTAATATGTGATCGCGCAGAAGCGGGCGATTTTGTGATTTTTCTAGGCGCGGGGGATATCACCAAATGGGCGTATGATTTACCGAACGAACTGGAGAAGTGTTTTTCTAGCCGTCAAAAGAAAAAAGCTTAATACTCACGTCTAACATTATTCATGATTTTGGGATCAACTTCTTTATCGCCATGCAAGATTGAAATATCACCGCTTGGCTCAAATATCGCGGCTTGCACTTCGCTGAGTTGAAGAACATTCGCTTCACGCAGTTTTGACATCAAATCATCTTCTGTCATTTTCGATTTTTTCAGATTATCTTTCAAAATTTCGCCTTTTTCCATGATGAGCAAAGGTTGATTTTCAAGAAAAACATCGGATTTGTTCAGGCGCCAATATGAATACATTGCCTGTAAAAATAAAAATGTACCTATCGCCAAAAGCCCGTGGAGCAGGGCAGGTTCTTTTTGAATACAAACAGCGGCTAATATAGAACCGATTGCGACAGTAACGGCAAAATCGTGGCTTGAAAACTTTGCAAAACTGCGCAGTCCGTTTAAGCGCACGATTATCATCATACCCACATATAAGCCGAATGTAGTCAGGATAATGCCGAGGGCTTCTGATAAAGATATATCGAACCAATCTAGAGAAATCATACTAAGCTAACTGATCAAATAACATATCGTTCCTTATGGATTTATAGGGGAGGCGCTCCATACTGGTTTGGTTCTTCATCGCTTTTTTTACAAAACCATATAATCATCAAAATAAAACCAATCAAAGGGATAAGGAAAATAAGTTGCCACCAACCGGATCTGTTGATGTCATGCAATCTTCTGCTTCCGACAGCGATATAGGGTATGAGAGTAATTAACGCAAAAATCATACTAAATGCGCCTGTGTCTGTACCAAATATAAAATAGTCTAAGGCTGAGAATGATAAGCTTGTTATAAAAACGAATAAAGCCCACCACCAAAACTCTGATCGGGGTGACCTTCCACTAAAGGTTGCGTAGTCGCGAAAACATTTTTTTACAGCACTTTGAAAATCCATAATAACTCTCTGTTTTTTTTACGTTACTCAAAATACAAAACTACGTAAAGAAAAAACCCGCTAAAGAATTAGCGGGTTTTAATGAGTCTAAAATAATTTTATTTCTTGAAACTTATTTCTTTACTGAAGTCAGTTCCTTTTAAACGGTGATCACCGCCCATTGTTGCAGCCCACCATGAGGCGACAGCAGATACAAGTGATGTTGCGCCTGTAATAAAAGCATAAACAATAACGGAATTTTCTTCTGCATTGGAAAGCGTCTCTACAATACTTTCTTCTGCTCCATTTGATGCATAAAATACGGATGACATTGCGAATATAGAAAGTCCTATAAAAATGATAATTGTACTTAGGGCCCAAACCGATAGACCGTAAAAGCCGTCTATTACTTCGTTTTCATGAGGCTTGTAATCATATTGTGGCGTATGTAGATAACCTGCTGCATATCCACCAAGAATGGAAGATATAAGTTGTACCCACAACATCCAAAAACCGACTGCGATAACGTTCCATGATAATAAAGATATGTCTGCGTCAAATGCTGTTTCAGAGGAAAGACCTAAAGTAAGCCCGAATTGCGAAAGAACAATTGTTACGGCTAAAGCCACGAAAGTTCCTGCAAATACGGCATTCATGCAAAAATGATTGTGTGTATGTGCTGTGTTCATGTCTATCCCCTATGCCAAGCCGATGAAAGATAGGATTGCCATGATGACAACAATAAGTCCTACTAAGTAAATAATCTGGTTCATAATTTTTTTCCTTTTTTTTAAAATATTAGAAGTAAGATGATGATAAGAGGGATCGGGATACCGACCAACCACATGAGTAATGCTTTCATATGAAGTTCTTTCTTTTGTTTTACATTCAATAAACATTTGAAAACAAACAAAGTTCCATGCAAAAAAAAACCCGCAATATGCGGGTTAATTGTAATTATATAAGATGTTGCTAAATTAAGCTGCTTTTTGTTGCTTCTTTTGTAAGCCAGCTGTGATGTCGCGAAGGGTTTCGCCTGTTTCTTGGTTATCTGCAAATTGTGCCAGATCACCCATAGATACGACACCAACCAAACGCTTATCACGGTTCATGACCGGCATGCGACGGACTTTCACTTGTGACATGTTGTCGCAAACTTCTTTTGCTTCCAGATCGTCATAGCAATAGTAAGTTTTTGGCGTCATTATATCGCGAACTTGCGCGGCGGGGCCTTTATTATCTGCAACGGCGCGACACGCGATATCGCGGTCTGTGACCATACCGATCAATTTGTCGTTTTCACCAACGGGTAGAAAACCACAATCCAGCTCTCTCATCTTTTGTGCGCATTCCTGCAGGCTGGCACTTGGGGCAACCCATTCACAATTTTTAGTCATTACATCTGAAATTTTCGTCATAATTATTTCCTTTAAGTCTTTTAAGATATAGGTGTTTATAGCATATTGTCTGGGAAAAGAGAAATGAGAGTATGACATTGCGTGGAAAAATAGTAGAAAATGCACCATTAGGGGAAAAAGGCTGGTTTAAATGCGGCGGAACGGCGGAAAAATTTTTCAAACCGGCTGATCTGGAAGATTTACAAGGCTTCATTCAAGATTATGATCGGCCAGTTCACATTTTTGGCGCATTATCAAATACGATTATTCGTGACGGTGGGCTGTCTGGTGTTACTATTCGATTAGGACGTGATTTCTCCGAAATAAAAGCTTTGAGTGATTTCAGAATAAAAGTTGGCGCGCTTGCGCTAGATGCCAACGTTTCCAAAGTTGCTGCCGATAATGGCATAGGCGGTCTTGAATTTTTAAGCGGTATTCCCGGCACGATAGGCGGCGCACTTCGTATGAATGCAGGATGTTATGGTCGTGAGGTCAAGGACGTTCTGGTTGAATGTGATGTGATGGACGCGGCGGGGGGCATACATACTTTAAAGCCTGACGATATGGGCTTGGGTTATCGACATAACAGTTTGCCAGCGGAGAGTATTTTCCTGAATGCGACATTGATCGGGGAGGGCGGCGCGTCGGAAGCTATTCATAAAAAAATAGAAGAAATAAAACAAAAGCGTGAAGAAAGTCAGCCGTTACGTGAGAAAACGGGCGGGTCGACGTTTGCTAATCCAACGATGGATGATCTGGCAATTGGTGGTCTGCCACCGAATACAAAAGTGTGGGAGCTGATTGATCAGATTGGTGGGCGCGGTTTAAGTTTGGGCGGCGCTAAGATGAGCGAAAAACACTGTAACTTTATGATTAATCAAGATAACGCCACGGCAACCGATCTGGAGAAGTTAGGCGAGGAAATTCGTCGGCGTGTTCATGAAACATTTGGTATTAAACTTCGCTGGGAGATTAAAATATTGGGAAATATTCCTAAGGACGTGGGGGAATAAAAGACGCTCCAAAAACAAAGCGTCTTTTATTATTATTTCTATTGGAAGTAAGAGCCTTGATCGGCTTCGCGGTTTGATGCCGCTCTAACAAGCTCAGAAAATTCTATCTCGCTTAAAGCACCGTCAGAATCTGTGTCAAAATCCTGAAAATTTAGCTCTGCCATTTCTTCACCCATAGTTTGAGCAAATTCATTTTCAGAAATACGGCTATCATTATTCAGATCATATTCACCGAAGACATATGCGGGCGCTGTGATGTCTTCTTGCATTGCTGTTTCTGCAAGAACAGGAGAGGAGAGTAGGCCGAACGCCAAGGTGACCATTGTGATTTTTTGAATATTAAACATTGCTGTTCCTTTCTTCTGGTTAATGCTTCGAAATAGTGTTCGAAGCGATAACAAAATATAAAACGGCTTCCTTACATGTCTCTTACGCACAAAAAAGGGCCTGAATTAATCAGACCCTTTTAGAATAATTAATTGATATAATTAACTGTTATCTTCAATCAGATCTTCTACATCTGCTTCAATGCGTGGCTCGCTATCAACGTAGGCTTGGAATTCATCTATGTTTAATGAACCGTCACTGTTTGTATCGAATGATGAAAATTCTATTTTAGGAGAAACAGATTTTGTTCTCTCTTCAAATTCCATCGCGTCAACAACGTCATCGTTATTTTCGTCATAGACTTCAAAATCCATAGTTAAAATGACTGCTTCTGTTTCAACAACATCTTCATTACTTGGAGAAATCGTATTTTTTACGGCATTTCCTGCTTTTTTGGTTGTATTAACAACTGCGCCGCCAACAGCTTTTGTTGTTCCAACAACCGCATTTTTTGTGCCTGTTGCGATGTTTTTGGCACCTGTAAGAATACCACCGGTTTTTTCAGTAACTTCTTCTACTCCAGATTTTCTGGCAAACTCTTCGAATTCTTCCTCTGAAAGTGAACCATTCGCATCGGCGTCATATGTTGTGAACATATTTTCCGTGCCAACTGATGTGCCGATACCAGCCATAAATTCTGTTTCGTCGACCATATCATTATTATCTTGGTCATAAACGCCAAAGTCGTAATTTGCGACTGTCGCTGTTTCTGTCTGTTGGTCAGCAGAGACGCTGTTATTTATATTTGTATTCACTTCTGCAAAAGTAGGCGAAGCCAAAATACCCAAAGCAAGTGTCGTAAGACCTAATTTTTTAAAATTTAACATTATTATTTTCCTTTAATTAAGATTGATTGTTTTAGTCTATGTCGACGATTTCATCATCAGTGTCATAAATATTCACACCAAGATCGTCATCATCATCACTATAAACGCGTATATCTGTATCCAGATCATCTTCGTCTGTATCATCTACATCGTAAATATCTGAATTATTATCATCCGTATCGTTGTAATAATTTTCATTATCGCCGTAATCATAGTCATCACTCGGGCTGACGACAGCTACGCTATCATCGCCATTATCCAATGATAGGACTTCTGTTGCGGCGAAGCTGGTTCCTGTTAATACGATAACAGCTGCCGTGCTCATAATAAGTGTTTTGATATGTTTCAAAGTACATCTCCTTTATTTTCAATACATGTCAAACAAAGGAGGGCGCAGATAGTTCCAATTAACGCCTAGTCGCGCTGTATAAAATACTCAGGCAGTTTATAGCCTTCTGGCGCTTTAAATTTGTCGGGTAGATTATATTTACTCTCATCCGGTGCTTTAAATCTGTCATCCGGCGGTGCGAATTTATTTGTTCCGAACTTTCCGCCGTCTTTGGGCAAAATGGTAACGTGACCATATTTCTTTTTGATTTTAATTGCCGTATCACCGCCGCCACCAACGATATAAACATTCTTCTTATTACCGGCAATACTTTCGTTGGAAATAGAAAGACAAGCCAAAAGTACCATTACAAATATAAATCGTTTCATGATGAGTGCTCCTATGCTTTTTACTCTATCACTTACAGAAGATAAGAATCAATTTGTTCCAAAATAACGGTCTCCTGCATCTCCCAAACCAGGCACGATGTAACCCTGTTCGTTTAGATGGGAGTCGATTGCCGCCGTGTAGAGAGGGATTGTTCGAAACTCTTTACGCAAGTTGGCAATGCCTTCGGGCGCGCATAACAGCGTAATAATCGTCATGTTTTCGGGTGATGCGCCGTGATGGACCAGCGCGTTAATCGTTGCAATCATTGATCCTGCTGTGGCCAGCATAGGGTCACATATAAATATGGGGCGATGCATATCGGCAGGTAATTTATTAAGATATTCAACAGGTTGCAGGGTTTCTTCATTACGATAAAGCCCGATATGTCCCGTATCAGCTTCGGGCAAAATTGTTTGAAGGGTGTCGGATAACCCCAGACCGGCGCGTAGGATAGGAACGATTAAAGGCGGCGTTCCCGATAATTTTTGCGCACCTGTTTTCTCCATTGGTGTTTCAATGTCAATATTGCCCAGAGAAAGGTTTTTTGTGGCGGTAACGCCCAATATATTTGCTATATCACGTACGTGATGCCTGAAATTTTCAGGGCTGCAATTCTTATCACGTAATTTCCCCAATCGATCCGCGATTATGGCATGGAAGATGAGGTAGGTATGCTGATCAAGCTCCATTTACGCCGCTTTCTGTTCTTCCTTTTTTAGCCAGTCTTGTAACGGTGTGACAGTCAAATCTCTGGTTTTCAAGGCGTGCATTGCTTGTACGGCGGCGCGCGCGGCAGTCAGAAGCGTATAGTATGGCACGCGGTTCATCAAAGCCCTACGACGGATGGAGGTTGCATCGGCGACGGCCTGCGCGTTTTTCATTGTGGTGTTAATCACAAGCTGGATTTCGCCGTTGATAATGGCATCACCGATATGCGGCTGACCTTCCAGAACTTTATTGATGCGTTCAACATTCAAACCGTTTTCTTTTAGGAATTTATGTGTTCCACCTGTTGCAATTAATTTAAAGCCCATATCGGATAATTCACGCGCAATAGGAATTAATTCTTGCTTATCGCTGTTTTTAACAGAAAGGAATACTGTGCCTTCGGTCGGTAATAGCGTTCCCGCGCCGATTTGTGATTTTGCAAAGGCTTGAGCAACATCAGTATCAATACCCATGACCTCTCCCGTTGATTTCATTTCGGGGCCGAGGATCGGGTCAACACCGGGGAATTTATTAAACGGGAAAACGGGGGCCTTAACCGCGGTATGATCGGGGTTCATGCCCGTCAATTGCGCTTTAAACTTGCTGAGAGGTTCACCCGCCATAATGCGCGCGGCAATCTTTGCAATTGGAACGCCTGTGGCTTTGGCAACAAAAGGCACCGTTCTGGAGGCGCGCGGATTGACCTCAATAATATAAATATCAAATTCGCCTGTCGCTTTATTCTTTTTCACGGCAAACTGGACATTCATCAGACCTTTGACTTTCAAAGCCTTGGCAAGTTTGATTGTCTGGCGTTCAATTTCGCGCACAGTTTTGTAGGTCAGGGAATGCGGGGGCAGGGTACAGGCGCTGTCACCTGAATGAATGCCTGCTTCTTCGATATGCTCCATGATGCCCGAGACATAGACATCTTTGCCGTCGGATAGCGCGTCAGCGTCGATTTCTATCGCGCCTTTTAAATAACGGTCAATAAAACTGGCGTATCGCCAGACACTTTGACGGCGGTGTTGATGTACTTTTCCAGCTCATCAGTCGAATAAACAATTTGCATTGCCTGACCACCCAGAACGTAGGATGGACGAATAACAAGTGGGAAGCCGATTTTTTCTGATATTTCAAGGGCTTCTTCTTTTGTTTTGGCTATTCCGTTTCGTGGTTGTTTCAGTTTTAATTTATGTAGAAGTTCCTGAAAACGCTCACGATCTTCAGCCAAATCAATCGCATCCGGACTAGTCCCAAGGATAGGAATACCTTCATCTTGCAAGGCTTGAGCAAGTTTTAAGGGTGTTTGACCGCCTAGCTGGACGATAACGCCCATAAGCTCCCCGCTTTTTTGTTCGGCGCGAATTAGCTCCAAAACATCTTCTTGCGTTAAAGGTTCGAAATACAGGCGATCAGACGTATCGTAATCGGTGGAAACAGTTTCGGGATTACAATTCACCATGATCGTTTCAATCCCCGCTTCTTTCAATGAATAGCAAGCATGAACACAGCAATAATCAAATTCAATACCCTGGCCAATACGGTTTGGGCCGCCACCTAAAATAATGGCTTTCTTATTACTGGTCGGGCGGCATTCATCACTCTCTTCAACATAGCCGGGTTCATAACAAGAATACATATAAGAGGTTTCAGACGGAATTTCCGCCGCGCAGGAATCAATTCGCTTATAGACAGGATGCACATTGTAAGATGAGCGCGCTTTCCTTACCTCCGTCTCGGGCGTCTTTACCAGATCTGCAAGACGCGCATCGGCAAAGCCCATAGCTTTCAAATCACGCCAATCTTCTTCATTGGTAGGCAGCCCGTTTTCACGAACATGTTCTTCCGTATCAATAATGTTTTTAATACGCTCCAAAAACCATGGATCGTATTTTGTAATGGCATGAATATCATCAACAGACATTCCAAGGCGCATGGCTTGCGCGGCATACAGCAAACGCAGGGGAGTAGGGCTGGAAAGGACGGCGCGAATTTGATCCTCATGCGGGCCGCGCGTATCTTCGGTCGAGCCGATTGCTAGTTCATTGAAACCGTCTAAATCTTTCTCTAAAGACCGTAATGCTTTTTGAATTGATTCCTCAAAGCTGCGACCGAAAGACATCGCCTCACCAACAGATTTCATAGAAGTTGTCAGCGTGCCAGGTGTGCCATGGAATTTCTCAAATGCGAAGCGTGGAATTTTTGTGACGATATAATCAATCGAAGGTTCAAAAGAGGCCGGTGTTTTACCACCAGTCATGTCATTACCCAGTTCATCTAGCGTATAGCCAACTGCCAGTTTCGCGGCGATTTTCGCAATCGGGAAGCCTGTCGCTTTCGATGCTAGCGCAGAGGAGCGTGAGACGCGCGGATTCATTTCAATTACAACCATGCGACCATCAACAGGGTTCACCGCAAATTGCACGTTCGAGCCGCCTGTTTCAACGCCAATGCCACGCAACACTGCGATCGATGCATTGCGCATGATTTGATATTCTTTATCGGTCAGAGTCAGGGCAGGGGCAACGGTGATTGAATCGCCTGTATGCACACCCATCGGGTCTATATTTTCGATGGAACAGATAATAATGCAGTTATCTGCCTTATCGCGCACAACTTCCATTTCAAATTCTTTCCACCCCAAAACGGATTCTTCGACCAGAACTTCGGTGACAGGGGAGGCATCTAGTCCTTCACGGACAATTTTTTCGAATTCCTCACGATTATAGGCAATACCGCCGCCCAGTCCGCCAAGTGTAAAGGAGGGGCGAATGATACAAGGCAAACCAATATCCTTAATGCAATCAATACCTTGCTGCAGATTCTTAACAACGTGGCTTTTTGGGCTTTCAAGACCTAGCTCATCCATACAATCACGGAATTTCTGACGATCTTCTGCTTTGTCAATCACATCTGCGCGCGCGCCGATAAGCTCAACCCCCAGTTTTTCCAAGTGTTCCGTCTGCATCTAGCGCTAATGCTGTATTCAACGCAGTTTGCCCGCCCATGGTGGGGAGCAGGGCATCGGGGCGTTCTTTCTCCAAAATTTTCGCCACAATTTCCGGTGTAATCGGTTCGATATATGTCGCGTCCGCCATTTCCGGGTCGGTCATAATCGTCGCGGGATTGGAATTAATCAGAATTACGCGGTATCCTTCTTCTCGCAACGCCTTACACGCCTGCGCGCCGGAATAGTCAAACTCACACGCTTGCCCGATAATAATCGGCCCCGCGCCAATGATACAAATGGATTTTATGTCGGTACGTTTAGGCATTGTGTTCCTTATCTTTTATAAGTGAAATAAATTTTTTCTCGCTATCATCATACTCCAACAAATCTCCTGCGCTCATGTCGAAGAGCCACGGTTTGATTTCAACGCGGGTTTCTTTTAAGGCTTGTTGGATAGAGGGGTAGGATTTGAGGTTTTCAACGCTTTGCAGGACGATTTGCTCTTCGGCGTGGCGGTTTAGGTCTTCCTCGTTTTCGCAAATGGCTTTGGCTTTGTTTAAGCCTTCGCTTGCCACATCAACAAAGCTGGCAATTTCGCTGTCATCGATATTATTGATCAGTGCTTGAACAGCGCCGCATCCTGTATGGCCTAGAATAATGACAACTTCCACCTTATTATGATTAAGCGCAAATTGAAGGGCCGCGGCTAGCGCCGTGCCATGTTTATAGGGGCGAACAATGGCGCCCATCGCTTTATGGGAAAAAAACTTGCCCGGTTGTGCATTAAAAATTGTACCGGGGTTGGCGCGCGAATCGATGCAGGAAATTATAAAATGTTTTGGGGATTGTCCGTGTTTTGCAAGATAAGGCATTAAACCATCTTGAGAATTATATGCCTGTTCACGAAATTTTGAAAAGCCTTGGATCAAAGCGTCAGTCATAGGACACTCCCTTTCAATTCAGCTAAAAAACCCCTGTATTCAGGCATAAAAAAACCGGCCTTTCTTTTCATGTGCGCCGGAGACTATTTAGTAAGGGATTAGAGGGTTTTTGGCAATAGTTTCTTTTCAGTTTTTATTATCTTGCGTTTTAGTTAGTAGTTATGATAATTATGCTTACTTATATAATAAAGGGTGATAAAAACATGATATCCAATACCGCAAAGCTAGCTTTTTTAAGTTCAACTGTACCAGCGCTTGCGCTGATAGCAACGACGGCGAGTGCAGCAACTGTAGGAGCATTTACTGATGGTGATTTTAATTTCGGTTCACGACATCTTGGCCCGAATGAATTGACTGTTTCATTACAAGCTGTGGCTGAAAAACGTGATGATGGAACAGAATATCGTTCATGTACATTAGCGACCTTTAAAGAAGGCGTGATGAGTGCGGTTCCTGGTGAAATGTATGATGCACAGGTTGAAGCAAGTATGACCCCGCAAGAAGCGATACAAAGTTTAAGATCCGAAATTGTACCAAGATCAAGCTACAGAGGAGACGCACAATATATTGTTGTTTCTGTCTCTCCGGAAGGTGATGATTTTGTTCGTATTAACGGTGGTGCGCCATTGGTTGAAGATGGCTCTTCCCTGTTTATAGGTGATGTTGAAATTCCTGCCGAGCATATTTCTTACGAACAAAGTAGTCGTTACGGTACGGATCGTGCACCGGAATCATATACATTATTTATTAATGATCCTGCGACAGTTGCAAATATTGCCGATGCAATTGCAGGGCAAGAACAAGTTCAGGCGATTGTCAGAACGGTCAATAGTGATTTTATTATCCCTTTAACATTTCAAGGTAACACAGATTTGAGGGATGAGTTCGCAGCTTGTCTTGAAGACGTGGATGACATGACAATTCCAATGGGTACGTTCCCGTCTTGGCAGTTGGGTAACTTTATTAATACAAGTTTGACCGATGTGGAAACGCTAGCGGCAATGTTTGAAGATGAAGCTGCTTTAGCTAATCCAGAAAATTTTCAAATCGCAAATATTCTTTCAACAGAGGGTATGTTTGCAATTAGTTCCTTAGCATTGCAAGAGATGATGAACGGTGAAGTTCTGACAACGTCAATTGGTGAATATCAATCATATGATCATTCAACTGGTATTATGACAGTTTCACCCGATATGTTAGACTTTGAAACAAATCTTTGGAATTCTTGTAGTTGCGGTTTAGATTTTGGTCGTCCTGGTACGCCAACATTTACAACATTCATTCCTGGTGATCCTGGGAGAGAAACATATACATCAATCTTCACAGGTGGCGGTTATCAGGGTGGTGGAACATTTACATCTCATGGTGGTGGAGGTTATAATGATCATGAAACTTTTGAACCTGCTGTAGTATTTGCTCCTGTTATCGGGGCGCTCGGTTTGGGTGGGGCAATTGCGGTTACATTTGGATTATTTGGTAGAAAAGAAAAATCTTCTGCTGAGATTGGTCAAGAGATCTCTAATAATATCCACCTTGAAGCATAAATAAAATTGTATTTAAGATAAAAAAAAAGCTCTCATTTGAGAGCTTTTTTTATTATGATTTTCTCTGTTTTAACAGCCAGTTCCAAAAGCCCTTTTTTTGGTAAATACTTACACATTCGCCGTGACCTGCATCTGCTTGTTCTAAATAGGCAACGTTATGACCGGATGATTTTAGATAGCCGTGGATTTCACGTGTGATACTTACCGGAAATGTCTGGTCTTTTTGGCCGTGCCAGATCAGAAGGGCGGTGTTTTTATCTACGCCTGCAACCAATTTAGGATCATATGTTCCACAGGCGGAAAATGCACCGGCGAAGATGCCGGGATATCTGGCAAGCACGCTATAAACGCCAATTCCGCCCATTGAATAGCCACTAAGATATATTTGCTGGGGGTTCATTTTGACTTGCTTTGCGACGTCTTGCAATGCCTCCAAAGCTAAAGGTGCGGCGCTGTTCCAGTCGTATCCGGGCGGGGCGATCGGGATGATAACAATCGCCGGATTACTTTGGTGCAGTCCCAGTTTAAAATATTCTGCGCCGCCATTCATATGTCGCGCGCCACCGTGAAGGAGCATAATCACAGGATAGGATTTGGTTGCGTCCATATTCTCAGGAAGATGCAAGTAATACTTGAACATCCCGGGTGGATGGTCGGAGATTACAAATTTTTCCTGATAAAGGCTGGTATAGTCCCCCATTGGCGGCGTTTCAGGAAAGCCGGGGATGATTTGTTTTAATTGCTCGATTTTCTCAGCAGAGGGTTTGTAAGGATTTTGCGCAGAATATTCCTGCGCAAAAGTCATTGTCGATATCAAACACAGCATTGAAAAAATAAGAGGGAGTGAAGCGTAGTTTTTCATTTTTCAGGACCTCTCATCTTTTGATTACAAGTATGGCTTAATCTACGCGTCCTGCATGGTTTTTAATATCCATGGGCGCGCCTTCGTCTTTTTTATCCATAGAATGGTCGGTACTTTTATATGTGCGTGCGCCATCGGATTCGTAAGTGTTATATTCAAATGGTGAGGAACATGCACCAAGAAGTGTCACAGATGCGCCTGCCAGTAGAAGTGTTTTAAATGTCATGGTTTAATCCTTTAATTTTGTTTCATATTATGAATAAAACGGAATGCGCCCAAGTTCAAGGCATTGTTTAGAAAGAGGGCTGTTCCGCAAGTAAATAATTATCCCATACATCCTTCCATAATTGCGATCTTTCAGGTTCATGTGCGGCTAACGCTTTTGCGTATTCCCTAAATATTCGGACGTTTTCATTATCAGAGCTTGTCGCTTTATAGGTAATGGCGCCGTTTATTTCCAGTGCAACGGAGGACACAACAGATAAACCTTGTCCAATTTGGGTTGCCAGAACGGCGGGCGTCCTGTTCTGTGCATCCTGAAAACGTGCGATAATACGTGCGCCCTCAGTTTCGGGTAGGCGCGGACCGCATGAATAGGCCGATGCCGCCTTGGAAACGCTTCCATCGCTGTGAAAATGATCAAGCATGGCAATGTCGTGCGTATCCATCAGGTTACGCCATGGCCGCAACGGATTGTACAGCTCTTCTATCGGGCCGTGCGCATGTCCTTCAAAAAGATAGGAGAGAGAGCTATAACGCCTGTCCTGAAAGCCGTAAGATTCATAAGCCATATAAGCGGCAGCACATATGCGTAGGCTGCGTCCGCCTGCCTCCAGATACAGACGCTCATTGGCGAAACCTTGGCCGTTCATGTGTGTTCGATAACCATCACCGTTATTTGAGCCCGGAAGGATTAGGACGCTGTTGGGATGAGTAATAATTTCACCCGAACGAATAAAGTCGGATGTGATTCTCTTCACTTGAATACCACGTTCTTCGAATGGTTCAACTGATAAGCTGAACCAGAGGGAACCCGTTTCAACATAGGGGTCGGACAGAACGTATATTGTGTCAGGTTTCATGCAGCACGGACATTAAAACGATCAAGCAGGAAAGGCAAGAAAGAACGTTTTTTAAATTGGTCAGGGCGCTGATCGGGAATTAAATTACTTTCATATTCAAAGGATGAATTATTATTCTTATAAAGTGCTTTCTGAAAATTACAGGTATCCATTTCCGGATGTGTGCTGGTTAGAATAACATGTCCTGCTTTTACTTTATTCTCAATGATAGCCGCATTGTTATCGTCGAAATCGAAGCGTCCGAGAATGTTTGCATCATCTGTAATATTTGTGAAAACAGGGCCGCCGGAGTAATTGACTCTGTACTTCGTATCTTCATCATCTACGCACACGGTTACAGTGACAAAATTATTCCAGCTTTGATTGATATCACCATCCTTAATAAACTGATTTACGGGACCTACCGCCAAACAATCTATAAAGCCGAGTTCACGCGAGCCGACAATTTCCTGAGTTGTGTCTTTGCCCCATTCAACCGCGCGGCAAGCATAATAAGCGCCCGCACAAATGCCGAGGTAACGGCCGCCGTTTTCAACGTAGTTGCGAATATTTTTGTTTCCCGCGCCATTTAACTTCTCACAATAATACAAATCCGCGCCGCCCGGCATGACGAGAAGGTGCGTTTCTTCACACAGACCTCCTTCTATAATGTCTTGCGCGTCGCAATAACCAACATTTGTGCGTCCGTAATAACTACATAAGGCGCGATAGAGTATGCCGTTATTATGAACGTAATCGTCATAGATCAGAATTTTTGCCGTCATGGTTTGTATTACAACATTTGATAACTAACTCCAAAACTCTTCTTTTTCGGGGACGCGGGAAAAGGCGATTTTTGTACCGACGTGACCGGCCAGAGTGTTTGGAACAACGCCCATCCAGACGGTTTCTTTTTGATATTTATTTTGCAACGTATCAAGCGCATTTGACAGATTTTGCCGTTTTTCCTGTATGCGCTTTTGTGTCGGACTTCCGGCAACAAACAGGTTTCCGCTGACCGTTTGTTCCTTATGCAGATTGCTCAAAATAACAGATACTTTTTTAAGCCGTTGGTCAGGATAGTAATATTGAAGACGTTTCCACATGTCATCAAGATGATGTAAAAATGTGAACGCATCATTCATAGGGGGGAAGGCGCAGTCATCGCTCCATTTTGTGCCATTTAATAAGCGCGCGGAAAAAGACAGGCGGGAGGCATAAAGATTTTTACGGCGTAAGCGATATGTTGCCTTTGTCAAAAGCCGTCGTGTCATTAAGCGCGCTTTATCAGGGACACGTAAATCGGGATCAAGAACGCGACTATGCCCGACCATACACGTTTCGGTTTTTTGATGAGGTACATCATGACCATGCAGCCAATACCAAAAACGCTCTCCCTGAACACTGCCCCAAATTTTACGCGCGTGTTTCGGGGAAATATTCCACAGCTTTTCGACTGAATTGACACCTGCGCGTCTCAAGCGTTTATCCATATTCACGCCGATGCCGGGAAGATCAATTAATTTGAGGTCGAATAGAGGACCGGGCAGGGTGTCGAATACCACCAATCCGTCCGGTTTTTGCAGCTCTGTTCCGACCTTTGCCAGAAAACTGTTCGGGGCAAGACCGATGGAGCATTTAACATGAATGCCAACATCTTTGGCAATTTGCTCCTTCATTTTAAGTGCGAGACGAATGGCGTTTTCCTGTTCCTGTTCACGTCCCATTAAAATGCAGTCGAATTCATCAATGGACCAGATTTTGTTGATCGGTAGAACTTTTTCCGCTGCTGCGCGAATGGCATGATGATAATCAACGTACTTGTCAGGGCGTGCCAAAATACATTTTAAATCAGGACAAAGCTGTTTGGCGTCATAAATTTTCGTTCCTGTTTTCACGCCGTAAGCTTTCGCTTCATAGGAAGCGGCAATGGCACATGTGGCATCTGTCATCATCGGAACAACCGCCACGGGTTTTCCGCGCAGTGCAGGGTTATCCTGCTGTTCCACACTTGCGAAATAGCTGTTCAAATCCAGAAATAAATATTTCAGGGGTTGTTCGTTCTTCTTTTGTTCCATTCTTGATCATACACTATTAAGGCAAGAACAAGTCAAGAACAAATGATTTTTCAGAAAAAATGAGAGAGGATTAAGCCGTAATATTTACAATGCTTCCGCGTGATCCGGATGGAGCGGCGGAAACGGCCTCAGTGAGTATATTGGCGATGGCACGATCAGCTTCAGCAGATGACTTTATCGTCGATAGCGCAACGTTTTGTTGTAGCTGTGCTTGCTGTGCGGCTATTCCTGCGGGTAGTATGGCTGACATTCGTTTCTCCAATTATTACTTAATAATAGCACAGACTATATGAATAAACATTTAATTTATTATAAATAGACTATGCTTCGGGTGTGATTCCATGCTTTTTGTAGTATCTATCGCAGGCACTGTACAATTCCGTCAGTAATTTTTGTCCTGCATTGCCACCTAAACCATATATCTTATTTTCTGATACAGGACGCAGGGCATTATAATGAACTTTCAAAACATCAATGGCGTCATCATCCAGAACATAAATATTTTCCAAAAATGACAATGCGCTTGCAGATATTTCAGACATAAGCGGTTGCCCGAACATTCCGCCATGTGCTTTCAATTGCATGATGGGATAAATCATTTTTGTAACCTGGTCATGTGTCCTAAAGTCACTATTCATTGATTGATCGATCATTGTATCGATAAATTCGATAAAGGTTTTTGCGTAAGGGTGAAAGTTCTCCTTACTATCGTCAATGGCTTGTTGTGCTTTTGCAATGATTTCAGGGGGAAGTCCGCCACTCCCGACTTTTTGCTTTAAGAAATTAGGAGGCATAATGTATTTAGGATCATCGGAGTTTGACATGATTAAATATCTTTCTTGCCCTTAATATTATCCGTTATATTTTTAAAAGCTTATCTTGCTGCTGCTCCTGAGTGGGAGATATCTTTTTTGCGCGTCCTTTAAAATCCGAGGCACGTTTTTGCTTGCCTTCGTAGTCATCTCTATTGCGGCGCCTGCGGTCAGGGCCGAAGAATTGCTTTGAATCCACAAACTGGCGGGGTTTTTCAATAATATGTTCAATACGTGAATATAAATCTTTTGCTGTAAAGGGCTTAACGACAAATTCTGTGACCCCTCTATCGCGGGCATGTTCAACGCGTAGGCGAGAGGTAAAACCGGTCATTAGTATAACAGGTGTGAACCGATCAGGTGACTTTGGATCTTTCCTGATTTTTTCAATCATTTCAATACCGTTTAGCGGTTCCATCATCCAGTCTGTAATAACAATTTCAGGATTGAACCGACAGAATTTTTCAAATCCTTCTTTACCGTTATCTGCAACTTCTATGTTATGAAATCCGAATAACCCGAGAATAGATCTAAGCAGTGTTTGCATAGGTAACATATCATCTACGATCAGAATTTTAACGTCGTTAAATTTGTAGGTCATAAGTGGTTTGCGATTTTTTATTTCTTATAATCTAAGCATTTTAAAATAATATCTCCAACAACTTTAAGCTGAGGAGGGTTCAACTTAACGATTCGTTCTTCACGTTTTTCATTTTTATGTATCGGGTGTAGACTAAATTAATCATAAAATACTGGGGTTGGGAGAACATCATGAATCAATCCAGAATAATAATGAACTTTACAACGCCGCCAACACAGGATGATTTGGTAGAACTTGCACATGCTGTTTTAGAAACATTACCGGATCAAATCTATGATTTTTGCGATGATGTGAAAATCGATATTGAGGAAATGGCGGATGAGGCAATAGAACAAGAGTTGGGTCTGGATGACCCCTTCGAACTACTTGCTTTGTATCGTAGTGGTCAGGAAATATCGCCGGGCGTCATGAGCAAGGTGGCAAATGATGATGATATCATTATTCTTTATCGAAGACCTATTCTGGATATGTGGTGTGAAACCGGGGAGCATATTTCTGTCATGATGCGTGATATTATCGTCCATGAGCTTGGCGTTCATTTTGATTTTTCAGAAGAGGAAATCGTTAAAATGAGTAAAGAGCATTATCAAGGTATGCTCTGAACTAATTACGGATATAGCATTTGTTTTGACCATTCGCCGCTTTTCCGCCATTTGAATACGCAACGTCTGTGAAGTCTGTGTTTCTCATCCATCCAGAATTCCATTTGAGATGGTTTCACACGATATCCTTTCCAGTGCTCGGGTCTGGGGATGATATCCTGACCTTCAAATTTTTTTTCAAAATGCTCTAATCTTTCATCAAAATCGCTACGATGTTCCATGGGGCGTGATTGATGTGATGCCCATGCACCAATGCGGCTTCCCCTATGGCGGCTGTTAAAGTAATCATCAGCCTCTTGTGATGAAATGGTTTCTATATCCCCTCGAATACGAATTTGTTTTCTGAGTGTTTTCCAGTAAAAACACAGTGCGCCCTTGCCATGCGCCTCTATTTCATTGCCTTTTTGACTTTCGGAATTTGTATAGAAGACAAAACCGCGTTCATCGTGATCTTTCAACAATACCATCCTTGAATCCGGATAATTATCCGCATCTATTGTGGATAAGCACATGGCATTGGGGTCATTCGGTTCTGTTTTTTCGGCATCCCGCATCCATAATTCGAAAAGTTTATGGGGGTCGTTCGGCCATTCTTCCGCAGAGTTATAGGGCATTGCGCATCCTTTTGTAATTAAATGTAATCATTTTTGACTGGATTTTATTACCCAGTGCTTTATCTTAACTTAAAATCAAACGCACAAAGCGCAAGATTGAAAGGAAAAAAATATGCGTCATTTTATATTAACAGCTCTTATGGCTGCTTCATTCGGACTTGTCGCCTGTACAAATACAGATATGAGTTCTTATAATAATAAAAAAACCGGAGGTGCCGTTATCGGTGCTGTTGCCGGTGGTGTTTTAGGATCAAATGTTGGAGGTGGTAAAGGCCAGCTTGTGGCAACTGGTGTTGGTACACTTCTAGGTGCTCTTGTTGGTAGCTCAATTGGTCAATCACTTGATCGTGCCGATATGGTTTATGCTCAGCAAGCTAATTCACGTGCCCATAGCGCGCCAATTGGTGAAACTGTTAGCTGGACAAATCCACAGACAGGCAATAAAGGAACGGTAACACCCGTTAATGATTATAAAGCCACAACAGGCCGCTATTGTCGTGAATATCAACAGACTATTTATATTGATGGACAGGCACAAACAGGTTATGGCACAGCATGTCAAAATGCCGATGGCACTTGGCAAGTTCAAAATAGCTAATTAAATAAGACTACTAAAAGGGCCTATTGAGGCCCTTTTTTAATGCCGGACAACTTTTTCATTATCAAAACTATCTAAACTGCCATAAATTTCGTCCATTTCACTCTCTTCCTGTTTCTGGGAGAGCTCTGTGAGCACTCTATTTTTCTTCAAAGATTTTAGCGCAAACTCGGCAATAATTTTATGAGAATAATTGGTGTTTAGAAAATCTATAAAATCGTGTTCCTTAAAGCTGTCAGCCTCTTTTCGAACTGCTAAAAGTTCTTCGCCTAATGACTTTAATTTCATTAGAGATACTTTAGACAGCGCAACTTTAAATATCTCACGCGTTGTTTGTGTCGGGGGTTGTTTTGCCTTAATAGATTTATCAAATATGACTGCCGCTTCCTGTAATGCCGAAGCGCACCATCCCATAAATTGCCCTTTTTGCAGTTTTCTGTTTTGCTCATCGGCTTTTTCAATGAAGGGGTCTGAAGAATTCTCAAAAACAGCACGTGTTAGCAGATTTTCAAATAGCTCTTCTATAAAGGCGTCGTGAATTTCTGCATTTTTTAGATCTGTTTTGAAAGGATTGTAATAGCCGCGACTTTCATCTGCAGATATGGGCTCTGTTTTAATAAGGTTGGAAACCTGAACACCCAGTTTTTTTGTTTCAATATCGTCATTATGGTCAATTGCAATTGATAAGATAACTTCGGCAGGAAATCCGCGCCATGCCATGTCTTGGGAATAAAGGGCAAATTTCTCCCACACTTCCAGTTTTTGTTGATTCATTGTTTGAATAATGACTTTTGACGCTGCCCAAACCTGATCAATAACATGTGAGGTCAATTTTCGCTTACTTGCCAGCTGGTTATACATATATTTTGACTGGTCTAGTGTCATTATATAAGGATGGTTTTCGGGGTTTTGTGTATTTGATGCCGATACAATTGCATGGGCATGTTGACGTCCATATCCTTCCACGAAGTCTTCTTTATTTATAATACTGTAAGTAAGGGCGCCAAATATATCGGCCTGTAAATTATTTCCTAGTTTGCGTATCCCTTTTGGAGAAGGAATTAAAATTCTTTCTTTTAATGTCTTCTTTTTATCCGTTGTATTTTTGATAGCGTTACAGGCGTTCCACGAAAGGCGATACAGATCAATTTCGAGTGCTCTTATATCGCTGTAGTTATCCGTATTAAGCGCGATAAAATTCATGAATACCTGTTTTTTAATCAGCCCTCCATAAAGGCTTTTATATGTTTCTATCGTTCCCATAAATTCTGATGCATTATCTTTTAATTCATCGTTCATCCAATGAGTGAAAAGCTTATTTAGCAAAGGGTAAATATCCTCACCGCTATATCCTTTGCGCAGGCTTAAGCAGGCATTTTTACGTTTGCCGGTACGATGTAGCATACATGTTAATTCCAAAGCACTATTGAAAGACGATAATTGCTTTTCTACTTTTTCTATAACGTTGTTGATCTCTTCGATAGAGAGAGACATGACCAGACCCTTATTTTTTATTCTTTATACCGTAAGTATAAGAACAAGAGCTTAAGAAAGGATGTGATTTTCATAAATTTTATCTAAAATTTTATATGAATTTTATCTTTGTCTTATAACCGGCATTTATGAACTGGACGACACGTCCAAAATATGTAGGATAGAGCCAAGTAAAAGGAAAAATATATGAGTGATTTAATGAAGGGCAAAAAAGGACTTGTCATGGGCGTCGCCAATGACCGTTCAATTGCGTGGGGAATATCAAAAGCATTGGCCGATCATGGCGCCGAGTTGGCATTTACCTATCAGGGTGAAGCACTTGAGAAGCGTGTAAGACCATTGGCAGAGAGTATCGGATCAAAAGTTTTGATTCCATGTGATGTTACAAATGAGCAAAGCATTGATGAAACATTTAGAGTTATTGAACAAGAATTCGGGAAGATAGATTTTCTGGTTCACGCTATCGCTTTTTCCGATAAGTCGGAACTGGACGGATTATATCTTGATACCTCGCGTGATAATTTCCTTAAAACAATGGATATATCTGTTTATTCTTTCACGTCCATCTGTAAACGCGCTGTTCCCCTTATGAAAGACGGCGGAAGCTTTCTGACATTAACATATTACGGCGCAGAGCGCGTGATGCCGCATTATAATGTAATGGGCGTTGCCAAGGCTGCTTTGGAAGCTTCTGTGCGCTATTTGGCTGCTGATCTTGGCCCGCAAAATATCACTGTTAATGCCATTTCAGCCGGACCTATCAAAACGCTTGCTGCAAGCGGTATTGGCGATTTCCGCTTTATTCTGAAATGGAATGAATTGAATGCGCCGCTACGTCGTAATGTTACAATTGATGATGTCGGTAATGCGGGCTTATTCCTACTCTCCGAACTGGGCGCAGGTGTCACGGGTGAGGTGATGCACGTTGATGCCGGTTATCATACTGTTGGTATGCTGGCCGTAGATAAAGTCGGCGAAACAGCTGACTTGCTAAAATCCATGGAAGATAAGGTTTAAAAACTTAAGCGATAATAATTTTCAATATATTCTAATGATCACCAGTTTTCCTTAAACCAGACTTTGAATTTCTCGATTAAGGATAAGTCTTCGGATGAGTTCGAAATATTTGCAGGGATTTCGTGGCTGCGTTCTGCCAAATAGGTTAAAAGCCCTGTCGTTGTGGCGAAGTCGGGGCCTTGCATTGTTTCCGGTAAATTTCTTGTCCGGATAGGTCTGCCTAGACGAACTTGCTTATCCAGAATATTTTGCGAAATGTCACGTAGTCCCGGTATCTGGCTTGCCCCACCGGTGAGAACAATACGGCGTCCTGCAAGAGGGCCAAGCCCGCTATCGTTCAATTTGGCGCGTATCATTTCAAATATTTCTTCCAGGCGCGGCTGTATAATTCCGACCAATAGAGAACGCGGAACATGACGGTGGTTTGTGATCTGATCTTCGCCGATTTGCGGCACATCAATCATTTCATTATCGTCACTCATCGTGGCCATTGCGCTGCCGTAAAGCGTTTTTAGGCGTTCTGCGTGGCTGAGAGATGTGGTCAGGCCGCGGGCAATGTCAGATGTTACGTGCTTGCCACCAATCGGAATCGAATCGATATAAATTAGTTTTTTGGACGCAAAAACGGCAATTGATGTTGTCCCGCCGCCCATGTCGATAACGGTGCTACCCAGTTCCATTTCATCTTCTACAAGCGTTGAAAGACCTGCGGCGTATGCACTATGGCAAAAACCGACAATATCCAGATGGCTACGCTCGACACATGTGCTGATGTTTTTAATCGCATTTTGCGCCGCAGCAATAATATTTACATCAAGATGCAGGCTTTCGCCGACCATGCCAATTGGTTCTTGAATACCGCCGTGACCGTCAATATTACATGACGCGGCAATGCTGTGAATTAATACATCATTGGGGTATTTACCCATTGCCTTTTGTTGCGCGCGGGACAGGGCGCGAAACATGTCGGTTTCCGTTACGTCATGTCCGGAAATGTTAATGTCGATCTGTTCTATCTGTTGCTTGGCATGCGGTGGAGGTAAATTAATGATGACATCACGAAGGGGATAGCCCTTAAGTGTTTTCGCCGCCATATTTTCTGCCGTATGAACAGTATGGCGAATCACATTCTCAACTGCTTTCAGATCGGTGATTGTACCGCTTTTGATTCCCGATGAAGCGTGATGCCCCGCACCGACGATTTCCATTGTGCCCTGATCATCTGTCACAACCGCAATCAGACAGGCAACCTTTGAACTGCCTATATCCAGAGCAGCAACAGTAGAGCCTTTTATACGTTGTTTAGATTTTGATTTCATAGATGGTATTTTTAGCCACAAATTTTATTTTAGTAATCTATAATATTGTATAGGTTACAGCATATATTTCAAATAAACTCGAGAAAAGTTATCCCCGAGAAAACAAATTATAGATAGATGCATGAATACTTCGGAAAAGACCGCAATTGCACAGCGATATAAAGCGTTAATAAAACAAATTGATTATCACGATGAAAAATATCACGGCGAAGATAACCCCGAGATAACGGATAGTGACTATGACGCGTTACGTCAGGAGCTTAGCTTGATTGAATCCAATCATCCTGATTTGAAAGCGGCACATAGCCCAAGTGAAAAGGTGGGGGCATCACCTGTACGCGGCTTTAATAAAATTCAGCATTCAGTTCCCATGCTTTCCTTATCTAACGTCTTTTCAGAAGAGGATTTGGAAGATTTTATTGTGCGTACGCGCAAATTCCTCGGGCTGTCAGAAGAGGATGCGCTTGAGATATTGGCAGAGCCGAAAATCGATGGATTATCTTGCTCATTGCGCTACGAAAATCGAAAATTGGTTCAGGCGGCAACACGTGGGGACGGACAGACCGGCGAAGATATTACCAAGAATGCAAAAACAATTTCTGATGTGCCGCATGAACTACCATCAGGTGCGCCCGATATTTTAGAGGTTCGCGGTGAAATCTATATGACGCGGCACGATTTTTCCATGCTAAACCAAACGCAAGAGGATCAAGGAAAACAGGTTTTTGCCAATCCCAGAAATGCGGCGGCAGGAAGCGTTCGACAGCTTGATCCGCAGGTTACAAAAATGCGCTCACTAAAGTTTTTTGGCTATGCATTGGGGCAGGTTTCTCAAAGCTTCGCCAAGACACAGGCTGAGATTAGATTAAAGTTAAAAGAGTGGGGGATTTCAGTCCCTAAAATAGAAGGCAATAACCTATTTTCAAGCCAAGAAAGTATCTTGAAGTATTATAATAATATAATGCTTCAACGCCCTGATTTAAAATATGAAATTGACGGTATTGTTTATAAGGTTAATCGTCTGGATTATCAGGAACGCTTAGGTTACGTCAGTCGGTCACCGCGATGGGCGACGGCGCACAAATTTCCTGCAGAGCAAGCGGTAACTATTATAAATGCCATTGACATTCAAGTTGGACGTACAGGAACGCTGACACCTGTTGCCCGTTTAGAGCCGATTACGGTTGGCGGCGTGGTCGTATCAAATGCAACACTTCATAATGCAGATGAAATTGGGCGTAAAGACGTTCGCGTGGGCGATCATGTGGTGATACAGCGCGCTGGTGACGTTATACCACAAGTGGTAGAAGTGGTTGCAGATAAGCGTAGAGATAGCGCACAAGCCTTTGTTTTTCCTGAAAAATGCCCTGTTTGTGGTTCTGAGGCCATACAAGAGGAGGGGGAGGTTGCGCGTCGGTGCACAGGCGGACTCATCTGTGAAGCGCAAGCCGTTGAAAGATTAAAACATTTCGTCTCTAAAGGTGGTTTCGATATTGACGGTATGGGTGCAAAAGTTATTGAAGCCTTTTATGAAGAAGGATTAATAAAATCACCTGTCGATATATTCACATTGAAAGAACGTGATAACAATTCTCTAACGCCTTTGCGAGCGCGTGAGGGGTGGGGTGATCTTTCCGCAAAAAACTTGTTTCAAGCGATTGAAAATAAAAGAATAATTTCTTTCGATCGTTTTCTTTATGCGCTTGGAATTCGCCATGTGGGTCAAGCGACGGCAAAAAGGCTAGCGGCGCACTACATAAATTTACCGGTGATGCGTACGACGATGAAAGAAGCATATGATAAAGATAGTCAGGCCTATGAAGATTTGATCGCGATAGATGATATAGGTCCGGGAGTCGCAGATGATCTCATCGGCTTTTTTCATGAAGATCATAATCGGCAAATCCTTAAAGAATTAGATGCGCACCTTAAAATTAATGATTTTGAGCAGAAAGTCAGTAATAATAGCCCTGTTACAGGTAAGACAGTTGTCTTTACCGGAACGCTGACAACCATGACCCGCGCCGAAGCCAAGGCAAAAGCGGAAAGTCTAGGCGCCAAAGTGACGGGTTCTGTGTCAGCCAAAACTGATTATCTGGTAGCAGGAGAGGATTCAGGATCCAAACTTAAGAAGGCTCAAGCACTGAATGTTCAGGTTCTGTCGGAACAGGGATGGCGGGATCTGGTTGATCAGTAACAGGCTTACCTTTTACAGCCGTAGAAACATAATTAATGCGGTCAATACATTCCTGAGGATGAGTATAGAATTCATCAGATAATTCAAAAACCGACTCGCGTACGTCTGGTTTTTCTTTTAATAAATCATGCCCACCTCTAAATTTAACAAGCGCTGATGTTGACATTCTATCTTCAAAACCATGTGCGGCTGAATTATCAACACATGGATCGCAAATTCGTTTTCTGAGTCCATTCCAGCTTTCTGCCAATATGAATAATGTTGGTGTCGTTATATTTTCTGCAAACCCCTCATGCTTTGTACGAATACAAGCGGTAGCCGAAGTAGCAATCCAATCAAGAGTTACCCGATGAGCTCTTAATTGAGGGTTTTCAGTGTGCCACATCGCAGGGGGATCAGTTTCGGCGAATTTAGTTACATGTTTTTCTAATTCAGTTTCAAATTTGGTTTTTACAACATCGGCTTCTGCATCACCTGCGTGAAAACGCATGCTCATATAGCGGGCGAGAATATTTGGACGTCTTATTAGATGATTTGCGAAATTACTAAGCTCTATTTGATCCACCATTGGCGAGCCTAGAATAAGGCTGCTTTCAATTCCAGGATAGGCATAATGCATATGTAGTTTTCTTTGCGCACCTTGCGATGCCCCTAATCCATGAATTTCAAGGTGTCCCATACCTCTTTGTTCAAGCTCGCTCCTGACGACACTATCTAGAAAATCTTTGCTATCATGGGCTTGTTTAAAGAAATCGCGACCACTCATTTTTGAACGATCTTCAAATTTTCTTGAAGACAGTCCATGGCCAAAAGGCTCCATTAAAAATGAAGCCCTTCCTTTTTGCGCATTTCGATTGAATGTTTCCGCATATTTGCAAGCATGTTCACTTGTACCTATTTCTATATTGACGCCTGAAACAACGACGTCAGGAATATGCATTGCGAAGAAAAAGTCCAGACCTTCCGAATTTGTCATGAATCCGTACTGTGTATCTTCCGGCATTATGTCGATGTCATCTAACCCTGAAGGTATTGTTAAAACATCGTGCAAACTAACAAATTTATAATCTCCCATAATTAATAATAGTAATAATTATAATGTAAAATCAAATTTTTCTAATAAAATAGAATCATTATTCCACAATTAAATGTACTGCAACTGCGAAATAAGTTTTTAGGATTTTAGAGATTTTAGACCGTCCAGAGCGTTCTGAATGCGTTCTGGATAATCGCGTCGTTCGACAAACATGCCGCCGCCTGTATTACGAGTCATGGCTTTTTCGAGGGCGAGTTTAAGATTTTCGGCAATGTCGATGTCTTTTTGCTCAATCGCCAGTTCCAGCGCGTAAAGTATGCGGTCGCTCATACGTTCGTGGTCAAGATTTATATCGAGAATATTACCCATGCTCTATGTCTTATTGTTAGAAAGGTTTGGTTGCGTCTTTTTTATCAAGAATATTGATTTTTATAAGTTCGTCAAAGCTTTTCAGGAATTGATCTCTAATTTCATCTCTCTCCATCAAAATTTCGTGTGCCGAGTCCGGAAGCTCCAGAAAGCTGCAATCCGGTAAAGTATGATAGGCACGCTTAATCGCGGCATTATCAACCAGATTTTCTTTTCCGGCAGAGGCAAGCAAGAGGGGTAATTTAATTGATTTAAGAAATGTCTTATCGCGCACGATTTGGCACGTCTTCGCAGCAAAATATAACCAACGGTAAGTGACATCACCTACCTTTAGATTGGAATCAAATTCGATCCAGGCATCATGGACGGCGTCTCTTATCGGGTCAGACGAATAATCATCTTTTATTTTTTTATTATAACGCCGTGGTTTGTAATCACCGCCACCCGGTACATAAGAATGGTCTGCGAATTCGGAAAGCGCCTTTGTGATACTTACCCTTAAAAAAGCAGGGATTTTTTTCAGGGCTTTAATACCGAACATAGGCGCGGTCATGGCGGCACAAACGAAAGTCGAAGGGTGCGACTTTATATAGCGCAAGCCGATATTTCCGCCCATTGAATGCGCCAACATCACCAGTGGAAGGCGGCCGACTTCGGGATGCACGGCGGAGGGAAGGATATAGTCTTTGATAAAAATATCCAGATCCTTAACATCGCGGTGAAAACCGTTTGAAATTCGTTTTTGCGGATATTTTTTATTATGACGGTAGGATCGTCCTTGCCCTTGCCACTCCATAATGTAGACAGCGTATTTTTTATCTAAAAATGTGTTGGCCACTTCGAAATATTTTTCACAATATTCTTTAAGCCCCGGAAGGATCACAATAACGGCGCGCGGTATGGTGTGCTTCGGAAAGGCTGTTCCAAAGCGCAGCTTTTCGCCGTTATGTCCCGCAAACATATGCCAACGCCAATTTGGCGGCTGTAAAAAGCGTTTTTCCAAATCAGGATGTGTTTGATATGACGCCTTTGAACTCATGACTTATCCTAAGCAATAAGTCGTTAAGAGAGCGTTATTTTTATCAGTTGAAATCACGATTATTCCGAAGATTTTATAATGTCTTCTGTCATTTTCTTGGCATCACCTAAAAGCATCATCGTGTTTTCTTCAAAGAATAGCGGGTTATCAACACCGGCATAACCGGAACCCATTGAACGCTTGACGAATAAAACAGTCGCCGCCGCGCCGACATCCAGAACAGGCATGCCGTAAATGGGGGAGGCCGTATCGGTTTTTGCCGCGGGGTTTGTAATATCATTTGCACCGATAACATAGACAACATCAGTCTGTGCAAAATCGCGGTTGATATCTTCCAACTCGAATACTTCATCATATGGAACGTTTGCTTCGGCGAGGAGAACATTCATATGACCCGGCATACGACCCGCCACGGGGTGAATGGCATATTTAACGTCAACACCTTCTTTTTTCAGGATATCCGCCATTTCACGGACGGCGTGCTGTGCTTGCGCTACAGCCATACCATAGCCGGGAACAATAATAACTTTCGAGGCATTTTTAAGGATATAAGCTGCATCTTCGGCCGCACCGATTTTGGCTGTACGGTCGCCCATATCTTCGGCAGGGCCGGACGATTGTTCACCGCCAAAGCCGCCAAGAAGAACGGAAATGAAGGAGCGATTCATGCCCTTACACATAATATAGGACAAGATTGCACCGGATGAACCCACAAGCGCGCCTGTGATAATTAATAGCGGGTTATGAAGCGTGAAACCAATTCCTGCCGCTGCCCAACCGGAGTAGGAATTCAGCATTGATACGATAACAGGCATATCCGCGCCGCCGATCGGTATAATCATGGTAATCCCCAAAATCAAAGCGATGAGGATGATTGACCAAAAGAAGAATACAGCATTGGTCGTGCAAAGCATAAAGATTAAGAAAATGAGCAGTCCGCCAAGTGCGGCATTTACCGCGTGCTGCATTGGGAAGGTTATCGGCTTTCCGCTGATCGTCCCTTGTAATTTCCCCCATGCGATGATGGAGCCTGTGAACGTCACGGCACCAATCGCGGCACCTAAAGCCATTTCAATCAGACTGATCAGTTTAATATCACCGATTGTTCCGATGTTATAGGCGCTGGGGTTATAAAACGCGGCGGCGGCAACGCAGACAGCAGCAAGCCCGACCAGAGAGTGAAACGCCGCAACAAGTTGCGGTAAGGACGTCATTTCAATTTTCTTGGCAATGACAGCACCGATAGATCCACCGATTGCAATACCTGCAACAATCCAGATTAACATAGCCGCGTCAGTCAGAAGCAATGTCGTAATAATGGCAAGCCCCATACCCGACATACCATACATCAGACCTTTA
Organism: uncultured Alphaproteobacteria bacterium; assembly: GCA_963710165.1. Lineage (GTDB taxonomy): Bacteria > Pseudomonadota > Alphaproteobacteria > Micavibrionales > Micavibrionaceae > JACKIP01. The sequence goes on from CAVPYZ010000004.1 coordinate 909,762, forward strand.
CGCGCGCTTTCAGGGTGTGAAAGTCCGCGCAGGGCGAAGATAAAAAGAATAGAGGCGACGAGGTAGCAAAGAGCTGAAAAAGTATCCATTACGAAAAATTCCTTTCAAACTTAGGTCTTATTTGTGACCATATAATTTTTTTAAATTGTGTTATGTCTTGTGATGTCAACTTATTTTGACCTTTCGAGTACGTCATAGTTATTATTAAATTTTTTAATGGATATATGCTGGCTATATTATTACTGTTTGATGCTTGATCTGTAGTTGAATATTGAACAATAGCAAAGCATTCTGATTGAATCTCATGAGTTGAATTTTTATTAGTTCCCCAATCAAACTGATTAACATTCCCATTGATATGAAAATGTTTTTGTAAATCGAAATTTTTTATTCGGTTACAAATTTCTATGTTACGTAGGCCCTCAGAAGGACTTGTTTTTTCTAATTTCACATTAAAGAATACATTCTGATTGGCTGCATTTTTAAACTCTGGCAAATATTCGATATTCAGAATGGACAAATACTTACTATATTTAATAGGTCTTTTAAGAATTTGGGCTGCTGATTTTTGATTAGTAATTTGTGTAAGTTGTTCTTTATTCTTTTTAGGTCTAATAACAGACTCTAATTTAAAAGACATAAGGCTATTAGCTATGTTCTCATAACTTTTAGCTGTGATGATATCACTTTCCGATACAGGGCTATTAATTTTAATACCTTCTTGTTTAGCCAATCGTGACGTAGTGTTACACGCACACAATAAAAATATTGAGATAATTGAAAACAGTATTTGTTTCATGCAATAAAATTATCCTTTTTTCTTAAACATGCTGAGCATGCGGTTTGTGACGATGAAGCCACCGAAAATATTGATTGAGGCTAAAACAACTGCAACAAATCCGAGCATTTTAGAGAAGGTTGAGGCGTCACTAACACCCAGAGCAATAACAGCCCCAACAATAATGACAGAGGAAATCGCATTGGTAACACCCATTAAAGGGGAATGCAGGGCAGGAGTCACACGCCATACAACATAATATCCAACGAAACAGGCAAGCGCGAAAATGGTTAAGCCCATGACTAAAAAATCACTATCATGCCCGCCCATGGTCAGTTGGCTGGTTTCGATTGCAAGCTCGGAGGACTTCTCGCGGATTTGTTCGCCTAGAGTTGCGAGTTCTGCTGCTTTCTCGGTTAAGGTTTGATCTGTACTCATGCGTCATTCGCCTTTTTCGTTGTCGATTTGGTCGTCGGTGCTTTTTTCTTTGCCGGTGCTTTCTTTGCGGGTGTCTTTTTCTTTGATGCCGCAGGTTTCTTTTTCTCGCTCTCTTTGTCAGGTGTCGGCAATTTGGCCGTTGTGACATTTTTCGCTTTCGCCGCGCCAACAAAATTAGGGTGAATAATGTTACCGTCTTTGGTCAGGGCAATGCCTTTGACAATATCATCTTCCCAATCAATTTTGAGAGAGGAGCTCTCCTTATCTATTAATAGGTTAAGAAGATTGAGAACATTTTTGGCGTATAGCGCCGATGCATCCGCGCTGAGACGCGCAGGAAAGTTTTCATGCCCAATAATGGTCACGTTGTTTTTAACGACAACTTTCCCTTTTTCCGTCATGGAGGTATTACCGCCTTGAACAGCCGCTAAATCAACAATAACAGATCCTGCTTTCATAGATTTTATATGCGCGTCATTCAGCAACTTCGGTGCGGCGCGTCCGGGGATAAGCGCGGTTGTAATAACAATATCCTGCTTTTTAATATGTTCCGCAACCAGATCGGTTTGCTTTTGCTGGTACTCTTTTGACATTTCCTTCGCATAACCACCACTGGTCTCTGCCGCTTTAAACTCGTCATCTTCGACAGCGACAAATGACGCGCCAAGAGATTCCACTTGTTCTTTTGCGGCGGGACGCACATCTGTTGCGGTCACAATTGCGCCAAGACGACGCGCCGTTGCAATTGCCTGAAGTCCGGCGACACCTGCGCCCATCACAAATACCTTTGCGGGGGGGACGGTTCCTGCGGCAGTCATCATCATTGGCATGGCATGGCTGTAATATTCACAAGCGTCAAGTACGGCCTTATATCCAGCCAAATTAGATTGAGAGGACAGCACGTCCATTGATTGCGCGCGGGAAATGCGGGGGATAAGCTCCATTGCAAATGCATCAATTTTGTTTTTTGCAAAAGATTTGATCAGAGCTTCATTCTGGTAGGGATTAATTTGAGAGATGAAAAGTGCACCAGACGGAAAGCTTTCGATTTCCTTTTCACTCGGCGGGGCGACTTTTAGAATGATAGTAGACGATTTTAATGTTTCACTCGCGGACTTGCATATTTTGGCCCCTGCATCGCTAAAGCGGCTATCCAGAATGTCTGCCCCTTCGCCTGCGCTTGACTCGATTTGAACTTTTGCCCCTGCCGCAATCAGTTTTTTCACCGTATCGGGCGATGCGGCAACGCGGGTTTCGTTTTTCTCTGTTTCTTTTAAAACGGCAATCGTTAGAGCCAAGGTAGATCTCCTTACGGTGATGAATATCTGTTCAAGTAATGAATGTAATGTGCCTTATTTGCGCGAAAAAGAAAAGGGGGCGTGTGGTGATATCCCCAAGCAAAGTAATTTTTTGTTAAGACATATCTAATATAGTCAAAAATGTTACAGCTTATTGTATGTAACTATCAATGTGATAATATAAAAGTGATTCAACTCTATGGTCAGGTCATGATCAATATTCAAAAGTATATTTTAACAGCGTCTGTTTTGGCACTTAGCGGTGGCGGTTTTTTTATAAACGCGGCACAGGCAGAGACATTGCAAGAAGCGCTTATCAATGCGTTACAGTATCACCCCAGTGTTGATGCGGCGCATGCGGCACGTCAGAATCTGAAAGATCAGGAAGTCGAGGAATGGGCGGGGCAGTTTCCGGAAATTAATGTTACCGCCACTGCGGGGCGTGTTTACGGTGATAATGCTACCAGTCGCGGGCTTTCTGTGACACGCGGTTCTGGCTACTCCTATTTATGGGAGGGGAGCGCGGGTATTACCCAGAAGATTTTTGACGGTTTTGAAACAGGTGCCAGAATAGACGCCGCAGAAGATAGGTACCGTTCGGCTAATCTGGATATTATTGATGTACGTGAGAACCTAGCCCTGCAAACTGCCAAGTCATATCTGGATGTTATGCGCACCAATGAAATTCTGGCAATTGTCAAAAAGCATAATGCGCAGGTAGCAGATTATCGTGGTCGTATTTCTATGATGACCGATGAAGGGGTTGCGGATCAATCGGAACTGAAACTATCCGAAGATATCACTATTCTGCTTGATAATATTTTTGAAGATTATTACGCGCAATATATGACAGCGCAAGCGACGTATATGCAACTTACGGGTGACCGCCCAACGGGGCATATGATGCTTCCCGAGTGGGATAATACATCAATGCCGAACAGTCTGGATGAAGGCATTACAACGTTAGCCGCGCATCCATCAATCCAGTCGGTAGATTACCGCGCACAAGCAGATGAGCACGAGATTGACGCAACCAAAGCCGGTTTTTATCCGGATGTAAATGGTGAGCTATCTTATCTGAAGAAAGATCTGGACGATCTGATCGGTGGAGAGGTCGATGATGCACGCGCCGTTGTTAAAATGAACTGGAATTTTTCGGTCGGCGGGGCGCAATTTGCCCGCGTACGTCAGAAGCAAGCTCAGAAATATGAAACAGAAGCACAGAAAAGAGAGCTTAAGAGGCAGCTTACACAAAATCTTGAACAGGCATGGATAGAATATGAAACTTCCGAGCGTGTGCTGGATAATATGTCACGTCGTCGTGCCATTAATGAAGAATTATTCAACACAAATGCCGCACAATTTGAAGGCGCGCAAATCAGATTGCTACAACTAATGCAAAGCGAGAACCAGTATTTTCAAACACGCATTGAATATATCAATTCAAAATATCGTCACCATCTGTCAAAAATGGCCGTTCTGGCATCTCTCGGTTATTTACAAAAAGCTATGGGGGTTGAAGTTGAAGATGCGGAATATGTTTATAAAGCGCCGTTTCGTTTTGACGATTAGTTATTATTGAAGCAGAGGCTATTTACCTTCTGAATCGCCATCATTTCCGTCATCTCCATCATAACTATCATTATCGGCAGGCGAATTAATTCTATCCGAATCTGATTTTTTCGATTTATGTTTCTTCGGCTTCTCGTCTTTTTGCATCGACTCCTCCATTTCCTCAGAATATTTAATTTCGATCGGGGCGGCAGGCGCTTTGCCTTCTTTATCTTCTCCGAAATAAATTGTCTGATGCGGGAACGGAATTTCAACACCATGTTTATCAAATTTAATTTTCATACGGCGATTAAATTCACGACCAACAGCCCATTGCTTGATAGGTTTGGTTTTTATACGCGCCTTGATAATCACGGCGCTATCAGCAAAAGCGTCTACACCCATAACTTCTAATGGCTCTAAAATATCTTCGTTAAAGTCATCATCATTACGAAGTTCTTCATCAATCTCACGCAGTAATTCTATGACATTGTCGGTATTTTCGCGATATGCAACGCCAATATCCATTGAGTAGAAGCTGAAGTCTTTTGTCCAGTTTTCAACAATAGAAACTTCACCAAAAGGAACGGTATAAACAATACCAGACAGGTCACGCAATTGGACTTTACGAATGGTTATCCTTTCAACCAGACCAATACGGTCACCGACTTTGGCAACGTCCCCGACCTGTATTAAATCCTCCAGAATAACAGTAAAGCCCGATAGAAAATCTTTCACCATGGTTTGCGCGCCAAAACCAATGGCAATACCCAAAACACCCGCACCAGCCATAAGGGGTACAATATTAATACCAAGTTCTGAAAGAAGGATAAGTGCGAATAATATGATAAACGTAATCATCATAATGTTCTGGATAATCGGAAGCAGCGTATCAATTCGATTCGAATTACTGATTTTCATTTTTTTGAAGCCATATTCGACAATGGCATTGGCTATTTCCCACAGCGTAATTCCAATAACGAAAACACTTAAAATGCTGGCAATGTAAGAACCGGCAAAAATAACGTTTTGCGAATCCATGAATAGCAGTGCCGACAAATCCCATATTTTAAGAAGGGAGAAGATGAGCAATCCGAAAATAATGACATAGCCGATATAACGACAAATACGCGCATACAGGCGAAAGCGATCGTGGGAAAGATGGAATTTATCACGAACTTTCCCCATATATCTGCGTATCGCCACAAATACTTTTCGATTGATATATGCAAGGGTCAGGGCAATGATAATTGCAATACCGCTTACGATTGATTTTTCAAAAACACCGGAATTCAGGTTATTTTCTTTTAAAAACAATTCGTAGCTTGAAAGTAATTCTTCCGCCGTTTCCTCTATACCCAATGTCTCAACAACTTCTAAGGGATCGCCACTACTTTTATCTTGTTCTTCAATACTTTCCTTAAGAGTTTTAAGGTTGGATATAAACTCTTGTCGCGCTTCTTTATTCTCTAATGTAGAGATCAGATCATTAACATTTTGATCAGAGATGGACACTGATGAGCCGCTATCTTCCGAAGAATCGGCTTTTGAGACAGCACCGGATGCAAGGGTTGTGTCAATTGAGCCAACTATAAGAATGACTGTAAAAAGTAATGTAAATAATAGGCGCATTTATCCCTCGAATTTTTAGCGTCGATTTAGTTCAATAACGCTGCTTTTACCAATAAGTTCCTTAAGGCTTTGCACTCTAGTTTATCTGGCGTAAAATATAAAGATGAGTTCTTCTGCTTCATTTGATTATTATCTTCATGCGCTGGTTTATTTATCCGCCCACCACGGACGTGCAAAAACTGCCCAGGGCGTGAAAGCAGGGCTGGCGATAGGTGCAGAAAATATAACGCCGTCATTATTTATCGAGGCAGCCGAAAATGCCGGGCTAAAAGCGCGAATTATTTCGGAAAAACTATCAAAGATTGATGACGCGCTATTCCCCGTGACGCTTATGATGAATGATGGCAAAGCCTATATCCTGACGGCGCGCATGGACGACGTCTTAGACTTATATGATTTAAAAGCCGGAAAACTTAAAAAGGTCAAAAGCGTCGATGTAGAAAAAGCATATAGCGGCAAAGCCATTTTGACGGGTGTTCAAACCACCTCCGAACAGGAAAGTAAGCATTGGTTCTGGACACCTTTTAAGGCCAATTCGGCGATTTATAGAGATGTGATTATTGCCGCGATTCTGATTAATCTGTTCGGGCTGGCCAGTCCGCTCTTTATTATGAATGTTTATGACCGCGTAATTCCCAATGCCGCGATAGAGACGGGTTGGGTTCTGGGGATTGCCGCGTTGGTTATTTTTATCTTTGATTTTATTATCCGCAGTTTGCGCGGATATTTTATTGATTTTGCAGGGCGAAAAATTGACGTGACGGCGACGCGTAGTATTTATGACCAGATTTTAAATATGAAACTTTCCGAACGCCCGAAATCCAGCGGCGCCACAGCAAATATGCTGAAAGACTTTGATGCGGTACGCGATTTTATGACATCCGCGACGATTGCGGGGCTGGTCGATTTACCATTCACGCTGTTTTTTCTATTCGTCATTTATCTTATTGGCGGACCAATTGCCTTGCTATTGCTTGGGCTAATAATTTTAACGTTGATCGTTGGTCTAGTTTTACAAATCCCACTTCGCAAGCTTGTCAAACACTCAATGAAGTCGGCGGAGGCAAAACATGGTTTACTGGTGGAAACAATCCACGGTCTTGAAACCATAAAGTCCGTTGGTGCAGACGGTAATTTTAGAGCCAGATACGGCGTAGAAGTTGGCGAAAATGCCATGTGGGGACAAAAATCTCGATTCTATTCTGCTGTCAGCGGAAATTTTGCAACATGGGCACAGCAATCTGCCAGTATCATGATCGTTTTGATGGGCATGTATATGGTGCGTGATCAATCCCTGACTATGGGGGGATTGATTGCATGTGTCATATTAAGCGGGCGGGCGATGATGCCTGTTGCGCAAATGGCAAACCTTATGACTCGCTATCATCAGGCAAAGGCCGCGATGCAGACGATTGATAATTTAATGGCAAAAAAAGTAGATCGTCCGCAAACAACAAATTTCCTTCAACGCCCTGATCTAAGCGGTAAACTGACATTTGATAAGGTGTCGTTTCAATATCCACAAGTAGAGCATAAAATTCTGCATGACGTATCTTTCAAGATTAATGCGGGGGAGAAGGTCGGCCTGATCGGGCGTATTGGGTCGGGTAAAAGCACGATTGCCCGCTTGATGATGGATTTATATGACCCGACAGAGGGCACAATTTTGTTCGATGATACAGATGAGCGCCAGATTGACCCCGTCGATTTACGCCGTCATATCGGCTATATCTCGCAAGATGTGGTTCTGTTTAGTGGGACAGTGCGCGACAATATTCTGGCGGGAAACCCGCGGGCGAATGAAGAAGAAATTCTGGGTGTTTCGCGAAAAGCAGGCGTGCATGATTTTATTTCCAAACACCCCCTCGGCTATGACGCGCCAATAGGAGAGCGCGGCGAGGGACTATCCGGCGGACAACGTCAAGCGATAGCACTGGCGCGTGCCATGTTATTAAAACCGGCGATTTATGTTTGTGACGAGCCGACCAATGCCATGGACGTACAGGCAGAAAGCGCGTTCCAAAGCCATATGGCGAATGAGGCAAAAGACAAAACCCTGATTCTGATTACCCACAGACAGCCTTTATTAGCGATGGTGGATCGCTTGATTTTGATGGAGCAGGGGCATGTGATTGCGGATGGTAAACGCGATAACGTTTTGAAGGCGTTAGCGGAAGGTAATCTGGGAGTGAAAAGTGAATAGATTTCCGATCATCTTTGTTTGCTTATTATTACTTACTAACAGCGCTCACGCCTATGTTTGCAACGTTCAAAACCAAACAATTTATATGGACTTGAAACAACGTCAGGTGAAAGGTTTATTAGCATGTTATTTGGAGGCCAGAAGCATAGAAAATAATGACGTGACGTTTGCCGCTTATCAACAAAGTGTTAAGCAAGCAGAGGTATCATGTGAGAAAGATTTATCGGCTTCGCCAAAGCTGATCAAGACTGTTAAATGTTATGAGCTGGAACATTTTATAAAAACGTCTGTTGATAATGATGATGCACAATTGAAAAAAGAACAATTAGGATGTCTGTAAAATGAGTAAGAACACAGATTTTATGGATGAATTGAATGCTGTTACAAAAAGTACCCCGCGTGAGGGAAGTCGTATTCTTCTTTTAACAATTTTCTTTCTTATCTTATTTTTAGGGATTTGGTCTTATATTTCTGAAATTGAAGAGCTTGCGCGTGGAGAAGGGCAGGTTGTGCCCTCCGCTGAGATACAAGTAATACAATCACTCGAAGGTGGAATTGTGCAAGATATTTTGGTGACGGAAGGTGATCGCGTTGAAAAAGATCAGGTTCTGGTTCGTTTATCCGACGTATTTTTTGCAAGTGAAGAGCGTGGAACGGAGGCACGACTTTTAGGTCTCCAAGCGAAAAAAGCGCGACTTGACGCGGAAGCGAAGGGCACAGAATTCAACGTTGCGGCGGCCATTTCCGAAAATGCGCCGGAAATAGCTAAAAATGAAGTGGCTTTATATACTTCTCGCAAAGCCGAGTTTGAGAATCAGAAGTCTATATATGAAGATAAGGTTGCGGCGATAAAATCACGCATTTCAGAAGCACAGAGCGAAGCCGCGCGTTATGAAAGTTCGCGAGCCTCATTACAAAAAGAATTGAATATCACCAAAAAAATGGTGGAACAGCGCGCAGTGCCGGAGATGGAAAAGATGCGCATAGAACGGGAGGTCAATGACGCGTCCGGACGTGCGAGAGAGGCAAGGCAGCGCGCCGCCGCCTTGCGTTCGGAATTAAATGGTGCGGAAAGCGAATTAAAAGACCTTGCAGATAAATTCCGCACAGCCGCGCTTGGTGAATTAAATGAGGTCGAAACACAGCTATCATCCTTGCAAGAAAATCTGAAGTCAATCGGGGATCGTGTTTATAGAACCGAGGTACGCGCCCCCGTTGCAGGAACGGTTGATAAGATCAGTATTAAAACCATTGGCGGTATTTTGGAACCTGCCCAACCGATTGTCGAAATTGTACCGCTTGGTGATGATCTGAAAATTATTGCCAAGGTTTCGCCAAATGACATTGCCTTTTTAAAGCCCGGTCAGGATGTAAATGTCAAAATAACGGCGTATGATCCCCAGAAATTTGGTAGTTTAAAAGGAGTTTTAAAGCGTATTAGTGCGAATTCGGTACAGGGCGAAAACGGCGAAATATTCTTTGAAGTCGAGGTGCGGACGGGCAGAAATCATCTAGGCACACAGCAAAATCCTCTACCGATTACATCGGGGATGATTGCAAATATCGAGGTTATTACAGGCAAGCGCACCATCATGCAATACATGTTGAAACCCATATTACGCGCGCAATCGGTCGCACTAACGGAAAGATAGGACAGAATATGTCGCAATTCCTGATAAATCGTTGGCTGCATATTCTATTCTTACTCAGCCTTTTATTCGTTCTGGTTTTTGTCATCAGTCCCTATAATCCTATACGACAACGTATCCAATTGATCATTTTTGACACTTATCTGAGCGAATATCCGCGAGAGTCGTCGAATTCTGTCTATATTATTGATATCGATGACGAGTCGCTTAAACAGCAAGGGCAATGGCCGTGGCCGCGGACTGTTTTGGCAAAGCTTATTGAAAACCTGAATGATTTGGGCGCAGAAGTCATTGCTTTTGACGGTGTACTGGCGGAGCCCGACCGGACATCGCCCACAAATTTTCTGGAAGGATTACCGCAAGAAACCTATGACGTATTAACCAGTCAATATGACGTTTTCCTCATTGATAATGATGATATTCTGACAAAAGCGATTAAGGAAAGCGGTAATTTTATTAGCGGCTTTACGCATGGTATTGACGAGAAAAGGCCGCGTCTGGTTCAAAATATGAAGAGCAAAAAAGATGTACGCGCACATTTTTTACAGGAAAGCTTTCAAATGCGAAAGACCGCCAAATTTATCACAAAACTAGAAGACGCTGCCGCTGGTAATGGCAGTTTCATGGCAAAGCCGGAGCTTGATAACGTCATTCGTAAAACGCCGATGTTGTTTTCCAATCAAACCTATATTTACCCCTCCCTCAGCCTGGAAACGATAAGGTTACACGAAAATGCTATCCCGATTATTAAGCAGAATGAGGATTTTTCACAGTTTAGCCTGGAGCCGCTTTTCAATATTTCAATCGGGAAGAAAACCATTCCCATTGATGTGGAAGGGGAGGTATGGATTTATTTTCAAAAGGATTATCAGGATCGCTATATTCCTGCCTATCAAGTTTTGGATCAGACATATAATACGACTCTAAAACAGAAAATTCAGGATAAAATTATTTATATCGCCTCCAGCGCCGAGGGATTGAAAGATTTACGTGCCACACCCATTGGCCTATTACCCGGGGTTGAGGTTCATGCAAATGTGACAGAACAAATCATAGATCAGAATTTCCTGACCCGCCCATTGATGGCGAAGGAGATCGAGAATTATTTTATTCTTGGCTTTGGGCTTTTATTTATAGGTCTTACATTTTTTCTAAATTTAAACTGGCTGGTCTTATTTACGACGGTTGTGACAAGCGGGGCTTTCTACACATCTTTCATAGCCTTTACCAAGCAAGGTATTTTGATCGATCCTATTTATCCCAGTCTCTCTATTCTGATTATATTTGTATTGGCGGCGTTGTTAAAATATGTGCGCAGCGAAGTTGAGCGTAAACAAGTGCGTGAAGCATTCGGACTGTATGTCTCACCTGATTTCATGAAGGAGCTGACGGATGATCCCACAAAACTAAAACTGGGGGGGGAGATTAGGGAGCTGACAGTAATGTTTACGGATATTCGCAGTTTCACTACAATCTCTGAGTCTCTTTCACCTGAAGAATTGATTCAGTTGATGAATGATTTTTTAACGCCAATGTCCAATCTGGTCATGGATAATCGCGGGACGATTGATAAATACATGGGGGATGCCATGATGGCGTTCTGGAACGCGCCGTTAGATGATAAAGATCATGCGCGTCACGCTTGTCTAACAGCATTAAAGATGAATGAAGCCTTGATGCCGATTAATGAAGCGGTCAAAGCCCAATGTAAACGAGAGCATCGCCCCTTCACCCCTCTTTTGGCAGGAATAGGAATAAATACCGGTGAATGCTCTGTAGGAAATATGGGCTCTAAACAACGCTTTGCTTATTCTGCGCTGGGCGATGCTGTCAATCTGGCCTCTCGTCTGGAAGGGCAAACGAAAAACTATGGTGTCAATATTCTGATTGGAGAAGATACTGCGGAATCCGTATCTGATCTGGCATTGCTGGAGCTGGATATGATTCAAGTTAAAGGCCGTAACAAACCGATTAGAATATATACGATTTTAGGCGATGAAACGCGCGCGCAAAACGCCTATTTTCAATCATGGAAGCGTGAACATGATGATATGCTGGCAGCTTATCGTTCCGGTCATTTTATCGAAGCTGAGAATATACTCCTTCATGCCAAAGAGCGCGCGCATCTGGATATGATCGATTACTACGTCATGATGATGATGCGTATTGAAAGCTTCCAAAAACAAACCCCTGAAAAATGGACAGGGGTTTATGTTGCTGAAACCAAATAGATTTAAGCGAAATTTGTAGTGATGTTTGTATCAACTAACAGCGTATAGCCCCCAAAATTCAAATCAAAAAAGCCTGTTTCACCAATGGCGTCTGTCCCCAAATCACCTGTAAATCCGGCAGGGGAGGCACCAATATCAGCCCCGTCTTTTGAAAGTTGAAGACTGTTACCCGCGCCGTTCGTTGTAATACGCAGCGTGGAGGTATCACTTTCCTGCAATAGTTTGAAAATATCGGCGACATCAAAGACCAAATTTTGACCATCACCGCCCATTGTAATAACTTCAACGTCACTAAGGGTCATTCCAGCGGGACCGGCGGATGAAAAATCAAGCGTGCCGCCATCGCCTTGTAGAAAGAGTTGATCTATACCAGCGCCACCATTAATTGTTTTATGTGTCGCACCCGCTGCGTTTAAAGTAATATTGTCATTGCCAGCGCCGGAGGATACGGACAAGAATTCCCTGCCGCCGCCATTTATAATATCGTCGTTAGCGCTACCTAATAAAGCCTGTTCATTGGATGTTGCAGTTATGCTGCCCACTGTGTTATTGCCATCCCTTGCGCTGTTATCAGTCACGACATCAGGCGTAAATTGTCCATAAACGACGCTTATCGCACCATCATCAAAGCTTGACGCGTTAAACTCCGCTTCTGATGCGCCGATCGCCAAATCATCTAGCCCATCGCCGTTAATATCTCCGACGCTTTCAAGCTCGATCTGTCCACCAACACCGTTCCACCCGAACATTACACCAAGCTTGGCATCTATTTGATTAATCGCGGAGAAGTTTAGATCAAAAGAAGTTTCAAAGCCGCTATCTTTGCCATAGATAACAAAGATCTTATTATCGACACCGTTAGACGTCGAGATCGCAAAATCATCGCGACCATCGCCGTTAAAGTCGTTAATCATATGGGCGTTATTGACTTCCCACCCCGCCTGACTCGAATAAAACCGCGTCAATTGATTTAAACTGGCACCGTCATAAAGGTGAACTTGTTCGCCGTGTAGTGCACCTGTCGAAGAAATAAGAAAATCACTATGGCCGTCACGATTAATATCGGAGCCGCCTGTAACATTTGCACCAAAAGAGATTGTGCCTGCGGGATTGTTAATTACTGAGCCTTTTAAGAAATCTGCTTCGTCGCCATAAACGATATAAGCGCGATTATCCAGAGTTCCGACAATAATATCGTCAAAACCATCATTGTTAATATCGCCCGCCGCAGAGAGACTTGTGCCAAAAAACTCAGTTCCCGCGCCATTAATGATGTCGAAATCTGATGTTTGTATTGCTGTGTTGAGGGCAGTATCGCTTCCCTTATTCAAAAGCAAACCGCCTGAACCGCTGCCGGTTTCGTCAAAGCTGAATAGATAGTCTGAATAACCATCACCGTTGAAATCACCTATAACTTCAACATCTTGCCCCAGAATCGTTCCAGGGGAGGCGGCTAAAATACCGACATCATCTGATGTAATAATATTGTTCACCGCAGAGTTAGCGGCTTCAATGACACCAATTTGCCCTGTATTTACGAAGCTTGGTAAGTTACCCTGAGGTGTTCCGAAAATAAGGTCTGCGTTACCATCACCGTCAAAATCACCGCCAGCAGATATATTCAAATTTTGTGTGATATTGCCTGCCGCAATTGTGGCTATGTTTATAGATGTCACGGTACTTGCTGTGGAATTATAAATAAAGACTTGTCCATTATCTCCTGTATAGGCAAAATCATTTAAACCATCACCATCAAGATCGGTTCCCAATGCTGCAATGGATGACCCTATACCTGTATCAGGGGTCGCCGAGATACTAAAGCCACGTGTTGCAAGTATTGACCCATTATTCAAACTGAAGCCTGTTGGAGATGTATTCGAAGTATCAATTGGATTAATAACATCTGTCTTAGGGATGAACGGATCACTAAGACTGCGTGTTTCTTGCCCGAGAGATATTTGGTTTTCAACTGTATTGCTATTTGAATTACTGGTTGTTCCGCTTTTTGAAATAACTGGTTTCAAGCTTTTATTACCTGCAGCCGTATCTACTGTTCTTTCACTACCAAACTTTGTCTCTAGGCCAGTCTGAACAGTTTCAAGGTTCAACACATCGTTTTGAAGAAGTTCAGGACCATTATCTTCAACGGATTGAACTGTGTCCAAAGCTGCTTCTTCGTTTAAGTTCTCCTGTGTGGCATCTTTCATCGATTCCTCTTCAGCAGATTGGCCCTCGCCTGATGTTTCAGCTGCGGGGTCTTCCTGTATATTTGGTTCGCCGTTATTGCCCTCTTGTGTGCCTGTTTCGTTAATAGCGCTAAATAAAGAACCTGATACACCGCTGACAGAGCCGAATTTCTGGTTCATTTGCGTGCTGTCAATTTGACCAATATTAACAATTTCGCTTTCATAACCGGATAATTGAACAGTTTCAAATTGGTTTGATAACGTTGTTTCACCCGCCGCGTTACGAATGACGATTGCGCCCTCTACCACAGTAATTTCATTTTCTACACCGTCAGGGTCAATTTTACCCGCGATAATCGTTCCGCGAATTCCGATCGAGCCCACTGGTGTTTCAATTTCGACATCATCCGGATCATCGCGCCCGATTTCACCGCTTGTAAAAACAAAGACGCCTTTCAATACAGAAAAGCTGCTTGATCCCTCGGAAGTGCTTGGATCGAATACATATTCATCAATGGCAAGGCGTGCATCTTCAGAAATGGCAAATTCGGTTTCGTCTATGAAGATAATGTTAACCGCACCCTCGGCGTTTGTTTCAATGATGTCGCCTTCATATATTGGTGTGCCAAGTGTTATTGTTTCGACTGTGCCGTTCGTGCGTGTCACAGTGGCGTCGCCCGATAATTCTTTTACAGCACCAACGGGACTGACGTCTGTTCCTGTTGTTGCTTGTGCAAACTGGTTTCCCTGAACAAAAGAATCCACCAGTTGCGGTGTTAATGCAGATCCTGTTTCGGATATAAGAGTAGGGGGCGTGTCAGAAGAAAAATATTCTTCAATAATAAGTGTGTCACCATTTTCCAATGTCAGTACCAGGTCGAAACCGTCACGCGACAAATCCGAATTTGATATAAACTCACTATTCTCTATACGTAATGTGTCTTGCGATCCATCAAGTACGCTTATCTGATTTTGATCTGAGTCATTTTGTGAAAAATCTGTAATGGCCATTGTTAATCCCCTGTATCCCTAAATATGTATCGTGTATTTCAATACTCTTATAAAAAAGTTATCTACAATTTTATGGTAAATTTAGTTAATATGAAGTAATCAATTGATAAAATTTTATCTATACCTTTGAATTGTCCCATGATTTTAGCAGTTTAACAACCTCATCTTCAGGTAGGGGCTTCGCATAGTAAAAACCCTGTGCTTTGTCGCAACCCAGATATTTCAGCGTATCCACTTCTTCTTTATTTTCTACGCCTTCCGCAACAATGCTCATATTCAAGTTTTTGCCAAGACCGATGATGGAGCGGATAAGCTCGATGTTTTTTTCATTTTTAAACATATCGACGACAAAACTGCGGTCTATTTTCAAAATATCTATCGGGAAAGAGTGTAGGTAGCTGAGGGAGGAATAGCCCGTACCAAAGTCATCAATGGCAATATGCATACCTGCTTCACGGCACATCTCTAACGTTTTCTTCGCCGTTTCCGGTTGTTGCATCAAAATGCGCTCTGTAATTTCAAGGGTTAGTTGATTGGGCGCGACATCGGTAGCACTCAGGGTATTATAAACCGTATCAACAAAATCTTCAGACGCGAAATCCGTGCTGGAGAAATTGACACTCATCGTTAAAAAGTCTTTCCAGCCTGACTTACTTTCAATTCTTTTTAATGCTTTGCAGGACTTATTTAATGCCCAGACACTGGCGCTGACAATCAAACCAGTTTCTTCCGCAATGGGAATAAATACTCCTGGGGAAATAAAACCACGCTCAGGATGTTCCCAGCGCATTAAAGCTTCAAAGCCGACAATATCGTTAGTCTTCATATCGATCAAAGGCTGATAATGAAGTGCCAGTTCGTTATTTTCCAATGCTTCGCGGAATTCATTGGCCACTTTAATTGTTTCTACAGCGTCATTTTCTAATGCTACTTCTCGCTCCGCCTCTTCTGGGGAAGGAAAGCCGCTCTTATCGCTAATCTCGTCTATGCGCGCTAGTGTATCGCGGTAACGTGTTAAAATAACCTGCATAATCGTTTGAAGCACAGGATCACTGGTACTGAGGCGTCTGTGAAAATCTTCACGAGAAATTTCCAAAACTTTACATTGTTCAACGGCACGAACACTTGCCGTTCTGGGTTGATTATCAATAATTGCCATCTCGCCGATAATGCTACCGGGTCCGCGCGTTCCGAATTTATGCGTACGTCCGTCTTCTTTTTTAATCAGAATTTCAACTTGTCCGCTTTCGATAACATAGGCGGTTTCGCCGCTCTCGCCCTGCCGCATGACGTACTCACCGACATTAAAAGATCTTGGTTTTTTTGATAAAACGTCAGGGAGCATGAGTAAATTTTTTGATTAAATGTTTATTTTTTTGAAAAACCGCTATACCCTAAAGAATGTATAGATAAGTTCTTACTTTAATCTTAACCTAAATCAAATTTTTGCCAAGGTTTATTCGTTTTTTGTTCCCATGGGTTTTTTAGACATATTATTTTTGTATATCGCATTTCGTTTGAAGCATTTCGTTTGTGATTTTTTGTTACAAAGTGACTGGATGGCGCTGAGCAAAGGCAAGCCCGGACGTGAAGGTTACACTGCGCTTTTTACACATACGGCAATTCATGCAACGGGAACGCTGATTATAATGCTTCTTTGGCACCGTGGTATTGGTGGTTAGCTATAATTGATTTTATTGTGCATAGTGTTATTGATCGTATAAAAGGGCATATTACATTTAATGGCGGCTGGACAGTAAAAGATACGATGTTCTGGTGGTTGTTCGGTTTAGACCAAGAAGCCCACAACTTTACACATTTGGCGTTTATTCTGATAATTATCTCAAGTTATGACGCCTTCATTTAAAACATATTTTAGCATCTATCAGGGGCGCGCTAATAGGCGACAAATGGTAGTGGTTTTTTTATTTGTTTTTCTTTTTAGATATTTTTTAGATGAGCTATCGAATGAATGTTTTTAGAGCCAAGTTGCAATGTTTTAGATAAATTTTCTATTTTTTATACTGCTAGTTTTCCTGAGAATATTTCTCTGACCTCATAATATTTTTTATTGAAAATTTTACCCTCTTACTTTTTACTTTTGATAATTGTTAGAAGATTACATGATTTGAATTATAGCGCTAAAATCATTTTTAAATTTGGCTATTACCTTTTTATTGCGTTCTTTTTGTCAATAATATTATCGCTATTAACTCCCATAATTTTATTGCTATTGCATTCCCTTTTCCCACTATATTTATTAGTGATAACTATTTTTGATTATATACTTAATATTTTATTTTTTGTGGCGACATTAATAGTATATATAATGATGTTTGCTCCTGGCTCTGATGGTCCTAATAAATTTGGTTTAAAACCTAGAGGTTTAAACTTTTTAAGCATGGTTTCTGACTATGATGAAAGAGATTACAAAAAAGATTTAGAGCGTTGCTCTAAGAAATCATAAAAAATCGAAGTATGGCTTGACATAGCCTTGGCAATTCTTCTATATAGGTCTTCAAGTTAAGGATACAAAGGGAAATAAGGAGCTATGAAAGTTGCAAACTCTTTAAAAACATTAAAAAGCCGTGATCGTAATTGCCGCATTGTGCGCCGCAAGGGTCGCGTATATGTTATTAATAAAATTAATAAGCGTTTCAAAGCACGCCAAGGTTAATTTTACTTTTTTCTTAAAAGATGTAATAGCCCGTATTTTTGCGGGCTTTTTTAGTTTTTCAATATTTCATATAAAAGCTTGTGTATTATTAAGGAGATTTTAAAAATCTCTGATGCATGATGTGTTGAAGTCTGCTACTTATTATTATCAACATCAAACCTAGATCATAAACTATGTTTTCAAAAATTTTCGGATTCCTGTCTGCTGATATGGCGATTGACCTTGGTACCGCCAATACTCTTGTCTATGTGCGGGATCAGGGAATAGTGTTGAACGAGCCATCGGTTGTGGCGATCTCTATGTATAATGGAAAGCGTGAAATTCTGGCTGTCGGGAATGAAGCCAAGCAAATGCTTGGTCGTACGCCTGGGAATATTGTTGCAATACGTCCGCTGCGTGACGGCGTCATCGCCATTTTGAAGTGACCGAAGCGATGATCAAACACTTTATTCGTAAAGTCCATAATCGCCGTTCGTTTGTATCACCGAAAATGGTGATTTGCATATTCCGGCTCTACAGCTGTTGAGCGTCGTGCCATTCAGGAATCAGCGGAGAGTGCAGGGGCATCGGAAGTGTTTCTGATGAAGAACCCATGGCGGCGGCAATTGGTGCGGGTTTGCCCGTGACGGAACCCACTGGATCAATGGTTGTTGATATTGGTGGTGGAACGACAGGAGTTGCGGTTATTTCACTGGGCGGTATCGTCTATGCCCGATCCGTGCGTGTAGGCGGAGATAAAATGGATGAGGCGATCATCGCCTATATTCGTCGTGTGCATAATCTTTTGATTGGTGAAGGCACGGCAGAGCGCATTAAGAGAAATCGGCACGGCATGCGTTCCGGCGGAGGGTGAGGGGAAATCCATGCAAATTCGCGGACGTGATTTGATGAATGGTGTGCCAAAAGAAATTGTCGTGACCGAGCGTCAGGTGGCAGAGAGCCTTGCCGAGCCGGTAGGTCAAATTATTGAAGGTGTGAAAACAGCGCTGGAACATACTGCGCCCGAACTGGCGGCAGATATAGTCGATAAGGGGATTGTGATGACAGGCGGCGGATCAATGTTAAAAAATCTGGATTATGTTCTGCGCCATGCAACGGGGCTGCCGTGATGATTGCCGATGACCCTCTTACCTGCGTTGCGATTGGTACGGGGCACGCACTTGAAGAGCGAACAGTTCTCGGTCGGTTTTAATCGGTAATTATTAATAAAAGCCGAATCAATTCTTGCATGAAATTTCCAATATATTAAGATGCCTGTAATATAGTTATGGTCTAACTTATTCTTTTCGGGGAAAACATTGGCGAAACGAACTCAAATTAAAAGTACGGCACAAACGGCATTCTTTTCGGATAATCGTAGGTTTCTGTTTTTCTGTTTCTTCTTTGCTGGATTTCTTGAGTTGTGAGCCCTAATTTGCTTTCAAACGCGCAAATGGCGGCGAGTGATGTTTTCTCACCCGTTCTGACATTCATAAAGTTATCTTGATACGGCATCCAATATGATCGGCGATGCAACGGGTCTTGCGGCGCTTAAGGCCGAAAATGTGCGCCTTCGGGAATGAAATACTCGCTTGCGTGAGTGGTATCAACGGGCGCTTGCTTTACAGTTAGAAAATAAAGCGCTCGAGTCTCTGCTAAATGTAAAACTCGCGCCAGAGCTAAAATATAGACAGCGCGCGTGATATCTGATACATCCAGCGCTTATGCAAAGAGCCTTATCATTGCGGCAGGCGCAGAGCAGGGGCTAGCGAAAGGTCAGCCTGTTTTAAGTAGCGAGGGTGTTTTGGGGCAAGTGGTCGAGCTTGGTAATAACGACGCCCGCGTCCTTTTACTCACAGACCTGAATGCGCGTATTCCCGTCGTTATAGAGAATAGCAACGTGCATGCGATTGCCCTACAAATGAGCAAACAAGCCTCCCTCACACATCTTCCTGAAGATACGCAGTTTAAAAAGGGGAACAGCCTTTTAACATCCGGTCTTAGCAGTTTATCCTGCGGGATTGCCTGTCGGTATTGTGAGCGATGTAAGGAATAATGTTGTGTCTGTGAAACCTTATGCTGATATGAACCGTATTCACTTTGTACGAATTATTACCAATGCGGAAAACCCATATCTACGCATTAACTAGATAACTTTCATCAATGTCGCGAAATCCACGCTGTTGACTTTCAGCCATTGCTTATTCGTGGGCATATTAGAGAAAAGCGATAATAGATTTTGTTGTGTATCGCCAAGGTAGCGGGAAAAAGTCTCTAATTTCTCTGTGAAGCTATAAAGTCGAATCTTCAAATTACGATCATGTGATTCTGCAATTTGTGGCGATGTTTCAATGCCTTCAAATTTCTGATCAAAGCGCATATATACTTCCTCTAATGTCTTGGCGCGTTTGGTTGCAGATCAAAGAATATGCTTTTATTCGCATTTGCGGCATTTCGAATAGCTCTGCCGCGGGTTGTAACGGATTATCATCGCGTATTCAAAAATGAAGCTGCACCGCCTGCACCCATAAAGTGGGCAAGATAAAGCTCAGTTGCGCCAACGTCACCTCCCCATGTTTTCTCAAGGTAGGCTTTATTTTCGCCTGCAAATTCTGCCGCCATGTTTGCCGCCAGTTCGGGGTCGTCACGCAGCTTTAGAAGCGTAGTTTTGCTCTGGTTTGTATCAATGCCGTATTTTTCCACCATGCCGGTTCACCATGTCCAGCCATGTGTAGCTCAAAAACTGGTATAATCCACGTGCGCTACTGGTTTTTGCCTGCGCGTCGATGTCAAAGCTGCTCTCGACGCTGGCTTGTTTCATCAGGTATCCAAAATCAATACCTGTTTTATCACTGGCGCTATATATTGCCTTTGTCACATCACTTCCCGCCTGCTTTGACATTGCGGCAAGGGCGTTATTTCCATTCAAAAGTGTGCTTGATAAGTTCATATGCTCGTCTAATATTTTTATTAAGTGTTATTTGCTATGATATTATAGTTTTAAGATTGCAAAGATGATGCCAAGAATTATAAGGACGCTTCATGACATATACCCCGCCCGTTGCCGATATGGCATATCTCCTTGAAAAAGTTGTCGGTTTTGAGAATCTGCCGCAGGCAGAGGACTTAGATAGTGAAACGGTTGAAGCCATTTTGGGGGAAGCCGCAAAATTGGCATCTGACGTACTGGCTCCGCTTAATTGGGACAGGCGGGTTCCGATTTAGCGGCTGTCAAATCAAAAGCCATACCGCAGGATGATGATACTTACAAAATTTCAGGGCAAAAAATCTATATTACATATGGTGAGCATGATATGGCGGAAAATATCATTCACTTGGTGCTCGCCCGTCTCCCAGATGCGCCAGGAGGGGTTGTCTTGAAGGGTATTTCTCTCTTTATTGTTCCTAAATTTCTAGAAGACGGCACACGTAACGATGTAAAATGCACGGATTGAGCATTAATTGGGCATCCATGCCTCCCCGACATGCACAATGCAATTTGGTGATGAGGGCGGGGCAATCGGTTATTTGGTTGGTGAAGCCAATTTGGGCCTAAAATATATGTTCACCATGATGAATAATGCGCGCCTGTCCGTTGGGTTACAGGGCGTTGCCATTGCGGAGCGTGCAACACAACAGGCCGAGGGCTATGCGAAGGAGCGTATTCAGGGTAAGAGTATGGCTGATGGCGAACCCTGCGCAATCATCGCGCATCCCGATGTACAACGCATGTTATTAACTATGAAATCATTGACGATGGCGGGGCGTGCCATGGCATATGAAGCCGCGCTAAATCTGGATAAGGCGCGGGCGGGTGATGTGCACGCACAGACCAATGTTGATTTTATCACGCCCATCGTTAAATCATGGTGCACCGATATGGCTTGCGAAGTCACCTCAATCGGTGTGCAGATACATGGTGGGATGGGGTCTGTCGAGGAAACCGGCGCGGCGCAATATTACCGTGATGCGCGCATCCTTCCTAGAGCTTAATTTTGCCGGCACATTTGCCAAAGTAAAATCCCTGCATTTTTTCCAGATCAAAACATTCACCATGAATAGCCGTTGTGATAATGCTTTGTCGTACATTCTGCAATTTTAAACGTTGCTCTAGAAACGTCATGGCATAACATTTACAGTCACGATGACCAGAGTCTTTATAATCTGCGCTACAGGTTTTGTCAACCTGATCCATTTCTTGTAAAAATTCTTTTTTATTTCACTAGGCGGAGGCAAGTCAAAAACTTTATCTCTGCTAAGCGAATATTGACGCGTTTCATACATTTCTGACTGTGCATTTGCCTCACTTACGAAAAGCGAGATGAAAAGAGTGGCTACAAAAAAGATCTTAAAGCTGTGTGACATAATAATAATATAGCGTATTTTTCCTCTAAAAAAAATTTTATTCACTGACTTTTAGAATATTGTTTCTTTCTAAAAGCTGTAAAGCGGCAAATGCCAAATCATCCTTTGATCTGTCTTTATGCAGAATATTGATGGTTTTAATATGTGCTCCTACCATATTTACTAGTTCCCTGCTGTTTGGAACTTCGTTCATAAATATTTCTCCGTGGAGAATTTTATATCCTGATCTGGCGATATTCATCAACAACCTGTTTCCAGCTTCCTGAATGTAGGAATATTTGGTAGAAGGGTGCTCTATCTCCTCCAAATCGTTTGCTTTGCGAAATCCCATGGCCGGATGGGACGTGCAAACCATTTTGAATGTATTTCCTTTAAAATTTAGAAAGAAACAATAGGCCATCTTCTCGGATTGCTCGCGTCTACTAAATCCAGTTTTTCTGCGCCATCAATAATTTCTAGCGGTTTCTCATTAAATGGAATGTAATTTTTCTGCGCGATCGTAATGGGTTTTATAGATTGCGATTTGCGATTGACTTCATACATGCTGATGCCTGCTTTTTCAGCCAAGCGAACGGAAAGCAGATTAAAATGTTCTATACGTCGTTTAGCGAAGTCTTTTTGAAACCCTTTATGATCAATGTAAATATTATCAATACCTGCCTCGGCCATGTTTTTCACACAATTCGGGCAAGGGGGATCGGTAATAGCGATGCTTGCACCCTGAACAGGCAGAGAGTTTTGAAACGCCGCCTCATAAATACACGCGGTTTCCGCATGAATAGTTCCGGAAGACTTCCCGATGCGTTGTTCCCGTCCCAGTTTGCTCTCGATAAGCGCTGGCCATTGATTAACTTGCGAAAATAACCATCCATCTTTCTCATGAAAAATAGATGCCGCAATGCGATTTTGCGGGTGTGACGATGTATTGACAATATCGACAGCTTTTTGAAGGGCGTTGAAGGGTAGATTCATATATTTAAAATTATCGTATTAAATGTGCATAAGATACTAAAAAACCTTATATTTTACATATAATACATTGACTTTATTTTTCTTATTATATAAATATTTTGTAATATATTCAAAGGGAGATAGAATATGTCATTAAGTTTATCTGCATCTGCATCTTGGGAGAGAGCGATAGCAATAGCATCGGAGCAAAGAATTTTTGATATTCCAGTTGCGGATCATTTAATAAAAACAAAACAAGAGCAGCTACCTCAAGCCGACTTGATAAAAGGCGTTTTGGATGCTTTAGTTGAGGAAGATGCACTTGAAGAGGCTTATATGCGAGGCTCTTTTTCATATGGGTTAGCAGATGAATTATCCGATGTTGATTTATTTGTCGTAGTTGAGCCAGAAAAATTGGATGAAGCTTATAAAGCCGCGACTGAATATCTCGAAGAACATTATCCCATAATTATTGGTTGCCATGATCGTTTGGTTAAAGATTTTGGCGGTATTGGTTTCATGTTTATATGCGACAGTGGAAATGGTGATCTTACACAGCTTGATTTATATTTTGCAATGAAAGGTGTTCAACCCAAAGCATCTTTAAAAGAATGTCATAGAGTCTATACAAAAGATGAGAGGTATTTTTGGGCTGCAGAAGGCTGGGGATTGCAGTTCCTGACAGTGCTGCTAAATTTATCGCTGAGCATACAGCTGGTGAAGACCCGAGTGAAAAATTAGATGTGTTGGCTCGAGAGATGATTGTTACAATGTCGATCATGAATAAACATTTGAAAAGAGGGCAGGTATTCAGGGCTTCGAACGATGATCGTCATGCAACAGATTTAAATATTGAGATGTTGAGTATTATTTCAGGACAGCCCGAGTCTGTACACACGCCTCTTTACATGGCAGATGATCTAACCGAAAAACTAGAATCAGATGAAAACGCGAATTGTCAGGCATATCTACCAAACTGAAAAAAGTACTTCTAACTCCAATAGGTTCGGAAAAAATAACTCAGCATTTAGATTTGATGGAAAGTATTCTATGTACACGTCCAAAAAAACACGCGGATTTGTTGAGGTCTCTTCAGGCATCAAGGGCAGTTGTGTTTAGCGACAATGGCAAAAAAGAGCCGATGGGTGCGGAAGTATTACAATTGTTTCATGGAACAGACAAAAGCGAGCCTGAAGTAAGCATATGAGTTTAAAGATAACAATATTGGGTTGCGGCTCTGCTTATGGCGTTCCATTAATTGGTGGTGATTGGGGCGATTGTGACCCAAGCAATCCAAAAAATCGCCGTTTGGCTCCTTCCATTCTTGTTGAAAGTAAAAATTCAAAAATACTTATAGATATGGGCCCTGATATCAGAGAACAGGCAGAGGCGCATCAAATACGTCACATTGATGGTATTTTGTACACTCATCCTCATGCTCATCATATTGTGGGTAATTTTCATTTGCCTATGTTTATGCGTTATTTTGAAACAAGTAACTTATACATGTATGCAACGCGTGCGTGTCGTCAAGAAATTGAAAAAGTATGGTGGTTTCAAAATGATCCTAAGATTAATGTAGAATATTCTGGTGAAGGGCGACCGCTCTGGTGTGAAATTAGACCTTATTATCCTTTTAAAGTGGGTGATGTAGTTGAATGCCGCTTAAACATATGCATGGTAATATGGAGGTTATGACGTACAAGTTTGAGAATTTTGCCTATACGACAGATGCTCATATGATTCCTGATAAAACTGTTGATAAGCTAAAAGGTATTGATACGTGGATTGTTGAATGTGAAATGATTCACTCCAACCAACAGTCATTCCACTTTAAAACAAACTTTAGAGTGGATTGATCATATTAAACCGTTTACTTAACGCATCTTGATTACACAATGGATTACGATAAAATATCTAAAATGCTACCT
>CAVPYZ010000005.1:0-228593 GCA_963710165.1 uncultured Alphaproteobacteria bacterium
CAATTGCCAACTTGTTATCTACGACACTTCGCTCACAACAGGCACTTGATAAAGTTAGAAGTAGCGAACAAAGACTTCAAATGGCGCGAGATGCCGCACATATCGGAATCCACGATTATAATATTGTAAAAGATGAAATTGAATGGGACGAAACAGTTCGAAATATATGGGGTGTATCTGAGAATGTATCTCCCATAACCTATGAAATTTTCGCGGCTGGATTACATCCTGACGACCGTGAACTTGTGAAAGACTCCATTGAAAGCGCCTTGAATAAAGAAGATGATTATACATGGACATATAGAGTTATTAATCAAAAAACAGGAAGAACGCATTGGGTTGAGGCAACTGGAAAAGTAATTTTCAATAATGGAAATGCAGTTCGTCTCGTCGGGACTGTACAAGATATAAGTATACGTAAATTAATCGAAAACGATTTGGCGTGGAGCGAGAAAAAACTTGTCTTAGCCAAAAATACCAATCGCTTTGGCGTATGGGAATATGATATCCCAACAGGCGATTTAAACTGGGATGAATTGCTGATCAATATTTGGGGATTCGATGAAGATGAAACACTAACTATTGATATGTTTTTCCAACAACTTGTCCGCGAAGATGTGCAAAATGTCAGAGATAAACTTGATAATGCAGTCAAGCCGGAAGGCGAAGGATATTACCATGCTGAATATCGTGTCATCAATCGCAAGACCAATGAAATAAGCTGGATAGAGGCCAGTGGTCAAACCTTGTTCGAAGATAATATTCCGCAAAAAATGGTCGGCATGGTGATCGATATTACAGATCGTAAAAAACTTGAGACATCCTTACATGGCGCTGTTGAAGAACTGCAAGAAATAGATCATAAAAAAGACGAGTTTTTATCAATTTTGGGGCATGAACTGCGTAATCCTTTAGGTGCCTTAAGTGGAAGCGTTGAGATATTAGAAATGCGGATGCCGGAAGACCAGAATATTTTTGGTGTCATGAAAAATAGCGTCAGCACTATGGCACGATTACTTGATGATTTACTGGATTTGAACCGTGTATCTCAAAATAGAATTCGATTGCAATTACATACTGTTGCAATGCGTGAAATATTAAAGACAACTGTTCAAAATCTTGAAGTTATCTGTAATAAGAAGAACCAGACGATAGATTTAAGCGTCAATAGTCGATTGCTCGTTGAGGCCGACCCCACCAGACTTGAACAAATCTTAAATAATCTCATTATAAATGCATCAAAATACACACCCGCAGGGGGCAAAATAGAAATTGATACTGAAGAAGATGAAGATGAAGTCCGTATTTACATTCATGATAACGGCGTTGGCTTAGACAAAAAAACATTAGAAAGAATTTTTGATCCGTTTTATCAGGTGAGGCAAAAAGGGCAAGCCGCATCCGGACTAGGCATTGGTCTTGCTTTATCCAAGCAACTTGTCGAATTACATAGAGGGTCTCTTAAAGCCTATAGTGAAGGTAAAAACAAGGGCTCGACATTTGCAATTATTTTACCGGCTCAAAAACAGCCGCGTGTTAATTCAAAAGCTTCCATATCTAAAACAGCGAAAAATAAGCCTAGAAAGGGGCTGAAAATTCTTTTAGTTGAAGATAATGAAGACATTCTTGCAACAATGCCAACGTTGCTTCAGAATTTAAAATGTGAGGTCAAAACAGCAAAGACGGGAAAAGATGGTTTAAAGCAATCTAAAAAATTCAAACCAGATGCTATGTTGATTGATATTGGGTTGCCGGATATTAATGGACATGAAGTTGCCGCCACGTTGCGGGAAAATGGTTACAAAGGATTATTAATAGCTATTTCTGGATATTCTCACAAAGAAGCCCGTGAGAAATCTAAAGAAGTAGGTTTTGATCATCATCTCGCAAAGCCTGCCAAAATCGCAGTAATATCAGATCTTCTAGCAAAGATTGACTAATTAAAAAAACCGCCTTAAGGGGCGGTTTTAATAGCTGTATTGCTTTGTTAGTAAACTATTATGCGGCTTGACGTGTTTCATAGCCGTAATGACTATAAATTTTGTTACGAAATTCCGGGCCCGCCATGTTTGGCCAGTCATCTTTATCGAAACCCGGTGCATTTTCAAGGGTTTCTTTGTCGATATTCAAAATCATACATTCTTGCTCTGTATCACAAGAAATAGCTTGCGGAGGAATGGCGAAATACTTTTCGCCAATACCTAAAAATCCACCGAATGATAGAATATAGTACTCAACTCGGCCTGTATCAGTATCAATCATAATATCTTTGATATCCCCCAAATCATCACCTTGAGCATTTTTGACACCATTACCATTTAGAGATGATGCGGATAAAATTTTTTGTGCTGTTTGCATGAGAAAGCTCCTTTCTTTTGTTAATTTCACATGAACAGACACTCCAATGGCATAATTAATGTTTAGTTCCCAAAATAAAATTTTTTAATTTAGGGACGAAGAAACTCTTGTTTCTCCGCAAAACATATATCCCACACCTCGTACGGTTTTTATTAACATTGAAGGCTTTTTGTTGTCATTCAGCTTTCTTCGTAAACGAGCCACTTGAATATCAATTGCACGATCATAGGCTTCAAATTCACCATCTCTAGTAAGTTCAAAAAGATGTTCTCTACTTAATACACGATTAGGCGTTCGAACTAATGTTTCAAGCAATTTAAATTGTCCGGGGGTAATATCTATGGGTTGATTTTTTTTATTATACAATTGATATTTGGCGCGATCCAAGCACCAACCGTCTCCAAATTCTAGAATTTCTTCTTCAGGTACAGATAATTTTTCTAAATCGCTATTTGTCTTTATCTGTCTTAATTTTGCTTTTATGCGAGCCGAGAGTTCACGTAATTCAAAAGGTTTTACAAGATAATCATCTGCGCCCATTTCAAGACAGATAATCTTTTCCATCGTGTCTGTATTTCCTGAAATGACAATTATAGCGGCATCGGTTTTTGACTTAAATCTTTTGAGTAAATCCAGCCCTTCCCCATCAGGTAGTGATAAATCCAGAAGAATAAGATTGAAAGAATTAGTTTCAAGTTTTTCCGCAGCACTAAATGCATCATAAGCCTGAATAAATTCAAAACCATCATGCTTAAAGTATTCTTTTAAGACAGTTTGTAAGCCTTGATCATCGTCTATACTAAGGATAGTACCTTTGTGCATTTTTTCTCGATTGTGGGAGTTAGTATTTTTCAACCATACAGTTAATGATACAAAATAGATACAAAAAATTTATAGATACAAAAATGAAACAATTTTTAGAAAACAAGAAACATTTAAGACAAAAATAAGATACGCAAAACTATTAAAGTTTTTATTAGTCAAATAAAGGAATTAGAATGTTTAGAAATAAAGAACTTATTGAACACAGAAACAGATTGAGAAATTTTGCCTATCGCCTCACAAATAATACACCAGATGCAGAAGACTTAGTACACTCAACTTTTTTAAGAGCTATGGAGAAAAAACATCTCTATAAAGATAATTCAAACTTATATGGCTGGCTTTCTAAAATCTTATTTAATCTTTTTGCATCAAGCTATCGTCGAAAAGTGAAATTTGAAACTCAATACGACCCTGAAAATTATATTGAACGCGTAAAAGTACAGGATAAAAAAAATCTAAAACTAGAACTTCAGGATGTAGAAAATGCCATGAATGATTTATCGAAAGATCATAAAGAAATTTTGATTATGATTTGTGTACATGGCAATCAATATGCAGAAGTCTCTGAGCGTTTAAAAATACCCATTGGAACAGTACGCTCTCGCTTATTTCGCGCACGCGAAAATTTGAAAGATATGCTAGAGGGCTCATCACTATTGCAAAACAATCAAAAATTATCATATAAGAAATATACAGCAGCATAGAAATATTTAGGTTTTTAAGAAAATCCAGCACATCAAACTTACTGTTTAATCACCTTGGATAGGCGTAATAGACTTTTGCTGTTCTATAAGATCATATAATGGAAACTCTTTCATACATTCCCTCTGCGTAGTCGAAAGAATTACATCAGTGAGAAATTATTAGCAAGAAATTATAGTATATGAAAACAATGGCTCCCCGAGCAAGAATTCGAACTTGCGACCAATTGATTAACAGTCAACTGCTCTACCGCTGAGCTATCGGGGATCAATTAAGTGTCGTTTATGCGCAAATATGGCTGATTTGTCAAGCGCAGAAAAAGCTCTTTTTCAAAAATTCAAAGATTCTTATCAAAACGGTGATAAATCTTCTTGAATACTATTTATTACATCCGAAAATGTCTGGTCGGTTAGAAGAGGGGAGAGTGCAATAAAGCCGATACAGAGTATCCCGAAAAACAGGCTAACATAGTCTCCGATCTTTGGCGTGCGCCAAGGGTACAGGTTGTTTTCTTTTTCATCTTTTTCATCCGTTTTGGGCTTCAAAACACCCTTTTTCTTCTTTGTCGTCTTCCACAGCGCACGTGTCAGGCGAAACAAATCATCGGCCGTTAATAAAAATGTACGAAGAGCCGATTCGATCACGCCAAAACGCGCGGCAAGCTGTAGGCCTCTTGCCGCTTGCGCCGCCCTAGCGCTTTGACCCAGACCCAGCGCCGCCATCACTGCGTCGGAATAAAGCGTAATAACAAAAGCAAAGAACAACAGCCCGATATCCAGCTTTGTATTCCATAGAGCATGGATAACGGGACGGGGCGCCTGAATAGTTTTATGTCGTACAAATTCCAGACCCAGATGGCACAGCATCAACATCATGACCCAGAACAGTCCTGCATATAAGCTTAGCAGAATGGCTAGTCCGACATAGATAATAATGAATGACCATCGATCATCATGATTTTGAAGCCAGTCGAGAAGCTTTGGTTTGATGTGAGAGAATTTTTGCCCCATGAAAATATTATACGTTTTATAAAGAGCCTAAATAAAGAAAAGAAAGCAATTTTGGAGGCACGAGCCGGAATCGAACCGGCGTACGCGGATTTGCAATCCGCTGCATAGCCACTCTGCCATCGCGCCCTTATTGCATAAGTTTTGATGTTATAGACCAAAATAATGTTTATGAGAAGGCAAATCTTCGTGTGGAACTTCAAAAATAACGATAATATCCCGCGAATATCTATGGATTGAATGCCGAACATACGATAAAAATAATAGGTAAACAGATAGGATGACACTTTTATGGATTTCAAAGAAGCGCGACAGGCAATGGTTGATTGCCAACTTGCAACAAATAATGTGGTTTCAACCCGCGTTTTAGAAGCCATGTCGACAATTCCACGTGAAGACTTTCTACCGGATGACAAGCGCGATTTTGCCTATCTGGATGAAGATATTCTGATCGGCGAGGGGCGCTTTCTGGTTGAGCCGATGATAATTGCACGTTTAATACAGGCGGCAGAACCCCAGCCAACCGACATTGCATTGGATGTAGGAAGCAGTAGCGGCTACAGCGCGGCTGTTCTGTCTTCTTTAACAGAAACTGTCATTGCCGTAGAACCGCATGAAAATATGCGAAAACATGCCTGTAAAACGTGGGCGACATTGGATATGTGCAATATTGTCGATATTGCAGGGGATCAGGATGGCCAGATTTCAAAAAATGCGCCTTACGATATTATTGTACTTAACGGCGCTGTCAGCGCCATACCGGAAACGCTCGCACATCATTTGAAAGAGGAGAGCGGACGCATGGTTTGCGTCTTGCGTAAAGATCCCAAATCAACCGGTAAGGCGGTATTGGTGTCGAAATCGTCAAACGGAAATATTTCTGTCTCGCCGTTATTTGATGCAAATATTCCTTATCTATCCGAATTCGCACCGAAAAATGATTTTGCCTTCTGATTATTGTGTCATTTATATATCGATTATCGGCGAATCGCCTTCTTTTTAAGGGCGAAACAAAATTCGGCCTTTGACAAGCCGCCTGCAATCAGGGAAACTAATAAATAAAGTAAATTTAATTTAACCTATCGATTCCGTCTATGTCAGACACAACACAGGAAAATGATCCGTCCATTGAAGAAATACTGGCTTCTATCCGCCAGATTATTTCTGATGATGACGAAGAAGAAGGTACGACAGAGGGAGAAGAAAAACCTCCTGCAGACGTCGTTGAGGAAGAACCTGCGCCTGAAGCCGAGCCTGCTGATGAAGAGGATGTTCTTGAGCTTACAGAAAAAGTAGATGACCCGGAACCAGTTGAGCCAGCCACAGAGCCGGAACAAATAGTAGAGCCCGAACCGGAAGAAGAACCTGTTATGGAAGAGCCGATTGCAGAAGAACCGGAAGAAATAGAAGTTGACCTGAGCGAACCGGAAGATAATGCACCAACCGAAACAACCGATATTCCCGAAGGGCTGGATACAAATATCCTATCCCAAGGCGCTGCCGCCGCGACACTTGCCGGTTTTACAAAGATCGCCAGAGATATTCAGGTGAACCGCACATTTGATGGTATCACCCTGGAAGATATTGTCCGCGCCCAGCTTGAGCCGCTCTTAAAAGAATGGCTGGACAAAAACCTTCCTCCTATGATCGAAGTACTTGTCGAAAAAGAGTTGGATAAACTTTCAAAAAAAGCTCTAAATGATTAAAGCCGCGCAAATCGGGCTTTATCTTTGTTACGTCATTTTCCGAATTTAAATCTTTTCTGACTTATATGTGGACAGCAACCGCTGTATTTACTATTTTCTGTTGATTGTTAACAACTAAAATAGCTTGAACATTATGCTGGATAAAACATTCAACTTCACTGATCTGGAACGCAAACACTATGATGTATGGGAAGAGTCAGGTGCGTTTCGTGCTGATCCTGAAAGTGATAAGCCGCCTTATTGCATTATGATGCCGCCGCCGAATGTCACGGGGTCATTACACGTCGGGCACGCCCTCAATCATATATTACAAGATATTCTGGTGCGTTATAAACGCCGTAACGGCTTTGATGTGTTATGGCAACCAGGAACGGACCATGCGTCAATCGCCGTGCATATGGTGGTTGAAAAAGAACTTGCCAAGCAGGGCACTGACCGTTTTAAACTTGGCCGTGAAGAGTTTTTGAAACTGGCATGGGAACAAAAAGAGAAATCCGCAGCCAATATCATGTCTCAACTGCGCCGCCTTGGAACAACAGCCGATTGGTCGCGTGAGCGTTTTACAATGGATGAGGGTCTGTCAAAGGCTGTGTTGAAGGCATTCGTCGACTTCTATAATAGTGGTAAGATTTACCGCGCCGAACGGTTAGTCAACTGGGATCCGGAGCGTCAGAGCGTCATTTCCGACATGGAAGTGAATATGAAGGACGTCAAAGGCAAGCTTTGGCACATCCGTTATCCTATCGAAGGCGAAGAAGCGCAGACGATTACCGTCGCCACCACGCGCCCCGAAACAATGTTGGGTGACACAGCCATTGCGGTTCATCCCGAAGATGACAGATACAAGCATTTGATCGGAAAGTTTGCAATTCTGCCGCTTGTCGGGCGTCCGATACCGATTATTGCCGATGACTATGCTGACCCGGAACAAGGGTCAGGTGCGGTCAAAATAACCCCCGCCCATGACTTTAATGATTTCGAAGTCGGTAAGCGTCACGATTTGCCCATGGTCAATGTTTTCGATGAAAAAGCACACATGAATGAAAACGTACCTGAAGAATATCAAGGGTTAGAGCGTTTTACGGCACGTAAAAAAATACTGGAAGAGTTGGAAGCACAAGAATTGCTTGTCCATGTTGAAGATATTAAGCACGCCGTTCCTTATGGCGACCGCTCCGGTGTTGTGGTTGAACCGTTTATGACGATGCAGTGGTTTTGTGACACGCCATCACTTGCCGTTGAGGCTGGTAATGCCGTGCGTGACGGACGAACAAAATTCGTACCCAAGCAATACGAAAATATGTATTTTGCATGGGTCGATGACCAATTACCGTGGTGCATTTCACGCCAGTTATGGTGGGGACATCAAATTCCCGCATGGTACGGCCCCAACGGTGAAACATATGTTGCATTGACTGAGGAAGAAGCATTGGCACAGGCCAAAGAAAACCACGGCGAAGCTGTGAACATCACTCGTGATGAAGACGTGCTTGATACGTGGTTCTCATCCGGTCTTTGGGCCTTTTCAACATTGGGGTGGCCCGACAAAACAACGGCGCTTAATAAATACTATCCGACGGATGTGCTTGTCACAGGATTTGATATTATTCCGTTCTGGGTCTCTCGCATGATGTTTTTTGCCATGGAATTAATGGGCGAAGTGCCTTTCAAAGATGTCTATATACATGCCCTTGTTCGTGATGAAAAAGGACAGAAAATGTCCAAATCAAAAGGAAACGTTATTGATCCGCTGGATATGATTGATCAATACGGCACGGATGCCCTGCGCTTTACTATTACATCAATGGCGGCACAGGGGCGCGACATTCGCCTGTCCGAAGATCGTATTGCGGGGAACCGTAATTTTACGACAAAACTGTGGAACGCCTCAAAATATTGCGAGATGAATAGCTGCGTTTATGACCCGTCATTTGACCCGTCTATGGTTCAACACACGCTGAATAAATGGATTATACAATCAGTTTCTGAAACCAAAGCCGCCGTGGATAAGGCATTATCGAATTATCGCTTTAATGACGCGTCAATGGCGCTGTACCAGTTCACATGGAACACGTTTTGTGATTGGTATATCGAATTTACAAAGCTGTTATTCCAAGATACGGATGAAAATATCGTTAAGGAATCCAAGGCAACCACTGCGTGGGTCTTAAAACAAATTATTGAACTTCTAAATCCGTTCATGCCTTATATTACAGAGGAATTGAATCAAGCTTATTTTGACTCGAATGACTTGCTTTTGACATCTGACTGGCCGGATTATAGCGCCATCGCGGTTGATAAAGACGTTGAGGCAGACGTGAAGTGGTTATTTGATATTATCAATGAAATTCGCTCAGTCCGTGCTGATATGAATGTACCGGTTGTGGCAAAAGTACCTTTACTTGTAAAAGGAGCAGACGCAAATGTTCAAAACCGGTTCAAAACATATCAGCCAATGATTAAACAAATGGCGCGTATTATATCCATTGAAATGGTCGACGACTTTTCCAAAGGTGCAATTCAGATGGTCGTGGATGATCTTATGCTTGCCCTGCCTGTTGCGGAATTTATTAATCTGGATCAAGAGCGTGCACGTCTTCAAAAAGAGATCGTAAAACTGGACGGTGAAGTCGAGCGTATTGAACAAAAACTGTCAAATGACCAGTTCGTTCAAAACGCACCCGCAGATATTATCCAGAAACAGCGCGACATAAAAGAGACAGCCCTGAAAACAAAAGAAAAGCTCTCTCAAGCGTTGAAACAATTAGAAGCGGCTTAATCTTAAAGACACAAAAAAGCCTCCTGTAATGGAGGCCTTTTTAAATTCTATTACCTAAAAAAAACTAGTCTTTCTTCTTGGCAGAAGAAGCTGTGAAAGCACCAAAGCGGCTTTCGAATTTGTCCAACTGGCCTTTTTCGGTAATTTTCGTTTTACCGCCGGACCATGCAGGATGGCTCAAACAATCAACGTCAAGCTTCATAACGTCACCTTCTTTGCCCCATGTGGAACGTGTTTCGTATTCTGTACCATCTGTCATCACAACTTTGATTGTGTGGTATTCCGGGTGAATTTCTGCTTTCATTGTTTTTATCCTTAAATTCTGTATTGTGCTTTTTAGTCAATTTCAGGAAGGAATTCAAGTGAAAAATCATAATAACTGGTGGCTGCCGCATAATTTTTCCCAAAAGAAACATAATTTGCAAATACGTCAGACCGTCATTAAGGCTGTGCGCCGTTTTTTCGATGATCAAAACTTTTGGGAAGTGGAGACACCCGCCCTCCAGATTCAACCGGGAGCAGAGACACATGTTCACGCCTTCCAGACTGATTTATTAAGCCCCGATCTTCAGAATAAAAGCACACGTTATCTGCACACATCCCCTGAATTTTCTATGAAAAAGCTATTGGTGGCGGGCTGTGAAAAAATTTATCAAATTTGCCCCGTCTATCGCAACGGCGAGGGGTCATCACAGCATGTATGTGAATTTAAAATGTTGGAATGGTATCGTACGGGTGTGACGTATGAACAAATTATGCAGGATAGTATTTTACTGCTGCAAGCCGTCGCCAAGGCAGCGAATATAGAGACTTTTCGTAAAGACGACTTCGAATCAAATCCCTTTCTTGAATGGCAAAAAATAAGCGTGTTTGATGCTTTTCAAAAATATGCTGATATTAATATTGCAAATGATTGGCTGCCCGAGCTTGAACAACAAAATACGCAAGACTGGGACGCACGCTTTTTCAAAGTATTTATGGAGGAAATCGAACCCCAATTAGGGCAGGGCGTGCCAACCATACTCTATGATTATCCCGCCCATATGGCGGCGCTATCCAAAGTAAAACAAAGTGACCCACGCGTTGCAGAGCGTTTTGAAATCTATGTCTGCGGTCTGGAACTAGCCAATGCCTTTACTGAGTTGACTGACGTATCAATACAGCTAAAACGTTTCGAAGAGGACATGGCAGAAAAAAAACGTATCTACGGTTCAGCATGGCCCATTGATAAAGACTTTATCGCGGCACTAGAACACGGCATGCCTGAAGCGGGGGGGATAGCCATCGGCATCGATCGCCTTGTCATGCTGAGCTGCGGCGCAGATGATATTAAAGAGGTACTTTTTTGTGAGTAAAACCTAATACCGATCACACTCATTACGCGGTAAATTTGTCGGATAGCTTGTGATAATGTCAT
Organism: uncultured Alphaproteobacteria bacterium; assembly: GCA_963710165.1. Lineage (GTDB taxonomy): Bacteria > Pseudomonadota > Alphaproteobacteria > Micavibrionales > Micavibrionaceae > JACKIP01. The sequence goes on from CAVPYZ010000005.1 coordinate 10,795, forward strand.
CCCCTTCCTGATCTAGGACAATTCTTACATCCAATCCTTCATAAGGTTGTTCGGCAACGTAATAGCCGTTATCTTCCAAGCGCCAGTCGGCATTATCATTTGCGGCCAGCTTTTTGACAGTTTCAATGATTTTTTCCGCTGTCCAGTTATCGGGGAATTCGGTTTTACAGGGACGGTTGGCAGAGTGATGATGACCACCGCCTGAGTCATCCCCATACAGAATATGTTGCTCACGCGCCGCAGACAGGCGCGGATCGCCTTCCGTATTTCTAGCTCCTGTATTACCGCTCGTATAGGTTCCTGACCGCGCTTGCTCCTTAATATCTTTGACGGGGCTATCTTGTGGACGCAGCGGATCATACGTGCCCGGAATAAAATTTCCAAATGCGAGCAGCACCAAAGCACCCAGCAAAATAAACGTAAAAGGCGACCAGTTTTTCATAGACCTAAGCCGCTTCGCTTTCGCTCTCTACCATTGCCAGTGATTTTCCTTTTGAGCGCAGGTCTGAAAAGGCCTCATCCAGACGTTCGATAATGGCTTCCTCTCCTTTACGAAGCCAGACACGCGGATCATATTTTTTCTTCGTTGGCTCACCTGTGTCGGGATCAATCTGGTGTTTAAAAGCATTTTCGTTTTCAAAAACATATGACCCAACGCCTTCTGCAAATGCAAACTGGGTATCGGTATCGATATTCATTTTGAACGTGCCATATTCCAGCGATTCATCGATTTTCGCTTTTTCAGACCCTGACCCACCATGGAAAACCAGATCGAGCGGATTATTTTCAGTACCGCACGTCTCCTTCACAAGCGCTTGTGAGTTTTTAAGAATTTCAGGGCGCAGTTGAACGTTCCCCGGTTTATAAACACCGTGAACATTCCCGAATGACGCCGCTACCGAAAAATGACCAATGTCATGCAACAGCTTATATGCTTTCAAAACGTCTTCGGGTTGGGTGTAAAGCTTGTCATTATCAATCTCGTCCGAGCCGACACCGTCTTCTTCACCGCCGGTACAGCCAAGCTCGATCTCGATGCTCATATCAATTTTTGCCATACGTTCCAGCATTTTCTTGGATTCAGACAGATTAAAGTCGATATCTTCGGCAGATAAATCCAGCATGTGAGAGCTGAAAAGCGGCATGCCGGTTTGCTCATAACAATCTTCATTATGATCCATTAATGCCTCCACCCACGGGATCAGCTTTTTATCGGCGTGATCGGTGTGAAGCACAACACAAACGCCATAGCTTTCCGCAACCAAATGAACATATTGTGCCATCGCAACTGCGCCCATGACCTTGGCTTCGAAAGATCCGGGGTACCCTTTCCCGACAAAAAACGCGCCGCCGCTATTTGAACATTGAATAATGACATCGGATTTGTTTTTTGCAGCGGCCTCTAAGACAGCATTAACGGTATTTGTTCCAGTAACATTCACAGCGGGCAGGGCGTATTTCCCTTCCTTGCAAGCTCTGAGGAGTGTTCTATAGTCTGCACCGGTGACAACGCCGGGATTAAGTTGAGGCATAATATTTCCTTTCAAATTTCTAACGCCAAGTACGCAATGTAACGCAAAGTTTTTACTGTGTCATTGCTATTCGTTTTATTCCATTTTTTAATGATGTTTCGTTAAAGTTTATAAGTAAACCTAAAGGAAAGTCTGATAACTTCAGATAGCTATATAATTGTGCTTGATGTATCGGCAGCAATTTTTCAACAGATTTGAGTTCCAAGATAATTTGTTTTTCTATAACTAAGTCAAGACGCAATCCTGATTTGATTGTTAAGTCGTCTATTTGAATAGGTAACTGTTTTTCTTTCTCTACAAAAAGTCCTTTTTTAGTTAAAAAGTAATAGAGCGTATTTTGATATACGCTTTCTAGCAATCCAGGGCCTAGTTTTGTATGAATATAAAAACAGGTATCCAAGATTTCTTTTGATAATCTGTTAGTTTCTATAGAAATGTCGTTTTTAAATTGAGTGCTTTGCGACACTTTGCGTCCTTCGCGTTTAATATCTAAACCAGTTGATTAACAGCCTTTAGAATAGATTGTGCTTCAGATAAATCAAGCGTGTTATTTGTTGCACTGCCCACTTGTCCAGAGGCATCATCCTCATCGCTTTCGGAGGCTTCTGTTTGCTCCGCCTGTTTTTCTTCGCTCAGCTCTTGCTGTGCTTCTTGTCTCAATTGTTGGGCAGCACGGGCGATAGCAAAATCTTCCGAAGACGGTTGTGCGGGGGCAAGAGCGGCGCGCTCGACAATCTCTGCTTTTTGGATTGTGGCTTCGGGATTGCCGGGAACAGGGGAGACATCTATCTGCACCGATCCGCCAACAGCATATTCGCGACCATCCGGCCCAGTGACTGTGTCATAAGAAATCGCTCCAGCATATGGCCCTGCGGCGGATTTATGCGCCTGCTCATGTGCCCTCACTTCCTGATCTGTTTGTTGTAAGTCATCTACAACTTCTTGTTCTTCCGATGTCAGTCCTTCGCCATTAGTCTCATCTTCTTGCGCTTGTAAAAGCACGCTGGTTGTTTCTGAAGATAGCCGCGCCTGTAATCCGTTCGGATTCTCGGGTGTTTCGTTCAGCGCGGTGATAAGAGACGTAACCTGCTTTTGTGATACTGGTTCAGTTGCGGTTTGCTGTTGTAAGTTACGCGCAGGAGGTAATGTTAATGCTGTTGCTGACCCTGTCCCGTTTATCATGATGAATTATTTTAGCATGAAACAGGTGCGCTAAAAAAATTGTAAATTTTGCGTATACTATGTTTTTTAGCATATAAAAAAACATGAGTAATTTACACGCACATATTGGCATTACAAAAACGGCAAAATTTGACTCGGCTCCAACTTTTGTAAAGTCGTTGTCTACTGCGCATTTAAAACCTTGTGTTGCTTTGGTTATGTTTAACCAAGCAGTGAATATGGGCGCGGTTAGCCATTTGAGAGTGCGTCATAGAACGACAATTGAAGATGTGTATGACAGCGTGAGAAATTTTAGAAATGAAGGTTTTGATCCGTCTACTACCAGAGTTGCGCTTGTTGGAGGAAACGATTTTGACATGCCCGAGGAGCGAGGAATCCAAACATCGACAAGAATGGTTTCTGTCTTAAATAGCGTTTTAGATAATTTTGGTTTCTCTGTAGATTATGAAGATTTATATGGCTCCCACGCTAGACGTATATTACTTGATAAGACTGGTAAACTTAATGTCGATGATGACTGGAAAGAGGACGCTTCAAAATATCCCTATGCCGTAGAATTGGAAAAGACTCCATAGTCTTTACAAACTATTAGAGCCTTTATCGAATTTTTATGTGGAGCTTAAGCCGCTTTTGACTTGCTCGACGCGTATCCGACTTCATGCATTTTGATGGCTGTGTCTAGCATGCGGTTTGAAAAACCCCATTCATTATCATACCAGCTCATCACACGAACCAGATTACCGCCAACAACTTTTGTCTCATTGACTGCAAAAATGGAAGAAAGTGGATTATGATTGAAGTCGCCTGAAACAAGTGGCTCGTCATAAGACCCTAAAACACCTTCCAAATCACCACCTGTGGCTTTCAGAATGGCTTGATTGACGTCTTCAACTGTTGTCGGTTTCGATGTTGTAAATTTGAAATCAACAACCGAGACATTCGGTGTAGGCACGCGCATGGACACACCGTCCAGCTTACCATTCAGCTCGGGAAGGACTTTACCAACTGCTTTTGCCGCGCCTGTTGATGTTGGAATCATATTGACCGCTGCTGCCCGCGCGCGGTGTAAGTCACCATGGGCTGTATCAACAATGCGTTGATCCCCCGTATAGGAGTGAATAGTGGTCATGAAACCGCTCTCGATACCAATTGCGTCATTTAAAACTTTGGCGACGGGGGCAAGGCAGTTTGTCGTACAAGATGCGTTTGAAACAACTTCATGCTCAGCTGTCAGTTGATCTGAATTCACGCCGTAAACAACCGTCAAATCTTCTTCTTTACCAGGGGCAGAGATAAGAACTTTTTTCGCGCCTGCGGTGATGTGCATCGCAGCCTTATCACGTTGTGTAAAGATACCTGTACATTCAAAAACGATGTCGACATTCATTTTACCCCAAGGCAATTGCGTCGGGTCACGTTCCTGACACACATCCACTTTTTTGCCGTTGATAATAATTGTGTCTTCATCAACTGTTTCAACGTCAAAGCCGAAAGTGCCATGAACTAAATCATATTTTAGAAGGTGTTTATTTGTCGCCAACGGCGCAAGATCATTAATCGCAACCAGTTCAATATCTGTGCGACCGGACTCAAAAAGCGCGCGGCAAACATTGCGGCCAATACGTCCAAATCCATTAATAGCTATTCTTAGTGTCATAGTTTTTTCTCCTTTTATAGAATAATTAGCTAATTTTATTTTTGACAGTTTCAACAATCGCCTCTGTCGTAATACCGAAATGTTTGAAAAGATCAGGGGCGGGCGCGGACTCGCCGAATGTGCTCATCCCGATAAAGGGACTGTGGCCGCCGATAATGTGGTCCCATCCTTGGCGCACACCTGCTTCAACTGCGATTTTGACTGATTTGTTACAAACAAGTGACTGGAAATACGCGCCGTCTTGCTCCAAAAATAAATCCATACACGGAACAGATACAACGCGCACTGATGTGCCATCATTCTCTAGCTGTTCCTGCGCTTCCAAAGCAAGATATACTTCTGAGCCTGTCGCAAAAATTGTAACATCAGGATCATCGTTAGAAGCTTCTTTTAAGATATAAGCGCCTTTCGCACACATGTTCTCGTCACGTCCGTCACAAACAGTCGGTAATCCCTGTCGGGACAGCGCCATCACGCTTGGGGCATCGACTTTTTTAAGTGCCAGTTCCCAGCATTCTGCGGTTTCAATACCGTCACAAGGACGATATACATACATATTCGGAATCGCACGTAAGGAGGCGATATGCTCGACAGGCTGATGCGTTGGGCCGTCTTCACCCAGACCGATTGAATCGTGCGTCATCACGTGAATAACTTGTTGACGCATCAGGCGCCGCCAAGCGCATTGCCGGACGCGCATAATCGGAAAATTGTAAGAATGTTCCTGAGTAGGGAATAATCCCGCCATGCAGCGCCATACCATTCATGATCGCCGCCATGCCATGTTCGCGCACACCGTAATGAATGTAGCGCCCGTCCGAGCTATCGCGTGTGATGAAGTCCGTTCCTTTTACAAAGGTATTATTCGACCCCGTCAAATCGGCAGACCCCCCGATCATACTTCCGATTTTCGGAATAAGTTGATCTAGCACCAGACCGGATGTCTGACGCGTCGCTTTTTTGGGTTTTTCCGTTGCAAAAGCGTGCTTGGCGCACGTAACTGCTTTTGATATTTCTTCTGAAAAATTATTTGTAACCCATTGTTCGAACTCTGGTTTATGTTCTGACGCATTAAAGGTATTCTGCCACCCTTCATAGTCAATGTGGGAGCGTTGACCCATTGCGCGCCACTGGTGAAGCAGGTCATCAGGAATAACAAAAGGTTCATATGTCCAGTTCAAATTTTCTCGAATGCCTTGAATTTCTTCGTCTTTCGTAATGGCACCGTGGGCGGAATTTTGACCCTCTTGTGTGGGTGCACCATAGCCGATGCGTGTCTTACATTTGATCATGCTGGGCGTGTCGGTTTTTTGTGCCGCGGCTATCGCCTCTTCGATTTGCGTAAAATCATGACCGTCAATTTCTTGCACGTCCCACCCGTAAGCTTCAAAACGCTTACCGACATCTTCTGTCCATGTCATGGACGTCGGGCCGTCAATACAAATGCCGTTATCATCATATAGCACGATCAGCTTTGATAACTTGAAATGCCCCGCAAAGGCACATGCTTCATGTGAGACACCTTCCATCAAGTCACCGTCACCGCACATCACATAGGTATAATGATCAACGAGATCGCCCCCGAATTTGGCTTGTAAAATCTGCTCTGCCAGTGCAAAACCCGGCGCATTTGAAATACCTTGTCCCAGAGGACCTGTCGTTGTTTCTATCCCGACTTGCTTATCAATTTCCGGATGTCCCGGTGTGCGGCTATGAAGCTGGCGGAAATTCTTGATTTCTTCAATTGTCATTTTCTCATATCCTAGAAGATAGGATAGGGAATAGAGTAACATTGATCCGTGCCCACCAGATAGAATAAAGCGATCACGATCCTCCCATAGCGGATGACGCGGATCGAATTTCATGAATTTGGAAAACAGAATGGTCGCCACATCCGCCATCCCCATGGGCAGGCCGCTATGGCCGCTATTCGCTGCCTTGACCGCATCAACGGACAGCATGCGAATGCAATTTGCTAACTGACGCATATTGCGGTCTGATTCTTCGGTGGGTATGTAAGAGGCAGCAGCTTCCATAAGTGTTCCTTATTCGTCTTTTTATTATGCCAGCACAATAGCGTTGCAAGGGGGGCGCAGGCAATGGCTTTTTCACACTTTATTGAATCTTTTTCAGAGGCATATGCGTTTTTTCTGAAATTGTGGATAAGTATGCGGGCGTTCTTGACCACACTTCTTTCGCGCTGATAGGTGTAATGATACTAAAATTACATTTTTACGTGGGGGGACTATGTCGCAGAAGTTAGAAAACGCTCTTAACACATTGCAGCAATCTGTTGAAAAATTTGAAAAAAACTTCGTTGCAAGTGAGGGTGCTAGGGCGCAACAAGTGGCGCAGCAAGGCAAAGCAAGAAAACCTTCGCTGGATCAAAATGATCTATTTGGATTATCACAAGATGGCACGAACGCTGAAAATACAAAGGCAATGACAGCTGTTCTTGATCGTACCATTCATCGTATGGAAAAACTGGTGGGAGAGAATGCGTAATGTCTGAAGTTCAGGTTAAAATAAATAATAAATCTTATGGTATTGCTTGTGATGAAGGCCAAGAAGAGCGCGTTGGCGAGTTGGGCAAATATGTGAATGAGCGTCTCACCGCTCTCATGAATTCCGGTGCAGGAACGAGCGAGGTTCAAAACCTTGTACTAACCTCTATCATTCTTGCCGATGAAATCGCCGATCTTCAGGATTATGTCAGTAAACTGGAAGATCAAGTTACAAATCCCGAAGGCAGCGTACAGATCAAAGAAGTCGAAGTTATTAAAGAAGTTCAGGTTCCCGCCGACAGCGCATTAACGGATGAAGACGTTGAGCAGGTTGCCGACATGGTCATGAACGTGGCGGGTCGCATTGACGCCCTTTCAAATAAGCTTGCCAAAGCGGCATAAAACCCAAACGCACCGTCATTGCGAGCGAAGTAAAGAGCAACCCAAAAACCTTTGTAATTAAAGCGTTTTAATTTGCGGATATCTTAATGTGGCACACTATAAATCTTGCTTTTCACACATATAAAGCGCATATCAATTATGGCTGCGGCGTTCGAGGGCACAAGAATCCCTTTGACCGATGCTTTTTCGCATAGGGAGCTGTCCCTGCCTTTGTCTGCTGATTCGTTCAGAGGCTTTGGCATACGGTGCCCACCTGGTTTTCCGGGTCAGATGCGGATCTATATTGCCTCCGGCGCACGCGGCTATTTATCTTTACTAGTTTTTGTTTGTAATATGAGCGTGATTGCGAGTAGAGCCAAGCAACCATAAAAAAGATCAGAAATATATCTTCCAATCTGCTATATTATAGCTTCGGTAAATCAGAAAAAAAAACGGGAGAGCCCCCCCCCTCAAAAATTGAAAACGAACTGAGTAGGAGTTATTTTTTCAAATAAAATCAATTATTTATGACCCTCACAAAGCAAGATATTAGAGATCAGGCGAAACGGTATCGCCAAAGCCTTCGTCCCGATATTGATGATGCGGAAAAAGCCTGCGCGTTGTTTTTTGAAACGTGCAAACCGCGCAAAGATCACGTCATCGCTTTATACTGGCCGATGAAAGACGAATTTTCAACACAGCTTATTTTAGAGCGATTATTAGATGAGGGTTTTACCTGCTGTTTGCCGGTTACATCCAAAACGGAACGTCCGTTAACATTTGCAAAATGGACGAAAAATGATCCTCTTCATGAAGGGGCATATAAGGTGCAAGAACCCGTAATAAATAAAGATACGCAGTGGGTTGAACCTGATATTGTGATCGTTCCGCTCATCGCATTTGACCGTCGCGGTCATCGCCTTGGTTATGGTGCGGGACATTATGATGCAACATTGGAAAAGCTGCGCTCTCAAAAAGATATTACCTCTGTCGGCATTGCTTTTGACAAACAGCTGGTGCTGTTTCCTCTCCCTGCCGAGGCGCATGATCAACCGCTCGACCTTGTGATTACACCAGAAAAGGTTTATAGCTTTTCGTCATGAAAATAATATTTATCGGTGATATATACGGACGGAGCGGGCGCGACGCATTACAAAAACAACTTCCTATTCTAAAAAATAAATATGATCCTGATGCGATCATCGTCAACGGTGAAAATGCGGCGCATGGTCACGGGATTACGAAATCTATCTGTGAGGAAATATTCAAACTGGATGTTGATGTGATTACACTGGGGGATCATACATGGGATCAGCGCGAAATTATCTCTCAAATCGATAAGGAAAAACGCCTGCTGCGTCCGATTAACCTGCCCGAAGGCGCGCCGGGTAAGGGCAGTATCAAAATCACAACACGCAACGGGAAACAACTTCTTATCATAAGCGCAATGGCGCGAACCTTTATGGAGCCGATAGAGTGCCCGTTTCGCCGCGTTGATCAAGAGCTCAAGAATTTTAAAATAGGGCAAAATATTGATGCTGTTTTCATCGATTTTCACGGGGAAGCAACATCTGAGAAAATGGCATTCGGCCATTATTTTGACGGACGTGTTTCCGGTATTGTCGGCACTCATACACATGTTCCTACCGCGGATGCACATATTCTGGAACACGGCACAGCCTATCAGACGGATGCTGGCATGACAGGTGATTATAACAGCGTCATCGGGCGGCGGAAGGATATTTCCATCTTTGGTTTCCTACGCAAAATGCCAGGCGAAAAGCCACAGCCCGCCAGTGGTGAAGGAACAGTTTGCGGTACGATGATTAATATTAATGACGGCACAGGTCTGGCACGTTCAATTGAAAGCTTTCGTCTAGGTGGCTGTTTGTCTCAAACTGCCTGATCTTTTGCATGCTTTTTGTGATACCTGTCGCAAGCATCACAAATCGCAAAGTATAGATTGTCACCTTTAACACCACCTTCACCCCTTAACTTACTATGCAAGATGGCTGTGATGGTCGTGTGATAAGCTTGGATGATATCTTGTAAATCCGAATCCGGCTGTTTTGCTGTTTCAATCAGGGTAATCATTTTATCGGAAATTTTGGAAACGAGCGGATAATCGAACATACCGCCATTTGCTTTTAATTGCATAATGGGATTTATCAAACCGCTCATCAATTCATGGTTGGAGGCTTCGGTTTTCGGATTATAGGCATGGTCCAGACCGCGCCGTAAGGCTTCCATGTAATTTAATGCAATTGGCTCAAAATCAACATTATTTTCTTCAAGAAGCTGTTGCGCCTGCGCCAGAATATTCTTCGCAAGACCGCCCGATCCAACCTTTATTTTTAAAGTATTTGGCGGTGTATAAAATTTCGCTTTCGGTGTCTGTTCTTCAGTCATCTTTCTTCTTCTCTGCAAAATCTACGATTAAAGGGTCCTTATTCTTAATGGCGTTATTCTCAATTACTTTTTGTTGTTTCATTAGATTGCGATAGGCATCGTCATCTTTCGATATAGATGAACTTTTGTTATTTTTTGCATGATCCTCATTACGTCTGAAAGGACCTCTAAATAAATCCAGAATACGACGGCGACGATCAGGGCCAAAAAAGCTTTCCGACTCAACAAAATCGCGCGGCGCCTCGATAATGCTTTCAATGCGTTTATATAAATCGCCTGCCTTGAAAGGTTTCACGACGAATTCTGTAATACCTGTATCGCGCGCCTCAATAACGCGCTGTTTCTGGCTAAAACCTGTTAAAAGGATTATTGGGACAAATTTATTTGGTGATTTATCACTCTGGCGGATTTTATGCGCCATTTCGATGCCATTGGTTGGCTTCATCATCCAATCCGAAACAACAAGATCGGGGTTATATCGGCAAAAGGTCTCAAACCCTTCTTCTCCGTCATTGGCCGTATAAACATCTTTGAAGCCGAATGTATCAATCACCGATTTGATCAATTCGACCATAGGCAGATTGTCTTCAACAATCAGCACAGATGCCTTGTGAAACTCGTAAGCCATGGTAAAACTAAATTAATTTTTATATTTATTATATATATTATTAACAATTATCATTAACTTACAATTAATAATATCTAGAAAGTAAGAGGAAATTTATGGCGGGTCATTCCAAATGGGCAAATATACAACACCGTAAGGGCGCACAGGACAAAAAGCGCGGTAAAATCTTTTCAAAATTAAGTAAGGAAATTACGGTTGCGGCAAAAATGGGCGGCGGCGATCCGGATATGAATCCAAGGTTACGTTTGGCGATTCAAAACGCCAAAGGCCAATCGATGCCGAAAAATAATATTGAAACAGCCATTCAAAAAGGTGCCGGCAATACCGAAGGCGCGGATTACGAGGAAATTCGTTACGAAGGCTATGGCCCGGGCGGCGTTGCAGTGGTTGTAGAAGTTATGACAGATAATCGTAACCGCGCCGCAACAGATATGCGTACGCTTTTTTCCAAAAACGGCGGCAATTTGGGTGAGACAGGCGCGGTCGGATTTATGTTTGATCGTATGGGAGAGATTTTCTATCCTGCCGATAAAGCCACTGCTGATGAAATGTTTGAAGCTGCCGTCGAGGCAGGTGCAGAAAACGTTGAAAGCGACGAACAGGGGCATATTATTTATACCGCAGATACAGATTTGGCGAGTGTTCGTGACGCGCTTGAAGCGAAATACGGCGAAGCCGAGCGTGCAGGCCTCATCTGGAAACCCAATCTTCTCACCGAAGTTGATGAAGATAAAGCAGGAAGCCTGTTAAAAATGGTTGACGCGTTGGAAGATAATGACGACGTCCAAAGCGTCACGACAAATATGGATGCCAGTGATGAGGTTATGGAGAAATTGATGGCATCGGAATAGATGAAGAAAATAGATATTCTAGATATTCTGATCTTAGCTATACCAGCTTCTTTTATCTACGGTGCTCTAAGTTTATATGGTGTTTTTATAGGTCTCTGGCTTTTAGAAACGGATATAAATAAAACTGATTTAAAAGCGGTTTCAACGACATTATTAATACTTTCAATCAGTATATCTGGTGTTTATGTATTAATTAACTGTTGGTCATATATCTTGAAAAATCACGAAAAAAAGAAAATTATAGCAAGAAGAAGTAAGTATTTATTTTCAATTTTCCTTGCAATAATCTTGATACTGATAGTGTGTTGGTTTGTTTTTGAACCTTCTATATTCAATAATGTTTGGTGGCTATTATTCTATGTGTGGAATATCTTATTAGTATTCAGATTAGGGACTAAATTCTTTAATTTAAAAAGTCTAGAACAATGAAAATCATCGGGGTTGATCCAGGGTTGCAAAAAACCGGATGGGGGATTATTGAAGTCTCTGGCTCATCTTTAAAATTTGTGGCGTGCGGATTGATAAAAACTAATCCGAAAGACGCTATGTCCCGACGACTTCAGGTATTATCCGAAGGGTTACAGCATGTTTTGATCCAGTTCGAACCTGTGACAGCGGCGATTGAAGATACGTTCGTAAACCAAAATCCGACAACGTCTTTAAAGCTGGGCATGGCACGCGGTGCTTTAATGCTGAGTATGGCGCAAAAAGGTTTGGATGTGGCCGAATATGCACCGAATAAAATTAAAAAATCCGTTGTGGGGCAGGGCCATGCGGGTAAAGACCAAGTTGGTATGATGATTAAGGTGCTGTTGCCTTCTTGTGGAGAACTAAAAGAAGATGAGGCAGATGCGCTTGCTATCGCAATTACACATGCGCATTATAGGCAGGCATGATTGGAAAATTATCAGGAATTATTGACTCGTTTCACCAAGGACATTTGATCCTTGATGTTGGCGGAGTCGGCTATCTGGTATTCGCCAGCACGCGCACATTGTCCCAGGTCGGGCAAGTGGGTGATACGCTCAGTTTGCTGATCGATACACACGTGCGCGAAGACCATATTCACCTTTACGGCTTTCAAAATGCGGAGGAACAAAGATGGTTTCGCTTATTAACCTCGGTTCAGGGAGTTGGCGTTAAAGCAGGGCTTTCCATTCTGTCCGTTTGCGCTCCACAGGAATTGTCTCTGGCCATTGCGGCGCAAGATAAGGCAACAATCACACGTGCGGATGGCGTCGGACCAAAAATTGCCAATCGCATTTTATTGGAATTGAAAAACAAAGTCGGCGAGGTTGATTTTAGTCTAAATACGGTTCAAAGCGGGTCAAATGTAGGCACGAAACAGTCGGCGAACGCTTCTATCAATCAAGACGCTGTTCAGGCGCTTGTGTCTTTAGGGTACGCACGTTCGGAAGCTTATAGTGCTATTACAAAGGTTTCTGCGGAACAAGGGGCTGAAATAACACTACAAAACCTGATCACTCTGTCTTTGAAAGAGCTTTCTAATGATTAACATGATAGTCGGGTAAATTCATGAGTTTTGATATCGCGATCATATTTTTTATCTCTCTGGTTTTGATGTGGGTCAAACCGGGGCCAGCGCAGCTTTTAAAGATTACGACGACGCTGGATAGGGGGTTTTTACAAGGCATACTTATTTCGCTAGGAAGTATTCTGGTATGTTGCTTTTTCTTTATTATCGCCGCGATGGGCTATAAAGCCTTATCAGAAATTTTTCAATATACGGGGAAAGTTCTTCAACTATTTGGCGGGGTTTATTTGAGCTATCTGGCATATAAAAGCTTTCGGAAAATATCAAATGGTAATACCAAAGTCGCGGAGAATAGCAAATTGGTAGAAAAAGATATTTTCGGATATTTTGCCGCCGGCGTACTCATAACGCTCTCCAACCCGTTCTGGCTTTTTTACTTTATCGGCATATTGCCGACGCTGTTACCACTTGAAAGTTTTACGATAAGCAGTTTCCAGCTAGGAATTTTGTTGGTATTCATGTCTGGGATTATTGTGGACGGCCCGATGCTGCTGCTGGTTTCCCAGATACAAAAGTCTTTTTCGAGCGAAAAAATCAATAAAGGCATTAATATTTTTATCAGTTTCAGCTTTCTGGTCATCGCACTTTTCTTATTCTATTCGGCTTTTTTCGTGGAACAGATGAGTTTTAATATTGTGAACCAATAGCTTTTTCGTCCTGATAAAACAAATATCGTAAAAAAGCCGTTCTATTTATGACTATCAGTTCTGTTTTTTTGATAGTGATGCTATGTTACATCTGAATTTAACCAGTAAATAAATATTATGTCCGAGCTGTCATCCAAAAATAATGATTTAGATAGAATTGAACAACAAGAGGATGTTCCCCTTGAAAAGGCGTTGCGTCCGCTACAGCTTAATGAATTTATCGGACAGAAGAAATTAAAAGAAAACTTAAGAATATTTATAGAAGCGTCAAAAAGCCGTAAGGACGCAATGGATCATGTGCTGTTTTTTGGACCACCGGGGTTGGGTAAGACAACTTTGGCACAAATAGTCGCGAAAGAACTGGGGGTTGGTTTTCGTTCGACGTCCGGCCCTGTGATTGCGCGGGCAGGGGATTTGGCAGCTATTTTGACCAATTTACAACCGCATGATGTTTTATTCATTGATGAAATCCACCGTTTAAATCCTGCGGTAGAAGAGATTTTATACCCGGCGATGGAAGATGGTAAGTTAGATATTATGATCGGTGAAGGTCCTGCGGCGCGTTCGGTGCAAATTGAGTTACCGCCCTTCACACTGGTTGGCGCAACCACGAGGAGCGGTCTTTTAACAGGGCCTTTGCGTGATCGTTTCGGCATTCCCATGCGTCTGGAATTTTATGAGGCGGATGAACTTCAAAAAATTGTAATACGTACAGCCGGCTTACTGGATATGCCGATGAGCGACGACGGCGCGCTGGAAATTGCATCCCGTTCAGAGGAACCCCGCGTATAGCAGGACGCTTGACACGCCGCGTACGTGATTTTGCAGATGTGTTGAAAGCTAAAATAGTCGATGCCGCATTGGCCGATCAGGCATTACAACGATTGGACGTTGATGCTTCGGGGCTGGACGGCATGGACAGGCGCTATATCACAGTTATTATCGAAAACTACGGTGGGGGTCCGGTCGGTATCGATACGCTCGCCGCAATTTTGTCAGAGCAACGCGACGTTATAGAAGATGTGATTGAACCATATTTGCTTCAACAGGGGTTTGTTCAGCGCACACCACGGGGGCGCCTGTTAACGCATAAGGCCTATAAGCATTTGGGGCTAGAAAATATTATGCCGCGTACCCAGCAAAATGACGATTTATTCGGTGCCTGAGTAGCGTGTCTGAATTTCTTTACCCCAAACCGCATAAAATTGAAGCGGATCATTTAGATGTCGGTCATGATCATCAGATATACTACGAAGTGTCCGGAAACCCTGACGGCGTTTCAATTGTGCATTTACACGGCGGACCTGGGGCGGGTTTTTCGGGGCGAGAGCACCGCTTTTTTGATCCGGACTATTATCGTATTATTTTGTTCGACCAACGCGGCGCAGGGCGCAGTTTACCTTATGCTGAAACCAAACATAATTCGCCCGAAACGCTTATTGTGGATATTCATAAACTTAGAAAACACTTGAATATCGGGTCATGGGCCGTATCCGGCGGGTCATGGGGGTCATCTTTGGCTCTTCTTTATGCAACAAAATATCCGCAAAACGTAGATAGGCTGTTACTCAGAGGTGTGTTTTTTGCCGATGCACGCGGATCAAGACATATTATAGAGGCAAATGGCGGTGCGGCGGCTATTCAGCCAAAATATTTTGAACAATATGCTTATGCACCATATGTTCCGGAAAGCGCACGTCAAAATTTGACTCAAATGTATCATGATGTATTTGCATACG
This sequence comes from uncultured Alphaproteobacteria bacterium, assembly GCA_963710165.1. Lineage (GTDB taxonomy): Bacteria > Pseudomonadota > Alphaproteobacteria > Micavibrionales > Micavibrionaceae > JACKIP01. Next base: position 25,880 of record CAVPYZ010000005.1, read on the forward strand.
GGGACGAAAAAACTCAAATAGATGCGGCAATGCGCTTTGACCTTTGGGATACATCAATTGCCTATGCCCAGTTAAACGAAAAAGCATTACAATCGATTAAGCGTAACCCGCGCCGTAGCCTCGCCCTTGCAAAGCTGTTTTTCCATTTCACGGTCAATTACTATATAAAGAATGATTATAAAAAAGAGATACTTGATAAGCTTGATCTTCTGGCAAAAATGCCGATAGATATAGTACACGGCGAATGTGATTGGATTTGTCCCGTTGATAATGCCTATGAATTAAAACGAAAATGTCCGCACGCAAATTTAAATATTGTTCTGGGCGCAGGTCATACAATGGCTGATCCGTTAATAAAACAAGCATTTATAGAAACATTGAATAACTGGAGACACGAATGAGCACAATTTTCATCCATGTAAATGTTAAAACCCGCGAAGAGGGCGAAGAAATTGCAAAATTTCTGTTAGAAGCAAATTTAATTACTTGCGCCAACATCATGCAGCCCCATACAGGCATTTATGAATGGGAGGGACGTTTTATGATGGAAGAAGAAACGTCTATGCTGTTAAAAAGTGTTGAAAAAAATTATAAAGAAATTGAAAAAGCGATTATGAAACGCCATTCTTACGATTGTCCGCCCATCTGCTATTGGAAAATAGATGGCGGTTATTCATCTTATCTGGCATGGATTAAAAATTGTAGCATCTAATATCTTTTCATTATCATAACTTTTTGTTGAATATATAATAAATATCCTGTACTTATTGACGTAATAATAAATAAAAAATACACATGTCACTCATCGAAATAAAAGTTGCTATTCCTGAAGATAATAAAGGGTCGGAGCCTGCTATCAACACCGAAACTGGTGAGCCTTATCTGTTTGGCAAAGCTTTGGCACGTTCTATACGTGATCATTTGATAGATGAAGGGCTAACAACTGTTGGTCACATACATGATACCTACGAAACAAGCTATAAATGGAAGGGTGTGGATTATACTCGGATTGAACGCACACTTGCTTTAAAAGTCGACGCTGAAAATAAAGATGCTATTATTGATGCTATCGAAGAAATGCATCCATATGAAACGATTAGTATTACCACAACTAATGTAGAGGCTCTATCTAGAGGCTATAAAGATTGGGTCGCGCAAGAAGAAGTAGATGTTCCCAATCCGCAAGGTTAAAGAAACACATAATTTCTTACAGATTTTTTATTGACAATGGCGCGAAACTTCGTCATAAACCATTATCTTTCAAGAGGTTTGACAAAAATTACACTATTAATTTGGATTAAAAAATGAAAACTTATTCGGCTAAGCCGCAGGATATCGAGAAAAAATGGATTTTAATAGACGCTGAAGACGTTGTTCTTGGTCGTCTGTCCTCATTTATTGCGACTCGTCTGCGCGGAAAACATAAACCTACTTTTACACCGCACATGGATTGTGGTGACAACGTGATTGTTATCAATGCGGAAAAAGTGCGTTTGACTGGTAATAAAAAAACACAAGATAAATTTTACTGGCATACAGGATACCCTGGCGGAATTAAGAGCCGTACAAAGGGTCAAATTCTTGCAGGCGCACATCCGCAGCGTGTGGTAGAAAAAGCTGTTGAGCGTATGCTTCCAAGCGGCGCGCTGGGTAATCAGGTTTTTAAAAATATGCGCGTCTATGCCGGAGCAGAGCATCCGCATGAAGCACAACAACCGGAAGTAATTGATTTTGCCTCCATGAATGACAAGAATAAGAGAGCATAAGACAGATGGCTGACGATAAGAAAACAAGTAAAGAACCAATTACTGATCTAAAAGATTTGAAAAAAACGACTGCGGCTGTTCCTGCCGAAGTTGCGAAAGCAGAAGAGCAAGCAGTAGCAACAGAAGAGCCGGCACAACGCCAGCCGATTAAAGACAGTATGGGTCGCGCTTATGCAACGGGTCGTCGTAAGGCATCTATTGCACGTGTATGGGCAAAGCCAGGTAGCGGTAAAATTTCTGTAAATGGTAAAGATCAACGTGATTATTTTGGTCGTGAAACAAACCTTTTGATTATTAATCAGCCGTTTTTGATTACTTCGCGCCTAAACCAGTTTGATATCATTTGCACCGTCAAAGGTGGTGGTTTGACAGGTCAAGCCGGTGCTATTCGTCACGGTATTTCACGCGCACTCGAAAATTACGAGCCGGAACTTCGTCCTTCTATGAAAGATGCAGGTCTTTTGACACGTGATAGCCGCGTTGTTGAACGTAAGAAAACAGGTAAGCGCAAAGCACGTCGTTCGAAGCAGTTTTCGAAACGTTAATATCGCTTATGATACCCAGAATTCAAAAACCCGCCACATGGCGGGTTTTTTATTATTTGTAATTTTGCTAGATTAAAGCATGTCAATTATTCTTCCTTATAAAAAAATAGTTCCTAAAATTTCTCGAAAAGCATTTATCGCGCCAACGGCATCGATTATTGGTGATGTTGAAATTGGCGCGGAAACAGGCATCTGGTTTGGCTGTACAGTGCGCGGTGATGTGAATGATATTAAAATCGGCAAGCGTACCAATATTCAGGATGGCACAGTGATTCACGTAACACGCGGCGTGCAAGGAACTTACATAGGTGATCAGGTCACAGTGGGACACATGTCACTCCTTCATGCTTGTACGATAGAGGATCGCGCCTTTGTGGGTATGGGGTCGCTTATAATGGATGAAGCATATATTGAAACGGACGGCATGCTTGCCGCAGGGGCGATGTTAACACCTGGAAAACGTATTAAGTCAGGTGAGTTGTGGGCGGGACGACCAGCGAAATATTGGCGACCGTTAACAAAAGAGGAAATCGATTTTTTCCCAATTTCCGCTGACAATTACGCAAAACACGTTGATGAATATAATGCAGAGCTTAACTCTTGATATATGTTCCGGGCGCGGGACAAATTTCGTCTTTAATTTTCCTTGCGGTCACTTTTTCTTTGGAATGTCCCTCAATCCATTTTTGCCAGTCCAGCCACCATGACCCCTCATGCGCTTCTGCCTGATTAATCCATGTATCGGGTTTGAGAGGTTTTTTATCAGATGTCCAATATCCATACTTATTCTTGCTCGGTGGGTTTACAACCCCCGCAATATGACCGGAACCGGATAATACAAAACGACGATCGCCATCCAGTAATTTCATACTTTTATAAGTGGCACGCCACGGGGCGATATGGTCTTCACGGCAAGATAAAAAATATGTCGGATATTTAATGGTCGATAGATCAATATCTTTGCCCTTATAGCTCAGGCCCTTCGGTTCTTTCAGCTTATTTTCCAAATACATATGGCGTAAATAATAGCTGTGCATTTTGGCGGGAAGATTGGTCGAATCGTCATTCCAGTAAAGTAGATCAAATGGAAAAGGCGATTTTCCGATCAGATAGTTATTAATCACAAAACTCCAGATCAGATCATTGGCGCGCAGCATCGAAAACGTCGCTTTTAATGTCTCGGCGGGGAGAATATTTCCCGCTTTTTCCATTTGGTACTCAATCAATTCAATTTGTGACGGCGTCGTGAACAGTTTCAACTCGCCTGCATCTTCAAAATCCAGCATTGTCGTTAAAAACGTCGTTGTTTTAATACGCTTTTCCTGACCAATGGATTTCAGATAAGACAAACCCATACTCAGCATCGTGCCGCCGATGCAATAGCCAATTACATTGGTTTGAGGGGCTTTCGTAATTTTTTCGATCTGATCTAATGCGCCAAGAAACCCCTTTTCAATATAGTCAGGAAAGTCCAAATGACCCAACTTTGTATCGGGATTGACCCACGACACCATAAAAACGGTATGTCCCTGATCTACCAACCATTTCACAAAGGATTTTTCTTTATTCAGGTCCAGAATATAGTAACGATTGATCCACGGGGGGAGGATCAAAAGTGGTTCTTTAAAAACGTTTTCAGTTACAGGCTTATATTGAATAAGCTCCATAATCTCGTTCCGAAACACGACGCTGCCTTCTGTGGCAGCAATATTTTTACCAATTTCAAACGCCTTGTAATCGGTCATGCTAATACGTAATTCACCGTGCCCGCGCTCCAGATCGGCGAGTAAGTTTTCGAGACCATTAATTAGATTTTGTCCACTGGTGGCGATTGTTTCGCGTAAAACCTCTGGATTACTGAAGATAAAATTTGTCGGGGAAAGCGCGCTAATATACTGACGTAATGTAAAATCCAGTCGTTCGCGTGTTTCCTTATCCAGATCAAAATCATTCAGCGACTCCAGAATGTGGCGCCCGGTCAGTAAATAAACCTGTTTAAAATAATTGAATAAAGGATGACTCTGCCATTCTTCCGCGCTGAAGCGTCGATCCCCCTTTTCAGGCATGACGATAATATCTTCGATATTTTGATTTCCCAATGTTTTCAGGGCGTAATTTTGCCAGAGGGACACACAACCGTTCCACCAGAGGAACTGGCGCACCATCACTTTTTCAGGTCGTGCGAGCGCATAATTTATATACTCCGCCCAAGCCGAACGCAGGTTAAGTGGGTCGAGCGGTTTATTCTCACTATCATTAAAGCGTTCCGATAACAGATTATTAATCTCGGAAATAAGCGGCGCGCCTTTTTCCCACAAAACCTGCATCGCACGCGAAATGGCAACAGGATCTGTTAAATTGACGTGTGAATCGGCTGTCTTTGATTTGGAGGTCGCATTTATACTCATGATGGTGCCATTAAAACAGGTGCGAAGGAGTCGTCAAGTTGTTAAACTCACTTCATGAAAATCTTTTTAATTGCAGGGGAAGAATCCGGCGATATTCTCGGCGCGGGACTGATGACATCCTTAAAGAAAAAATATCCGGATAAAGATATTGAATTCGCAGGAATCGGCGGCGCACGTATGGATAGTCAGGGGTTGAACAGTCTTTTTCCCATGCAGGAATTATCCTTGATGGGCATTGCAGAGATTTTGCCGAAAGTACCGCATTTGTTAAAGCGTATTAATGAGGTGGTTGCATATATTGAAAACTTCCAGCCGGATATCTTTGTTACCATTGATGCGCCGGATTTTTCATTCCGCGTTGCAAAAGGGTTGCAAAAAAAGAGTATAGATATTCCGTTTAAAGTTCACTACGTCGCCCCAACTGTGTGGGCATGGCGTCCAAAACGCGCGGAAAAAATTGCCAAATTATATGACGCAATTTTGTGTCTATTACCCTTTGAACCGCCTTATTTCGAAAAAGAGGGCATGCAAGCCAAATTTGTAGGGCACCCGATGAGCCACAACCTAAAAGACGTTGATGCAGAGGCATTTAAAGCCGAGCATAAATTAGAAAACTTCTGTCCGCATATTGGTGTTTTGCTAGGTAGTCGTGAAGGTGAAATACATCGAATGGCGCCCATATTTCTAGAAGCATTACAGAAAATTCTTTCCAAATTTCCCGATGCCTTCGTCATTTGTCCGACATTGCCCCATCTGGTTGAGAGTGTGAAATCGTATTTTGAAGCTTATCAAATCAATCGTCCCGTCATGGTGATTGAAGATAGCGAGGCAAAGTATCAAGCGATGAAATCGTGCGATTATGCGATTGCAACCTCAGGAACTGTCGGGCTAGAGCTGTCAGTTCTTGGTGTGCCACATGTTATTGCCTATAAGGTTAGCCCCTTGACTTACCAAATCGGAAAGCGACTGATTAAAACGGAGCATGCGCATTTGAGTAATATTTTGTTGCAAGAGGGCGTCATTCCGGAATTTATACAAAATGATGCAACTGCTGATAATATCTCCGAGGCTATTTTAAATATGGTTCGTAATGAGGAGGTCAAAACGGGTCAGATGGACGCGTTTAAAAAAGTGAGAGAACAAATAAAAGGGGCTGATAATGCCAGCCCCTCTGATGTTTGTGCAGATTTTTTAATCCAAAATGTAAAAGCTTAACGTTTATCCATCGGCAGATAATCACGCGGCGCGGACCCAACGTAAAGCTGACGAGGGCGACCAATACGAAGCGCCGGTTCTTCAATCATCTCTTTCCATTGTGAGACCCAGCCAACTGTCCGCGCAAGGGCAAACAGAACCGTAAACATAGACGTTGGGAAGCCCATGGCTTTTAGGATTATGCCTGAATAGAAATCGACATTCGGAAACAGCTTACGGTCTTTGAAATAATCGTCTTCCAATGCAATGCGTTCCAGTTCCATGGCGAGTTCGAGCTGTTCATCTTCAATGCCCAGCTCTTCCAGAACTTCATCAGCGTATTTTTTAAGAACAGTGGCGCGTGGGTCATGATTTTTATAAACGCGGTGACCAAAGCCCATCAAACGGAACGGATCATCTTTATCTTTGGCGCGTTCCAAAAATTCAGGAATACGTTTTTTATTACCAATTTCTGCAAGCATTTCCAAAACAGCCTGATTCGCACCCCCATGTGACGGACCCCAAAGACAGGCGATACCGGACGCAATACAAGCAAACGGATTGGCTTGTGATGATCCCGCCAGACGCACAGTCGAGGTTGAGGCATTTTGCTCATGATCCATATGCAGAATAAAAATCTTATCCATGGCGCGTGCCAAAATCGGGTTTACTTCATACGGTTCTGCCGGAACAGCGAAACACATTTTCAAAAAGTTCGATGCATAATCGAGCGAGTTATCAGGATACACAAAAGGTTGCCCCACCGAATATTTGTGACACATAGCAGAGAGTGTTCCCATTTTTGCAATCAAACGATGCGCCGAAATCTCCCTTTGACGCTCATCCCAAATATCAAGCGAGTCATGATAGAATGCAGATAAACCGCCAACCGCGCCGCACATAATCGCCATCGGGTGTGCATCACGACGAAACCCGCGGAAGAAGTTATGAACCTGCTCATGAACCATTGTGTGATAGGTGATATTATGGCGGAAATCTTCATATTGGGTTTTGTCAGGCAGGTTACCATTCAAAAGAAGGTAGGCAACTTCGGTAAAATTACTATTTTCAACTAGCTGTTCAATGCTGTAACCACGATGCATCAAAATACCTTCTTCGCCGTCAATGTAGGTAATACGTGATTTGCAACTTCCGGTTGCTGTAAAGCTTGGGTCAAATGTAAAATGACCTGTCTCGGCATATAGCTTTCTGACATCAACAACGCTGGGGCCGACTGTGCCATCGCGCACCGGCAGTTTAACGCTTTCGCCTGTTTGATCATTGGTTAGGGTAAAGGTTTTTTCAGTCTCTGACATGGAGGGTCCTCTGGTTCGGGATTTAGAAATTATTCGGAAATGATACGACCGAAATATTAAATAACCCTTTAAAAATAGAGTGAAACGTCTTTTAGATCAATGCCAAGACAGCTAAATATTTTGCAGTGCAGTAATGTTGAGTATTATTCAATCATAATCAAAGATTTAAAATGCGATGGATTATCTTTCTCTTAATAAAGACATGATATTTATGAGAGACAGATAATAAATTAAATACTCCTATGATTCCTAAGCATTTTTTAGAAAAAAAACCGATTAGCTTTCTGACTTTGGCATATGTTGTTGCCCTCTCCCTTATCGCGGGTATGTCGGGCGGGGCGCATTTGGTTGTGAAATATGTTATCGCCGAACAGGAAGAGTCCGCACGCACCATTAACATTGCCGGTCGCCAGCGTATGTTGTCACAGCGCATTGCCCTTTACATGATGCAGGGAATAGACGGGAATAATGCCAATGCCCAAAATAAATTGCTCGAAAGCGTTAATCTGTTTGAAAAAGCCCATGTTGCACTGACGCAAGGCGATACAGATATGCAATTAAAAGGCGAAATGCCAGACGTTCTGCGAGATATCTATTACCGTGAACCGTATAATCTTGATCAAAGCGTTCAGCAATATATCAAATATACCCGCATTATTCTTGCTGATACGGAAGGCGAGTTAACCAAAGAAAGTCAGGTTTTCAAAAAAGCGCTGACCATGGCGCAGGGGGATCTTCTGAAAAATCTTGATATCGCTGTTAAAGCCTATGAAAAAACGGCAGACCAAAAAATACAAAGGCTGGTTCGCATTCAAGAATTCTCCATATTGGCTATCCTGATTGTTATTATTCTTGAAGCCTTTATTATTTTCAGACCCCTTATATTCCGGATAAAAAGATATGCAGAAAAAATCGAAGAAATTGCCGCAATTGATTTTTTAACGGGAACGCTGAACCGCAGAAGTATATTCGAAGTGATCGATAAAGAGATGAGTCGTTCGACCCGATATGAACATGATTTTTCACTGCTGATTTGCGACATTGACCATTTCAAAAAAGTTAATGATACATATGGTCATCAAGTCGGCGATGATGCTTTAAAGCATTTTTCGAATTTAATCGAAAAGGCTCTAAGAAAAGAAGACGTACTAGGGCGTATTGGCGGGGAAGAATTTATCGTTCTTTTACCGCAAACGAGTAAAGAAGAAGCATCGAAGGTCGCGGAAAAACTACGTTCAACAGTTGAGAGCTATCCAATGAACTTTGAACATGAAGGCGAACAAAAAGAATTATTTATGAAAGCAAGCTTTGGTTTGACCACATTCGATAAGTTCAAAGACTCAACTTCAGATGATCTATATTTGCGTGCAGACCAGGCCCTTTACGAAGCAAAAGAAACAGGACGTAACCGAGTTGTCGAGAAATAAAATAATCTATCTCATACAGTTTTTTTTAGGATAACGCGTTGTTTATTCTTGCCAATGTTTCGGCCTTACCAATGATTGCCGCAACATTAAAGATTGTGGGTGATGATGTTGTACCCGTTAACGCAACACGCAGCGGCATACCGACTTTACCCAGCTTGCCATCGGCATGATCATCGGCAACTTTCATACAAATCGCTTTTACCGCGTCGCTGTTAAACTCAGATAAAGCCTCTAGCTCTTTTGCCAGAACACCCAATATGTCTTGACCGTCTTCCAGCATCTTCTTTGGCTTATCGTCCAGATCATATGTAGGTGTGCGGGCATAGAATAACGCTTCTTTTGTAAGAGCAGGAATCGTTTTCGCGCGTTCTTTCAGCTCGTCTATACCTTCCGCAATCCATTCTTGTGCGGTTTTTGATAAATCAATGCCATACTCTTTTTTAAAGACAGGAATCATTAACGTAATCAACTGCTCGGCTCTATACTCATTCAAATAATGATCATTCACACTTTCAAGTTTCTGATAATCAAAGCGCCCGGCGGATTTGTTAATATCTTTCAAATCAAACCATTTAATCGCCTGTTCATCGGAAATAATCTCGTCATCTCCGTGACTCCAACCAAGACGGAGCAAATAATTCTTTAAGGCCTCCGGTAAGTATCCCATGTCACGGAATTCCTCAACACTGGCCGCGCCATGGCGTTTGGATAGTTTTGCACCGTCCGGCCCGAGAATAAGTGGAAGGTGCGCGTAAATGGGTTGCTCCCACCCCATAGCGGTGTAAATGACATTCTGACGAAAAACATTATTCAAATGATCATCACCGCGTATAACGTGTGTAATTCCCATATCATGATCATCCACAACAACTGCCAACATGTAAGTCGGAACGCCGTCACTGCGTAGGATGATAAAATCATCCAGTTGTTCCGCCGCAACGGTGACATCACCTTGAACTTCGTCATGAACCGTCATTTTACCCTCTAACGGAGCTTTTATGCGCACAACTGGCTTGATTCCCTCTGGTGCATCAGATGCATCGCGGTCTCGCCAGCGCCGATCATAAAAAGTTGGTCGGCCGTCTTCTTTTGCTTTAATGCGCATCTCGTCCAGTTCTTCCGGGGAGCAATAACAATAATATGCTTGTCCTTTATCCAGCATTTCTTGAACAACCGCTGTGTGTCGTTCCTGCATGGAAAACTGGGAAATAACCTCCCCGTCATGATCAAGCCCCATCCAATCGAGAGCGTTTAAAATGGCATCAACATATTCTTCCTTATACCGCGCACGATCTGTATCTTCGATACGTACCACAAATTTCCCGCCATGATGTTTGGCATATAACCAGTTAAAATAGGCGGTGCGGGCATTTCCCACATGCATAAAACCGGTCGGGGAAGGGGGGAAGCGTGTTACGATGCTCATAATCATTCTTACTATTTATTTCTGTTGCGAATTCCTCTTTAATATAGGGAATTACAATAGAAATAAAGATGTTCTCTGACATAACAAGACAAAATCCGTTCTTAGATGCTTTTTATGATGATCATAGAGCGCGTGCAAAGTTCATCGCGAAGTGGTTTTATTTCCGTCAGGAACATGCGCTTCTCTACGCACCAGTATTGTTGGGAATAGGAATTGCGGTCTATTTCCTTTTAAATTTTGAGCCGAAACCGTCATCAATATTCATGGCGTGGTGCGGCGCGTTGGCATTCCTCATTATTTCTATTCAGCTTTACGTGATTAATCCCAATCGCAGATATGTTCTTATTTTAGGATATATCATTGCCATGATTGTCAGCGGTTTGTTTCTGGCGCAAGACCGCGCTATATCCGTGCATACGCCGATGCTTCAAAAAGAACTTAAATTTGCGAATGTCGAGGGACGCGTTTTAGAAGTTGATATTATGCCGACCAAAAATACAAAACGGCTATTACTAGGCTCCTTATATATCGAAGAACTGGAAACAGATAAAACGCCCTTTTCAATACGTGTGAAAGTGCGCGGAGAACAGGATTATAAACCGGGGGATCGTGTAAAATTTCTGGCGTCTCTCAATCCGCCATCTGGGCCTGTCGCGCCAGAGGCCTTTGATTTTCAACGTCAATCATACTTTAAAAAACTGGGCGCCGTCGGATTTGCATATTATACACCCAAAATTATCGAAAGCGCGACAGAAGGCAGCTTTTCAGACTTTTGGGAAGATATGCGCCTGAACGTTATTGCCTATATCAAAGATGTTCTGCCAGTTACGATGCAAGGCGTTTCGATCACCTTCATGACAGGGGAAAAAAGCTCAATTGCTCAAGATGATCTGCAAGCAATGCGCGATTCGGGACTTGCGCATTTACTGGCGATTTCTGGATTGCACGTTGGGCTGGTTGCGGGCTTTGTCTTTTTCTTTATACGATTGGGGCTTGCTTCTATTCCGTCTATTGCCCTGAATTATCCGATCAAAAAATGGGCGGCGGGCGCGGCGCTCATCGGCGCATTTGTCTATATGTTTCTGGTCGGTGCCAGTGTTCCGACACAGCGCGCAATGATGATGACGGGCATTGCCTTATTCGCGATTATGATTGATCGTTCACCCTTTTCGTTGAGGATGGTGGCACTCGCTGCCCTCATCATTTTGATAAGCTATCCCGAAGCACTTGTATCTGCCAGTTTTCAAATGTCATTCGCGGCGGTGACGGGGTTGGTGGCTTTTTATGATTATTTCAGGCCGCAATTACAAGGGCTTTACCGCGAGGCGGGGGTGATCAGAAAAGTTGCCTTATATATTCTGGGCATAGCCGTAACGACAATTATTGCAGGAACCTCAACGGCACTATTTGGTATTTATCATTTCCAAGCGTGGAGCTTGTACAGCACATTGGCAAATATTCTGGCAATGCCTGTTGTCGGTATGATCGTTATGCCCGCGGCCGTTTTATCCTATGTATTAATGCCGTTCGGTCTTGCCGATATTCCGATTAATCTAATGGGAAGGGGGATCGAGTGGGTTTTAATGATTGCTCATTATGTTGCCAATCTGGACGGTGCCGTTATAAAAATTCCGGCGCTGTCATATCAGCATTTTATCAGCCTGACTCTATGTGCCCTTTTCGTAATTATCGGTCCGGCCTTTATCAGATTAATTGGCGCCTTAGGACTTCTTATTGTGATGATCCACATAGTGCTGATACCGCCTTCTGACATATTGCTTATTTCGGAACGAAATAATCTTATCGGATATTATGATCACACCGAAAAAACATTCTATGTCTCCAATAAGAAAAAAGAGAGATACGTCCGCGAGAATTGGACGCGACGTTTGGGAATTGAAAATGATCAGGTGAAAAAGTTGTCCGAACATCATAAAGGTCATTGTGATCATAACGGATGCCGTATGTCACTTGATAATATCAAAATTGCGCTATCATATAATGACTACGCTCTAAAAAATGATTGTTTATGGGCGGATATGATAATCACTGACCGCTATGCCCCTTATTCATGTAGAGCTGAAATAAAATTAGATCGAGGGCAGAAGATAAAGAACGGAGCCACTGAAATAAAATTTCAAGAAGGAGCATATCATATGAAAACTGTCTCCGACCTACGCGGCGAACGGTATTGGACGCAGTAAAATCGACTTAATAATTACGCACCAAACTAACAAGCTTCCCTTGAACCTGCACCCGTTCAGCCGATAATTCCTGATCTTGATAATCATCATTTTCAGGGCGCAATATAATCATTTCCTGTTCTTTATAATAGCGCTTAAGGGTCACTTCGGCGTCATCAACCAGCGCAACGGCAATTTCACCGTTATTAACCACGTCGCAACGTTTGATCACAACCGTATCGCCGTTATGAATACCCGCTTTGATCATTGAATCACCTTCAATTTTCAAGGCGTAATGTTCGCCGCTACCCACCATATTTGCTGGTAAATCCAGTTGATCTTCTTCGCTACGGATTGCTTCAATCGGTGTACCGGCGGCAATTTTGCCAAGCATCGGAACCTGAACGATCAATGCCATATCCGGCATGGAGATAGGCGTTTCAACTGTTTCAGGCGGATATGTGTCACCCATATCAGGGAGTTTGATCACTTGAAGGGCACGTGCGCGGTTTGGTAAACGCTCCAAATAACCACGTTCGACAAGTCCTGATATCAATCTGTGAATACCTGACTTTGATTTGAGATCAAGCGCATCTTTCATTTCATCAAAGGAGGGCGCAATCTCACCTGTGCGCATGCGTTCATTGATATAGAGCAACAGATCGCGTTGTTTTTTCGTGAGCATAATATAATCTCCTTTGGTCTGGGATAAAACGAATTTACTCTTTATGTTCTACATAAGTTCTTGTTTTGTGTCAATTCGTTCCCGAAATCATTCCCCAAAAGAGTTTGCGTTGCGGCGTAAATATTATCCTGTCGCATCAGACTTTCGCCAACAAGGAAGCCCTGCGCGCCTATGTCTAACAGCGATTGAACATCATCATAATTTTTAATGCCGCTTTCTGCAATCTTCAAAATATCTGACGGCATTTCGCGAATCATTTCATGCGCATTTTGAATATCAACTTCGAGCGTTTTGAGATTTCGGCTATTCACCCCTACCATTTCAGGAGAGAGGAGCAGGGCGCGGTTTAATTCCTCCTTATCGTGAACCTCAACCAGAACATCCATGCCAAGCGCGGATGAGAGCGTGTATAAATCTTTGGCCTCCGCATTATCAAGCGCCGCCATAATTAATAAAACGCAATCCGCACCCATCGCGCGTGATTCGTATATTTGATAGGGGTCAATCATAAAATCCTTGCGTATAAGCGGAAGGGAAATATGTGCGCGAACATTTTTGAAATAGTGGTCGCTGCCCTGAAAATAGGGTTCGTCGGTCAGGACAGATAAACAACTTGCGCCCGCTTTTTGATAGATTTTAGCAATTTCAACAGCATCAAAATCCTCACAAATAATCCCTTTACTGGGGGACGCTTTTTTAATCTCGGCAATAAGTGCGACACGATTATTACGATGTGTATCGCGTAAAGCCTTTATAAAGCCACACGTCGTGGCGGTTGCTTTGATCTGCTCTTCCAAATCCGCCACGGAAACTTTCTTTTTCTGCGCGGCAATGTGATTTCTCTTATCATTACAAATACGGGTCAAAACATCAGGCATGTGCACCCCCTACATATTCTTTATAAAGCTGAAAATTATTACGAACCTGTTTTAAATCAATAGCCTGCGCGGCGATTTTAATACCGCTTCGCAACGTGTCACATGACCCATGAAGAACCAAAACGGCGGCAGTATTTAAAAGGGCAATATCTCTGTAAGCTGAAGCTTTACCATCAATCAAATCACTTAGCGCGCGTGCATTTTCCTGTGCATCGCCTCCTTTTAAATCTGCAGCCTGACAATATTCCAGACCGTGTTCCGGTGGAGACAGAACAAATTCTTCGATCGTTCCGTCGTCATTAAGTGAAATAACATCTGTTTCGGTTGTTAGGGTTATCTCGTCCAATCCGTCACGTCCGTGAACTATCCAGGCGCGTTTTGTTCCTAGAATCTTCAAAGCTTCCGCCATAGGACGACACCATTTTTTATCATACACACCAATTAACTGAACCTTTGTTCCTGCCGGATTGGCGAGCGGGCCGAGCAGGTTAAAAATTGTCGGAATGCCAAGGTTTTTACGGATGGGAACAACTGGCTTTAAAACCTGATGATGTTTCGGCGCCATCAGGAAAGCAAAATTGAACTTTTGTAGGGCGTCTTCCAGAACATTCGGCGGGGCTTCAATATTAACACCCAAGGCTTCTAGAACGTCTGCCGCGCCTGATTTCGAGCTGGCGGCGCGGTTACCATGTTTTGCCATAGGAACGCCACAGGCGGCGCAAATAAGAGCAACCGCGGTTGATATATTGTACGTGCCGCTAACATCGCCGCCTGTTCCACAACAATCAACAGCGTCATCAGGGGCGTTTAACATCTTGGCATGATCACGCAAATATTTGGCGGCGGCAGCAATTTCGGTGGCGCTTTCACCTTTTTGGGACAGTCCCATTAAAAACGCGCCGATTATTTCGTGCGGAACATCTGTTTTCAAGATGGCTTCCAGACTTTGCTGAATGTCTTCGGGACTGAGATTTTCTCTCTGTTTTAATTTAGTAAGAATTTGTTTCATGTAAAATTAGAAAAATTTGGTTTGCGGTTGCACGTCCTCTCACTTATCCTGATTTTATGCAGAAAAAGCAAGCCTCGCTTCATCTTCCTCTTTATATTTTTTGTGCCTTGCTGGTCGCGGGACTGGCAATGAGCCTGTTATCTCCTAAAACGGAGGAGGATAATAATGTTGGTGACCCGGTTATTGAAAAAACGCGTGTGACGCAAGAAAAAAATACTCAGGTCAGGCAAAGCGTACGTGAACGCGCCGAAGCATTCCAAACTTATCCATCACCGTCACAACAAAATCAGGTTGAAGATTACGTTGATATATTTGAGAACGAGTTTTCACTCTTTACAGATATTACTGAACAGCCAACATCCGCGGGTATTAACGTTATAAGAGTCGTGCCGGATCAACCGATAGAAAGGCTGTCCGATACACCTGTTAAAGTTGCGATCATTATTGACGATATGGGCATCAGCCGTAAATGGAGCCGTAAAATGGCTGAACTGGCGGGGCCTTTGACTCTGTCTTATCTGCCCTATGCGGAGGATTTACAAGCGCAGGCTGATTATGCGCGGCAAAATCAACATCATTTAATGCTCCATATGCCGATGCAGGCGCTGGGTGGCAAGATGGAAAACACACCGGGGCTGTTGCGTACCAATACGACACAGACCGAATTTATGGACGAATTCTATGCAAATTTGTCGTCTTTTGACGGTTTTGCAGGGGTGAATAACCATATGGGCAGCCGTCTGACACGTGATAGAACCAAGATGAATCTGGTGATGCAGGCGCTAAAATCTGAAAATCTCTATTTTATCGACTCAAAGACCATTCACGATTCTATTGCTGCCGAAGCCGCTGAAAGTGGTGATGTACCATATCTGGTGCGCGATGTGTTTTTGGATCATGAAGAAACGATCGAATATGCGCGTGAGGCCCTGCAAAATCTGGAACGTCAGGCGGTTGAAAGCGGTGTTGCCATTGCTATTGGTCATCCTAAAGAAGCGACCTACATTGCGTTGAAAGAATGGTTGCCAACATTGGCGCAGAAGAACATTCAACTGGTTCATGCCGGCACATTAATCAAGGATAAATATCCACAAGTGGATATCACAGCTTACATAAGGCCTGAATAACTTAAATCTTTATCCTTGCGGTTGACCGTAAAGTTGCTCGAGCAGTCTTTGATTAACCTGCACAGGTGTTTCCTCAGCCAGATGATTGTAATAAGTGGAGAGCGTTTCAATAATCGCAATACGCCGTGCCAGCCCCTCTGTTTCCTCTGTAATCTCTACATCGTCAAGGCGCTGGTTGTCGCTTTTGGCTATCATAATTCCTTCCGGCGTACTTGCGAGAATATAGCTGTCGGGTTCTGCCAGAAAGATACGTGCTCTGACATCGAAAGGTATATCCGTCGGGGCATCGATTTCGGCTTCGTCAAAGCCGCGTTTCACGGCAGATTTTTTTTCCAAAGAGAGGCCGTTTTCCTGCGCTAAAGTTGAAAACTCTAACGAACCGTCTTTTAACTGTTGAAGATAAGTCTGGGTTTTTTCCTGATTCGCCAAACGTTTACGATCCATAATAATACGCTGTGTGATCTGGTCTTTAACATCTGCGAAAGGCTTCACGCTTTCTTCTGTTACTTGATCAATTTTCAAGATGGCAAGACGACCATCCTGAAGCTCTACCATGTCGGACAGCTCATCTTCGTAAATATTAAAGGTTGTTTCAATTAAAATTGGCTGATCCGCTTCAAAGGAGACAAGACCCTGTTCACCTGCAGCGGTCATACCGAATTGATCGATAGGGGGCACTGAAAGGGTTTCCATGTTGTAATCAGTAACGAGAGCCTCTAGCGGTTCTTCATCATCAATACGGTCATTGATTGTTTCCATTGCTTCAATCATAACGTCACGTTTCTGGTCACGTTCGAGCACAATTTTAATTGTTTCCTGAACATCTTCAAACGGGCGATAGGTTGCTTCGACTGCGCCCATATCACGAATGACATGCCATCCAAGCGGACTTTGCGCCGGGCCGCGTACAGGGTTACTTTCTTTGGAAAAAAGAATGTCTTTCAACGCGTCGGGTGCTGTATCTTCCTGATAAATATTAGATGACCTGTACTTATCACCCGCGGTGTCTTTAAAATTTTCCGGATCATCAAGGCCCGAGATAAAAGCAGTTGCCGCATCTTCTGTGTCGAAAATAGCCTGTTCGATTTTTTGACCGGCAGAAACTTCATAACGGATTTTGTTATTATCGTAATATGTACGCACATCTTCATCAGAGGCGACAATATCTTTTGTAACTTCTTTCGGATCAAGAAGGGCAATAGTAAAGCCGCGACGTTCCGGAATACGAAACTGCGCTTGTGAGATATCGTAAATATTTTGAAGCTCTTCTTCTGTCGGTGTGTCTTCTAAAGTAATCTTATCGTGCGGAAAAGTGACATAAGTAATATCGCGTTTTTCATTCTCATAACGTAACAATTCTTTGGTCAAAATCTCTGGTGCGGTTTTGACTCCGCTTAAAACAGCTTGTTTCAGAATGTTGGATGTCAGGTCGCGACGAATGGCATCAACCAGATTTTCTTCGCTTAACCCTTGTTGGTTCAACATATTATCAAGCGCCTGTTGCGGTGTTGTCTCGTCATTCAAATAGGGTTTTACAAAACGGTGAAGTTCTTCGGCAACAGCCTTGTCAGGTGTGCGCACGCCAAGATTTTCAGATGCTTGCACAAATAAAATATCCTGTGCATAACGTTCAAGAAGCTGATTCACTTGTCCGGTTTGATAAGCGTCCTGCGGCGAAATATTCTGGCGGGACAGGGCATTTCGAAGGAATCGGTCAAATTCATGATAGGGAACATCTTGCGATCCGACCTCTGCTACATTGGTTGAACTGACCCCGTCACGGAAAAACCCACCGACATCGGTCAGCACCAATCCCGCGACAGCCATAAATAAAAATCCGACCAGAACAAATTTTGATATGCCGCCTTTGGCACCGTTACTTAGTTTTTGTAGCATTTCTTATCCTTAATTGATTTAGAAAACATAAATAGATCGTAAACTTCTGGCAAGAGGTGATTGCATTTCCTTTAAAGCCGAGTTACATATGTTGCCATGAAAAAATTGATTGCAGGAAACTGGAAAATGAATGGCGGCGCACGTGAAGGCACGACGCTTGCCCGTGAAATCGCCGAACGCGTTGATGATAAACTGCGCGCCAAAGCGGATATATTGGTCTGTCCCCCCTTTATAAACATGGAAGGGGTGCAGTTTGAGTGCGAAGAAGCAGAGATTGCAGTCGGCGCGCAAGATTGTTCGGAACATGATAATGGTGCTTATACCGGTGAAATATCAGCCAGTATGGTCGCCGCAGCATTATGCGAATATGTAATTTTGGGACATTCGGAACGTCGTGAATATCAAAATGAAAGCGATGAGACTGTCTCTAATAAAGCAATCAAAGCGCATGACAGCGAATTAAAAACAATTATTTGTGTCGGCAAATCAGAAGCCGACCGTGACGCGGGCAGTCATGAAGACGTTGTCGGAAAACAACTGGAAGCATCAGTCCCTGATTGTGCAACGGCCGAGAATACAGTCATCGCGTATGAACCTGTTTGGGCTATTGGTACAGGAAAGACAGCTTCCACTGATGATATCCGCGCCATGCACGCCTTTATTCGTGCAAAATTACAAAAGCGTTTCGGTGACGGCGGCAAATTCCGCATCCTTTACGGCGGGTCAGTCAAACCGGGTAACGCATCAGAGATTTTTGCGGTTCCGAATGTCAACGGAGCTTTAATTGGTGGCGCAAGCTTAAAAGCAGATGATTTCCTTGAAATTATTCGCGCCGCATAATATTTAGGATAATACATGGAAAACGTCGTACTTGTTATACATCTGATTTTGGCTTTGGCGATTATCGTTCTGGTTCTTATTCAACGATCCGAAGGTGGTGGTTTGGGAATTGGCGGCGGTAGTGGCGGCGGCGGTGGCGGTATGGGCGGCTTTGCAACCCCAAAGGGAACAGCAAGCGCGCTCACAAAAATGACAGCCTTCTTTGCGGCCTGTTTTTTTATCACAAGCCTGACCCTCGCGATTTTGGCGGGAACACATAATAATCAGGACGGCATTCTTTCCACATATGCTGTTGAAGCAGAAGCAACGATAGAGGGTAATGCCGTAGCAGCTACAGAAGATGGTGCAGAAGGCATCGAAACACCTGTAACCGATTCCGAAACAGCAAGGCCTGACGTACCAGAAGAAAAACCGTCCGTTCCAATAGGGAATTAACATCTAAAATGACACGATTTATATTTATGACCGGCGGCGTGGTTTCCTCTTTAGGAAAAGGCCTCGCCTCCGCCGCTTTGGGCGCGTTATTACAGGCACGCGGTTATTCGGTTCGTATCTGTAAACTAGACCCCTATCTAAATGTTGACCCCGGAACGATGAGCCCGTTTCAACATGGTGAAGTCTTTGTGACCGATGACGGTGCGGAAACCGATCTGGATTTAGGGCATTATGAGCGTTTTACAGGCCGCCCCGCGACAAAGAAAGATAACGTCACAACAGGTCGTATCTATTTAAGCGTGCTTCAAAAAGAGCGCCGTGGTGATTATCTGGGCGCGACCATTCAAGTTATTCCGCATATTACGAATGAGATTAAAGATTTTATCCGTGAAAAAGACGGTAGTGCGGATTTTGTCATTTGCGAAATAGGCGGCACAATCGGCGATATCGAAGGATTACCGTTTTTAGAAGCTATCCGCCAGTTTGGGAATGAAGTCGGGCGTGATCGTGCATTATTCATTCACATGACGCTTCTTCCTTATATTCCAACAGCAGGCGAATTAAAGACCAAACCGACACAACATTCAGTCAAGGAATTGATGAGTGCAGGCATTCGTCCAAACATTCTGCTCTGTCGTGCCGATCGGGAGATTGAGCGCGAAGAGCTGGATAAAATCGCGCTATTTTGTAATCTGGATGAGAAACGCGTTATTCCCGCATTGGATGCATCTTCCATTTACGAGGTTCCACTGACATATCATGCAGAAGGTCTGGATGAACAAGTCATGGCGGCATTTAAGATGGACGGCGGTAAAAAACCC
Organism: uncultured Alphaproteobacteria bacterium; assembly: GCA_963710165.1. Lineage (GTDB taxonomy): Bacteria > Pseudomonadota > Alphaproteobacteria > Micavibrionales > Micavibrionaceae > JACKIP01. The sequence goes on from CAVPYZ010000005.1 coordinate 45,836, forward strand.
GATCTATCAAAATGGCAGGAAATTGTGCGCCGTGTCAAAGAGCCCGAGGGCGAAGTTACAATCGGAATCGTCGGCAAATATACCAATCTGACAGACAGTTATAAATCCTTGAATGAGGCCTTAACCCATGGTGGCATCGCCAATAACATGAAGGTTAAGCTGAAGTTTATAGATGCCAGCGAATTCGACGGGCATGAGGACGACATTGTCGACGCACTTAAAAATATTCACGGTATTCTTGTTCCCGGCGGTTTTGGCGCACGCGGTACAGAAGGTAAAATCAAAGCGGTACAATATGCCCGCGAAAATAAAATTCCTTACTTCGGAATTTGCCTTGGTATGCAAATGGCAGTTATTGAGGCGGCAAGAAACCTATGCGGTATTAAGGGCGCAAGTTCGACCGAATTTGGTGAAACGAGTGATCCTGTTGTGGGACTAATGACCGAATGGGTGCATGAAAACCGTACGGAAAAACGCAAAGACGGCGATGATCTGGGCGGGACAATGCGACTTGGCGCTTATCCGGCGACTTTGATAGAAGGGTCAAAGATTGCAGACATATATGATGCAAATGAGTTGAGTGAGCGTCATCGCCACAGATACGAAGTTAACATTAATTATAAAGACCAGATTGAGGCAAAAGGCTTTCAATTTGCAGGTTTGTCACCAGATGGCGAACTGCCCGAAACATTCGAATTGCCAGATCATCCGTGGTTCATCGGCGTTCAATTTCACCCCGAGCTCAAATCCAAACCATTTGATCCACATCCGCTATTCGTCTCATTCATCGAAGCCGCAATGAAACAGAGCAGGCTGGTTTGATAAAAAAGGTAATATTCTTAACTTTTATTTTATGCGCGCTAATACCGATCAAGCTACTCGCTGATGAAAGTCTTTTATCATGTCAAGAAATGAAGGGTAGCAATGTAGATAAATCAAATTGTTTATATGATGTTCTTCAACAATACGAAGAAAAACTTTCTGATTTTGAAAAGGAAAAATTAAGAAAGGCGGGCGTATGGGATAGAGATTATCAGCCTCACCACATTTATAAAATTGATCTTTATCAATCTCAGAACCAATCTAACGAAATATACAGACAATATATTGAAGCAGAATGTAGCCGCGTTCGCGAAATTTATTTATCAGGAAATGGTGCGGGAAATGCATATGCAACATGTAAAATTGATTTAATTAAGAAGCGTTTGGAATATATGCGAACACAAAAAGATTAAACTTCTAGTTAGCTACAGCCACCCCATCGCAAGCCCTAAAAACACAAACAAAATCACGCCGCAAACAATAGCGCCGACGAGGGGCATGAATTTCTGACGTTTTTTGGCCTCGCGATCAGTTTCGGGATCGGCTTCATTAATTTTTTGTTCAACGTCTTCAATTTTATCTTCGATTTTGCTCATAACTGCTTTTGCTTTATTAGAATTGGAAATAGGTATAAATGATGTTACATCTATCTGATAATAGAGCTAAAACAGAGTAAGGACAACCGATGAAAACCGTTTCCGTTCAAAATATCCAGATTTCCAATGACAAACCATTTACCCTGATTGCCGGGCCGTGCCAGATGGAAAGCCGCGATCATGCCTTTGATATGTGCGGCGCGCTCATGGAACTGACCAAAAAACTGGATATTCCTTTCATCTATAAATCATCTTTCGATAAGGCAAATCGTACCAGCGTTTCCGGACAAAGAGGACTGGGATTAGATGAGTCTCTCCCTGTTTTTGCGGATTTGAAAAAAGAATTCGGCATGCCGACATTGACCGATATTCACACGGCCGAGCAATGTGCAACCGTTGCCGATGTAATCGATATTTTACAAATACCGGCGTTTTTATGTCGTCAGACAGATTTATTACTGGCGGCGGGGAAAACAGGCGCCGTCATCAATATTAAAAAAGGACAGTTTTTGGCACCGTGGGACATGAAAAATGTCGCGGCAAAAGTGGCATCAACCGGCAATGAAAATATTCTTCTGACCGAACGCGGCGCGTCTTTTGGATATAATACGCTCGTGTCCGATATGCGCGCACTTCCGACCATGGCGGAAACGGGTTATCCGGTTATTTTCGACGCCACACATTCTGTCCAGCAACCGGGCGGGCAGGGAACATCGTCGGGTGGTGATCGCACCATGGTGCCTGTATTGGCGCGCGCAGCTATTGCTGTGGGTGTTGGCGGTATTTTCATGGAAACACACCAAGACCCCGATAGCGCGCCCTCAGACGGCCCTAATATGGTGAAACTTACGGATATGTCTGCCGTATTGCAGACACTGAAAGAGCTGGACGCTGTTATTAAGGGGTAAGCTTAGCTGAGTGGTTTAACCGACATATTGAAATAATGATTTCCAATCTGAATAGCCGTGTTGACGCGCTTGTAAATTGGCGAGTCCGGATCTAAATCCTTGAATGCAACACATCCATAGGCGCGGCTGTTATCCTGCGTTCCTTTGGCGGCGTGAACATCGATTAAGACAACACGTGTGTAAAGATCGTAATATCTGGAAGCATATAAGTCATCCAACTTCGTTCCTGGAACACCGTTTAAAACAGTTTCATTATCTTCAGCCGTACCTTTACCAATTTCCTCGACCCAACCTTCCGCATTAAAACGAATCCGCATACTTGGTCCGATTTGAAACACAAATCTGCCATCAACGGGTTCTGGAACATTATTTTCGTCTGACATTTTTATCTCTTTCTTTAGCTATGAATTTTCCCACAATAGAATAAAACATATAGAGATGCCAGTATATTCAAGGTTTTGGTAAGCAAGCTCAGCGATAATACAAAGTCAAAAAGATACTTTATTCTTTAACAAGTTGAATAGAAAAGGAAGGAACGCTTTTGCTGATATCAATCAATTTTTCCAGATTGAGCGGTTTTAGAATATATGCAGCTGCATCCATTTCTAAGGTTTCTTCCCGGTCATTTTTCGCCACTGAACCGGACATAATGATAACGGGGATATCTTTCAAATGATCTGTATTTTTAATTCTTTTTAAAACCTCACGCCCCTCGATTTTTGGCAAGTTAAGATCAAGAACAATTAAATCAGGGGCATCTTCACCTGCATTTTGATCTAGTATTTTTAGGGCTTCTTCACCGTCACTGGCAACGGTAATATTATTTCCCACATTTAAAGATTTCAATGTATGTTTCACTAAAACCACATCGGCGGCATTATCTTCTACAAGCAGAATGTTTACTGATTTGACATTGTTTGTCATTCTTTAACCTCTTTGGGGATTGTGAAATGAAATATTGACCCTTGGTTTTCTTCGGATTTGACCCAAAGTTTACCGCCCATTTTTTCAACTATTGTATAACATATCGCAAGACCAATACCCGTACCACTATATTCTGATATGTTATGAAGTCTTTTAAAAGGCTGGAATATTTGCGCCTGATATTTTTGTTTAATACCGATACCATTATCTTCAACCATGAATAAATAAGCGTCTGATTGCTCTTCTGATGAGACTATTATTTTTGGGGTATTACCATCTTTTTGATACTTTAATCCGTTACCAATCAGGTTTTGCATCAAGCGTCCAAAACGAACAGGATTGGCATTGATCTGCGGTAAATCATTGATCTCTATTACGGCTTTCTTGTCTTCGATAAGCCCTTCGAAATTCTGTAGTATATTTTCGACGATGTTTTTTGTATTAAAAACTTCCCGCGTATCATTCTCATTTTTTATTTTGGAATATATAAGTAAATCATCAAGAATGGATTGCAGTCTTTTTGCACCTTCACGGCAATAATTCAAAAACATTTGTCCTTGATCGTCTAATTGATCTTTATGCTCTTTTTCTAATAATTCGGAGAAATTTGATGTCATGCGAAGCGGCTCTTGCATATCATGGGCGGCAACATATGCAAAACGCTCCAACTCCTGATTACTGTCTGTCAGGGTTTCAATCAATTTTTCCATATCCTTATTTTGCTGCTGATACCCTTTTGTCATTCTTGAGGCAAACCGCACAGCTCTGGCATTATAGCGTGACATCATTATAAAGAATGCCAAGATCAGGCCATCTATTATAATGCCACCAATCAGAATAATTATAGGCTCGTCCGTATTGACAGTTTCTTTAAATGATTTTGTTGTCCATATGTCAAAAACCCATATCCGACCATAAACTTCTATTTTGTACTCTTTTTTAAAAAGCGGCTTCGGGTCATAGTCCTGTTCTGCTTTTACATGTTCATCATAAAGAACCGTATCGGCATCTTTAATTTGTATTCCAACATGACGTTTCTCTTTATTAAGCGCGCCCTCCATCAACTTTTTTACAATAAACGGGGCGTATACCAGACCTGTAAAATTCTCGGGACTGACTTCACCAATTGTTGTTTTTTCCTTATCATAGAACGGCACATAAAACAGAAACCCCGGTGTGCTTTCATCATCCTGTACCAGTGTAATGGGGCCTGTTATCTGACCTTTACCGGTATCGCGGGCTCTTTTTGCGGCATTAAAACGATTCTGCTCATGCGCCATATCAAGCCCAACCGCTTTGGCATTAATATTTTCAGGTTCAATGTATGTAATAGGCCAGTATTCTGACTCTGCATGTTCAGGATATATCCGAAAATTCGGACGTTTTTCACGCTCGCTTTTAATAAGGCGTTGCTTACTTTGCTCATCGTGCAAATAGTAAATAAGTCCGATGCCGTTAATACCAAGATAACGCTCATCAATCCGTAGTGTATCGCTAAAACGTTTCCATTCTTCGTAATCTATCCCCTGACTTTGGGAATGTATTGCGGCCACACCCGCCCACAGGGCGTCTTCATACTTCACCAGCCGTTCATACGTTAATTCAACGGCCTGATCGGCTTCTTTTATGAATTGTTGTTTAATTTTTTCATTCACCTGCATTTTTGCGTATTGCCACGCGCCAAAAGTTAATGCCAAAGATCCCAAAATAATGACCCAGTGTAACCAGTGCAATCCAGTCGACTTTTCAATCGCTTTCAACTCTTGTTCTATGTGATTAGATAATAGGGGCGAACCTGACATAATAAAATTATAAAGAGAAAATATTAAATGTCTTTAAATTTTAAGGCGAATAAGAAATTTTTATTATACAAAGAGATCGTTGAGTAATAGACGCTTGCTCTATCATCTCAGTTTCAAAAATATATAATGGGTTTAAAATTATGGTAGCGGAGGAGGAACTCGAACCCCCGACAAATGGATTATGATTCCACTGCTCTAACCAGCTGAGCTACTCCGCCATCGTGCGAAAAATTGTTATCGCTTTATTGGAAGGAAATGTCAAGAATCTTTCGCGCACGCTTTTGCGTAAGCCACTTTAAAATTTTCCAGCGTTTCTTCCTTTGTAATATGGGATGTATTGATCACCAGATCAAAATTCGCATCATTACCAATATTGACATCATACAGCTTTTGATAGCGGCGAATTTCGCTTTGGCGGCGTTTATCGACTTCTGCCATTGCTTCCTCCATAGACGCGAACTTCTCCCGAAATTCGGCGTCTGTGTCGTCGCTGTAAATGCGGCGAACAGCTTCATCGGGGTCAACTGTTAGACGTACTTTAAAGGTGTCTTTTATAAAGTGCCACGCCATGCGCGAATCCAGCACGATGGGGTGGTCGCTATTATTAAGGGAAACAAGATAATCATCAACCTTGGCATCCAGCTCTTTTTGAACCTCTGCCATTTCATTTAATTTTGTGATTGAAACGCCGCGTTCCTTTGCCAGTTTGCGGAAGATATTACCCGTGGTAATACATTCATATCCTGTATAATCGGCAACAGATTTTGCAAAAGTGCTTTTCCCGCTGCCCGGATCGCCTGTAATTGTGATACGCTTCTTTATCTCTTTCATAGTATGTTATAAGAATCCTATGGCTATATGGTCAAGACATTTACCATTTTCTAAGGGATTAAGTATAGGATAAGACATCGCATTAATATTAATAAAGTTTTTATAATCAATGAAAATACAAGGCCCCAAGCAAACATCCGGTACCAGTTCGACAAAAAAAACCTCCAAACCGTCTTCGCCTGACGGGGGATTTGGTGATTTTATGTCGGCAGGCAGTGCACAAAGCGCTGGCGCAACCTCTGCGCCGCAATCTATGACCGCGGTGGACGCGTTGCTTGCGATACAATCTGTTGAGGATCCGACGCAAAAGGCGGCGAAGAAACGTATGATGGCGCGTGCGGATAATGTGCTGAAAGAGCTTGATGATTTGCACATGGCGATGCTGCGCGGTGGCGTGTCAATGTCGCACATGGTCGGTATTGCCGATATGGTGGCGACGCATAAAGAAAAGGTTACAGACACAAAACTGGCCGCATTGTTGGACGAAATTGATTTGCGTGCGCAGGTTGAACTGGCAAAAATGCGAAAAGCTCTTGATAAAAAGAGATAAACGGCTTAAAAGCATAGCTTGAAAATATTTATTTAGGTATATTTTTAAAACGATACAGGAATATTATTAATGTCATCAAATAATAGTGAAATTGTCCCCCCCGATTATGATCCGGAAGATGATAAAGGGGAATTCATGAACCCGGTCATGCTGGCTTATTTTCGTAAACTTCTTTTGGACTGGAAAAAAGACCTTCTAAAGGGCATGAATGAAACCATTGCCAATACGTTGCAGGCAACCAATCTTCAAAAACCAGATCTGGCTGACCGTGCATCGGAAGAAACAGACCACGCGCTAGAGCTTCGCACAAAAGATCGTACACGTAAGTTAATCAAGAAAATTGATGAAGCCGTTCAACGTATTGTCGAAGGCGAATATGGCTACTGCGAAGAAACAGGCGACGAAATATCCATCCCGCGCCTTAAAGCACGTCCGAACGCGACCCTTAGTCTTGAGGCACAGGAACGTCACGAGCGTAAAGAAAAAACGCAGAGAGATTAAATCTTTCGATCTCAATAGAATTAAAAAAGGAGACTAAATTCAGTCTCCTTTTTTTACGGGATATTTTCACTCTATTTAAAACGGAAAGATAATATCATAAAGCTGTTGGCCATAGCGGGGCTGTTGCACTTCGGTTAGCTGTCCTTCACCGCCGTAAACGATGCGGGCTTCGGCGATTTGATTGGCATTAATGGTGTTGTTGATACTGATATCCTCGGGGCGAATAACGCCGTCTATCGCAATGATACGTTTTTCGTAATTGACCAGAACTTCCTGTTTGCCGTGAATAACCAGATTGCCGTTTGGTAAAATCTGGGTCACAAGAGCAGCAAGTTGTAGGTCAATGGCTTCTTCACGCTCAATCGACCCTTCACCGGTATAGGTTGAGTCTGCGTTTCCATCCACTAGGTTTCCGGGTATAACGGCTTCGGGTAATACTTTTGCCAATTGTGACTCAAGTCCTAGGAAATTAGGCAGGCCTGCGGTTTCAGTTGTATTACGTGTTCTTTCTGTTTCATTTTCCATCTCGGCTTCATCGGCAATTTCAATGACGACGGTAAGAATATCGCCAATATTACCCGCGCGTTGATCCTTAAAGAAGTTCTTGCGATTGGACGCCCATAAAGAATTTGGCTGTTTAACAGCAACTTCTGGGGTTGGCATTGGCAAGCTGACGGGGCGGTAGCCATTTTGAAGCGTCGGGTCCTCTATACCTGCCATAACGGGTCTTTCGCCAATATTCGAGATGCGGTCTGCGGCTCCACAGGCGCTAAGGCTTAAGGTTGCGATCGCTAGAAATATCATATTGCGTTTCATCATTATCAGTCCTCTATTTTAATTCACAACCACTTTGCCGCTTTGTTCGATAACGGCGTCAATTGTGCGATTGCTGCTATAATTCACAACGCGGATTAAATCACCGCGCGCACCGTTTTGTAGAGCTTTTCCTTCAGATAGAAGTTCTATCGGGCCGGATTGATAAGCAATAGTCACCCTTTCGCCGCGCTTGACCATCAGCGGCTCAATCACGTCATTCTTTTTAAGCGGCTCGCCCGCCATAACCATACGGCGCGGTGTCATACCAACCAGATAATTGCTATCCAGAATGTAATCATGTTGCACTTTATAAGATGGCAGCTCGATCCATTCCATATCTGCGGCGCTGATCATTTGGCCGTTTTGAATGGCGCGAGACAAAACGGGCAGAGAGATCATCTTCTCGATCTTACCGCTGACATATTGACGTTTGATCGGGTTGGACAAAGACGGGGCAATTATTTCCGCGCTGAAATGCTGGTTTGACGGATCATAGTCAAATGACCCGACGTGAACCGTCGCGCTTTCATTCTGCGGCAGGGTAAGGGAAGGCAGGCTGTCACTATAGATAATTTCAAAATGACCTTTAATACCTTTTTGTTCAAAGCTTTTCAACAAAGCCGCTTCAATTATGTCGGAAGGAATAACCGTAGCGGCGCGACGTACAACAATGCGCTCCATGCCGTTATCCGGCCTCCATGGTAAATCGAGGGCAACGGCAATACGTAAGAGTGTGCGGGCATTTAAAACCATGTCTTTACCGGGCAGTGGGGCAGGGCCGATCACGGTATCTGACTTATATGTTAAACCGTCAAATAAATCCTTCGCATAGATCATGTCTTGTTCAATCACGGCAAGCGTTTTGATATTAGCCGCAAAAGACTTCTGCACTTGCGCCATACTGAATGATCCGAATGTAATGCTCATCAACAAAATCATGTTCAAGCGCAGGGCATAGGTCATGTATTTTATCAGTCTAATATCCATCTCATTCATTCCTTATCTAAGCTGTGAAACAGTTCCTAGCATTTCGTCGGAGGTTGAAATCACTTTTGAATTCATCTCATAGGCACGTTGCGCTTCAATCAGGTTGGTAATCTCTTCCACCACATCAACGTTCGAATTCTCTAGCGCCCCTTGACGGATAGCACCAAAATTATCTTCTGCGGGATTACCAGTCGTGGGGGAGCCTGAGGCTTCTGATTCTACAAATAGGTTGTCACCAATCGCGTCAAGGCCAGTGGGGTTCACAAATGTGGTTAGTTGAAGCTGGCCCAGATTGGTCAGTGCAACTTGCCCTTCGATTTTGGCAAAAATTTCACCACTTTGATTAACGGTAACATCTGTTGCATCTTCTGGAACAGTAATGGAGGGGGCGACAATATAACCCTGCTGTGTGACGAGCTCACCATCTTGGTTGATGCCAAATGTTCCGTCGCGGGTATAGGCAGGCTCGCCGTCCGGAAGCTCGACTTCGAAGAAGCCGTCACCTGTAATCGCCAAATCAAAGGGATTGTCCGTAATTTCCAGCGCGCCTTGCTGATGTTGTCTATAAACACCACCAACACGCGTACCCAGGCCTAGCTGAATACCGGAGGGCATGATTGTTCCCACATCTGATGAACTGGCGCCCGGGCGTTGTATATTTTGGTAAATCAAATCCATAAACGCAACATTTTGGCGCTTATAACCCGTTGTTGACATGTTTGCGATGTTATTGGAGATAACATCAACATTTGTCTGTTGTGCCATCATCCCTGTAGAACCAATATCGAGTGATCTCATTTTATTTTCTCCTTACTTAAATATTTATCCGGCACGCGTCAGGCGCTGGATCATTGTTCTTTGTCTGTCATGTTCGTTTTGCATGAGCGTGTGAATGCTTTGAAAATCGCGTGATGTCTTGATCATGCGGGTCATCTCCACAACCGCTTGTACGTTTGAATTCTCATACGCGCCTTGAATGATGCGGGCATTATCCGAAGGCTGTTCGACCTGTGCTGTACGATAAAGACCATCGCCTTCTGCTTCCAAATCCTGCAAATTTGCGAATGTCACCAGTTTCAGCTTTGATATCACACCATCTTCAGAGGATACTGTGCCGTCTTGTGCGATAATAACGTCTTGTGCATCTGGTGGTATGGTAATCGGGTTACCGCCTTCATCTGTTATTGGGAGTCCGGCGGGGTTAACCAGTTCACGGTTCACATTTAATGACATCTGGCCATTTCGGGTATAAGCCAAGCCATCAAGGGACTGAACGCCGAAATAACCATCGCCTTCAATGGCAATATCCAATGGATTACCGGTTGTTTTGAACGCGCCGGGGGCTGTGTTTTGATAATGCCCGTAATCCAGAACCTGTGATAAGGGGGCTTCTATTCCACGCGGATCTGCCAAAAACTCGTTAAACACCATGTTTTGAGAGCGATAGCCGGGGGTATTTACATTGGCAATATTATTCGCCGTAACAGCCATTTTCTCCTCAAGGCCAACCTGACGGGAAAGTGCGACATAGATACTATTTTCCATTTTAGTCCCTGATAATTATTGTTCATCAGAAACATTGCAGGGATCATGCCAAGTTTCAAAATGGAACTAATCCTTGATGGCTGTGTTTGCTAAGTAAGAGATATTATTCAAATATTTTCTAACATAAGGAATAAAATATGATTTTTGATTTTGTAAAAAAAGCAGGCGCACGTTTACTGGAAAACTCGAGTATAGGTCAAATAGCAGGAGCATTCGCCGACGAACCGGAAAAAGCTTCAAATGAGGTAAAGAAGCAGGTGCAAAAGTATAACCTGGAAATAAATGACTTAAATGCACAAATCGAAGGTGAGAAAGTTATCCTAAGCGGTAAAGCCAATTCGATTGAGGAAGCAGAAAAGGCCATTCTTGCAGCAGGTAACATCGAAGGGATATCACAAGTAGAATCACGTTTGGATATCACAACAGACGCGCCACAATCACAGTTCCATACTGTTGAATCCGGTGATACGCTATCTGCTATTGCGAAGAAGTTTTACGGCGATGCAAATAAGTATATAAGAATTTTTGAAGCTAATAAGCCAATGTTAAGCGATCCCGATAAAATTTATCCTGGTCAAAAGCTACGTATTCCATCCGAAGATCAGAAAACAAAAGCAGCATAAACCTTAAACGTCGATCTCTTCGACAAATTCGGCATTATCCTGGATGAATTGATAGCGGCTCTCTGCGGATTTACCCATTAGACGATCTATCAAATCATCCAGCTGTTCTTTAGAACCGGAAGGCTTTAAGACGGGTTCAAACACATTATTGTCTATATCCTCGTCATTTGTCAGGGCAGTCATATCTAATATAGCCTGCGCCTCTGGAACTGTGACACGGATAAGGGTGCGGGTATTGGGATCCATAGTTGTTTCTTTTAACTGTTTCGGCATCATTTCGCCCAGACCTTTAAATCGTCCGACTTCAACATTTTGCCGACCTTTAAACTCTGTTTTAAGAAGCTCGTCCTTATGAAGGTCATCTCTGGCATAGGCTGATTTTCCTTTTACACTTAAACGATACAGCGGTGGTTGCGCCAGATAAAGATGACCTTCTTCGATCATCTCCGGCATTTTTGTATAAAAGAACGTGATAAGCAGGGAGGCAATATGCGCTCCGTCCACATCCGCATCGGTCATAATGATAATGCGTTCATAGCGAAGTTTCTTTAGGTCAAAATCTTTACCTGCCCCACAGCCCATAGCGGTAATCAGGTCTTGAATTTCTGAATTGGCGCGAATTTTATCAGCCGTTGCACTGACCACATTCAGGATTTTACCACGCAACGGAAGAATGGCTTGCGTTTGACGATGACGCGCCTGTTTTGCGGAGCCTCCCGCGGAATCACCTTCCACAATAAAGAGTTCTGTATCATCCGAATTATTGCGCGAGCAATCCGCTAGCTTTCCGGGCAGGCGGGAACGGCGTGACCCGACTTTACGCGCAGTGATGCGCTCTTCCTTCTTTCGTAAACGTTCATCTGAACGTTCAATCACATATTCAAGAAGGGCCTTTGCCTCATTCGTGTTGCTGGAAAGCCAGTTATCAAAATAGTCCTTAACCGCACTATCAACCCAGCGCGATACCTCGGGATTTGCCAACTTCTCTTTGGTTTGTCCCTGAAATTGAGGTTCGCGTATAAAAACGGAGAGCAGGGCGCATGACCCGCCCATAATATCATCGGCGGTAATTTGTGATGCCTTTTTGACATTCGACATTTCGCCAAAAGATTTCAGCCCACGTGTCAGCGCGCCGCGCAATCCCGTTTCATGCGAACCGCCTTGCGGCGTAGGAACAGTATTACAATAGGAATGAATAAAGCCGTCGCCAAATTGCGGCCAAGTCACAGCATATTCAACACGGCCGTTACTGTCAGGCAGGTCGATCATGCCATGAAAAGCATTTTCAGTTATACAGGCGCGATCTTTTAAATTGGCATTTAGAAAATCAAGAAGACCATTTGGGAAGTGAAAGACAGCTTCTTCCTTTACCTTACTCTCCGGCTTGATCAGTTCAGGGTCGCATGACCAGCGTATCTCTACACCACGGAACAGGTATGCTTTGGAACGTGACATCTGAAACAGCCAGCTGGGACGAAAATTGATTTTATCTTTGAATATTTCCGTGTCGGGCTTGAATGTGACTGTTGTACCACGACGATTTGAAACTGTTCCGATGTTTTCAAGTTTGGAAACTGGTAATCCGCGCGAAAAGCTTTGTTTATAAAGTTGTTTATCTCTTGCAACTTCAATGCTCATTTCTGATGACAGGGCATTCACAACCGAAATACCCACACCATGCAGGCCGCCGGATGTCTCATAAGCCTTATTCGAAAATTTACCGCCGGAGTGAAGTGTGGTTAGAATAACTTCTAAGGCAGATTTTCCCGGAAATTTCGGATGTTCGTCAACAGGAATACCACGACCATTATCTGTAATCGTTATGACATTATCCTGACCCAAATGAATTTCGATACGATTGGCATGACCCGCAACAGCTTCATCCATGGAATTATCAAGAATTTCACTGACCAAGTGATGAAACGCACGCTCATCCGTACCGCCGATATACATGCCCGGACGTTTGCGGACAGGTTCTAACCCTTCCAAAACCTCAATATCGGAGGCACCGTAAGTTTGTTCAATTTTTGCGTTAATGTTTGTCATTGTCTATAATATTAATGTTAACTATATCATTACTATAAAGACTGCATTGTTTTAATGTAAAGCAACAACACCAACAAACCGTCAGGAAACCATGAAAATATTCAAAACTTTCGCTATTCTCTCTTTTTTAATTGGCATATTGATGATTGTGCCCTCCATCTCATATGCTCAAAGCAGTGATGATCAAGAGCCTGACGTTGTTGGTGCGCGCAAAGATATTTATGCAGGTTTTGATGTTGAAATGCCTGACATTCCGTATTTCACAAAAGATGAAATTATTCAAAAAATGCAGTTTTTTGAAAAGGAAAAGCCTTCTGATGATGAATATTCAGGGTATCGTTTATTTGTTCCAAAATCATGGGAAGAAGCACCGGAGTTTATCATTAGAAATACTGTTAATACAGACGGATATATTTTGGGGGAAGTTGCAAAGTATTATAGTAATCCAAATGACACGGCAAAAAGTACAATTACGATTGAAGCAATCGAGTTAGAACATAATATTTCTGCCAGAAACTGGTTGCTTAAGCATATATTGGACTATGGATATGTTCTTGAAGGGATTGACGAAAAAAACTGGAACCGGGCAGAAGCTTTAGGCGTCATGTATAATGATGGTGGCATAGATTACAAAGATAGAGTTGTCGCTCAAATCAACGGCAAACGCATTATTCTGTTCAAATACTCGTCTCCATTATTTATATGGGAACAGGAAAAGCAGTTTCAGTCAACGGTTGCGAAATCTTTTAGGATTTTAAATTTTGCGAAGAGCTTTCAAGAAGATATGCTAACGTATGATGTTACAGGATATGCAGAGTTTCAGTATCCTGCCAACTGGAGCTTGGGTAATTTAAATCAAAATGATTTTGATAGACCAAGTATTAAACTGATAAATCTGGATGATTACGGAGATGATGCCGATAGGGATGGTCAGAAAGATCAAAGGCAATCTTCCAAAGGTCTTATGAATATTCAAATTGTGTTATATGATAATACAGGCACCTCTATAACTGATGAAATAGAAGTGCAAAAGAATATAGCCGAAAGTATTGGAATCAGACCAGGTAAGAAGCTGACGCATGATGTTGAAATAACATTTCCCAATTTAACAGAAATTAATCGTCTGGATATATATGAAGGTGTGAGCATAGAAGAAAACAACCCAAACTATGAAATCTGGGTTGCTTACATGAAAAATGAAGAGGCTTATTACTTCGTGACTATGATGACACCCACACGTGGATCGAGGTATTTTGCATGGACAGAAAACAAAAGCGCGTTTGAAGCAGTCGTTTCCTCATTAGAGCCAATCTCTTTCTATGAAGAATAATACATATGAAATTCTACCGGATGCGGCATGGTTTCATATAATTCAACTTCTTCCATTTTGAGTGCGATATAGGCGTCAATCATATCTTTATCAAATACGCCGCCTTCTATTAAGAACCCATGATCAGCTTCAAGATGCTCAAGAGCCTCTCTTAGCGAACGACAAACGGTTGGAATGGCGTCCAGTTCATTTTGGGGAAGCGCATACAAATCTTTATCCATGGCCTCACCTGGGTGGATTTTGTTTTTAATCCCGTCCAGACCAGCCATAAGAAGCGCGGAAAACGCCAAATAGGGGTTTGCCATTGGATCAGGAAAACGCACTTCGACGCGTCTTGCTTTCGGATTAGTAACAGAAGGAATACGACACGCCGCAGAACGATTACGGGCAGAATAAGCCAGAAGAACCGGCGCTTCATATCCCGGAACCAAACGTTTATATGAATTGGTTGAGGGATTTGTGAACGCATTTAACGCTCGTGCATGTTTGATTGTACCGCCGATGTAATAAAGCGCTGTCTCTGATAACCCTGCATAATCTTCGTCTTTTCCTGAAAAAAGCGCAGAAGACCCTTTAAAAAGGGACTGATGGCAATGCATGCCCGATCCGTTATCTTTATAGATTGGTTTGGGAAGAAACGTTGCGCTCATACCATAGGCATCAGCTACATTATGAACCGCATATTTGTAAAGTTGTAGATTATCAGCAGCTTCACGCAGAGGTCCGAATTTCATACCAAGTTCACACTGTGACGGCGCAACTTCGTGATGATGCTTTTCCATACTGACACCCATTGCATCTGCCGCTGTAACCATTTCAGCGCGAAGATCAGCCAGTTGGTCAATCGGCGCTTCAGGAAAATAGCCGCCTTTTATTTTAGGACGATGCCCCATATTGCCTTCGGTATAGTCACGACCAGAATTATAAGGTCCCTCACGGCTATCCACGTGATGCCCAATTTTATTTTGTTCCACATCAATTTTAACATTATCAAACACAAAGAATTCCGCTTCCGGACCAAAATATGCTTTATCCGCAATGCCCGTATCTTTCAAATGCGCTTCGGCTTTCTTTGCAATAACACGCGGACATCTGTTATACCCTTCACCTGTAACCGGATCATAGACATCACAAAATATTTTAAGTGTAGGTTGTGACGTAAACGGATCGATATAAAGACGCGCCTTATCCGGAATAAGTTGCATATCCGATTCATTAATGTCTTTCCACCCCGATATGGAAGACCCGTCCATCATGACACCTTCCGAGAAAAGCGCCTTATCAAGTGTGTCAAAGCTTTGGTAAGTTACTTGTTGTTTACCACGCAGATCGGTAAAAGTCAGACCAACCTGTGTAATATTATGATCTTTAATCAGCTTTAGAATTTCGTCTTCGTTTTTCGCAGAGACCGGGAAATCAGACATTAATATTGCTCCTTTAGTTATGCATAAAATGCATGGGTTAAATGTGATTATTGTAAAGCATTAGCACGTGCAATATAGAGTGTCTATAAAAAGCACAAAATTATTTTATAGGTTCTGAATAAAAAAATGCCCCGCAGAGCAAGGCATAAATTCATTTCATAGCATAATGGATTTACCACATACGTCTTATACCCAATCGAATGCCGTGTGACTCATCATTCACCTCATTTAAATGAATAGAGGTTGATGTCCCGTCACTAAAGAAAGTTTTATCGATCCCGTCTTCAGCTTCCCTTTGTTGATAGGTATAATCGAGCGTAAAGTCGGTAAAGCTATCAAGAGCGAAGGCATAGCCCGCCTGAATTTCTAAACCGGTCGCATCATCGGCCTCATGCGTAAAGCTTGGATCTTGTGCGAAGTCAGGACGTAAATTCCACTCTGCTTCTGCATCATAATCAAGGATATGATGCTCACCGCGTAAGTTAAGCATGTGACGGGCCAAAGAAAAATTTAATTGTAACCCAACGAACGGGCCATACCAGTCCGCAGTATATTCGGAATCAAGTCCTGTGAAACGACCTGTATCGGGAATGGTCTGATTCCCCTCGGTAATTACATATTCCTGACGATGAAAGCCGTAGCCAAAAACGGGCCCAGCGGTTAAGGATGAACGTGATGAGCGTCCCTCGGCAATGTTAAACTGGTACCCTGCCGCAATTTTACCGCCATAGCTATATCCTCTATTGGCATTATTATTTGAGCGTGAGAATTCCAGCGTGCGGTCATCCCCGAAATAATCTGAATCCTGATTATCGCCGTCAACTGTGCGACCTCCGACCGCTTCCGCTTCTAATAGTAAATTGCCTCTCAAAATACCGATATCGGCGGGGACAATATGAACAAGCTTGCCCTTGATCTCAAAAACACGAATATCCGACCATGTCAGCTCGGATAAAATATTTGGCGTTGTAACACCGTCAAGGTCGGAAGCAATATTCCAGTCAAACTCATTATCGCGCAGCCCTGTACTAAAGCTGAACGTCGTGCGATTATCATTAATACCGTAACGATAATAAGGGTCTGCCGTCACAGCCGTCGCCCCCGTAAGTGTTATGGCTGCCGCCAATATAAATGAATTATAATTCCCAAATCCCATAATTTTCCCTCAATTTTGATAGCGATATAATAAGTAATTAAAATAATTACGCAAATTTGTCACGAGATTATTTTAATTTGCAGGACTACTTCATTAATTAAAAAAAATGTGAGTGCTTAACTGAATTTACTATATAAGTTTTCTGCTAACAGCTTTTGTCAGGATATAAAAAATGGATAAATTACAAGACGCAAATAAATGGGAATTATGTCCCGAGCCGGAAATTGGCGATACTTTGAAATGGAACGAGCCATTGTGGGCAGAGCCAAATAAACCGCGTGGTAAGCCGGATAAAATAGGCGAACAAAAAATAACTGCGACTTTGATAAAAGCAGGCGATGTTTTTGAATTAAAAGTTTTGGAGGTTGAAAAAATATCCCCCCCAGACGCAATTATCAAAGTGAAAGAGGGCGACTCAATTCGTCGCAAAAAAACAAGTATTGAGCGCGGTGCGTGTCATAAAAAAGTTTGATGGTAAAAAACATACACCAAACAAGTTTGTCTAATTCATTAATTACAACTAGGCAAAGCTATACTAGATCTAAATTTAATTGAATGTGTTTGTAAGGGTAAGTGGGGCACTGACGGGGTTCATATTAAGTATCTAAGTATATGTTTAATATCAATAAATTATTTAATATTATTAAAAGCACCCCTTAATCCACCCCCTTATTTGTTTTCTTAATCGTATTTAACCGATATGAAAAAGGAAAAAATATCATGATTAAAAATAACGTAACGAAAATATCAGAGACAGAAAAGCCTAATACTTATGAAGGCAATAAAGAGGTTGAAGCCGCTCGCATTGTTCTTAAAGAGAATATAGGTAAGCTTGAAACCCTGCAAGAAGGGTTGCTCAAGTTGTCACTTGATTTAGGTCTTACGTCTAGTATAGCGCAGGCCATAAGTCTTACGGTTGACCCTGAAAATACCTTAAATGAATATTGGGGTGAGCGTAATCTCTATCGGGAGCAAGTGCGAAAATTGGAAATGGAGATTTTAGAACTTAAGCGGGGGGAGTATCAACGCCATGAAACTTTTCATGCCTTGATCAAGCCAGTTCGGGAATTATCGGCATTGGCAGATATTCTTGATGAAAGATATGGCTGTTATGATACGACCGATGGATGGGTGATATACCAGACAACCGAAAAAATTAAAGATTTAAAGAAACGCTATTTCAACAATTCAGAAGAAGTATTAGAAGACGATAAAGAAGGGAGGGCTTAGCAGCTCTCTTTTTTCTTTTATTACAATCGCTATTACAATAAGCATATTAGTATGAAAATTATTTTTGATAAAAAGAATGATATTTATACTACACGCCTTAAAAGGACTGTGGTTCACGTTAAATATGATAAAGAATTTTGGGCTTTGCATTGGCAGGTACTAAGCCAAACTATCCAATGTGAGGAGTCCTATTTCTGTCATAAATTAGATTGTGATCTTGATGATTTAAAAGAAAAAGACATGGCGGATGATGAATACTGTCATGATTGCCCAAGGATATCTAGCCAATGCCCTGATATTGATAACCATGCAAGCGATAAATGGAATGAAAATCCGCAAAGTTTGGAAGAGGCTAGACAGCTTATTTTGAAAAGGTATGAGAATACCGTACATAACGGCCTTTATAAAAAGAACAAAGATTTTTACAGCATTATGTATGGTTCTTGGATCATTAATTAAAGTTTCTGCATTTATTGTCTGTGGGCTAAAGAAAGTCTAGTTTGGCGATGATATGGTCTTTAAAAGCTCCTTATGTTCACGTAAAAGTTCTCTTAAGTTCTTCCTTTCCTCTCTTATCTCTGCGTTATGTAAGCCATCCTTTAAAGCGTTCATCTTGCTAGCTTTCTTGCCTTTCTCAGTCTTTGCCCCTGTGCTCTTTTCCCACGGTTTCCAGTTCTTTATCAACTCTGCTTGTCGCTTCCGGCGTTCCGGTGTCCATCCATTCATTTGATTGATCCTCCAATAGTTCGTTTTCATTTTTAGATTTTCTGCCCGCGTGTGAAGGAATGTCACCATTATTTACCTGCTGATACTGGGCTTTATTATTTTGAATGTATGAGCGAGGATTTTTAATTTCTGCCAATGTACCAAGAGTCATTCGACATTGATTTTGAGCCTTTAAAGCTATGTTAGAATACATCTTCATATGATCCACATATTCGGATGATACTGTTTTACGAATAAATTTATTAAATAGCTTATCTAGCGTATGAGCTTGGGAAATTAGAAGAGCATCTGCGTTAACTCTATCTGTCTTTTTAGAAGCTTGAATATCTTTATCAAGTGCATCAATTAATTGTTGGAAGTCCATCTCTTCACCTATCGGCGATCCCATAGATAATATAGAAAGACCTGCGTCTATTTTTGGCTGCATGTGTAACTTAGCTATAGATTCCGCTCTCTCTTCATCTTTATCGGCTTCTATCTTAATTAACTTTGAATCATATTCTTCTTTTTGTGATTTTTTTGTTTTTTTACTCATAATAGTTTTTTCCTTTGTTTAAAATAATCTTCACATTCTCTAAGCGTCATGGGTTGCGGTAGTCCTGATCGCACCAGAATGGCAATGGCTTCCTGTTTTCTTGCTTCATAGTCTGCGTGAGACCATGTGTAATAGTCTCGATAAGTCGTGGTGACATAATCCACCGCCGTGTTAACCATAGCCATAGAAACAATAATTTTATCATCTAAGGTGTTTGCATAGGTGCGGTGTAAATCATCGTAATGACTGTTATAAAAGTATCGCCATGAGACATTTTTTATATGTTCTCCTCCACTGATAGCCGATTGCTCTAAAGTATCTTCTATCCATTCGGTTTTAATGTTTTGCGAAAGCCAGTTTAATATCTCGGACTTGTTATGCTTTATTTGTGCACGCATTTTATCGGTGATTAATTCTTTAGGCCTGACATGCAACTGACCATTCACCGCTTCAAGTTTTAATCCGGCATTTGAAAGTTGAGTTATAATTAAAAATGTATCCATCAAAATACCTCGCCTTCTTCTTCTCCAAAGGGGGGTGTTTTATCCGCTACTCCGCTACTTTCTTTATTTTCTGGGGCTTGCAAGGGTGCGGATAGATTTTCGTTGCCGCTACGTAGCTTTTTATCCGCTCCCATTGTAACGGTTTGTGGATATGGTGTTGCTCCATTTAGTAGCGGAGTAGCGGATAGATAGGGGGTGTCTGGGGAAGGCGGTATATATCTAAGCCAAGCATCTTCAAACTGTTCGCGCTCATACCCCTTAAGCCGTGCTGTGCCAATAGAAAGATTCTTTGGTTTAATATTATACTCGGATAATCTTCTGGCAAGCTGACGTGGCGTGATCCATTTACCTTTGTTGAAAGTACACCATGGCTTTAAATCATCTTCGCAAAGCTCACTAATTAAATCGGCGGTGGGTGTTTTAATCCAATGTCTGGATTCGTAAGCTTCTTGAATATCACGTAGCAACTCCACCGATATGGATAAGCTATCTTCTTCTTCACCTGATATTTTTAATGCGGCACGTCTGGCAGTTTCAGGCCAATGACCACCGGCATAATCAGCAATCGCTAATAGAGGCTCCCAGTTATCTTGTGCGCGGTCATTTAATTCCTCTGGTAAAGCAGGGAATGAGTGTTTAATGACCTCTGCTGCATCAATAGAAAGGCGTGCGAGTTGCTGTTTAAAAACCTCGAATTGCAATGGCTCTGCATGACGTAATCGCTTCACAACTTCATCAGGCTTTTTACGCCGTAGCTCTAAAACAACCGATCTATCCATTAAAGTATCGGCTTGTTTACCAATGCCGCAAATTGCTTTTGCGCCCCATGTGCTGAATTGCTTTGACTCGTGATTGTCACCAACCAACCGGATGACGTGCGCGGAACGTCTCGTATGACCAGAGTTGATAATCCCCCTTGCTTCCTCATTTTCTTTTAAGAAGGTGTCGGCCTCATCGATAAGCAAAGTAGGGCAGTGCGCCTCTATCACTCTGAATATGGCAGCGGGGGAAATATTGGAAGCCATTAAGGGGCGACTTGATAACCGACTGATAAAATCCAGAAGTTGCGATTTACCACAACGCTTTTCGGGCGCGGTAATCATGGCAATAGGAGCAACCTGCACCTGATCCACAAACCATGTAAAAGCAATCCATAAAGTGGTGGCTATGGCAGTCTCAGTGTTACAAATAATGTAATATCTAACCAAGGCCTGTATATCATCTAAAAGCTTCTCGGCATCTATTTCTTCATGCCATGGCTTTATCATTTCAAATAATCCGCTATCATCCATTTGTGTCTCAGTTACTTTTCTATGCTTTGCCACTTCCTTATCTAGTGTTGTGACGTTCACGCCCATATCATCAGCCGCTTGCTTGCGGGCTCGGTCATAATCCATAGCGGATAATGTCGCCAATTTTTTAAGGCGTGTTTCATCATCCACAGGCGCGGCAGCATTAATCTTATCGCGCAGGGCTTCTGCTCCCTGTTCTTTGTGTAGGTCGTTAAAATCCATTTTCTTATTTCCTGTATCTATATTATTCATGGGTAGGCCACCAATGCGCCAACGGCTGCGGCGGCCTCTCTTGCTTTCAATATTCCGGTATTGGTTTCATTGTCGCTGTCATCATCGGCGCAAATCACCAGTTCAATCTCTGGAAATTTAGAGCGCATGACTTTCGCCACATTAAGAAGGTTGCCAGCATCAAAAGAAACAGCCACCGCATCACCTGTAAACTCATAGATACTGGCAGCGGTGGAATATCCCTCACACACACAAAGACGACTCTGTGGCGTTCCTATGGCGAAATAACAGCCTTTTTTAAGCCCACCTTTAAGAAAGTTCTTCGATCCATCTTCGTTAATAAATTGAAGTGACTGAATTACTCCCGAAACGTTACGTAACGGAACTACGAGCGCATTATTATAAAGTTTAATGCCATGGCTTTTAACGCTCTTGGTAACCAGATAAGGATGCTGAGCAGGAGCAGGGGGTGAAACTTTCCAAATATAAAGTGCTTTTTCTCTTGCCCTCTGCCTGTAAGCTTCTACTTCCATTTCGCGTTCCTGCGTTGCCTTTTTTATGGACTCCGAAAATTTATATCTTTCTTCTGGCGTCATTAGGTTTTGAGACTTCGCGCACCACGTTTCATTTATGCCATGCTTCCAACTTCCAAAAGCTCCCGCCATAATTTCTTCGGCGTGAAGTACATACCAACCGTTCAAGCTACCTTTCTTATCACCTTTAATATAGAAACGTCGCAATCTACCATCTGCAATTATCGCGGCCTTTGTCGATAGCCCTGCGGCATCTAATGCGGCTTTAAATTCAGAGATACTCATAAGCGCCCCTCCCATGAGAAATAACCATCAACAGGGATTGGCAACATTGGTACTTTATATCTTGGGAAATATTTGCTATTCTTCAAACTGTCTTTACCCGCTAAGTATATGACATTTGAAGCCTCGCCCCGCGCGGGGTTTCTTTGTTTTTGATGTTTCATTTACGCCTCCGTTTTATATGCGGGGGCGCTCTCAAGATATCGGCGTAATTCATGCCCCATAATGCGGGTCTGACTGCCAAGCTTGATTGCGGCTAATTCACCTTTCTTAATCAATGAGTAAATTGTGGTTGTTTTGAAACCTATCCGGCTGCCTGCTTCTGGTATTGAATAGGGGTAGTCACCTATAATTTGAATGTTCGTTTCTTGTTGATTGCTTTGCGAATGCATGTTCGTCCTTTCGTTCACAATTAATTAAGTTTGTGAATTATATTAAGAATTTCATGTTTCGCTTACTAGCAAACTTCTAAGACATAACTGCAACTTAATCCGAGAGGGTTATGTCAGGGGTGCGGCTTTTAATCCAATTATAATAAAGCCTTAGCTATTTTTCGCGTTTAAATATCTGTTTATTTGTTTTGTTATAGCTTCTGCATTTGTATGAGGTTTTATATCTTCAGGAAGATATTTAAAAATTTCCACGCAGAAAGAACCAAACTGATCGTATTTTTTATTAGAATTTTTATAGATATCATTTAAGCTGAATAATAAACTGTTGAAAGGTTGGTTTTCAGTACGCCCGCCTTTATCGTTTTTTCTTTCAGCGTTGAACTGTTTTTCATACTTAATTAACCCTCCGAGTAGTAAGGATAAATCATCGGCGATATTATCAGCATCTAAGAATGGTTCATTATCTAATTTTGCAGAAAGAGTTTCTGGCGTCATGCCCTCGGGATAAAAATGTGCTTTATATGTTCGCCAATCGCCCTCTGATTTAAAAAATGAGTTTTTAAGAGAATCTAATTCATCTAAAACTGAAAGTCTTAATTGCAGCAAGTTTGCATCACTGTATGAATTTAAGAACATTGTTATTATTTCTAATGCATTTTTTATTTCGTTGATTGTTTTTTGCTTTGTATCTCTATCGGGTGCATTTTTTAAAGCAGATAATTCTGTACCATAAAAAGTTAGAGTATCGTTGATGTCTTGTTTTAACTTAGGTGTAAGTTTACAACGTCCTTTATTTTCAATCTCTTTAAACTGTTCGTCACTTAAAGAAAAAACATTGGACGTTCCAATTACATAACTTGTGTTTTTGCGATTATTCATTTTCCCCTGCAATAAATCATAGATAATAGTTTATTGAATTTGGTCATATCGTAAACGCTTTTAAAAATCACATACCATATTCATATTAAGCCTTCACACTTACTTTCATGTGATCCGGCTCTTTCACGCCTTCGCTAGCGAGCAAGGTATGTGTGACCTGATTAAGATTGTTAAGAGAGGGATTGCCGGAAGGGCTAAGCATACGCATTAAGCTTTCCTTTGGAATATGCGTTTTCTTTGCCAAATTTGGAAACCCGATTGTGGCGTTGATATAATCGCGAATAAAGGCTTTACCGACTTGCACATCTTCTTTATTGCCCGCAATTAAAAGAGAAATACCACGCATAAGCATGTTGCGGCGAAAAGCTTTGTCTGTCTTTGCGCGTTCAATAATAGTGTCTTTAAAGTCTCGTGTGAGTGCCATATTATATCCTTATTATAAGTCCATTATAATTCATAGACGTTCATTACTCTTCATTATCATTCAATACTAACATATATGTTATCATTATATCCAGTACAAGTTTTATTGCTTGGCGCGTGGTTTTTTATATTCTTCCCAGAGTGTTTTCGCTTTTTTTATATCTTTGTCCTGTTTATTCTTTGTGCCGCCTGCCAGTAGGATGACAAGTTCTTTACCATCCATTGCATAATAAACACGCAGGGCAGGTGTGCCAAAGATACGGCGTTCCATCACGCCATCACCGACTGATTTGTGATCCCCAAAATTGCCAAGTTGCATACGATATAAAGCCTCTGAAACACGCGTGGCATGGGTGGCAGGAATTTTTGACAGCCAATCGCCAAATGTGCTCTTTCCGTTACCTGCGACATATTCAACAATTTGCATTAAGCATTGCCAAATTTTGCAGGAATGACTTCACCACCTAGGGTGAGGGTTTCAATGTAATTGCTCCACTCATTCATCATCTTTGTTCTTTGCGGCAAGTATTGTGTCCGGTCATAAGCGCGTCGGGTATTGTTGCCTTTCGCGTGTGCGAGTTGTGCGTCTGGTATTTCAAAGCCATAACCTAGTTCTTCCATGAGTGTTGTCATGGCAAGGGAACGGAAGCCATGTCCTGTCATACGTCCTTTATAACCAAGGCGCTTGATCCCCATCAAAATAGTGTTATTGCTCATTGGTTTTTGTGGTCTGACTTGATTTGGAAATATCCAAGGGGTGTTGATATGTGCGGTGTCTCTTTTCTGCTCTTTGAAAAGTTTAATGACTTGATTGCTTAAAGGCACAATATGAGGCCGCCCCATTTTCATACGTTCTGCAGGAATTTCCCAAAT
Source organism: uncultured Alphaproteobacteria bacterium (assembly GCA_963710165.1). Taxonomy (GTDB): domain Bacteria; phylum Pseudomonadota; class Alphaproteobacteria; order Micavibrionales; family Micavibrionaceae; genus JACKIP01. The sequence continues at coordinate 70,596 of CAVPYZ010000005.1, forward strand.
ACCTTTATCTAAATCAATTTCATCCCATTTAGAAAGAATGAGTTCACTTGTTCTGACCATCGTGAGCATAAGTAATTTCATGCCTCTGCGCGTTTGCGGGAAGAGGCGGGCGTTATTCTGTTCTAAAGCTTTTAAAAAATCCGGAAGCTCTTTTAAGCTGATTGAGGCATAGTGATTGCCTTTAGGTGGTGTAAGTGCACCGTCCAAGTCTCTAGAGGGATCACGCGGGTTTTTGCCAGTTGCAACGCCGTAACGGAAGATTTGACCGCATATCTGTTTAATGCGTCCGGCTTGATAAAATGCGCCTCTATCTTCAATCTTTTTAAGCGTGTGTAATAATTCAGGTGGATCAATATCAGCAATAGGTCTGCTTCCAAGGGTAGGGAATAGATCGTTTTCTAAATATCGTCTGATTTTATCAGTTGTCTTTGGTTGCCATTTTTGGCTTTGCTTTTCTAGCCATTCATACGCTACCGCCTCGAACGTATTATTCGCCTTAATTTCAGCTTCGCGTTTTTGTTCCTGTTTTACGGTGGCAGGGTCTAAGCCAGAGGCCAGTAATTTCTTGGCTTCATCGCGGGCAGCTCTCGCATCACTAATAGACACAATCGGGAAAGAGCCAAATGAAAGAAGTTTCTCTTTATTCATGAAGCGATATTTCAGCCGCCATAACTTCCCACCGCTTGGCGTGACATATAGGTGTAAGCCTCCACCGTCTGATTTCTTATATGGCTTATCTTTAGATTTTGCGTTTTTACAGGCTGTGAAGGTTAAATTCATATTGGGGGTATTTCTATCTGGGGGTATTCGACATACCCCACAAATATACCCCCATACCCCCGCACCTGCAAATGAAAAGATTTGAATGTTCTTGAATAAATGTGAAAGAAAAGTATAGGGTATATAAAGGCTCAAGGATGAGTCTTGCGATTTAAAACGAATAAGAATGAATGTGTCTGAAAGGTTAAGTGGGGCGACTGACGGGGCTTGAACCCGCGACCACTCGGATCACAACCGAGGGCTCTACCACTGAGCTACAGCCGCCACATGGGTTGCTTTTCTCTGAATGGTGCGGGTGGAGGGACTTGAACCCCCACGCCTTACGGCGCTGGTACCTAAAACCAGTGCGTCTACCAATTCCGCCACACCCGCATTCCAGAGACATGATAAAAAACAGAAATTGAAATAAATTTCAAGTAGAAAATGCGAAAAAACCTTGAAATAGGGACAAAATTTTGGTTTGTAGTCATATCTCTAATTTTAAGGATAAAAGAAACATGCAAGCGACACAAAAGAAACATAACGGTTTAAGCTACGAATACGAGGTTAAAATACCAGCGAAAGACCTTGAGGAAAAAGTAGATAAAAAGCTACAAAGCTATTCCGGTCAGATTCGTATGCCGGGATTTCGTCCGGGTAAAGTACCGATGAAACTTCTAAAGCAAAAGCATGGAAGCGCGGTTTTAGGGGAAGTGATTGAAGAAGCGGTTCAGGAATCGACTAAAAAATTGCTGGATGATAATAAAATCCGTCCTGCGCTTCAGCCGAAGATCGAGATTGATAAGGAATATGCTGAAGGCAAAGATCTGACATATAGTATTGCCATTGAAAGCTTGCCTGAATTTGACGTCATGGACTTGAAAGGATTGAAGCTTGAACGTCCGGTTGCCGATGTTGAAGATAAGGAAATCGACGACGCGCTTGAAAAAATTGCGTCTAACAGAAAATCATCTACACCGATTACAGGTAAGCGCGGTGCGAAAAACGGTGACATCCTGAATATGGATTTCCATGGTCGCCTTGCAAGTGATCCCGAACCGGAAGACGAGCATGACCATAGACGTCCGGGTATGCACGCCCACGGTCATATGCTGGAACTGGGGAGTAATTCCTTCATTCCGGGTTTCGAAGAGCAGTTAATCGGTGTTAAGGCCGGTGACAAGCTTGATGTGAAAGTGTCTTTTCCAAAAGATTATCATGCAAAAGACCTTGCCGGTGAAGATGCGATCTTCGGTGTGAATGTTCATGAAATTCGTGAGCCGTCAGAAACCAAGATTGATGAAGAATTTGCGAAATCTCTAGGTCTTGATGATCTGGACGCCCTTCGTAAGGCTGTTCGTGAACAGCTTAAAAACGAATATGACCAGCAAAGCCGTTTAAAATTGAAGAAATCCATTCTGGACGTTCTAGACGAAAAGCATGATTTCAAAGTGCCGGAAGGCATGATCAAGATGGAAAACGAGCAGATCATGCGTCAAATCGAGGCGGAGAAGCAGCAAACAGGTTCCACGGAAGAAATGTCCAAGGAAGAGAGTAAAGAGCTGGAAGAAATTGCTGTTCGTCGTGTGAAGCTGGGGCTTATTTTGGCCGATATTGGTCGTAATAATAATATTCAGGTTGCCGATTCTGAATTACAGCAAGCTGTTATCCGCGAAGCCCAGAAATATCCTGGTCAGGAAAAGCAGGTATTTGATTATTATTCGAAGAACCGCAACGCGCTTGAATCCCTTCGTGCGCCGTTATTCGAAGAAAAGACAATCGATTACATTATCGAGCTTGCAGACGTAAAAGAGAAGAAAGTCTCTGTTGATGAGTTGAGCATGGATGAGGAAGAAGAGGCGCCAAAGGCGGCGAAGAAATCTTCAACAGCCAAGAAGAAAGCTCCTGCGAAAAAGGCTTCCGATAAAAAAGAAGAGAAGCCAAAAGCAGAGAAAAAAGAAACGAAAAAACCCGCTGCCAAGAAAAAAGCAGCGGCGAAAAAATAAGAGTAATTATAATTTAAAGCCCCGATTTGGTCGGGGCTTTTTTTTAATTTAAATTCTTTTTTATATGCTCTCTATATCGCTCTATCCGGCGTTTTACTTTCTGTTTGCGAAAGAGGGGAATGTAAGTAGAAAGAGGGATAAATTCTCTGTTCAATTGCGTTTTTATATCAACGCTTACTAATTTTAAAACGTCGTTTTGTGTAATGAAGCCGATATTTTCAGGGCGCCATGAAAAATTCATAATGCTGTGGTCGATGCAAAAATCATAAAATTGATCAATCAATTCTAAAATACGCGCTCTTTTGGATTCGTCAATTTTTCTTTGTGATTTGGGCTTTAGCATATGCCTCAACATTTCAGGCGTGCTGCCATCATCACTTTTATGAAGTTCCTTAACTAAGGCCACGCCTTCACTTGTTTCGACCCAACCAATAAGTTTTGCAAAATAGGCGCAGTTTTCAACATTAATACCGTTTTTGATGAGATCCTTGTATGACAGATATTCATTTATATTCGGGTCAAGGTAGTGTTCCTGCCCCTTATGCTGTCGCGATGACTTTCGATGTGTTGAGAGCGTTCTTTTTACTATCTTCAACAATCGCTCGTCATTTTCCGGATGCATATAGGCAACGCGATGAAACCCTTCGACAAACGGTGTCTCTTTAATTTCTAAATATCCGGGAAGAATGTCTTGTGGATCAATAAAATCTATAAATTTATGTTTCATTATCCCTGCATGTTTTTTTGTATTATACACAAAAAAAGCGGCATAAAGCCGCTTTTTGTAAAATTTGAATATTTATCTATCTTGTTGCAATAATATATATCGCGTGAATAATACCCGGAATAAATCCCAAGATTGTCAGCAAGATATTGATAAAGAAATGTTTGCTTAAACCAACTTCTATCAAAACACCAAGTGGTGGTAGGATAAAGGCTAGAACGATTTTGAGTAAATCTCCGATTAAGCTGTCTGAGGTACCTGTTAAGGCCATAATAAGTCTCCTTTAAATTTATTGATTTTTTATTTTTATAGATCGTCTTCTTCAGCATAAGTGTCTTCTTCAGGTTTATCGATACTGATTTCTGGCACTTGAATTTCCATTTCTGTTGTGTCAACGTCAACATCAACATCTGGAACTTCTATTGTTTTTGGTTCTGTTGAAACATCTACATCTACTGTATTAACGTCGACATTGGGCATTTCACCACCGCGCATATCAACATCCGCCACAATCTCCGGCAATTCCACGTCGCCTGTTACGTCGACGTCAATGGCCCAAAATGCTGCTGCTGCTATAAGTACGGCAACAATTGCTCCTAATATAACTTTACTGTTCATTACTATTCTCCAATTTAATTTTCATTTGCCCTACATACACTTAAATAAAAAGATAGTTCCCTTTTTATCAGCAAGAACTTTACAGCCGCATGAAATCTTCCTATCTTCATAGAAACTGATTCAATTAAAGGAAATGAAATGACAGAATTTATGAGTGAACGCGATCCGTTAGAAGTCTACGGAAATTATCTGGTTCCAACTGTTATCGAACAAACAAACCGTGGTGAGCGTGCATTTGACATTTATTCACGCTTATTAAAAGAACGTATTATCTTTTTAACAGGAGAAGTTCATGATGGTGTGTCAGCGCTAATTTGTGCGCAGCTGTTATTTCTTGAGTCTGAAAATCCTGATAAACCGATTTCCTTTTATATTAATTCACCGGGCGGCGTTGTTACATCGGGTATGTCAATGTATGACACAATGCAATATATCAAATGTGATGTCTCAACCGTTTGTGTGGGGCAGGCAGCGTCAATGGGATCGTTACTTCTGACAGCCGGTGCGAAAGGTCAACGTTATTCACTTCCCAGCTCACGCATCATGATTCACCAACCATCTGGCGGCGCAAGAGGTCAGGCAACAGATATTGAAATTCACGCCAGAGAAATTCTACGTCTTAGAACATATCTGAATGATATCTATGTGAAGCATACAGGTCAGAAATTATCAGACATTGAAAAAGCAATGGAGCGTGATAACTTTATGTCCGCCGAAGAAGCCAAGAAATTCGGATTGATCGATCACGTTGTAAATAGCAGATCGGAAATTCCGTCAGAGAAAACCAAAGACGATAAGAAGAAAAAGTAAAACGTCTTCATTATTTTTATTTTAACTGAATTTATAAATCCTAAGGAAACTCAACAGTTCCTTGGGATTTATTATAAAGGGGCGTATTATCCGTCGCGGGTGCATTGTTAATCTGTCCGTCATAAAGGTCTTCCAAAAACTGGACATCTTCTGATTGTTGACCGCTCGGCGTCGCCTCAGCCATTCCGGGAGGGAGAGGGAGGCTTGAAAAATCTTCATTCAATAAGATAATACTGACACGTCTATTGCGTGGATCAAGCGGATCGGACGGAAATAAATGCTCTGTATCTGATTTCCCCTGAACGTTGAAAACTTTTGGCTCGGGAATGCCGGCTTCCATCAAAACCTGACGCGATGAATTGGCACGATCTGCTGATAATTCCCAGTTAGTGTAAGACGCACCTGCGCCATAGGTCGAGCTATCTGTATGACCGCGAACGGAGATGTTATTAGGAACGGTTTTTATAATATCGGCAACGGTGCTGAATAACTCTTTGGTTTTTTGGAACATGCGCGCGCTGCCGCTGGGGAACATGGACGCGCCTTCCTGATCAATCACTTGAATACGCAGTCCTTCGGGTGTGACATCAACCAGAATATTATTGGCTAGTTTTGCCATGTCAGGATTATTTTGTATGGCGGCCTGAATTTTTTCCTGAACAGTTTTAAAACGCGCAGCTTCCTGAGCCTTAAGTTTTTCTTCGAACTTCTCGCGCTGTGTTCTCTTTTGACGACGGCCATCATCTTCCTGCGGCACGGGCGGGGCCTTTCGTGGAAGACATGGCGCCCTCTGTTGACAGGCTGGTGCCACCAAGAATGCCGCCGGCACCACTATTCACATCGGAAATAAGGGGGTGGGTTGGGTCAAAGAAATTAGAAATAGCGTTTTTTTGTTCTTCGGTCGTCACATTCAAAAGCCAAAGCAGAAGAAAAAATGCCATCATCGCAGTTACAAAATCGGCATATGCCACTTTCCATGCGCCGCCATGGTGGCCGCCGCTTACCTTTTTGACCTTCTTAATGATAATCGGTCTTTTTTCTTCGTCGTCTTTATCAGCCATATCTTATCGCTATCTATTAAGCTGGTGGCGGTAATTCGTTTAAATGCTCTTCCAATTCTTGGAAAGTCGGTTGCACGTCATGTGGTAACATTTTACGTGAAAATTCAACGGCCACCTGTGGTGCTGCACCGTTAAGGAAAGCCAGAATACCAACACGAATACATTTATAATACATGACTTCTGAATCGGCGCGTTGTGTCATGGCACCCGCAATCGGGCCCACCATACCATAGGCAAGCCATACACCAAGGAATGTACCGACCAGCGCGCCACCAATCATTTTACCCAAAACTTCCGGTGGTTCGGAAATGGAGGACATGGTTTTAATAACACCCAACACCGCCGCAACAATACCAAGGGCGGGAATACCATCCGCCATCCCCTGAATCGCATGACCGGGGTGATGTTCATGATGCTCGATCCCTTCAATTTCCTCATCCATCAAATCGCCGATTTGATGCGGATCGTCATTGCCGAGGGAGATAATACGAAAATAATCACAGAAAAATGCCATGATATGATGATTACTTGCCACCTTAGGAAAGCGGTTAAAGAGTTCACTATCATGGGGGTTCTCAATATGGGTTTCCATCGCCAGCCACCCCTTTGTGCGGGCAAGCTTGAAACAGGTAAACATAAAGCTGAGGAGTTCGACGTAATCGCCCTTACTGTAAGCAGAGGGCTTAGCAAGCGCGCCAAAATATTTAAGCGTGTGTTTAATGGCCCCCATTGTGTTTGCGGTGATAAAGGCGGCAACGGCACACCCCATAATAATCACAAATTCACCGGGCAGGGCTTTCAAGATAAGCATCATAAGATGCATAAACTTTTCAACGTCAAAGCCCATTGCGATCAGCAATCCACCGAACGTACAAACAAAGACCAGAATAAGGCCGACAAATTTCATGTGTTAATCCAAATTCTTTGGTTTAAATGACAATGGGCATGATGCCCTTAACTAAAGATGCCTGATGCACCTTAACGATTTATTAAATTTACCTGATTTATTTTAAATGTACCAGAGCACATCTGAAACACGTAAAAAGATTCTAATTACCAGACGCAACAAAACAGGCACGCCTTCTTTACATCAAGTGGAATAAGGCTAATATAATAAATAACAAATATGAAAGCGGAGATTCCAAGTGACCATTCCCTATTATGATTTTATTCAATTAATCGAACGACTACACCGTCGTTTTCTTGACGTGCTGAAAGTAGAGCTGGACCGTAAAGGGGTTCAGGACATTAATAACGTACAGGCCATGATCCTTTACAATATCGGTAATGAAGAAATGACGGTTGGTGAATTAACACTGCGCGGTTACTACCTCGGTTCTAACGTATCCTATAATGTAAAGAAAATGGTCGAGAATGAGTATCTGGAGCAGGAACGCTCTGTCCATGATAAACGCTCCATCCGTGTAAAGTTAGCGGATAAGGGAATGGAGATTCGCAAAATGATCGACGAAATGTTTGATCGCCATAAAGATAAAGTCGGTGAGACCGCTCTGACTCCTGAAATTTTTGTTGAAATGAACAAATCGCTTGGTTTGCTAGAACGCTTTTGGGAACATCAAACTCAATTTACAGGTTTGTCATCTCTGGACGATTTCTAATTTATTGACATGAAGATTCTTACTCTGATATGTATCTGCAATGATTGAAGAGCCTCCACAAAATGTCGTTGACGCTGTTACTTCCAAACAGCCACATCTAGCGTCAATGTTGATACAAACCTCTATCGAAGAAGCCAAATTTGCAGCATTGAGCCATAAGATAGAGCAAATTTATAGCGACGTATTCTCAGGCGCGGCGATCCCTGAATTTATACAAAAAGAAAGCTATATGATGTCATTGTGGGATCACATGGTTGAAATGGCAACCCATATACATCTGGCACGTCCTGATGTTGCACAGGTTTTATTTGAGGCAACCAGAAGTCAGGGTATTGAATTAGAAGAAGCGGTCACATTAAAGCGTCGTTCGCACTTAACTCTAGTCTCTGAGAGTGAAGACCCTAAAACGCCGCCAGACCCGTCTGTCCTCGTCCCATAATAAGGGCGTGAATATCGTCTGTGCCCTCATAGGTAAAAACGGCTTCTAAATTCATCATATGGCGGATAATATGATATTCATCTGCAATACCGTTACCGCCCAACATATCACGCGCCGTGCGGGCAATTTCCAATGCCTTACGGCAATTATTCCGTTTCAGCAACGATATACCGTCTAAAGGCGGGTCAATGAGATTATCTGGCCCGCTCAATCCATCCGATGCATCCATTAATTGCCCAAGACGATGCGCAGAGATCAGACCCAGCGTAATTTCGGTTTGCATATCCGCCAGTTTCTTTTGAACAAGTTGCTGAGCGGCCAGCGGCTTGCCGAATATATTGCGATCCAAAACATAATCACGCGCGCGATGCCAACAATCCTCTGCTGCGCCCATCACGCCCCAGCTTATGCCATAACGTGCAGAATTTAGGCAGGTAAACGGTCCGCGCATACCGACAATGTTCAATTTATTTTCAGCGGGCACAAAAACATCATCCATTGCGATGCCGCCTGTCACAGACGCGCGGAGAGAAAATTTTCCTTCGATTTTTGGAGCGCTCAGCCCTTTCATACCTTTTTCAAGGATGAAGCCTTCGATTTTATCATCATCATTTTTCGCCCATACCACAAATATATCCGCAATCGGGGAATTGGTAATCCATTGTTTCGCGCCGGAAAGCTGATAATCACCCTCAATTTTTTTGGCACGCGTTGTCATGGCAGAGGGGTCTGAACCTCCGTCAGGTTCGGTCAGACCGAAACACCCAATAAACTCACCACTTGCCAGTTTTGGAAGATACTTTTCTTTCTGTTCATCTGTGCCGAATTTGTAAATCGGCTTCATAACCAAGGATGATTGCACCGAATAACAGGAACGATATGCCGAATCAACACGCTCCAGCTCTCTGGCGATTAATCCGGCGGAAATATTTCCCAGTCCCGCACAGCCATATCCTTCGATAAACGGACCAAGCAAGCCCAGTTCACCCATACCGCGCATAATCTGTCTGTCAAAAGTCTCATGGCGATTGGCATCAATAATACCGGGGAGGAGGGTCGAGGTGGCAAAATCACGCGCGGTTTTTTCAACCATACGCTCTTCATCGCTTAGCATATTATCTAGGTGGAGGGGGTCTTGCCAGTCATTTGAAAAAGATGTCATGCCACCATTATAGCATAAAAAATCTTTACAGAACGTAACGGTACATACACGCCAATCCGCCGCATATTAATAACGCAAATGTACCTAGAGTTCCCACAAAACGCGGGAAAGATGTGGTGGTGGACATGTGCAGTCCGATGGCATGTAATGATCTGAATAAAAGAATGCCGATACCATATACATGCAACATCCATCCGTGAAAGCCGTTAATTTCCATGATGACCATCATAATCAACAGCATCGGGACATATTCGATAAAATTGCCGTGAATACGAACGCGTTTAATCACATCTTCATTTCCACCATCACCCAGGCCAACTTTATTTTTAAAACGTCCTTTAATCACGTAAAAGGAAAGCGCAACCAGCATAAGGGCGAGTAGACCAGCATAAAGAGATGTAATAACAGGAAGGGTTTGCATGAGAGGACCTTTTATTTATGATCTAATTTAATATCACGAAATTTAAAAAGATCGAAACGAAATGAAAGATAGTCTGGCAGGGCGCGATGTGATCATCGAATTTTTTCCAATGGGAATATATGTCAAGGTTTCCGCGATGGATGTTAAAACCCTGACCGAAGTGTCGATACAGGGGGCGGCCTCCGCATCGGAGGCATATCTGAAACAAAATGCCTTGAAACGTCTTGAGTATGTTTTGCGAAAGAAAGGATTGATTTCATAGGGGGATAATGCCTATATTACCGACATGTCAAACAAGGTAGCAATAGCGTCAGATCATGCGGGTCTGCCCCTAAAATCAGTTTTAAAAGAAATGCGCGGAGATATTGAATGGATTGATCTGGGCACACATACCCCCGATTCAGTGGATTATCCAGATTACGCCGATGCCATGGCATCATGCCTACAAAATAAAGAGGCTGATAAGGGCGTTCTGATCTGTGGAACGGGAATTGGTATTTCCATGGCGGCCAATCGTCATAAACACGTGCGCGCCGCTGTGTGCCATGATGTAACAACAGCGCGCTTTACACGCATAGATAATGACGCCAATGTCATGTGTCTGGGTGCGCGTATCATCGGGTTAAATGTTGCGATGGACGCGTTGGAGGCATTTCTAAAAACCGAATTTGCCGGAGACCAGAATGGCGGCGAAAGACACCAGAATAGAGTCAATAAATTCAGCTAAACAGAAGGGACCATAATATGAGCGCAGAACTAAAAACCAACGAGATGACACATAATGACTTTTGGTCGGCGAGTTTACAGGATAGTGACCCTGACATTTATAATGCCATTCAAAAAGAATTAAATCGCCAGCAAAACTCGATTGAGCTTATTCCTTCCGAGAATATTGTATCCCGCGCTGTACTGGAAGCGCAGGGGTCTATCTTAACAAATAAATATGCCGAAGGTTATCCGGGCAAGCGATATTATGGTGGTTGTGAAAATGTCGATGTGATTGAAAATTTGGCCATTGAGCGTTTGTGTAAAATGTTTGATTGCTCCTACGCAAACGTGCAACCTCATTCTGGGTCACAAGCAGTTCAGGCGGTTTATTTTGCTTTGTTAGAGCCAGGCGATAAAATCGTTGGAATGCGTCTTGATCATGGTGGTCACTTAACACACGGTTTGCCTGTCAATCAATCTGGCGCTTGGTTCGATTTTGCCTCATATGGTGTCAGTGATGAAAATCAGGAAATTGATTTTGATGAGGTGCGTAAAATTTGTCATGAGCATAAGCCGAAAATGCTTGTCTGCGGCGCGTCTGCTTATTCCCGTGTGATTGACTGGGCAAAATTCCGCGAAATCGCGGACGAAGTTGGCGCATACTTGCTAATTGATATGGCGCATTACGCCGGTCTAATTGCCGGAGATGCCTATCCATCGCCTTTACCGTATGCACATGTTTGTACAGCAACAACACATAAAGCCTTACGCGGTCCGCGCGGTGGAATTATTGTGTCAAATGATGACGAGATCGGGAAAAAATGTAACAAAGCAATTTTTCCGGGTATTCAAGGCGGCCCCCTAATGCACGTTATTGCGGCAAAAGCAGTTGCTTTTGGTGAATGCCTAAAGCCTGAATTTAAAGCCTATTCCGCGCAAGTCGTTAAAAATTGTCAGGCATTGGCGAAATCGCTTCAGGATCATGGATACAACATTGTATCTGGTGGAACAGACAGTCACGTTTTGCTCGTTGATCTTCGCGGCAAGCCTTATAATGGGAAGCAAGCTGACAAATCGCTGGATCGTGCGCATCTAACGTGTAACAAGAACACCGTTCCAAATGACCCAGAAGGGCCGTTTACAACATCAGGTATCCGTCTTGGAACACCTGCACCTACAACACGCGGTTTTGGGGAAGCAGAATTTATCGAAGTAGGTAATATGATTGCAACAGTTCTGAACGCGCTGGAACAATCGAATGACCCGAATAAAAATGCAGACGTCGAAGCGGAAGTGAAACAACGTGTTATTAACCTTTGTGCACGCTTTCCGATTTACGGTTAAAGGATATTAATGCACTGCCCATTCTGTGGAAATGAAGAATCTCAAGTAAAAGACAGTCGTCCCGCAGAGGAGGGGGCGGCCATTCGTCGTCGTCGTGCGTGTGGTGAATGCGGCGCACGTTTTACAACGTTTGAACGGGTGCAACTTCGTGACTTGATCGTTGTTAAAGCAGATGAGCGTAGGGAAGCTTTCAATCGGGAAAAAATTATCCGCGCCATGCAAACGGCCTTGCGCAAACGTCCGGTTCAAGACCAAAAAATTGAACAGGTTGCAAATTCTATTGTCAGGCAGCTTGAAACCCTTGGTGATCACGAAATACCGTCAAGAAAAATCGGCGAGCTAGTCATGAAGGCATTAACCCAGCTCGATATTATCGGCTATATCCGTTTTGCGAGTGTCTATAAAGACTTCCGCGCGCCAGATGATTTCAATGATTTTCTGGATGAAATCGAACAATTAAAAGTCCATACCAAAGCAGCTGCGGAATAAATGTTTACAGGAATTATCACCGATATAGGCAAAATCACAAATATAGATAACAGTCGTGGTGATACGCACTTTACTATTCAAACGTCATTTGAAATGGAAAAAATTCCCATGGGCGCTTCTATTGCCTGTTCGGGGTGTTGTTTGACCGTTGTGGAAAAAACATCGGATAGTTTTGGTGTTGATGTCTCGGCTGAAAGCCTCTCCAAAACAAATTTGGGAGCATGGGAAATCGGAACCAAGGTTAATCTGGAACAATCTTTAAAATTAGGGGATGAGCTGGGCGGTCATATTGTTTCCGGCCATGTTGACGGTTTGGCGAAGCTTGAAAACGTTCAAAAAGAGGGCGACTCACATCGCCTGACATTCTCTATCCCGCAAGAATTTGCAAAATTCATCGCCCCGAAAGGCTCCGTCGCTCTTGACGGTATTTCCCTGACCGTGAATGAGGTTGATGGAAACACATTTGGCGTGAATATTATTCCACATACATGGGATGTCACTTCCATGGGACAAAAAGCTGCCGGCGACGATCTAAACTTTGAAATTGACACAATCGCGCGTTATGTGTCGCGTATGCTCGAGAAATAAGCCATTTGACGTTGCGCTGTTTCTAAACTATATCTCAATATATTCTCAGGGCAGGGTGAAAGTCCCTACCGGCGGTAAGTGTTTTCGGATGCAAGCCCGCGAGCGCCTTTGATTTTTGGTCAAAGGGTCAAGCAGATCTGGTGTAATTCCAGAGCCGACGGTCATAGTCCGGATGAGAGAGAATGAAGATGAAGGCCGTTTTTGGCCATTATTTTCTATGCCTTGAGTTTTGGTTTATTAAAATGAAAGGAGAAAAAACCATGACTCAAAAAATCGCACTTATTTCTGCCAGCTGGAACACGGAAATTGTTCAATCGGCGGAAAATTCATTCATAAAATCGATGGAAAAGAAGGGATATAAATCAGATCAGATTGATGTGATTAAAGTCCCGGGCAGTCTGGAAATTCCGTTCATGGGTCAAAGATGCCTCGAAGGTGACTATGATCTGGCAATCGGGATTGGATTTGTTGTGAACGGGTTAATCTATCGTCATGAATTTGTCGGGCAAGAAGTTGTTCGCGGAATTGTCGATGTGTCCCTCAAAACAAATAAGCCGTTTTTATCGGTTGTTTTAACCCCGCAAAGTTATCAGGAACATTTGCCGGAGAACACGGAGTTCTTTGTCAAACATATGGTAACAAAGGGTCAGGAAGCCGCAAATGCCGCAAACATGATGTTATCTATGGATCAAAAAGCTCTTAAAAAAGCGGCATAAGTTCAAAATATTTGTCATTGCGAGACGTTTATAACAGCGAAGCAATACACGGATGTAGTATTGTATTCCGGTTGCTTCGTTTGGCTCGCAATGACGTATTTTCTTTTTATCTCTTTATATTTATCCTGCACTATTCTATAAACCCATATGGCTGAGAAAAAGAAAAAAGGATCAAAAAAAGCACGATTGACCGCAGCGCGTTTGGCGGCGGTGCAGTGTGTATATCAATGGCTGCAGGCAGGAAGCGATTCTGCGGACATCCTTGATTACTATGATGATCATTTCACAGGGTTACAGGTCGAAGATGAAGAAATGTTACCACCTGATCGTGATCTTTTGTCACAACTTCTGAAAGGTGTGCAAAAAAACTTTAAAACTCTGGAAGCCACAGTTGAAAGCCATATCAGTAAAAAGCCTGAAAACAGAGACAGTAAAAAAGACCTTATTATTTTATCCTGCCTTTATTGCGGCAGTTTTGAGCTGATACAGCATCAGGAATATGACGCGCCCCTGATTATTTCCGAATATCTGCATATTGCCAGATCATTTTATGATGATACAGAAGTCAAGCTGGTCAACGGCGTTCTTGATGCCGTCAAAAAAACGCTAAATAGATAGTATTTGCGCCTTTTATCCCCATCTACCGAATCGAATGTTGCATAACGGAATATTAACGACTCTGGTGTAGTATAATGTAGGTATAAAGCACGTAGACAGGGTTCCTATATTGAAAAAAATTATCATGGCAGTTGTGGCATTTCTCATTCTCGGTGGAGGCGGGGGCGGTGCGTATATGTATCTAACAGGCTCAACAGCTGAAGCTGCAGGTATTGAACAAGAAGCCGGTAAACACGCAAAGTCAGATGAAAAGCATGAAGACAAATCTTATTATGAATATGTCCGGCTTGATCCGTTGATCCTTCCCATCATTGATGAATATGGCGTCAGCCAAGTTGTGTCGCTGGTTGTCTCATTGGAAGTTAAAGATGCCAAAATGGCGGAGAAAGTCCAAAAGATGAGCCCGCGTTTGAAAGATGCGTATATTCAGGATTTATACGGAATGTTAAACAAACATGCGGCCTTGAAAGGCGGTGTTGTTCAGGTGGCGCAACTTAAGCTTCGTTTGAATAAGGTTAGCTCAAAAGTTATGGGTGATGATGTTATTAATGACGTTTTGCTACAAGTCGTCCAGCAACGCCCCATTTAAATAACTTTTTTGAAAAGTCTCTTCACAAATCTTTGATATCTATGATAAAACTCTTTCAGTTATTAAAAGAGGATAAATATAATGGATATAAACAAAATTTCTATCGGCAAGAATGCACCGGAAGAGGTGAATATTATAGTTGAAAACCCGATGGGCGGCGCCCCCGTAAAATATGAAATCGACAAAGAAAGCGGCGCGCTGGAAGTTGACCGTTTTATTCATACACCCATGTTTTATCCTGGAAATTATGGCTTTATTCCGCATACCCTTTCAGATGATGGCGATCCCGTGGATGTGATCTGTATTGGTCAATTGCCAGTGATTCCCGGTTGTATCATGACGGTGAAACCGGTTGGCGT
Organism: uncultured Alphaproteobacteria bacterium; assembly: GCA_963710165.1. Classification (GTDB taxonomy): domain Bacteria; phylum Pseudomonadota; class Alphaproteobacteria; order Micavibrionales; family Micavibrionaceae; genus JACKIP01. The sequence goes on from CAVPYZ010000005.1 coordinate 85,626, forward strand.
TCTATTGATGGAAGATGACGGCGGTATTGATGAGAAAATCATCGCGCGTCCGATTGATAAATTATTCCCCTACCATGCGAATATCAATGAATATACAGATATTCAGCCAATCCTGCGTGAGCAAATTGAACATTTCTTTACACACTATAAAGACCTGGAAAAAGGTAAGTGGGTAAAGATCAATGGCTGGGCAGATGCCAAAAAAGCAAAAGAGCTGATTCAAGAAGGAATCGAACGTTTAAATTCGCAAAAGAACGCTGCTTAGTGTAAATTAGAAAAAAATTAAATAGAGAGATGTGACATGAAAGTTATAACAAAAGCCCCTGAGTTTGCCGAAAGAACATGCGATGATTTGAATTCAATCTTATCCGTACCAAAAGAGGCGCAAATGGCTTCTGAAGAAGTAAACCTAGGTTTTTCAGCTACAGCTTTAGCGGGAATTGGTGATAAAAGCCACGAAGTTACGGTTTCCATTACAGATGCATGGGATGTTGCTATAGAAGATGCCCAGCAAACAGTTAAAGGCTTGTTAGAGCTTATTCCATCAGTAGCGCCGCATATAGAAGCGTTTATTTTCGACGATTAATTACTCCTGCACCGGGGGATTAAATTTCCCTAAATTCCCCAACATTTGCTGAAGAATTGTCACTTCATTGCCGTATGTTGGTGTTTTACTATCCTTGATCGGAACATTTAGACGCGCATTATCCATGGCATTAAAGGCGGAGACAATATTCGCTTCATTGAATTCGACAACGACAACTTTTTCATCTGTCACTTCCTTATCAAAAATACCGCGTTTTTCGGTTTTTTGACCCATGTAATACCAGATATTATTATCAAATGGTGAGACGGTCGTGGGTGACCCTAATGCTTTAAAAACATCATCACGTGTTGAAACGCCGACTTCGATTTGTGACGTGCGATCTTCCTCTAAAAGATTTCCATGGGTTGCTTTCATCGGGCTACATGCCGGTATAAATGATAAAGCGGGAAGAATTGCCAGTGTCAGAAAACACTGTTTTGCATATTTTTTGTTTATAACCATTGAAATTTTTCTCCGAATCCATCGTTTTTAGTCTTTATCATGATATATCGTTTTTAACGCTCCATGACAATGTGAGAAGAATTTTAATCAGGTGAAACGATGTTCGGTTTATTCAAAAAGAAACAAACACCCGAAAGTTTAGAGGCACAGGCGCTGTATGACGTGGTCGTGACACAGGCACGCAAGCCCCATTTTTACGAAGAGGTGAACGTGCCTGATGATATTGATGGCCGTTTTGAAATGATCTCTCTGCACCAGCTCCTCGTCCTGTTTCGTATGGAGCAATTGGGGGAGGATGCCAAAGCCCTATCACAAGAGCTATTTGATAAAATGTTTCTGGATATGGACAGGTCTCTGCGCGAAATGGGAATAAGCGACTTAAGTGTGCCAAAGCACATGAAGCGTATGTTACAGGGCTTTAATGGCCGCACCCATGCTTATAAAGACGCTATTCTAAATAATGATATTGAAACGCTGTCCGCGGCGCTGCGTAGAAATGCATATGGAAGCGCGAAGGAGCCCATTAATGATGAAACCGTTGAAAAAATGTGCGGCTATATTGATAAACAATGGCAACATTTATGCGGGTTGGATTTAAAAAACTTTAAAACCGCAGGAAATATATTTATAGAGGATATATAAAAATGAGGATTAAGATCATGGCAGAATCTGCAGATCATAAACATGGCAATGTGTCGGAATGGTTATATAACGTGGATACGTCCACCATTCAGGATAAAAACGTCCGTTTGACAATATCACCGGAAGAGGAAGATAAGCCACATCTTGAGCGTCGGCTTGAGATTAAAGAGCTGAATTCCGTTGTGGCAAAAATGACTTTGAAACGACTAAATCGTCGCGTTATAAAAGTGTCCGGAACTTTTGCAGCGGATATTACGCAAGAATGCGTTGTCACGCTGCAACCTGTGAAAAACCATCTAGAAGATAGCTTTGAGACATGGTACGCCGATCCGGAACAGGCGGTTTCCTTTGCCCGCGCGCGCCATGAGCGTGATAAGGAAAAACGCATGGATGAGCGCCCGATGTTGGATGAAAAAGACGATCCGGAACCGATTATCGACGGCAAGATCAATCTGGGTGAAATCGTGACACAATATCTGTCTCTTGCTATTGATCCTTTCCCGCGTAGCGAAGAGGCGAAAAAAATGTTGGAAGAAAGTAACGATCCTACGCCGGCCAAGGTGAACCCCTTTGCGGCATTAAAGGCATTAAAAGAGGAAAAGTAAACTTTTCTCTTGAATTTTTCCGCGCGCTTCGTTAAAGATAACAGACTTTTTAAATAAGGATTTTAGATATGGCTGTTCCAAAGAGAAAAACAACACCTGCAAAACGTGGTTCACGTCGTGCGCACGACTCTTTGAAAACTGTAAACTGGGTTGAAGACTCAAATTCCGGTGAAGCAAAACGTCGTCACCACATCGACTTGAAAACAGGTATGTATAAAGGTCGTCAGGTTCTGGACGACGCTGAATAAAGATGTTATTTGATGATTAGGGTTTTCTAATTATTATAACATCGAGATTTTCTTTACATGACAATTACACTTGCGATAGATGCTATGGGCGGCGATCATGGGGTCAAAGCCACAGTCGCAGGTGCGGCGCTGTGCTTAAAACAGCGCAAACACGATAAATTTCTATTTTTTGGTAAGAAAGAGCAAATCGAAAAAGCGATGATCCGTCATCCCTCTCTTCGTAATGTCAGCCAGATTATTCATACAGATCAAATGATTGCAGGGGACGAAAAACCCTCTGTTGCCCTACGTCAGGGTAAGGAATCGAGCATGCGTCTCGCCATAAATGCTGTTGCTGATGGCCGCGCGCAAGCTGTGATCTCTTCGGGTAATACGGGCGCGCTGATGGCGATGTCAAAAATGGTCTTGAAAACACTACCCGAAATTCGTCGTCCCGCTATTGCCAGCGTTTTCCCGACGCAAAAGGGGGAAACAGTGATGCTGGATCTGGGGGCAAATACGTCATGCGATTCAGATAATCTTGTGCAATTTGCCATTCTGGGCGCGGTTTTCTCAAAAATTATCAAGGGCCATAATCGCCCGACAGTCGGGCTTTTAAATGTGGGGACAGAAAGCATCAAAGGCCCCGATCATATCCGCGTCGCAGGCGAAAAATTGCGCATGTCCGAATTTCCAGGCGTATACTATGGCAATATTGAGGGCAATGATATTCCGCGTGGCACAACCGACGTGGTGGTCACAGACGGCTTTACCGGAAACGTGGCGCTAAAAGTGGCGGAGGGAACAAGCGAGCTTGTCAGTCAATTTGTCAAAGACGCCTTCAAATCATCATTCATGGCTGTTCTGGGGGCTATCTTTGCGGGCGCCGCCCTTAAAAAAATGAAGAAAAAAATGGATCCGCGTTTTTATAATGGCGGCATGTTTCTGGGGCTGAACGGTATCTGTGTTAAAAGCCACGGCAGTAGTGACGCATACGGTTTTTCAAGGGCTTTATTGGTCGCAACCGATCTGGCCACAAATAATTATAATCAAAAGGTCGCAGAAGAGCTGGAAAAACTTCGCGAGAGGGAAATCTTCGATACAATCGGAGAGCAGGGATAAAGTATGATCAGATCACGCATCGTTAGTAGCGGACATTATTTACCGGAAAAAACGCTTACCAATTATGATTTGGAAAAAATGGTAGATACAAACCATGACTGGATTGTGCAAAGAACTGGTATTCATGAGCGTCATATCGCCGCCGAGAATGAAAAAGCGTCTGATCTAGCCATCGCCGCCGCAAAACAGGCTTTAGACAATTCTGATTTAAAGGCAGAAGACATTGACGGTGTGATCGTCGCAACGGCAACAGCCGATCGTGCCTTTCCATCTGTGGGGGTCGCGGTTCAACACGCGCTCGGTATAAAAAACGGTCCTGCATTCGATATTTCTGCGGCGTGTAGCGGTTTTGTTTATGCGCTAAGTACCGCAGATGCCCTGATTAAAACGCGACAGGTCAAAAGAATGTTGGTCATTGGCGCAGAGAAATTTTCTTCGCTTCTGGACTGGAATGACAGGCGCACATGTGTGCTATTTGGTGACGGAGCGGGGGCGATGATCTTAGAAGTCTGTGAGGGGCAGGGTACAACAGATGATCAGGGCTTGCTCACATCTCATCTGCATGCCGATGGTCAGTATCAAGACATGCTTTATGTTGATGCAAAAACCGGCTTTATCAACATGGACGGACAGGAAGTCTTTAAGTTCGCGGTCAATTCTATGAGCAAAATCGTGTCGGAAACACTTGAAAGCGTCGATCTGAAGCCATCCGATATTGACTGGCTGATCCCGCATCAGGCAAATGTACGTATTTTGGAAGCCACGGCACGTAAGTTGAAAATGCCGATGGAGCAAGTGATTATAACTGTTAATAAACATGGAAATACATCTGCCGCCTCCATCCCTTTGGCGTTTCATACAGCGGTGATGGAAGATAAATTAAAACGCGGCGATCTGATTTTATTCGAAGCGCTTGGCGGCGGTTTCACATGGGGGTCTGCCCTTATGCGTTACTAGGCAACATCCAGAACAGCGCTGTAAACACCACCATCCGCCATCAGGTAATCTGGCGGTATCTGCGCGGCGGCGGACTCGATTTTATCACGCGTGACATTTTCGAAAAAGTCAGCAAATTTTTGATCATAGATCCGCGCGTTATGAACAATCATTGATACTATTCTGTCCCAATCTTCAAACCCGTCAATACGGCTCATCACAATTTCCAAATCTGCCAAATCTCTAAATTCCGCCGGAACATTCTGTAAAAATATTATATCCCCCTTTTCTTTCCATGCCTGTTGAATGTCAGCGGCGGCAAGACGTCTACCATCAGGCGTTTTTAACAAATCATAGGGGTTTTGACACGCCACATCGGCGTCAATAAAATGCAATTTTAGAGAAACAGGGTCATTTTCACTTGCCGTGCGCCATGTTGTCTCTCCGATCACGTCTAAGGCAGAGGTACGTATATCGATGAGCTGTGCACTAAACGCTGTCGGGATAAGGCTTTTGCCGGCATTACCTGAACCGTTAATCATAATAATGACAGGCTTCTCTTGTTCGAATAGAGACGGATTCAAATGCAGCGCGGTCAATTGTGAAAGCGCAATAAGTTCGGCCCGCGTATGAAGGTCGGTCATAAAAGAATGCGGAGCAAGGTTTTGCATGGCTATGACATAATACGCTTTAAAACAAATGTCAAAATTTTCTGTTTAAGAAAAAAACTTATCCCCTTGTAGGATAAAAATTTTATGCTTTTTGTTTGACCTGTTTTTAAGGAATAACTATGGTGGGGATATTACACAAAGGATTAAACAATGAGTCAGAAAACAGTCACACGCGCTGATTTGGCAGATTCCATATATGAGCAAGTCGGCTTGTCACGGAATGAATCTGCAGATTTGGTTGAAAGTATTATAGACGAGATGTCAGACGCGCTGGTCAAGGGTGATAACGTGAAAATATCATCATTCGGAAGCCTTGCCGTACGTCAAAAGTCGGAGCGTATTGGACGTAATCCGAAAACAGGCGAAGAAGTGCCGATTACGCCGCGTAAGGTTTTGGTGTTTCGTGCCTCTCACGTATTAAAAAACCGCATTAATGGCGACGCTTAAAAATTTAAAAAAATAATAGGATAATATATGGAACTCGTTTCTAAAAAAATGACGCCAGAAGATCAGCAAGACGCACCGAAGACTCACGTGACCAAGGTTGGTAAAAAAGCGCCTGGCGCGTTCCTGACAATCAGCGAAGTCGCCGAAGAGCTTGATCTTCAACAGCATGTATTGCGCTTTTGGGAAACCAAGTTCTCTCAGGTAAAGCCTCTCAAACGCGGCGGGGGTCGTCGCTATTACCGTCCGGAAGATGTGACATTATTAAAAGTCATACATTCCCTTCTTTATACAGATAAATATACAATCAAGGGCGTGCAGAAGCTTTTGAAGGGTCAAAGCAAGATGCAGATTATACAAAGCTTTGTCTCCAATAATAATGATCGTCCGTCGCAAATTGCCTCGAATGATCAAACGGTTGAGGCAAAGAAAATGTCGCCTGAGATGACACCTTCGACAGACGGCTTAAATGGAATGCACAAGCAGTTATTGAAAGAAACGATCGAAGATTTGAAAGAACTGCGTTCTATGATTTCCAATTCATAATTTTTCAGTTATATATATTAAAATTCGGAGCGTGGCGCAGTCTGGTAGCGCACTAAGCTGGGGGCTTAGGGGTCGCAGGTTCAAGTCCTGTCGCTCCGACCATTTATTTCAATGACTTACAGGCTTTTCCTAAGAAATTAAATTAAGATATTTTTCCTTTTGTCACAAATCTGTCACAGTAAGGAAACTCTTAATGGCGTCAATTCGCAAGCGTGGAAAGAAATATCAAGCACAAATCAGGCGTTGTAATCGACAGTTAATCTCAAGGACATTTATAAAAAAGTCAGACGCTCAAATATGGGCAAGAGAGATTGAATGTAAGTTAGATCGTGGTGATATTCACGATAAACCAAAAGGACTAAGTAATATCCGCTTAGGTGACGTAATTGAACGTTATTTAGTTGAAATTAGCGTGAAGAAAAAAAGTTACGATGTAGAATTTTTTATTTTAAATGCCTTTCTAAGATCTGATATTTCAAAGCTATATTTGAACGAATTAAAAACATCAGATTTTTATGATTATCGTGCGGCACGATTGAACGTTGTAAAAATTGGTACGGTTCAACATGAATTATCTATAATAAAACACGCACTTGATGTCGCAAAAAACGAATGGAGTATGCCACTTTCTTACAATCCATTAAATAATCTCAAAAGACTACCAGTAAGAAATGCTCGTAATAGACGACTTCATCAAGAAGAATTTGAGGCAATTTTAAAAGCATCGGCAATGACAAAAAATCCAGTTATTATGCCTATAATTGAGTTTGCCCTAGAAACAGCAATGAGAAGGGGAGAGATTTTGAATATTGAGTGGCGCGATATTGATACATTAAGACGGGTCTTGCATATACCTTTAGCAAAAAACGGGCATGAGAGAACTATTCCTCTAACTACTTGTGCTACTGAAATATTAAATAATATGAACATATACAAAAGACCGTTTCCTATTACTGCAAATGCTTTACGAATGGCATGGGATCGATTGACGAGAAGAGCAGGAGTTACAGATTTGCATTTTCATGACTTACGTCATGAAGCAATTAGCCGTTTCTTTGAAATGGGCCTTTCTATCCCAGAAGTCGCATCAATCAGTGGTCATCGAGACTACAGGATGCTTTTTCGATATACCCACTTGAAGCCAGAAAATTTAGTTAACAAAATTAATAAACAGGAGAAAAAACCATGAAAAACTACGACATTGTCGGCGACATCCACGGTTGTGCGGATAAGCTGGAACAGTTACTACAAAAAATGGGATATGACATGAAAGGAAATGTTTATACCCATCCAACACGAAAGGTAATCTTTCTGGGGGACTTTATTGATCGGGGGGCGCAACAAAAACGAACTTTGGATCTTGTTCGTCCCATGATAAAAAACGGTGAAGCCTTAAGTGTAATGGGTAATCATGAATTCAATGCCATCTGTTATGCCACTAAAAACAGAGATATGTACGTTCGTAAACATACAGATAAAAACACACATCAGCATGAAGCTTTTCTGGAGGAATTCCCTTTTGGTTCTGATGAATATCATGACGCTATTGAATGGTTTAAAACGCTACCTGTCTATCTGGACTTTGATCATTTTGGTGTAGTTCATGCATGTTGGCATTCAGATAGCATTAGTGATTTAGATGATGGTTTGACCAAAGATAACCGATTAACTGATCAAGCCATTTTGAATTATAAGGATAAAAAGCATCCACATCATCAAGCGATAGAGATATTGTTAAAAGGACCTGAATTTGTATTGCCCGAAGGAATTTCTTTCAAGGATAAAGATGGTCATGAACGTAAAAGCTCCCGTCTGAAATGGTGGGCAGATCCAGCAAGTCCTTTATATGATCAACTTGAATTTGGCGGTGCCGAATTAAATGAAGCCCAAATACAAATTCTGAACCAAGCGGCAAAACCAGATCAAATGGATTTAGAAGATAAAGTTATCTTTGTTGGGCATTATTGGCTGACTGGAATTCCTGAACCTTTATCCGACAAAGTTGCATGCGTTGATTACAGCGTAGCAAAGGATGGAAAAATGACTGGATACTCTTACTATAATGATCACGGCATTAAAAAAGGTAATTTTGTGTGGGTGGATTAAAATAATCTGAAATTGGAGAAGAAAGCACATGAAAAATTTGGTGCGGTCTTTTCTTTTTATTCTGTATCTTATACGGTTGCCTTATGAAAGTAATTTTAAACATTTTATTTCTTTTAATATTCATACCTACAAATGTTTTTGCTGTAGAACTTACTACAAAGCAAAAAAAAGATTGGGCTTACTTGGAAACGCTTAGTAGAGATGCACAAGAATCTTTTTTATGTATGGTTATTTTTGGAAGCGAAAAGCAAAATGTATTATTAAATAAAGCATCGACCTATCATAAAAAAATAACTGACGAACTTGCATATGAAGTTGATCTGTATATTGAAAATAATTCGCATTTAATAAATAAAAATGAAACCAAAAATAATTTCATTTACAGAATATGGTGGCTAGTCATAAATTTTCAAAAAGAAATTCTTTTAGAAGATCTTGATATTGAAGAGTGTGCGAGTAACGCCATTAGTAAGTATTAAATGCTTAGCCGCTTGATTGACATTACTGGAAAAAATTCTGAATTCATGTTTGTAGTCCATAATTTATAATCATTTCTTTGTCTTTATATAACTCATTCATTATAAATAAAATATACGTAATCATATTTGTCCAACAAGATTAGACGTGACTATTACAGAAAGAACACTATGAATATATGGCGAATACATATTAGACCATCAGGCGGTAGAGAAAATCATAAACGCGCCTTCAAATTTTGTCTTGAGAGCAATGTCATTGGTATGGGGTGGAGAGTAAATTTAGATAACAACGAAGTCATTACGAATTATAAGGAATATTGGAGCGATGGTGAAGCCATATATGGCACTCCTTCATGGAGAAGCAATGTTGGAAGATTCATTAATGATGTGAGTATTGGCGATCTAATTTGGACGAGAAATTCTCAAGGGGTCTATTATCTTGGTCGCATAGAAGGTAACTGGGAGTATAGGGAAAGTGATGCATCTATTCATGCCGATATTTTAAACATAAGAAAAACCAATCTTTTTGAGGTTGGTCTAGAAAGTAAAGTCCCTGGAAAAGTCATATCGGCTTTTAGAGCAGGTCGGACACTTCAAAAGATTCATGGAAACACAACAGCTATTTATTCCAAATACCTTTTTAATGAACTTAAAAAGCAACAGATTTATTCGTTAGATAAAAAGGGCTTAGATATTTTCAAACTATTATCTGCTGATGATGTCGAAAATGTAGTTTATGTTTACTTACAAACAAAAGGTTATGTTGCATATCCATCAGGTCGAAAAGCTGACACGATGTCATATGAGTTTATATTGAAAGATCGTAAGACATATAATGAAGCAGTAGTTCAAGTCAAAACAGGACATACATCAGTTGATTTATCAATGCTTCCAGACAATAGTGAGATCAAAATCTATGCCTTCGCAACCAGTGGAAGCTATCTCAACCGCGAAAGTCGAAATAATGTAACTTTATTAGGACTGGATGAAATCAAAAAATTTATGAAGGATAATCGACTTTTGTTACCAGCTTCAATTCAAAACTGGATGGAAATAGCTGGAATGTAACGCACTAACTCAACCTTTTATTACTTCAATATCCTATAAACACTCGCCCGACTAATACCAACCTGTCTTGAAATCTCAGTTGCACCGATATTTTGCTTTGCCAGTTTCATGACCTCATCCGATTTCGCTCTGGCAGTGGGAGCTCTGCCTTTATATTTTCCGTCAGCTTTTGCCTTAGCAATGCCCTCTCTTTGCCTCTCCAACATCATCTCACGCTCGAATTCACTGATAGACCCCATGACATTGAGGATAAGCTTTCCCGTTGCTGTGGACGTATCTATGCCTAAATTCAGAATTTTAAGATCTGCTTTCTTATTTTGAATTGTTTTAACAATCTCGCCCAAGTGCGTCACAGATCTGGCAAGACGATCTAGTTTTGTCACAACCAAACAATCACCTTCACGAATAAATTCCAAAGCACTTTCTAATTCTGCTCTTTTTGCGACGGATGATACTTGTTCTTGAAAAATCTTCTCACATCCTTCTGATGTCAGATCACGTAATTGTGCTGTAAATCCTGCTTCTTGTTCAAGAGTTGAGGTTCTGGCATATCCAACTTTCATAATAACTCCTTATGTTACAAATAAATGTATCATAAGAGTCTATAATATAGCGAGTCATATTATATCAAAAGTTTAAAATAACTCTTATGAGACAGTCTATTTGATAGTCAGATATGTTTCATTAGACCGAGGGGTAGAGAGACATCATACTTCAAAACTTTGCATTGGTATGTGTATCTCCAAAAGATAACCTAGATGTTAAGCTATTTGATCAATTAATGCTTCATAGTCACTGGCAACCAGATATTGTGTCTCATCTCCAAGGGCTTTAAAATGTTTACGACCACACTTTATTTTGTCTTGTTCACTGCCTTTGAGAAGATCCTCAATGACTGTGCCCGTATTTGTATTTTTTGTTTCCACAACAAAATACAAACGCTGAGCCCCATCCATTTCCATTAAAACAGCCCAGTCAGGGTTGTAAGAGCCCAGTGGTGTATCTATTTTGAACCATGAGGGAAGTTTCGCATAAACTTTGACCTCATCATTAATTTCAAAAGATTCTGCCATTTTTGATTCCGTATCTGAATCGTAAACAACGTGATCATAGATAGAGCGCTCTGCTTCCATCATATTTTTGTTGAGGTATCCTATAAGCTCTTCATTTTCAAAAAGTTCTTGCGCATAGAAGTAATCATCGCCGATTTTTTGATACTTAATACCGTCAATGACAAATCGGCACATTTCACGTTTAATAATACCTTTTACTTCATCAATAAACTTTTGAGGGTTATTTTTAAAGTCCTCAAGACGTTCGCTTTTAATTAAAATATCTAAAATAGATTTCCGTTTAAGATTAGTTTCGTTTTGCAGAAAGCTTAAGATGTCAGGGATTTGATAGTCTCTAACGTCATATAAATGCGTACTTTCTTTGCGGTCTGTAATATCAACGCCGCCACGCGTTATTTCTGTTATGGCTCTGCCATAGGTGAACTTAGTTTTACCAACAACAAGCGTGTTCTTGATTTTCTCAGCACATTTTTTAACCAGCTCTTCTGGGTTAAAATCGACATTATAAGTGGTTTTGTATTTAACCTTATCCCACAGCTCTTTGAATTCAGGGCTTTCGAATACAGCCTTGTTCAAACGCACAGTGCGCTTGTCGTCCCTGTTCTTTACATTGAGCCCGCCAGCCACTCTTTTTAAAGAGCCTAGGATTAGCTCCGCGTATTCCGCATGTTCCTCTGGTAACTCAACAGCATCATTTTTTAAAGCCGTCCTTAAGTCATCTGTCACTTTATCGCGCTGGTCGATGTATTTCTTTGTCAAAAGATGCTGGTGAATTTCCTCTGATTTATCTGCGCCAAGGAACATATCTTTCCCATCAGCGTCTTGAATAACAATATTGGCAAATAAATGATCATTTACGACCCCAAAGCGAATGCCTTCTTCGTTTTCAATTTCTTTTTGTAGTCCTTCAACAAAGTCCTCATATGATTCATTTGCCATGACGGTTAGAGTGTTGACCTCAAAGCCATGCACACGTTCCCCGTCTTGGTTGACGGATATACGAAGCCCACGTCCAATTTCTTGACGTTTTTTGATCGTAGATTTTGTTTCATTCAGGGTGCAAATTTGGAAGACATTTGGGTTATCCCAGCCTTCTTTTAAAGCGGAATGCGAGAATATAAACTTAAGCTTTGAATCAAAGCTTAAAAGTTTTTCTTTATCCTTCATGATTAAAGTATAAGTGTCCTCATCTGCCGCAGTCGTTCCTGAAGTGTCTTTTAGAGAACCTTTTTTATCAGCGGAGAAATATCCATTATGAACCAGCTCAGGCAGGCTATCCGTATCCATATCGGAAAAGAGGCTATTATATTTAGGCTTCTTAATTGCCTTGCTGTATTCCTCTTCAAACATGCGGGCATATTTACCCTTTTGATCGGGCGCATCGTAATCACGATAATTCGAGACTTTATCGATGAAAAACAGGCTCAAAACCTTAATGCCCATAGGCGTGAGCCTTAGCTCTTTATCCAAATGCTCTTCAATAGTTTTGCGGATTTGCAGGCGTTTATACTCATCCTCATTCACTTCACCAATGGCATGGTGCAGGCGAATAATGTCTTCTTTGCTGGTAAAATCGATATATTCATTGCCTTCTTCGCAATAAATATCATTTACAACATAGCCGTCATAAATACTGCGCTTTGTCAGCTCCATCAAATCTTGTCCTGATTTGACCCATGCGGTTTTCTTTTTTGTGTTTCCGGCTTGCTGAACGTCAACCTCAATTTTGGCGCGGTGACCATTCTTGTTATCGACTGCGAGCAACTTGATATAGGCCTTATTATGACCGTCTTTAACGTCAAGAGAGGCGACCTCAATCTGTTTAACCAGCTTTTGCTCATAGGCATCAATAGAGTCCAGCTTGTATAGCATATGGTGCTTATAAACATGGGTGGCGGAATAACGGAAGGTGCATAAAGGATTGAGCGATTTAATCGCATCTGATGCTTTTGCGGTCGTATCAACGCTCTGCGGTTCATCAATAATCACGACGGGATTGGTCTCTTGAATAAAATCAATTGGTACACCTTGCATTTTGTCATTCCAACGGTGGATGATGTTTGCACTGGTTTCTTTTGTTTTATCGGTAAAGCTCCTGCGGAAGGCATCGATGTTGATGACCATGATTTGGATATAATCATTGGTGGCAAAAGACCGAACCTTCGAAAGATCTTTTGAATCATAAGTGAAATAATCAAAGGGCGTGTTGTCGTATAGCTCCTTAAAATGATCCTCTGTCATTTGCAGGGATTTCAGAACGCCTTCTTTAATCGCGATGCTTGGCACAACAATGATGAATTTGGTAAAGCCATAAAGCTGGTTCATCTCAAAAACAGAGCGCAGGTAAACATAGGTCTTACCCGTACCGGTTTCCATCTCCACAGTAAAATCGAGGTCTTTCATCTCGCATTTAGATTGCTTGAGACCATTTTTTAACTGTATCTGGCGTACATTGGTCAATACTTCTTCTGGCAATAGCTTCAGGCGGTTGGCATAGCCACGATCCGTTTGATTGGAATACATGTCTGGCGTTGATTTATCGCTATGCTGGATTGTCGGCATAGAGAATGTGGTCTTGTTTAATTCTTGCCCTTCAAAAACGCTATACACAGATTCTAGCGCAAGGCGCTGGTGGTTCTGGTTTGGATCGAATTTAATTTTCATTTATTTTCACCTTTTTTAAACCCTCATCAATCATATCTTTAAGCAATAAAACAGCTTGCAGGTATGTTTTAGCCTCATCAAAATTTTCAAATACTTTTTGTCCATGCGCGACTCTGTTCCGAATTTCTTTTATGTCGAAGTATATGCCGAGAGAGGATGAATTAAGGTGCTTATTTTGTATTAATTCTTTTATAATCTTATCGGTACGTGTCAACAGACCGCCCATATTATTCATCTTGAAAGCTGTTTGATAAAGTTCCATCAGATCGCGTTCAAAATTTATAAATTGAGTTAAAAAGACCATATCAGGGTTTTTGTCTATCGCTATTTTATAAGGCTGTATTTCAGTCTCTAGTTTTTTAGTATTATCTTTTATTTCTTTTTTCGTCTCTTCCGATAATTCAAACTCGACACCTGCTATTGTCTTTATTTGCGGTATCTTTTTTATAAACCCTTTTAGTAAAGCTCTTATTTCTTTGCCAAAATAAAAAATTATAATTAAGGCAATAACTTGCCAAAAGAACGTGTTTATATTTATCTTCTCAAACCAATCAATATAAGCGTTAACATTGAAGTTAGATGCAGTATCGATAACACTATTAGGAGCGGGTATGTTTTTTGTTGCGTCTGTCATATTTATAAACTCTTAATATCATCAATGCCAAAACGCTTGAGCGTTTGTAAGGCATTGGTTTTGACTACATCGTCCTTAAAGCCATCATCTTTAAACACAACGCGCATGCCATCTTCGGGGGCGAGTTCGTCTTTCAGAGCGCCAATGCCATTGACCAGATCCATGGTGATGGCATCATCCAAACATACAACCAGATAGCCACGTCCGAGGACAAACAGATTTTTACCTGCAACGGTTTTTTCTTCAATTTTAATGGACAGGTCTAAGCCTAGCTTGAGGCATAGCTCATATAAAACGTCTTCATCTGTGCGATCTTTGACCAGATAATCAACCGCATCCATCAGGTCGCTTTCTAGTGTATCAAAATCCGCATCCCATCGTTTGATATTGGAGCTGTCGAGCTTAAAAACTTTAAAGCCAAGATCGCCATTATAGTCAGGGTTTTCTTCTTTGATTTTTTTGCCTGCGCGGCGAATACGTTCTTTGGATATATCGGCAATATTTTTGTAGCCCGCTTTAAAAGCATCTGATTTTTCATCTGTTTCTTCAGGTAATTGGACAGAAATACATTTACGTTGACCGTCATCTTCTGCATTTAACTTCATCACAGAATGTGCAGTCGTTCCAGATCCTGCGAAAAAATCTAAAATTACATCGTGATTGTCAGTGCACAAATCTAGGCACCTATTTATTAGGTTAACTGGCTTAGGGTATGAAAAATATGAAGCTCCGTCAAAAAGATTTTTTACTTCTTTTGTGGCATCTTGACTATGACCAACTTCTTTATACTTCCATATAGTCATAGGCGTTACTCCATTTTTTACCTCTGAAAGAAACCTTTTATATGAAGGAACATTTTTACGCATCAAGGCCAAACCACACCGCTATTATCTTCTATTAACTCCCTCAGTTTGTCTTCAGAGAATACCCAGCTACGGCCTTCGGGTGGTAACACCTTGCCTACCAGACGGATTAATAATTTCATATATATTTTTAGGGTTGGCGGGTCCTACAGAGAAGTTATCTGACTTCCATACGCCTCTAGGATCATTATCTGGATTTTTGTATTTTGCATCAGCCTCTTTAGATCTGGTCAAATAAAATTTTTCTAATTTTGAAATATTCTTAGAATAACAAAGAATATAATCATGGTTTTCAGAAAATTGGTGCTTTAAATTTATGGGAGCATATGCTCGTTCCCAAATTATATTACCTACAAAATTTTCTTCTCCAAAAATTTCATTGCATAGTTTCTTTAAATTTTCTTGCTCGTTATCATCAATAGAAATAAAAATAACGCCATCATCGCGCATTAAATTTCTAGCCAGTATCAAGCGCGGATACATCATATTGAGCCAGTTGGTGTGATAGCGTCCAGCCGCACTGGAATTCGTTCCCATTTTCTTGCCTTCGCCGTCAACTTGCCCTGTCATTTCAAGGTAATTTTTTACACCATCCTTAAAATCATCTTCGTAAACAAAGTCATTCCCCGTGTTATAGGGCGGGTCGATATAGATCATTTTGACTTGGCGGTGATATGATTTTTGCAGGAGTTTGAGGACTTCCAAATTGTCGCCCTCAATAAACAAATTTTCTGTGGTGTCCCAATCAACACTTTCATCCTTCGCGGGGCGCAATGTGCCTGTGCTGGGTGTTTGTGCCAAACGACCGGCCTTACGCTTGCCGTGCCATGTAAAGTTATAATGGTCTTCATCGTGGGCCACATAATTTCCGAGTAGCTCTTCCAGCTTATTAAACTGAACTTTCCCTTCGGAAAACACGCTGGGGAACAATTCTTTTAACTGCTCAATATTCTGCTCCACAATATCAATTGTCTTCCCGTCCAGTTTTTCTATTTCAGCCATTTTCACTTTCTCCTTTATAATTTTTGTTCCAGTTGCGTGATCGCGTCTTGGCACTCTTTAACCGCAACGTTCAATTTTAACTTTGTGTTGAATTGCGTTTCTTTTTTTAATGAGGCGCGCAATTCTGCCATTTCGTTTTCAAGCTCATCGATACGCTTCAGGCTTTTCAGCCGCGCATCGGTATCTGTCTTTGTTGTGACTGCATACGCTCCACTTCTTTGCGCAGAATTTAATGCAATCACACGAGACTTCACATCTGAGTAGAATGCGTAGAAGTTCAGGAAGAGACAAGTCTTAATAGCAATATCGGTCATAAACTGACGCTCACTATGCGAAGGAGCACTGGGATTAAGCCAAGGTGTCATCCAGCCGTCCTCAACCACCCATTTGGCTTTATCGGCCTGTGAGAGGCGTTTATCGGCAACGCTCAGGGCAACAATGTCACCATGCGTAAAGACCAAGATTAAAGGGTATGGAATGGCCTTGTTCACGAAGGACGCTATCCGTTTGGCGCGGGTGGCGCTGGATAGGTCAATCTGCAAGATTGCCACCTCATCATATTCGCGGACTTGGTCTTTGGACGGCTCGATATTGATGGTGCTGGGCTTTAGCGTATAGAGCCAACGGATTTTGTCGATATCGTCTTTCAGCGCTTTTTTGTCGGTAATGTCCAGCATACCGCTTTCTAAAAATAATTTTTTGAAAAGCGTTTTGTTCAAGAAACACTTGGGGTGGTATGCCGAGGCTGTCGAGGAAATCTTGGATCATGCTTCGACCTCCTTAATAATCAGATATGAGATCACTTCAAAATCTTCAATGCCAGAGAAGTGATCTTGCGTTAGGACTGTACCGCCACGCGCAAAGAGGCTTTCAACGCCTTTTTCTTCGGTTTTACCGACGATGGATTGCATGGCGCATTCCAGCATGTATTGGTATGCGCCCATATCTTTGCCGTTTTTGGTTTGCGCGTTTAGGGCTTCAATAGATTTGCTATCCAGCTCTTTATTCATGGCGCAAAGTTTCTTAAATATATCGAGACTCTTTTTGCCCTGCGGATGATTGAAAACGATATCGCCATTTTCTGCAACGTAGACAATGTAATAAGGGGCTAAGGCGTAATTGGCATCAAACTCAACTTTGCCATGGATATCCTTCAAACAGAATATCGCACCGGCGACAAATTCTCCATTCGGGTTTTGAATAGCCGCATAAAACCCAGACGGTGATTTTTCCAATTCAGGCAGGTTGTCTTTCATATAACCCGATAAGTCCATGCGGAAATCATTAAGCGTCATATCCGTAATGGAAACACTACCGTCCATGTCTTCTAAGTCAATCACCGAAGTTTGGAGCTGTTTCATTTGCTTTCTACGGTAGTCAAGGTCATTCATTTGCTTGTCTTTATCGTACTCAATGACGTTTTCTTCGCCCGTTGCAGAGATATCAAGCAATACCATTCGCCCACTGACGCGAGCCTCAAGGTTGATATATTCATCCAGTTCCATATTAGGCCAAAAGTTTACCAGTTGAATGGCTGTGTTGCATGAGCCTAAACGATCTATACGACCAAAGCGCTGGATGATGCGGACAGGATTCCAATGAATATCGTAATTCACCAACATATCGCAATCCTGCAGGTTTTGCCCTTCGGAAATACAGTCGGTGGCGATGAGTATATCAATCTCCGTGGTTGCCTCAGGATCAACCTTATCTCTTTCCTTTGAGATGGGAGAGAAGTTTGTCAAAAGGTTGTTTAAATCTTTGTTGAGCCCTTTAATCGTGCATCTTTTATTACTGCCTGTAATCAGGGCGGAGTGAAGACCAAGCTCTTTCGATACCCAGCCCGATATATGGTCATAAAGATATTCTGCCGTATCGGAAAACGCAGTAAAAATAACGATTTTTTTATTGTCAGGGTTAAAAGGATTATTGACCTTTTCTTTTATGAGGCCTTGTAATTTAAGAAGTTTTGCATCCCTTACAGGCTTAACTTTAACAGCATCAGCCAGCAAATCCTTGAGTAAGGCAAGGTCTTCTTCTAAGTCTTGTTTCCAACGCACCAGATCCATATCCTGTACCAGCACTTTTACTTTATTCCCTATCAAATAATCTTCTAGCTCTGGGTCGTCAGTTTCAATGTCCTCTATGCTTAATTCAGCAATTTCATTATTTTCATGGGCATCAATTTGATCCAACAACCCATTTATTTTGCTATGTATTTTATCGACCGTAAGCGCAAAAGAGTTGATAGAGCTCTCCATGCGCTTGAGAAGATTAATGCGCATTAAATGGATGATGTTTGTTTCACGGTCAATCTGACGGAATACAGATTTACCGCCGTGCACTTCTTGGTCATATTTACGGCTGTACTCATCTTTTTTGTCCATACGCACATATGCCAGAGGTGAGTATGCCGCCAATTTAAAGCGCTTAATTGCCATATTGACGTCTTTTAGTGGGGGAAATTGAGCACTGGTGTCAATATCAGATTTTATGTTTATCGGCCTTAAGCGCTCTGGGAATTTACCAATCTCAGTGATGTTATAGTATTTTTCAATGTGCTTGCGAGAGCGGGCAATAGTCATGAGATCAAGAAGCTTAAAATAATCAAAATTAAGATTTTCCAGCAAGGCTTCAGATTTTCTCTCGTCGTTTGGAAGATTCAGCCATTTATTGAAATTTTTTTGTGCTTTTTTTAACGTTTGTTCAATGCTGTTAATACCAAAATCAGATAAAGCTGTGTCACGCCCCTCCGTGATGAAGGCCACCTGATTTTTAAGGTCGTTCATACGGCTATTGACTGGGGTGGCAGATAACATAAGCACTTTGGTCTTAACGCCCGACTTGATTATTTGATCCATCAAACGCTGGTATCGTGTCGCCCCATCAGCCTTTGTGCCAGTGTTCCTAAAGTTGTGCGATTCATCAATAACGAGTAAATCATAATTTCCCCAGTTAATCGTTTCTAGGTTGATTTCGCCTGATTTTCCTTTGTCACGACTTAAGTCTGTATGGTTGAGAACGTCGTAATTAAAGCGGTCTGTTGCCAAAAGGTTGCGCTTGTCATTAATGGTGTAAACAGTCCAGTTTTCACGAAGCTTTTTAGGGGCAAGCACTAACACACGGTCGTTTCGTAATTCATAGTATTTTATAACGGCGAGCGCTTCAAAGGTCTTACCTAAGCCAACACTATCCGCAATTATACAGCCGTTATACTTCTCTAGTTTATCAATAGCGCCCATTACGCCGTCGCGTTGGAATTTATATAGCTTATTCCAGACGACTGTATCTTTAAAGCCTGTTTTGGATCGGATAATGCTCTCTTCATCGATATCCTCAAGATAATCTTTAAAGATATTATAGAGGGTAATGAAATAGACTAAATTCGCTGGTTTTTCTGATGCAATGTACTCCAAATGCATAAGCAATTCATTTTTGATGTCTTGTGAAGCCTTGCCATCATTCCAAATTGTATTGAACCATTGCAGGAGTTGTTTTGTTGTCTCTGCATCCGAAATGCCCATATTTGTTTCAAAGCTGTCGGACTTTACTTCACCAAGTCCTGTGGCTGTAAAGTGAGATGCGCCATGAACAACAAAAGAATCGGCGTCGTTGCTGATATGAAACATGTTTTGAGGCGGGAATGCCATTTGCCCCGTCATCGCCTTGGCTTTGGTATTCTTTTGAACCCAAGTCACACATTCTTTGGCAATACGGCTTTGATCTAGTTTGTTTCTAAGGCGGGTTTCTTGCGGCGTCCCTGCAATCGTATGAAGCGAAGAATCATCCCATTTAGAAAGCAATAAACGTATATCTCTGATGCCACTCAATTCCTTTTTTAAGACAGAAAATCCATATATGGAGAAAAGACCAGAAAGGATTGCAAGCTTAGATTGAGGTTCAATAGCCTTTCGAAGCTCTGTAATAACTTTTCCGTTCCCTTTGTTGTCCAACAACATCTTTATTTAAAGCCTTTTGTACATTGAATAGTCTTAGTCTGACACAACCCATCTATGAAAATATGATATTGGAGACCCCCAGTTAACAGCCACCCGAAGTGCAAATAATTTTCTTTCTAGTGATAGGGCATAAGAGATTTTTTGATTAAGATTAATGGCGTCTTTCATCTCGTTTATTGTCATTATGCTTGTAATTGGTATATCCAAGAGAAAGTAATAGGTTTTGACAGAATATTCAATGGAATTAGACTTTAGAAAGGTATTAAAACTTTTTGGCATTGATGACATTGATATCATAGCCTTAGCAAATGAAATATTACCGTATGAAAATAACTACCCGAAGATGAAAATCCCTCAGTTATCCTTTTCATCCCCGCTTAAATTATGAAATGCCCCTCAATACCTTAAATTAGCCTCCTGAAGAGTTTCATAACTTTTTATGGTGAACGGCAAAGCCGTAAGCCATAATTTGATTGTATAGGCTTAAATTTGGAATTTATTATGGATACGTTTTCACATTTCTCGATATTTCAGATGATGATTTATAAGAACATACCCTCATAATTTACTGGTTTTTTCGTGAAACTGGAAATGACCGAAACATTTTCAATTAAACATTATGGTTACTTTTTAGAGATAAAAAATATTAAATTAATTGAATAGGCAAATGCTTCGCATTTGGGCAGACGTGTCTGCCATATTTACATTGATTATCAATCGCTTGTTTAATATTGAATTTAAAATATTGAATCTAGAATTTAAAACTTTCTAAAAGTTTTTGGGAGCGAGAGCGGGGGGGGGGGCATTTTTATTAAATATCATTTAATATATATAAGGGATTTGGCGCAAAAATGACATTACATAGAACTATTTATAAACTGAGCAAATTTTATATCATCCCAAACAAAATATTCCCTGACAGTTTTTCTATGTGGAAGGGTAATAAGTTTGAATTTATAGTACGTTAAAAATTCTTTTATTTTATCTTTATATTTCCTGACATCTGTTTCAGAAAATCCAATTGATATCAGCTCTTGATTTTTAAAATATATGTATCCTTTGTTTTTTATTGCTTCAATTTGATCTCTGTATGGATTATCTAGTAAAATTTCAAAAGGAATAAGTTCATCTACAACAATTTCCTCCCCCATGGAGTTGTTTGTAAGAAAATATATTGTTTTCTTATCTTCATTTAAAAACCTAGCACGTCCAATAGCTTGAATAGTTTCACTATTATTGAAGTGTTTGTTTGCGATTTGCATATGTGGATCGCCATAATTGTCATTTTTTACACCCATCGCCGTACCATCTCTCATTCGAATTGGTGTGGTCACTCCTCTGATGTAATCGTCGTTTTTTACATGTCTACCAAAAAGTGCTTTTGCACGAAAGAATAAATCAGGTACAGGGATTGTATTTTGCCCTAAAATAAAGAAAGCATCACAATTCTGCATATTGTTTAACCCTCTAGAATTACCAAAATAATTTATAGTTTTTATACCGAGCTCATCGGCAATATTTTCTAAAAAATTACTTTCATTGCTTATGCTTTTATAGGTAATTAAAGCAGGGTTTTTATACTCGTGTTCTTTTATAATTAATTTTATTCCTGATACAATTTTGCCCCTTAAGCCTTTATCTTCCAGTGCTTTTTTCGAAGTTGAAATATTCTCCAGTTGAATAACTTTGGTATTTTTATGCGGTTCTGACTTGAGATTGTAATATTTTATATCTGGCCAAAAGGCTTTAACAACTTCTTCTTTTGCCGTGCCATCCAAAATTATTGTTGGAGTATTAAAATATCTGTGTGCTGGTTCTTTTTTAGCCGCATAAAACAGGCTTACTCTACCTTTATCATTTATACTTATAAATATGTTCTTTATGGTTTCATCGTTACATCTAAATTGAGCATTATAAAAGGTATCAAGAATGAATGATCTGGATTTTTCATGCTTTTTTTGCCTCTGATAGCTTAATTTATATGTTTCTAAGTCTTGATCACTACTTATTGTCCCGCTGAAGACATATCTATTACCATCACCAGTGGAAAGAAAATCGTCAAACAAGTCACTGGAATATTGTTCAATAGCTTTCTTTAAAATTGTAATTTTGTTTTCGTCGAAGGTTTGGCCGTTATTATAATGAAATTGGAGATCATCAATAATTTTTTTAATACTTGAAAACTCCAAATGTTGGCTGTCTTCCATATCAAATGCGACGCAGTCCTCTTCAATAATTACTAAATCTGGCTTCCATTTATTCGAGTTAACAGGCATCAAGTTTTCATCGACACCATGAAAATAGGCGGGACTAGAAAAAGAATAATACTCATTATGAGTCATTATACGTATATCCGCTTGGCGATTGTATTGATTGAAATACTCCTCATATAAAGGAACATCGCAAAGATGTTTAAGTTGAGCCATTTTTTCAAAATCATAGTTATCGTCAAAATCTCTGGCCTCACTACCGTTTGGGTATTTTGACATAATGTATTTCAAGACTTGCCAATTTACTGGAATGTTCGATTTTTTAAGATTTTCATATACATCATTACCTTTAAAGAAATGATCCATGCCTTTTATGTGAACTATGCTTTTAATATTACTTAAATGCTTAATAAGTTTTTTATATTCTGGCAAATCCTTGTCTTTTCGATATACATTTTTGAGGTTTTCAGCTAATTCACTGGCTAATTCATGATTCTTTACAAGAATAAGTGTTTTAAATCCATCATTGGTTTCGCGAAGAAGACGATGAGATAAAAAGCTTTTCCCAGCACCTAAGCTTGCATTAATAAATACATTTTTCTTGAGCTCTATAGCTTCGTTAATAGCACTTAATATGACATTGTGGACGTCCTTAAGCTCCATGAAGGGCTCAAATTTATAGTCTATTTTTACCGCACGAGATTTACGTTTACTCCATCCTGATATTGGTTTGTAACCATTCTTAATTGCATATTTATACAAGACCCCTAGGTGCCCATAACTATTATTATTTAATTGTTCTAAAATGTTTTTATTTAGCTTTAAATCGTCATCTACAGTCCAATGGTTCAGTAATATCTGAACTCCTTCTTCCTTAAAATAATACAAAACCACTCGGTTAACTTTCTCCCTGTCGTGATATTCCAACTTTGGATTAATATGGCTCAGGAGAGTTTTTACGAATTCCTTATCTTTGTAATTGTCCTCGTATGGTTCTGTTTTCTTGAAACGTTTTCTGTCTTCAGAGTAGTATTTATGCTCATCAAAAGGCAATACTTTAGAAGCAGGATTAAAGTATATATCAGGGTCGTAAGATAAGAAGCATAATTGTTTAATACTTAAAGTGCATTTGTCGAAAACGACATCATGACTAAATGGAAGATTTTTTTGACAGTCTAAGCAAAACTTTTTAAACGCCTTTTTTATAATCATTTCACTGTATGTTGAAACTATTTTAAAATCGGACTGCATAAAAACTTTTAGGCCTCCACTTGGAGATTTAAAAACGCAATAACACTCCTCCATTTTAGAGAGACAAATCTTCAATTCAGTCAAGTTTAGACCTAAATTATTTTTTTGATCTATGTCAAACTGGATAAGTCCTGATAAAACAGAGTTTTTTAAATCTTTGTCTATATGCGAAAAGCATGGCCAAAAAACGGGCAAATACCTCTCTTTATATTCATCTTTTGCATTTTGTGATGGTAACGCTGATATTTTATCAATATGCTCTTTACATTCTCCTTTTTTGATTTTATCGAAAATGGATGAAAATTGAACTTTTGAAGCATTCTTTTGTTTTTGAACATCGGGACATTCGACTACATGGATATCTTTGCGACGGGTATTTTCTGGTAACATTAGTTACTCCTGTATGATAGAAGGTTAAACGTAAGTGCTTATTTTTCACTTTACTCTAGCGGGACATTGCATCCCTGTTTAGCGCCAGAAGGGCGATCCGTAGAACGGATATTTTCTATCTTACACACGACTACTTAATCTATCTCAGTTGGGGAAATCAAGTTTTTTCTTCAAAAAATGCGCACAAGATTTTTGTCACAATTCTGTCACAGTGAATGTCAATTAACCCAAATAAAGGCTTGAAGAGCATATCAAAAGAAAATATAGTTATCTAATAATTACAAAAGGTTAGGTGTCTTGTTAATTTCTTGGAAATCACGCAGTCTGGTAGCGCACTAAGCTGGGGGCTTAGGGGTCGCAGGTTCAAGTCCTGTCGCTCCGACCATTTTAACTTTACTTAAAGTTGTAATTTAGATTGAATTTTATAATGATCCCTTTAAAATCATTATTTCGCTATGTCTCAATATAAAAACCTTACCGTTCGTTATGTTTTTGCGCTGCTGCTAATTGCGACGGTCATGTTCATTACCTATAGCATTCTCGTTTTTCAATTACAGCGTAACCAGAATGATGCCTATATTATAAATATTAGTGGTATGCAACGTATGTTATCGCAGCGCATCGCCCTGTTTTCACGGGAAGTGCACCATGCGGAGAGCAAGGAGGAGGCGCAAAAAATTATTGATAAAATGCGTCTTGTAACCGATAAAATGGTGCGAAACCACCAAGAGCTTACAACGGGTATATACGCAAACGGCACAACCAAACTACCAAGCGCACAGCTGAAAGCGATATATTTTGGAGAAAATTCGTTAGATGCCAAAGTGCGTGCCTATACGGATCTGGCGCAAAACTTTATTATCACATTTGAGCAGGACGGCTGGAATACAGTTAAAGAACGTGATCTCGTCGACAAAATTACGCGTATCGCGCGTAACGGGTTACTTGCCGATTTAAACCGCGCTGTCACTTTTTATCAGACAGAAAGCGAAGCTGACATAGAGAGATTTAAGATTCTAGAAACCGTTTTCCTGCTCTTGGGTCTTTCTATTCTATGCTCAGAGGCATTTTTTATCTTTAGACCAATGGTAAAAAACGTCGTCGCAAAAACAAATAGCCTGGAGAGAGCAAACAGGGAGCTGCAAGAATTTTCTTATCGTATTTCACACGATCTGCGCGCGCCGATTGTCTCTTCATTGGGCTTACTTGACGTCATACATATATTTCGTGAACAAAAGGCTGAACAACAAATCGACGAAGCGCTCACCCATATAGAAGTATCTTTAAAGCGCCTTGAAACCCTGATTGAAGAAGTCATAAATCTCACAAAAATGAAACAAATTGATGTACCGGAAAAAGCCGTCTCGATTTCAAATATGATAGATGACATTTTGTCCAATCTTGAGAATATGGAGGATGCAGAAGGTGTCGAGATTAGAAAAAATGTGGAGATAATAGGCGACATTTTGACGAAACCTCTCTATTTACAGCAAGTACTGGAAAACTTGATCTCCAATGCGATAAAATATCGTGATCGTAGCAAGGAACAATCTTTTATATCAGTGACAGCGAAAGAGGTTGGTAAGAACTGTCATATTATTATCTCCGATAACGGAATTGGAATTCCGCCAGATTATAGAGATCAGATGTTTGAAATGTTTAAACGTTTCCACCCGACGGTGTCATTTGGTAGCGGCTTGGGGCTATATCTGGTAAAGCAAAATATGGAGATTATAAACGGAACAATTTCGTATAAACCTCTGGATGATGGAACAGAATTCCTTCTGAAATTTCCATACAAAAAATAAAAACAGGAGCGCACATGAAGAACATATTAATTGTAGAAGATAATACAGCCGACCAATTTTTAAGTAAGGCCATCATCACGTCAAAAAAACCCGATATCGAAGTGCATATTGCCTCTGACGGGCAAGAAGCGTTGGAAATGTTAAATGATGGTTTAAGCATTGATCTTATTTTATTGGACATTAATATGCCGCGTATGAACGGGCATGCATTTTTGGAGGCTTTCACTGATAAAAATACAAAAGAAATTCCCGTTGTTGTAATGTTGACGTCATCCGATCAGGAATATGATAAATCAAATGCGCTTTCCTATAAATGTGTGAAAGATTATTTGTTGAAGCCCATAAAAACAGAAGTTATCGAGCATCTGGAAAAAATTGTTCAGCAAGCCTATTAATCTGCTTTTGCACCGTCTTCAATAATAAGTTGCGGTGACTGACGCTCTTGCCATTCATTAATGTCTAGTTTTCCTGCCAGATGAATCTGTTTTTGTTCTTTTGAACTTTGCAAAATCGCGTCCCCCAAATCTGTTCCAACAGATCGAAATGCAATGGCTTTAATCGACTTACCGCCCTCTTTTTCGCTAATTCGGCAAGAAATATGGCTTTGATCTGCCCCGATTACTTTGGCATCATAAACCTGCACATTCGCAAAGGCGAATTTGGGTTCACGGTTGCCCTGACCATATGGCCCGACAAGGTTCAACTTTTCAATCGCTTCAACTGTTGCACCGTCAACAGTAACAAGTCCGTCCAGTTCTAGTTCTTTTATAAATTCTTGTGGGGCGTTCACTGAATTTAGGTAATCGGGTAGCCATTCCATAAATGCTGAAAGCTTATTTTCTTTCATCGTGCACCCGCCCGCCATAGCGTGTCCGCCGCCTTTTTCCATCAATCCCGCATCAACAGCGGCAAACATCAATGCGGCAACGTCAAATCCCTTAACAGAGCGCGCAGAGCCACTTAAGAAAACATCACCGGTCATATCAGTTTTTGGCATTAAAGCGAGGGCAGGGCGGTTGTGTCGCCCGCACAGATCACTGGCAACCAGTCCCTTCACATCACCCTTTACCTCAGGAAGAACGGCAATTTTTATACGTGGATCATAATTATGTGATTGCTCTTCTGCGTCTAACGCTTTTTTTTGTAAGTCCTTACTTAACGTTTTGCGTTGCTCGTTCAATTCATCCAAAACCTGAGCAATTTCCATGGCCTCACGATCGCTATCTGTTGAGAGCAAGCGCGATCCTAATGAAGAATCCAGCATGCGAGAACCGGCATTGATGCGTGGCCCAAAGCCAAACCCCAGATGAAAGGCATTAATCTCCTTTTCAGGGGCGACTTTTGAAACGGACGCCAGCGCCCGAATGCCCGCTTTTTCACGTTTTTGCATAACCGCCATACCCACCTTCACAAAGGCGCGGTTAATACCGATCAGCGGCACCATGTCGCAAACCGTGCCAAACGCAACAAGATCAAGT
Organism: uncultured Alphaproteobacteria bacterium; assembly: GCA_963710165.1. Lineage (GTDB taxonomy): Bacteria > Pseudomonadota > Alphaproteobacteria > Micavibrionales > Micavibrionaceae > JACKIP01. The sequence goes on from CAVPYZ010000005.1 coordinate 112,852, forward strand.
AACCCGCCGAGGCCAAGCTCTTGTTTCGATGCAACGACGCCGCGTTGAAGCAGCTCCCGACCCACGGCGTAGCACGTCATCCAGCAAACGCCCGCCGCACATAAATAATCAAGTTGGCTTTGATCATCTTCGCGCTTGGGGTCAATAATAAACTTAGCAGGGGGGAGCGGGGCATTTTTAACAGGTTCATGGTGATCCAGAATAATAATATCCAGTCCCATTTTTTGCCCCGCATCAATAATTTCATGCGCGGTGATACCACAATCCGCAACAATAATGGTCTCAATACCGTCCTGCTTAATTTTTGCAAAAGCGCCGATATTCGGGCCATAGCCCTCATTCAGGCGATCCGGAATAATAACAGGCACATTCATATCAAATTGCCTGAAAAAACGCTTTAAAATAGCCGAAGATGTCGCGCCATCCACGTCAAAATCTGCAAAGACACCAACCGGTTTTCTGGCTTCAATGGCATCTGCAAGATAAACGGACAGCTTATCCATATCTTTCAGCGTGTGTGGGTCGGGAAGATTTTGCAAGCTGGGCGCTAAAAAGCTTTCCACTTGTTCCAGTACAACATTGCGGTTTACTAACAGCCGCGCCACAATTTCGGGCGTACCCAGAGTTTGCATCATGCGCATAATGTCCTGTTCGGTGTCATTTGGAATGACCCATCTCTTACCGCTGAGAGATTTGTCGATATTCAGGAATGTTTGAGACATGCCTCATTATAAAATATCTGTGCGTCTTTATAAAAAGAAAAAGGGTATATCCGCAAAGATATACCCTAGAATTTATGATCTTTAAAAAAATGTTTAGGCAGTTGCTGCTTTTGCTTCTTCTTCACCGTCGAAATCATCTTCAAAAGTCTGGACAGGACCACTATCCTTACCTTTTGCTTCCGGGTCGCGGTCAACAAGCTCGATAACTGCCATCGGTGCATTATCACCATAACGGTAACCCGCTTTTAATACGCGTGTATAGCCGCCTTGACGCTCTTTATAACGATCAGCAAGTGTGTCAAATAGTTTCTTAACTTGTGTCTCATCACGCATACGTGACATGGCAATACGACGATCGGCAAGTTCACCTTTTTTACCAAGTGTGATTAGCTTCTCTACAAAAGGCTTCAATTCTTTTGCCTTGGGCAGAGTTGTAACAATCTGCTCATGCTTGACAAGAGATGCTGCCATGTTCGCCAACATTTGCTTACGGTGCGGAGTTGTGCGCCCTAGCTTTCTTTGTTTAATACCGTGTTTCATTTTTTAGTCCTCTTTAAAGCTATTAATATGGCTGATCGTCAACCTTGCGGATCAACTCTTCGATGTTTTCTGGTGGCCATTCCGGAACATCCATACCAAGATGTAGTCCCATTGTGGTAAGAACTTCCTTGATCTCGTTCAATGACTTACGACCAAAGTTCGGTGTACGTAACATATCCGCTTCGCTCTTCACAACCAGATCACCGATATAGCTGATGTTATCGTTTTTCAGACAGTTTGCAGAACGAACAGAAAGCTCAAGCTCTTCGACCTTTTTCAACAGATTGCGGTTGAACGGAAGTGTTTCTTCTTCCTCTTCTTCCATTTGTTGCTGTGGCTCTTCGAAGTTAATGAAGACCTGCAACTGATCTTGCAGAATGCGCGCGGCAAAAGCAACCGCGTCTTCGGCTGTAATTGTACCGTTTGTTTCAACAGTCAGCGTCAATTTATCATAGTCCGTAATCTGGCCAACACGTGTATCTTCAACGTTATAGCTGACTTTACGCACGGGTGAGAACACACTATCGACAGGAATAAGACCCACAGGGCACTCTTCCGGGCGATTCTGCGCTGCAGGGCAATAACCTTTACCCATACCAACAGTTAATTCCATGTTGATTTTTGCACCCTTATCTAGCGTACAAATTTCAAGACCGGGATTCATAATTTCAATATCTGCCCCAGCTTCGATCATACCTGCCGTAACTGTACACGGACCTTCCGCAGAAAGACGCATTTTCTTGGGACCTTCTGTGTGTAGGGAAACAGAAATCGCTTTAATGTTCAAAATGATGTCTGTAACATCTTCACGAACACCTTCGATAGATGAAAATTCGTGTAGAACAGCACCTTCGAATTGTACAGCTGTAACAGCCGCACCTTGTAAAGATGAAAGCAAAACGCGACGTAATGCATTACCAAGTGTTAAGCCAAAGCCGCGCTCTAATGGTTCAACAACAATATCTTTGATATTAGGATTATTTTTTTCTTTCAGATCAACTTTATTTGGTTTGATCAGCTCCATCCAGTTTTTTTGTACTTGAGTCATATACTTATATCCTTCAATTGAAGTTTTACTTTAAACGCGACGCTGCTTACGGGCACGACAACCATTATGGGGAATAGGGGTCACATCTTTAATGGATTTAATTGTAAATCCGGCAGAAAGCAAACCACGTAATGCTGATTCGCGACCTGAACCCGGGCCTTTTACTTTTACATCCAGCTCTTTCATGCCGTGTTCCTGTGCTTTGCGTCCTGCATCTTCCGCTGCAATCTGCGCCGCGTAAGGTGTAGATTTACGTGAGCCCTTAAAGCCCATCGCGCCAGCCGTTGACCATGCAATTGCATTGCCCTGCATATCGGTAATTGTAACGATTGTGTTGTTAAAAGTTGAAAGAACCACCGCAAGTCCGGTGTGAATATTCTTTTTGACTTTTTTCTTAGCTGTCTTTTTTGTTGGTTTAGCCATGATCTACCTCTTATTTCTTCTTGCCGGTGATTGCTTTTGCCGGACCTTTACGCGTACGCGCATTTGTTTTTGTTTTCTGACCACGAACGGGAAGACCACGACGATGACGCAGACCGCGATAGCAAGCCATGTCAGTCAGACGTTTAATGTTTAATGAAACTTGACGACGAAGGTCACCTTCGATTTTAAGATCAGAGTCAATTTTTTGACGAACCAAATTCAGATCGTCTTCAGACAGATCAGACATACGTGTTTGTACGTCAATATTAAGTTCTTCACAAAGTTTGAATGCTGTTGTGCGGCCAATTCCATGAATATACATCAAAGCGATTGGAACGCGTTTTTTATCGGGTACATTAACCCCGGCGATACGAGCCATATAAGCTACCTTTCATTTTCTGCCGATCCGTAATACCAGATCGTAAACGTTAGAAGTGCGAAATATACTTATATTCAGCGCTTTGTCAAACATTTATTTAAATAAGTGCAGCCTACTTCATTTTTTCCTGTAATTTGCGGATCAGAATATTTTTTGGTCTGACGCTATTACCGAAATCTATATGCTCACCATCCAGAAAATAAGCGGGTAGATTTTTTATGTTTAATGTCTGCGTCAAGACACGCCCGTTTTTATCAAAAGCTTCCAAGAAAGATTGTTGAAGCTCTTGATCAAGGCAGGATATATATTGCTCACGGGTTAATTGTCCGTTTTGCGCTATATGCGAAAAGGCTGTATTGATCCCTTCCTCGGTATAGTAGGGCCAGACCGAACTCTTATTCACTCTTTGGCCTAAATCAATCCCTTCGACGGCGAGTGTCAATGAATCAAAATAGGCATCATCACCGTTGTAATGTGCCGTACAGCGCATATTAATCGCCATTAACGCGCTGTTCTTCTGGGCTACGTCAAATTTGGTTTGCCCGCCATCTTCGTCTTTTTGCATGGGGATAATCAGGGGAATGTCACGGATGATATATTTTAGTTCACCAGTATCTATATATTGCGTTTTGATGTTATCGAATGTTTCTTCATAAAGACGAATGCAATGAATACAGCCGGGCGAGTAATAGACAATCATCTCATGCGCCGCATCTTCCGCACCAATGATGATATCGTTATCGTCGATTTCGTGATCTATCTCTGCAATGTCTTGTTGCATCTGGGTTTCTGACGCTGAAGTTACCTCGTTTGAGGCTGAAGTGTCTCCTTGAGTGTCTTCCTGTCCGCACGCGGTAACAAAAAAGATCGTAAAACAAATGAGAATAAGAGGGAGTTTTTTAAGCATGGATAGACACCTTTTTAAGAAATTATCCTATCGTCATATCATAAAGATGATTAAAAAATAAGAGCGTGTTTCAGGAAAGCGCGTCGCGAAACTTCTCGACCCAGTCCTGAACTTCTGTCTGCCGTACCTTTGAAGCCGTTCGATTAATCACCAGATAGGAGGATATGTCCAAAATAGTCTCTATTTCTTCCAAACCGTTTGCTTTCAGGGTTGATCCGCTTTCGACCAGATCGACAATATGGCGGCATAAGCCCAGATTCGGGGCAATCTCCATCGCGCCGTTTAACTTGATACACTCGGCTTGAATCCCCTTATTCGCAAAATGCTGACGGGTCAGATGCGGGTATTTTGTAGCAATACTTATATGTGACCAGCTTTTCGAATGATCTTTTTCATTATCATCAGAGCGCATGGCAACGGAAAGACGACATTTTCCAATGCCCAGATCAAGCGGCGCATACAGCTCTTCATATTGAAACTCTTCAATCACGTCTAAGCCGACGATACCTAGATGCGCCGCGCCGAAGGCAACAAATGTCGCCACATCAAATGCACGCACGCGAATGATATCCAGATTGTCATGATTGGTTTGAAATCGCAGCCCGCGATCCTTACTATCAAAAAAAGCATCTTCCGGCACAATGCCGCATTCTTTAAGAATCGGCAAAACCTGATCTAATATGCGACCCTTAGGAAGTGCGAGAATAAGTTTTTGTGTCATGAAGAGTGTTTTAACGTGAAGCGGTTAAGAAGCGAAGTGATTTGTTATTTCTCGGGTGAAATATCTTCTTTTTGAGATTTTCCTATTTCTTTCGATCTCAGCAAAACTGCAACCACATTATCTATGCTGTCGCTATACATTTCTTCCATCATAAGACCTATTTTTGAAACATTCGAAGCTGCTCTGGAAATATCAGAGGATATTGTATGGTCTCCTTCTACATTATGATCAATCCAATTAGAGCTATAGGATAGTTTTGTTGGCCAATGACGTGATGCTGTAAACAGTCCGTCTGTGATAACGCGTTTCAATTGATTTATAACTGTACTTCTATGGCCATCTAATTCTGATTGCTTTTCTATGTCACGATCAATTTTTTTCTGATGCTCAGATTCGTACCGTGTTTCAGAACGAGCGATTTTTTGATCTGCAGCGTGATATATAGGATTACCGTCTTCGTCTTTTTGCGCTTCCCAAAAGTCAGGCCCGTCAGACGTAGAATGTCTATATCGAGACTTTTCAAGACTTTTTATTATGTTCCCTAAGTAATCTTGTTCGGGATCGGTATGTATTTTATCAAACTTTGAGGCCTTGTAACCTATAAGTTTTGCGTGTGTGTCTAAGTCAATTTGTGGAGGTCTGATCCGCGCAAAATAGTCAGTCTGTTTTAGGTCAGGTTGTTCTAGATATTCTATTATTTCCGTTATTGGTGCGGCTAATCCAAGAGGTGCCGCTGGGCCACTTTCAAGAAAATTCATCGCAATCACAAATTTAGCATCGAGAGATAACTCCCAACTATTGTAAGCTTGCTTCGCCGCTAAATATTCTTTTTGAGCTGGGCAAATTACCGCAGATTCATTATGTGTATTTGTAAGATCGCCCATGTTATCCTCTGCTATATTTCATCTTTATATATAAAGATATAAAATTTAAATTTTCTTAATATCCGCCCCAACGCCGGAGAGCTTTTCAACAATATTTTCATAGCCACGTTCAAGATGGTAGATGCGGTTCACAGTTGTGTCACCTTCTGCCACCATTCCTGCCAAAACCAGTGCGACGGATGCGCGAAGGTCAGTTGCCATGACTTCGGCACCGGTCAGTTTTTTGACACCACGCACAATGGCACTTTGTCCCTGAACTGAAATATTTGCGCCCATACGGTTCAATTCGGGCACATGCATAAAGCGGTTTTCGAAGATTGTTTCTGTAATCATGCCTGCGCCCTCGCACATGCACATCATTGCCATAAATTGCGCCTGCATATCTGTCGGAAAACCGGGATGCGGCTCTGTCATAATGTCTGTTCCGCGCACAAGCTCATGTCTACGGCTTGCGATAATATCATTGCCGTCTTGCTTATGTCTAACCCCGCACGCATCAGCGGCGCGATCAAGGCAGGCATTAGGTCAATGTTGGTATTAAGCAGTCTTAATTGCCCGCCTGTTAAACCCAGCCCACACAGATAGGTTCCTGTTTCAATACGATCCGCCACAACGGCGTGCGTACAGCCAGACAATTTCTCAACGCCCTGAATTCGAATTTCAGATGTACCAAGCCCTTCAATCTTTGCACCCATTTTAATGAGGGCATTCCCCTGATCAACAATTTCAGGTTCGCGTGCGGCATTTTTGAGGATGGTTTCACCCTTTGCAAGTGTCGCCGCCATTAATAACTTTTCTGTAGCGCCCACGGATACAAAGGGAAAATCAATAATCGCGCCCTTTAAACCATCTTTCGGGGCTTTTGCTTTAATATAGCCGATCCTAATTTCGATCTCCGCGCCCATTGCTTCCAATGCTTTCAGGTGCAGATCAACCGGACGTCCGCCAATGGCGCAACCACCGGGCAGGGAAACATCTGCTCCCCATGACGCGCGAGGAGGGGGACCAAGACCAATACACTGGCACGCATTTTGCGCACCAGATCATAAGGGGCAATATGTGTTTTAATATTTTTGGCGTGAAGAATGGCTTTACCGTCTGAACTGAGCGCAACTGTCATACCCAGATGTGTCAGGACTTGTCCCAAAAATCGTACATCACGCAAACCGACAGGAACATTGGTGAATGTAATCGCCTCATCAGTCAAAAGCGCCGCGCACATGTGTTTTAAGACAGCATTCTTTGCCCCCGACACACGAATAGAGCCATTCAATTCCCGCCCGCCGCGCACAAGAATTTTATCCATAGCGGAAGTTTTAACCTCCGGCTGGATCAGCTCAATCGTCTCGGCGGATGTGCCGTTTTCTTGTTTATAGTTTTGGGAGCGTGACACCGCGTTGTCCCATGTATTTTCCGCTTCTGGTTGCATATGATACCTCGCAAGGGGTTGAGCCTTTAAAAAATAAAAATTGTGCCACGCCTTCATTGGCATATACCTTTGCCGGTAAAGGCGTTGTATTCGATATTTCCAATGTCACATGCCCCTCCCACCCCGGTTCAAGAGGCGTCACATTTACAATCAGGCCACAACGCGCATAGGTGCTTTTCCCAAGGCAAATAACCAGAACGTCGTCGGGTATTTTAAAATACTCAACAGTATGACATAATACAAAACTATTCGGAGGGATAACGCACACATCGGTTTTTCGTTCCACAAAACTGTTACTGGAAAAATCTTTGGGATCGACAAGGGCATTATCAACATTGGTAAAAATTTTAAAATCATCGGCACAGCGCGCATCATAACCATAGGAAGAAAGACCATAGGAAATAACCCCGTCACGCTTCTGTGCCTCGATAAACGGATGAATCATATCTTGTGACTGTGCCAATTCGCAAATCTGGCTATCGGCCAATATGCCGGGTGTCATTGATGTGGCGGGCTGATTGGCAGTTTGTTGTTTCAGGTTTTCAAGTGCGCTCATGATGGGGGCTTATCTTTTTGTTCTTTTTTATGTTCTTCACGACGTTCTTTTGTCTGCGCTTTGCGTTTCATCAGATTTTCACGCAATGCGGCGGCTCTTTTATCTTCTTTTTCAGGTGTCATGACTTTCAAAATATAGTCATAACACACCCTTAAAGTAAATAAATAAATGCTTTCTGAGCTGAAAATATGAGATAATTTAATTATGAGTACAAGTTATGCTGAAAACCGCATTCGTGAAGCGATCAAAGCGTCGAAAGGGAATTCCTTGAAAGCGCAAAAGCTGATCGCGAAGTGGTGCGCCGAAGATCAGCGCTTGTTACAAGCCATCACCACCCCGCATATGACGGGCATCGTTGCACATGCCTTGCAACGTGTGAGCAACAAAATCGCACGCGGAGAGCCGGCACCGATAGAGGACGCGGTTATTCATTCGGAAGAAGATGGTGTTGATTTCGGGAAGGAACTTCTCAAAAATTTTGCCATGGGCAAACCCGCCAAATTTGCACAAGAGGGGTTTTCGGCTCCGTTAAAAAAGAAACATGCCTCTCAATCCCATATTGATGCGATTCATTTGCTTGCAGGTAAGAAAAAACAATCATAGTCTTAGCGTAATATGACTCAAGATTGGTTTTTACACGCGCAAGAGCGGCGGCATTATTTTCTATCATCTGTTTTAAACGGGGATTTTGCGCAAGAGGCGATAACGCCGGACATGGCGCCGCGCCATTATTACCGTGTGACGAATAATCACAAAACCTTCATATTATTGGAAAGTGCGCCTGACGGTCATCAGCAAGCCCTGCCTGGGCATGAATTAAAGCCGTTTATAAAAAACGCTCAATTTCTGAAAGAAGAAGGGTTTCGTACCCCCGATATATATGAAGCAAGCGAATTACAGGGACTGGTATTACTAGAGGATTTTGGCGATGTTACATTTGAAAGTGCGCTGAGTGACGCAGGCAATGAAAATCTGTATTTGAAAGCAACAGAGCTTTTATGTGATTTGCGGGGCATAGGGTCAAATAAACTGTTCGAACTTCCTACCTTTAGCGGCTCACGCATAGATCAAGGCGCACGCCGATTTGTTGACTGGTTTTTGCCGTACTATTACGGGCGATCTGTTACAGATGAGGAGATAGAAGCTTTTGAAGATGTTATGCTAAATATAAAAAGCGACCTGCCCGCCATCGAAAGCGGCTTTGTTCATGGTGATTTTCATCCTGCCAATCTGATGGTTTTGAAAAACGGTGACTTGGGTTTGCTTGATTTTCAAGCCGCGATGCGCGGGCCGAGTGTTTATGATTTGACCAACTTGTTACATGATGCGCGCCGACGCGTTGATACACGCATTATTATGGCGTGTCAGTCTCTTTACTTTAAACATGAAGAAAATGATGCAAAATATTGGTATAATTATCTTTCTCTTCATTTTCATGCGCGAGTGATCGGGCAGTTTATAAAGGTTGCGATGACCACAGGCAAAACGGGATATTTACAACATATTGATCGTCTATGGTCTTATTTGTCACATAACCAGAACGCGTCCTTTCAAAAATATTGCGCGGCGGCAGGTATAGATTTTTCAAAGGATCTGCCTAAGCTTGATCTTGAAAATATCAAAAAGCATATTCGTCCCGATGCAACTTAATCCTAATATCTAATCGCACTGCCTTGACCGGTTTTGCGATTTATTCTAAATTCCTATAATAAGCCCGCCAATGATGGCGGTTTTTTATTTTCAAGATTAAGAGGACATAATGGATAAAGTTCCCATGACGACTGGCGGCCACAAGGCGCTTCAAGAAGAATTGATCGATTTGAAGAAAGTCCAGCGACCCGCCGTGATTGAGGCGATTGCAACAGCCCGCGAACATGGTGATTTGTCTGAAAATGCCGAATATCACGCCGCGCGCGAACAACAAAGCTTTATAGAAGGGCGCATTAAGGAACTTGACGGCGCATTAAGTAACGCCCAAGTGATTGATGTGGCTTCTATGTCTGGTGATACAGTCAAATTTGGCGCAACGGTTACAATCGTCGATGAAGATACGGATGAAGAGCAAACAATCCAGATTGTGGGTCAATACAGAATCCAATGCCGATGAAGGCAAAATTTCAATTACCGCGCCCATGTCACGCGCATTAATCGGCAAATCCGTTGAAGACAGCGTCAATGTGGTTACCCCAAAAGGGGAGCGCACATATGAAATACTTGATGTTAAATGGAAAGTGTAATCGTTAGAGAGTTTTCACTTACCCGTCTATCGGAATGCCGGGTAATGATTTAGAGCTTTTAACGATTGGCGATGTTTTAACAGATAACACATTATCCATCGCGGTTAATTCCGTCGTTAAGAAATGCTGATAGCTATCCCAGTCACGCGCGACAATTTTTAAAAGGTAGTCAATATCACCGGATAGTAAATGGCATTCACGCACATTTTCAAAGCTTTCGACTTTGTCTTCAAACTTCTTGATGTCGCCTTCTTTATTACTTTCCAGTTTGACTTGCGTAAAAACTGTAATGTCAAAGCCTAGGCTATTCGGATTTATATCTGCTGTATAACCTCTAATAATATTAGATTTCTCTAATCCACGAACCCTGCGAAGGCATGGCGGTGCTGAAATACCCGCATATTTTGAAAGTTCTACATTTGTTATACGACCGCTTTCTTGAAGTTTTTTCAAAATCTTCAGATCGGTTCTATCGAGTTTTTGTCTTCTCATTCTGCCCTGTGAGTTTATTATTAATTGGATAATGTTAGTTAGATTGTATGATATAAAGGTCAAGCATATATATATCAAGATAAAAAAGATAAGCTTATGAAAAGACTGAAAGATTTATCCTGTTGGATTGTCACCGAAGGTATGGCGGGAACAGAAAACCAATGTATAGGTGTTGCCAATGCTTTGGGCGTCACATCCCAAATTTTCAAAAGCGGTTTAAAACAGCCATGGGCAACATTTTCACCGTGGCTAGGTCTGGAAACACGCACAACTTTTGATATAAATTTCATACCGCCATGGCCGGATATTCTGATAACAAGCGGCAGAAAAGCAATTGCCGCCGCGCGCTACATCAAGAAGCAAAGCGCGGGTAAAACCTTCACGGTTCATTTGCAAGATCCGCGTGTAAATCCGAACCAGTTTGATCTGGTGGCTGTACCATACCATGACCCGACACGCGGCGAAAATGTGATTGTTACCGATACCGCTCCGAATAAAATTACCGACCAAGCCCTTCTTGAGGCAAAGAATGATTTTAAACAATTTGCACAATATACCTCTCCTGTAATCTCTGTTTTGATAGGAGGGAAAAGCAAAGCTTATGAGATGACGCAAAACACGGTTAGTGATCTGATCTCCAAGCTTCAGAACATACAAAAGGAACATAACGCAACGCTTCTCATAACGGCTTCTCGCAGGACAGGAGAGGAGAGCAGGGCGCTTTTAAATCAGGCATTCCCAAATAATAAGCAGACGTTTTTCTGGGACGGGGAGGGCGATAACCCCTATATCGCATTCCTTGGCTATGCCGATTATATCTTGGTAACAGCGGATAGCGTTTCAATGGTATCCGATGCCCTATCAACTGGCACACCAACTTATATTATTCCGTTAGAGGGAGGGGCACGACGCATCGATCTGTTTCATCGTCATATTATCGATCAAGGATATGCCAGAAAATTCGAAGGTAAAATTGAAGAATACGCATATAATCCCGTTTGTGCATCAGATCAAATTGCACAAGACATTCATAAGAAACTGGGGATGAGACGCGATTAAGGCTTTACGCACCTTGAAAAGATTTCTAGGTTAGGATTATGACACAAACACAACATACAAAAGTTCTCATTATCGGTTCAGGCCCCGCTGGCTACACCGCCGCCATCTATGCCGCACGCGCCGGTTTAGAACCTGTACAGATATTGGGAAGAGAGCCGGGCGGCCAATTAACAATCACGACCGAGGTTGAAAACTACCCCGGTTTTGCAGAGGCTATTCAAGGCCCTTGGCTGATGGAACAAATGAAAGAGCAGGCAGAAAATGTCGGCACAAAAACGGTATATGATTTTATAACAGACGTTGATTTTTCCAAGATGCCTTTCACGGCAACATCGGAAAGCGGCGCAACCTTTACCGCAGACAGTATTATCATTTCAACAGGTGCAAAAGCGCGGTGGTTGGGCTTGGAATCCGAATATAAATTTCAGGGACTGGGCGTCTCCGCCTGCGCGACATGTGACGGATTTTTCTTCAGAGGAAAAGAGGTCACGGTTATCGGCGGCGGTAATTCTGCTGTAGAGGAAGCCCTATTTCTTGCCAATATGGCTTCAAAAGTTACACTTATTCACCGTCGTGACGAATTACGCGCAGAGAAAATCATGCAAGAGCGTTTGTTCGCCCATGAAAAAATTGACGTTATTTGGGACACTGTTGTCGAAGAAGTTCTCGGCATTTCGCAAGATCAAGCAAAAGACAGTGATCAGCTACCGGGTATGACAGGATTACGTCTGAAAAACCGCAAAACAAATGAGGAAACAGAATTATCCGCGGAGGGAATGTTTGTCGCCATTGGTCATGACCCCGCGACCGAGATCTTTAAGGGTAAGTTGGAAATGGATACAGACGGATATATTCTGGCAAAGCCGAATTCAACACAAACAAACATCCCCGGTGTATTTGCCGCAGGCGATGTAACTGACAAAGTATATCGTCAAGCCGTTACCGCCGCCGGAATGGGCTGCATGGCTGCATTAGAGGCAGATCGCTATCTCTCTGCTTTAGAAGATGATGTAAAAACACCTAAGTCTGCAGCAGCATATGGGTAGGCCCTGACTTATTTACCAAAAGTCGGTGCAAGGGCTTCATCAAGGCTTATAATTGGTGAGCCATTCTTACGATCTTCCTGTCGACGCAAGAGGGAATGGAACAGGCTGCTCATGCTGTGCACTTACTTTTTTACGTAGATTTACCGCAAAAGGTGCAACACGCTCAATTACTTGAGCAACAAATTGATGTAAATCCTCAATCCTTTCGGAAGGGATGAGAGCATTTACTTTTCCTGAGCGTTTTATAGTGGCAACAGTCATCTCAAAAGATAAATCTTCATGATTTGGCACTGTAAGTCTACTTATATGGGGGTGACCTAATTTTTTAAATCCGATGGGGGTAATTTTGATACCTAACTGACCTATGTGGTCAGCTAGTATTTTAAATTTGTCTTTGCTTGTTTTCATTTCTTCATCAACCAGTTTTTCAAAAGTCTGCATTTCTCCCCATGTGTTATGGACAACATCTATCAAATCATCATCGATAGTGGCAGTGTTTAAAAAAGATCTTGGATTGATGGCGCGACAATCCAAGCCAAAAATAGGGTGTGAGAATCGTAATGTAGATGTGTTTTTACCTGTTGTTAAGACGCCGTACTTTTCTTGAAATGATTTAAATGTTTTTTCTTCAAAAAAATGACTCATATATTCTCGTGCAACTCTATTCTGATCATCATCAGATATCGAACCATCAGATGCGACAGGCGCGCTTATTTTCTTCGTATTGCCTGTAAAGTCATTATAGACACTAAAAGATATAATGGGTTGCCCGTTGTGATCTGAGACACTTATATCCTGTATAAGTCCTCCAGCTTTTATTTTATCCCATAGGCTTTGATCTGGAATTTGTCTTGTATCTAAATCCTCGATAATACTTTCCAACGCTGCGATAGGATTTTCATCTGTAAGAGGATGGTAGGGGCTAAGAACAATTTCTTCAACCTCACCGTTCTCGTTTTCGCTGCTGAGAGTTATATGTCCATTATCAAGTTTCACAGAAACACCATATTCAACTGTCGCTTTTTTAAGCAGATCTTTCAAAGTTGAAGCTTGCTCTCTTATCGTTGATGCGCGCCTGCTTGCAATATCTGCAATTCCGTTTTTATCAGGATCAAAGCCTAAAGCCATACCGATAACTGGATAATCTTTATGTCGCAGAATTAATGTTGAGCCTCGTGTTTTCACAGAAATATCATCAGGAAAGGTTGCATCATCTTCCGTTTTGACAATAACTTCTTGCTGATGCGATCTTTCGAGTACCTCTATACAAGCTTTTGCAGCTTCATGTTGATAATCTCTTATACGACCCGGGCTACGATTGAGAGTAAACCTAAGGTCGCTATGTTCGGGGTGACCGACCATTACATGAGACGTCCCGTTGCCCTCACGAACATCAAAGCCATGACGTTCAACCATTAGCTTCACATCTTTATAAGGAGATATCTGGTGTGTTCTAAGTACTGCCTCCGGCATAAGTCTTGCCATAATCCACCTTGTTCTTTTTTTATATTATGAATACCGTTATACGAAAAACACATAGCTCTTTCCAGTTTTATTTTTTTGTTCTACTAATAATGTATGTCTATGGATTGGGATAAATTAAGAACATTTTGTATTGTCGCCGACGCGCACAGCTTTACGCATGCGGGCGATATACTCAACCTCAGCCAATCGGCGATATCAAGGCAGATTAGCGGACTGGAAGATAGCTTGGGTGTTTTATTATTTCACCGTCATGCACGCGGATTGGTTCTGACGGAGCAGGGAGAGCTACTTTATAAAACGGCGCATGATGTGTTTGAAAAACTCTCCAATGTCGAAGGGCAAATACAGGATTCCAAACAACGTGAAGATGGCCCTCTCCGCATTACGGTATCCGAATTTGTGGGGTCAACGTGGCTTGTACCTCGTCTGGCGTCCATTCGTAAAGACCATCCTGACCTTCAAGTTACAATTTTGATGGATGATCGCATTTATAATCTGGGCATGAGGGAGGCTGACGTTGCCATTCGTCTTTATAAGCCCGAGCAGCAAGATTTAATCCAGCGTCATTTGGCAAGCTTGCAGTTCCAGATTTATGCGTCCAAAGAATATGTTGAGAAGTACGGCAAACCAAAAACTGTCGAAGAGCTTCGAAATCATACTCTGATCGGTTATCCACCAAATGTTCCACAGCCTTTTGCACAAACGAACTGGCTGTTTGATTTGGCACGTGTAGACCCCAAGGTGGATTATAATATCATCATGATAAACTCGCTTTATGCCATATTTCGTGCGGTTCGCCGCGGTGCGGGCATTGCCATGCTACCCAAATATATGGTGGGTCATTATCAGGATCGTCTGGAAGTTATACTGGAAGACCAGACCCGCGACCCTGTTGATATCTATTTCGTTTACCCCGAAGAGCGTCGCCATTCGAGACGAATCTCTATTTTCAGAGAATTTTTATTAAATAATTTACACGTTGTGGAAAATTAGAAAAAATTAATAAGATACCCACTATAGGTTGATTTTGTTTATAGTTTAGCATTACCTTATATAACCTATTGAAATTACACATATTTAAGCTAAAAAATAGCTGTTGCATTCCTATCCCTATGGTTATATACCAATGGTGTTGGCGCAAGCTGACTTTGTACCTTTGGTACAAACCTCCCTGTTTAACTCGCCGGGTGCGACAGAAATGTCGTGACCCGGATTTTTTTCTTATGTTATAATACTTTAGTGGATAAAAAAGATACTTACGTAATTTTGTTTAATACGGGTGGCGGCATGCGCGGCCTTGTTCCCGCACATATGATGGCACGGATCGAGGAACAAACGGGGCTTCCCATGTCCGATATGGTAGACGTGTTTTGCGGCCCCTCAACAGGCGCTATTTTAAATTCGGCAATGACACTGCCCGATCCTGACAACCCCGATAAGCCAAAATATAAAGCGAAACAGATGGTGCGCTTTTATGAACGTGAAGGCATCAGGATCTTTCCGCCGGATCGCTTTCGTGCCTTTCGTGGCTTATTACATGACTTTAACAACAGAACCATGCGCCTGAACCAGTTGAAATGGTTATTTAAGCACGGTCACTACGATTCTAAACACTTAAGGCGCGCGCTCCGCATGCTATATGGCCATGCACAAATCCAAAACGCCAGATCCGGTCTGGTAATTCCGGTTTATAATATTGATGGCGGTCATATTTCCGTGGTTGAAGAGTATGATGAAACAGGAAATGCACCCGTCCGCACAAAAAATAATTTATCGGATACAGGCGGTCACGCTGTTTGGCTGAAACACATTGAGACAGGCTTTGGCAAAAATACGAATATGGAAGTCAAACTGGCCGATGCGGTCTTGGCCAGTTGCGCTGCGCCGTCTTTCTTTCCCTGTCATCATTTTCCCGTGCGCTATCCTGATAATGGAGAGACGCGATATTATTCAGGAATTGACGGCTCTATCTTCGATAACCCTTGTATCAGCTATCACGGCGCGATCAAAAACCATATTCCGCCCGATGCCAATGTTATTATGATTGTTTTGGGAACGGGCTACACCAACCGTTCGGTTTCTAAGGATGACTGGAATCAAATGGGCGCATTGGGGGTGGTTGACCCCGCCAATGATTTACCGCTGATCAATATCTTTTTTCACGCATCTGAAACGGCGTTGATTGATTCTTTCAGGGAAGAAATTGGCGATCACCTCTATATTTTCAATAAAAACCTCGCTTCCACCAAACGTACGGAACATTTCCCGAGCGAGCAAATCGACGATGCCCGCCCCGAAAATCTTGAGCGGTTAAAGAATTTTGCAGATTTGATCATTGATGAAAACGCGGAAAGCTTTCAAACCATCTGTAATCTTCTGGTTAAAAACGCGGGGCATAAGGCCAAGCGTACTAAAACCAAGCCACAAAAAAGCCCTTCACAAAAGAAAGGCTTTTTCAGCGGATTATTAGGCGGCGATTGACGCCGATCCTTCTAGCTCAGAACACGCTTTCTGAATACGTTCACACGCATTGACCAGATTTTCCATTGACGTTGCATAAGAAATTCTGAAATGCGGTGAAAGACCAAATGCTTCGCCGTGAACACACGCAACACCGGCATTTTCCAAAAGGTATGTAACAAAATCTTCATCGCCGTTAATTGTATTGCCGTCCGGCGTCCGTTTACCAATGCATCCGGCGCAGGACGGATAGACATAGAACGCCCCTTCGGGATTATGGCATGTAATACCTTCACATTCATTCAGCGTTTTCACAACATAGTCACGGCGGTCTTTAAAGGCTTCCAGCCATGGCTCCATAAAACTCTGGTCACCGTTTAGCGCTTCAACCGCCGCGGCTTGAGAAATAGAGCAGGGGTTGGACGTACTCTGTGATTGTATCTTTGACATGGCTTTAATCAATTCCGCAGGCCCGCCGCAATATCCGATCCGCCACCCTGTCATAGAATAGGCTTTAGACACACCATTGGTCGTCAGCGTTCTGTCAAACAATTTCGGCTCAACTTGCGCGGGCGTACAAAATTCAAACCCGTCATAAATTAAATGTTCATACATATCATCGCTCATAATATAAACATGCGGATGCTTTAACAGAACGTCCGTTAATGCTTTCAATTCATCCCATGTATAGCCCGCCCCTGTCGGGTTGGACGGCGAATTGAAAATCAGCCATTTTGTTTTGGGCGTAATTGCCGCATCTAATGCTTCGGCGGTCAGTTTGAAATTATCTTCCTGTGTGCATTCAACAATGACAGGCTTTCCTTCGGCAAGAAGTGTCATATCAGGGTAGCTGACCCAATAAGGTGCAGGAATTAAAACCTCGTCTTCTGGATTAAGAGTTGCCATTAATGCATTGTATAATATCTGTTTTCCGCCCGTGCCGACTGATATTTGGTTCATATCGTAATCCAGATTATTATCGCGTTTGAACTTTGCCTGAATTGCTTTTTTAAGTTCAGGTGTGCCATCAACTGCCGTATATTTTGTTTGTCCGTTATCCATGGCGGTTTTGGCCGCATTTTTAATATGATCGGGCGTATCAAAGTCAGGTTCACCGCCGCCAAGACCTATAATATTCTTGCCTTGCGCTTTTAATTCTTTCACCAGTCCGATAATTTTAAACGTTGCTGATGGTTTAATGTTTTTCAATCTGTCAGCTATCATATTTTTCTCCTGTTCTATGTAATTTTAAGAAAACCGTTATTCTTTTCGCCTCTTTTCTGGCTTGCTTGATAAGACCCTAAGACGTTAATATTTTCAGTCAACTGATCAAACGCTTTATAGGCCTTTTTCATTCTGTCTTCATGCATACCCGCCGCAATATCGACATAAAAGCGCGGATTCGGATTCGTGGGGCCAGACATATATGTTTCCAGCTTGGTCATGTCGATTTTATTATCATTGAAAACCTGTAGCGCCCTGATCAAGGAACCCGGCTCGTGACCGGTTTCAAATAAAAGCGTGGTGAGGTAGGGCGCGCTAAGATCTTCCGGTTTTTTCGCTTCCTTCGAAAAGACAAGAAAACGTGTGGTGTTTGTGGAAATATCCTGAATATTTTGATCCAGAATAGCCATATTGTAAATCTCTGCCGCGCGTTTGGATGCGATGGCTGCCACGTCACAATCTGTTCGCATGGAAATATCTCTGGCAGATGCGGCGGTGTCGAAGATATCGCGCGTTATGGCCTTTGGAAATTTCGATTTAATGTACTTGCGGCATTGGGCAATTCCCTGCGGGTGGCTATGTATTTCTTTAATATCTGAAAACGCTTTTTGTCTTTCCTCTTCATTCAAAGGGGAATTTTTCCACGCTGCGACATCTTCTTTTTGAATGTCTTGAGGCAAGGTCGCGCGAAAGACTTTCTTTGGAACCATCAAACAATGATTGATCAGGACAAGATGCTCACGAATAATATGCAAATTTGCCTCGGGAAGCAGGTTGTAAACCTCCATCACGCGTCCTGCCGCCGAATTTTCAACCGGCAAAACCGCTAAATCCGATGTGCCCTCATGAACGGACATAATCGCATCATAGAAAGATCGATAAGGATTATACTGCATATCGGGATAACATTCCTCGCACGCCTGATGCGAATATGATCCCGGTAAGCCCTGATAACTTATCTTATACATCTGTCACCTTTTTCCTGTTGATGTTTATTTCTAAAAGAATTGAAAGCCTTTGTCTATCTTATGAAATCGTTTATAACGAAAAAATGGGAACCAATTACACTCGTCATTGCGAGAAGCAAAAAGCGACGACGCAATCCAGAACCAAATTTAAAGATTTTTGGATTGCTTCGCTATCGCTCGTAATAACGGTGATTATTTCGTTTCCTGTTGATGCCCAAGATACCAAAAGCCCCGTGAATTTTGATGCGGATCAGTTACTGTATGATGAGGAAGACGAGGTTGTCACCGCCATCGGTAATGTGCGTCTGGAACAAGAGGGGCGTGTGGTTACGGCAGATAGCGTGCTTTATAAAATCAAAGAAGACCGTGTGACCGCAGTTGGAAATGTTGTTTTGACGGAGACGGATGGCTCACGCTATTTCGCGGAAAAAGTTCAATTGCGCGACAAAATGCGTGAAGGCTATATCTCGCATCTGAGTGGTATTCTAGGGGATGGCGGGCGCTTTACGGCTGCTTATGCCACACGGGAAATAGAAAACCGTGACGATGTCATCAGTTTGAAAAACGCGACTTATACCACCTGCGCGCCGTGTAAGAAAATCCTGATAAAGACCCCACATGGCAATTCCGCGCTGAAGAGGTGGAGCATAACCGTGAAGAAAAACGCGTATCATATGATAACGCGACGTTTGAAATTAGTGGCACGCCTATTTTATGGACTCCTTACTTTTCACATCCTGACGGAACGGAAAACCAGAAAAGCGGATTCATAAATCCTGAACTTGGTTATGACAGTGAACTGGGCGGATATACCGGAGCAACCTATTACTACGCGATAGATGAAAGCAAGGACGCGAGCATAGGCGTTACAGCATATTCCAAGGAACTGCCCGTTATCGCCGGACAATATCGGCAAAGATTTGAAGACGCGGCAATCGATCTGAGCGGGACAACAACCTATTCCAGTCGTATTGTCAGTGAAAGCGGTTCGTTAAAGGTTGAAGATGAAGAGGCACGCGGCAGCTTTTTTGCACAAGGCCTCTGGAATATCAATGATAAATGGCGGAGCGGGTTTGATATTAATCTGGCATCCGATGATCAATATCTACGTCAATATGATATTACTGATGAAGATATTTTAGAAAACGAGCTTTATCTTGAACGCTTCTCTGGGCGCAACTACACAGATGTAAGATTGATCGGGTTTCAGGACCTGCGTGTCTTATCCGAACAGACGGACACCCCGAATATTCTACCGGAATTAACCGCGTCCTTTCTGGGGGATGCCGGAAAAACACTGGGCGGGCGCTGGTCGCTGGATATGACAGGACTAAGCCTGCAACGTGATGGTAGTGACGCCGATACAAACCGTTTCTCGACCGAACTTGGATGGCAAGGACACAAAAAAACGAATATCGGTTTGGTCACAACACTGGATGTTGGCGCGCGCGGCGATTTATATTATCTGACAGATCGCCCGGGGCAGGGGGATGAAAGTGAAACACGCGGATATATATTTGCAAATCTGGAAACGGCCTATCCTTTTATAAAATCGCTTTCTGATAAGGGATCAAGCGTGGTGGTTGAGCCTGTTGTTTCCCTAACCGGTATTACCGATGTGAATAATCAGGGCGATGTGACCAATGAAGATAGTCAGGATATTCAGGCAAGTGCGAATAATCTATTCGATCAAGACCGTTTCACAGGCTTTGACCGTATCGAAGATCACTCCCGCGTTACATATGGGTTACGCTCCACTTACTACAGCTCGAATGATTTGGAGGTTAGCGGGTTCGCTGGGCAAAGCTACCATTTTGAAGAGGATAATTTTTTTCCTAACGGATCGGGGTTAAGGGAGAAAAGCTCGGATTATGTCGGGCAATTTTCCGTTGTGTATCAAGATAATCTTGATCTTCATTACCGTACACGTCTTGATCGTAATAATTTCGAATCAAAGGCGCATGAAGTCGATCTGGGGTATAGCAATGAACGTATCGATCTGAACGGATTATACTTCTATTCAAAAACCATCGATGACACTATCTTTGACGAAACCCGCGAGCAATTTACGGGAACCGGACGCGTCAAAGTGACAGATAACTGGTATGTCAGCGGTGGAACAGTTTACGATCTGGGGCAAGATCCGGGTTTGCGCGAGGCTGATTTTGGCATTGAATATATCGGCGAATGCCTCAGCATTGGTACATTTATGGAGCGTGACTTGACCAATGATAATACCGGTGATGCCGATACGGAAATCTCTATACGTATAGGGTTGAAGAATTTGGCAACCTTTGAAACTTCGGGACTAAACTTCTTTGAAGATGATGAGGAGGATAATTAATTTTTTTCTTCTCTATCCCCGTTATAAACAAGTGGCTATAATCCTCTGATGATTTTAATCGAAGACACTTTCTATCATATGTGCTTTGTGTTGTTTTTAACCGCGGTGGCAGTTGTTCTGTTCGCGCGGGAGAAAATACCATTGGAAGTAACCAGCATCGGGCTTTTGACGGTCCTTCTCTTATTCGGGCAAGTCTTTCCGATTGCCGATGCCACGGGCAGCAACCAACTTGATGCATCGAATCTGCTGGCGGGATTTGCAAATCCCTCACTAATTGCGGTTCTGGCATTGCTGGTCATGGGGCAGGGAATAATTCAGACAGATGCTTTGCGCCCCTTGTCACAGATGTTTATGACGTCGAACAAATTACTCGCATGGTTGTCAATCATCGCAATTTTGATTTTTGTGATGGTCGTCAGTGCGTTTTTGAATAATACGCCGCTTGTTATCTTGGCAATTCCAGTGGTGCAGGCTCTTGCAACCACATCCGGAATGTCGGAAAGCCGCGTGATGATTCCTCTCAGCTTTGCGGCGATTTTGGGGGGCATGACCACCCTGATCGGGTCTTCGACCAACCTGCTTGTTTCCAGCTCAATGACCGAGCTTGGCTATGAACCGCTCGGCTTTTTTGCATTTACCATTCCGGGTTCAATGATGGCGGCAGTGGGCTTTCTCTATGTTATTTTTATCGCGCCCTATCTTTTAACAGACCGCAGTTCAATGACACATGATCTGGTCGGTAATAAAAAGGAATTCGTTGCGGAAATTGACATTGAGGATGATAGCCCGCTGATCGGTGCGGAATGTATCAACGGACATTTCGCGCTGCTACCCGATATGGATATCAAGCTGATCCAGCGTAAAGGACATCTTATTTTGCCACCTTTTGAGGGGTATAAGATTGAAAAAGATGATGTCATGATTGTATCAACCACGCGCGAACAACTCTCCGTCGTTCTCTCAAAATATCCGGGTTTTCTATTATCACAGGATGAAGCTCAAGTGATTGAGCGCGTTAATCAGCGCTTGGCAGATGAAGAAACCAGCAGTGACGATAAAGTTGATAAAAAAATGACTCGTCTGGTCGCCGAGCTGATGGTGCCACCTGCTTCCCGCTTAATTGACATGACATTGGAACAAGCCAATTTTCATAGGCAGTTTGGTGTTCTGGTACTTGGCATCCAGCGCCGCGCCCGCGTCGTGCGCCGCCGTCTGGGACGTATCAGGTTAGAACCGGGTGACACATTATTGGTCGCGGGCAGCCCCGCTTCCATTGAACTGGTACGTGATAATCCTGATGTGGTTTTACTTTCCGGTTCGAAAAAAGAACTCCCTGTACCGAAAAAAGCCCCCCTTGCCGGTGTTATTTTTCTGGGCGTGATCGGGTGCGCGGCGGGCGGCCTAATTTCCATTCCTGTTGCGGCGGTTACGGGCGCTGTGGCGATGATTGCGACGAATTGTCTGAATATCCGTCAAGCGACACGGGCAATTGACCGCAAAATTTTCCTACTGGTCGGTTCGATGTTGGCAATCGGTACGGCCCTGCAGGCATCTGACGGTGCGCAATTTATTGCCAATAGCTTATTGTCATTGCCGTTACCGGGCGGTGATCTTGCGAAACTGGCGCTCCTATTTATTCTGGTTGCGATTACAACCAATATTCTCAGCAATAATGCCTGTGCGGTTCTGTTCACACCAATCGCCCTGAATATGGCGGTGAATATGGGGATTGACCCGATGATTTTCGCGCTGACCGTTATCTTTGCGGCCAATTGCTCTTTCGCCTCCCCCATCGGGTATCAGACAAACTTGCTGGTGATGGGGCCGGGGCATTATAAGTTCAAGGACTTTTTAATTTCGGGGGTGCCCCTTGTGATTATTTTATGGATTACTTATATTTTTATAGCAAAGTTTTACTTCGGGGTTTAGAACATGATCGATCGCTATAATCCACAATCACGCTACAGAAGGCGCTCTAAACAGCGCTTTTACTCAATTTTGTTTCTCATGCTGACGCTCGCCTTTGCGGTTATTGTCGGGTATTGGTTTGGTGGACAAAGCTACTCCGCACAAATCAAATCCCAAGAACGTCAGGTCAGCGCGTTAGAGCAAGATACAGAAGAGCTGAGAACCGAATTAACCGAAGCATTGACGGATAAAGAAGAAGCCGAACTGCGTTATAATAAGCTACAGTCAGAGATGGAATCCCTCGTTCCTGCGAAAGGGCCTTTGCGCGGGTTGCTTAATCTGGTCAAAGAACGACTGGCAGAGGGTGCAAATCCCGAACGTCTTTCATTCGTTATTCGCTCTGCCCAACCGCCGCGCAATTGTACCGACCCGAATACCAAACGTTTCGTCGTGGCGACACCTGCCTATAAAGGGCCGGATGGTGTGATCAGTCTGGATGACGGCATGGCGGTTGTTACGGCAAAGGGCGAATCGGCGCGAAATTCTGGTGGGCAACCTGAGGCTTGGTTTGACGTCGGACAACCTGTTACCGTTACCTTTAAAAAATTCGGCGGGGAAGAAGAAGTCAAACAAGGCACGCTTCCCATCAGTACCTCCATGGTGATCAAAGATCGTGAATATCGCTTTACGTTATCGGAGGGCGCAAAGTCCTTTATCAAAGTCACTTATGATAGTTGCGATTACCCCTAAGCGCCAAATTTCGCACAGGACAGTTTCTTTCCGCTCTAAAATCGCTTAAACTATAAAGATGAGGCATAATCGCCGCCGCCGTATCGAATCCAGTTCATCTGCAAAGTCAGTACAGCTTTTGTCGCTGTCGATGTTTGTCATGTTGCTGGCATTTTTCATTGTACTTAACGCGCTCTCAACTTTTGACGAAAACCGTGCAGAGCCAATTATGGGCAGTCTTGAAAATACCTTTTCTTCCGCAGATTCGACCATCGCCAAACGGCTTCCCTCTGTCCGCCCGTCAGAGACAGAACAGGAATTTTCAGGTGAGGGCGATGCCACCACCATTGATCGTTTACGTGATTTGTTTCGCGGGCGTCTTTCCCAAATCCAGATTAGCGAGAATAAAGAGCAGGGGATTATGATGGTCGAGGTGCCCTATGCCGATTTCAGCACAGCAATACTGGCCATGGGGCAATCAAGTGACATTTCCGGCAATGCGGGCGACATTCCTTTTTTGCCAACGCTAGTATCTCTTATTCAGACAGAAGATCAGGGGCAACGTTATAAAATGGATATATTGCTCAAAACGGCCGCTGACCCGATTGACCTCAAAACCCTGCAACCTGAACGTTTTACAGATGCACGTAATAAAGTCGGAAAGCTCTCCAGACGCCTGAGCGCGGCGGGGGTCTCCGAACAATTTCTAAGTATTGGCTTGCGGGAGGGGCAGGAAAACATGCTTGATCTTATTTTCAGACCTTATCAGGAAATAGACTTGCTCGAAAATGTCTCTGAACCCGTGATAGAGACAGAGGAGGGCGCTGATGAGTGATGATAAGCTAACACCGCCCGAGACCACGAATGCGGGGGCTTTACCGCCCGCCGCCCCTAGCCCACCTTCACGCAGAAGGTACGGACGCCGCCGCGGTGACATTAGCGACGTGCCGCCTTGGCTGATCTCCTTTACTGATATTATGGCATTGATGCTGACATTCTTTGTATTGCTATACGCCATGAGTGAGCCTGAAGAAAAATCGTGGAGCGAGGTGGTCGCTGCCCTTCAAAAGGAATTTCATGTTTACTACGGTCCCAGACTGGAAGCAGGCCCGAATGACACGGTTGATCTTGCCCGTGTAAACTTTAACCGCGCTTTGCCGCTTGATTACTTAAACTCTTTATTAGAGCAACAGCTTGATGATGTGGCCGCCGAACAATTCAGCCTTTATATTCTGGATGATCGGTTGGTGATCTCCCTCCCTGATGTGTCTCTATTTGATGCGGGATCGGCGCAAATGAAAGAAAGCGCTGCACGACAGCTTTTCAAACTGGGCGGCGCCTTATCACGAATACGTAACCGCATTGAAGTTGTCGGACACAGCGACCCAAGCCCGATTACAAAACAGGATTCGGCCTTTCCCTCCAATTGGGAGCTATCTTTGGAACGCGCAGGAAGCGTGGGGCAGGTCTTGAAAAAAAGCGGATATACCCAGCCGATTATGATCTTTGGTAATAGTAGTATTCATTTCTCCGACCTGAATACGAAAACCAGCGAAGGCCGCCGTGATGTAGTCTCACGCAGGGTCGATATACATATTATGCCCGATGATGGTCGCCGCACGCTGGAAAAAAGACTCAAACTGGAATAGCGCGGTTGTAGGCTCTTATCATCCTAAGTTATACTAAAATCAGAATGATCATGACACCGAAGTATATCCTCTTCATTTTTGCGTTATTCTGCGCACCATACGTATGGGCGGCAGAGACTGTGAATGTGCGCTTTGGCAAGCATAGCGAATATGAGCGTTTGGTGTTTGAATGGCCGTCTTCCGCGCCCGATTATAAATTGGAGAAATTAGAAGAGGGTTTCACGCTTAATTTCCCTGCAGGCATTGTTCTGGATACATCAAAAATATCCGGCGCCGATTCCGTTTTTATCAAAGAATTTAAAATCCAGTCACCGCGAGAAGTGATGGTGCTGTTAAATGTCTATGACACGTTACAGGATGTGAAGTTGGGTAATAAAATTATCTTCGACATTTATGGTGATCCTGAAAAAGCGTTAGAGGCGGCTATCCCTCAACCATCTTCTGAAAAGCAAAATATTCCAGAGCCGCTATCGCCCGCGCCGCAAGTAGATGAACAGAGCATTGAAAATATAGAGCCTGCCTCCGAAGGCAAAGACCCCCCGGCTGCCGAGTCTACGCCTGAAAGCGAGAAACAGACGGCGCTTGCCGATGAAATCAGGAGCCAGATTTCCCCGCCGCCGCAAACCATTTTAGGCAAAGCACAGCAAAACGCAGATGAGACGGAACCGCACGCATTTGTACTGTCCTCAACAGACGGCTTGCGTATGACAGCGTATAAACGCTTTGGCTTTTTATGGATATTGATCAACAGCATTGACATTCCGATTGAGCCTTTCATCGAAGGTGAAAATGCGGAGCAGTTCGGTGCATTGACCCGCTATGAAGTCGCAGACGGAACCGCCACACTCTGGCAAATGAATATGCCGGAAAACTTTTTTATTACGGGTGAAGGCGGCAGTTTGTACTGGCGCATTATTTTCAGCACCGGCTTTCGTGAGAACACGATTACACCTTCCGTTCCCATAAAACAGAATGTTCAAACAAATGATGTGCGTTCCGGTCAGGTATTCTTTCCAACCACATCCGAAAAAAGCATTGTCACCTTTAAAGATCCATTGGCGGGAGATACGATTAAAGCAGTCGTGGTTGATACTTCCGAAGTTTATTCAGACACCACGTATGAATTTGTGGATTTCAAAGCATTGTTGAGCCCGGTCGGACTAGCATTCTTGCAAAAAAATCCTTCATTGGATGTGACCGAAACTGCAGAGGGCATTATTGTTAAGAGCGATCAGGGATTGGTTTTAACCAAACCGACCGATGTTTCCAAAGTGATTACAGAAAAAAGCGCCCCGAAAGCAGAGCTGGATAATCAATTATTCCAGTTTCGCGAATGGCAAATGGGGCCGGAAAGCGCGCTGGAAGAAAACCAGAGACTATTACTCAGCGCGCTTCGCGGCAAAAGCCAATCGGGACAGGCAGAACGCTTATTAACGCTTTCAAAGCTAAATCTATCACATGGCCGAGGGGTGGAGGCCAAAGGTCTGGCTGAAAATGCCAGTAATATCCTTCCGCAACTTGAACGCAGCCCGCCGTTCTTGGCGTTGCGCGGCGCGGCAAGTCATCTGGCAGGACAGCATGATTTGGCGATCAGGGATTTGGCGCATCCGGCACTTGATGATTATGCTGAAATCTCTTTTTGGAAAGCCGCGACTTTGGCGCATCTGGGGGACTGGCAGCAGGCGATTGAAACGCTGCCGAATAATTTCTCTGCGCTTTATACCTACCCCGATCGTATTTCAATGCCCCTCACTCTGACATTAACAGAAATCGCTTTGCGTGATGGTGATACGGATAAGGGGGAAATGTTACTCGCCGCGTTAGAACCAAAGGCTGGAAAGCTGTCAGAATCCCATCAAAACGGTGTGAAATATCTGAAGGGTGAAATCCTGCGTCAGAATAATGAAACCGAAGAGGCGATTGCAATCTGGACAAAATTATCGGAGGAGGAAGACCCGCTCTACCGGACCAAATCTGAACTGGCATTGGTTGCGTTGGGGCGCAGTGATGAAACCGTAAGCGAGAAAGACGCCGTCAATCGTCTTGAAAATCTACGTTTTGTCTGGCGCGGGGATGATCTGGAATTGCAAGTTCTGCGTCAACTAGGGTTATCCGAAATCGAGGCGGAAAAATATGTCGACGGCTTTAAAACCTTGCGCGATACCGTCGTTCTGTCTGCGAATAACCAGTTAAATGATACCGTGACCAATTTGATGATGGAAACGTATGAAAACCTGTTTCTGACCGATAAGTTGGAAGAGGTTTCCCCCATGGACGCCGCCATGCTGTATGAAGAATTTCGCGAACTGACCCCCACCGGTGATAAAGGTGACAGGTTAGTCGCGCGTTTGGCGGAGCGTCTGGTTGATGCAAATTTATTAGGACGCGCGGTTAAGTTATTGGCCTATCAGCTTGATTACCGTTTGAGTGGTGAGGACGCGATCAATACCGCCCTGCGTATGGCATCCATTCAAATTATGGATAGCCGTCCCGAAGACGCGCTCATGACAATCAGCAAAGCGGAGGTTTTGTTGAATCGTGCAGACTTTCCAAATAAAACCTTAAAGCAAACAGATTTAAACCTGTTAAAAGCTCGCGCCCTGTCCGATGCGGAAGATGTCAGTGGTGCGCTTGAATTGCTGCAAAACATGGCGCCCCCCTCCAATGATATTTTCCGTCTGGAAGCCGATATTGCATGGAAATCCGGCAGATGGAATGACGCCGCTGCGGCTTTGCGTCAATTAACCCTGACATCCGAATTTGATACGGATGATAATTTAACGGAAGAAGAAGCCCAGCTTTTGCTTAATTATGCCATTACCCTCAACTTGTCCGACCAACGTATGACATTACGCAATATACGTGAGCGTCATTTGGACCAGATGCAGATGACCGCCAAGGGTGAGCTGTTCGAAGTGATTACACGTCCCCGCCAAAATGCGCTTCTGGCAGATCGCGGCACGATTATGAATGCCATAGGCGAAACCGAAATTTTTTCTGATTTTCTGGATAGTTATAAGACTGAATAAGATAGCGTAGTCAGCCAAAGCTTTGAACAAGCGATCCGGCAATCAGATACCATCCGTCCACCAGCACAAAGAACATGATTTTGAAAGGGAGGGATATGGTCACCGGCGGTAACATCATCATACCCATCGACATCAAAATAGACGCCGTCACCATATCAATGATTAAAAAAGGTAAGAACAACATAAAGCCAATTTCAAAAGCGCGCCGTAATTCAGAGATCATAAAGGCAGGAATTAGAACCTGTAGAGGAACATCCATAATATCTTCCGGCACGTCTGTCTTACTCATTTGCATAAATAAATCCAGATCCTGCTCACGCACATGTTTGATCATGAATTCTTTAAATGGTGCAACCGTACGCGAAAATGCCTCCATCTCGTCAATCTCTTCTTCGACCAGCGGGGTGATGCCTTGCGTATAGGCGGCCTGGAATGTAGGTGCCATAATGAAAAAAGTCAGAAACAGCGCGAGAGAGACCATCACCGTATTCGGCGGTGTTTGCTGAATACCTATCGCCGTTCTTAAAAATGACAACACCACCACAATCCGTGTAAAGGACGTCATCATAATCAAAATAGACGGTGCCAGAGACAGAACAGTTAAGAGCGCAACAATCTGGATCAGGCGTCCGCTGAATGTTCCGTTTTCGCTCTCATCCCCCAGATCAATTGTAATCTCCTGTGCGAAAGCGGGCAGGGCGGCAAACAAGCAAAAAAGGAAAGGGGGAAGAAATTTATTCAAAGGGCTTAACATCTTTTAATTCGGTTGATACTGGAATCTCTTTATCAATAACAGTTTCGCCGTTCTGGGACAGAATGACAAGATGTTGTTTCTGGTCACATTGTAAAATAACCGCGCGGTGCTTACTATCAATTGCAAGTGATTCCAGAATTTTCAGCCGTTTTCCCTGCGCGCCCTTCACATTATTCAGCCCGAATTTCTTGGCAAGTAATGCCAGCAGCCCCATAAGCGCCACCACAAAAACCAGCGCCAGCAACATATTGATAATTTTTTCAGCTTCCATAGTTCCAAACTTAAAACATATGGATTTTTAAGGCGACAACTTTTCCAAATAAATTTTAAATCGGAATGAACTTAATCGCTCTTCGTGTGTTTGATCTGCGAACGAATTGGATTTTCAATTCCAGTGACGATTAAACAGAGGAAACAAAAAATGAAAAAATTACTTTTAACATCAACATTTATTCTAACACTCGGCGCGGCACAGCAAGCTGACGCACAAGATAACAGCAAATATTCATTCAGCCCGTATGTCGGTGTTTATGGTGGTTATGGCTGGACAGACGGTGATAATGACTTTGGTAGCGACGTTGATCCGGAAGGCGGCGATTACGGTATTTATGCCGGTTTTTCAGCTGATGCATTATTGGATTCAACAATCAACCGTACCGGTCTTGCGTTGAAAGGTGCGATCGAAGGTTATTATGGTTGGTCAGATGCCGATGATACAGTCAGCGGTGTGAAATTCGAAAAAGAAAACGAATGGGGCGTCCGTTTCCGTCCGGGTATCGAATTCCTAAGCAATGACTACATCATTGACACAACACCATATGCGATCATGGGCTACCGTCAGACAGAATACGAAGCCTCAATTGGTGGCGCGTCTGAAGATGAAACATTCCACGGTTTTGAACTGGGTCTGGGAACAGAGCTGGTTGCCTATGATAATATTGGTATTCGCATCGATTACACCCACGTATTCTACGGCGAAGAAGACGGATTTGATCCGGATGAAGATAACATCCGCATTGGTGCAAGTTACCAGTTCTAAACAGATTTGCTAGGTAGTAGTGGCAAACAAGACTTCCGGTTGTAATAGACCGGAAGTTTTTTTATTTTTATATATCTTCATCTTCTAAAACGGCATCAAACGGGTTTGGTTGACCGTTTGCGCGGTAAACATAGGAAAGAATTTCCGCCACGGCCATGAAACTTTCAGATGGTATGGGGCTGTCAATTTCAATTGTTGCCAGCATTTCTGCCAGTGTTGAATCTTCACGAATGCGCACGCCGTTTTCTTCGGCCAGTTTAATAATCTGCTCGGCAATTTTTCCGCGTCCTGCGGCGATAATCTTTGGTACATCACGATCCAGCGTACGATCTTCAAGCGCGATTGCTGTTTGACGCTTCGATTTTTTCTTTATATTACGCGGATTTAGCGCGTCCCCGCGCAAATGATCGGGAATTTCGCCATAATCAGAGGGCGGAGGTTTATCTTTAGTCATCGAATTGGCACGGTTTCTGCATTTATCACTAGCATGACACAGGATATTACACTTTTCAAAGCAATCTCTGCCAAAATGGGCTACCTCGATACGCGTCAAAAGGTTTTGGCGAATAACGTTGCCAATGCGGATACACCGAATTATCGCTCCAAAGACCTGACGAAAGTCGATTTTGGCTCTCTCCTTAAGGATATTACAAGCGGTGATCGCATGAATGTTCATCTTGAAACGACAGACAGCCAGCATATGCCGGACCCGAATAATATCGAAAAAGCTGATGAAATGAAGCGCAGAACAACTTACGAAGTCGCGCCAGCCGGAAATGCCGTTATTTTGGAAGAGGAAATCATCAAGGCAAATCAGAACACAATGGATTATAATATGATGACAAATTTATATTCCAAGCATGTTTCAATGATGCGTACCGCTCTCGGGCGTCAAGGATAGAATAGAAGGGACTAAACATGGATAATCTTTTTGGATCAATGACCATCTCCGCTTTTGGTATGCGGGCACAATCAGAGCGTATTCGTATGATCTCGGAAAACGTTGCCAATGCTGAATCCGCCGCGGGCGCACCGGGGGAGCTACCCTATGCCCGTAAAAAGATTACATTCAAAAATGAAATGGACAAACAATACGGCATTGATCTGGTGCGGGTTGATAAAATAGATGATCGTACAAATACGCCGTTTCCTGTAAAATTCATGCCGGATCATCCCGGTGCAAATGACAAGGGATATGTGGCCATGCCAAACGTGAATTCCATCATCGAAATGGCTGATTACCGTGAGGCACAACGCAGTTATGAAGCCAATCTGGGTATGATTGAACAAACACGTAGCATGATGCAAAGAACAATAGACATCTTGCGGGCATAATATGCTATAATAATAGGGTATAAGGACATCTAAATGACAATTGCTGACTCACTCAACGCTTCGAACGCCTATCAAAATATCTCTCGTCAGGTACAGGGAATTACGGGCGGCGATACGGATGCAACCGGAAAGTCGGGCGAGACATCCGGTGGCGGCGATTTCATGGGCATGGTTAAAAGCGCCGCCGAAAAATCTATTAATACCCTCAAATCAGGCGAGGTTGCTTCTGCAAAAGCTGTAACAGGTGAAACCACACTCCCTGAGTTAATCGAGGCTGTTACAGCCGCGGAAATGACATTGCAAACAACAGTTGCCGTGCGTGACCGTATGATCTCCGCATATCAAGACATAATGCGCATGCCGATTTAACATCGGTAATTTGCATATAATGCATAATTAATACTTTACTTTTTAACGTCTCTATCTTATTATTTTCTAAATTTAGTAAATAATAGAGAGAAAATATTTCACACATTTTAAAAAGCACCGTTACAGAATCAGCTCGTCCTGCATTTATGGCACTTGTTGCTGATATGATCGGACACAAACTTGCAGGAAATACGGTTATCGAGAACGCTAAAGAAGCGATTGAGGTAGTATCAGATGCCGCAAATCAAGCAGCACAAAAATAGGCGCCGCAGGACCTGACTCAGATGACTTTGTGGAAACAATTCCTTCTATAAGAGATCGCTTGGGTATTCCTGAAACACCTTCCTCGGATATGTGATCTTAAGAAACTCTAGTCTTCGGCTTTTTATTCCGTTACCATTCTATTTATGAATGAAGAAGAAATCATTGATCTGGCGCGTCGCGCGATTCTTAGTAATGATAGAGGTTAGTGCGCCTGTCATGTTAATCGGTCTGGTTGTTGGTGTTTCGATTGCACTGCTACAAGCTCTGACCCAAATTCAGGAAATAACCCTCGTATTTGTTCCCAAAATTATTGCTATTATGTTGGCATTATTTGTATTTCTACCCGGCATGACAGCCGCCCTGATCGGCTTCACACAATTTCTTGCAGATGAAATCATAGCATTGGATTAGATATGCTTGCCGATCTTTTCGTTTTGAATATAACTGCATTTATCCTGACTTTTGCGCGTCTGGGCTCGGCTGTCATGATTATGCCGGGTGTGGGGGACTCCTTTGTCTCGACCAGAATCAGACTTCTGTTTGCTTTATCATTCTCTATTGTTATGACACCGCTAGTAACAACTTTTTTGACGGATATACCGGAAGGTTTTGGTTTGTATGTTTTAATCGCTATGGAAGTCATCATTGGCCTGTTTATTGGTACGATCGCACGTATTTTTATGGCGGCGCTTGATACGGCGGGCATGGTTGTTTCCATTCACTCCGGCCTTGCCAATGCACAGATATTTAATCCGTCTTTCTCTGCACAAGGGTCTATTATTGGGGCATTTTTCTCGATCACAGGTGTTGTGTTGTTATTCGCATCCGGCCTTTATAGCGTTCTGCTATACGGTTTATATGATAGCTATAATATGTTTCCGATCGGCGGCGCTTTGATGATGGCTGATATGAGCGAGGTTGTCGTTCGCGCCATCGCGGTCAGCTTCAAAACAGGTATTCAAATCGCCGCTCCCTTTATGATTGTCTCATTATTGCTTTATGTCGGAATGGGTGTTTTGGCGCGTGTAATGCCGCAGGTGCAAATCTTTATTCTATCTCTGCCAATACAAATTTTACTTTCCATGCTGTGTATGTCATTGGTGATATCGGCTGTGATGATGTTCTGGTTACAAAAATATGAGGACGGCATCACCTTTTTCTTTTCGGGTGGCGGTTAAATCTTTACAGTCAAATTATGACTCATTCCGTAACTTACCGCGTTTATTATGAAGACACTGATGCTGGCGGCATCATGTATCATGGCAATTTTATTAATTTTTGTGAGCGTGCACGCACGGAATATATTGATTCGAACGGCATTAGTAATAAGCAAATGCGCGAAGATCATAATTTTGGCGTCGTTGTCAGACATGTTGAGGCCGATTATCGCGCGCCTGCATATCTGGAAGATTATCTACGCGTAGAAACCGAGCCGCTAGAGATTAAAAATTCGTCTTTTGTGCTCAAACAAACTATCTTTCGCGGTGAAGATACGTTATTTGTAATGAAGGTAGTACTGGTGTGTATTAACGAAAAAATGCGCCCCATCAGAATTCCTGATATTTTTAAGAACATTTTGAAGTAGAAAAACATTATGACAGCAAATACAGATAATTTAACAGCAGAAGCCGCCAGCGGGCTTTCCAGAGTCGATGTCGGCGCAGAGGCAATCGGGGAGAGTTTTAACGGCGATATGTCAATTTGGGGTTTGTTCATGCAAGCCGACATTATCGTGAAAACGGTCATGATTATGTTGCTGGTTGCATCTGTATGGAGCTGGACACTTATTTTTGACAAACGCCGTGTCCTTGGAAAGTTAAACCGTCGCGCCACGAAATTCGAAGATGCGTTCTGGTCCGGTGAAGCATTAGACAAATTACATACCCGCGTGAAGAAAAGCCCCGAAGACCCGATGCTCTCCACCTTTTCTGCGGGAATGGAGGAATGGCAAACAGGAATCGCCAAAGGCGTTCCAACACAAGACCGTTTACAAGCCAGCCTGCAACAACGTATTGAACGCGCCATGATGGTCGCAATCGGTAAAGAAATGCAGCGCCTTGAAAAGGGAATGACATTTTTGGCATCCGTTGGCTCGACGGCGCCGTTCATTGGTTTGTTTGGGACTGTATGGGGAATTATGAACAGCTTTTCGTCCATTGCAGCTTCTAATAATACATCTTTGGCAGTTGTGGCCCCGGGAATTGCGGAGGCGTTATTTGCAACGGCTCTGGGCTTGGTTGCGGCGATACCTGCGGTTATATTTTATAATTTGTTCACCACCAATCTAAACCGCTATGCCGATCGTCTGGAAACATTCTCCACAGAGTTTTCCACCATTTTATCCCGCCATATGGATCAACAGAATGAGCCATCTGTAAATATAAATCAAAATAACTCCAAACTGGCGGCGGAATAGAAAATGGGCGCATCACTCGGATCAGGACAAGGTGGAACAAGAGGGCGTGGCAAGCGCGGCTATCGCCCCATGGCGGAAATCAACATGACGCCGTTTATTGATGTCATGCTGGTGCTATTAATTGTTTTCATGGTCTCTGCGCCGCTTTTGACTGCGGGCGTCCCTGTTGATCTGCCATCTTCCGAAGCCAAACCGCTAACACAGGAAAACGAAGAACCGTTAGAGGTATCTTTGCGCGTCAATGGCGAGATTTATCTTGAAGAAACACTTGTAAAAAAAGATCGTCTGATCCAGACACTTTCCGCAATTACGGAGAATAATCCTGATCGCCGAATTTATGTGCGTGGTGATCAAACACTGCCCTATGGCACGATCATGTCCACAATCGGCGCGATAAATGCCGCGGGTTTTCGCAAAGTTGCTTTAATCACAGAACAGAAATAATACTATCTGTTGGTATTCGGGCGTTTTGATAAATGCGCGGGCGTCCAGTTACAATCAATACCACCTGCCGCGCCGTCACTGCCAAATGCTTCATATACAACGCATTTTAAATCTTCACCGTTTGTATTGGCGAGTGGAATGGTAATGACCGTAATCCCGTTATCAAGCTTGATATCTATACGCCCCTCTTTAATGGCAACGGACGGCGCAATCACTTCCTGTGCAGAGGCGTTTTGTAAAAGCGGCAGACATAGAAAACAGCTGAGAAGTAAGGGGAAAAATTTCATCATAAAGTCCTTTTATTTAACAATCGGTCGGTTTAACACTCTTTGCCATATGCGAATATGCCGGTATTTGGCATAGATATAAGAATTGCCAAGACCATACAAACCGCCTGTTATATGTCCGCGTAAAAAGTACGCTTTAAAAAAGCTTATAATAAATTCAAACGGTAATCTAAGAATATTTTTGAGTTGTGACCCGCGCTTTTCTTCGTTGAAGTAAAAAATAGCACGCTCGCGCATTTTCGCTTCCAATTCAGGCAGGTTTAAAAAAGAATAATGATGAATGATATGTTTAAAGTTATGGATTTTATATGCGGGCCGACGATTAATATTATCGAACGTACTGTGACGCGGAAACCCCAGCTTGTTCTTATTATATAAACGAATGCGATGATATGTTCTGGCAAAGGGGCGCGGCTTTTGTTCCTGCGGCAGGACATTCACTATTCTCATCTCTGCACCGTCATAATGTGCGCTCATTTCGGGATTTTTCAGAAATTCTGTAATCTCCTCCCGAAGGTCTGCCGTGACCACTTCATCTGCGTCCAGATTCAGCACCCAATTATGCGAACACAGCTCTTGCGCTGCGTGTTTTTGCTGTCCGAATCCGTCAAATGGACGCGTTGAAAATTTTGCATTATGCGCTTCGGCAATTTGTCGGGTTTGATCCGTGCTGCCCGAATCCAGAATAATGATTTCATCAGCAATCGGTTTGATTGCTTTCAGCGTTTTATCCAGCCGTTGCTCTTCGTTTTTTGTAATCAAAAAGACGGAAAGCTTTTCCATGTTTTAACGGTTTGCGAATGGATCGGCGGCTTTGATAGTTTCGGGACGTGGCGCTTTAATCGCTGTGACCGGAACTTTATTGGCCGAAATCGGCGTCGTTACCGCCGCGCCCGATGCAGGAATAATCTTTGATAATTCATCCTGCTGTTTTGCCATGGCAAGCTGAGCCTCATTTAACTGAAACCCTGTAATGATTGTATAATTCGACGGGTTACGCCCATCTGTCACCGGAATATTCTGTTGCAAACGTTCCTTGTGATAGGTACTTGCGGCAACGCCTGAAAGTTCTAACGGAATTGAAAATGTATCTTTGGCAAGAATTTCCTGATTTGCATCCAGAACCGCAATAAAATACGGCATGTCCAATGTCGATTTTGTCAGTTGACCCGTTTCAAGATTTGTTCCTGCTACGGCGGTAAAATCTATATCCATGCTGATGGTGACAATATCATTCGTGTCATTCAAGCGGCATTGACCGGAAATTTGTTCAATCTTTGCATTGGACAGTTTTCCTGCGGCAACACTTTCATCTGCCTCGGGCAGATCGAAATAGCTATTCAGCTCTTCTGAAACCACGAAAGAGGGGCAGGGGGTGTCGCCGTCATCGGGCGATACAAACAGATTACTGACTTTGGTATAGCTATCGGACAGACCTGTTTTAAAGCCGTCCATCGTTTCACAAGCGGTCACCACACATGCCACAAGGGCTAATAATAGAATTTTTTTCATTTTAAACTCTTTATATTTCGGAATGTTGGCAATCTAGCCCAAAAACACATAAATGAAAAGTTTATTTCGATAAGCTGTCCTGTTCTGCGTTTTGATAGTTTTCAACGGTGCGTGCAATCTATATAAATAATATATGGGATCACAACATCATCTTCATATTCTTCTGGCGGCGCCGCGCGGTTTTTGTGCAGGGGTTGATCGTGCCATACAGATTGTGGAAAAATCCCTGCAGAAGTATGGCGCGCCGGTTTATGTTCGTCATGAAATTGTGCATAACCGCCATGTTGTGGATAGCTTGAAAGAAAAGGGCGCTGTCTTTGTCGAGGAACTATCCGAAATTCCCAATGACGGGCAACCGGTTATTTTCTCCGCCCATGGTGTCCCAAAAAGTGTTCCCGCCAAAGCAAAAGAGCGTGAAATGTTTTACATTGATGCAACATGTCCGTTAGTGAGCAAGGTGCATAAAGAAGCAGAACGCCATTATAAAGCAGGGAAACAGGTTATCTTAATCGGCCATGCCGGGCATCCCGAAGTTATCGGGACAATGGGGCAATTACCCGCGGGCGCTGTGATTTTAATCGAAACCAAGGCAGATATTCAAAATATTACGGTAAAAGATTCGTCAAACCTTGCCTATTGCACACAAACAACCCTGTCTGTTGATGATACGGCAGATATTGTTGCCGCACTTAAACAGGCATATCCAAACATTACTGAACCCGGCAAAGAAGATATTTGCTATGCCACGACCAACCGTCAGGCGGCTGTCAAACATATTGCCGAGCAGTGTGATTTAATGTTTGTAATCGGCGCGCCGAATTCCTCCAATTCCAATCGCCTTGTCGAGGTGGGGTTATCATACGGCGCAAAACAGGCTTTTTTGATTCAGGGGCAGAAGGATCTTAAAACATATGACCTGTCAGGTATAAATGTTCTGGGATTAACCGCGGGGGCGTCTGCGCCGGAGGAATTGGTCTTATCCGTTATTAATACATTAAAACAGCTTTATAACGTTACCGTCGAAGAGGTCACCACTACCGAAGAAAACGTTGTATTCAATATTCCGCGTTTATTGCGTGAAGCAGAAGAGAAAATATCCGCCGCATGATGATATCCAAAAAAGACTTTCTGGCGCAGGGCGCGCCAATCACTTTTATCGGTATGTCGGGGGTCGGCAAAACCTATATTTCAAATATTCTAAGCCAGAATGGCTGGCATCATTATTCGTGTGACTATGAAATCGGCACGACATATCTGTCTCAGGATATTAAATACACGCTGAATATTGACGAAAACATCACAAAAGACAATATAGACTATCTCTCGGAATTTGTCGGACAGGTCGGGCGTTCCGCTTTGGGCGGTTTGCCGCTTTATGAATTTTCTAGACGTCAAAAACTTTATTATGAGGCAGAACTGCAATCTATCCAAGACGCTTGTGACGCGATTGAAAGTAATCAAACGATTATCAATTCCTCCGGCAGCTTGTGTGAGATAAAAGATGAGGCTTTATTAAAATCCTTGGCTGAAAAAACATTATTCGTCTATATAAAGGCCAGCGAGAAAGATAAGATTAATCTTCTAAATCGTGCGCAAAAATACCCCAAACCTCTGTTTTTTCCACCCCATAAATTAGAGGGCTGGCTGTCGGATTATCTTAAGATGAATAATATATCAACCCCCGATGATATACGTCCGAATGACTTCTCACGGTGGGTTTTTCCCAAACTGCTCTCATCGCGTTTACCAAAATATGAACGGCTGGCTGATCTTTACGGCATTACCATTCCCGCCGCCGCATTTGAAGATTTAGAGTCTTCGGAACATTTTAACGAAATTATATCAGGTCATCTTTCATGAGTAATAGTATAGAGATTTATACAGACGGTGCCTGCAGCGGTAATCCAGGGCCAGGGGGGTGGGGCGCGATTCTGCGTCATGGCAAACACGAGAAGGAGCTTTCAGGCGGTGCAGAAGAAACCACAAATAACCGTATGGAGTTAATGGCGGCGATTGAAGCCTTAAAAGCGTTAAAAAAAAGAAGCACCGTCGATCTATATACAGATAGTACCTACGTCAAAAAAGGTATCGAGGAATGGATGGATGGCTGGAAAGCAAGGGGATGGAAAACGGCCGTGAAAAAACCCGTTAAAAATCAGGATTTATGGCAGGATTTGGATGATATGATGCAACAGCATGATGTGACCCTTCACTGGGTAAAAGGGCACGCAGGGCATCCCGATAATGAGCGCGCGGATGCCTTGGCGGTTGCCGCGGTTCCAAGATAAAAATTTCGGAACTTCGGCTGCCTCTCCTCGTTGGTAGAGCATAATCAAAAAGGAGAAAATAAGATGTCCAAGTTAAATGGAAAAACAATTGCAATCCTCGCCACGGACGGATTTGAACAGGTTGAGCTGACACAGCCGATGAACGCTGTTAAAGATGCGGGCGCAAAGGTTGAAATTGTCTCCCTTGAAAAAGGAGAGATTCAAGGATTTAATCACACAGATAAAGCCGATACGTTCAGCGTCGATAAAACAGTCGATGAAGTCTCTGCCTCCGACTATAACGGTCTGATTTTGCCAGGTGGTGTGCATAATCCGGATGCGTTACGTATGAATGAAAAAGCCGTTAGCTTTGTGCGTGCGTTTTTTGAGCAGGGCAAACCCGTATCGGCAATTTGCCACGGCGCATGGACGCTGATTGAAGCCGGTGTAGTGGAGGGTAAAACACTCACATCATGGCCCAGCCTGAAAACAGATATCGAAAATGCAGGCGGTACATGGGTTGATCAGGAAGTGTGTTGCAAAAACGGACTGACAACCAGCCGTAATCCCGATGATCTGGACGCCTTCTGCAGCAAAACAATCGAAGAATTTTGCGAAGGACAGCATGAAGATTTAGCCGCATAAAAAAATATTATTATTTTATGAAACAAAAAAGACCGCTTACATGGCGGTCTTTTTTAATGTTTGAAAGAAAGTAACTTATTTCTTTTCATCACCGAGCGGCGGTACAAATGTTTTCATTGCGGACTGGAATATCTCCATATTGCGACGGCTGATCTCTTCGAAAGAAGACGTGCCGGGGAACATCTGTCCC
This sequence comes from uncultured Alphaproteobacteria bacterium, assembly GCA_963710165.1. Classification (GTDB taxonomy): domain Bacteria; phylum Pseudomonadota; class Alphaproteobacteria; order Micavibrionales; family Micavibrionaceae; genus JACKIP01. The sequence continues at coordinate 152,613 of CAVPYZ010000005.1, forward strand.
ATTTGTGACATACGTTCTTGCTGCGCCTGAAGCTGTTCGTCAAAACGATCCAGCATTTGTTTTTGGTTATCAACCAGAAACTGCATGGAATGTTCAAGATAGCTAGGGACAACGCCTTGCATATTTTCACCATAAAGGCTGATCAGCTTACGTAAGAAATCGGTGGGGAGAAGGTTTTCACCTTTGGTTTCTTGCTCTGCAACGATTTGCGTCAGAACGGAGCGCGTCAAATCGTCTCCTGACTTGGCATCAACAACAATAAAGTCGATATTGTCTTTCACCATTTCGTTCAAATCTTCTAATGTCACATATGCACTGCGTCCTGTATCATACAGGCGGCGGTTCGCATATTTCTTTACGACAATTGGTTCTCCTGGTTTTGGTCTGCTACGGGCCATCAAAATCTCCTTTGTTGCTGCGCAGTATAATCGCACACTTCCAGACACTTGCAAAGAATATTATTGAGATTACGTCAGAGGTGTCTGTATAAGTAGAAATGCAAAACTTACCCCTGCACATTTATGGCGCATTTAAAACGGCGGAACAACCGGACGTTTTGTTACAGGGGTTTCAAAAATATTTGAAGTCTGACCTTATTAATGATCATGTACAATATCAGGTTGTATCTGGATATCACGGTGTAAAATTACGCCGTTACGCATCGTCTGTTGAAGCGGCACAATCGCTATTTATTATTCCATCTTTGATTAATGATTGCGAGATTTTTGACCTGACCAGAGAAACATCCTTTATTCGTTTTGTCCTATCGCAAGGGCTTGATGTGTATTTGATCGATTGGGGCGATCTGACCAAAAGTTTTTCAGGCTCTTTAAATAATCTTTTTGAACATATACTACATCCGCTATGGGATAATGTGTGTAAAGACGCGCACATGCCCCCGCATGTATTGGGCTATTGCTTGGGTGGTACATTGGCGGCAACATTTTTTTCACAGCCAAAACAAACGCTCCCTGCATCGCTCACCTTTTTGGCAACACCGTTCGATTTCAGCGTTGATCATGCGTCATGGTCGTATGTGATTGATCATCCACATCATATAAAAAGCCAGATCCGCATACAGAACTGCCTGAGCCAGCGAATGCTGCAATCACATTTTATCAACGTGCAACCGACTTTCATCATCAATAAATTCAAAGCATTTCTAAACATGACGCAGGGCAGTTTTGAGGAACAGCGTTTTATCGCCGTTGAACGCTGGCTGAATGAAGGCCCAGACGTGCCAATGGAGTTATCGCTTGATCTAATTGAACATTATTTTGTGCAGAATAAAGCCCTGGAGGATTTACAGCGCCTTCCCGATATTTCGCATACGATTATATATTCCGAAAATGACCAGATTGTGCCTTATGCCTCTGCAATTAAGATTAAATATTTTCATAAGAACGTTGGCGTTATTCAAACAGATTGCGGTCATGTGGGAATGATGGTTGGACGCGGGGCAAAGGAAACGGTCTGGCATCCTTTTACAGAACGCCTGAAAGCTTTCGCGGCGCAACAAATTTAGTCTCTTGTAAAGTTACAGGGGCGCGATATGTTGGTGGGGAAAAGGAGAAAACCTCATGTCTGACCCCGTTGTAATTGTTGCGGCAAAACGCACCCCCATAGGAAATTTTGGCGGAGGGCTTGCCAATGTTCCTGCCTTTAAACTGGGCGCTACCGTGCTACAGAATATCTTTGAAGTAACAAAGATCAAAGCGGAGGAGATTGACGATGTTATTCTGGGACAGATTTTAACAGCGAACCAAGGGCAAAATCCCGCGCGTCAGACCTTGATCGAAGCAGGTATTCCCAAAGAAAAAACAGCGATTACAATTAATCAGGTTTGCGGGTCTGGCTTGCGCGCCGTGGCAATGGGAATGCAGGCAATTCTGTGCGGCGATAGCGATATTGTGGTCGCAGGCGGGCAGGAAAATATGAGCATGAGCCCGCATGCCATGCACATGCGCGACGGTATTAAATTTGGCGATGCCACCATGAAAGATACCATGATTGTGGACGGGTTATGGGACAGTTTCAATGATATTCATATGGGCATTACGGCGGAAAATATTGCAGAAAAGTGGGGCTTGTCCCGCGAAGATCAAGACGCTTTTGCTGCATCGTCACAGAACAAGGCCGAGGCGGCAATGAAAGCAGGAAAATTTAAAGATGAAATCGTTCCTGTCATCGTGCCGAATCGCAAAGGGGATATTACGATAGATACAGACGAATTTCCCCGCGCAGGCGCAACGGCGGAAGGTCTAGGGAAACTTCGTCCGGCCTTTAAGAAAGATGGAACAGTGACCGCAGGAAACGCATCCGGCTTGAATGACGGGGCGGCGATTGTTCTGTTAATGAAAGAAAGCGAAGCGCAAAAGCGCGGCTTAACACCCCTTGCCAAAATTACCTCATGGGCAACGGCGGGTGTTGCCCCCGAAATCATGGGGACGGGTCCAATTCCGGCGAGTAAAAAAGCGTTGGAAAAAGCGGGCTGGACGAAAGATGACCTTGATCTGATTGAATCAAATGAAGCCTTTGCGGCGCAGTCACTTTGCGTCATGAAAGACCTGGGCCTTGATGCATCGAAAGTCAATGTAAACGGCGGTGCAATTGCGTTGGGGCACCCTATCGGGGCGTCGGGATGTCGCGTTTTGGTCACGTTGCTCCACGAAATGACCCGACGTGACGCGCATAAGGGGCTTGCCACATTATGTATTGGCGGCGGCATGGGAATTGCCCTGTGCGTTGAAAGATAAAAATAAACAGAAAGATAAATATTATGAGCGATAAGAAAATAGCCATCATCACAGGCGGAACCAGAGGGATTGGTCTGTCAATCTCAAAACAGTTGAAGGAAGACGGTTTTGATATTGTAGCCTTTTATAACGGCAACAAGGACGCCGCGAAAAAGTTTGAGGCCGATACAGGTGGAAAAGCCATGCAGGTGGATGTCTCTGATTTTAATGCGTGTCAAAAGGCCGTTGAAAAGATTGAGAAAGACCACGGCGAAATTCATATACTTGTGAATAATGCGGGTATTACACGTGACCGCGTCTTTCATAAAATGGAAGAAAAAGACTGGCATGATGTCATCGGGACAAACCTGAATTCCTGTTTCAATATGTGCCGCGCGGTTATTCTAAACATGCGTAGCCGTAAAGCAGGGCGCATCATCAATATTTCCTCCATCAACGGGCAAAAGGGACAGTTCGGACAAACCAATTATGCGGCGGCAAAAGCGGGTATGATCGGCTTTACAAAATCGCTCGCGCTTGAAAATGCCAGCCGTAAAATTACTGTCAATGCCATTTGCCCAGGATATATTGCCACCGATATGACCAGCGCCATGTCTGCGGACGTGTTACAGGCGATTATTAATCAAATCCCTGTCGGGCGCATGGGTGAGCCGGAAGAAATTGCCAATACTGTTTCATTCCTCGCGAGCGAGAAATCCGCTTTTGTGACGGGTGCAACTCTGTCTGTTAATGGCGGTCAATACATGGCATAATTATTTTATGAGCCCACCCAATAAACGCGACCCCATCGTTCTTGAACGCCGCTTTGTGTCTAAAGATTCCCTGATTATCGAACAGGGAGAGCAGGGCAATTGCGCCTTTTTGGTTCAATCCGGTTCAATTTTGATTTTTACCAATAAAGAAAATCCGGATAAAACTGATAAGGGGGCGCAAATCGATCTGGCAACGATTAATGCCGGAAGTATTTTCGGGGAAATGGCACTGCTATTTGATGGACCGCGCACAGCCAGCGCCAAAGCGCTTGAAGATTGTAATTTGATTGTGCTGACACGGCAGGTATTCGAAAATAAAATGGAAAAAAGCGACCCGACCGTACGCGCGCTTTTGAAAATGCTGACCGAACGTATTATCCATTCCAATAATACCGTCATTAATAAAAAAAGCGATATCAACGACCTGACCGAAACAACGCGTATTATCTACGATAACATCATGCAGGGCTTACCACGCGCGCAACAACGCATGTTTGACAGTGCGGTTCTGCCAAAGTTAGAGGGCTTTTTAACATCCGTTCAGGATTTTAAAGAAAGATTTAAAGACGATCAAAAGTGACATCGGGAAGCAGTATCCTGAAGCCGTTCATGATATTTAGTGTTTGAAATGACGCATTCCTGTAAAGGCCATGGCGATACCACGCTCATTTGCCGCGGCAATAACCTCTTCATCACGCATTGATCCGCCGGGTTGAATAATGGCTGTTGCGCCCGCTTCTGCGATTGTAATCAAACCATCAGCAAACGGGAAAAATGCATCAGACGCGGCAACTGACCCCTTTGTAAGCGGGTCAATAAAACCCTGTTCTTTTGCGGCGTCCAAAGATTTCTTAACGGCGATGGTCGCGGAATCAACACGGCTCATCTGTCCTGCGCCAATGCCAACTGTTGCGTTATTTTTTGCATAAACAATGGCATTCGATTTCACATGCTTGCACACCTTAAAGGCAAACAGCATATCCTGCATTTCCTCATCTGTTGGTTCGCGGTCCGTCACAATTTTCAAATCCTGCTCTGTAATGACGCCGTTATCTGCGTCTTGCACCAATAAACCGCCAGCAATGCTTTTCACTGCGGCGCGGGCTTGACCGGGTTTGGGAAGTGCACCTGTTGTTAAAACACGTAGGTTCTTTTTGCTTTTCAAAACTTCTAACGCGCTGGCGGAGACAGACGGCGCAATAATTACTTCGCTAAAGACCTTAATAATCTCTGCCGCGGTTTCTTCATCAAGCGTTTTATTAAGGGCTATAATCCCGCCGAAGGCGCTGACCGGATCACAGGCAAGCGCGTGGCGATAGGCTTCTAACGGTGTTTCACCAACGCATACACCACATGGATTGGCGTGTTTGATAATGGCAATGGCGGGTTGTTCGAATTCCGCAACCAGTTCGAATGCAGCGTCAGTATCATTTAGATTGTTATAGGACAGCTCTTTTCCTTGAATTTGGGAGGCTGTGGCAACGCCGGGGCGCTTTGATGTGTCCAAGTAGAGCGCCGCTTTTTGATGCGGGTTTTCACCATAGCGTAATTCCTGCTGTAGAGTTCCTGAGAAACTGATACGGCGCGGATAACTCTCACGGTCAATTTGTCTCGAGAACCAACTGGCAATGTTTGAATCATAAGTGGCTGTGAGAGCGTAGGCATTTGCCGCCAAACGACGACGTAGCTCATGGCTGACCGATCCGTCATGTTGCGTCATTTCTTCCAATACGCGGTTATAATCCTGCGGGTCTGTAATCACCGTCACAAAAGCATGATTTTTTGAAGCGGCACGGATCATGGCAGGACCGCCAATATCAATGTTTTCAATACATGTATCAAAATCTGCACCGCTCTCGACTGTTTGTGCAAAGGGATATAAATTTACAACCAGAAGATCAATGTCGCGAATGCCGTTCTCAGCCATCGCCTCTTGATGTGTTTCATTATCACGAACAGCGAGTAAGCCGCCGTGAATTTTTGGATGAAGCGTTTTAACGCGACCATTCATAATTTCGGGAAAGCCGGTTTCTTCTGAAACGTCTTTCACAGGGATGTTATTTTCTTTTAAAAGCTTTGACGTTCCACCGGTTGAGAGGATTTCAACGCCCTTTTCATGCAGCGCTTTTGCAAATTCCAAAACACCGTCTTTATCGGAAACGGAAATAAGGGCGCGGTTGATTTTGACGGCTTTGGGATCGGCAATACGATTAGAAGACATGGCTTTTATTCATTCTCTATTTGTTGATAATACTGTTTTATGGGCAAATAAAATAAATCGCAATAAACATATGATATTATTTTGATGCAACCTGATAAATATCGGCGTGATCTTTGACGGATGACAGTGTATCTGTGAATTGTAAAATCTCTTCATCCTGACCAAAGGCGATATAGCCGTTTTGTTGTATTTTCTGTGACAGATCATCAAGGACGCTGGTCTTTAGAATATGGTCAAAATTCTGTAAAACATTGCGGCAGAGGATAAGATCATAAGTATCAAGAGTGCGGATATCTTCTATCAAGTTAAAATGTTTGAAAGTTATATGATCCTTCAATTGTTTCTTTGCCGTCCAATGTTTATCATCTTGTTCAAAATGCTCCATCAAGGTTGTGACTGGTAAACCGTTTTGAACGTCGGATTGTGAATAGGTTCCGGCCTTTGCCTTTTTCAAAGAGCGTTTCGATATATCTTTGGCATCAACAAAAAATTTGAAGGTCGGAAGATAATCTTTTAATGGTTTTTCTTTAAATAACAGAGCTAGGGAGTAGGCTTCCTGACCCGTCGAACATCCAATGCATAAAATCTTTATTGTTCGATCAAAACTTTTCTTGGCAATTATATCGGGAATAATATCTACCTTAAGCGCGTTAAAAAAGTCAGTATCCCTAAAAAATGCGGTTTCGCCATCTGTCATGGCTTCGACCACGTCATGGATCAGTTTTTTATCTGGCATCCTTGCAAGGTCAACTGTCATATGATTAAGATCAACATACCCCCATTCTTTGGCCACCAAGGTAAGTCTTGAGCTTAAAACATAAGCTTGATCGGAGGAAAGGTATAACCCCGCATATTTCCGTAGAAATTCTTTGTAAAAGTCAAAATCCTTAATCTTCATGATCGAAACCGGTCTTCATATCTTTATCAATAATATTGGTCTGGATAAGCTTTGTTTTAATGATTTTGCTATCAAACGGCTTCATAATATATTCGTTGGCGCCGGCTTTCATACCACGGGTAATAAGCGACATGTCGTTTTCCGTTGTACAAAAAATGATGGTCGGATGATTCCCGTTATCCAAAGATCGTATTTGTTCCACACATTCCAAGCCGTTCATAACAGGCATGTTCCAATCGAGAAAGATAACGTCCGGCATATCTTTTTTACATACTTCAAATGCGTCCAAACCGTTTTCGGCTTCGCTGCATACCAGATCAAACTCCTCTAAAATGCGGTAGAGCACTTTACGTACAACGTGGCTATCATCAACAACAAGGCAAGATTTCATGGGTGGTCTTTTCAGTCTTCGCGTTCCGGCATGGTGAGGGTTATAGACGCTTTTCCGTCTTCAACGTCGCTAATCTCTGCCTCATATCCGTATTCACGCATAAAAATACCTGTGACATAGGGATGAATTGTTCTGGGATCCAGTTCACCTTCTGATGAAGATAGGGATGTGCTGAAAATCTTGTCTTTGGCTTTTTTCCAGTGTTTTTCATCAACCCCTTCCAGATCAAGAGTCATAGTGGTTTCATCACAACCTAGAGTCAACGTACCACCGCGCGGCATTGTTTCATGCGCCAGAAATAAAATACATCCCAGAATTCTGTTCATGGCGGGTCGTCCGGCAAGAGGCATTTGTCGATCTGGATTAGGGACATTCAATGTTGATTTCTGGTCACCATCCAAAAACCCCTGAAAAGCGTCAAAAACCTGATACGGCTTTATGGAGGGGTCGTTCCCGCCAGCGCCATAGGCAAAGCGCATAAGCTGTAATTTGCGTGATGTTTGTTTTGCGGAATGGGCAATCAGCTCAATCACTTCTTCGCCCGCATCCTCGCCAAGCTCTTCAAACAGTTCAATGCCGTTATTAATCGCGCTGACAGGCGAGATCAGGTCGTGGCATATACGGGAAGATAAAAGTTCGAGAACACGAACATCAATAGAATCATTTTCACTCATCTAAGAAAGGTAGGCGCGATGAGTGAAAAAGTCCAGATTCCTGTTTAATTTCTAGCTAAGGTCGATATCAAACCCGCATGCGGCCAATGTATTTTGCAAATTTGTTTTCACAGCTTCCAAATCTTCTTTGGTGTTTGCTTCGGCTCTGGCAACGATACAAGGTTGTGTGTTAGATGCACGTAGCAACCACCATCCCTGATCCATTGTGACGCGCGCGCCATCTGTTTCATCCAGCATACCTTGATCAGGCAGGGATTCTTTCAAATGGTTTTGAACTTTTGTGACCAGCTTGAATTTCTCGGCTTCGCTCACATCAATACGCATTTCCGGCGTATTGATCGGGCGCGGCATATCTGCCATCAAATCGGATAGTTTAATTGCTTGATCTTCATCAGTATCGCAAAGTTGTGCCAACAGGCGCACCGCGCAATAAAGCGCATCATCAAAACCGTAATACTTATCGGCAAAGAAAATGTGACCACTTAATTCACCGGCAAGTGGTGCGTTGGTTTCCGCCATTTTTGATTTGATCAAAGAATGTCCTGTTTTCCACATGATGGGTGTACCGCCCATATCCTTAATTGATTGGAAGAGGGCATTACTGCATTTGACATCCGCAATAATCGGAGAGCCTGGCATGTTCTTTAAAACTTCCTGTGCATAAACCGCCAATAACATATCGCAACGTATAATACGCCCCTTATCATCAATCACACCGATACGATCGCCATCACCGTCAAAGGCAATCCCCAGATCACATTTCTGGTCGATAACAGCCTTCTTCAGGTCGGCAACATTTGCATCGACTGTCGGGTCTGGATGATGGTTCGGGAAGTCACCGTCAATTTCTGTATAAAGCAGGATATGCTCGCCCGGTAATTTTTTGACCAGTTTATGAAGAACATCACCTGCGGAACCGTTTCCTGCGTCCCATGCTATTTTGACGTCTTTGTTAATATTGATGTCTCTTAACAAACGTTCAACATAGGTATCATTGATATCAGTTTCGCGCATACTGCCTTGACCGTCTTCAAAATCACCTGCAGCGGCGATATCGGCAAGTTCTTTGATTTGCGCACCATAAACAGGACCGCTTTGAAGGGTCATTTTAAAGCCGTTCATGTCGGACGGATTATGTGAACCCGTAATCATAATCCCGCCATCAGCCATGTGATCTTTCACCGCGAAATAGAGTAGGGGCGTTGGACCAAGCCCCACACATTCAACGGACATACCCGTATCAATCAGGCCTTTAACCAGTTGCTTTTCGAATTTAGGGGAGCTGTGACGACCGTCATATGCCACACATACCGAACTGCCGCCATTGCGTTTGATTTTTGTGCCAAACGCACGACCCAGATAATAGGCATCTGTTTCATTCAGATTAACGTCAACAGTACCGCGAATATCATATTCACGAATAATATCGGGATGAAAATTGTGGCTGGTCATATCAGGCAACTCCTTTAAGTTTGTCATTTGCTCTTATCTCATCTGCTAGTTTTAATATTTCTTTTTTGACGTTTCCACCAATTTTCGGATCGATTAGGCCATAGGCCATGTTGGCCTTGATAAAGCCTGCACGTCGTCCTGCATCATGACGCACACCTTTAAATTTCATGGCGTGGAATGGTTGTGAACCAATTAATTTTGCCATGTTGTCAGTCAGCTGTATTTCTCCGCCTGCGCCTGTTTCAAATGATTCCAGCTTCTCAAATACTTCCGGCTGTAGAATATAGCGTCCGATTATGGACAGGTTAGAGGGTTGCTCGCCTTGCTTGGGTTTTTCAACCAGACCATCAACAGAAACAATATTATTTTTTGTATCATCACTGGTGTCAACAATACCGTAATTTTGTGCTTCTTCATGCGGCACTTCTTCAACGGCTACAATATTCCCGCCTTTTTCATTATAGACCTCAACCATTTGTGACAGACAGCTGACATCGTTTTGGATCAATTCATCAGGAAGCAATATCGCAAAAGGCTCATCACCAACCAAGTGTTTGGCGCACCAAATGGCATGTCCTAAACCCAGCGGTTTATTCTGGCGGGTTAGGAAAAACTTTCCTTCGGGCATGTGGGTCTGACGAACCTTGTCCAGTTCCTCTTCTTTATGACGATCTTTCAACGTTGCCATTAATTCCGGCTGGTAATCAAAATGCTCTTCCAGCATTTCTTTATTGCGTCCTGTAACAAAGATAAACTCCTCAATACCTGCTTGTTTTGCTTCTTCAACAACGTGTTGTATCAGGGGGCGATCATTGATTGGCAACATTTCTTTTGGCAAGACTTTCGTAACAGGAAGGAACCGCGTTCCCAAACCCGCAACCGGAAAAACGGCTTTGCGGACAGGTTTAAATTCTTGCGACGTGTTCGTAGTCATTATACTCTCCTATGACTGGGATTCAATATGATGTTGCAATGCCATACTAACCTTATAAATGCAAGTGCTTTAATAATTATGACCATAGATAAACTGGCTTTCTTACGCCAAACTTTCATTCCTAACAATTTAGACGGGTTTCTGGTTCCACGTGCCGATAATTGGACGGGGGAGTTCATTTCGAAACGATCCGAAAGACTGGCATGGCTGTCCGGCTTCAGCGGTTCGGCAGGTATTGGCATTGTGCTAAATGATAAGGCCGTGGTTTTGACAGACGGGCGTTATACCCTGCAGGTCAAAGACCAGATTGACGGATCAATTTGGGATAGCGGTGATAGTACAAAAGTATCTTTTACGGACTGGCTATCCGATAACGCAAAGGCGGGCGCTAGGATAGGGTTCGACCCTTTTCTACACAGCGTGAAAGAGATTGAGACAGCACAAGAAAAGCTTCAAAAGAAAAACATAACATTACAAGCTGTAACGGCTAATCCCATAGATGACCTTTGGGATACGCAGCCGGAAATGCCGATGGATGCGGTAACACTCTTTCCTGAAAATCTGGCGGGAAGATCATGTGCCCAGAAAATCTCAACCGTTACAGATATTTTAAAAAACGAAAACATTGACCAGTTTTTCTTTACGATGCCCGACTCTATCGCATGGCTTTTGAATATACGGGGGAATGATGTTGAGCATACACCTGTGCCGCTTTCATATGGCTTGCTTAAGCAGGACGGCACATTTGACTGGTTCATTAATCCGTCGAAAGTTCCTGAAAACGTTACATCGCATTTGGGTGATAAGGTGCGCCTTCATAGTATAGATAGCATTGAAGAAGTTCTAAGCGAACTAGAGGGTACGACAGGTTTTGACCATAAACGCGGCGCATATTATTTCGTAAATAGTATTCCTGATCCAACAGATATGAAAGATCCGTGCATAGATCTGAAAGCCTGTAAAAACGATGCGGAGCAGGAAGCCATTCGCACCGCGCACATTCATGATGGTCAGGTCCTGATTGAGTTTCATAGGTGGCTAAAGGATAATCACAAAGCAAAGCTGGACGAATTAAAGATTGAAGCAAAGCTGCAGGAATTTCGTCAAAAGAATAAGGCTTTCATCTCTCCGTCTTTTGACACAATTTCGGGGTTTCAGGGAAACGGCGCGATCATTCATTACCGCGCAACTCCAAAGACGAGTAAAAAAATCAAAGGCGAGGGCCTGTTGCTGGTTGATAGCGGCGCACAATATATGTGTGAGGAATATGCAGGAACAACGGATGTTACCCGCACCTACATTATTGGGACGGCTGATAATGAAACAAAATTCCATTATACAACAGTCCTGCGCGCGCACATCGCCATTGCAAAAGCGCGTTTTCCTTACGGTGCGACTGGCATACAAATCGATGCCATCGCCAGATCTATTCTATGGCAGGAAGGCTTAGACTTCGCCCATGGTCTCGGGCACGGCGTCGGCTGTTTTCTGAATGTTCACGAAGAGGCATCAAATCTATCCCCGCGCGGCGAGGACAAGTTAGAGCCGGGCATGTTGTTATCCAATGAACCCGGCTTATATCTGGAAGATAAATACGGCATCCGCATTGAAAACTTGATGCTTGTTCAAAAAACAGGTGATCAGGATGTGTTAGGGCGCGATATTTTGTGTTTCGAAACCGTAACGCTTGCGCCCTATGATAATGACGCGATTGATTTCAATCTTCTGAATGGTGAAGAGATGAAATGGTTGCAGGATTATTATTCACAGATTGAAGAAAAACTGAAAATCTAATACGCGTCATTGCAAGCGTAGCGCGGCAATCAATAGTATTAGTCATTGCTTGTGAAGTGGATTGCTTCACTACGTTCGCAATGACGTAACCAATTTTCCGCCCCGCCATTAAAAAACCGCCCAAAACAGGCGGTTATTCAGTATATCGTTAGTATGCTTTTTGCGGTCAGGATCTAAAATCCGTCTGCTTGCATACGTTTGCGGTCCATTTTGCGCGTACGACGAATTGCTTCTGCCTTTTGGCGCGCTTTCTTGACGAAGTTCTTTTCATGGTTCTGACGAAGCTTCATCTCACGGAACAGTCCTTCACGCTGCATCTTCTTTTTCAGAAGACGTAAAGCCTGTTCTATGTTATTATCACGAACATTTACACTAACGATTTTAATCACCTCTTTCCGGTTTTATCTAAAATTAAAAATTTCATCTTGCGCTCCTTAACGAAACGTCTCATGTTTGTGACTTATCAGGTCACTAAACGCAAGCAAAAAATGAAGTTAAGCATCTATCTTACAGTATTTCTCATAATCTTACAAGCTGCGGGTTCCGCCGCATATGCGCAAAGTAAGGTTTTGAATATTCCTTCTTCGCAGGAAACGGCCCCTAGTATCAACGATATAGAAAACTTTGTTGAAAAAGCATCTCCCGAAGCTGATACGGGATTTCGCATTACAGGCGCGCAGCGCGCAGATAATTTTATGATGGTTACCGCGAATCCTATCGCAACACAAGCGGGGCACGACATTTTAGCACGGGGCGGGTCGGCAGCTGACGCCGCTTTTGCCGCTCAACTCGTCCTTGGTCTGGTTGAGCCGCAATCATCGGGTCTTGGCGGCGGGGCTTTTGCCCTATATTGGGATGCCAAAGAACAAAAATTGACCAGTTATGACGGACGAGAAACCGCGCCGGCATCTGTGACAGAAACAATTTTTCTAAAAAACGGCCGGCCGATGGACTTTCATGACGCTGCCACGGGGGGCCGCGCTGTCGGCGTTCCGGGATTGCCAAAGCTTTTGGATTTACTCTATGAAAATCATGGCACTATTCCCCGCGATGATGTCTTTCAGCCAGCCTTCGAACTCTCCAAATACGGCTTTATCGCATCACCCCGCCTTAACAAAATGATCGAGAAGAATAAAGATCATTTCAGATTTTTCAAAAGTTCGAAAGATTACTTTTTGCCCAATAATGGTAAGGCAATAGAGGCAAATCAGAATATCCAGAATTCCGATTACAACGATGTATTATTCAACTTCCGCAATAAAAGCGCAGATATATTTTATAGTGGGGACGTTGCGCAGGATATTATCAAAACAGTCAATGAAGCGTGGCACAATCCGGGGAATATGACGACAGATGACTTTTTAGGATATGAAGTCGTGATGCGTGATCCGGTGTGCGGCAAATATCGCATCTATAAAATATGTTCCATGGGGGAACCATCATCTGGCGGATTAACCCTTATCCAGTCCTTACAAATGCTGGATAGATTTGATCTTGAAACAATGTCTGCAAAAGACCCGCTAGCTTGGCACTTAATCGCCGAGGCAAGCCGTCTGGCATTTGCCGACCGTAATCAATATATGGCTGATCCCGGTATTGTCGAAACACCGGGCGCAGCCTTGATTGACCCGGCCTACACGGCTGTACGCTCAACCTTTATTCAAGCTGATAAAATGATGGAGAATGTGCAAGCAGGTGTGCCATTTGCATGGGATATGAACCAGACTGAACCGGATCAGAAAAACAAAAATACAGGCACAACCCATATCTCGGCGATAGATAAGTACGGTAATGCCATATCGCTGACCAGTTCAATCGAAAACGCCTTTGGGTCAAAATTGATGGTTGACGGATTTTTACTGAATAATCAACTGACCGATTTCTCTTTTATGCCGGAACGTGATGGCAAGAAAATCGCCAACCGCGCCGCGCCGAATAAACGCCCGCGCTCCTCTATGTCTCCTGTGATTATATTTGATGCGGAGAATAAACCGGTTATGGTGCTCGGCTCTGCGGGGGGCAGTCGAATTATCGGTTATGTTCTGCAACGTATTATCGCCGTTCTGGATTGGGATATGCCGCTAGATCAAGCGCTTGCCATGCCAAATATTATCCATCGTGGCGGCAGTCTGGAGATAGAGGAGGGCAAAGACCTGCCGTTTAATATTGAGGCGCTGGATGCCTATGGTCACGATATTACACGTCCCGAAATGAATAGTGGTTTGACCGCGATTTATAAGACAGGCGACACATATTACGGCGCCGCAGATCCGCGCCGCGAAGGAATTGCGCTAGGAGAATAAGGCACAATAAAAAATCCCCCGACCGAGATCGAGGGGATTCTTTGTACTTAACCTAAGGAAAGAAATTTGTTTAGTGCATTGATTTACTGCCGGCAACGTCCGATGTGAAATCATTTGGCGCCCATTGCAGATCGAGAGAATTCCCGAAATCAATACTGTCTGATGTAATGGTCATCATGCTGTCCGATTCGCCGTCAACGTGTGAGTCCGGATTTTCCATGATGTCTTTAAGGGCAATCGGCTGAGGAGAGTTTTCAACTTCCTGCACTTTTTTCTCAAGACGATTAATCGCGTCGCTAAAGAAGCCTGTTTGCTTGTCAACGCGCTCAACACTTCCTTGCAATGTATCAAGGCTCTCGCTAAAGCGACCTGTTTGCCCCTCGACCATTGTGACTTTTTCATCCAGTCTGTGAATTGACTCGCTGAAAAAGCTGGTTTGTCTGGTCACAAGATCCAGACCTTCCTTTAAACGTGCCAGACCCGAACGTAAACGTTCATACCCGACGGATAATAAAATACTGGCGCCAATCGCGGTCACCGCCGCAAATACCGCAAAGGTCAAAGAGACCAACATAAATGTTTCAACTGTTATACTCATGGATACCACCCTTTTTTCTGAATTAAAAACTACATCCCGCAATCGCTATTCTGCAATGCTGATATTATTATGTTAATTAAAAAAGGTTAATGGCTGTTAACTTTTGCGTAAGAAGCATTTGAAATTAAATCGAAATTTAGTTCAAATTTTATAGACCGCAATCATGTGCGCCGCACAGCCGAGATGTTCAAACAAACAGAACGACCATATAAAGCGCAAGGCAAGATGCCTGTACCAGTTGAGAGAGTTTCATAATGTGTAGAATCAATTAGATGTGTTAATATTATGATAAAAGACCTACATCTTTTTTCAAGAGGGTTCCGCATCGATTGCTGAAATAACTTGCCTAATGACGTGGTTTATTTTTACGCTTGACCAGCGCCTCGCCTTCACCTGCGCCCAGACGGTAATTCGGAAAGAACAGCCCGACCATGGTTTGACGCCGAAAAACGGCAATACCTTGCGCACGGCGTTCCTCACATTCGCGCAGATACTTTGAAAAGTTGGTCTTAAAATCGTGGATGGACGCCTCTATAATCGGTGACTCGTCAAATGGCATATTATTCCTTTCTGTTTGGGGGGTAAGGGCAGGACGGGGCAAGTCAACTAAGGTCACTTTACATATAAGTTATTGATTTCAAACAAAAACCGCGAACTAAGGTCAGTTCAAAATGGTTTCAAAGTAAACTAACTTCCCCGCTCCACGCCCATAAAAAAACGCCCGTCATGCGGGCGCGTTTGTGGTGTTTATGAAAGTGAGTATAACATATTATGACGCAGATTTCAGCCTTTTTCGCATTTCGGCGGGGCTGATATGTTTAATTTCCCCGTCCTCTTTAATAACAAGAGAGGTTTTGAAGCGCTCCGCTTTTTCAATAGCAATATAAATCGCCCCTGCGAGGGGGTTTTTAATTTTTGTCGCTGTTTTCTTTATCTTTGCGTTTTTTAGCATTCTCTAACAATTCCAGAAAGTTTTTATATTTATGTTCATCGGCTTTACCAAAAACACTACCATCAGTCTCAGTTTTCAGTATAGCAAAGTGATCTTCAAATTCATTACTCAAATCATATAGGTATAATTTATCACATAATAGAATATATTTCTCCTGTAAAAGATAAATACTTCGCCAGTATCTGCGAATAACATCACTCGTGGGAATATGATGCCCACCTTCTTTCACGCGGTTCTTAATGCGTTGGATATTAATTTTAGGGTCATTAGTAAGCAAATAATGCATCTCTATTTTATAATTGTTTGATCGTGCTTTCTTAATAGTGTTGGAAAGTGTGATGCCTGACAAGGTAGTTTCAATTGCGAAGCTTTCAGATTTTTTAATTAAAGAATTCATACGCTTGATCATTAATTTACCCGCAGAGACACGCTGATCTCGCGGGTTAAAAGGTGATAAACCACGCGCAATCTCATCCGCATTCACAAACTCTTTAATCTTATGACGCGGCAAAAGATATTCCGCCGCCGTCGTCTTCCCGCACCCGTTCGCACCAGCGAAGATAATAAGATGAGGTGGTTTGTTAGGGTTCATAGCAAAAGTATAAATTACGGGATGGTTTTTTAAAATAGTAAACCCTTATTATGCGGGTTATGTGCACTTTATAAAACAGTATATGGAAAATTACACCTATAAGTAGAAAAACAGAAAATAGTATAGACAACCCATAATAAAAGTGTTTCTTTGTTTTCTATGAAAAACTAAAAAAATTAAGGGAAAGTTTATGTATAAAATAATATTAGTATTACCGCTCATTTTGTTATCTGGATGTGCGACAATAGTAGAAGGAAAGTCTCAGACTGTATCAGTTAGTACTGAACCTGCAGATGCTATTTGCACTCTACAAAGTCCTGCTATTGGTACAATGTCAGTAAAAACACCTGATACAATCACGTTGACTAAAAGCAAGCACGATATTGCTATTCAATGTAAAAAAGAATGTTATGAAGATGTTACAGGTATTTTACCTTCAAGTTTTGAGGGAATGACATTTGGAAACATTCTATTTGGCGGGGTGATTGGCGTCGCTGTGGATGCAAGCACAGGAGCAATGAATAACTACGAGCCAAGTATTTCAATACCTCTGACGAAATTGCCTAATTGCACGCCTGCAGCTTAATCACTTCTTCCTCCGCCCCTTTGTCTTGACATTACTCGTCTGTGACCATCCTTTTGCGAGGCGGGGGGAGGTGGTGGTTCCGGTGAGGCCTAAATCCATGGCTTCTAGTTTGCGGACTTCGTCGCGGAGGCGGGCGGCGGTTTCGAATTCCAGATCGGCGGCGGCGTCGCGCATTTGTTTCTCCATTGCCTTGATCTGTTTTTGCAGGGCTTCGGGGCTGTTGAAATCTTGCTCCGCCCCATCGCCAAAGCCGCGGCTGACTTGTACGCGGTCGCTTTTCTCAAACACGGTATTAAGCAGGTCGGAAATGTTCTTCTTGATACTGGCGGGGGTGATGCCGTGTTTTTCGTTATATTCCACCTGTCGTTCACGGCGGCGGTCGGTCTCGGCAATGGCGCGCTCCATTGATCCTGTCATTTTATCGGCATAGAGAATGGCTTTACCGCCAACATTCCGCGCGGCGCGTCCGATGGTCTGGATCAAGGATGTCTGGGAGCGGAGGAAGCCCTCCTTATCCGCGTCCAAAATCGCGACAAGCTGACATTCGGGAATGTCCAAGCCCTCACGCAGCAGGTTAATACCGACCAGCACATCAAACGTACCAAGGCGCAAATCGCGGATAATCTCTATACGTTCCAGCGTGTCGACATCACTATGCAGATAGCGCACTTTAATGCCGTTTTCGGTGAGGTATTCGGTCAGTGCCTCCGACATTTTCTTGGTCAGGGTGGTGACCAGAACGCGGCCGCCCTTTGCGGTCAGCTCTTTAATCTCACCCATCAGATCATCGACCTGATGCTGGGTCGGGCGAATTTCAACGGGCGGATCGATCAGCCCCGTGGGGCGCACGACTTGTTCGGTGAACACGCCCTTGGTCTGTTCCAGCTCCCACGGACCGGGGGTGGCGGACACAAAGACGGATTGCGGGCGCATGCCGTCCCATTCCTCGAACTTCATCGGGCGGTTATCCAATGCGGCAGGCAGGCGGAAGCCATATTCAACCAGCGTCATTTTGCGTGATCTGTCACCGTTATACATGCCGTTAATTTGCGGCACCATCACATGGCTTTCATCCAGAATAAGCAGGGCATTATCAGGTAGATATTCAAACAGGGTCGGCGGCGGCGCGCCCGGTGTGCGACCGGTCAGATAGCGGGAATAGTTTTCAATGCCGTTACACGTGCCGGTGGCAAGGATCATCTCTATATCAAACTGGGTGCGTTCGCGCAGGCGTTGCGCTTCAAGCAGTTTGCCCTCTTTCTCGAAATGCTCCAGACGTTCTTTCAGGTCGATTTTAATCTGTTTAACCGCCTGCTGTAGCGTGGGGCCAGGGGTGATATAGTGGGAATTGGCGTAGATGCGAACGGCCTCCAGATCTTCAAACTTTTCACCTGTCAGCGGGTCAAATTCAACGATTTTCTCCAGATCATCGCCGAACATATCAAAACGCCATGCGCGATCTTCAAAGTGGGCAGGAAAGAGCTCGATTGTATCACCACGCACGCGAAACGACCCGCGTTCAAACGACATATCATTACGGCGATATTGCAGTTCAATGAACTGTTTGATCATCATATCGCGGTTGATGACATCGCCGACTTTTAACTGGACAGTCATGGCTTCATAATCCTGACGGCTACCTAGGCCGTAAATGCAGGATACAGAGGCGACAACAATCGCGTCCTTACGTTCTAATAGTGCCCGTGTCGCGGAGTGGCGCATACGGTCGATTTGTTCGTTTATACTGGAATCTTTTTCGATATAGGTGTCGGAACGCGCGACATAGGCTTCGGGTTGGTAATAATCATAGTAAGAGACAAAATATTCCACGGCGTTTTCGGGAAAGAACGCTTTCATCTCCCCATATAATTGCGCGGCAAGGGTTTTGTTGGGTGCCATAATCAGGGTCGGACGCTGGGTCTGCTGAATGACGTGCGCCATGGTAAAGGTCTTACCAGAGCCCGTCACACCCAGCAAAACCTGATCTTTCTCGCCCTTTGCAAGCGCGGCGGCGATTTCCTTAATAGCGGTCGGCTGATCACCCGTCGGTTCAAAATCGGATTCGATTTTCAGCTTTGGGGAGTTCGGATCGAGATTACTTTCGAACTTCGGGTCTATAACATGTGCGGATTCAGTTGTGGGCATACACTATGATATAGACACAAAATAAAATTTGTCACCGATTGTTATATTTTTACGCTTTCTCAACCTGAGAATATTCCAATTCCACTGGTGTTGCGCGACCGAAGATGGAGACGGAAACTTTTAGTTTTGCTTTATCTTCGTCAACTTCTTCGACGGTACCGTTAAATGATGCGAATGGTCCGTCAGTGACCTTGACCTCTTCACCGATTTCGTATGTGACGGATGGTTTCGGACGATCAACACCTTCTTGCACTTGCTGAAGAATCGCTTGCGCTTCTTTTTCTGAAATTGGCTGCGGCTTGTTATTTGCGCCCAAAAATCCGGTTACTTTCGGTGTGTTTTTAACCAGGTGCCAAATATCGTCCGTCATGTTGGCTTTCATCAGGATATATCCCGGAAAGAATGTGCGCTGGGCCTTTTGACGCTGACCTTTTTTGACTTCCATAACTTCTTCTTTTGGAACCAAAATCTCTTCAATACGGTCAATCAGTCCTTTTTTCTCGGCGGTCATACGAATTTGCTCGGCAACCTTTTCTTCGAAAGTTGAGTAAGCCTGAACAACATACCAGCGTGCGTTTGCCATGAAAATAATCCTTGTGTTTAGTGAGTTATAATTAAGAGCCGATACCGAGAATTAAGCTGATGCCCCATGCAACAACCTGATCCGCGACATATAGAAAAATTGCGGCAAGTGTGACCATAATAAAGACAGCAATTGTCCCCTGTGTTGTTTCTTTACGTGAAGGCCATGTAACCTTTGCACCTTCATTTTTAACTTGTTGAATAAACGTTCCCGGTCCCGTTTTCGCCATAACTTTTTCCCTTATCAATATGTTATCCGTTTAAAGAGATACGATTAGATAACATAATCAGTTCCTCATTTATATATTATTTTTTCTTTTCCTTCAGCCGCTCGTAGCGCCGTTGGGCGTTTTAGAGTGTTTGAATGTTAGGAAATTTAAAGATTTATAACCCACTTCACAATAAAAAAAAAGGAAAAAGATGATTTATAAATCATCTTCGTTATAAAGCGAAATATAGACAAGATGATCTTGCAATTGCTACCTTGCTTTTGTGAAATATTTTCAAATTCTTTCTATTTTATGTGTGTTTTATTTTTTGCATCAATCACCAGCATATGCGCGTGATAATCTTTGTGCATCGCTAGCTTTGAACTTGCCGGATCTGGAAATTATCAATGCCGAAAATAGCATAACCTATAATTTCAATTACACACGCAAACAGCTGACCCAGCTACAAAAGGGTGATTTGTCTGCTCGGTTAGAACAGAGCGCGCCTTATTATATGTTATCTGATTTATACCTGACCGGAAGTAATTTGGGGCTGACTGTGGGGGTCTATAAATACCAGCTTCTTATCTTACCGGATTTAAAGCGTGTCGGGGCAGAGGGCAGGCATTTTTGCCCGCACATTAAAAAAGTTGTGATCAGATTTATCTATGAATCAACAATTTTTGTCGCCAAGGAATATCCGGTAAATGGATGCGGCTTTAATAAAATCATGGAACATGAAATAGGGCATCATAATGTGTATGTCAGGAATAAGAAAAAATATCTAGGATGGTTACAAAATGATTTGCAGGCGATTACAAACCAGATTGTAAAAAAATACCCGCCGGTTAAAGAAGATCAAGTAGAAAAACGCTTTAAACGCCTGCGTTACGATCTGGAAGATGCCATCGATGCCTACATATTCCGTATGCAGCTTGATGCAAATAGGTATAACCAGAAACTGGATACGCCGTCAGAATATCTGAAAATGAACCGCGCTGTTAAGCGCTGTTATGAGGAATCAGAGCGTTTAAAGCAACAAGCCAAAAATAAGCAACGCGTTATTAACGAATAACAATCTGGTTTACTTGTCCGCGCCTGTTAATCAGGATACGCCAACCACGCCCTTGTCTCTGGGCATCTTCGATTTCGTCATCAAGGTCTTTCATATCTTTAATTTTGTCACCATTAATCTCCAGAATAATGTCACCGATGGCAAGTGTGCGCATAAATCCACGTGCCGCAGATATATTCGTCACAACAACGCCGTTTTCTTCGCTCAGCTGTAATTCATGATTAACGGCCGGATTAATCTGGGACACCTCTAGCCCGTTTAACGGATGATTGCCTTGCAGAATTGTTGCCATGCGCGGCGGATCCTCGGGCGGTGCCATGGCGACAATGGCAAAAATTTCCGTCATTCCTTCTCGCAGGACGGAGAGATCGGCCTTTTGACCCAAAGGAACTGTCGCCATTCGAAAGCGTAATTCTGCCGGATCGCGCACATCTTTACGATTGATAGCGGTAATAATGTCGCCAATTCCAATCCCGACCTTTCGAAGTGGGCTGGCGGAATGGAGTTCTGTAATAAGCGCGCCGCTGGGTGTGCTGAGTCCGAAACTATTTGCCAGATCGGATGTGATGGTCTGGAAGCTAGCCCCCAGCCATGGGCGCATAATACCGTCCTCGCCCATTTGGCCCATTTCTGCCGCCGCCAGAACGCTATTCACCATCTCTGACGGAATGGCAAAACCAATACCCAGCGACCCGCCGGAGCGTGAATAAATCGCCGTATTGATGCCAATAACGCCGCCATCCATACTGACTAACGGCCCGCCGGAATTCCCGGGATTAATCGCGGCATCTGTTTGAATAAAGAAATTATAATCATTGATATTCATTGCGGAGCGGGCAAGGGCGGAGACAATACCGCTGGTCACAGTCTGACCAACACCAAACGGGTTTCCAATCGCCAGAACCAGATCACCCACTTCCAAAGCTTCCGACGGACGGAGCGGTGCGTAGGGCAGGGCGCTGACATCATCTGTCACGCGAAGAACCGCTAAATCAGTACGCTTATCACTTAAGGTTAGGGTGGCATTCAACTCACGTCCGTCAGATAGCCCGATGATAATCTCATCAGCCCCCTCAATCACATGCGCGTTTGTCACCACAATCCCTTTCGGATCAACAATAACACCCGACCCAAGAGAGCTTTGTACGCGCTCCCGCGAAAATCCACCGCGTGATTGCCCGAAAAACGGTGCGAAGAACGGATCATTCATAAAGGGATGCACACGCTGCTGTATGACACGCTTGGTATAAATATTAACCACCGCCGGCGCGACTTTTTTCACCACAGGGGCATAGGACAGCTTGATTTGCTGTTGAGAGGAGGGCACATTCATATCCTGCGCCTTCACCTGAAATGACAGGGCGCTGGTAAAGGTGACCAGTAATATAAATATTGCTCTAACCATGATGTATAATTTAAAAGAGTTCGCAAATATCTCAAGGTATAAAATGACAATAACTATTCACGATTTGAAAAAACATAAAAATTCGCAAGAGCCTCTGGTATGTCTCACGGCTTATACATATCCCATGGCGAGGCTGATGGCGCCTATTGTTGATCTGATATTGGTCGGGGATAGTTTAGGAAATGTTATTTATGGATATGAGGACACAACAAGAGTAACATTCGATCAAATGATCACGCATGGTGATGCGGTTGTACGAGGGGCAGGTAATCAATGTATAACAGTTGTGGATATGTCTTATGGCACCTATGAAGAAAGCGATGAGCAAGCGCTTGAAAATGCCAAACGTATTATAGCGGAAACAGGATGTGATGCTGTGAAATTAGAAGGGGGCGTATCTATGGCATCGCGTATTAAAGTTATTGTTGACCATGGCATTCCTGTTATGGGTCATATCGGATTATTGCCCCAATCTGCACCGGCTGAGGGCGGCTATAAAATCAAAGGTAAAACGCAAGAACAAATTGATCTTTTAAAGAAAGATGCAACGGCTATCGAACAGGCAGGCGCCTTCGCTATTGTGATAGAAGGCACGATTGAAAATGCCGCAACAGAGATAACACATCTGATCTCTATACCCACAATAGGCATCGGCGCATCTGTTCATTGTGATGGTCAGATTCTGGTTACTGATGATCTGTTGGGGGTAAGCGGGGAGCGCGTGCCAAAATTTGTAAAGAAATACGCTGAATTATATCTGAACATAAAAGAAGCAATCTCGACATATAAAAAAGAGGTAAAAAGCCGATCTTTTCCAACAGATGAATATACCTATTAATATGATACAGATAATCAAAAATATAAGAGATCTTCGTGCGCAGGTTTCCCTATGGCGTAAGTCAGATCAAAAAATTGCTCTCGTGCCGACTATGGGCGCTCTACATAACGGTCATTTATCGCTCGTACGGCTTGCCAGGCAACATGCCGATAGAGTGATTGTTAGTATCTTCGTCAACCCAACACAGTTTAATGAAGCCTCAGATTTTGATCATTATCCAAGAGATGAACAAAAGGACATTTCTTTATTAAAAGAAGAGGGCGCAGATATTATATTTATGCCGACAGTTGATGTTATGTATCCGCAGCCGTTTTTGACAACCGTAACCGTCAGTCAGGTAACTGAGGACATGGAGGGTAGTTTTCGTGATAAACACTATGACGGTGTCGCAACCGTAGTTACGAAGCTCTTTCTTCAATGTCTTCCTGATATAGCCATATTAGGCGAAAAAGACTTTCAACAGGTGTGCGTTATTAAAAATATGGTTCGCAATCTGGATATTCCCGTTGAGGTGATCGGCGCACCGATTATACGTGATGAGGGAGGGCTGGCGCTGTCTTCCCGTAATGTTTTCTTATCCGCAGAAGGTTTGGAAAAAGCACGTCATTTAAATAAAGTTCTTTTCCAGCTTGCAACTGATCTCGAAAACAAAACTTTGACATTTCAAGACGTGGAGAATGTTGGAACGCAGCTTCTAAAAGATGTGCAGCTGAGCGATATCGACTATCTTGAATTAAGAACAGCAGATCTTTTAGAAAAAGTAACAGAAAAGAATAAACACAAAAATTTGAGGCTTCTTGCGGTGGTTCGCGTTGATAATATTCGTCTTCTCGATAATGTCGCTGTTGCGGGGCTAAGTTAACAACGCTGGTTTCATTAAAAGATGATATCTGTTTTTCCTTTATTTCCGCAAAATGCTATGATACATAATTGACTTCTTTAGGGGTATAGCTCAGCTGGTAGAGCGACGGTCTCCAAAACCGTAGGTCCCGGGTTCGAACCCTGGTGCCCCTGCCAATTAAATAATAACCAATGTAATTTTGTCTTTATTAAATTTTTTTTATATGTATTCCTAGTGAAGAAACAAATTTAAGGTTTTTATGTCCCTGCTTATTTTTTACTTATTGCTCGCGCTTGTCGTTTCGTTTTTCTGTTCGATATCTGAGGCCGTACTTCTTTCTGTTAGGACGTCTTACATTGCGTCGCTTGATCAGATGAAGTCCTCTACAAAAACCCTGAGAAAAGTGACAGGTAATCTTGATCAGCCTTTGGCGGCTATTTTAACGGCCAATACCATTGCGCATACTGTCGGCGCGGCGGGAGTTGGGGCGCAGTCAGCTGTTGTATTCGGAAACGAGTATCTGGGCATCACCTCGGGCGTTTTAACGTTACTGGTTCTTGTTTTTAGTGAGATTATTCCCAAAACGATTGGCGCGGTATATTGGCAACAGCTTGCCCCCACATTCGGGATTTTGATCAACTGGCTGACAATCTCGCTTTATCCGTTTGTATGGTGTTCCGAGAAATTGACAAAGCTGATGTCCAAATCTGGCAAAAACGCGTTCACATATAGCCGTGACGAAGTCGAAGCCATGGTCGAGATTGGTAAGGATGAGGGCGTGTTGGATCAGAATGAACATTTGATTGTTTCGAACCTGATGAAACTCAAACAGCTTCCTATTCGAAATATTATGACACCGAAACCGGTTATTTTTTCAGTTTCTGAAGAGATGACAGTGAAAGACTTTTTTACAAAGCATTCTGAAACGCCGTTTTCGCGTATTCCTGTTTTCAAAAAAAATACGGATAATATCGATAGTTATGTTTTGAAAACTGACTTGCTAATCGCACAAGCCAAAGACGAGTTCGAGAGAAAGCTGAGCGACTTTCGCCGTGATTTCCCTATGCTGAAAGATGATATCAGTACGGCAAAAGCATATGATGACTTAATGCAAAGCAAGAGCCATATTGCGATGGTTGTTGATGAATACGGCACGATACAGGGCCTTGTTACACAAGAAGATGTTGTGGAAACACTCATCGGGCTAGAGATTACGGACGAGCTGGATAAAGTTGAAGATATGCAAGTCATTGCCCATAAAAAGTGGAAGCAACGTATGGAAGCCATTGGTATTGATACCGCAATTCTTGAAAACGAGAAAAAGACGGCTTAAGCGTAGCGATACTCGCACGCTAAAAATCCTGTCATTATATTCAACTTTTTATGCCAGCAATCTTAAAACAGAGGGCTCGATAAAGCTTAGGACCCTAATTTGAATTGATTGACGGGTTTGGAGTGCGAGGAGTTCTGCACCCGCTTCGTTTTGATCGACGAGGATGAGGTCGTCGCTACCTGATGCCAGATTATTGATAGTGGTACGGGTAAAATTATTGCGGGTTTCCAATGTTGAAAAATCACTGGTCAGGCTTCTTGAATATTCCCTTAAATCCTCTCGTGCTTCGCGGATTTGGGTGATTTTTGTTTCGATAGCTTCGACAGATGTAAAATCTTCACGTACCAGCCCAAGACCCTCACTTGTGGCGTCAATGCCTCCCGTTATCAAGCTACTGGTTCTGTCCGCATTGAAAAATGTTTCAAGATTTTCGTCTTTTAACAGGTTAATCCCTCGATAGCTTGCATCAACGCTGAGGCGGTCTATCTGATCGAGAATTTTACTATATTCGTTTTCGTTATCATCAAAAAACTGTTTTGCCTCTGCCGTAAAATCCGGAAAACCCAGCTGGATATTACGATAACTGCCGTCACCATCATCGGGGTCTCCGTCGGTCATGTCATCATCATTAATAAAAACCAGATGGCTGAATGTGCCCGTAAATAATTCACCAACAGGAATAGAAACTTTCACAAAATCACCGGAGCCATCATATTCATAGGTCGGCGTCGGAACTGCATAGGAGATTCCGCCCAATTGCTCTCCATACAGAAAGAAAAAGTTACTATTATTGGAGAAGGAATTATCATTATCAAATCCGATGGCATTAATTTCCGGAATTTTGGAACTTTGAAATTCAAATTCAAGAACGGTTTCTTCGGTGATATCAATATCGACCTGAAACCGTCGCCATGAATTATTGTCCAGCGTAAAGCCGCCCGGAAAGAAAGTGGCAGGAAAGCCGTCATCTTGCGATCCGGCATACTGGGTCAGGTCGGCATTACTATTAATTTCGAGGGGTTCAACCAGTTGCTTTTCGTATTTTTCACCGCCTGCGATCAGCTCTTCCTGATAATTAATTAGAAAAGCCTCTGCAGTATCGAGAATGTTAAAAGTTGCGTCCAGGCCATTTTGGGCTTCTTCAATCGTGCGAAGGCTTTGGTTGATACCGTCCAGTAAACGACGGAGATCATTGGCGCGGTTTTCAAGAAAGCGGGAGGCAAAGAAGTTTTGAGGATTATCAATGGCGGAATTCACGTCTTTACCCGTCGCCAGCTCTAGCTGTACTTTATCCAAGCTGCGCGCGGTGCTTTTCAAAGCAGTCAACTGCCTTTGTTGCACAGATGTGAGTATGTTTTCTACATTCGCCATTCACAGAATTCTTCTGATTGGTTTTTACAAACACTATTGTAAGTCACAAATATTAACGAATTAGTAAGAAAATAGCTAGGAACGTTTAAAGGGGCGTGATTAAATTATTTTTGCGTTGCAACAAAAAAGGGGTTGCAAAAATAGTTTGAGTCTGGCTTTATAGAAAACTCGATTATTTAATGGAATTGAAATGAACAATTATTTGAACTTACATAGGCTGGTAGCGACGCTGAAAAGCGTGCGTGTTGCCGTGCGTAAAATTGTGAGCGCTGTTGTTCTTCCGGCGAATAACGGACCCATTTTTACTGCCGACACCCCAAATCCGCTTTATGCGTCCGGGCTGATAAGAATTCAAGGCTGTCACTAGAGACCCTCTCTTTTTGTCAGCCTGTATGAGGGCTGACAAACATCGTTATATTATTAAATATCAATATGTTGTTTGCCTTCTTTAAATTAGGTTTAGAAGGAAATAAGTTATGTTTAAAATGATAAAAAATAAAATTATGCGTCTTGATGATAAATTGCACATCGAGATCGATCAGATGCCACCAGAGGGATTAGATAATCTGCCAACAAAGTTATGGCCGTTTATCTGGTTCTTTGCAAGACAGGTCAAGGTGCCGCTATATGCCATTGCGATAACCGAAGGTATTTTCGCATTAATGATTTCCGTCATGTTTTGGTATGTCGGGGAGCTTGTAGCACAAGAAGAATACACCGCAGCCATGTTATGGCTTGGTGCGGCAATACTTGCGGTGCGTTTGGTGATAGGCACACTTTCAGAAGTGTTTTATCACTTGGTTTTTATTCCATATGTTGGGAACTTGATACGGCGTCAGCTTTATTGGTATACATCGGGACAGTCATTGGCATTTTTTCAAAATGACTTTGCCGGACGGATTGCCAATAAGTTGATACAATCTGCTCCGGCTTTGCGTGATGCTCTAAAGGCAACAATTGGCGCGGTGTGGTTTGCGGCGATCTTTACGATCAGTAATTTGTTCTTCCTGTATAGCGTCAGCTTTTGGTTGGCCTTGCCGTTGACAATCTGGCTTATAGGATATGCCTCTGTGCTGTGGTTTTTTGTCCCTAAGGTTCAAAAACGCGCGGCAGAACATTCCGAAGATATGAGCACGCTGACAGGGCAAATTGTCGATACATTTACGAATGCATTGCCAATCAAATACTTCGCACGTGCCAAGCATGAAGATAAACGCGTCGTAGGCTTACTCAAAAACCACAGCTTCAGTTTGCGTAAGCTGACAGGAACAATCTGGCAGATGACACTGGTGATAGATATCATGAATACCGCGTTGTTAATTGCAACGGCTTATGTCGGGTATATCTTGATCGAAACGCAGGGTCAGGCAGGCTTGGCGGCGGTCGCAATGGCCTTACCAATGGTGTTACAGGCAACGTTTCAATCTGGATGGATCATGTACGAGGTTTCAGGCATTTTTGAAAACCTCGGCCGTGTTCAGGAAGGAATGGAGGTTCTAACGCGTAAGCATGATGTCACCGATAAAAAAGATGCGAAGGATTTGACTGTTACTCAGGATAATTCAAGCATTGAGTTTAAAGATGTCACATTCAACTACGGACGTGACGAGGCAGCAATTTCTGTTTTCAAGAATTTTAATTTGGAAATTCCGGCGGGACAGAAAGTTGGCTTGGTCGGTCGAAGTGGTGCAGGTAAATCCACGATTACCAACTTGCTTGTGCGTGCTTATGATGTGAGGGATGGCGCCATTCTAATTGGTGGTGAAGACATCTCTGACGTTCGGCAGGAAACGTTACGGCGAAACATCACGATTGTGACGCAGGACAGTTATCTGTTTCATCGTTCAATCTTTGATAACGTCCGCTACGGTAAACCGGACGCGGATGACGAGGAATTGTTTGAAGCGGCGAAACGTGCAAGTGCCCATGACTTTATTCTTGATCTTGAGGATAATAAAGGGCGGCAAGGTTATCTTGCGCATGTCGGTGAGCGCGGCGTCAAGCTGTCCGGAGGTCAGAAACAACGTGTTGGTATTGCAAGAGCAATCCTGAAAGATGCGCCAATTCTGATCCTTGATGAAGCGACATCTGCTTTGGATAGCGAAAGTGAACACGCCATTCAAACAGCGTTGGAAGGCATTATGGAGGATAAAACCGTGATTGCGGTTGCCCACCGTCTTTCAACATTGCGTCAGATGGACCGTATTCTGGTGATGGAAGCAGGGGAGATTATCGAAGACGGAACGCATGATGAACTGATTGCAATGAAAGACGGGCATTATGCCAAGCTTTGGAAAATGCAGTCCGGCGGCTTTTTAAGATCCGACTAATAACGAAGAGAAAAGAGCAGGGAGCAAGCCTCTTGCTCTTTTTTCAATTTAGAATAATATGTTGGCCATCCTCGGGCAAAATAACTCTGCCGTGATATTTTTTCTCCAGCAAAGACTTAAACGTTTTTTCTTCTATATCAGACATTTTTGGAAGGTGAACCAAATATAGTGTTATATCGGGTAAATCTTTCAAAAGAGATTCCAGTTCCAGCCATGTCGTATGGCCTTTTGATTTTTGGATATCTCCGATTTCATTACATTCATGAACCAAAACATCATTATTTTTCAGTTCTGAATATATAGCCGGATTTATTTCTGTATCTCCTGAATAAACGAACATCTGCGAATTATTTTTTATTCTGAAGCCGTGACAAGGAACGCTATGTCTAACAGGGAAATATTCAAGTTCTTCTTTTTCTATCTTTATTTTTCCGCCGTCATCATTTAAAGAGTGGAAAATAACTTCAAACATGTCTGGATGGTTATAAATATCTAGTGCTTCAAACAAGTTTTGAACAGCTTGGATTGTCTCTTTATGAGCATAAAAGTTAAGAGCCATTTTTCGTTTTTGATTTATAGGCTTAAAATAGCATGACGTAAGCCATAACTGGTGCATAAAATTGCCGAGCGCGCCGATGTGATCAATATGGCGATGGGTTAAAAAGATATGCTCCAGTGATTCTAATGAAATTCCATGTTCATCCAGTTTTTGAACACATTGACCATTACAATCGATTAAGATTTGCATTGAATTTTTTTCAATAAAAAGAGATGTATTATGCCTCTTTTGGCTAGTAATTGCGCCCCCTGTACCGAGTAAAATACATTTCATAAAATAAGCCTGAACAATCTAAATCAAATATTTGTATTTTTATAAAAGTTTTGTTATTAAATGCATAGTTTTTATTAGGTAAATTTTTACTTTATAGAAATAATATGGGAGGCATATGACAAGTATAAAAATAATCGGCCATAGAGGGTATGGCGCGGACACGTTACAAAACGCAGTTCCTGAAAACACATTACCATCTTTTCAAAAAGCGCTCGAAGCGGGCGCAGATGGTATTGAGCTTGATGTTTTTAAAACTCAAGACGGTCATCTTGTGGTTTACGGCAATAAAGAAATCAATGGAAAATTGATTGGCGAGCAAACCCTTGAAGATGTTCAATCAAATAAAACTTGGAACGGAGAACCTATCCCTACTTTTGAGGATGTATTGGACACGGTTCTATCAGTTAATCCAGAAGCGATTATCAATGTAGAACTGAAAGGTTCGGGTGTCGTTGATGAAACTTTAGACGCCATTGCTAAGCGTGTAGACAAAGATGAGGTGCAGTTAGGCCAATTCCTATTCAGTGCTTTTGACTGGGATAAATTAAGGCTTGTAAAAGAGCGCGTGCCTGAGGCCAAAGTACAGCCAACTACGGCCACCGTTTTTATCTTTGACCAACAAAATGTTCAGATGCCTGGATATCATGTGCCTTTATCGACAGGCTATAATGCCGCAGCACTGAATGAAGTTAGAAAAGTGAGTGAACTTCAAGAAGCGCACGCAATTGATGTTCCAACCTTTGATATCCGTGAAGAAATGCTTCATATGGCAGCAGAATTAGGATGTGGGTTTTGTACACATCCCACAGGACCTAGCAGGGAAGAAGATATTGCTATTTTTGTAGATAAACTGAGAATGCTTTCTCAGTTTGCTCAAGATACAGGGCTGCCTGTTTATCTTAAGGTTGATGATATTCCTTTGGCTGTCGAAATGGCCACTAAACTGAATGCGGGTGAAGAAATTTCAATGAATTCTGAAGATTTATATACCTTAACAGGTGAGCCGTGTGATCCGCTAGAGCCCATATAATAAACATGCGACTTGCTCTTTCCTGATTTAGGGCATAATTTTAAGGTATGAATAAAAACATGAAGCAGGTGGAGCTTGATCCCACAGATCCCTATGCGCGTACGGCGCAAACATTTCCGACATTAAGTGATCATCATGTTGAAAAATTAAAAGAATTTGGCGTTATTCGTAAGATGAAAAAAGGCGATAAGGTCTTTTCACGTGGAGAGCGCAGTGTTAATTTCTTTGTAGTAACCCAGGGTGAGCTAGGTATTTATGAGCAGGGTCGCCAAGGGGAGCGATTAATCCATGCGCATAAAGCCAAACAATTTACCGGTGAAATTGATTTATTTAATGATCGTAAAATTCTGGTTGATGGCAAGATGGATACGGACGGAGAAGTCATTTGTATTGATCGTCAGGATTTTCGCAAGATGATCACAGCCGAGCCGGATATTGGCGAGATCATCATCCGCGCCTTTATCTTGCGCCGTGTGGCGTTGATTTCTCATACAGAAGGGGCCGTGACCCTTATGCAAAAAGATCGCAATGCAGATGCTGTCAGGATTGAACGCTTTCTGCGTCGAAATGGCTATCCTGTAGAAGTTCTTCATTGTGATGATATGGAATGTGATGGGCTGATCAAGGAATATGATCTGAAAGACGATGATTATCCGGCAGTTCTGTTTCACGAGGGCGGTCAAATTTCCAAGAAACCCGATAATACAACATTGGCAGATATGTTGGGCTTGAAAGAACATATTGATTTTGATGAAGAGTTTGATGTGGCAATTATTGGCGGCGGGCCTGCAGGATTATCTTCGGCTGTTTATGCAGCGTCAGAAGGGTTAAAAACAATTTTACTTGAAGAGGAAGCACCGGGCGGACAAGCGGGAACCAGCTCGAAAATTGAAAATTATCTGGGCTTTCCAACAGGATTATCAGGGCAAGCTTTGGCGGGGCGCGCACAAATACAGGCCATGAAATTTGGCGCAAAAATTATTGTTCCCTACAAGGTCAATGACTTGAATTGTGAAAAAAGCCCGTTTCAAATTTCGTTATGTGAGGGACATAAGCTTTCAGCAAAAAGTGTAATTGTCGCAAGCGGCGCAACTTATCGCACATTAAACCTTCCGAACTCCCGCGATTTTGATAATGCAGGTGTTTATTATGCCGCAACCGCGATGGAGGGGGAATTATGCTCCAATGAAGAAATCATAATTGTTGGCGGCGGGAACTCAGCGGGTCAGGCAGCTGTATTTTTAAGTAAATATGCAAAGCATGTTCATATTTTTGTGCGCGGTAAAACGCTTGCGGATAGTATGTCCGATTATCTTGTGACACGTATCGAAGCCTCTTCGAAAATTACATTGCACCGACAAACCGAAATATCAGAATTGAAGGGTGATAAGCATCTGAAACAGGTTAGAGTCAAAGATAAGGCTAATAATACGGAGGAAATAGAAGATATTAAGCACGTTTTCCTAATGATTGGGGCTGTTCCCAATACAGACTGGTTGCAGGGATGCGTTGAACTGGATGCACGCGGTTTTGTTTGCACAGGGGTTGAAATTGTCAATAGCACGTCATGGCCTTTGGAGCGCCCGCCGATGCTGCTTGAAAGTTCTCGTCCCGGTATTTTTGCCGTTGGTGATGTCCGTTCAGGTTCAGTCAAGCGCGTTGCATCCGGGGTTGGTGAAGGCGCAATGTCTGTCAGCCTTGTTCATAAATTCTTAAGCGAAATCGCGGAACATGAGGAACAGGAAAAGGCAGCATAAAAATATGATGGATGATGAAGATAAAGGGCTTCTGCTTCAAAGATACCCGGCAAGCACGACAATTTTTAAAGAGGGCGAGGAATCAGAGCGTGCCTATTTTATTAAAGAAGGGCGTGTACGCATTCATCGTGACGGGAAAGATTTGGGAATTGCGGGGGCAGGCGATATTCTGGGCGAAATGTCGATGCTGAAAGGACAGCCCCATACCGCAACGGCAGATGCGCTAGAAAAAACCACGCTTGTAATCATTACAAAAGATATGCTGGAAGAGAAAATAGAACATGCTGATCCCCTTATCCAAGCAATGATTAATGGTCTGATAAAACGCCTTTATAACGCACAAAGTTAAATTTCATAAACTTGATAGACAGAAAATACGTATTGAGTGGGAACGCAAAATTAGATTGTGCGTTATATAGATATCCAACCTAAAACAATGAGGTAACATTATGTCTATTAAAAACTTACAAGATTTATTCGAACATTTATTACAAGATATTTATTATGCCGAGAAGCAGATAAAGAAAACGCTTTCCAAAATGAAAGAACATGCAACAGATGAGAAGCTTGCTAATGCATTTGAAACGCATTTGGAAGAAACTGAAGAGCATATTTCTAAACTTGAAACTGTTTTTGATATGACAGGTTTTGAAAAAGACACTGAAAAATGTGAAGCAATCATAGGCTTGTTAAAAGAAGGTAATTCTTTAATCGAAGAATGCGAAAGCGGAAGTGTATGCGACGCGGCATTAATAGTTGCAGCGCAAAAAGTCGAGCATTATGAAATCGCATCTTATGGAGCACTTTGTAACATGGCCAAGCTATTAGGTGAGCAAGAGGCTGCAGAAATTTTGCATGAAATTCTTGAACAAGAAAAATCTGCAGATCAAAAATTGACAGATATGTCAGATTTTATCGAAGAAGAAGCTATGGCAAGAGCAGCTTAATAGTATTTTAAAAGGGCTATCTGATTATAGATAGCCCTTTTATTTTATTTATTTTTTGGATGTTTCTAAAGGTTCAAAATCTGACTCTGCCGTTTTAAGTGCGCCGTATTTACGGTCTTTTTCATTCCCTTTTGGAATTACGCTCATCTCTCCATCTGTTTCAAGCAGCACAAGATGAATTTGATTTTGATCAGAATATCCGTTATTTCGAAACGCAGCCATTATTTCAACTTTTGTGATACGCTCTTTCTTCATTTCATTTTCGCGGTATTCGCCGTCATAAAATAAAATGGCTGGGCGAGATTTAATAAGGCTTTCAAATTTATCAGATCGCACTGCCAACCACGCAATGATATATTGCATAAAAATAAGTATGGCGAGAGCTGTCATCCCGTCAACAATCGATGTGTCTTTGGAAGTGATAGCGGTTGCCAGAACCGATCCGATAGAGATAGTCATAACAAAGTCGAACGCATTCATTTTTGTCAGCGTTCGCTTGCCAGCCACACGTAATAATATTACCAGTCCTGAAAAACAGATAATACCTGTAATGATAATATTAAAAACTGAATCCCAACTATCAAACCACATAAGTTATAGATCTTTCGTTAAAACGTATTATGAGAGCTTCCCGTGACACTGTTTGAACTTCTTACCTGATCCACACGGGCAGGGCGCATTACGCGGCACTTTCCCCCATGTTTCAGGATTATTTTTATCGAAAGGCAGATTAGAGGTGATTGGTGTCACCACGGCGGTTTTCTGACCGGCCTGACGACGTTGTTGTCTGTTCATGCCGTCCATATCTTCCTGATCGGGAATTCCGGCACGCCCCGTTCCCATTAGGGCGGGATCTGTACGTGTCTCGACCGTCTGAACCTCGTCACGGTTTAGCATGAAGCCCGGCATGCCTGTTTCCTGATTAATTTCAACCAGACTGAGAGTTTTTGTGACATTTTCGCGGAAATTATTCAGCATCAGTTCGAATAGTTCGAATGCTTCTGCTTTGAATTCATTTAGCGGGTCACGCTGTCCATAGGCACGCAGATTAATACCCTGACGCAAGTGATCAAGTGCCAGCAAATGTTCTTTCCATTGCGTATCAAGGATTTGCAGAACAACGGCTTTTTCCATACGACGGAAATAATCCGGCCCGATATTGGCAACTTTTTCCGCCATTTTCTTATCAGATTCGGCGACAAGGCGGTCTTCAATTTCCTGATCGGCGATTCCTTCTTCTTTTGTCCAGTCCGTAACAGGAACGTCTAGGCCAAGCGTTTCCTTGGTTTCAAGTGCCAAGCGCTCCACATTCCATTTATCGACATAACTGCCAAGTGGAATACAATCGGCGACCAGTTCGCTGATATAATCATGACGCAGTTCGCCGACCAGCTCTTCCACATGATCGGAATCCATAATATCGCGGCGTTGTTCGTAAATAACCTTACGTTGGTCATTCATCACGTCATCAAATTTTAAAATGTTCTTACGAATTTCAAAGTTTTGGGCTTCGACGCGCCCTTGGGCGCGTTCAAGCGCTTTTGAAATCCATGGATGGGTCAGGGCTTCGCCGTCCTGCAAACCGATATTTTTATTGGCAAGCAACATTTCCATTTTATCGGAGCCAAAAATACGCATCAGATCATCGTCAAGGGAGAGGAAAAAGGCTGATCCACCGGGGTCACCCTGACGTCCTGCACGACCGCGCAACTGGTTATCAATACGACGGGATTCGTGACGTTCTGTCCCAACAATGAACAGCCCCCCCGCATCTTTCACGACTTCTTTTTCTACTTTAACTTCTTCACGTATTTTATTGATAAGGCTTTCTTTTTTATCATCCGGCATATCGTCTTTGATTTCGACAGAGATGCGCATATCGGCGTCACCGCCCATTTTAATATCTGTTCCGCGACCCGCCATGTTTGTTGCGATTGTAACGGCACTGGGGCGACCCGCTTGTGACACGATATTGGCTTCTTGTTCGTGGTAACGTGCGTTCAAAACGCTGTGCTTAATTTTACGCTTTTTGAAGGCGGCAGAGAGTAATTCCGATTTTTCAACCGAAACGGTTCCGACCAGTACGGGCTGTTTATTTTCAACGCATTCTTCAACCAGTTCGGCAATGGCGTCGGCTTTCTCACCGAAACTTTTATAGATTTTATCTTCATGATCTACACGCGCTACGGGAACATTTGTCGGAATGGCAACAACGCCCAGATTATAAATTTCCGCAAATTCGGCGGCTTCTGTCATGGCTGTCCCTGTCATACCCGCCAGTTTCGGGTAAAGACGGAAGTAATTCTGGAAGGTGATGGAGGCGAGTGTCTGATTTTCATTTTGAACATCGACATTCTCTTTGGCTTCAATCGCCTGATGCAAACCGTCAGACAGGCGGCGACCCTCCATCATACGGCCTGTAAATTCGTCGATCAGCATGACTTTGCCGTTTTGAACCAGATAATCCTTGTCCTTCTGGAACAGGACATTGGCTTTCAAGGCGTTATTGACATGGTGGACGACATGAATATTTTGCAAATCATAAAGCCCGCCATCTTCAAGCAGGTTATGTTCCGCCAGAAGGTCTTCAATGCGTTCCTGACCATCTTCATTCAGGTTAACCGTACGCATTTTCTCATCAAGGTCGTAAAGATCTTTACTGATGCTGGGGATAATTTTGTTTACTTTTGTGTATAACTCTGTCGAGGTTTCGGCGGGGCCGGAAATAATCAGGGGTGTACGTGCCTCATCGATCAAAATCGAATCAACTTCATCGACAATTGCAAAGTTGAAATCGCGCTGGCTCATATCATCCAGTGAAAACTTCATATTATCGCGCAGATAATCGAAACCGAATTCGTTATTCGTACCATATGTGACATCAGCGGCATATGCGGCGCGGCGTTGCGCGTCATTCAGATCATTCAGAATACAACCTGTTGTAAGCCCCAAGAATTTGTAAACTTCCCCCATCCATTCGGCGTCACGACGTGCGAGGTAGTCATTCACCGTCACAACATGTACGCCTTTACCGGAAATGGCGTTCAGATAACAAGCAAGTGTGGCGACAAGGGTTTTACCTTCTCCTGTTTTCATTTCTGCGATATGCCCGTCATTCAGCACCATTCCGCCGATCAGCTGGACATCGTAATGACGTTGACCAAGTGTACGTTTGGCGGCCTCACGCACGGTTGCAAATGATTCGTTCAATATATCTTTTAAATCAGCCCCATTTTCTAACTTTGCACGGAATTCGTTGGTTTTTGCAAGCAGCGCGGCATCATCAAGCTTTTCGAATTCAGCTTCCAGATCATTGATAGGCTGGACTCTTTGCTGGTATTTTTTAAGCTGGCGATCATTGCTGGAGCCAAATAGTTTTGTTGCAAGGTTGAGTAACATTCCGTTCCTTTATAAAATATGTCTCTTTCATATAGACTCCATTCCATGTCAGGTCAATTTGACACTTGCATAGAGTTTCACACGCGGGTAAATATAGGGTGTAAATTTTTATCAGGAAAGAGATTATTGAAATGAGTGAACAGAAAAAAACAGCTTCTGCAGAGACAAGAAACGAGCAAAAGGGCAAAAAATTCGGTGGAATGGTCTTCCTGACATTCGGACTTTTGATTGTCGCGGCAATTGCAGCCCTCGCTTTTGTCTCTAATACTGTGATTGCAGAACAAGATGGCACTGACGCGGCATCGGTTCAGACTTCTTCTGGTGACACAGGTACAACAGAAAATAATACGCAAGCGTCAACTGAGACAGCCGAAAACGCGCAAGCCCAAGACGCTGCGCAGCCAAAGAAAGTTGAAATCAAGGACGCGAATGCTGACCCCGTTGTGGCGAAGTTGGGGGATGAAGACATTAAACGCTCCGACGTGTTAATGTTCATTGCGCAGTTACCTGCACAGACCCGTCAACAACCGATTGACCAGCTTTTTCCGCTGGCTCTTGAGCAAACAATCAATGCCAGAATTTTGGAACGTGAAGCGAAAAAATCAAACGTTGCCAGCAGCGAAGATGTTGCCCAACAGGTAAAAGAAGCAAAACAGACAATAGATGAGCAAGTCAAAGCCGAAAAAGCCGAGATTGAAAAAAACATTGTACGTACAGCTTATGTTCAGCAACTTCTTGAAAAAGAAATAACGGATGAGCAGATAAAAAGCGAATATGACCAATATGTTGCCAGTTTCGCTGCGCAAGAAGAAGTTAAAGCGCGTCATATCTTGCTTGAAACAGAAGACGCCGCCAAAGCAGTGATTAAAAAGCTTGAAGAAGGCGCGAACTTCGAAGAGTTGGCCAAGTCTGAATCAACAGGCCCGTCCGCAACACAAGGCGGCGATCTGGGGTATTTTATTCAGGGGCAAATGGTTCCGGCATTTTCCGATGCGGCTTTTGCGATGGAAGCGGGTGATTATACAAAAACACCTGTTCAAACCGACTTTGGTTTTCACGTTATTAAAGTGGAAGATAAGCGTCAGACTCAGCCAGCACCGATGGAAGAGTTGAAGCCGTTTATCGAGCAGGAACTGAAGCGTAATGTCCTTGGTGATAAACTTCAGACATGGCGCAATGACTTGTCAATCGAGACGTATGACATTAACGGCGATCCTGTTGAAACCAGCACAAATGGGAATGCCGCAGAAAACGCAGGATAAATAAAGTATTTATGTCTTGTGAACAAGCATTAGAGAGCCCCGCACCGGACTCTCCCCCTATACAAAAAAAATTAATTGTTGTAGCCGCCGCCCTGATCGATCAGGACGGCGCAGTGCTATGTACACAACGCCCCAAAGGAAAATGGCTGGAAGGGCAGTGGGAATTTCCTGGTGGTAAGGTTGAAGAGGGAGAAGTCCCCGAATTTGCCCTGATGCGGGAATTGCGCGAGGAACTGGCAATTGAAACCAGACCAACCTGTTTTACACCGCTCAGCTTTATCTCGCATATTTACGAAGATAAGAATACGCATGTTTTAATGCCGTTATATGCCTGTCGTGTTTGGAAGGGCACACCGCGCGGTGCAGAGGGGCAAAATATGAAGTGGGTCAAACCAAATGATATGCACAAAATGGACTTTGTCGAGGCAGACATACCGCTTTTTTCAGTTTTGAGAGATTATATTGGATAGCGCCCTCGACGTGCCTTCTGTTTCATCTTAATATTTGTCTATGGCTTTTTCCTATAAAGCATTTTCCGAATTTTACAGTGCCAAGCTAGGGGTTTTGGCACAGCGTTTTATTATGACGCGTATGACAGAAATCTGGCCCGATGTGCGTCATCACAGCCTGTTAGCACTTGGGTATGCCCAGCCATATCTTGAAAATTACGCAGCGCAAGCGGAACGTACAGTCATTATGACACCAAATGCTGATGATGGTGTACCATGGACGCTACAGGCGAAAAATGTTTTGTGCTATGCCAAGCCGACGTTACAACCATTTGGCTACGAAAGCTTTGATCGCATTCTGGCGATCCATTCATTGGAATTTACCGAAAATTTATCGGAGGCGCTGCATGAATCGTGGCGTGTTTTAAAGCCCAACGGACGTATGATGATTATCGTTCCTAACCGGATGAGCACATGGGCGCGTACCGATAATTGCCCGTTTGCCTATGGCGCGCCATTTACCGTTTCGCAAATTAAACATGCCTTGCATGAGAATAATTTTATGATCGAGCGACAACGTAAGGGCTTATTTATTCCGCCTTTTGAGACGAATTTTATGCTTTCGCTCAGTCCGTTTTTTGAGGGGTTGGGCAGCTCGGTTTTCAAATCATTTGGCGGTGTTCATGTGATTGAAGTCAGTAAGAAAATCTATGCCCCGATTAAGCCGGATAAAGGCAGCGCGATTGCCGCCGCAAAGAAAATCCTTATCCCTGCAAAGCCTGTATCCTCGTCAAATTACGAAAAAAGGGACTAGTCTTTTCTCCACCCAAACGGGTCTTCGGGATTAACGCCGTCCATGAACTGTTTTTTACGATCAACATTGGTAACCTGATAAATCGCACCGACCCAATTACCGATCATAGCGCGCGCGCTGTCACGCCACGTACAATCAAGTAGCGGCTCAAGATCTTTTTCAGGGAAGGTATCAAGTGATGAAATAGCGCCTGATGTCACATCTTGTTCAAATCGCGTCAAAACTGCTTTGACCTCTTCATTAAAATAACGCTCTAGCAGAGGCGGATAATCGTCACGCTCACCTTCTATATAGCGTGCAATTTCGCGGCGGTATTCTTTCAACAGCGAATGAATATCATATTCGGGATGTGCCTGCATACAGATCAGGCGAAATCCATCGGGGCTGACCGCCACATGTACGCCTGCTTCTTCGCTCTCAACCAGAATTTTCAATCCTGCCTGTTCGAATTGCGCTCTGGATAAATCGGAATAGCGGGAGTGGGGCGCATCAAAAACGGTGTTCATACTGCGACATAGCGGATGGGCACGGTCAAGAACACGATGACTAAAAACGCCCCAGCGTTTAGTTTCGCGCATCGCCGGTGTGGCGCCATATAATTTACGCACTGCGGCGTGGGATGCCAGACAGGAACAAATCGTTGAGGTGACATTCTCACTCGCCCATTCCAGAACATCATAAAGCGGTTCCCAAAACTCCTCTTCATTCAGATAGGGGTTTGTCTCTTCATTTGCACCGGTAACAATCAAGGCGTCTAGCCCGTCTTCCTTGATCTGATCCCATGATTCATAAAAGCGGTTAATGTGTTCCTTTGCCGCGCCGCCGCGTTTAAACGTATCAACGGTAAAGGGATGCATATGAAACTGGGCAATCTTGTTACTCTCCCCGATTAATCTGAAAAACTGGCGTTCCGTTGCTTCTAAGGCGGCGTCGGGCATCATATTTAAAAACCCGATATGAAGCTCGCGAATATCCTGTTGATATGCACGATCAGGGGGCAAGACAACGCGTCCTTCATTAAGGAGGCGATGAAAGGTCGGCAGATCATTATGGGCGATGAGGGGCATCTTCAAGTTATAAGTTTTTCTTGCGGCAAAAGTCAAAGTCTGTTTAATTTATCTCTATGTTGAAACCACGCACATGTTTTGTAGCTTACTATCTTTACGCCCCTTACGCGTAGTGGCGTGACATATCCTATTCCCATTCCAAATTTTTGTTTTTTAATTATGTCTGCATCCGCAGGTATAATTTATAGTTATAATGCGACCCATCGGGGTCATTAGTAGAAAGTATGTAAGATGTTTGAAAAAGTA
The DNA here is from genome assembly GCA_963710165.1 of uncultured Alphaproteobacteria bacterium. Taxonomy (GTDB): domain Bacteria; phylum Pseudomonadota; class Alphaproteobacteria; order Micavibrionales; family Micavibrionaceae; genus JACKIP01. The sequence continues at coordinate 193,448 of CAVPYZ010000005.1, forward strand.
ACAATTATCGGCTTTGGTCTGATTGGATCATCCTTTGCACAAGCGATAAAAAGGCAAGGTCAGGTCAAACAGATTGTCGCCGCCGATAAATCAGAGGAGGTCTGCCGCCTAGTCCTTGAACACGAATTGGCCGATCATGCGACGATAAATCTGGAAGAAGCGGTTACAGACGCCGATATTGTGGTGCTTGCCGTTCCGGTCGGTTCAATGGGGGAGATGGTCAAAGCCATTGCGCCTTTTTTGAAAGAGGGCGCGGTATTAACCGATACAGGTTCTGTCAAAGGCTCGGTCGCCATCGCGGTCAAGCCGCATTTGCCCGAAAATATTTCCTTTGTTCCGGCGCACCCGATTGCTGGATCTGAATTTTCCGGCCCGTTGGCAGGATTTCCGGAATTATTCGAAGGGCGCTGGGTCATTTTAACACCGCTGGATGAAACGCCGTTGCGCGCGGTTGAAAAAGTGACTGCCTTGTGGGAAATGACAGGCGCGAATATAGATATTATGTCGCCTTCGCATCACGATCTGGTTTTGGGTATCACCTCCCACTTGCCGCATTTGATTGCCTATACCATTGTTGATACGGCAACCAATCTGGAAGATGATATAAAATCGGAAGTAATTAAATATTCCGCATCGGGATTTCGGGATTTTACACGGATTGCCGCCTCTGACCCGACCATGTGGCGGGATATTTTTCTGAATAATAAAGATGCTGTTCTGGAAGTATTGCAAAGATTTACCGAAGATTTAACCGCCCTGCAACGTGCGATCAGATACGCGGACGGGGAATATCTTTATCAAACGTTTGAACGCACGCGCAGCGTCCGAAAAGCCATTATTGACGCGAGGCAGGCGGATTATCCGGACGCACCCAACCCGAAAAAGGCTGCCTAGCGCCGTCGGGTCTGGGCCAGTGGATAATCGGTAACGCACCCAGGCGGATCATATTCAAATAGAACGCGTTATTCTGCAGACGAAAGGGCAGAATAACCGCGCCGTTTGATTTATCTATTGCATTCAGAAAAGTCAGAAGCATAAGCTTTTTGCTACTTGATAAACCGATTTCCTCGGCAATAATTGTGACGAAGAAATTATGATTGGTTACGCCTAGACGCGCCTCCCCCTCCGGCTGTAAATCATCATTCAGGCGGATTTCTGTATCTGCAAAAATACTGGCATCTGTCCATTGCAGGCTGAGGGACGGAATTTTTAAGTGGGCATTGCCTTCTGCTTGCCAGATTTTGAGATAGGGATAGGTAAATTCAGGGGGGGTGCCTGTCGGAACCTCAAATGTCATTGCGGCTTGTTCCAGTTTTTTTAAATGTTCGGGCAGGCCGCGTGATTGTATTGTCATGCCAAGCGGTGCCAGAACCGTAATCTCTTGCCCCTCAAGAGGAATGCCGGAGATCTCAAGTTTTGGAATATTTACATTACCTGCGGGTGTGCGGATGTCACCAGTATAAACCAGATGATACACCCCCGGAAAGCCGTGAGCGGGGCTGATAATACCATCGAAATAAACCCCCTGATCTTTTTGATCTTCGATAAAACCTGCGACTTCGCGGTCGATGACACGCGCAAAATAATACCAACCTGCCGTATAAGCACTGCCAAGGATGATCAGAAACAGCGTGAGAAAGAGGAAGATTTTTTTCATTGAGATAACAGCTTTTTGCTTTCTTTTTCGATGTGTTCTTCAAGCTGTTGAATAACATCTTCTGGCTTACGATCATCGGCTATAACAGGGGGTAAAAATTCAAATATCACGGTTCCTGACTGCTTGACCCACGAATTACGTGGCCAGAATTTCCCCGTATTGGTTACCATGGGAATAATAGGTAGACCCGTGGCCTCTTGCATGCGGGCAATGCCGATTTTATATGGTTTTTCTTTTGTATCCTGATCAATACGCACGCGGGTTCCTTGCGGAAAAATAATAATGGGTCGTCCCTGTGTCATGATCCGTTTTGCACCATCAATGATCTGTTTTGATGCTTTCTTACCGTTCTTTCGGTCAATCGCAATCGGGTTTGTACGCGCCAGAAACCAGCCCCAGACAGGAATATAGAGAAGCTCTTTCTTAAGGATAATGGCTGGGTCATCGAAAATGAAATGAAGCTTTAATGTCTCATATGTTGATTGATGCTTTGCCGCAACCAGATAGCTTCCCTCTTTCGGCAAATGCTGTGCGCCGCGTACTTCATAATCCAACCCTAGGATATTTTTTTCCAGAAAATAGATCACTTTTAGGTGAAAAACGGCAATCCACATGGCGACAGGGCGCGGAAATATGACGGCGGGCACGAACAAAATACACATCAAACCAACAACGCCGTAAAAGCACATATTAAAAAGAACGGAGCGGATATAGATCATGATAATGGCGCGAAAGCGTTCCTTAAGTACGTGAGAACAGTTTTATGATATTCATTCACAAGCAGTTTAATAAATTGCCATGTCGAGCGATCTTCCTTTTCTGCGTGAAGCGGATGAGGATAGATTTTCACCTCAGGCACAGTAAAGGAAAATTCCATCTGCGCGCGCGGCATATGATAGTCGGATGTCACGAGGAAGACGCTGTTGATATTATTTTGCTGAATCCATTCGGCGCTTTCCGTGGCATTGCCCCACGTATTTGTGGCGGCATATCCCAGATCAACACAACAATCAGGCAGGGGCACACCGTCCCAGCGTTCTTTCAGCATATCAATCGTCACGTCCTTATGAACGCCGGAAATAAATAATTGCGGGGCGCGTTTTGTTGCGAACAGGTAAAATCCTTCTTCGATCCGTCCCTTATCACCGGTCAGGACGATAATGGCATCGGCTCTTGGAACTTTGGTGGTGCTTTGTTCGGTCGTGACGGTTTCTGTAGAGAACCACAAAAGCCCCGCGCACCATAATGTAAGAAATGTCATGCTGATAAAAAGGAGTATATAGGAAAGTTTTTTCATGTCGTCCTCTTTCTTACAGCATCTTTTGCAGTCGATGCAAGACCGCCCAGCGTGTTGTCATAACACACAACATAATGATAAGAGAAGGAACAACCAAAAAGCACAGCCAGAACATGGGCGTTGGTGTGAAAGTCGGCAAAAGGGTATCTTCACTTCCTGATAAAAACAGTCCCAATCCGTAAATAAACACGGCGCATATAAATAAGCCAACCAGTGCGCCTTGCAGGGAAATAATAAAAGCGTGACGCTGGAATTGACGGGCGATGTAATTATCCCCCGCACCCATCAGGTGAAGTAATTCAACGCTTTCCTTATGCTCTGCCATACGGGATTGCATGGCGCCCGCCACGGCCAAAATCCCCGCCGCGCTGATCACCACGGTAATTAAAACCGCGACCAGTCGCAATGTGCCTGTCAAACGCAGAAGCTCCTCTAGCCAGCTTTCATGTTTATCCAGACGGGCGAGGGGCGTGACCTCTTCTATCTGCATACGAATATCATGGGCAGTGCGGTTGCCTGTTTCTTTCATATCGAGTGAGATAAGGACTGGGATGGGCATGAAAATTTCGCTGTCTGATGTCTGGCTGTTATCCATATCAGGTTGCATATCGAACCAGGGTGACAGCATTTCTGTGATCTTTTCCTCGGATAACAATTCCGCGCTTTTTACCGCATGAAATGTTGTTAGCACATCGAGAAGATCAGCAGAAAAACTGTCGATGTTTTCCTTCGTCAGCGGTTCGCCGTTTTCATCTATAACAGGCAGCTCAACTGTCCAGCGACCTTCCAGTCCGGTTTGCCAATTTGCTGCAAAGTCTTTCAAAATATAAGCCGAGCTGACCGATAACAGCATCAAAAAGACCATTAAGCCCGTCAGAACGGTCAGGAATAAGCGCCCCGAACCTTTATCAAGAGGAATATCGTAGGTGTGTTTTTCGGAAACACCAAGCGGGCGATCTTTACGTTTAAATTTGCGGATCATTACAGCACCTCATCCACAATTTTTTCAGACGGGCTGATACGTTGTCGTTTAATCTCGACCTCGCCTTCATGTAACATAATTCGCGGGTGATTGAACTTCTCTATAATCTGTTCATTGTGAGTTGCAATCACGATGGTTGTGCCCGTTTTATTCAACTGTTCGAACAAGATCATCAATTTATAACCGATCTCATCATCCAGATTACCTGTTGGCTCATCGGCAAGAAGCAAGCGCGGCTTTGTGACAACGGCGCGCGCGATCGCTATACGTTGTTGTTGACCACCGGAAAGTGTATGGGGCAGGCGTTTCATATGATCGCCCAGACCAACCCATGTCAGCAACTCCTCTACATTTTTACGAATATCTTTTTCTTTACGCCCTTGAATACGTAGGGGCAGGGCCACATTATCAAAAGCAGAGAGATGCTGAAGCAAACGGAAATCCTGAAACACGACGCCGATTTTCTGACGCAGAAGTGATTTTTCATGACGATCAAGATCGTTGGTATTTTGCCCAAACATAAAAATCTGTCCGCGAGTTGGGCGTATTCCCAAATATAATAACCGCATGAGAGAGGTTTTCCCCGCACCGCTGGGGCCGGATAGAAAATGAAATGACCCCGGATCAAGGGTAAAGTGAACATCACTCAACACTTCCGGCCCCACACCGTATCTAAGCCCTGCATTTTCGAATTTAATCACGAAGTGTCTACTTTCCTGCGCGTTCTTTTGATTGACGTTGCGTGTCCAGAATAAACTGAATCGCCTCGACTGTTATAACCGGATTTGTAATATAGAGCGTCGTATTGAACGCGTCTTGATATTTTTCACTTTCGGCAAAGATTTTTGATACATTTTTATAGGCCTTGTTTTTGAAAGGTATACTCTCAATTGCGGCAATGCTTTGCATGGCAAGGTCGTACTTGCCCTTCTCGGCTTGTATCTCTGCGGTTTCGCCATAGGCCTTATGACGTAACGCTTCATTTTTCATTTCGGAGGCTGTTTGGATGGCGCCTGCATCATCTTCGGCAAAGGCTTGCGCCATAGCAATATAGGTCAAGGCAATACCATAGGATGGCGGATCGGTTATTTTTTCTGCTTCGGTACGTAACAACATAAATAAATTTTCGGGAACACGACCAGCCATTGCCGCCTCCATTCCGATACCGCGAATGGTCAATGCTTTGGTATCCGGACTTTGAATTTTACTGATGAGAGGGAGCGCATCTGTGGCACGTCCGCTTGCCGCCATTGTTTTTGCAACCTCGCGGTATGTCTGGTCTTTCCAGCGGCGATCGTCGATTTCCTCGGCTAATGATAAAATATGATCAGTCAGGCACGTCTGATTTTTTGCATTGCACGGTGTTTCTTGCGCTTGTGCCATGCCGGAAAAAACGACTATTACCAGTGATAGAAAAAGGGGATAAGCGCATTTAACCATTTCAAATTCCGTTTCTGTCTTGTTTTGTCGCTTTGCCGCGAATAAGTCTCATGTTAAAACAAAATATAGTATGTGAAAAACGACTTATAATGTTTTTTGTCTCAATACATATTTATTTTATAGAGTATATGGTTCTAAAGTCATGATTGTCACTTGTCCGAATTGCGAAACCCGCTTTGAAGTCGACCCCGAAAAACTGGGGGAAGAAGGCCGTAAAGTGCGTTGCGGCGAATGCTCATCTGTGTGGTTACAACCCAGAGAAGAAGAGAGTGACGACGACGAGTTATATGAAGATGACGTTTTAAACGAAGATGATGATATTGAAGATGAAAGTGAAGACATCGCCTTCATCGATATGGTTGAAAATGACGATGAACCTGCTTCAGCCCCCGCCATAGATATAATACAAGGCCAGCCATCGTCGACTCCGTCTTCGTCAGATAGAAAAGGTCACACAGGGGGGCGCATAGCGGCGGGAATATTATTCATCTTTGTTTTGGCGGGATTATGGATGTTAAAGCCGACTATCACGCAAGCATGGCCCGCCATGCATTCTGTTTACGGAATATTCGGTAACGCAGAAACAGTTCTCAGCAATAATGATATTTCTTTTGAGCGTTTTGACGTTTTGCAAAGTGGTCAGGTTTTAGAAATTAACGGCATGATTTATAATCTGAAAGATGAGGCAATTACCCTACCGCCGCTCAAAATTTCAATGAAAAACAAAGCGGGGGATGTTTTGGAAAGCAAAATAATCACTTTGCCCCAGCCCGTGATTGAGCAAGAAGCAACAAAAGAGTTCAGCCGTATGATTGACTTAATAACAGATCAAAGCGTAACGTCGATTGAGATACGCCCTGTCACATTTTATGATCATGACATGACAGAAGTCCACGCGGACGGCGCACCTTAATCAATTGTATCATCTGCAGGATATGTTTTCGGAAACATATTTTCGTTCCCCGATGGCGGTGTCAGGCTATCCGGTTTAATTCCACACGCATTCAAACCAGTTGTGGCAATAAGGATAAATAAAATAATTTTTAAATGTTCCAAAACATACTATCTTTCTGTTTAAGAATAGAATTTAAAACGCATTGGTGCGAATGACAAACAAAAATTACTTCCTTTTACTTGCCGCAGGCATATTTACGATTATTCTGGCCTTGGTGATGATCAAGATGATCTATGACCGTGATATGACCATGCCGCCTGCCTATAAGACGTTTATGGACCGGACATTTATCAAATATAATATATTTGAAGGACAGCAGAAACCGTTTCCCGATAATGTAGTCTTTTATGATCCGAAAGGGCAGCCCGTTACGATCCAGAATTTCCGCGGGCAATATCTTTTGATTAATTTTTGGGCGACATGGTGTCCGGGATGTGTCAAGGAACTGCCATCTTTAGAAAATCTGCGTAATTACGTACAGAGAAAAGATTATCCACTGACACTAATTGCGGTTTCTCTGGATCGTGAAAAAGATGCCAATGAACTGGCGGCGTTTCTGGTTGATAATAAGATTGGGCCTTTTGCCCTGTATCATGATCGCGACAAGGCTATTTTGCGCGCATATTATATGGAGGGCATGCCCACAACTCTGCTAATTGACCCCGAAGGGTATGTGCTTTACGAATTTCTGGGAGAGGCGGATTGGACGGATTATTTTCTGATAGAATTCCTACGCGATGAGATGGGACCATTTATAGAGGTGCTGGAAAAAGATAAATCTTCAAAATAGTGGGGATTTTTTAAGATTTATCTGCGAAACTATATGGATGAATTCTTCTCCCCTAGATAATACATCAAATAATAGCAGCCAAAAAATGCATCAGGATCAACTGGACGCCCTTGTCCGCCTTCATGAGCGTTTTTTGACGGGACGTATTGGCGGCCGCAGGGCGATGCTGCGTAATACCGATATTTCCGGTTTGAATTTGTCGGACACAGATTTGCGTCAGGCCGATTTTATGGGATGCGACATGAATAGCATGAATCTGACAGGGGTTAATTTTCAGGAAGCGTCACTATATGCCTGTAATTTAACAAATGCGAACCTGAATCGTGCCATTTTTGTACGCGCGGATTTACGCGGCGCACGTATTGAAAATGCCAATCTTGAAAACGCCGATCTGGAGGCAGCGGATTTACGCGTCGGCAGCGCAAATACAGACAATAATTTCGGCCCCAGCCAGAGCGTTAATTTCAGAGGGGCGAACTTAAGCGGCGCAAAATTGATGGGATCACTAGCCAATAGTGCCGATTTTTCCGATGCCCTGATGGCGGGCGCAAAAGTCACGAATGCTGACCTGCGCGGCGCTTTATTTGAAGGGGCAGATTTATCCGATGCCGATCTTGACGGATGCCAGATGCAAGGCGCGAACATGAAGGCGGCAATTATGACAGGCGTCAAAATTGATGCCAAAGCCCTGATGGGGATTGATATGAGCGAAGCCATCACTGATAACAATATCGGGCAATCCCTCTCGACACTTGATAAACCGTTGGAGCATTTGATTGAATTGCACCGTATGTGGGTGCAGACATCCGGCGGGGAGGGGGAGAGGCTTATTCTAAGCGGATATGACCTTCGTGAGTTAAAAACGCTCAAGCTTGAAAAAATGACAGCGATTGAGGCAAAGAACACCAAATTCTTTGGTCTGAATATGTATAAAATAGAAATGCAAAGCTCGATTCTGGACGGATCAGACTTTAGGCGTTGCGATCTGGAAGAGGCCGATATGCGCGGAAGTAGCTTGCGCGGGGTAAGAATGAGCCATGCAATCGTCAAAAATGCCAATTTTGACCCGCTATTATTCGGTGCAGAAGGAACGCATCAACGGTTCAGCCCGTGTCATTTTGATAATGCCATTCTGCGCTATGCCGATTTTTCAGGTTCACAGCTTAAAAGCGCTGTATTTAAAGGCGCCGATCTGTCTTATGCTGACTTTTCAGGATGCGATCTAAGGGACGCTGACTTTACCGAGTCAAAAACAGTCGGAACCATATTCGATGATGCCAGAACCGAAGGCTCAAGTTTTGAGAAAGAAGGGGGAGGCGGCGGTAAAGCGTTCTCACTCGGCTCACTTAAAGAGGATGAAAAATAAACCTATTTCATTTACTTTAGTAGTTATGATAAATAATCTTTATGATTTTTGATCCTGATACGACGACAATACTTCTAGTAGATGATGATGCGTTCATACGTTTTTCACACGTCGATATGTTAGAAGATTTTGTGCATACAATTATCGAAGCGTCTGACGGCGAACAAGCACTTCAAATGCTTGAGGCGCATCCGGAAATCGATCTGATTATATCAGACTGTCAAATGAAGAAAGTACACGGAGATGAGCTTTTTTGCCAGTTGAGACAAAACGGAGATATGCGTCCTTTCCTTATGATTTCAGGCGAAAGCGGAGAACGGCGAGAGCAAGTTGAACATATAATGCGTGAATTTGGTAATGCTGCTTTTGTTTCTAAACCTGTTGGATTAAGACAAGTTTTAGAATCCGTTGAAGCACTCACGCTCAATGCGCGACCCATGGATGAACCAATTCACGGTTTGGGATAATTAGTAACCCTACAGCTTCTCAGTCAGCTCTGGTACTGCCTCGAATAAATCTGCAACTAGTCCATAATCAGCGACTTGAAAGATCGGGGCTTCCTCGTCTTTATTGATCGCGACGATGTATTTTGAGTCCTTCATTCCCGCCAAATGCTGGATAGCGCCGGAAATGCCGATAGCAATATATAATTCCGGCGCAACAACTTTACCTGTTTGACCGACTTGCCAGTCATTTGGAACATAGCCTGCATCAACGGCGGCGCGTGACGCACCAACGGCAGCGCCCAATTTATCGGCGAGTTTTTCTATCATTTCAAAATCATCGGATGACCCGACACCACGCCCGCCTGAGACAACAATTTTGGCAGAAGTAAGTTCGGGGCGATCTGATTTTGCTTCCTGAAGGTTAACAAATTCCGACTTTATATCTTCGCCGGAGTAACTTATATCTTCGATTGCGGCACTGCCACCTTCTAATGCGACGGGATCGAAGCCTGTGGGGCGGACAGTAATTACTTTTTTGCTGTCGGTTGATTGCACCGTTGCAATGGCTTGCCCGCCATAGACAGGGCGTTTGAATGTATCGGCGCTTTCGACTGAAATAATATCGGATATTTGTTGAACATCCAGTTTTGCGGCGATGCGCGGTGTGATGTTTTTGCCAAAGGTAGAGGCGGGGGCAAGAATGACATCATACTGATCCGCCATTGGAACGATTAACGCCTCCATAGCTTCCGCCAGATGATGGTCTAGGGCTTCGTTTTCTGCTTTTATAACTTTTGCAACGCCCTGTATTTTTGCAGCATCGTCTGCCACGGTAGATATATTTTTACCGCTGACAATAACGTGAATATCACCGCCTATTTTCTGTGCGGCGGCAACTACATTTGCCGTATTTGCGGCGAGGTCATCTCCGTGATGTTCTGCTATAACTAAAATATTCATGAGATCACCTTTGCTTCATTTTTTAATTTATCTATTAATTCATCAACATCTGCCACTTTACCACCCCCTTGACGCACAGGCGGTTCAGAGACATCCAGAATTTTCACTTTTGGGTCATAGCTTATTCCTAAATCTGAAGGCTCCATGATATCCAGTTGTTTTTTCTTGGCTTTCATGATGTTGGGAAGTGACGCATAACGCGGTTCATTTAGACGTAAGTCAGTCGTGATAATGCCAGGGAGGGCAATCTTAATTGTTTCCAGACCGCCGTCAATTTCACGTGTTACAACGGCATGTCCATCTTCGATCTTAAGCTCTGATGCAAATGTGGCTTGCGCCCAGCCCAGCAATGCAGACAGCATTTGCCCTGTCTGATTTGAGTCATCATCAATCGATTGTTTCCCCATAATTACAATATCGGGAGATTCCTTTTCAATAATGGCTTTAAGCGTTTTTGCAACGGCAAGCGGCTCGACACCGCCCAAATCAATGGGCGCGTCTGTTTTAACCAAAATGCCGCGATCCGCGCCAATTGCCATAGCGGTTCTGAGTTGTTCCTGCGCCTTTTCAGGGCCAATTGTAACGGCGATCACTTCCGTGGCGGTTCCGGCTTCTTTCAAACGAACGGCTTCCTCAATGGCGATTTCATCGAACGGATTGACAGACATTTTGACATTCGCAAGCTCGATGCCCGAATTATCCGACTTAACGCGCACCTTCACGTTGTAATCAACAACTCTTTTGATAGGAACCAGTATTTTCATATTTTCTATATCCGTATTTAGTTTTTTGTAAGAACCGCAAGCGCCAAGAACAGCAATGCTATCCCCTGTAGTATAACACGTGCCGACATCAATTTGTTACCGTATTTTTGATTGAATTCGCCGCCCTTCATCATCACCGCAATGCCGATTATAAGTACGATAAGGGTTGAGATCATGGCGACCGCCATTAAAATGATAAAAATGCTGTTCATCTGTATAAAATGAGGTTCGAATCACCAGATGTAAAGGGTTCGATTAATATTTTCTCAGGATTTAAGCTCTTGACTACGTTTCTTGGCGGCAAGAACAGCATTGCTTAAACACTCTTCAAATGCGCCGTTCATTAGGACTTTTAGAGCAGCTTCAGTCGTACCACCGGGGGAGGTCACATTTTCACGCAGAGTTTGTGCGGAAGAACTTGATTCTGCCTCTGCCAGAGCCGCCGCACCGATGATTGTCTGACGGGCCAGTTTTTCAGATGTTGGGTCATCCAGTCCCGCTTTACGGGCGGCTGTTGTTAATGCCTCAATCATATAGAAAAGGTATGCAGGGCCGGAGCCGGATACGGCTGTGACGGCGTCCATATCATCTTCATGACGTAACCATAACGTTTCGCCGCACGGTTTGAACAGCATTTCGGTCGTATCCTTTTGATCTTGCGTGACGGCGTCATTTTGAATAAAGGCGCTCACGCCTTTTCCGATGGCGGCGGGTGTATTGGGCATAACGCGTATGATTGGCTGGTTTTGACCAAAGGCTTTTTCAAATGTTGTGATGCCTTTTCCTGCGGCGATAGAAAGAACCAATGTGTCGTTATGAACCGCGTCAATATAGTCATGAATGACATCATTTAAAATCTGAGGTTTCACGGCAAAGACAATAATATCAAACGTTTTTTTGTAATTCAGCTTTGATATATGATTATAGCCTGCCTGTGGAAAGTCAGCGGGGAGTGGGTCAGGTTGAACCACGGTGATTGCATAGTTGATTTTATGTTTGAGCCAGCCGGAAAGTAATGCTTGCCCCATTTTCCCGCACCCGATCAGAGCGAGAGACGGAAGCATCAGGCATTGCCCTCGGCAGGCATAATCAGGAGTGAGACAAGTTTTTTGTCCGACTTACAAACGTCTTTATTCAAAAAATACTTGATGACGGTAAAGTTTTCTTCGCAATCCTTTAGAATACTTTCCACAACACTTGCCAGATAACCGCGGTCAATGATTGATTTATCGCTCTCATCTTCCCCTGCAAGCAAGCTATATTTATGAACAAGTTTTTTTGTATCGTGATTTACAAAGAAAAATCCGATATCCATGCTCTGGCTTAGTTCATTGGCTACCAGAATGGCTTCGCCCATTTTCCCTTCAGGGATTTCTTCATCAATTTCACAAGATATTTTTAGTAAACTGGAATTTTCATTCCATGTAAAACACAGCGTGTAATCGCAAGAGCGTCCGTTAATGTCCAGAATTAACTCTTCATTGGTCAAACGATTATAAACCCAGTCATTCGCAATCAATAAATCCTCGACAGAATCGAGGGGATTTAAACGAAATGACGGGGCGTAGGAGTGTTTCTGCATAATAGGTTTCTTATGTTACTTCTTTTTATCGATCTTTTTAGGGGGAGATTTCTTTGTTTCCAGTGCGTTTAAACGCTTTTCAAACTCTGCCTGTTTTTGTCTGGCTTCCGATAGCATCGCTTCCAGTTTTTCAAATTCCTCACGCGGGACAAGATCCATGCGATCAGCGACGTCATCTATATGAGAGCGCAAACCGTCTTTGACCTGAGCGCGAGCTGAGCTGACAAAGCTCATCGTACCGCCGGCGACTTTCGCCATATCATCAAGTATGCGTGATGGTGACATTCATTTCCCTTAAAAGTATGTAAGGGTCTTAGCATGAAGTTTTCGAGTTCGAGCAAGAAGCATCTGAGACTCCATCCACAATAAAAGTGGATAACTTTTGCGGACTTATTTTAGATTTTGAAAAAGGTATGATAAACCCATAAGAAATAAAAATTAGGACTCAAAAAATGATTATTATTACGGGCGGCGCAGGTTTCATTGGATCAAATCTGGTTGCGGCATTGGAACATACAACAGATGAGGATCTGGTTATCTGTGACCGGCTAGGTGATGATGATAAGTGGCGCAATATTTCGAAAAGAAACCTAAGAGATATTATTAAGCCCGAAAATCTTCTGGAGTATATGAACGCGCATCGCGATCAGATTTCGGTTATCTTTCATATGGGCGCGATTGCTTCCAGTACGGAAAAGAACGCCGATTTGGTTATTGAGGAGAATTTTGCTTTTTCGCGTAAGTTATGGCAATGGTGCGCCGAGAATGATGTGCGCTTTATTTATGCGTCTTCCGCCTCGACCTACGGTAACGGCGAAGAAGGATTTCATGATGCAGAAGACATGGACGCGCTGTCCAAACTTCATCCGCTTAACCCGTATGGATGGTCGAAACATTTATTTGATAAGCGCGTTGTTAGCTTGTCTAATGGTCCTCATAAGGGAAAAGAGAAGCTGCCGCCGCAGTGGGTTGGTTTGAAATTCTTTAATGCCTATGGCCCGAATGAATATCATAAAGGGGAGCAGATGAGCGTACTGTGCAAGCTTTATCCGCAAGTTTTAGCAGGTGCAGCCGCCAGATTATTCAAATCGCATAATCCTGAATATGAAGATGGCGGACAATTACGCGACTTCATCTGGGTGGGGGATTGCGTTGATGTCATGATGTGGTTCTATCAAAACGCCGATAAAAACGGCCTTTATAATTTAGGGTCAGGTGAAGCACGCAGTTTTAAAGATTTGGCGGAGGCAACGTTCTCTGCGGCAAATCTGGAGCCAAAAATAACCTATATCGATATGCCGCAAGAACTGCGCGGGAAATACCAATATTTTACCGAAGCTGACGTTACAAAATTGCGTAAGGCTGGTTATGATAAAGAATTCACCTCGTTGGAAGACGGCGTAAAAAAATATGTCAGCGACTATCTATCTCAAACTGATAGTTACAGATAACTGATGGAATTTCCTGTGATCGATCCCGTTGCGCTTCAATTGGGGCCTATTGCCATTCGTTGGTACGCGCTGGCGTATCTGGCGGGTTTTCTTTTGGGATGGGCTTATGCTTTGCGCCTATCGCATGAAAACGGTAAGGGGCGTCCGAGTAAAGCAGATATTGATGATTTTATGGTCTGGGCCATTCCTGCCGTGATTATTGGGGGGCGTGTTGGCTACGTACTTTTTTATAATCTGGAATATTATGCGTCCTATCCCTTGGAGGCGTTAAAGGTTTGGCAAGGGGGAATGTCTTTTCACGGGGGTATTTTAGGAATGGCGGTCGCGATCGTTCTTTATGCGTGGAAACATCAATTTTTCGTGTTGAAATTAAGCGATATTATCGCATGCGTCGCGCCGATCGGCTTGTTATTAGGACGTGTCGCAAATTTCATTAATGCGGAATTATATGGACGTGTCACAGATTTACCCCTTGGCATGGTTTTCCCCGGAACCGACGGGCAACCACGCCATCCCTCGCAATTATATGAAGCGTTGTTAGAGGGGGTAGTCATCTTTGTCATTTTATTCATTATGACCAAGAAAAATATTCATCAAAAAATACCGGGCATTTTAACCGCGACCTTCCTTGTTTTATATGGCACATTCCGTTTCTTCATTGAGTATGTTCGTGAACCGGATCAACATCTTGGATTATTTTTCGAATATATATCTATGGGGCAAATCCTGTGTTTACCAATGATTGCCGCAGGTATCTTTATCTATTTCTACGCAATATGGCATCAGAAGCATGTGTCCGCATCATAGTGTGATAGATCAAATCAGATCAAAGGGCGCAGTGCCGCTTGATCAATATATGGCGTTATGTAATCAGAAATATTATAATTCAAAAGACCCTTTGGGTACGTCAGGTGATTTTATAACCGCACCTGAAATCAGTCAGATATTTGGAGAAATCATCGCGGCGTGGCTTGTGGATATGATGGGTCATTTCGGGTCAGAGCATAAAGTCAAAATTCTGGAATGCGGTCCGGGTCGTGGAACACTCATGTCAGATATTTTGAGGATTTTAAGTAAAATCAAAGCGTTAAGTGGTAAGTATGAGGTAATTTTACTAGAAAATAGTGACTCTCTAACACAGGTTCAAAGAAGTTCTTTGAAGGACTACGATGTGACATGGGTTAAAAATATACAAGACGTATCCACGGTCATATCGACAGGACCTCTTTTCATATTAGGAAACGAATTTTTGGATGCCCTGCCGATTAAACAGTTTGTTTATAAAGGAGGAGGGTGGTTTGAGCGTTATGTCGAAGTAAAAGATAATGAAACAATGTCCTTTAAGTTGATGCCAACAGATTTTGCCCCCCCTCTCAAAAATTCGCAAGAGGGCGATATATTTGAAAACAGCCCTGCAATAAAAGATTTTATCAGAACGTCATCATCTCTGGTTCAACATCACGGTGGCGGTATGTTATGGATAGATTATGGCTATCATCAAACGGCTTTTGGCGACACGTTTCAGGCATTGAAGGATCATAAATACACATCTCCCCTAGAAAATGCAGGACAGTCAGACTTAACCGCACATATTAATTTTGAAACCGTTGGTGATATTGCAAAAGATCATCAGCTCCATGTTTACGGCCCGACCACGCAAGGTCAATTTTTAAATGAATGCGGCATATTTGCACGTGCAGACATGCTCAAAAAAGCTGCAACCGAAAAACAGAGGAAAGATATTGATGTCGCGCTGCATCGTTTGACCGCGCCGGAGCAAATGGGTACGTTATTTAAAGTAATTGCTGCAACGTCAAAACAATTACCACTTGCAGGGTTCGGAGCTTAAAAGATGGCAAAATATTTTAAAGATGACGCGTTTTCAGATGTTAATCCAAGGGTCATTCATGGTTTTTTCGGGTCACAGGGCGGCGTTAGCAAGGGATTATATTCATCACTAAACTGTGGTCTGGGAAGCGATGACCACCCAGCCAATGTGCGCACAAACCGTGTTGCGGCACTTAAATCATTAGCGCTTGAAAAAACGCGCCTGCATAATGTTCATCAAATCCACAGCAATCAATGCGTTCTTGTCACAAATACATCGCAGGAACCGCAAAAAGCAGACGCGCTTGTCAGCGATATTGCCGGACATTCGATCAGCATTCTAACGGCGGATTGCACACCGGTGTTATTTCAGGGGCAAAAACCAGACGGCGCGTCTGTCATTGGCGCGGCACATGCGGGATGGAAAGGCGCCGTATCGGGTGTTTTAGAAAATACCATTAAAAAAATGGTAACGCAGGGCGCGGTTTTACAGACAATCACGGCGGTTATAGGGCCCACAATTGGGCCAGAGTTTTATGAAGTAGGCGCAGAATTCAGAGAAAATTTTATGCAGAAAGACGCCGCTTATGCCCAATTTTTTCACAGTCAAAAAGAAAGCATCTTCTTCAATCTGCCTGCATTTTGTAAAAACCGATTGGAAAAAGCAGGTGTTTCAAAAGTGAATAATAAAAATCTGGATACGTTCTTTCATGAAGAAGATTTTTTCAGCTATCGCCGTTCAACGCACAGAAAAGATAAAGATTACGGACGTCAAATATCTCTAATCGCGATCGTATAAATTTGATAAAAACCTTGATTTACATCAGCCGCTTTTTTAAGGTGCAAAATATAAAACAAACGGGCGGGCAATTATGAAACTTATTTCTGGAACTTCTAATCCGGCACTGGCCGAGGCCATCGCAAATTATGCAAAAGTGCCGCTGACTGAAGCCAATATCAAACGTTTCGCCGACAAAGAAGTATTCGTTGAAATTCAGGAAGACATCCGTGGAGAGGATGTCTTTTTTATTCAGTCCACTTCCTATCCCGCCAATGTCAACATGATGGAGTTGCTGATTGCGCTTGATGCGATTAAACGCGCCTCTGCCAGACGAGTGACGGCGGTTATTCCATATTTTGGATATGCTCGCCAAGATCGTAAAACAGGTTCACGGACGCCTATCACAGCGAAACTGGTCGCGAATCTGATTACAACGGCGGGGACAGACCGCGTTTTGACAATGGAGCTGCATGCGGGTCAAATTCAAGGGTTTTTTGATATTCCTGTTGATAATTTACAAGTGGGCCCCATTTTTAAACCCGATATAGACAAGAAATTCAAAGACAGACAGCTATGTGTTGTATCGCCCGATGTTGGCGGTGTTGTACGCGCACGCGCCTTTGCGAAACGTATTGACGGCGATCTGGCGATTATCGATAAGCGTCGCGAAAAAGCGGGCGAGTCAGAAGTTATGCACGTGATCGGTAATGTCGAGGGGCAAACGTGTATTTTAGTTGATGACATGGTGGATAGTGGCGGCACGCTTTGTAACGCGGCAAATGCACTGAAAGCCAAAGGGGCAAAAGAGGTTCATGCCTATTGCGTACATGGCGTTCTCTCCAGCAATGCCGAGGAAAAAATTATGCAATCCGAGCTGGAAAGTTTGGTTATTACCGACAGTATAACGGCGACGGAACAAACAAAATCATGCCCCAAAATTATCCAACTGAGCGTTGCGAATTTAATCGGGGAAGCAATCTTACGGACGCATCAGGAAAAATCGATTTCCGAGTTGTTTAAATAATTCGCATCAATGCTTGCATTTCTGTTTTATTTTCTCTAATAATCACGTCTTGACCAGCACCCCTGGAGGCTGGCGTAATTTAACGAACTAAACTTTTGGAGAAAACATTATGGCTACACAACATATCAAGTTTTCCGCCGAGAAGCGTGACAAAGCCGGTAAGGGGGTCGCTCGCGCTCTACGTCGTGAAAACAAAATTCCTGCAGTAATTTACGGAGCCGGCAAAGAGCCTGTTTCCATCACTATTTCTGCCAAGGAAGCAAATCTGGAATATAATAAGGGACGCATGTTTACAACATTAACCGATGTTGATGTTGATGGTGATCAGCACCAGACACTTGCACGTGATGTGCAATTGCACCCTGTTAAAGATACGGTTCAACATATTGATTTTCTGCGCGTGAGCTCACGTACAAAAATTAACGTTGAGATACCTGTTAACTTTATCAACGAAGAAAGCGCACCTTACGCCAATGAAGGCGGCATTTTGAACGTCGTGCGTTATGAAATCGGTCTTACATGCCAGGCAACAAACATTCCTGAAGAAATTGATGTTGATCTGTCCGAATGTAATATCGGTGATTCAATCAAGCTGAGCGAATTGAAGCTGCCTGAAGGTACAAAATCTGCGATTGATCGTGATTTAACGATTGCAACAATTGCCGCGCCGAAGACTGCAGAAGAGGAAGAAGCAGAAGAAGCCGCAGCAGATGCAGACATTGAAGCAGGCACAGAAACTGACGAAGATGCAGCCGCAGAAGGCGATGACGCAAAAGCAGAAGAGTCTTCAGAAGAAAAGAAATCTGAAGAGTAAAGAATAAGATTTAACGTTAAACCGCAAAGTGAAATGAAGAATAGCAAAGTGCCTTACAGACTTTGTTTTCCTTTGTCTAACTTTGCGGTTTAATTTATTCTAAGCCATGTTTTCCTTCCTTACATCAAAACGCCCAAAGCAGAAGTGTGAAAATATGATTTTACTTGTCGGTCTTGGAAATCCTGGAAAGAAGTATGAAAAAAACCGACATAATATAGGCTTTATGGCGATTGACGCGTTTGCTGATGAGTACGGGTTTTCGTCTTATCGCTCGAAATTTCAGGGGGAGCTTGCAGAAAAAAATATAGGCGGGCAAAAAGTTATTTTATTAAAGCCGCAAACATATATGAATGAGTCTGGTGTTTCCGTTCAGGTGGCGTCCAAATTTTATAAACTAAATGCAGATCAGATTTATGTGTTTCATGATGAACTTGATCTTGAGCCTGCAAAGGTGCGATTTAAAACAGGCGGCGGTAATGCGGGGCATAATGGTTTAAAATCCATTCAAAAGCATTTGGGGACACCTGACTTTCATCGTATAAGACAAGGCATAGGCCATCCGGGTCATAAAGACCGTGTGCACGGCTATGTCTTAAGTGATTTTGCGAAAACGGAGCAGGATTGGCTGGAAAAAGAGCTGGACGGACTTGCCGAAAACCTGCCCCTTTTACTTGACGGCTCTGTTGAAGAGTATATGAGTAAAGTGGCTTTAAACATACAGAAATAGAAGAGAGAAACATGGCGATTAATTGTGGAATTGTGGGATTACCGAATGTGGGTAAATCAACTTTATTTAATGCCCTAACGGCAACAGCCGCGGCGCAGGCAGAGAATTTTCCGTTTTGTACGATTGAGCCGAATGTTGGACGCGTCGCCGTTCCGGATGAAAGACTGTCCAAAATTGCGGATGTGGCAAAATCGGCGAAGGTTATTCCCGCGCAGCTGGAATTCGTTGATATTGCAGGCTTGGTCAAGGGCGCGTCAAAAGGAGAGGGGCTCGGCAACCAGTTTCTGGCAAATATCCGTGAAACGCACGCAATCCTTCATGTTTTACGTTGTTTTGAGAATGATGATATTACGCATGTTGACGGGTCAGTTGACCCAATCCGTGACGCGGAAACAATTGAAACCGAGCTGATGTTGGCGGATTTACAATCCCTTGAGAAGCAAATAGACAATCAGTCACGTAAAGTAAAATCCGGCGATAAGGATATCAAAGCCCAGCTTGATCTGATGGAGCGTATCAGAACCGCGCTAGATGAAGGAAAGTCTGCCAGAACAGTAGAGGTGGATAAGGACGAAGATAAATATTTCAAACAGCTTCAACTTTTAACCGCAAAGCCGATTTTATATGTATGTAATGTGAATGAAGAAGATGCGGCAAAGGGAAATGATTTAAGCCAAAAGGTTCAGGAAATGGCAAAAGCGCAAGGCGCCGAAGTTGTTGTTATATCTGCAGCAATCGAATCCGAAATCGCACAAATGGAGTCACAGGATGATAAAGCAGAATTTTTGGAGTCCCTTGATCTTACAGAATCTGGGTTAGATAAAATTATAAGATCATCTTACAAGTTATTGAATTTACAAACTTACTTTACAGCAGGGCCAAAAGAATCACGTGCATGGACCATCAAAATCGGGTCATCTGCACCGGAAGCCGCAGGCGTCATTCATACTGATTTTCAAAAGGGCTTTATTCGCGCTGAAACCATATCAAACGACGATTATGTTAGTTATAAGGGTGAAGGCGGTGCAAAAGAAGCAGGGAAAATGCGTTCCGAAGGCAAAGACTATATCGTGCAGGACGGCGATGTTATTTTATTCCGCTTTAATGTCTAACTAACAAATTAAGCTGCGCGTAGACCAAAGGTAAGTTGCGGTGTCATAGATGTATCCAATGTTACTGAGTCAATATCAGCGGGGGACATTAATGCAGTATCAAAAGCATTTCCAACATCCGCAGTTGCAGGCAAAGCGTCGCTTTGGCTTAATAACATAGGATCATTTTCAACATGTGGCACTTCGATTTCTACCGTCCCGTCACCAATATTCAAAAGATCGTGCTGAATAAGCGTTTCTTGAATTTCATGCGCAAGGCGGGCGTCTTCCCCGAATTCGGATGTAGCATCTTCAACGGAGCGGCCATCGACATAAACAGCGTCAAAGAAACCTTCATGTGGGCTACCCGGTTCCAAAATGTTCATTGATTCGAGAACTTTATGCAGAACCGTTGCAATAAAGCCGTCGGCATTGGCTTGGGTAATTTCCAAAGCGTCCTCAATATCCATATTATTAACGGCATAAATTGATGCTTCCAAAGCAAGTGCTTTTCCATCAAATTGCCAATCTGTTCCTGCGGCGCGCTCTTCTAAACGTTGATAAAAGTCAGTATGCGCGGCCTCATCTTCATCCGGCATAATTTGTTCTGCGAAGGTTGTGATACTGACATTTGGAACATCAACTTGAATATCGGGAATGCTGGGTATATCAGGGCTGATTGTACCAATATCGACTGTATCCAGTTGCGGGTCTGGAATATTTACAACAGTTTCAACGGGAAGATCGGGGGTTTGTAATGTTGGGGCGTCCACCATAACCTCAACTGGCGGCGGCGCAAAAGGCTGTTCAATATCCAAATCTTGGGACGGAACATCCAACTCGGTAGGTATTGACGCGGCAATAGATGCATCAACAGGTGGATCTATTGTATCTGCCACAGATGGTATGTCTTGCGGTTGTGAAAGAACGGGGGCTGCGGCCATTGCAACAGGGGCGGCAGCTTCAAATGAAGCACGATCCACGGCTTTTTGAAGTAATCCTTGCTGTTTTAGCTCCGCGGCTTCTTCGATGGCGCCGAGAAGATTATCAACGGTTAAATCAGAGCGTCCTAACAGTTCCGGCGCGTATTGATCAATAAATTCTGCGATAGCTGTTTGTGTATTGGATAGACGCGTTATGTTTTCAGCATCTGCACCGCGATTGGCGCGAAGCGTTGCATAACCGTCAACTTCAAGATTTGTTCCCAACACCGCATTTAATTGACGCTGCATATCTTTGAATTGGTCGTTACCGCTGTCAGTCAAACTTGTTGCGCGTAAAGACGCATCAAGGTTTCTTGCTACATCACCGCCAGTTATTTCTGAATTGCCCATATCATCTCGCTTTTTTTTATATTATAAATGATGTAGACCCCGTTTTGCAAATTTACAGTCTATGCCAAAACGAGCGCTTCATATGACTCGCGCAACTTCCGTGTGACTGGTCCAACCGTGAAATGCAGCTCATCAATTTGCCCAACGGCGGTCACTTCCGCAGCCGTTCCTGTCAAAAATACTTCCTGAACATCTTTCAGTTCTTCGGGTTTGATAAAACGCTCTTCGAAAGGAATGTTATGCTGATGCGCCAGTTCGATAATTGTTTGACGGGTCAGGCCGTTCAAAAAACAATCCGGCGGCGGCGTGACCAAAACACCGTTTTTAATCATGAAAAAGTTTGCAGATGTGGCTTCAACAACGTTGCCGCGATAATCCAGCATCATCGCATCCTGACATCCTTGCTCCTCTGCCCAGTGTTTTGACATGGTGCAAATCATATAAAGACCCGCCGCTTTACTTTGCGTAGGGGCGCAATCAGGCGAAGGCCGATGCCACGGCGCGGTTTTTAATTTAATTCCTTTTTCACGAATTTCCGGCGGATAGTAGCTTGGCCATTCCCATGCCGCAATCGCAACTTGTGTTTTTGCTTTTTGCGCAGAGATACCCATTTCTTCGCCGCCGCGCCATGCAACGGGTCGCACATAGGCATCGATCAGATTATTACGTTTCAGCGTTTCATATTTGGCTTCTTCCAACTGTTCCACGGAAAACGGCATTGTCATCCCGAGTATATCCGCAGAATTAATCAGGCGTTTTGAATGATCTTCGGAGCGAAATATCTTACCATTATAGGCGCGCTCCCCCTCAAAAACAGAACTGGCGTAATGTAAACCATGTGTTAGAACATGAACACGCGCATCTTTCCATTCAACGAATTCGCCGTTATACCAGATGAAACCTTCTTTATCTTCAAAACTTATACTTGCCATTATCAATCACTTATTGTCAGTCGTTTGTTAAAGATAGTATATCTATAAATAATTTAAGCTGACAACAATTAAGTAAATTCTGTGAATTACTCTGAAAAGCCGCATGTTTTGGTAATTGATGATGATGAGCGTATACGTATGCTGGTCGCGCGTTATCTATGGAAGAATGATTTTGTCGCGATTGAGGCGAAAGATGCCGAAGATGCCAAGCGGATTCTGAAAGAATTCGTCATTGATTTGATTGTATGTGACGTCATGATGCCAGGACAAAACGGTTTCAAGCTGACAAAGGAACTACGCTCGAAAAGCAATAAAACACCCATCATTCTTTTAACGGCATTGGGGGAAGTTGAAAACAGAATTGAAGGATTTGAGCAAGGGGCAGATGATTATCTGCCAAAACCTTTTGATCCGAAGGAGTTAACTTTAAGAATACAAGCCTTATTAAGGCGTATTCCCAAAGAAATGCAGGTCAAGAAGGTTCAAATCGGGTCACTATGGTTTGATGCAGATCATTCAGTTTTAGAATTGGAGAGCGGCGAAAATTCTTTCCTAACAGAATTAGAGACGAAATTATTAACGGCATTGCTGAAATCAACCAATCAACCTGTCTCGCGAGAGGGGCTGGCAGATATGTGTGATATGAGTGGAACTGAGCGTGCCATTGATGTGCAGGTAACACGTCTGCGTAAAAAAATGGAGGAGGACCCCTCAAACCCCCGCTATTTAAAAACTGTGCGCGGGAAGGGTTATATGTTGAGAGTACTATCATGATGATCAGGAATTATTTACCGCAAACATTGATGGGGCGATCCATTATGATTTTGGTTGTGCCGGTCATACTGGCGCAAGTATTTGCGGTGACTCTGTTCTGGGATAATCATTGGGATAAGGTGACCAGACGATTGGCGAATAGCGTTGCAGGCGAAATCGCCATTATCGCAGATCAGATTGAGAATAATTATTCAGATGACCTCGTAACTATTCTATCAGATTACATGGCAGATCATTTGCGCGTAGATATTGATTTTCAATATCAAAAACAGAATGTAGACGCCGCCACAGCGCAAATTTTATACGGATTTTACGGCGAAATATTGCTGGCACCGTTAAAATCGGCTTTGGAAAGTAAGTTGGATGCGCCGCATAATATTTTTATTGACTGGGAAACCGAAGAGGTCACGGTTCAGGTGCAACTGGATAATGGGTTTCTGCGCGTGACAGTGCCCGAACAGCGTCTATTTTCTTCATCGGGTTATGTTTTTATTGGGCTTTTGGTCATTTCAACATTTTCACTTTTGGCGATTTCGGTTTTATTTTTGCGTAACCAGATTCGTCCGATACGCAGATTAGCCGCCGCAGCGTCACTGATGGGAAAAGGGCGATTAATCTCATTAGGAGCTCCACGCGGTGCGCGTGAAGTGCGACAAGCATGGGAAGCGTTTGAGACAATGCAACGCAGGCTACGCAGGCAGATAGAGCAGAGAACGGCAATGTTGGCCGGTGTGTCACATGATCTGCGAACGCCGTTGACGCGTGTAAAGTTGGGCCTTTCCATGATGGATGATCAAAAAGAAGCGATGCAGATGATTGCTGATCTGGATGAAATGGAAAAAATGGTAGATGCCTATCTGGAATTTGCGCGCGGCGAGAAGTTGGAGGACGCAGTCGAGGTGAATTTGAAAGATTTCATGACTGATATCATCAGTCACTACCAAACAGAAAAAACCCATATTACTTTTGTAACAGAGGGTATAGAGCCAATCATGCCCCTTCAGAAAGTCAATTTCAGAAGATGTATTGAAAATATTTTAAGCAATGCCGTGCGCTATGCGACAGAGATAAAAGTATCTCTTAAAATGACGGAAGATCGTCTGTTTTTAACGATTGAAGACAATGGAGAGGGCATAGCGCAAAGCCAATATGAAGAAGTTTTCAAACCGTTTGTTCGTCTTGATACGTCGAGAAGCATACATACGGGCGGCGCGGGTTTAGGGCTATCCGTCGCGATGGACATCATTCTGGCGCATGGTGGTAAGATTAGCTTGGGTCAAAGTAAAGAGCTGGGCGGGTTACTTGTAAATATACGCCTGCCTGTCTGATCTATGCTTAATACATCCGCCCCCCATTGGGAACAGACCTTTCCGGTTGAACCAGAACCACATCGCCGTTTCCATCAGGGAAACCGAGAGTTAGGCATTGCGACATAAACGGGCCGATCTGTTTTTCAGGAAAATTTATAACGGCTGCAACTTGTTTTCCCAATAAATCTTCCTTTTTATAATGTTTCGTAATTTGTGCCGATGTTTTACGCATACCGATGTCATCGCCAAAGTCGATGAAGAGCTTATAGGCAGGGTTTCTGGCCTCGGGAAAATCTTGCACATCGCGAATTGTTCCAACGCGAATATCGGTTTTCAAAAAGTCTGGGAATGTTATTGTTTCAGTCATACACTTTTTTATTTAAATTGTTGAAATTAGTAAACTCTTAAGTGAATTTGTGAAAAAGTAGTAAAAAGCCCATACTATAAGGGTAACAATTTATCATTACGCGGGGTCTTGATATATATGGACGTGAATATGCTATCTGATGCAAAAGATAGTGGGAAGGGTTGGCTCTCTTCGCACATGGCACAGTTCATGGTGTTTTTGAATGGTCTTATTCTGACCCTGACCGCGTTTTTCACACTGTCTATATTTATCAATGAAATGCAATCGGAGACGTTTTACGAAAATACTGAAAGCGCGCAAACCCTCATACAAAATGAATTTAGCGAACTATTACGAACATTCGAAATGGTTGACGCATTGATCGAACAAAAAGGTGAA
Source organism: uncultured Alphaproteobacteria bacterium (assembly GCA_963710165.1). GTDB lineage: Bacteria > Pseudomonadota > Alphaproteobacteria > Micavibrionales > Micavibrionaceae > JACKIP01. Next base: position 218,497 of record CAVPYZ010000005.1, read on the forward strand.
TTGAATATCGGCGCACTTGAAGACGTGTTGCCGGATGTTGCCAGTTTTGAGGCTATAAGGTTGATCGAGCTTTCTTCGGAGGGGCGTGTTTATGAGGAATATAAGTCTGCCCCAAGTGGCTTCTCAACGAATTCCGATATTGTTCCTGATGAAACAAAAATAGAGTTTTTTAATCCCAGTACAGATCAGCCCGATACATTTATCGTGTTAAAGAAAAATGTTGTGATTGCGGAGAATCAGTTTTTGCTTCTGGGGTTCGTTTCAATGTCGCAAACTATTCCGGCTATTATAGAAAAGCATAATCTTCCTCTCAGCTATATTGATTTTAAAGACAGTTCTAAGCGACCACTTCTCGTACATGAAAACAGCGGAGCAGGTTCAAAAGATGACAAAGGCGAAGCGCAAGAAAGCTGGTCTTTGGTTCTGGCTGATCAAACGATCGAATTAAGCGCAAGATTTGAAAAAGATCAGCGCACAAGCTTCTTGGAGAAAATACCGTTTTTAATGCTGTTATTCGGTATTACGCTGACATTAATCGGAACGCTTTATGTGCGTAACAACCAGAGACAATCTTTAAAACTGGCACAAATGAACCGTGTTTTGGCGATGAAAAACCTCGAACTGAATAACGAGGTTTTGACGCGTGAAAAGCTGAATAAAATGATTCGTGAGTCGGAAAAAGAAAACCGATCTGTTTTGAATGCGGTATCAGACATTATTTTCGAAATGAATAAAAACGGGGAGATTTTGTTTTTAAACGCGGCGTGGCATCGCATTACAGGATTTGATAGCAAAGGATATATCGGCGAGTCCCTTATCGAAATGCTTCATCCGCAAGACCGTGTCGAGCAAAAAGAAAAGCTTGATAGTTTGATGCGTCAGGATATTGATCCGTATAATTCCTATACCAGAATACGCACCCATAACGGCACATTCCGCGCGATTGAACTTAAAATTTCCATGTTACGCCACGATGATAAAGGCGAGCTGCGCATCGTTGGGACAATTACGGATGTTGAAGAGCGTCGTCGCGCCGAACGTGCATTAAGTGAGGCAGAGAAAAAATACAGAACAATCGTTGAAAACGCAGCGGGCGGTATTTATCAAATTACGCCGGAAGGGCATTTTTTAAGTGTGAACCCTGCAATGGCAAAAATATTGGGCTATGAAACGCCGGAGAAGCTATTACGATCTGTCAAAAATGCCAATGAGGCGATTTATACAGATATGCATGCACGTGATGCGTTTCTTTCACGAGTGTCATCTAGTAATCAGGCGATGAACATAGAGCTGCAAGTAAAATGTAAAGATCAGAAGCCTGTCTGGATCAGTGAAAATATGCGTGCTGTTAAAAGCGAGGAGGGCGATCTTCTCTATTTTGAAGGAAGTATGGAGAACATTTCTTCTCGAAAAGAAACGGAAGAAGAGCTTAAAGAAGCAAAAATCAGATCGGATTTGGCAAATCGTGCGAAGTCAGAATTTTTGGCAAATATGTCGCATGAATTAAGAACGCCTTTAAATGCGATTATCGGTTTTTCTGAAATTATCAAAAACCAGGTCTTTGGCCCCATAGGGCAAGACGCTTATCATGATTATGCACGTGATATACATGATAGCGGTAAAAAATTACTGGATGTTATTAATAATATTCTCGACGTGTCACGCATTGAAGTCGGGGAGCGTCAGTTGAATGAAAGTTTGATTGATCTGCAAAAAGTTATACCGATTTGCTTGAAATTGATGGATCCAAAATTCGAAGCCAAAAATTTAAAAGTTGTTTTTGATAAAGAAAAAATTTATCCGCGTCTGGTCGGGGAAGAGCTTGGCATTAAACAAATGGTCATGAATTTGCTGTCTAATGCGATCAAATATTCTAATAATGACGGTCAAATCACATTGGTTAGTGATATTGACGAGACAACGAAAGATTTGAAGATATCGATCACCGATACGGGTGTCGGTATGGATGAAGATGAAATCAAGAATGCCTTGGCGCCGTTTAATAGTAACCAGCCGATGCAAGCAGGATGGAATGGTACGGGCACAGGTCTGGGGCTGACACTGGTTGATTCTCTGATTAAACTTCACGGCGGACGTCTGGATCTGGTTTCCAAAAAAGGGGTTGGTACGACGGCAATACTTGTTTTTCCGGCCAAGCGTGTCGCAAAACAAAGTAATGCAGGACTCAAAAATAAAGCCGCTGAGACGACCAATAAGATGAAAGAAGGTTTATTGGTTAAAAACAAAACGGAAGAAAACGGCGATAGAACAATTCATTAATCGTCAGCATCATCTTCAAGAACTCGTTTACAAATATCATAAGAGAAACCGGCGCGTGCCATGCTTGCCAATTGCTTCTCATAACTTTTACGCGGGGGAACGGGATGATGCGGTCCCAGCTTTTTTCTTTGTGCAAAACGTTTTGCTGCTTCTAGTTCCCCGTTGATCTGTTGGTTTTCTTCCTCCAGTTTTTGTAAGACAGGCATGACATCCGCCTCTGAAAACCCTTTATCGCGCATTTTGACCAATATCATACGCGATGATAATCCCTTTGAAAAACGCAACGACTGCAACATACCTTTTAGGTAGGCATCATCATTCAGATAACCCAGAGTTTGAAATTCTTTTGTAACCGCACTCAGCCACGTATAACATTCCTCTTTGTCCTGATCGGTATGTACGTAACAGGAACGATCAATTTTTCGGCGCATGGCGCGTTCAAACTGGTATGAACTGGCAATATAGCGCTGCAAATAATATAGCCCGCTATTCTTTAAATAAGTTGGTGTAATTTTGCGCGGTTGCTTCTTCTTTTTCTGTGTCGACTTATGTTTATCAGGGAATGCCATTTAGGAATTATAATCTTTTTTTAAATATGTTGGATGACTTTTCAGCTTCACATGCTAAGTAATTCTAATGATAAAAGTAAACTTGAACAGACGTAAAATTACCGGGGTAAACTGGATTGGTGTTAAAACCCTGATTGAAAAGGAAATCGGTCGCTTTCTTGCGGTTTATTCTCAAACGGTTGTTGCGCCCGTCGTAACAACATTAATGTTCTATACAGTTTTTGCTTTGGCGTTCGGCGGGGTTGCCAGAAGTGTAGGGGACACGCCCTATCTGTTATTCCTTGCACCGGGTCTTTTAATGATGAGCATGGTACAAAATGCATTTGCCAATACATCCTCCTCTTTGGTGATTGCCAAGGTACAGGGAAATATTGTTGATTTACTAATGCCGCCACTTTCCGCAGGGGAGTTATTATTTGGATTTTTATTCGGCGGTATTTTCCGAGGATTAATTGTTGGTGTTGTGGCGGGACTTGTCATTTCCATTTTCGTACCGATCAGCATCCATAGTTTTTTAGCCGTTTTCGTTTATGCGGTTCTTGGCACGATGATGTTATCGGGTTTAGGCATCGCCGGTGGTATCTGGTCGCAAAAGTTTGACCATATTGCCGCAGTCACAAATTTCGTTGTAACACCCCTCACATTTCTATCCGGAACATTTTATGCGATGAGTACACTGCCCCCTGTATGGCAATTTTTAGGTCACTACAATCCGTTTTTCTATATGATTGACGGGTTTCGTTATGGTTTCATCGGCCATAGTGAAGGGGATTTGATCTTTGGGTTCTTTTTGTTAATATTTATCAATATCGCATTATTTACACTCTGTTATAAAATGCTCAGCTCCGGCTATAAAATAAAGTCTTAAGAAATTAGCTATAAAATAAGCCTATGACACTCGATAATATTATTTTACCGTTTCAACTCGAAAACTCTAATTTAAGGGGGCGCGTCGTTAAAATCTCGGGTGTTTTAGATGAGATTATATCTGCCCATAATTACCCCAAACCTGTGTCACATTTAGTGGCAGAGAGTACAACTCTGGTTCTGGCACTGACATCTATGTTGAAGTTCGACGGAGTCTCTTACATTACAAGCTCAAGGTGACGGCCCTGTCAAAATGCTGGTTTCGGACGTCACATCGCCTGCGAATGTCAGAACATGCGCCGCTTTCGATGAAGAAAGAGTGGAGCAAGCGCGGCTGCAGCTTGCCGCTATGTCTGTTCCCGAAAGCTCTCAAAATCATTTGGCGCAATATTTAGGAAAGGGGTATCTGGCATTCACAGTTGATAGAGCAGGGGAAGAAGAACGCTATCAAGGTATTGTGGAGTTAAATGGTGCATCGCTCGTCGATTGTGTTCAGGAATATTTCAAACAATCGGAACAAATAGAAACAGCGTTTAAAATGGCGGTCGGCCTTCGAGATGATAAGTGGCATGCAACCGTGATTATGTTGCAAAAAATGCCGGAAGAGGAAGATGTAATCCTAAGTAATACACATGAGGATGATTGGCGCCGCGCGATGATTTTCATGCAAAGCGCCACAGATGATGAGCTTTTATCGGATGATCTGTCCTCGCAGGATTTATTATTCCGTCTGTTTCATGAGGAGGGCGTACGTGTGTATGACACAACAGACGTACAGCATGAATGTCGGTGCGGTATGGATCGTGTGATCAATATTGTAAAGTCACTTCCCGATGAAGACATTGATTTTATGAGAAAAGACGGCAAAATTGAAATGACATGCGAATTTTGCAGTAAAATATATAAACTGGATCCTAAGATATTAAAGGAAATTTCGTCATAAAATCTTTTTCTTTTATAGGTTTATGTTTACCTTATACATATGAATAGCCTCGTTAAAAATTATCAAAAAAAAGAAGGCGGCAATGTGCTGTTCATTATTCTGGTAGCTGTCGCGTTATTTGCGGCATTATCTTATGCTGTAACAAATTCTTCTAATATGGGAAATAGTAATAAAGCTCAATCTAGTGAGTTAAGCCTACAAGCATCACAAATATTACAATTTTTTTCGCTTTTAAAACAAAACTTAATACGCCTTCAGGCAAGAGGTTGTGAGATAACAGAAATCAGCTTTGAACGGTCACCATTTGACGGGTCAGACACAGATTACACCAATCCCAATAGCCCCACAGACTTCTCGTGTCATATGTTTCATCCAAATGGAGCAAATGTTGGTCAATGGTCTGCAAAACCGTATCAAAATCTGGATTTAATTTTTCCTGCTTATAGAGAGCCGCGTTATAGTGCGGCATGGTATGTTGAAAATATAGGCGTTGATCCGGCGCCTGATTTATTGATTTTAATAGGAATAGTAAATGAAAACCTCTGTCTGCATTTAAATGAAAAGCTGGGCGTTAATAATCCCGGTGGAAATATGCCGAAAAAAGGAGGTTCGAATATTCAAACACCATTTGCCGGTACAATTGATGAGACTGTTCCAACATTTAGAAACTGGGCTAGCGGAGATTTGGAGCCAGGTCACCATACAGCTTGTGTAAATTATGAAGATAGAAACCCGACCAACGGTATGCAGATCATTTATAAAGTTTTATATAGTCAATAGTATATTATAGTTTACATAATATACATTATCACATTTAGCTTAATAGGTGCGAAGTATGACAACGCGCTTTCCTTTTGGGATGTTGTATTGTCGATGGAGACAACCTGTTAACAATTAAATGGAGATAAAAAAATGGAACAATATGTTGGATTAGATGTGTCGCAAGAAGAAACGCATGTTTGCGTTGTTGATCGTGATGGAGAAAAACTTTGGGAAGGCCATTGCGCCTCAACACCCGAAGCAATTGGACAAACCGTTATAGAATATGCGCCAGATGCTAAAAAGATTGGCCTGGAAAGCGGACATCTTTCAACGTGGCATTGGCATGGCTTGACCGATATGGGACTGCCAGCCATTTGTATTGATGCATACCATGCGCATGGTGTTTTAAGGTTACAGATGAATAAAACTGATAAAAACGATGCTCAAGGCATAGCGCAGATAATGCGGTGTAACTGGTACAAAGAAGTGACAATCAAGAGTTTCGAAAACCATAAATCGCGCGCCCTCTTCCGCACACGTAGCAATCTGGTCAGTATGCGCACCGATGTTGTTAATCAGATCCGCGGTATGCTCAAGACAACTGGCATTATAATTAAAGGCATTGCGGGTGTTGCCTTCGAGAGCCGTATTCAAGAGATTATTGACGAAGGGACAGCCCTTGCCCCACCTCTGCAAATACAGCTTGAGATGCTGCGCATGTTAAAGCAGAAAATTGACGAATTGGATGAGCTTGTTCTCGATCATGCTTACGCTTGCCAAGATTGCCGTATTCTCATGAGTATTCCAGGGGTTGGCCCGATGACTGCTGCAAACTTTGTTTTAGCTGTTTACGATGCTGACAGGTTTGAAAAATCAAAAAGTGTTGGCGCATATTTTGGTCTAACGCCAAGGCGCAGGCAATCTGGTGATATGGATTACAATGGCCGAATATCCAAGCGCGGTGATCGTGTTATCAGGCATCAACTATACGAGGCCGCCAATTCCATTCTCACCCGTGTGAAGAAGCCCTCCTCGCTGCAAGCATGGGGGCTGAGAATTGCTAAACGCTCCGGCATGAAAAAGGCAAGAATTGCAGTCGCGCGTAAACTCGCTGTTATCATGCACCAAATGCTGCAAACGGGCGAGTTGTTCTGTTTTAACCCTGCGACAGGAGAAGAGCCATGTATGCATAAAAGATCGATAAGAGATAAGTTCGCAATGTTACAACCAAGTCAGTGAGATTGCGTTTTGTCCCAGTCGGGACGAAAGCTTTCGGTAGAACCCGGTATATTTGATGCAGTAAAAAATTGTTATATCTTGGACAAGTGACAATTAAACTGCGGATCACATTTTGAGGGTACCGAAGACCTCCAAAGCAATAGTGTGGCAGTCCAATGACCACGTAGAGAATGGTGATACCGGCTAAGGATAAATGTAGCGTTTAATTTATTGTAGAATACATTCTTTTTAAATATTATTGAAATAATCAGACTGATAAAGAGAAATGTTAATAATGGAATATAAAAAAAATAAAATTCCCGATTACATCGATGTATGGAATTGCTTTAGTGATGGAAGTATAACTCAGGTAGAAGGAGAGTTGCCCAACATAAAGCTAACAATAGAAATTGAATATTTGAGACATATTTTTTCAAAAGATGGTGATTCAATTATTGCTAGAGTTGAAAGGGTGTACTTTTTTAGAATTTCTCAGCTGGGAAAATGATGAAGTACTTCGAAATGTGGAGAAGATAAGTGCAATAGAGCCGGAAATTTTATCGGTCAGAAAAAGTCAATAATAAAGCCCACATCATTTGTGGCGATGGGGAATTAGACATTATTTATGAAGATGTTTTATTTGCATTAGATAATGGCAAACCAATAACAATTTTAGATATCGATACAGCTTCTCATAAATATTGGGACAAGTGGGAGAAAAACGCCAAATGATAAAAAAACAATGCAGAAGTTAAAATTAAGTATTGCATAATTCTATTAGAGAATTTACTGTGCTTTGCATTTTTTATGTCTTTTTTATAAAAAATTTTGACTAAAACATAATAAGATCGTATCTTTTAACATGTCTAAAAAATGCATAATGTGTACGAAGGAAATTGACGATAGCGCCAAGATGTGTCCGTATTGCCGATCACGTCAAACAGTTTTTGAAAAGCATAAAAATATCTTCCTTCTATCTTTTTTAGCGGTACTCATGCTGTTCATTTTTTTTCCGCAAATAAAATATCATTATACGCATGTTGAGTTTGCTCCATACCTGAAAGATATGTCTATATCGGAAACTTCGATTCGTTTTAAAACGGATAATTATGGTGTGCAAGCGATCGCAATGGGAAAACTTACAAATAATACTCCTTACACATGGTATGACGTCTTATTTGAGCTTTCGCTTTATAATTCAAAAAACGAGTTAATAGATACAATGCAGACTAAAGCTTACAGTCAATTTCCAGCTGGGCAGTCTCTGCAATTTAAGCTTTTAGCTCCTATAGTATTAAATAAAAATGAATACGATAATTTCAAATTAAAAATAGTGACGGCCACTAATAAAGATAAATGGTCTTTGTTGTAAATTCTTTAAACACAAAAATGATCTCTCTGGTTTCAAATTGGCTCTATAATAAAAAATTTTGTTATAATATATATTAATCTAAAGATTGCTGGTCTTTTTTTTACGAAATAACTTAAAATTTAAGTGAAATTTTATCTTTTCGCATTATAATTTTAGAAGAATAAGTGGTATTTTAAATATATGTGTACAAAAAATAGCAAAGAAAAAGGGTTTACGCTTCTGGAAATGGTCATTGTATTGATCGTTGTAGGGCTTATTGCGACTCCGTTTATTCAGCAATATCGCACCTTCACACAGGGGAAAGCAATTGTTGATACGCAAGAGAGTTTTTATAACGTCGAAGCAGCCTTACAGGAATATTACGAAATAAACGGTCATTTACCCTGCCCTGCGGAAACTTATGTAGTTATAAGTACAGATGCCTCTGGGAATGATTTATATGATGGAGCAAGTTCGACTGATAATGTATTTTTAGATGATTTTGGTACTCAAAATTGTGATGCGTTTGAGGATGAAATTGATGAGGTAGATCAAACTGTACTCATGGGATCAATTCCAACAAGGACATTAGGTTTAAATGCCGGGCAAGCGTTAGATGGGTGGAATAATAAATCTACGTATGTCGTCTCTAAATATATGGTGAATATAGGTGCTTATGATATCGAACAAGATCCACCTGCACTATCATCTTTGGCAAGTCGCACAACCACTCCAATAAATTTTAATGCAAATAGCCCTATCGGCGCGCCGACATGTAACAATACTGCGGGTGAGTGGAATACATACCAGATTTATCAATTGGGAGAGCGAATTTTTTAATCCGTCCAATACGGATGTTACAACTCCAAATACACAGCGGCCATCCGGCTCTTTTAAGAGCAAGCAGTCCTTATATCGGTCTTGCCGTAGTGAAATTCTGATCCTGTCAACTTAATTGGTGATCTTTGTATGCCTAGTGGTTCCGGCGATTGGGCTTCTGCTCAAAATGTTATTGATAATGGTAGTCACGTTTTACTCATCTCTCACGGACCTTCTGGAAACGGCGCTTATACAGCGCAAGGTGCAAGTGCCGGGGATTGCGATGGTACAGCGCTAGACGGCGTTAACTGTGTTAGATCGAATCTAGATCCGGACAATAATTTATTTTATACAAATGCAGAAGATTTCGATGCAGGCGGTGCGGGCGCGGATTTCTATGATGATATTGTCTATTCTGTGCGTGCAGATACCTATAAACTTTTTTCAAATACCCGTCCGGGTAATGTGCAATCAGATAATGTATATAGTCCTTATCAGCGTTTTGGTTTTGGAACTGATGACCCCATGGATGGGTTGCTGACGCCAGGTGGTGATAAAATTGCCGGTGTTGATGTTGGAGGAGATATTCTTGTTGATGGAACCGGTCAAGGTCGGCGCTATGGCGGCAACAATATGTGATACAAACGGACTTGACGCCGGAATATGCTTTACACCCTCTATTATTGCCGGTTCCGGAATGGGATGCGACAGTTTGAATTCAGCTGTTATAGGGATTTCCAATAATGATGCACAATGTTTCAAATTCACACCATTCACACCATTTACATGCGGCACTAACGAACTGGCTGTTGGTGTTGATGTAGCAGGTAAAATAATTTGTAAAGAGCCCCCGCCCCCATAGGATAAATATGATAGGAAAAAAATGTCTAATATAAAAAATAATAATAAAAAGAATAATGCGGGCTTTACCTTAATAGAGCTAACATTTGTTATTCTTATCTTTGGTTTATTGATTGCGATGTTCTCCCCTCTCTATAACTTGTACCTAAAAAATCAGGCTGAGTTAACTACGCAACAAAACACTCAATTACTTATTAGTGAAATAACAGAGTTTTTAACCGTCAATGGGCGTTACCCCTGCCCTGCTCCTCCTGCTGTCGCGCGTGAAGATATATTTTACGGACGTGAAAGTACAGAATGTGCAGATACAGCAGAGTTAGTAACGACTTCGGATTGTCAAGATACAACTCTTCTTGACCCTATAAGTCCTGGGTAATCCGATATCCGGAATTTGTGTTGAAACCAGTCAGAGAGCTAATCCAGCAGA